>CAWFGL010000001.1:0-22300 GCA_963815335.1 uncultured Actinomycetota bacterium
GGCTTCGGCGTCCGCTGAGCCTTGTAGGTGGGCCACTGCTTCTTGCGCATGCTGTTGCCGCGGTCGTCGAACCCGACCACGACCGCGTCGGCGCAGACCCGGTCCACCGCGGCGACCAGCTGGGACAGCAGCCCTCGGACCGCCCACGCGGGCCGGCCGTCGAGGCGGAACCCGGTGCGCGCCGAGGCGTGGAACGCCCGGTGCAGCAGGGAGTTGCCGTCGACGGCGAGGACGGTCGGCTGGGACATCGTTGATCACTCTAAGGCGCGGCACCGACCGTGCCCGGACGACTCGCGACGTCCAGGTCCCAGCCCCGGGTCACCTCGTCGAGCCGCTGCGCGGGCTCCTCGACGACCGTCCGCGTCGGTCGCTTCGCTCCCTCGCTAGCAGGCCGCGGCGACGTCCTCGGTGTCGTTGGCGACGTAGCCGCTCTTCAGGGAGCCGACCGAGCCGCCGGTGACGGCCGGGGCGTCCTGCTTCTTGCGCTTCTTCTTCACCGGCTGGTCCGACTTCTCGAGATCGCCCTCGGACCTGTCGATCGCGTCGGCGATCGCGGCCTGGATCGCGTCGATGTCCGGGTGCGCCGTGTCCGGCACGAGCGGGGGCGCGATCGACACCGTGGCGATCTTCTGCGACTTCGCCTTGAGGGCCAGGTCGACGAACTCGCCGACCTCGCCGGCCGGGACGTTGGTGGAGACCATCTCCGAGCTCGCCTTCGCGATGCTGGAGAACTTCGTGAGCATCGTCTGCGGGTTGATCTGGTCGAGCATCGCGGTCATCACGCACTTCTGCCGGGCCATCCGCGAGTAGTCGTCCGACCCCTGACGCGCCCGCGAGAACCACTGGACCTCGAAGCCGGTGAGCTTGCGCTTGCCGGGCTGCACGTAGTTGACGTCGCTGCCGAGGCCGACCGGGATCGGCTCGCGCACGTTGACGGTCACGCCACCCACGGCGTCGACCAGCGAGCGGAAGCCCTTGAGGTTGACCATCGCGAAGTAGTTGATCTCGAGCCCGGTGACGCCTTCGACGGCCATGATCGTGGCGTCCACGCCGGGGTGGTCGGACTCCGGGAAGAGCTCGGTGTTGTCCCCGGCCCAGGTGCTGACCGAGTTGATCATGCAGGTCTCCTCGCCGCAGTCGTAGCCGTCGGGGAACTGCTCCTCCATCACCGACCCCGGGGCGAACGAGAACCCCTGGAGGTTGCGCGGCAGCGAGACCAGGACCGTCTTGCCGGTCTCCTCGTCGATGCTGGCGACCGTGAGGGAGTCCGGGCGCATGCCCCAGCGGTCGGCGCCCGAGTCGCCACCGAGGAGCAGGACGTTGTAGCGGCCGTGGTGGCTGTCGCTGGCCTGGCCGTCGCCGAACATCGCCTGGACGAAGTCGCGCTGCACACCGACGAGGTGCGAGCCGAACAGCAGCGCGCTGGCCACGAACAGGCAGAACGCGCCGTTCACGCCGATCACGGCGCGGCGGTGCCGCATCGACAGGGTCAGCGGCTGGCCGATCCGCCACGCGTCGACGAGCAGGAACGCCCAGCCGATGGCACCGGCGATCAGCACCAGCCGGAACAGCTGGAGCAGCGTGGTGTCGAAGGCCAGGTCGAACAGGAACTGGCGGTGCACCAGCGAGACGAGCAGGAGCAGCACGCCGGCGACGAGCGCGGCCAGCCAGGTGCGGAGCGCGGCCAGGCCGACCTTCCGGTTGCCGGCCGCGAGCTGGGCCGAGCCCGGCACGAGCAGGGTCATCACCATGAGCGCGAGCGCGCGCCGGAACCGCACGCGGGCGGCGCGGTCGGCGGCACTGCTGGGAGCGGTGGGGGAAGACACCTGTTCTCCTGGAGCTGGGGGTGGAGCCTGTGACCGCCAGTATCACCAGTCACACCCGTCACAGTGGGCTGCGACACTCCGAAGCCGGCAGGCTGGTCCGGACGGGTAGGTTCGCTCCGTGCCAGACGAGGGTCCCGAGTACGGGTGGTTGTACGGCGGCAAGAAGGACGGGAACGCCGGACCGCCGCCGGACGACGCCACGAGGCCGATCCGGCGACCCACGAGCAACGAGCCACCCGAGGACGCCACCCGGATGATGCCCGCCCAGCCCCGTCCCTCCCAGCCCGCCGCGCAGTCGACCCGTCCGACTCCCCCGCGACCGGCTCCCCCGGTCGCCCCGCCGACCGGCGGATCGCCGCGGCGCCGGCGCCGCTTCCGGGTCCGCTACGTGTTCCTGCTGCTGCTGGCGTGGCTCGTCTTCATCGTCGTGGTCCCGGTCGTGTCGTGGAACAGCGTCGAGAAGGTCGACTTCGACCCGGGCGGCGACCGACCGGGCGACCAGCCCGGCACGACGTACCTCCTCGTCGGCAGCGACTCCCGTGCGGGCCTGTCCAAGGAGGAGCGCAAGGAGCTGAACACCGGCAACGCCGGGGGTGGCCGGACGGACTCGATCATGCTGCTGCACACGGGCTCCGGGCCGAACACGCTCGTGTCGATCCCGCGCGACGCCGAGGTCCCGATCCCCGACCACGGCACCACGAAGATCAACGCCGCCTACGCGTTCGGCGGCGCTCCCCTGCTCGTGCGGACCATCGAGGAGCTGAGCGGGGTCCGGATCGACCACTACGTCGAGATCGGCATGGGCGGTGTGGTCGGGGTCGTGGACGCCGTCGGCGGCATCGAGATCTGTCCGGAGCGGAAGATGGTCGACAAGGACGCCGGCCTCAACATCAAGAAGGGCTGCCAGGACGTCGACGGGAAGACCGCGCTCGCGTACGCGCGCTCGCGGCACGCCCAGCAGCTCGGCGACCTCGACCGGATCAAGCACCAGCGCGAGGTCGTGGCCGCCGTCGGCGACAAGGTCCTCTCACCGTGGACCGTGGTCAACCCGGTGCGCTGGTGGGAGCTCAACCACTCCGTGCCCGACTTCTTCGCCTTCGGCGAGGACATGGGACCGATGCGGGCCGGGATGTGGGCGCTCGCGCTCACGAGCGTCGACAAGACCTGCACGATCCCCGTCACCGGTGGGTCTGCCCAGCTGGACGAGGAACGAGCGCGCGTGATGTTCCAGGCGATGATCGACGACGACACCGACGCGATCACCACGCAGCTGTGCACCGGCACGGGCATCGCCAAGTGACCGCCACGTGACCGGGGCCTACGAGACCCTGCGCTGCGAGGTCGACGACGCGGGCGTCGCCACCCTGATGCTCACCCGGCCCGACCAGCTCAACGCGTTCAACGTCACGATGGCGCGCGAGCTGGAGACGTTCTTCCTCACCGACGCCATGGACGACGCGATCCGCGCGGTCGTCGTCACGGGCGCCGGCCGGGCGTTCTGCGCCGGCATGGACCTCTCGGCCGACGGCAACGTCTTCGGGCTCGACGAGTCGCTCACCCCGACGCCCGAGGACCTGCGCGCCCACCTGACCGAGGCGCCGTACCACGACGGGGTGCGAGACACCGGCGGCCGGGTGACGCTCGCCGTCCATGCCCTGCCCAAGCCCGTGATCGCCGCGATCAACGGCCCCGCGGTCGGCATCGGCGCCACCATGACGCTGGCCATGGACATCCGGCTGGCCTCGACCAGGGCCCGCATCGGCTTCGTGTTCGGCCGCCTCGGGATCGTGCCCGAGGCCGCCTCCTCGTGGTTCCTGCCGCGCATCGTCGGCATCCAGCAGGCGCTCGAGTGGGTCTACTCCGCCGACGTCCTCGACGCCGAAGCCGCGCTGGCCGGACGCCTGGTCCGCTCCCTGCACGAGCCCGACGACCTGCTGCCCGTCGCCCAGGAGCTGGCCCGCTCGTTCGTGGTCGACCGCTCCCCCGTCGCCCTGGCCCTGGCGAAGCGGCTGCTCTACCGCAACAGCGCCGTCGCCGACCCGCTCGAGGCCCACCTGTCCGACTCGCTCGCGATGTTCTACACCTCGATCGGCGACGGCAAGGAGGGCGTCGCCGCGTTCCACGACAAGCGGACGCCCGCCTTCACCGGGCAGGCGTCCGACCTCCCTCGGATCGACTAGCGGCGGCGCGGCTACCAGATGGGGCGCACCGCGGGGAGCGCGCTGTCGGGCTCCGAGCGGACGACGCCCAGCAGGGCGCGGCGGGTGGTCGCGAGGTCGTCGGCTCCGGCCCGGGCGGCCCACTCACCCTCGATCTCGGCGTAGATCGCCTCGACCGCGGTGAGCAGCTCCCGACCCCTGTCGGCCAGGACCAGATCGCGGACCCGGCCGTCGCGGGCGCTGAGGACCCGGTTCACGAAGCCCCCCGACTCCATCGCGTCGACGAGCTGCGAGGCCGCCTGCTTGGTCGTGCCCATCAGGGCGGCCACGTGCTTCGCGCTGATGGGCTGCTCGCGCAGCGCCAGGAGCACGAACCCGTAGGCGGGACGGACGTCGGTCCACCCGCGCTGCCGCAGCCGGTCGTGCAGGTCGTCGATCATCAGCCGGAACGACATGGCGAGCAGCCGGGCCAGCGGGATCGCGTCGTCCACGACCGTCACCGTACGGGCCGCCACACCTACTCGGCCCAGGGCGGTGTGAACGTGTCGCCGCCCAGGACCGCCTGACCGCCGACGGGGAAGCAGCAGAGCAGCCGGAGCGTCCCGTCGCCGGCGTTGCTGAGCTCGAGCTCGACGCCGGGTGCCACCACGATGGCGTCGCCCGGACCGGCCTGGCCGCGGTCGGCGCCGATCCGCACGTCGGCCCGGCCGTCGAGGACGACGAAGACCTCCTCGCGGGTCAGCGAGTGCGGCGCGGCCGGCGTCCCGGGGTCGATCTCGACCTGCCAGACCGCTGTCTCGGCGGTGCCTCGCCGGGGGGTCGCCAGCGAGGTGAACCTGCTCCCCCCGAGGTCGTGGCTCGGCGCGTCGGTGATGGCGAGGACTGCCATGGTCAACCTCCTAGTAGTCAAGGTGCTTGACCAAAAAGTAGAGGCCCTCGCTCGTTTGGTCAAGCCCCTTGACTACTTCCGTCGATGGTGCCCCGCGCACCTCCGCCCCGTACGCTCGAAAGATGGTCGACACCGAGCTCACCGACATCACCGAGGCCCCCGCTGCCGAGGCTCCCTCCGCCGAGGAGTCCCGCGCTGCCTGGGCCGAGGCCGCCCGGGAGTTCCTGCTCGACACGGCACGCACCTATCGCGCGGTCGTCACGCAGAAGGAGCTCGCGGACGACGCCCAGGCCCGGTCCGGCATCCACAGCGAGCAGCGCTCGCACCACTGGATCGGCAACGTGCTGCTCCGGGTGGCGCAGGACTGCGCGAAGCGGGACGAGCCCAACCTGGCGTCCCTCTGCGTCAACGCGTCGGGGAGCGTCGGCGACGGCTACGCCGAGGCGGTCCTCGCGACGACCGGCGAGCGACCGGAGGACGGCGACCGCCACGCCGCCGCCGCCCGGCTCGAGTGCTACCGGTTCTTCGACGCGCCCGACCTCCCCGAGGACGGCGGGCTCGCCGCGCTCACGCCGCGGCTCGAGGCCAGCCGTTCGCGGCTCCGCAAGGCCGAGATCGCCGCCCGGCCGGTGAACATGTGCCCGGTCTGCTACATGTCGATCCCGGCCAGCGGCACCTGCGTCAACTGCGAGTGACGCGCGGCCGGCCTACCGACTTTTCGGGATAGGGCGGCTCCGCGCCGGCGTGACCTGACGCCGGACCCAGGATGAACCGTGGCCCACCGGAGGGGTGGCGCCGCGACGTTCGTCCGCCCGGGCCGAGGCCCGGGCGGCACTGGGAGGAACTGCATGCGGGTCTCGCGCGCGCTCATCGGCTCGGGCGCCGTCGCCCTCCTGGTGGCCGGCATCTCGGTCCCGGTCTCGATGGCCCCGGCCGCGGCCGCCGGTGCTCCGCTGGCCCCGGGGGTGACCGCCTTCTACGAGATGAACGAGCCGTTCGGGACCACGGTCATGCACGACAGCGGTCCCCACGGGCTGGACGCCGTCGTCGACCCGGCGGGGGTCGTCTCCGGCATCGAGGCAGCAGGTGCGGTCGGCTACACCTGGGAGCACCGCGACCCTGAGGCGTACCCGGCCTCGCCCGAGCGGGTCATCCAGGTGCCCGACAACGTCAACCTCGAGCCCGGCTCCGGGCCGCTGACGATCGAGCTGCGGTACCGCAGCGGGGAGCACTTCGGGAACATCGCGCAGAAGGGCCAGGCCCAGACCACGGGCGGCCAGTGGAAGATCCAGTCCCCCGGCGGCATCCCGTCCTGCCTCTTCAAGGGTTCCGGCGGCCAGGTCGCGACCGGCGCCATCACGCCGCTGAACGACGAGCAGTGGCACAACCTCACCTGCGTGCTCACCTCGACCGGCGTGACCATGTACGTCGACGGCGAGTTCCGCAACCGCAAGAACGGCCCCACCGGCACGATCGACAACGCGATGCCGATGACGGTCGGCGGCAAGATCGACTGCGACCAGGTCGACGTCACGTGCGACTACTTCTCCGGCCAGATCGACTACCTCAAGCTGACCAAGGCCGCCAACCTCCTGCCGACCGGCGCGTACACCCCCTCGTGCCACGGCCTGACCTGCTCGTTCGACTCGTCGGCCTCCGCGGACGCCGACGGCAGCCTCACCCGGTACCTGTGGGACTTCGGCGACGGCCAGACCTCGACGCAGGCGAGTCCCTCGCACACCTATGCGACCCCGGGCGCCTACGCCGTCCGGCTCACGGTCACCGACAACCAGGCCGCCACCGACCGCGAGAACCAGACCGTCACGGTCGAGGAGGCGCCGCCGATCGAGAGCCCCATCGCGTACGTCGCCTCTGCGGCGTCGGCGGGCAACAACATCGCGCCGACGGTGGCCGTCCCCGCGGCGGCCCAGGTCGGCGACAGGTTGCTGATGGTGCTCAGCTACAACGAGCCGAGCCGCACCGTGTCGCCGCCCACCGGGGTGACCGGCTGGACGCAGATCGACGGCGTCCTCGCCGACACGATGGGCACCGTCGCGTGGACCAAGCTCGTGCAACCGGGCGAGGCCGGGGCGTCGGTGACCGTGCCGCTCAACGCCAAGGCGAAGTTCACGCTCACGGTGGCCGCCTACCGCGGCACCGACCCGGCGGCGGGAGTCACCTACGCGCGGGCGACCGACGTGACCCCCTCCAGCTCGCGCCGGACCCCCATGGTGACGGTGGCCGAGGGTGACTGGGTCGCGTCGTACTGGGCCGACAAGTCGGCGACCACCGTCGCGTGGACTCCGTCCACCGACGTCACGACCCGCCGCACCGCGTGCGCCGCCGACGGCGGCCGCATCTGCAGCGCCCTGGCCGACTCCGCCATCGGGCTGCCGGCCGGGACCTACGGCAACATCGAGGCCACGACCAACGCCCCGTCGGACAAGGCCACCATGTGGTCGTTCGTGCTGAAGCCGGCCAGCGGCCCGCCCGCCAACCAGCCGCCGACCGCCGCGTTCTCGGCGGACTGCACGCTGCTCGACTGCGCGTTCGACGCCTCCACCTCCACGGACGGGGACGGGTCGATCGCGTCGTACGCCTGGGACTTCGGCGACGGCGCCACCTCCACCGAGGCCGCACCCACGCACGGCTACGCCACCGCGGGCTCGTACGACGTCGAGCTGACCGTCACCGACGACGACGGCGACTCCGGGTCGGTGACCGTCCCGGTCGTCGCGGAGGAGCCGCCCGTCCAGAGCCAGGTCGCCCACGTCGGCTCGGCCTCCGTCCAGGCCAACAACGCGACCCCGAAGGTCACCGTCCCGGCCGCGGCCGTGGTCGGCGACCGGCTGGTCCTGGCCCTGAGCATCAACAACGCGACCCGCACGGTCGGCGCCCCGACGGGCGTGGCCGGCTGGACCCAGCTCGACAACGTCGCCGCCGACGACCTGCGCACGGTGCTGTGGACCAAGGTCGTGCAGGCGGGCGACGCCGGGACGCAGCTGACGGTGCCGATGAGCGGCAGCGCCAAGTACACGGTCTCGGTCGCGGCCTACTCCGGTGTCGACCAGACCGCGTCGCTGCCGTTCGCGAGCGCCGCCGACACGGTCAACCACGCCGCACGGCAGGCCCCGGGGGTCACGGCACCGGCGGGCTCGTGGGTGGTGTCGTACTGGGCGGACAAGTCCAGCACCACGACCCTCTGGACGGCCGACGGCGCCACGACAGGTCGTCAGGTGGTGTGCGGCGCGGACGCCGGCCGGGTCTGCAGCCTGCTCGCCGACTCCGGCCAGGTCGTGCCGGCCGGTCCGCGCGCCGGCGCCGTCGCGACCACCAACGCGTCGTCCACCAAGGCGACCGCCTGGTCGATCGTCCTGCCCCCGGCACCCTGACCGGCGACCCGCCCGCCTAGGACGGGTCCGCGATCCGCACCATCATCTTCCCGATGTTGGCGCCGGTGAACATGCCGTTGAGCGCGTCCACGCAGGACTCGAGCCCGTCGAAGACCGTCTCGCGGTGGACGAGCAGGCCCTCCGCGTCCCAGCGCTGGATCGCGGCGTACGCCTCGTCGAAGCGGGGCCACTCGTCGAGCGCGTTGAAGCCCTGCATGGTCGCCGTCCGGGACAGCAGGTTCACGTAGTTCGACGGACCGGGGTGCTCGCCCGACAGGTAGCTCGAGATCACGCCGCAGAGGACGACCCGCGCGTTCATCGCCAGGCGACCGAGGACCGCGTTCAGGATCTCTCCCCCGACGTTGTCGAAGTAGACGTCGACGCCCTTCGGGCAGTGCTGCTTCAGGGCGGCCTCGATGCCACCGGCCCGGTAGTCGATGCACGCGTCGTACCCGAAGTCCTCGACGACGGCCCGGCACTTCTCGGGACCACCCGCGATGCCGACGACCCGGGCGCCGGCGATCTTGGCGATCTGGCCGGCGATCGAGCCGGTCGCACCCGCGGCGGCCGAGACGACGACGGTGTCGCCCGCCTTCGGGCGGCCGACGTCGTTCATGCCGAAGTACGCCGTCGCGCCGGTGGGCCCGTAGACCGACAGCACCGCCGGGTGGTCGACACCCTGGTCGCCGAAACCGGTGACCGGTGTGCAGAACACGTCGTCGCGGACGATCGTGTACTCCTGGAACCCGGCCAGCATGGTCACGACGTCGCCGACCTCGTAGGCGTCGCAGCGCGTCTCGACGACCTCGCCGATGCCCGCGGCGCGGACGACCTCGCCGATCTGCACCGGCGGCAGGTAGCCGGGCGCGTCGTCGAGCCAGGTGCGGGCCGCGGCGTCGATCCCGAGATAGGTGACCCGGACGAGCGCCTCGCCGTCGGCGGGCTCCGGCGCGGCGGTGCCGACCAGCTCGGTGTCCTCGGGGACGACCAGGCCGTTCGGGCGTCGGCGGAGCAGGACCTGGCGGTTCGTGCGCGTCACGCGGCGCAGTCTGTCAGCCCGGCACGGCCGACAGGTCGAGGGCGATGTCGGTGATCATGTCCTCCTGGCCGCCGACCAGGCGGCGGCGGCCCACCTCGACGAGCAGCGTGCGGACGTCGATGCCGTAGCGCTCGGCCGCGGTCTCGGCGTGGCGGAGGAACGACCCGTAGACCCCGGCGTACCCGAGCGTGAGGGTCTCGCGGTCCACCCGCACCGGCCGGTCCTGCAGGGGCCGGACGAGGTCGTCGGCGGCGTCCTGCAGGGCGAAGAGGTCGCAGCCGTGCTTCCAGTCGTTGAGGTCGGCGACGGCGATGAACGCCTCGAGCGGCGTGTTGCCCGCGCCGGCCCCCTGGCCGGCGAGCGACGCGTCGACCCGGGTCACGCCCTCCTCGACGGCGACCACCGAGTTGGCCACCGAGAGCGAGAGGTTCTCGTGGGCGTGGATGCCGATCTCGGTGCCGGGGTCGAGCACGTCCCGGTAGGCGCGCATCCGCTCGCGGACCCCGTCCATCATCAAGCGGCCGCCGGAGTCGGTGACGTAGACGCAGTGCGCGCCGTACGACTCCATCAGCCTGGCCTGCCCGGCCAGCGTGGCCGCGTCCGCCAGGTGGCTCATCATCAGGAACCCGGAGACGTCCATCCCGATCTCGCGCGCGGTCCCGATGTGCTGCGCCGAGACGTCCGCCTCGGTGCAGTGCGTCGCGATCCGCACGGACCGCACGCCGCGCTCGTAGGCCTCCTTGAGCTCCGCGATCGTGCCGATGCCCGGCAGGAGCAGCGTGGTGAGACGGGCGTGCGTGAGGTTCGCGGCCGCGGCGTCGATCCACTCCCAGTCGGTGTGGCTGCCCGGCCCGTAGTTGAGCGACCCGCCGGCGAGCCCGTCGCCGTGGGCGACCTCGATGGCGTCGACACCCGCGGCATCGAGGGCGGCGACGATCTCGCCGACCTTGGCCGGCTCGATGCGGTGCCGGATGGCGTGCATCCCGTCCCGCAGGGTGACGTCCTGGACGAAGACCGTGGTCATCGGACCGCCTCCGCCTGGTGGCTGCGCTGGGCCATGCGCTGGGCGATGCGCTCGGCCACCTGCAGCGCGGCGCTGGTCATGATGTCGAGGTTGCCGGCGTACGCCGGGAGGTAGTGCGCGGCACCCTCGACCTCGAGGAAGACGGAGACCTGGTGGGTCGGCACCGCGCTGGACCCGTCCGCCAGCAGCGTGTGCACCGGCTGGCCGTCCGGCACCGGGTTGATCTGCACCGCCTGCTTGAGCCGGTAGCCCGGGACGTAGGCCGCGACGTCCGCGACCATCTTGTCGACCGAGGACCTGATCTCCTCGTGCACCGACTCGTCCGGGGCGACCACCAGCGCGAGCACGGTGTCCCGCATGATCAGCGGCGGCTCCGCCGGGTTGAGGATGATGACCGCCTTGCCGCGCCCGGCGCCCCCGACGGACTCGATGGCGTGCGAGGTCGTCTCGGTGAACTCGTCGATGTTGGCCCGGGTGCCGGGCCCCGCCGACTTCGAGGCGATGGAGGCGACGATCTCGGCGTACGGCACGGGAACGACGCGCGAGATCGCGGCGACCACGGGGATGGTGGCCTGCCCACCGCACGTCACCATGTTCACGTTGGCCGCGTCGAGGTGGTCGTCGATGTTGACCGCCGGGACCACGAACGGGCCGAGCGCCGCCGGGGTCAGGTCGATCAGCCGCTTCCCGTGGGCGGCCAGCTTCTCGGCGTTGGCGAGGTGGGCCTTGGCCGAGGTCGCGTCGAAGACGATCTCGATGTCGGCGAACCCCTCCATCGCCATCAGCCCGTCGACGCCGTCGGCCGTGACCGGGACACCGAGGCGCACGGCCCGGGCGAGCCCGTCGGACGCCGGGTCGATGCCGACCAGCGCAGCCATCTCGAGGTGCTGCGAGACGCGGAGCACCTTGACCATGAGGTCGGTCCCGATGTTGCCGGACCCGATCACGGCGACCTTGGTCCTCGGAGCCGACGAGGTGGCGCTGCTGTCTGTCATGCGGGGTCTCCTGACGGGGGAAGGGTGGTCACGCCGGGTCGGCCAGGAAGCCGGCCACCAGGCGGTTGAACGCGGCCGCGTGCTCGATCTGGACCCAGTGGCCGCACCGGCCGAAGACGTGCAGCTGCGCCTGGTCGATCAGCTCGAGGAGCCGCAGCGAGTTGCCGAGCGGGATGACCCGGTCGTCACGACCGTGGACGACCAGCACCGGCCGGTCGATGCGACGAATGGCGTCCTCGTCGACGGTCAGCGCGTCCACGCTGCGCTGGCGCGGCGCCGGGAACATGGCGCGGAACGCCTCCTGGACGCCGGGCCTGGTGGCGGCCTCGAGCCGGGACCGGACGAGCTCCTCGGTGAGCAGGGAGCGGTCGTGGGCGAAGACCTCGAGGAGCTCACGCATGTTCGCCGGCGACGGCTCGAAGCCCCAGACGGTGTCGAGCCCCGGCGTGATCTCGAAGGGGACCCCGACGCTGCCCATGAGCACGAGCCGGTCGACCAGCGCCGGGTGACGGGTCGCGATGCTGAGGGCGAGCGCGCCGCCGAAGCTGTTCCCCACCACGTGGACACGCGGCAGGTCGAGCGCCTCGAGGAAGGCGACGAGGTGGTCGGTCCAGCCCTCGAGGTCGTAGCCGACGGTGCCGGTCCGCTCGGTGTAGCCGAACCCGGGGACGTCCGGCGCAACGACCCGCAGGTGGCGCGCCAGGGCCGGGATGGTGAGGCGCCAGTTGGCCCAGGCGGTGACGCCGGGGCCCGACCCGTGGATCAGCAGGACGGGGTCGCCGGTGCCGACGTCGTGGTAGTTCGTGGCGACGCCCTGCACGTCGACGGTGCGGGCGATCTCGGGGCTGGTCGTGGTGGTCGAGGTCATACCGCGGTCACCGCCTGATCTGCATGACGACGGCCTTCGGCTCCGTGAAGAAGTCCCGGCTGAAGGTGCCGCCCTCGCGACCGACCCCGGACTCGCCGACGCCGCCGAAGGGCGTGCGCAGGTCGCGGATGAAGAAGCAGTTGACCCACACCGTGCCCGCGCGCAGCCGCGACGCGACCCGGTGCGCGCGGGAGAGGTTCTCGGTGAACAGCATCGCGTTGAGGCCGTACCTGCTGTCGTTGGCCAGGGCGACGACCTCGTCCTCGGTCTCGAACCGGTTGACCACGCAGACCGGCCCGAAGATCTCGTCGCAGTACGCCGCCGCGGTCAGCGGCAGGTCGGTGACGATCGTGGGCCGCACCAGCCAGCGCCCGCTCTCGTCGACACCGCCGGTGAGCACCTTGCCGCCGTCGACCTCCAGCCCCTCGACGTACGACGAGACCTTCTCGAAGTGCCGCTTGCTCGCCAGGCTGGAGAACGTCGTCCCCGCGTCGAGCGGGTCGCCGATGGTCGAGTGCCTCGGCGGCCTGGACGAACCGGTCCATGAACTCGTCGTAGACGCCCGCCCCGACGTAGAGCCGCGAGCCGGCGAGGCAGACCTGGCCGGCGTTGCGGAAGATCGCCTCGACGGCCCAGTGCACGGCGTTGTCGAGGTCGGCGTCGTCGAACACGATGTTGGCGCCCTTGCCGCCGAGCTCGAGGGAGACGGGCGCCAGGTGCGTCGCCGCGGAGGCCATGACCGCGCGGCCGGTGACCGACGAGCCGGTGAAGGTCACCCGGTCCACGCGGTCGTCGGCGACGAGGGCTGAGCCCGCCGGGTCGCCGTGGCCGTTGAGGACGTTGAGGACGCCCGGCGGCAGGCCTGCCTCGACCGCCAGGCGACCCAGCATGGTCACCGAGGCGGGGGTGTCCTCGGACGGCTTGATGACGCAGGTGTTGCCCCAGGCGATCGCGGGGGCCACCTTCCAGCTCGCCATCATCAGCGGGAAGTTCCACGGACTGATCGCGGCGACGACGCCGGCCGGCCCGTACTCGCTGTAGGTGTGGTGCCCCGAGTCCATCGGGTAGACCTCGCCGACGTGGTCGCGCTGGTGGTCGGCGAAGAACCGGAAGTTCCACACCGAGCGGCCGACGTCGTGGCGGGCCTGGGCGAGGGGCTTGCCCATGTCGGTGGTGTCGGCGGTGGCCAGCTCGTCCGTGTGCGCCTCCATCACGTCGGCCAGCCGGTGGATCGCCGTGGCCCGCTCCGCGCGGCCGAGGTGCGGCCAGTCACCCTCGTCGAAGGCGCGGCGCGAGCTCTCGACGGCGCGCGCGGCGTCGTCCGGCCCGCCCTCCGCGGCGTCGGCCCACACCTCCTGGGTCCACGGGTTCCACACCTCGAAGGTGCGACCGTCGAGCGACGGCACCTCCTCGCCGTCGACCACGTGGCCGAACAGCTCGCGTCCCTGCGTCATGACGTCTCCTCCTCGTGCTGGTGGGACCGGCGTTCGGCGATGGTCACGTCGCCCGCCGCCCAGTGCGTCGGGGGCACCTCGCGCACCACGACGCGGACGCTGTCGACCGGGGCATCCACGGCCTCGACCGCGGCTCTGGTCAGACCGGTGATGAGCGCGCGCAGCTGCTCGGGGCTGCGGCCCTCGACCAGCGTCACCTCGATGAACGGCACGCCTCAGCCCTCCCCGCCGTCGATGAGGACCGACCCGAGGTTGGTGAAGTGCATCGCGATCGACGAGCCGGGTGGCGCGAAGACGGCGTCGGTCATCCCGCCGGTGAGCACGATCCAGCCGGCCTCGACCGCGTGCCCGCGCCGGGCCAGGTCGTTGGCGGCCAGGGCCAGCGCCTCGCCGGGGTGGCCCTGGACGGCCGCCCCGGTGGCGGAGTCGACGACCACGCCGTCGACCTCGACCAGGACCGCCTCCAGGGCCAGGTCGAGGTCGCCCGGCAGTCGCTCGACCGCCGCGGTCGACGAACGCCGCCGAGGACGCGTTGTCGGCCGAGACGTCGCCGGCCTTGAAGCGGAAGTCCTGGTAGCGGCTGTCGATCACCTCGGCGCCGCCCCGCACAGTGGCGACCGCCTCCATGGCCCGGGCGCACGTCACCCCGGGCCCCTCGAGACGCTCGCCCATCACGAACACGATCTCGGGCTCGACCCGCGGGTGGATGAGCCTCGACTGCGGGACGGGATCCCCGGCCGGCAGCACCATCGCGTCGGTCAGCCAGGCGACGAACGGGAAGTGCACCCCCATCCGCTCCTGCTTGGCCCGGCTGGTGAGGCCGAGCTTGACCCCGATCAGCGTCTCCCCGCGGTCCAGGCGCGCCTGCAGGTTGAGGTCCTGGATCCGGTAGCCGGTGTCCAGGTCGAGGTCCGGCCACTCGTCGGTGAACGGCGGCCGCTCGATGCGCTCGTCCTCGCACCGCAGCAGCTCGGCGGCGACGGACTCGACGGTCCACCCGCCGGGTGGGGCCGGCGCCGGAGTGGCGCCGATGGACGTCGTCATCGGAGGTCCTCTCGGTGGTGGTGGTCGCTCACAGGTCCAGCTCCAGCCGGTCGCAGGTGGGCCGGGAGCAGCAGATGAGCATCCTGTCGCCGGCCGCCTTCTCCCGCTTGGTCAGCACGAGGTCGCGGTGGTCGACGGTCCCGGACAGCACCGGGGTGATGCAGGACCCGCAGATCCCGTCGCGGCAGTCGTTCTCGACCTCGACCCCGACCGCGAGGACGACGTCGAGGATGTTGGCGTCGGGCTTGAGGCGCAGGGTGTGCCCCGACCTCGCCAGGACCAGCTCGTACCCGTCGCCGTCGACGGGCGCCGGCTCGTCACGCTCGACGCCGGCGCTGCTGAACAGCTCGAACCGGACGAGGTCCTGGTCGGGGCCGTGCACGGTCTCGGCCGCGGTCTCCACCGCCCGCAGCAGCGGCAGCGGGCCGCAGACGTACACCAGGCCGTCGTCGGGGAGCTCCTTGACGACCGCGTCGAGGTCCGGCCGGCCGTCGCGGTCCTCGGCGAGGAACGTGACGCGGTCCCCCAGCCGGGCCAGCCGCTCGCGGAACGCCATCGACTGCTCGGTGCGCCCGCCGTACACCAGCCGGAACGGGCGGCCCTCCCGCTCGAGGTGCTCGGCGAAGGCCATGATCGGCGTGATCCCGACGCCGCCGGCGACGAGCGTGTGGAAGGGCGCGTCCTCGAGCGCGAAGCTCTGCTTGGGCCGGGTGACGAGCAGACGGCCGCCCACCCGGAGCTCGTCGTGGATGTACGCCGACCCGCCGCGTCCCGCGGGCTCGCGGAGCACCGCGATCTGCCACGAGGACAGGTCCCGCGGGTCGCCGCACAGGGAGTACTGCCGGGTGGTGCCGTCGGGGACGATAGACGTCGATGTGCGCCCCCGGCTCCCACGCCGGCAGCGGGTCGTTGCCCTCGACGCGGGCCAGGCCGCAGGGAGAGGACGCCCTCCGCCTCGAGGGTCATCTGGGTGACCAGGAGCTCGCGCTGCTCAACCATCGTCGGTCCCTCCCTCGGTGTCTCCGTCGGTCTCGGTGCCGGTCTCGGTGCCGGTCTCGGGCAAAGCCCCAGCAGCGTGCGGGCCCCGGCGAAGCCCGCGTCCGGGTCGGCCGGGTCGAACCAGACCGACGGGATGCCCAGCGCCTCGGCCCCACGGATGTTGGTCATCTGGTCGTCGAGGAAGACCATGTCGGCGAACGCGACGTCGAGCCGCTCGGACAGGAGCTCGTACAGCCGGGGAGCCGGTTTCAGGTGCCCCTCCACCGACCCGTCGACCACGGTGTCGACGTCGCCCACGATCTCGATGCCGTCGATCCACTCCTGGCTGTGGAACGCCCGGAGGTCGTTGGTCAGGATCCCGATCCGCATGCCGGCCTCGCGGGCGTCGCGCACCAGCCGCCGGGCGCCGTCGCGGACCAGCGCGGGCCGCGGCGGCTCGTAGAGATGGCCGATCATCGAGCGGACGTCGGGCCCGTGGCCCCCCGAGCGGTGCCACTCCTCCGCGCGTGCCTGCCAGTACGCGCGCTCGGTGATCCGGCCGGCCTGGAGCTCCTCCCAGACGGGGTCCGGGTGCTCGGCGGTGGCCAGCGGACCGCGCTCGTGCAGCAGCGCGTGGGCGGGGGTGCCGGGCTCGTCGGCCACCAGCTCGAAGGGCGTCACCAGCACCGGTCCACCGAAGTCGAGCACCAGCGCGGGTGCGCCCATGTCAGTGCTCCGGTTCCTCGATGATGGCGTGGGTGAACAGGACGACGTTCCCGGTCCACCGGCACTCCGCGCACCACGTCAGGAAGACCCGGTCGGCGCCGCTCCACCACTCGGAGATCAGACCGCGATCGAGGGACGCCGCGCACGCCGGGCAGAACTTCGGCTTGTCGAGCAGGTGGTGGGCCGCGTCCGAGGCGAACCAGTCCCCCGGCGGCGGGAGCCGGTGCGGGTCGGGCGGGAGCGCGGGCATCGTGCCGTGATGGGCCGCACGCCCCGCCACCTGGTTCAGGTCAGGCACCGGACCCGGCCTTCTCCCGCGCGGCCGCCGCGTCCCGGTGCAGGGCCAGGAGCTCCTCCCGGATCGGGCTGTAGCGCATCGACCCGCCGTTGATCCACTGGTCGGTGAACGCGGTGCCGGCACCGAACTTGTCCTTCTCGCAGGGCAGCTCGATGATCTCGCGGTGCTCGCGCACGACCCCGGGCGGGTCCTCGCCGTCCTCGACGGAGGCCATCGCCTCCTTGAACATCTTGCGGAGCATCGCCACGCCCTGGTCGGAGCGGCCGAGGTGCTCCTGCGAGCGGTCGGTGATCGCCCCCTGGGACACCCAGGCCATGACGTCCTGGCCCTCGACGTAGTCGGTGACGAAGTCGCCGTTCTCGTCGTAGATCTCGTAGTCGTAGACGACCGGGCGCTCCTGCTTCTCCCAGGTGCCGCCCTCGGGGTGGTGCAGCGTGTAGAAGAGCTTCCAGGTGTGCGTGTCGTCGATCGGCACCCGGATCTGCATCTGGTCGATCCACTGCCCGCCGACGCGCATGCCGTACGGGAACATCAGCGGGTGGCCGATGGCCCAGTCGTCGTCGGACTCGGAGTGGCCCTCGAGGACGCGGCGCTTGATGATGCCGAACTCGAACTCGTCGAAGGCCACCTTCATGTGCTTCTTCTGGAACGACTTCGGCGCCTCGAAGCCCTGCGTCTGGCCGAGGAACTCGAAGTACGCGCCGTGCAGCCACTCGACGTGGTGCGGGTCGACGGAGTTCTCCATGATCTGCAGCCAGTTGCACGGCAGCGTGGCCACGCCGATGTCGCGGATGCCGTCCATGACGTAGACGTCGAAGCGTGGCAGCTCCGGCACGGGGTCCGGGCCGACGTAGACCCACACCATGCCGCCGAGCGTCTGCGCGGAGCCGGCCTTGGCCTTGATCTTGTCGCGGAAGGTCGTGTTGTCGTTCTCGGCCGGCTGCTCGACGCACTGCCCGTCGAAGTCGTACTTCCACCCGTGGTAGCCGCAGCGGATGCCGTCCTCGTGCACGATGCCGTAGGTCAGCGAGGCGCGGCGGTGGGGACAGGCCTCGCCGATGATCCCGTACTTGCCGGACGGCGTCTTGTAGAGCGTCCAGTTCTCGCCCAGCAGCCGGACCGTCTTGCTGGGCTTCTTGTCGAAGTCCTGCTCGAAGGCGATCGGGTACCAGTAGCGACGCAGCACCTCCCCCATCGGGGTTCCGGGGCCGACGCTGGTCAGCTCTTCGTTCTGCTCGACCGTGAGCATGGTCTGTCTCCTTGTGTGTGCGAGGACGTGGTGGGTCGGTCCCGGCGCGCGGATGCGCGCCGGGACCGCTGATCAGTCGAGGACGGTGACCTTGCCGGTGTTGCCGTCGACGCGGAGCATCTGGCCGGTCTTGATCGTCTTGGTGCCGAAGGCGGTGCCGGTGACGGCCGGCAGGCCGTACTCCCGGCACACGATCGCCGCGTGGCTCATCATCCCGCCGACGTCGGTGACGGTCGCCTTGATCTTGCCGAAGACCGGAGCCCAGGACGGGGCCGTCAGCGGCGCGACGAGGATCTCGCCGTCGAGGATCTCGGAGATCTGGTCCGCGCCGAAGATGACGCGGGCGGGACCCTCCACCAGGCCGGGCGACGCGGCGAAGCCGCTGAGCGACCCGTCGCTGTCGTCGCCGCCCGCGTTGAGCCAGGCTGCGACCGAGTCGGACGTGATGCCCCAGAGCATGACGGTGAAGGGCTCGGTGACCACCTCGGGCGGCACGCCGAGGGCCGGTGGCGCCGACCACTGCTTGAGCGCGTCGTGGATGCCGCGGCGACGGGCGATCTCGGCCGGCCAGTACGACTGGCCGCGCGCCGGGGCGCCCACGGCCCAGCCCTTGTAGAGGTCGAACAGGACGTCGGAGACCTCGCTGCGCTTGAACATGAAGACATCGGCCACGTCGGCGATGAAGCCGGCCTCCTGGAGCACCGCGCCGAGGTCGCGCATCTTGCGCCAGATCACCGAGTGCGCCCAGTGCTCGACGTAGAAGTTGTGGTTCTCGACGTAGGGGAAGACCGTGCGCGAGAGCCCGAGCTTGCCGTCGAACGCCTCGCGGTCCTCGTCGGAGTCGAGCAGCTCGCGGTACTCCGAGACGACGCGGTCGCGCTCCACGTGCAGGGCCGCCACCGGACGGTCGAGGTCCTTGCCCTCCTTGACCTTGCCGATGTAGTCGGCGATGTAGCCGAGGGGCACCTCGACGTTCTCGATCCAGATCTTGTCGGAGTGGTAGAAGCCCGAGCCGGTCGAGAAGTTGAACCACGGCTCGGCGGCCTTGGTCCCACTCGTCGATCCACGCCTTGCCGGCCTCGTCGGACTCCAGCCGCGGCCAGATCTCCATGACGTCGCCGGCGAACCGGTCGTCGATGCCGGAGCTGACCGCGAGCCTGGCCAGCCGCTTGAGCTCGTCGTCGGGACGGAACAGGTCGACGTCGACGCCCGCCACCATCTTGGCGATCGCCAGGTCGGGGATCGAGGGGAAGGCTGCCTTGCAGAAGCCGAAGAAGTCGAGGTACGCCGCGTAGCCGAGGTTGAGGAACTCGAAGTGGAACTGCCACAGGGTCAGCGCGTGGTCCAGGAGCCGGTGGTAGCTGGAGAGCAGCGCGTTGCCGGAGCCCTGGCCGGCGCCCGAGGTGATGACCTCGAGGGGCTCCATGTCCGGCAGCGAGCTGAAGTCGAGCTCGGTCATCTCGCGGACGAGGTCGCGGATCTTGACGAGCCAGTCGTCGTACAGCCGGTCCCAGTTGGCGAAGTAGTAGCCGGCCCGCTCCACGAAGAGCGGGACCCGGGCCTCGATCTCCTCGTCCGGCGCGGGCACCGGGCTGAGGTACACGTAGCCGTTGAGGATCCGGTAGTCGACGCCGTACGCCGGCGGGATCATGTAGTGGCGGGTGTTGTACTGCGAGAGCGAGGCGAGCGCGAACTCGAACAGGGTGGTGTCCCAGGGCGTCAGCGCCTCGGGCCAGTGCACGCCGTCGTGGAACCAGAAGCCGCCGTCCTCGTAGTCGCGGCGTTCCTCGCCGAACAGCGAGGAGTAGCTGTAGAGGTCCTGCCACCCGTCGGCACCGGAGGGTGTCTCGATGTCGAAGGGGCTCGGGAAGCGATCTGCCATGGGAACCGTCCTTGGTTCGGTGGAGAGGGATGGAGAGGTGGTGCGTGCTGCCGCGCGGCCGCGTGGACGCCCTGGCCCGAGTCAGGCGGGCTGGACCCCCTTCCGTGCCGAGAGGGGGTTGACGAGGGTGTCGACGATGGAGGAGACGAGGTCGCCCTTCTGCCCGACGGCGCGCGACTTCTTGCTCCAGACGGTCTCGGGCCGGGCCTGCAGCAGGACGACGTCCTCCCCGGACGGCAGGTCGTCGTCGACGGCCCACTCGATGTCCTGGGGACAGCCGTAGTGCTTCTCGGCGGCGCGGGCCAGCCGGGCGATGGCGATGATCTCGTCGTCGGTCAGGCAGGGGACGTCGACCTGGTCGGCGGGCAGCTCGACGCGGACGACAGCGGAGCGGCCGTCGGCGCCGTCGACGAGCAGGTGCGCGTGGGTCTTGGGGCTGATCGTGCGCCGGTTGATCGACCACATGACCTTGTCCACGAGGAAGTTGTCGGGTGTGACGTCGCCGGAGACGACCGCCTCGCCGAAGCCCCACGCGGCGTCGATGCAGATGCCGGAGCGGTCACCGTTGGTCGGGTCGAGGGTGAACGCGACGCCGGCGGCCCGCGGGGCGCACCATCTTCTGCACCGCCACCGCCATGTCGACGTCGGCGTGCTCGAAGCCCATCTGGTCGCGGTAGGTGATCGCGCGCTCGGTGAACAGGCTGGCCCAGCAGGCCCGGATCCGGTCGAGCACGGCGTCGATGCCGCAGACCCACAGGTAGGTGTCGTGCTCGCCGGCGAACGACGCGTCCGGCGAGTCCTCCGAGGTGGCCGAGGACCGGACCGCGACGGGCACGTCCTCGACGCCGCTGAGCAGGCACAGGTCGGCGTACTTGCCGCGGATGCAGCGCTCGTGCTCCGTGGCGATCGGCCAGGACAGGACCAGCTCGCGGGCCTCGAGGGCGGCGGCGGACAGGGCCGCCTGGTCGGACGTGTCCACGGCCGCGAGGAGCTCGCTGATCCGCGCCATCAGCCCCGAGGCCTCGCGGGCGTCGACGAAGACGTCGGTCGTGACCGCGAACCCGGCGGCACGGGCAGCCCGGCCTGGCTCATGGTGCCCAGGGAGGCGCACTTGCCGCCGACGCGGAGGTGCTGGTCGAGGACCAGCGCGTCGAATGGATGGCGGTCTCGGTGTCGGTGTGGGTCAGGTGCTCTGGCACTCCTGGAATCGACGGTCGGCGGTGGGCGGGAGGGCATCGAGGTCGGGGATCGCCGACCTCCTGGACCCGGTTGCGGTAGAGGACGAGAGCGGTGGTGCCGCCGGCGACCAGCCGGACCCGGACGAACTCGGTGTTGAACGGCTCGCCGGGGTCGTAGCCCATGGCGAGCGTCGCGAAGGCGCGGATCGGCCCGGAGTGGGTGGCGACGACGACGGTCTTTGCGTCGGTGTTCTCGCGGGCGGCGAGGATGCCCCGCCAGAAGCGGCGCACGCAGGAGACGGGCGGCTCGAAGTACATCATCGGCATCGTCAGCCAGTGCGTGATCGGGTCGCCGCCGCCCTTCTGGATGCCCCAGAAGCGGTCGACGTCGACCAGCCAGCCCGGGCGCTCGCCCAGCCCGACGCGCTCGTACTTCTCCATCTCGCGCTGGTAGAGGCGGAACGCGCTGGTCACGTCGCGCGGGCCGGCGGGGGTGGCGACCTCGAAGTTGCGGAAGTCCGCGGAGTCGCGGAGCTCGCCGACCTCCGGCCTCGCGGCCGAAGAGCTCGATGTTGTCGAGCAGGCCGCGCCGCACGTGCTCCCCGGTCTGCGGGCCCGGTTGGTCGGGGCGCACAGCAGCTCGACCTTCATCCCGTCGGTCACCCGGCGCGCGAGCTCCTGGCCGCGCCGGTGCGCCTGCCACGAGCCGAGCGGCGTGAGCCCCGACTCGGACGAGTAGCCCTGGGTCTCGCCGTGGCGGACCAGGTAGACGTCGCAGTCGACGTCCGCGAGCTGGTCGCGGCGCTCCGGGACGATCTCCTTGGTGCGGGTCACCTCGGCCCAGGCCCGCGGCGGAGCCGACGACGTTGCCGTCGTACATCACCGGGTCGCGCGGTGCTCGCGGCCGCGGTGGCGGCGCAGGTAGAGCGGCAGCGACGCGTCCTCGCCCTCGCCCTCGCTCGGGCGCCTCGGGGTCGGGCGACGGCGGCGCGCCAGGTGGCGGCTCAGGTACGCCGGCGCGTCGCTGCGCTCGGTGCGGGGCAGCGACGGCGACGTCGGTCGTGCGTCAGCCTGTCCCCGGCGCGCTCGTCCGCGCGCTCGTCGGTGCGGTCCTCGGTGGTCATCGCCCGTCCTCAGCTGTGGACCGTGAGGAACTGCTGGTTGACGACGCCGTCGTAGTAGAACATCGCCCTGCCCATCTCGGCCTCGGTCCAGGTGACCGGCTCGGCGCCGGGTCGACCCAGTAGCCGCCGGTGAACATCTCGTTGCGGTTGCCGACCGGGTCGAAGAAGTAGAGGC
>CAWFGL010000002.1:0-10358 GCA_963815335.1 uncultured Actinomycetota bacterium
GGCGAGCAGCCGGGGCGGCTCGCCGTTGGCGACCATCAGGGAGGTGACGGTCAGGCCCGCGTTGCCGGCGGTCCAGAGCGTCACGGCACCGCCCAGCCGGCCGCGGAAGCGGCGGACCGGGTCGGGCTCGGCGTCGGCGAACGGGTGTGACGTGTGGATGGTCACCGGGGCACCGACAGCTCCCACTCGGTACCGCCCGGACCGGTGTGCAGGGTCGCCGTCCCGCCGAGCTCGGCCAGCCGGCCGCAGATCGACTCGGAGACTCCCGCCGCCCCTCCGCCTCGGCCGTCCCGAGCCGGCCGTCGGGGATGCCCGGCCCCTCGTCGCGGACCGACACCTCGACCCGGTCGGGGAACGCCTCGAGCAGCACCCACGCGGGAGCACCCGCCCCGACATGGACGGCGACGTTGTCCAGGCACGCGCCGACCGCGGCGACCAGCTCGGCACCGACACCCCCGGGGAGCTCGACCGGCGTCCCCGGCCCGGAGACCTGCACCCCCGGCCTGCTGCCGAGTACGGCGAGGGCGGCGGCGACGTCGAGCGTGCCGGCTCCGCCGCCCGCGGCGACGGCGTCCTGCGCCCGGATCAGCGTGCGCAGCGCCGCCTCCTGCTCCCCCGCGAGCCTGCCCAGCTCGGCCGCGTCACCCCCGAGCTCGGTGCCGCGGCGCTGCACGAGGGCCAGCACCTGGAGGACGCCGTCGTGCACCGCGCGGGCGAGGCGGGCGCGCTCCGCGGCCGCGACCGCCTCGCGCTGCGCCTGGTCGCGCTGGCCGGCCATCAGCTGGAGGGACTCGACGAGGAACCCGACGATCGTGCCGCCCAGCACCAGGAGGAACGCGTTGCCGTAGTTGGTCTGCGCGACGTCCTGGCGGACCGACAGGTCGACGACCGCGAGCGCCACGCCGGCGACGAGCCCGCCGACCCAGCGCCACTGGAGCGCCCAGGCGAACAGCGCCCCCATCACCCAGAACCCCGGGATCGTGGCGCTGAAGCCGGCGCCCTTGACGACCGGCGAGACGGCGACCAGCGACACGGCGATCGCCAGGTCGGCGACCAGCAGCGGCCAGTGCCGGCGCCGGGGCTCGAGGTAGGCCCACGTCGTGTACGCCGTCCAGGCGACCATCAGCACCGTCGCCGCGACCGCCAGGCCCGGCCGCTGCACGTTGTCGAACCGGAAGACGATGAGGACGACGGCGTTCACGAGCACCACGAACCGGAGGACCGCCAGCCAGCGGAACATCCGGTCCTCGACGGTCATCGCCGGCGCGAACCAGCTGGTCAGCGCGCGGCGGACGGCCGCGGGCACCGCCCGGCGCCCGGGCGAGGGCTTGATCGGCGCCTCGGTCACCCCGTCAGGACGCCTTCGCCTGTCCTCGGAGCTCGTCCTCGATCTCGCGGGCCTCCGCCGCCGCCTTCTCCTCGGCCTCGAGGCGCTTGCCCTCCTCCTTGGCCTTGGCGGCGTACTGGTCGACGTACTCCTGGCCGGAGAGCCGCATGATCTCGTACATGATCTCGTCGGTGATCGAGCGCAGGATGTAGCGGTCGTTCTCCATGCCCTCGTAGCGCGAGAAGTCGAGCGGCTTGCCGAAGCGGACGATCGGGCGGGTGAACTTGCCGAAGGTCTGTCCGGGCGGGGCGACGACGTCGGTGCCCACGACCGCGGTCGGGATCACCGGCACCTTGCACTCGAGCGCCAGCCGGGCGACGCCGGTCTTGCCGCGGTAGAGCCTGCCGTCGTGGGAGCGGGTGCCCTCCGGGTAGATGCCGAACAGGTCGCCCTCGTTGAGGATCCTCCGCGCGCTGCTGAGCGCGCCCTCGGCCGCCGAGGCACCCGAGCGGTCGATGGGCACCTGGCCGGCGCCGGAGAAGAACTTCTTCTGGAACCAGCCCTTGATGCCCGGGGTGTTGAAGTACTCCGCCTTGGCGACGAAGGTGACCCGGCGCGACAGCGTCAGGGGCATGAACAGCCAGTCGGCGTACGACAGGTGGTTGCTGGCCAGGATGGCCGGGCCGGTCGCGGGGATGTTCTCCTGACCGCTGACCTGCGGACGGAACACCAGCTTGAGGACGGGTCCGATCGCGATCCACTTCAGGAAGTAGTAGAACACCCGCGCACCTCTCGTGAACCCCTCGTCGGCCGGTTCCTAGGCCGGTCCGGTCGCAGCCTAGTCCCTCCTAGAATGGACTCGTGCCGCACGAGGACGAGGCCTGGCGCGCGATCGTCGAGAACTACGGCGACCGCGTCGAGCTGGACCCCGCGGAGGTGCCCGAGCCCGAGCCCCGACCGCAGCAGGAGCCCGACAGGTTCGGGCTCCCCCTCGAGCTCGACCCCTCGCTGGACGAGGACAGGTTCGTGCCGCCGGCACCCCCTCCGCTGCCTCACGTGCCGCGCGACCGGATGCTGGCGTGGGCGGGTCTCTTCGGCAGCCCCACGATCCTGCTCGTCGCGCTGGTGGCCGGGATCCACATCCCGACGCTGATCGCCTACCTGCTGATCGGCGCGTTCGTCGGCGGGTTCCTCTACCTCGTGGTGCAGATGCCCAGCGGTCCCGCCGACCCCTGGGACGACGGCGCCAGGATCTAGAGCACCGACCGGGCCAGGTCGGCGGCGCCGACCGTCCCGGCCTCCGGGCCGAACCTCGCCAGGAGCATCGGCGGCACCTCACGGTGCCCGGCGCCGACGACCGAGCGGGAGAGCGCCGCGCGGGCCGGCTCGAGCAGCCGGTCCCCGGCGGCCGAGACCCCGCCGCCGACGACCACGACCTCCGGGTCGAACGCCGCCACCAGGTTCGCGACGCCCACGCCCAGCCAGTCGCCGACCGACCCGAACGCGCGCCTCGCCAGCAGGTCGCCCTGCTCGGCCGCCTGCGACACCATCGGGCCGGTGAGCCGCGCGGGATCCCCGTCGCAGAGCTCGTCGAGGATGGTCGGCATCCGGCCCAGCTCGGCCCGGACGATCCGCACCAGCTCGTTGCCGCTGCAGTACTGCTCCCAGCAGCCGCGCCGGCCGCACTCGCACGGCTGCCCCTCCGGCACGACCTGCATGTGGCCGAACTCCCCGGCCATCCCGTTCCGGCCACGGACCACCACCCCGTCGAGGAGCACGGCCCCGCCGATGCCCGTGCCCAGGGTGATGACGAGCGCCGACGCCGCACCGCGCGCGGCGCCGTACGCCGCCTCGGCCCGGGCCACGCAGTTGGCGTCGTTGTCGAGGGCGACGCGGGTGCCCCAGCGCTCGGCCAGCCTGCTGCGGACCGGGTCGTCGCGCCAGGGCAGGTGCGGAGCGAACCGGACCCGCTCGCCCTGCGCGTCCACGAACCCTGCGGCCGCGAGGCCCACGGCGGCGACGGGCCGCGCGTCGGCGAGCTCCTCCAGGGCCTCGGTCAGGGCGTCCTCGACGAGCCGGACGTCCACGAGCCGGCCCGGCGTCTCACGTCGCGCGGTCCGGAGAACCCGTCCCGTGTCGTCGACCTCGGCGGCGAGCACCTTGGTGCCGCCCACGTCGATGCCGACGACGAGCGGGGCGGCGGTCATCGACGCGCGAGGTCTGCCGCGCCGATCAGGCCGGCGCGGTTGCCCAGCCTCGCCCGCCTGATGTCGAGGACCGGACGGTGGCCGCGACCGGTGAGCTGGGCGCCGAACGCCGCGCGGACCGGGTCGAGCAGCAGGTCACCCGCCTCGCTGACCCCGCCGCCGATCACGACGACGGCCGGGTCGAGGACGGCGGTGAGCGAGGCGATGCCCTCGCCGAGCCAGCGGCCCAGCACCTGGAGCTGCTCGACGGCGAACGGGTCGCCCGCCTGGGCGGCCTCGGTGACGAGCGGTCCGGTGATCCTGTCCGGGTCTCCCCCGGCCCGCTCGAGCACGTCGGCCGCGAGCAGCGAGCCGCTGCGGGCGGCGGCCCGGACCTCGCGGACGAGCGCGCTGCCGCTGCCGTACTGCTCGAGGCAGCCGTGGTTGCCGCAGCCGCAGAGGATCCCGTCGGGCACGACCCGCATGTGCCCGATCTCGGCTCCGACGCCGAAGGCTCCGCGGTAGAGCTCGCCGTCGAGCACGACGCCGCCGCCGACACCGGTGCCGACGGCGACCATGAGCAGGTCGTCGATGTCGTGGCCGGCGCCGTACGTGAACTCGCCCCAGGCGGCCGCGTTGGCGTCGTTCTCCACGACGACCGGCAGGTCGATCCGTTCCTCGAGCTCCGCCTTGAGGTCGACGTCGCGCCACGCGATGTTCGGCGCGAACATCACCACCGCGCGGGCCTTGTCGACGTACCCCGCCGCGCCCACGCCGACCGCGGTGATCTCGTGCCGGGAGCGCAGCTGGGTGACCAGGGAGGTGATGGCGTCCTCGATCGCCTCGACGTCCGTCGCCGGCGACTCGACGCGCAGCTCCTCGATGACGGTGCCGTCGACGTCGATGACGCCGCCGGCGATCTTGGTGCCGCCGACGTCGACGCCGCAGGCCAGTGTCATGTCGGGTCCTCGTCCAGGTCGATGCGCTCGACGGGCCGGCCCGACGAGGACCCGCCCTGTCCAGCGGCGAGCAGGCCCGCGGCCGCCTGGAGGAACGACGACGCGGCGGTGGTCAGCTGGGCGCGCACCTCGGGGCTGGCCGTGCGGACCGCGTGGACCGTCCGGCAGACCGGGCAGTAGCGGCACTCCGGGTCGTCGGTCGCGATGTGCGCGTTGAGGTCGTGCGCCGTGGCCGCGGCCTGGTCGGCCAGCGCCGCGACACCCGCACCGAGGTCGGAGCCGTGGTCGCGCGCCCAGTCGGCGACCGCCCCGAGGAGCTTGGTCGCCTCCTCGGCCACGCTGCCGATCTCGTCCCGGCCGTCCTGCTCGCTCACTGTGCCTTCTTCTTCCGCTGCTCCTCGAAGCGCACTCTGAGCACGCCGTCGTCATCCACCCTCGCGCCCACGACCCGGAGCTTGGCCAGGCCGGCGGGGAGGGTGAGGAGGCGACGGTACTGGCCCACGGTCACGACGAGCTCATCGCCACTGCGCGCGAGGTCGACCTGGTCGCGGCTGACGAACGGCAGCCGCAGCTGCATCTGGACGCCGCCGCTGACCGTGATGACCTCGAAGGGGCTCTTCACTGTGGGCGTGGCGACCGGGTCGTCGCCGTCGTACAGCGTGGCGGCCAGGCCGACCAGGGCGTCCACCCCGACCGGTTCGACCGCGCCGTACTCCGAGCGCCAGAGCGGGAGCCCGGCGAACGACTCCTCGACCTGCTGGAGGACGTCGTCCTGCGCCAGCACCCAGCGGGCCCGCCAGTCGTCGGCGCCCTCGGCCGGGAAGACCCGGTTGGCGACCACGCCGTCGACGCGGTAGCCGTAGAGGGAGAGCGTCGTGTACGAGCGGCGCGCCTCCGCGAGGACGACGGACTCGGGCGTGAGCACGATCCGCACGCTCGCCTCGGGCCCGGACAGCAGCGCGCGCACCTCGTCCAGCTCGGCGTGCAGCCGCTCGATCGCGCTGAACACCG
The DNA here is from genome assembly GCA_963815335.1 of uncultured Actinomycetota bacterium. Lineage (GTDB taxonomy): Bacteria > Actinomycetota > Actinomycetes > Propionibacteriales > Nocardioidaceae > Nocardioides. The sequence goes on from CAWFGL010000002.1 coordinate 5,484, forward strand.
TGCCGCCCGGCATCGGCACGCCTGCGGCCTTGGACAGGACCGGGCGCAGCGCCTTCACCACGCGCTGCTGCACCGGGAACACCCGCTGCATGTACCAGCCCAGGGCCTCGGGCAGCGCCAGCAGCCGCAGGGTCTCGGCGGTCGGCGCACAGTCGACGACCACGAGGTCCCAGTCGTCGCTGAGCGCGTGCAGCCGGAGCTCGAGCAGCGCGAGGACCTCCTCGGCGCCCGGGATGACGGTCAGCTCCTCGGCGGCGAGCGCGTCCACGCCCGCCACGTCGAGGACGGAGAGCAGGTAGCCCTGGATCTCCGCCCAGGACTGCTCGAACCGGAGCTGGGCGTCGACCTGCTGGACGTAGAGGTTGTCGGCGACCTGGCTCGGCTCGGGGCCCACGGGGGCGCCGAAGGTCTCCGCCAGCGAGTGCGCGCCGTCCGTCGACAGCACCAGGGTCCGGTGACCCTGGCGGGCCGCGAGCGCGGCCGTACCGGACGCGACGGTGGACTTGCCGACGCCGCCCTTGCCGGTGAACAGGATGATGCGCACGGAGACACGCCCCTCTAGAGACGGGTCAGAGCGACTCGACGCGCTTCTTGAGCCCCTTCAGCGCGGTGTCGATCAGGATCTTCTCGCCCTTGCGCTTGAGCATGCCGATGAGCGGGATCGAGACGTCGAGCGCGAGCCGGTAGGTGACCTCGGTCGAGCCGTTGCCGAGGTCGCGCAGCTCGTAGGCGCCGTCCAGCGAACGCAGCATCTTGCCCTCGACCAGCGTCCAGGTGACCTGCCGGTCGCCGTCCCAGACGTAGGCCAGCGTGTACTCGTCCTTGATCGGCGACACGTCGAGGGCGAAGAACACCTGATCGGCCCGGCCGTCGGTCCCCTCGTCGACCGTCTCGACCTTGGTGACGCCCTTGGCCCACTGGGGGTAGGCGTCGAAGTCGGCGATCACGCCCATGATCGCGTCCGGAGCTGCGTCGATGACGATCGAGGACGTGGTCTGGTCGGCCATGGTCGGGCCCCTTCTGTACGGCGGTCTGCCAGCCAGCGACCCTACCGGACCCGGCCGGCCGGCCCCGCCTGCCTGCCGGGCCGGGCCCGGGCGGCGGTAACGTGCGCCACACCCGTCAAGATCGGCAGGTCGGCGACCCGGAGGAGGCATCCGTGCGGGAGTACTCGACACCCCCGTCGACGGACCCGCCGACCTCCGGCAACCTGACCGACGACGTCGTCCGCAACGCCGCCGAGGCCCCCGACCTGGCGGTCTTCAGCCGCCCTGACGGCGCCGGCGGCTGGTCCGACATCACCGCCGCCAGGTTCCTCGAGGACGTGCGGTCGGTCGCCAAGGGTCTCGTCGCGGCCGGCATCGAGCCCGGCGACCGGGTCGCGCTGATCTCCCGCACCCGCTACGAGTGGACCGTCCTCGACTACGCGATCTGGTTCGCGGGAGCCGTCACCGTGCCGGTCTACGAGACGTCCTCCGCCGAGCAGGTGGGCTGGATCCTCGAGGACTCCGGCGCCCGCGCCGTCGTCGCGGAGTCACCCGAGCACGTGGCCCGGGTCGCCGAGGTGCGTGCGGGACTCACCGACCTCAACCACGTCTGGTCGTTCACCGACAACGCCGTGGGCATCCTGACCAGGCTCGGCGGCGACGTCTCCGACGACGACCTCGAGAAGCGGCGCACCACCGCGGGTCCGACCGACCTGGCCACGCTGATCTACACGTCCGGCACGACCGGCCGGCCCAAGGGCTGCATGCTCACGCACGGCAACTTCATGGTCGAGCTCGGCGTCGCCGTCCCCGAGCTCGACGCCCTCTTCGAGTCCGAGGACTCCTCGACGCTCCTCTTCCTCCCTCTCGCCCACGTGTTCGCGCGGATCATCCAGGTCGGCTGCGTGCGGTCGCGGACCCGGATGGCCCACAGCGGGGACGCCAAGCGGCTGCTGGAGGACCTCAGGTCCGTGCGTCCCACGTTCGTGCTGGCCGTCCCGCGCGTGTTCGAGAAGGTCTTCAACACCGCGTCGCAGCGCGCGACGGCCGACGGCCGCGGCGGCGTCTTCGACCGCGCCGCCGAGACGGCGATCGCCTACTCGCGTGGCCTCGACAAGGGCAAGCCGTCACTCCTGGTGCGCGGCCAGCACGCGGCGTTCTCCCGCCTCGTCTACGGCAAGCTCCGCGAGGCGCTGGGCGGGCGCTGCGAGTTCGCCGTGTCCGGCGGCGCCCCGCTCGGCGAGCGCCTCGGGCACTTCTACCGCGGCATCGGGCTCACCGTCCTCGAGGGCTACGGCCTGACGGAGTCGACGGGTGCGCTGACCGTGAACCTGCCGGAGGCCATCAAGATCGGCACCGTCGGTCGCCCGCTCCCGGGCACGTCCGTGCAGGTCGCGGAGGACGGCGAGCTGCTGTTCCGCGGCGGCCAGGTGTTCGCCGGCTACTGGCGCAACGACGACGCGAGCGCCGAGGTGCTCGAGGCGGACGGCTGGTTCCACACCGGGGACGTCGGCGAGATCGACGACGAGGGCTTCGTCCGGATCACCGGCCGGAAGAAGGAGATCCTCGTGACGGCCGGCGGCAAGAACGTCGCCCCGGCGGCGCTCGAGGACCGCATCCGGGCGCACCCGCTCGTCGACCAGTGCCTCGTCGTGGGCGACGGCCGCCCGTTCATCGCCGCGCTGGTGACCATCGACCGCGAGGCCCTGCCCCTGTGGGCCGAGCGGCACGGCAAGAAGAACGACGTCCGGGCGCTCGTCGACGACCCCGACCTGAACGCCGAGATCGAGGCGGCCGTCGAGGACGCCAACAAGTCGGTCTCGAAGGCCGAGTCGATCCGCAAGTTCCGGATCCTGGTCGACGAGTGGACCGAGGAGGGCGGGCAGCTCACGCCCAGCCTGAAGCTGAAGCGCAACGTCGTGATGCGCGAGTCCCGCGACGAGGTCGCAGCACTCTACGTGCCGTAGGGCCCCTCCGTCGGCCTTTCGGCCCACGACCGTCGGGTCGAGGTCCACTGGCCCACTTTGGTCCCACCAGTTCTTCCATTCGCCGGACTAGACCCGGCCCGCCGCCCTACCGTTTCAAGCGTCGTAAGAACCTCCGCATCTGCTCGTGGGTCAGGGCCGCACACCGGTGTGAACCGGTGTCGAGTCCTGACAGATTGAAAGGTCTGGTCCATGGACCGTCGCAGAATTCTGTTGGTCGCTGCTGTGCTCGTCGCGGCGATGGGAGCCGTCCTGGTCTTCCTCTATGTCCAGGGCGCTGACTCGCGTGCCGAGGAGCGATTCGACACCGTCGACGTCCTCAAGGCCACCGCGATCATCGAGGCCGGAGAGTCCATCGAGGACGCCTCGGCGGCCGGCAAGCTCACGCTCGCCGCGGTCGCCCAGGACCAGCTGCTGAACGGTTACCAGACCGACACGGTGGCGCTCGAGGGCACCAAGGCGATGATGACGATCTACCCCGGCGAGCAGATCGTCGCCGACAAGTTCGGCACGAACGCCACCGCCGTCTCGTCGCTGCCCCAGCCGGACGACGGCAACATCGCGATGTCGGTGAACCTCACCGACCCGTCGCGCGTGGCCGGCTTCGTCAACCCCGGCTCCGAGGTCGCCATCTTCGTGACCGGCACCGACGAGGAGGGCAAGTCCTACACCCGCATCCTCCTCGACCGGATCACGGTCCTGGCGGTCGGCAACACCACGCCGGTGTCGACGACCACCACCGACGAGACCGGCGCCTCGACCACCGAGCAGCTGCCGCGGACCCTGATCACCGTCTCGGTCGACCAGCGACAGATGGAGAAGGTGCTCTTCGCCCAGGGCAACGGCGAGCTCGCGTTCGGTCTGCTGACCGAGGGCAGCAAGGTCGCTCCGGGCGAGCCCATGGACTTCGACCAGCTCTTCAAGTGAGGGATCATGCCCGTCGTCGTTGACCCCGACCCGATGGTCGTGGAGTCGCTGCTGGCAGCAATGCCGGCCGGCTCCCACGGCGTCGAGTCAGTCGACAGGCTCAACGCCTGGCTCGGCTCGCACGCGGACGAGTACGTCGTCGTGCTGGGCCCGACCCTCACGGACGAGGAGTCGGTCACCACGTGCGAGGTGCTGCGCACCGCAGCGCCCGCGATCAGCACGATCCTGGCGCGGGAGTCGATGGACACCGACCTGCTGACGTACGCCATGAAGGCGGGCGCCCGCGACGTCGTGCACCACAGCGACACGGCGGCCATCACCGAGGCGATCGGCCGCGCGTACCAGCTGTTCGTGGCGCTGCGCGGCCCCGCCGGTGCGATGCACATGAGCAAGGTCATCTCGGTGTTCTCGCCCAAGGGTGGCGTCGGCAAGACGACGCTCTCGGTGAACCTGGCGCTCGCGCTGACCGAGAAGGGTGCCCGGCGCGTCTGCCTGATGGACCTCGACCTCGCCTTCGGCGACGTCGCGATCACGATGCAGCTGTTCCCGACGCACTCCATCGAGCAGGCGATCGGCTCCGAGGACTCGATGGACGTCGAGATGCTCGACGGCCTGCTGACGCGGCACCAGGACTCGCTGATGGTCCTCGCCGCGCCGCCGCACCCCGACACCCGCGAGCGGATCTCCCCGCGCCTGGTCTCGCGGATCATCCGCACGCTGCGCGAGACGTTCGACTACGTCGTCATCGACATGGCGCCCGCGTTCGACGAGCAGGTCCTCACGGCGCTCGACGAGACCGACGAGGTCGTGCTCGTGGCCACCCTGGACGTGCCCACGCTCAAGAACGTCAAGGTCGCGGTCGAGACGTTCGACGCCCTGCACATCGCCAAGGACAACCGGCACCTGGTGCTGAACCGCGCCGACGACGAGGTGGGCATCAACGCGGACAAGGTCGAGGGGATCCTCGGCATGAGCGT
>CAWFGL010000003.1:0-17822 GCA_963815335.1 uncultured Actinomycetota bacterium
GCTCAAGTAGTCAGCAGCGCCAGGCGTTCCAGGTCGTCGGGACCGTCCAGGTCGGCGATCGCCACGAACACGGTGTCCACGCCGGCGTCGGCCAGCGCGCCGTAGCGGTCCCGCTGCTGCGCCGGGGTGCCCGCGTGGGTCCGCTCGGCGAACGCCGCCGCCTTGGCATTGCCCCGGAGCCGCTCCACTCGCGCCCAGGTGTCGTCGCGGTCGGTGCCGACGGTCGGCAGGTCCAGGACCGTCACCAGGACGGTCTCCGAGTGGGACCTGAGCGTCGCGATGTGGGCGTCGAGCGCGGGCTGCGTCGACGGCACGTTGGCGGCGTCACCCAGGGTCGCCGCGATGCGCAGCGTCCGCGCGCCGGTGCCGCCGACGACGACGGGCAGCCCGCCGACCGGCCGCGGGTACGACGTCGTCTCGGGCAGGGAGACCCGGTCGCCGTCGTACGCCTTGGTACCGGCCGACCAGAGGGCGCGCATCGTCTCGATGCCCCGCTCGAGCTCGTCGAGACGCTCGCGCGGGGGAGGGAAGGGCAGCCCGAAGGCAGCGTGCTCACGCTCCCACCAGCCGGCTCCCACGCCGACGAACGCCCGGCCGCCGGTGAGCGCGTCCAGGGTGGCGGCGGCCTTCGCCGTGATGCCGGGACGACGGAAGGTGACCGGGGTGACCAGGGTGCCGAGCTCGAGTCCCGTGCCCAGACCGGCGATCGCACCCAGGGTCACCCACGGCTCGGGGATCGGCGACCAGGCCCGGTCGACCTGGGGGATCTGGATCAGGTGGTCCATCAGGGCGAGCCCGCCGAAACCGAGGTCGTCCGCGGCCCGGGCGACGCCCGAGACCCAGGCCAGCGGGTCGTCGCCCCACGGGAACCTGCTCAGCTGGAGGACGACCTTCAGGCCCTGGCTGTTGCGGCGCTCGGGGCCGGCCTCCGGCCGCACGCGTGCCGCTGCCGGCGGCGCCGGACCCGAGTCGGTGACGACGTGGACCTCGTCCCAGCCCTCGCCGTCGAGGCGTGCGACCTGCTCGCGGTGCCGGGTCGCCTGGGCGGCGAGCACCGGCGCCGGTACGGGACGGTCACGGGCCGCGTTGCGTGCCCGGCAGGTCGCGTCGTCGGTGTCGAGGACCACGGCGACCGTGGGCAGACCGGCGTCGCGGGCCAGGCCGAGCCACCGCGAGCGCCGGTCGGCGTCCGTGCCGAGCGTGTCGACGACCGTGGACAGCCGGCGGCGCAGGCGGGCGGCGACGATGGTCTCGAGCAGGGCGAAGGCCTCGTCGGAGGCATCCAGGTCGTTCGGACCGCTGCCGACGACCCCGCGCAGGGCGTCGGAGGACACGACCTCCTCGACCCGGTAGCGCTCGGCGGCCCAGGTCGACTTGCCGGATCCCGAGGGCCCGACGAGGACGACGAGCGCCGGGTCGGGCAGCGCCACCTACGTGGAGGGACTCGGGCGCCGGGCGGGCAGCTTGGCGCCGGGCGCGGAACGCGGCTTGCGCGTGGTGGGCTGCTTCGCGGTGGGCCGGGGAGCGGCGACGTTGCGCGCGATGGTGGCGGGGCTCGGACCGGCGGCCTCGGTGGTGGGCTCCTCGACCTCCGGCTCGACCGCGCGGGACGGGGTGAACGTCTCCGGAGCGCTCTCCTCCGCGCTGCGAGCGCGTCCCGGGAGGTGCGTGGCGACCCGGCCCACGACGCCGAAGAAGATCGGGCGAGCCGTCACGACGGCCCGATCGGTGAAGCTCCGGACGATGGGCATGGTGCTGGACAGGGACCGGGAGAGGGAGGGGATCCGCGCCATGGGCCGAGTCAACCACGCAGGGAAGGGTGCAGAAGATGCTCAGCTGACGGACCTGAACGGGTCGTGCTCGGCGAGCAGCTTGTCGACCCGGGCCTGGTCGAGCCGCGTCACGACGGACGCGTCGTCCTGGGCGTCCCGGATGCACTTGGCCAGCGTGAAGGCCGAGGTCGTGAGGTAGAGGGTCCCGAGGCCGAGGAACGCGCGGATCCACGGGTCGACCGGCAGGTAGAGGATCGCGAACATCATGGCGCCGAGTGCGAGGGCGAAGGAGAGGCCGGCCTGGGCGAAGAAGGCCGGGGTGTTCTTGGACGGGGCGGTGTTGGTGGTGGTCATGCACCAAGGTTCGTCGCGCACGAGAGCCCGTGCGCTCGCCGTCGTACTCGATCTCGTCTGAGTACGACGCCTCAGACCAGCGAGGCCCCGGCGGACGGGACGGCCCGCAGGTGGGCCGGCGCGCCGAAACCCTCGAGGGCGAAGGTCGCCTCGACCGCCCGCACCACGGCCTCGAGCCGGTCGTCGGGCACCACCGCGACGCTGGACCCTCCGAACCCGCCACCGGTCATCCGCGCGGCGACCGCGCCGGCCTGGACGGCGACCGCCACCGCACAGTCCAGCTCGGGACAGGAGATCTCGAAGTCGTCGCGCATCGACCGGTGCGAGGCGTCGAAGATGCGGCCGACCTCCTCCCAGTCGCCCGCGTCCAGGGCCGCGACCGTCGCGGTGACCCGCTGGATCTCGGTCACGACGTGCCTCGCACGCCGTCGGACCCGCTCGTCGGCCAGCGCCTCGACGTCGTCCAGGGTCGCGTCCCGCAGCGTCGCGACCCCGAGAGCCGCGGCGGCCTGCTCGCAGTCGGCACGCCGGGACCCGTAGCCACCGTCGGTGAGCGCGTGCGAGACGCGGGTGTCGGTGACGAGCAGGGTGTGGCCGGTGAGGCGCAGCGGGACGGGGACGGTCTCGCCGGACGCGAAGTCGATGAGCAGGGCGGCTCCGGCCTCGCCCAGGACGGCGACGGTCTGGTCCATGCCGCCGGTGGGTGCGCCCACCACCTCGGTCTCCGCGCGGATCGCCGCGTCGATCAGACCCTGTCCCGGCCGCGAGCCGGCCAGCTCGAGCAGGGCGGTCCCGACCGAGCACTCCAGTGCCGCCGAGCTCGAGAGACCGGCGCCGACGGGCACCGTGCTGTCGACGAGCACGTCGACGCCGGGCACGTCGAGACCGGCCTCGCGCAGCGCCCAGACCACGCCGACGGCGTACCCGGCCCAGCCCTCGACCGACCGCAGCGTCGGGAGCGATCCCTCCCAGACCTCGTCCTGCTGGGCGCTGGCCACCCGGACGACGTCGTCGGCGCGCGGCCGCACCGCGGCGTACGTGGCGTGGGGGAGCGCGACCGGGAGGACCAGGCCGCCGTTGTAGTCGGTGTGCTCGCCGATCAGGTTGACCCGGCCCGGCGCTCGGCCGACCACCGCGGGGGCGTCGCCGTAGCGGTCGGCGAAGCCGCTGCGGATCGCGGCCGCCGCCTCGTGCGGGTCGGCCGCCTCGACGTAGGTCACGGCCTCACCCTAGGCAGGGTCAGTCGCGCGAGCTGTTGACGCTCCGGCCGCGGACGATGCCGATGAACGTCTGGACCCGCGGGTCGTCGTTGTCGACGAGCCAGGCCAGCCCGACGGTGGTGGGCGGCAGGTCGCTCACCGGCCGGTAGGTGACGTCCTTGCGGGCGTGGAGCCGCGCGACCGACATCGGGACCTGCACGACACCCGCGCCGTTGGCGGCGAGGGAGACGGCGTCCTTGAGACCGAACCGCCGCCAGTCGACCATCTCGTCGTCGGCCAGGTCGGCGAGCGTGACCTCGTCGACGACCGTGGCGACGTGCTCGACCCCGACCACGACGACCGCGACCTCCTCGTACAGCGGGATCAGGTGCAGCCCGTCCCGGTCGACCGGCAGCCGGACCAGCGCCATGTCGTGGGAGCCGTCGCGGACACCCTCGAGCTGGGCGCCCTCGTCGACCGGCACCAGCTCCAGCCGCTCGCGCGACCGGTCCCGCCAGGCGCGTGCCCACTTGTCGGGGGTCGCGCCGGTGACGAACCCGACGGTGAAGGTCATGCGCGCAGTGTCACAGGCGGCAGCCGGCCGCTTCGCAGTCGAGCAGCGTGCGCAACGTCCGCCGGAGCTCGCGGACGAGGTCGCGCTGCCACGGCGGCATCAGCCGCAGCGACTGCCAGCCACCGACCATCAGGTTGTCGAGCTCGTGAGGGTCGCGGCGGAGGTCGTAGAGCTCCTCGTGGGAGCTGTTGATGTAGTCGACCAGCTTCCAGCGCTCGGTCACCACCGCGTTGAAGTCGGACAGCCGGGCGTGCCGCGGGCTCTCGACGATGGTCTCGGGGAACTCCTCGACCGCCGACAGCGCCTCCTTCTCGAGCGGGATCAGCCCCCGGCTCAGCAGCAGGTGCTCACGCGGCAGCTCGGCGTCCTCGCCGGTCAGCAGCGGGAGCAACGAGACACCGTCGACCCAGTCCGGCGTCTCGGCCCCGGTGATGTCGGCGATCGTGGGCGCCAGGTCGATGTTCCCGGCCAGCTCGTCGACACGGGTGCCCGCGGTGATCCCGGGACCCCGGACCATCAGGGGCACGCTGACGGTCTCCTCGAACTGGTTGTACTTGGCGATGTCGAGCCGGTGCTCGCCCATGTTGTAGCCGTTGTCGGACGTGAAGACGATGTAGGTGTCGTCGAGGGTCCCCTGGGCCTCGAGCCGCCGGACCAGCGCCCCGACGTTGGAGTCGAGCACCTGCACCGACCGGATGCGCTGGCGGTAGACCTGGTCGATGGTCGCGATCTTCGCGGGGGTCAGCCGGCCCCGGACGCTGCTCAGGCCGTACTTGTCGCTGACGTCGGCCTCGTCGAAGCTCGGCGTCCGCGGGTAGCGGACGTCGAGGAAGTCGTCGTCGAGCTCGTCGGGAGAGGCGTACGGCGAGTGCGGCGAGTACGACGCGTAGTAGACGAAGCGGCCGCCGTCGCGCAGGCCCATCCCGTCCAGGCCGTCGACGAGGCCGAGCAGCCGGTCGCCCATGAGCTGGTCGAGGAACCCCGCGCGGGGCGCTTCGTCGACGACGCCGTTCTCGTTCACGATCGTGTCGCGCTGGCGGTACGGCGTGCCGCCCACGGGGCTGAACCACGACTGCCACCCCGGTGGCACGAACTTCTCGAGGTCGGTCTTCTGAGCGGCGCTGCCGTCGTACCCGCCGGGGTAGGGGTACTCGTTGAGGTACTTGCCCAGCAGCGCGCTGCGGTAGCCGTCCGCGGCGAGCCACGTGGGCAGCGCCGTGGCCTCGCGTCCCTCGTGCCAGCGGAAGAAGCCGCCGGCGGGGAAGTGGTTGCCCCGCACGCCGTGGTTGTGGGTGTACTGCCCCGACAGGATGCTCGCGCGCGAGGTGCAGCAGGTCGACTGCTCGACGTAGTAGCGGTCGAAGGACGCCCCGAGGTCGCCGATCAGGTGCCGGGTCTGAGGCATCCAGCGCAGGAGCTTCTTGTCGAGGTCGTCGGCGACGACGACCACGACGTTCGGGCGCACGGGCCGGTCGATCGAGTCAGGCGAGCCGGTGGAGGAGTGCGGGGCCGCGACGCCGGCGAAGCGCGCCCCGGCCAGGGCGACGAGGCAGGTGACCGCGAGGACCGCCAGGACCGCGGACCGTCCCCTGCTCCTGGCCACTGCGCGTCCTCACTCCCACCGAGACGAAGGTAGCGCCTCGACCTGCCTGCTGAACAAGAAACCGCAGGTCAGAAGGCCTGCGGTTCCGTATGTGTGTCCGAGGGGGGACTTGAACCCCCACGCCCGATAAAGGGCACTAGCACCTCAAGCTAGCGCGTCTGCCAATTCCGCCACCCGGACGAGTGCGACGGGAACTTTAGCAAAGCAGCCGGGCTTCCCTTGCATCGGCGGAACGGGCCGGATGACATGCTGAGGACATGCCCGAACCAGCCGTCGACCCGCCCGTTGACGGAGAGGTCGTCGACCTCTGCCGCGAGCTCATCCGGATGGACACCAGCAACTACGGCGACGACTCGGGACCGGGCGAGCGCAAGGCCGCGGAGTACGCCGCCACGCTGCTCGACGAGGTCGGCATCGAGTCGCGCCTCTACGAGTCGGCGCCCGGCCGCACGTCCCTGGTGGCGCACTGGGGCGGCTCCGCTGGCGACCCGCTGCTGCTGCACGGCCACCTGGACGTCGTCCCGGCGGCCGCCGAGGACTGGCAGGTCGACCCGTTCGCGGGCGAGATCCGCGACGGCTACCTCTGGGGCCGCGGCACGGTCGACATGAAGGACTTCGACGCGATGCTGCTGGCCGTCGTCCGGCACCGGCAGCGGACCGGCCGCGTCCCCGAGCGCCCGATCCGACTCGTGCTGACCGCCGACGAGGAGGCGGGCGGCCACTCGGGTGCGCAGTTCCTGGTCGAGCAGCACCGCGACGAGCTCGAGGGCTGCACCGAGGCGGTCGGCGAGGTCGGCGGGTTCAGCGTCACCGTGCGGGGTCGCCGGCTCTACCTGATCGAGGCGGCCGAGAAGGGCATGGCCTGGATGCGCCTGACGGCGCGAGGCACGGCCGGCCACGGTTCCATGATCAACCCGGACAACGCGGTGTCCCGGCTCACCGCGGCGGTCGCGCGCATCGGCGCGTACGAGTGGCCGGTGCGGCTCACGCCGACGATGGAGGTGCTGCTGGCGACGGTGGCCGACCTGGCCGGCACCGAGGTCACGCCCGACAACGTCGACGACCTCGTCGCGGAGTTCGGCGGCGCCGCCCGGATGCTCGGCGCGGTGGTCAGCAACACGCTCCAGCCGACGATGCTGCAGGCCGGCTACAAGGTGAACGTGGTGCCGACCGAGGCGACGGCCCACGTCGACGGACGCTTCCTGCCCGGCTACGAGGACGAGTTCCTGGCCACCCTCGACGAGCTCGTCGGCGAGGGCATCACGATCGACGCCCTGAGCCACCAGCAGCCCTGGGAGACGCCGTACGACGGGGCTCTGGTCGCCTCGATGGAGCGGAGCATCCTCGCCGAGGACCCCGAGGCCGTCGTCGCGCCGTACCTGATGAGCGGCGGCACCGACGCCAAGCACTTCCGCGACCTGGGCCTGCGCTCCTACGGCTTCGCGCCGCTGCGGCTGCCCGACGACCTCGACTTCACGGCGCTGTTCCACGGTGTCGACGAGCGGGTGCCCGTCGACGCGCTCGAGTTCGGCGCGCGGGTCCTCGACCGGTTCCTCGACGAGATCTAAGGCAGGCTCAGGCGGTCCGCGTCGCGCGGATGATCTTGCGGCGCAGGATGACCCGGCGTACGCCGTCGTGACCGATCCGGACCCGGTCGAGCTCCCAGCCGCCCTGCTCGGCGCGCTCGACCAGCAGCTTGGTGACCACGTTCCTGGGGAACTCACGGGAGAACGTGACCCGGTCGAACTCCCACTCGACCATCCGCCGACGGCTGGCCATGCCGGTCGCCGAGCTCACCAGAGTCCTCCCGAGACGTCATCGAGCGCGGAAGCGATCTCCTCCGGCAGGGACTTGTCCTCGATGGCCAGCGCGTCCTGGAGCTGGGCCGCGGTCCGCGCGCCCACGATCGGCGCCGTGACGCCGGGGCGGTCGCGCACCCAGACCAGGGCGACCTGCAGGGGCGTCCAGCCGAGGCCGTCGGCGGCCTTGACCGTGGCCTCGACGATGCCGCGTCCTCGGTCGTCGAGATAGGCGTCCACGAAGTTCCCGAAGACCTTCGACGCGCCGCGGGAGTCGGACGGGGTGCCGCCGCGGTACTTCCCCGTGAGCACGCCGCGGCCCAGCGGCGACCAGGGGAGCACGCCGAGCCCGAGGGCGCGGGCGGCCGGCAGCGCCTCGTTCTCGATGCGGCGGTTCACCAGGGAGTACTCCACCTGGGTGGAGGCCAGCGGGGTCCGACCCGGGACCGCGCTCTGCCAGGTCGCGGCCTGGCCGGTCTGCCAGCCGTTGTAGTTGGAGATGCCGACGTACGTCGCCCGCCCGGTGCTGACCGCGAAGTCCAGCGCCGCCAGGGTCTCCTCGACCGGCGTCTCGTCGGTCCAGACGTGCACCTGCCACAGGTCCACGTGGTCCACGCCGAGCCGCTTGAGCGAGGCGTCGAGCGTGCTGAGCAGGGTCCCGCGCGAGGTGTCGAGCACCCGCGTGCCGGTGCGACGCGAGATCCCGGCCTTGGTGGCCACGACGACCTCGTCGCGCGGCACGACGGTGCCGAGGAACGAGCCGAGCAGCTCCTCCGAGCGGCCGTCGGTGTAGCCGGCCGCGGTGTCGACGAGCGTGCCGCCGGCGTCGAGGAACGACGTGAGCTGCTCACGCGACTCGTGCTCGTCGGTGTCGCCGCCCCACGTCATCGTGCCCAGACCGAGGCGGGAGACCCGGAGTCCGGTCCGGCCGAGAGCCCTCCGCTGCATGTCCGGAACCGTAGCCGGAATAGGGTCGTGACTCGTGGAGGACCTGCTGAAGGCCGTCGTGCTCGGTCTGATCCAGGGCCTCACCGAGTTCCTGCCGATCTCGAGCAGCGCGCACCTGCGCATCTACCCGGAGCTGTTCGGGTGGGGCGACCCCGGGGCGGCGTTCACCGCGGTCATCCAGATCGGCACCGAGCTGGCGGTGCTCATCTACTTCCGCCAGGACATCTGGCGGATCGCCTCGACGTGGGTCCGCTCGATCTTCCGCCCCGAGTACCGAGGCCACCGGGACGCCCGGATGGGCTGGTTCATCATCGTCGGCTCGCTGCCGATCGTCGTGCTGGGCGTGCTGCTCAAGGACGTCATCGAGCGCGACTTCCGGAGCCTCTGGCTGATCGCGACGACGCTGGTCGTCTTCGGCGTCCTGCTCGGTGTCGCGGACCGCACGGGCGGCACGGACAAGGACGTCAAGGACATCACGCTGCGGGACGCCGCGCTGATGGGCGTCGCCCAGGCGTGCGCACTGGTGCCGGGCGTGTCCCGCTCGGGGGCGACGCTGTCGATGGGCCGGTTCCTCGGCTACGACCGCGAGTCCGCGACCCGGTACGCCTTCCTGCTCGCGATCCCGGCCGTGGTCGGCGCCGGTGTCTTCGAGCTCAAGGAGATCCCGAACGGCCACAACGACTACGGCTGGGGACCGACGATCACGGCGACGGTCGTCTCGTTCGTGGTGGGCTACGCCGCGATCGCCTGGCTGCTGCGGTACGTCGCCACGAAGTCGTACACGCCGTTCGTGCTCTACCGGGTGGCGCTCGGTGTCGCGGTGTTCGTCTTCCTCGGCACCGGCGTGCTCCACGCGTAGCTACAGCCAGCCCGACTTCTTGAAGAAGATCCAGAGCCCGACCGAGGACAGCACCATCAGGAGCAGGGCGAACGGGTAGCCGAAGACCCAGCCGAGCTCGGGCATGTCGACGAAGTTCATGCCGTAGACGCCGGCGATGAGGGTCGGCATGGCGACCAGGCCGATGCCCGCCGAGATCTTGCGCATGTCGTTGTTCTGCTGGACCGAGATGCGGGCCAGGTGTGCGTCGAACGCCGTCGACAGGAGGGAGTCGAGCGTGTCCACCACCTCCGCGGCCTGGTTGAGGTGGTCGAGGACGTCGCGGAAGAACGGTGCCGCCTCCGACTCGATGAGCGACACGTGGCCCTCGGCGAACTTGCGCATCGGCTCGCGCAGGGGCAGCACCGCCCGGCGGACCTCGGCGATCTCGCGCTTCAGCGTGTAGATGCGCTCCGAGTCGTTGGTCCGCTCGGGCGAGAAGACCGACTCCTCGATCTCGTCGACGTCGATCTGGAGCTCGTCGACGACCGCGGTGTAGCCGTCGACGACGGTGTCGCACACGGCGTAGACGACCGCGGACGGGCCGTGCGTGAGGACCCCCTCCTGCGATTCGAGGAACGCCCGGGCCGACTGGAGCTGGGAGCCCTTCCCGTGCCGCACGGTGACCACGAAGTCGTGCCCGATGAAGAGGTTGATCTCGCCGGTCTCGACGGCGTCGTTCTCGTCGACGTACCAGAGCGTCTTCAGGACGAGGAACAGGCTGTCGTCGTAGCGCTCCAGCTTGGGCCGCTGGTGCGCCTTGACGGCGTCCTCCACGGCGAGGTGGTGCAGCCCGAAGGCCTTGGCCACGTCGGTGAGCTCGGCCTCGGTCGGCTTGTAGAGGCCGACCCACACGAAGTCGCCGTCCTCGGTCGCCTTCCCGCGCAGGGTGTCGTACTCGTGGATCTCGCAGTCGACGACGATGCGCTGCCCCTGGCGGTAGAGCGCGCTGTCGACGATCACGAAATCAGCGTAGGGCGAGATGGCTAGTGTTTCGCGACATGGCGACGGTGATCCTCGTGCGGCACGGCCGGACGACGGCGAACACCTCGGGCGTCCTGGCCGGCCGGACCGCGGGCGTGCGGCTGGACGAGGTCGGCACCACCCAGGCGCAGGCCACCGCCGAACGCCTGGCCGCCGTCCCGCTCGTGGAGGTGGTGAGCAGCCCCCTCGAGCGCTGCAAGCAGACGGCCGCGGCCATCCTCGCCGCGCAGGAGGGCAAGCCGAAGCGGTCCACGGAGCGCGGCATCACCGAGTGCGACTACGGCGACTGGCAGGGGAGGGCGCTGAAGGACCTGGCCAAGGAACCGCTCTGGAAGGTCGTGCAGACCCAGCCGTCCGCTGCGGTCTTCCCCGGCGGCGAGTCGCTGACGACGATGCAGGCCCGGGCCGTCGCCGCCGTCCGCCGGCACGACGCGGCCGTCGAGGCCGAGCACGGGCCCGGCGCCGTGTGGGTCGCGGTCAGCCACGGCGACATCATCAAGGCCCTGCTGGCCGACGCCCTCGGCATGCACCTCGACCTGTTCCAGCGGTTGCACGTGGACCCGGCGTCGGTCTCGATCGTCCGCTACACGGCGGCCCGTCCGTTCGTGCTGGCCAGCAACACGCACGCCGGAGACCTCGCGTGGCTCCGGCCCCCGCCGGCGAAGAAGGGCCGCGCGCGGCGTCGCGACGACGCCGCCGTCGGCGGAGGCGCCGGGCCGTCTTCGGCGTCTGCATAGGGTGGCGGCATGGCCCCGCTGATCCACGGATTCGACCCGCCGGAGCGGTTCGTCACCGGCACCGTCGGCCCTCCCGGGCAGCGCACGTTCTTCCTCCAGGCCCGCAGTGGCGCCCGGATCGTGAGCGTCTCGGTGGAGAAGCAGCAGGTGGTGGCGCTCGCCGAGCGCGTCGACCAGCTGCTCGACGAGGTGATGACGAGCGGCAACACCGGTGCCGTGGTGCCGGCGATGGCGCCGCTGGACCTCGACGACTCCGATCCCCTGGAGCAGCCGATCGAGGAGGAGTTCCGGGCCGGGACGATGACCCTGTCCTGGGACCCCGACGACGAGCGGGTGGTCATCGAGGTGTTCCCGTTCACCGAGGCGGCCGTGGTGGCACCGGACCAGGTCGACCAGGACTTCGAGGAGCCGGAGCCCGACGAGATCTTCCTCGTGCGCCTGGACGCCGGGAGCGCACGGGCGTTCGTGAAGCGGGCCGAGCGCGTGGTGGACGCGGGGCGGCCGACGTGCCCGTTCTGCGGTGGCCCGATGGACCCCGAGGGACACCTCTGCGTCCGGGCCAACGGCTTCCGGCGCCGCGACCCGTAGGCCGCGCCCAAGACATGACACCGAGACATGACACCGTGACCAGCCTGCTCGAGGACGAGCTCGTCCTGCACGGGCGGATCATGCCGGCGTCCAACGCCACCTTCGTCGGCCAGGTCGGGGACGTCCGGGTCGTCTACAAGCCCGTGTCGGGGGAGCGGCCGCTGTGGGACTTCCCGCACGGGACGCTCGCGGACCGGGAGGTCGCGTCGTACCTCGTCTCGGAGGCCACGGGCTGGAACGTCGTTCCGCACACCTGGCTGCGCGACGGGCCGCACGGTCCCGGCATGGTCCAGCTGTGGCAGGAGCCCGACCCCGAGCAGGAGGCCGTGACCCTCGTCCCGGAGGGCGCGGTCCCGGACGGCTGGCGGCACGTGTTCGACGGCATCGACGGCCAGGACCGCCCGATCTCGCTCGTCCACGAGGACTCCGCGGCGCTGCGCCGGATGGCCGTGTTCGACGCCGCGATCAACAACGCCGACCGCAAGGGCGGTCACGTCCTGGAGATGACCGACGGCCACCGCTACGGCGTCGACCACGGCGTGACGATGCACGTCGAGCAGAAGCTGAGGACCGTGCTCTGGGGCTGGGCCGGCGAACCGCTGACGAACGACGAGGTCGTGGTGCTCGCCGATCTGCGGACCCTCGTCTCGGGGGACCTGGGCGACGCGCTCGCGTCGCACCTCACCGACCGCGAGATCGACGCGCTGGCCCGCCGCTGCTCCCGGCTGGCCGACTTCGGGGTGCTGCCGCTCCCGCGGGGTGACTACCCGGCGATCCCGTGGCCGCCGTTCTGACTCCGGGCCATTAGGCTCGCCGCATGCGCTCGTGGTCCTCGCCGGACGTCCCTGTCCTGCCCGTGACCGGGCCGCCCGTGTCGCTGCACGACACCTCGAGCGGGGGGCGCACGACCACGCAGCCCGACGGCGCCGCCCGGATGTACGTCTGCGGCATCACGCCGTACGACGCCACCCACATGGGCCACGCCGCGACCTACGTCGCCTTCGACCTGCTCAACCGCGCCTGGCGCAACGCCGGCCTCGACGTCGTCTACGTGCAGAACGTCACCGACGTCGACGACCCGCTGCTCGAGCGCGCCGAGCGGGTGCACGTCGACTGGCGCGAGCTGGCCGAGCGCGAGACGGAGCTCTACCGGCAGGACATGACCGCGCTGCGGGTGCTCGCGCCCGACCACTACATCGGCGCCGTCGAGTCGATCCCGCTCGTCGTCTCCCTCGTCGAGAGGCTCCAGGCCGCCGGCTCCGTCTACAAGGTCGACGACGACCTCTACTTCTCCGTGACCGCGGACCCGGCGTTCGGGGACGAGTCGAACTACACGCGCGACCAGATGCTCGAGATCTTCCCCGAGCGCGGGGGAGACCCCGACCGGCCCGGCAAGAAGGACCCGCTCGACTGCGTGGTCTGGCGCGGGCCCCGTGACGGCGAGCCGAGCTGGGAGAGCCCGTTCGGCCCCGGTCGCCCCGGCTGGCACATCGAGTGCACCGCGATCGCCCAGGAGTACCTCGGCTCCGCGTTCGACGTCCAGGGCGGCGGCAGCGACCTGGTCTTCCCGCACCACGAGATGTGCGCCGGTCACGCCCAGGTCGCCGACCCGTCAGCCCGCTTCGCCACGACCTACGCGCACGCCGGGATGGTCGCCTACGACGGCGAGAAGATGTCCAAGTCGCTGGGGAATCTCGTGTTCGTCTCCGCGCTCCGCAACAGCGACGTCGACCCGATGGCGATCCGGCTCGTGCTGCTCCGGCACCACTACCGCTCCGACTGGGAGTGGCTGGACTCCGACCTCTGGGACGCCGTCGACACCCTGGAGGCCTGGCGCCGTGCGCTCGCCCTGGGCGCCGGTGCACCCGCCGCCCCGGTCGTCACCGAGGTGCTGGCCGCGATGGCCGACGACCTCGACGCGCCTCGCGCGGTCGCGGCGGTGCAGGCGTGGGTCGATGCGACGCTGGGGTCGACGGGGCATCTTGCCGACAACTCGGATGCTGATGCGTCTCTGACGATGCACTCGCTGCTCGACGCTGCTCTCGGGCTGGCGCTGTAGCGGTCGTCTGCCTGGCAAGTGGTGGTGCCCGCGCGCGTAGCAGGCCGGGTCTCGCCGTCAAGGACGCCTTCGGCGCCGCTTCGCGGTCGGCTTCGCCGATCCTTGACCGCGAGCCTCGTCCGGCCTGCTGGCGGCGCGCTCAACGGGCCGGGCTCCGCCCGCCCCGCCGCATGCGCGGGCACCACACACCCGACCCAGCCACGCGAGATGGTCGGAAAAGAAGCGGACGTCCGTTTCTTTTTCAGGCCCATCTGTGGAAATCCTGATCAACCTGGCTGATCAGAACCTCCACACTTCGCGTTCGAAGGCGGCCGCCACAGTCAAACGAGACGACCAGCCCGAGGACTCAGTCCTCGCCCTCTTTGCGCTTGAGGAACTTCTCGAACTCCCGCGCGATCGCCTCACCCGACGCCTCGGGCAGCTCGGCGGTGTCGCGCGTCTCCTCGAGCGAGCGCACGTAGTCGGCGACGTCCTCGTCCTCCTCGGCGAGCTCGTCGACACCGCGCTCCCAGGCGCGGGCGTCCTCGGGCAGCTCGCCCAGCGGGATGCTCGTCTCCAGCAGGTCCTCGAGCTGGCCGAGCAGCGCCAGGGTCGCCTTCGGGCACGGCGGCTGCGCGACGTAGTGCGGGACCGCCGCCCAGTAGGAGACGGCCGGGATGTCGAGCCGGATGCAGGCGTCCTGGAACACGCCGACGATGCCGGTCGGGCCCTCGTAGGTCGACTGCTCGAGCTTGAGCCGGTCGACGAGCTCGGGCTCGCTGGCGGTGCCGCTGACCGGGATCGGCCGGGTGTGCGGGGTGTCGGCGAGCAGGGCCCCGAGGGTGACCACGAGCGAGGCGCCGAGGTCGTCACAGGCCGCCAGGAGCTCGGCGCAGAACAGCCGCCACCGCATGTTGGGCTCGATACCGCGGATCAGGATGACGTCGCGGTCGAGGTACGGCGGGGACGCGACGGCGATCTGCGTACCGGGCCAGGTGATCTTGCGGTGGCCCGAGTCGTCGGCCCCGACGTAGGGGCGGTTCACCTGGAAGTCGTAGAACTCGTCCGGGTCGATCGTGCCGATGACCCGGGCGGACCACACGGTCATCAGGTGGTCGACGACGGACGAGGCCGCGTCGGCCGCGTCGTTCCACCCCTCGAAGGCGGCGATCACGACGGGGTCCACCAGACCCGGGACGGGCTCGATCTCCATCACTCACGAAGTGTAGAGAGCCGGAGCACGGTGGCGAGGATTTAGTCCGCGTCGGAGCGCGATGTCACCATCTGGGAATCCTGTCCGGCCCGTGGACCACCCGGAATGATGTTCCTACGCTCGAATCCCGAGCCCGTGACCGAGCAGGAGAAGGGGACCGCAGTGAGCCAGGAGTACCGGCCGGACGCCACCGAGGCGCTGACCGCAGCCCTGCGCGAACGCATCCTGGTGATCGACGGCGCGATGGGCACCGCGATCCAGCGCGACCGCCCTTCCGAGGCCGGCTACCGCGGCGAGCGCTTCGCCGACTGGCCCAGCGACCTCCAGGGCAACAACGACCTGCTCACGCTGACCCAGCCCGACATCGTCGCGGGCATCCACCGCGAGTACCTCCTGGCCGGCGCCGACATCATCGAGACCAACACGTTCAACGCGAACGCCGTCTCGCTGTCCGACTACGGGATGGAGGAGCTCGCCCACGAGCTCAACCTCGAGGCCGCCCGCCTGGCCCGCCGGGTCGCGGACGAGTCGGCCACGCCCGAGCGTCCGCGCTACGTCGCCGGCGCCCTCGGACCGACCACGCGCACGGCGTCGATCTCGCCCGACGTGAACGACCCGGCCGCGCGCAACGTGACCTACGACCAGCTCGTGGCGGCGTACATGGAGGCCACCCACGGGCTGCTCGAGGGCGGCTCGGACCTCCTGGTCATCGAGACGATCTTCGACACCCTCAACGCCAAGGCCGCGATCTTCGCCGTGGAGACGGTCTTCGAGGAGCTCGGCCGGCGGTGGCCGGTCATCGTGTCCGGCACCATCACCGACGCCTCCGGCCGGACCCTGTCCGGCCAGGTGACCGAGGCGTTCTGGGACTCGATCCGCCATGCCAACCCGCTGGCCGTGGGACTCAACTGCGCGCTCGGTGCCAAGGAGATGCGTCCCTACATCGCCGAGATGGCCCGGATCGCCGACTCGTTCGTGTCCTGCTACCCGAACGCCGGCCTGCCCAACGCGTTCGGCGAGTACGACGAGGCGCCCGAGGAGACCGCCGCCTTCCTCGAGGAGTTCGCCGAGGCCGGCTTCGTCAACCTGGTCGGCGGGTGCTGCGGGACGACCCCCGACCACATCGCCGCCATCGCCGCCGCCGTGGCCGACAAGACCCGCCGCGACACCCACCGGCTCGAGCCGGCCATGCGGCTCTCCGGCCTCGAGCCCTTCACGATCACCGAGGACAGCCTCTTCGTGAACGTGGGGGAGCGGACGAACATCACCGGCTCGGCGAAGTTCCGCAACCTCATCAAGGACGGCGACTACGACACCGCCCTCACGGTGGCCGCGCAGCAGGTCGAGAACGGCGCACAGGTCATCGACATCAACATGGACGAGGGGATGATCGACGGCGTCGCCGCGATGGACCGGTTCACCAAGCTGGTCGCGAGCGAGCCCGACATCAGCCGCGTCCCGGTGATGGTCGACTCCTCCAAGTGGGAGGTCATCGAGGCCGGCCTCAAGAACGTGCAGGGCAAGCCGATCGTCAACTCGATCTCCATGAAGGAGGGCGAGGAGAAGTTCCGCGAGCAGGCCCGACTGTGCCGCAAGTACGGCGCGGCCGCGGTCGTGATGGCCTTCGACGAGGACGGCCAGGCCGACAACCTCGAGCGCCGCAAGGCGATCTGCGAGCGGGCATACCGGATCCTGGTCGACGAGGTCGGGTTCCCGCCCGAGGACATCATCTTCGACCCCAACGTGTTCGCGGTCGCCACGGGCATCGAGGAGCACGCGTCGTACGGCCTGGACTTCATCGAGGCCACCCGCTGGATCAAGCAGAACCTCCCCGGCGCCAAGGTCTCCGGCGGCATCTCCAACGTGAGCTTCTCGTTCCGCGGCAACAACCCGGTGCGGGAGGCCATCCACGCGGTGTTCCTGTTCCACGCCATCGAGGCGGGCCTCGACATGGGCATCGTCAACGCCGGTGCGCTCGTGGACTACGACGGTGTCGAGCCGGAGCTGCGGGAGCGGATCGAGGACGTCGTCCTCAACCGCCGTCCCGACGCGGCCGAGCGCCTGCTCGAGATCGCCGAGGCGCACAACAAGCAGGGCGAGGCGGTCGAGGCCGAGGCCGAGGAGTGGCGCTCGCTGCCCGTCGGCGAGCGGATCACGCACGCCCTGGTGAAGGGCATCGACACGCACGCGGAGGCCGACACCGAGGAGCTCCACGAGATCGCCGCGCGCGGCGGACGGCCCATCGAGGTCATCGAGGGCCCGCTGATGGACGGGATGAACGTCGTGGGCGACCTGTTCGGCGCGGGGAAGATGTTCCTGCCCCAGGTCGTGAAGAGGGCCCGGGTGATGAAGAAGGCGGTCGCCTACCTCATCCCGTTTATCGAGCAGGAGAGGCTCGACAACCCCGGTGGCGACCGCGAAGGAGACCAACGGCACGATCGTGATGGCGACCGTCAAGGGCGGCGTCCACGACATCGGCAAGAACATCGTCGGCGTGGTGCTCCAGTGCAACAACTACGAGGTGATCGACCTCGGTGTGATGGTGCCGGCCGAGAAGATCCTCGACACGGCGGCGGAGCACGGCGCGGACACCGTCGGGCTGTCGGGCCTGATCACCCCGTCCCTCGACGAGATGGTCGGCTTCGCCGCCGAGATGCAGCGCCGCGGCCTCGAGATCCCGCTGCTGATCGGCGGCGCGACCACCTCGCGCGCCCACACCGCGGTCAAGGTCGACAAGAAGTACGACGGCCCGGTGGGCCGGGTCAAGGACGCGTCCCGGTCGGTGCCGACCGCGGCGGCGCTACTGAGCGACGCCCAGCGCCCAAGCTGATCGCCGCCATCAAGGCGGACTACGACTCGCTGCGACCCGGCACGCCACCAAGGATGACCGCCCGATGCTGACCTCGAGCCGGCCAGGGCCACCCGGGACCCCGGTCGAGTGGGACGGCTACGTCCTCCGCCGGCGCCGCGACAGCCGGGCGTCCACGTGCTCGCGGACTACGACATCGGCGAGCTGCGCGAGTACGTCGACTGGCAGCCGTTCTTCAACGCGTGGGAGATGAAGGGCAAGTTCCCCGACATCCTCAACAGCCCATCCTCGGGCGAGGCCTGCTGCAGGGCTGTACGACGACGCCCA
>CAWFGL010000004.1:0-459819 GCA_963815335.1 uncultured Actinomycetota bacterium
GGTCATCGAGGCGGTCCTCGATCCCCCATCGGTCTCGAGCTAGTCGACGCGTCCGATGGTGCAGAGTGGCCAGGGCACGCGGCGATGTGTATCTCCAAGGCGATCCAGGGTGACGAGATGAGCGGTAGCAGCATTCGGTCGATGACCTTCCAGGCGAAGCCGACGGAGGTCTTCTCGGCGCTTCTGGAGGCTGGTCGGCGCTCGGGGTTCCAGTACCTCTCGGGCGACGCGAGCACTGGCACCGCGGTGTTCACCTCGGGAAGATTCCTGCTGAACTTCGGTGAGAAGGTCACTGCCCGGATGACTCAGGCAGCGCCCGGGACCGTTCAGGTGACGCTGTCCTCCGATGGGAAGTTCGGCGTCTTCGGCCGGTCGAGCCGCCGCGGTCCGGGCTTGGACCGTATGTCCGACGCGTTGAGCGAGCTTCTTCCGCACGCCGGTTAGGTGATTGGGGTGGTTGGGGAGAAAGGACTTCCGGCTGCTTGAATGAGCGCGTGTTGATGCGTGTCCTGTCCGCCGCCGTCCCGTGCGCGCTGCTCCTCTCCGGTTGCGGCGTCGCCGAGACGCAGTTCCACCCCGGCGTGGCGGTCGAGGTCGGGGACCGGACCATCACCACGGACCGGGTCGACGACCTCACCTCCGGCTTCTGCGCCGCGGTCGAGGACCAGATCGCCACCGAGGGCCAGGCCCTGCCCATGCACATCTTCAAGCGTGGCATCGTCGGCCAGCTCGCCCTCCAGTCCGCGGTCGAGCAGATGGCCCAGGACTTCGACGTGCGACCGGGCACCGACTACTACAGCCAGGTGGCGCAGATCGAGTCGGACGCCGAAGGGCTCTCCGACGAACGGCCGGGACGACTACGTCGAGGTCCAGGCGACGCTGCCCTACATCACCGACGTCCTGACCCAGATCGGTCTGCTGCTGCTGGAGGAAGAGGGCGAGGTCGAGCCGACCGTCGACTTCCAGCAGGCCCGCGGGCTGGACGAGCTGGAGGCCTGGGTGGCGCGCGAAGGGGTCACCTTCGACCCGCGCTACCGGACCGAGCTGGTCGAGGGCCAGCCGCAGCCGATCGACACCGACGTGTCGTTCGCCCTGGGCGACGTCGCCAAGGCCGGGCTGTCCGACGGGGAACCGGACCCCGAGCTACGTCGCCACGCTGCCGCTGTCCGCCACCTGCGGCTGAGCCCCGCCTGCGATGACAGAGGGGCCCGAGCCGCCGTTGCTCGAGTTCCTCGAGGTGATGCGCCGGCTACGGGCCGAGTGCCCGTGGAAGGCCGAGCAGACCCACCGCTCGCTCGCCCGCTACCTGCTCGAGGAGACCCACGAGACGCTCGAGGCGATCGACCGCGGTGACGCCAGTGGCGACTGGAGCCACCTGCGCGAGGAGCTCGGCGACCTGCTGCTGCAGGTCTACTTCCACGCGGTGATCGCCGAGGAGCGCGGCGCCTTCACCATCGACGACGTGGCCGGCGACATCATCGCCAAGATGCACCGTCGCAACCCGCACGTCTTCGGCGACCCCTCTCGGTCCCGGCCTGAGACGGCCGCCGAGGTCAACGACGCCTGGGAGGCGATCAAGGCGACGGAGAAGCAGCGCGACGCCGTCACCGACGGACTTCCCGAGACGCTGCCCGCGCTGCTGTACGCCGACCAAGGTCCTCGAGCGCGACCCGCCGACCCGTCAGAAAGTCTCTGACGGGTCAGCGGTCGGGCGTGACCTCGGGGACCGGCTGCTCGCGCTGGTGGCGGAGGCGGTCGAAGCCGGGGTCGACCCCGAGCAGGCGTTGCGCGACGCCGTACGTGGGAGCCTCCCCGGTCCCGGCGACGTCCGACGTTAGGCTGGTGAACGCACCTTCCCCAACCTGCAGGAGACCACAAACGTGGCTGTGATCGACGCCGTCGGCGCTCGCGAGATCCTCGACTCCCGAGGCAACCCCACCGTCGAGTGCGAAGTGCTCCTCGACGACGGGACCTTCGCCAGGGCGATGGTCCCCAGCGGCGCCTCCACCGGCGCCTTCGAGGCGGTGGAGCTCCGCGACGGCGGTGACCGCTACCTCGGCAAGGGCGTCCAGAAGGCCGTGGACGCCGTGATCCAGACTCTCGGCCCGGCCGTGGAGGGTCTCGACGCCGACGACCAGCGGCTCGTGGACCAGACGATGCTCGAGGCCGACGGCACCCCCAACAAGGCCAACCTCGGTGCCAACGCGATCCTCGGCGTCTCGCTCGCCGTCGCCCGCGCGGCAGCGGACTCGGCAGGGCTGTCGCTCTACCGCTACATCGGCGGGCCCAACGCGCACCTGCTGCCGGTGCCGATGATGAACATCCTCAACGGCGGCGCGCACGCGGACTCCAACGTCGACGTCCAGGAGTTCATGATCGCGCCGATCGGCGCGCCCACCTTCAAGGAGGCGCTGCGCTCGGGCGCCGAGGTCTACCACGCCCTCAAGTCCGTGCTGAAGAAGAAGGGCCTGTCGACGGGTCTCGGCGACGAGGGCGGGTTCGCTCCCAACCTCGACTCGAACCGCGCCGCGCTCGACCTGATCGCCGAGGCCGTCGAGGCGTCCGGCCAGACGCTCGGCACCGACATCGCGCTGGCGATGGACGTCGCCGCGAGCGAGTTCTGCGAGAAGAAGGCGTACACGTTCGAGGGCGTCGCCAAGTCCAGCGACGAGATGATCGCCTACTACGCCGAGCTCGTCGCGGCCTACCCCATCGTCTCGATCGAGGACCCGCTGGACGAGGACGACTGGGAGGGCTGGAAGGCCCTCACCGACCAGCTCGGCACCAAGATCCAGATCGTCGGCGACGACCTGTTCGTCACCAACGTCGAGCGGCTCCAGCGCGGCATCGACGGCGGCAACGCCAACGCGATGCTGGTCAAGGTCAACCAGATCGGCTCGCTCACCGAGACCCTCGACGCGGTCGAGCTCGCGCACCGGGCCGGCTTCCGCAACATGATGAGCCACCGGTCCGGCGAGACCGAGGACACCACGATCGCGGACCTCGCCGTGGCCGTGAACTGCGGCCAGATCAAGACCGGTGCCCCGGCCCGCTCCGACCGGGTCGCCAAGTTCAACCAGCTGCTCCGGATCGAGGACGAGCTCGGCGACGCCGCCAGGTACGCCGGCGCCGGGGCCTTCCCGCGGTACCAGGCCTGACATGGCCGACTCCCGACGCCAGGCGACGCAACGGGCCCTCGGGCCCGCCGCGGCGTACCGGCCCGGGACGGGTCGCCAACGACCGCGTCGGCCGTCCGCCTGCTCCCGTGGCGGCCGCGGCGGACGTCGAGGCGCCCACGTCGCGGCTCACCAGCCGGGCGGCGGTGCTGGTGCTCGTCGTCGCGGTGCTCATGGTGTCCTACGCGTCGTCGATGAAGGCGTTCCTGCAGCAGCGGGCCCACATCAACGACCTCAAGGCCCAGATCGTCCAGCGAGAGGCCAACATCGACACCCTCGAGGCGGAGAAGAAGCGCTGGTCGGACCCCGCCTACATCGAGCAGCAGGCCCGCGCCCGGCTCGGCTACGTCATGCCCGGCGAGCGGACCTACCTGGTGCTCGACGAGGACGGCAACGCGCTGCGGCCCCAGTCCGACCTCGACGACCCCGCCGAGGTGCTGAGCACCACGCCGACCCCGTGGTGGTCCGACGCGTGGGCCTCGGTCGAGCTGGCCGGCCACCCGCCGAAGCCGGCCAAGCCACCCGCCGCCGAGATCGACGGGTCGGACGAGCAGACCGGGTGACGCCAGCTCGACCCCGCCGACGAGGCGGCCGTCGCCGCGCAGCTCGGCCGGGAGCCGCGCGCGATCCACGAGGTCGGCCACCGCTGCCCGTGCGGGCTGCCGGACGTCGTGACGACGCTGCCCCGGCTGCCGTCCGGAACGCCGTTCCCGACCACCTTCTACCTCACCTGCCCGCGCGCCGCCTCGCGGATCGGCACGCTCGAGGGCTCCGGCCTGATGAAGGAGATGGAGGCCCGGCTCGCCGACGGACCCGGACCTCGCGAGCGCGTACGCCGAGGCGCACGAGCGCTACCTGGCGGTCCGCACCGAGCTCGGTCGCGCCGCCGGGCAGGACGTCCCCGAGATCGACGGCATCTCGGCCGGCGGCATGCCGGACCGGGTGAAGTGCCTGCACGTGCTCGCGGGCCAGTCGCTGGCCCAGGGCCGCGGCGTGAACCCGCTCGGCGACGAGGTGCTCGACCTGCTCGGTGACTGGTGGGAGCCCGGGCCGTGCGTGTAGGCCGCCGATCGACTGCGGCACCAACACGATCAAGCTCCTGATCGGCGACCTGCACGCCGTGGGGGAGTCCAGCGTCGAGGTGCGCGAGATGCGGATGGTCCGCCTCGGCCAGGGCGTCGACGCCACCGGGCGGCTGGCCGACGAGGCGCTGGAGCGCACCTTCGCCGCCATCGACGAGTACGCCGCCCTGATCGCCGCACACGACGTCGACCGGGTCCGGTTCTGCGCCACCTCGGCCAGCCGGGACGCGGAGAACGCGGAGGAGTTCGTGGCGGGCGTGCGAGCCCGGCTCGGGGTCGAGCCCGAGGTCGTGTCGGGCGACGAGGAGGCCGCGCTCTCCTTCGACGGCGCGGTCCGCAACCTCCGGGACACGCCCGGCCGAGCCGGTGCTCGTGGTGGACATCGGTGGCGGGTCGACCGAGCTGGTCCTGGGGACGACGTCCGGTGGTCCGGACGCCGCCGTGTCCCTCGACATCGGCTCGGTCCGGCTGCACGAGCGGCACCTCCGCTCCGACCCGCCGACGACGCGACGAGGTCGCGGCCTGCGTGGCCGCCATCGACGGCCAGCTGGACGGGTCGCCGGTGCCGCTCGCCGAGGCGGCGACGGTCGTCGGGGTGGCCGGCACCGTCACGTCCGTCGGCGCGGGGGTGCTCGGACCTGGCGGCGTACGACCGGTCGCTGGTCGACCAGGCCGTGGTCGCGGTGGACGACGTGCACGGGCTCGTGGACCGGCTGCTCGGGATGAGCCACGCGGAGCGGCTGGAGCTGCCGTGGCTGCACCCGGGGCGGGCGGACGTCATCGGGGCCGGGTCGCTGATCCTGTCCCGGGTGCTGCGGCGTACGGGCGTGCCGGCCCTGGTCGTCTCCGAGGCGGACATCCTGGACGGGATCGCCTGGTCCATCGCCTGAGTCGGGCACGAATGGGTACCGCCCTTCCATGACTTCCACGTCCGAGCGGGGAACGGACCTCGCGGAGGAGCCGCTGGGCGCCGTCGTGCACCGGCTCAGCGAGCAGATCCCGGAGCTGGTCCGCAGCGAGATGCGGCTGGCCCAGGCCGAGCTGACCGAGAAGGGCAAGCGGGCCGGGGTCGGCGTCGGCCTCTTCAGCGCCGCCGGGCTGCTCGCGCTCTACGGGCTCGCCGCCCTCCTGACCACGGTCGTCGTCGCTGCTCGACCTCGTGCTCCCGCTGTGGGCGGCCGCGCTGATCGTCACGGCGGTGCTGTTCGCGGCGGCCGGCGTGGCGGCGCTGACCGGCAAGAAGCAGGTCGCCGAGGCCACGCCGGCGGCGCCGGAGAAGGCGATCGCCGGCGTCAAGGAGGACGTCGCGACGATCAAGGGAGGACGTCCGCATGAGCACAGTCAACGGCAGCGGCCCAGCCGCCATCGAAGCCGACATCAACCGACAGCGCGACGAGCTGGCCGCCACCGTCGACGAGCTGCAGTACCGGCTCGACGTCAAGGCCCGGGCCAAGGAGCGCCCGGTCCTGCTGGGAGCCGTCGCGGCCGCCTCGGTCGCGCTGGTCGGACTGTTCATCTGGAGAAGGAGCGCACGATGAGGAAGCACCCGATCAAGAAGCTGTCCCTGCTGCTGGCCATCGGCATCGGCTACGTGCTGGGTGCGCGTGCGGGCCGGGCCCGCTACGAGCAGATCGTCACCGGCGCCCGCCGGTTCGCCGGCAACCCGACGGTCCAGGCCGCGGCGACCAAGGCGCAGGACACCGTCGCCCAGCAGGCACCCGTCGTCGCGTCGGCCGTCAAGGACAAGGCCGCCTCGGCCGCCTCGACGGTCCAGGACAAGGTCACCGATACCTTCGGCAAGGATGACGACACCACGCCGCAGCACGCCGCCCCCGCCGGGCCCGCGGTCAGCTGACCTGGCGCCGGACCTGCCGGCGCTGGACGCGGCGATCACGGAGTGCCGCGCCTGTCCACGGCTGGTCGCGTGGCGTGAGGAGGTCGCGCGCACCAAGCGCGCGGCGTACGCGCACGAGGACTACTGGGGCCGGCCCGCGCCCGGGTTCGGCTCCGAGCGACCCTCCGTCCTGATCGTGGGGCTGGCGCCTGCTGCCCACGGTGCGAACCGGACCGGACGCGTGTTCACGGGCGACCGTTCGGGGGACTGGCTGTTCGCGAGCCTGCACCGGGTCGGGTTGGCCAACCAGCCCACCAGCACGCACGTGGGCGACGGGCTCGAGCTGGCCGGGACCCGGGTGCTGGCCGCGGTGCGGTGCGCGCCGCCGCAGAACAAGCCGACGCCGACGGAACGCGACGAGTGCGCGCCGTGGCTCGACGCCGAGCTCGCATTCGTGCTGCCCTGGGTCCGGGTCGTCGTCGCCCTGGGCGGGTTCGGCTGGCAGGCGGCCCTGACCGCGCTCGCCCGAGCCGGTGCCGAGGTGCCGACGCCACGGCCGCGATTCGGTCACGGCGCGGAGGCGCTCGTCGCGCTGCCGGGTCGGGAGGACGTGCTGCTGCTGGGCTGCTACCACCCGAGCCAGCAGAACACCTTCACCGGGCGGCTGACCGAAACGATGCTGGACGACGTGCTCGGGCGGGCTGCCAGACTGGCCCGGTGAGCACAGGGTCGCCAAGACACCTCTACGCCGTCACGGTCGTGGGCCGGGACCGCCCGGGGATCATCGCGGAGACCACCGGCCGGCTGGCCGGCCTCGGGCTCAACATCGAGGACTCGACGATGACCCTGCTGCGCGGGCACTTCGCGATGATGCTCGTCTGCGCGGGTGAGGCGGAGGAGACCGACATCGAGTCCGCCCTCGCCTCACTGACCATCGACCGGTCCCTCACCGTCACCGTCGCCCACATCCCCGCCGAGCCCACGCCTGCCGCACCGGGTACGCCGTGGGTGCTGACGGTCCACGGCGGCGACCGGCCCGGCATCGTCTCGGCGGTCGTCGCGGAGGTGGCCGCGGTGAAGGGCAACATCACCGACCTCACGACGCGGCGCGCCGGCGACCTCTACCTGCTCGTGGCCGAGATCGACGTGCCGTCCGGGGTCGACGTGGGGGCGCTGGAGGCGGCCGTCGACCGGGTGGCCACCGAGCTCGGCGTCACGGCGACCCTGCGCCGGTCCGACGTCGATGAGCTCTAGCGCGCCCCCTGTCGTCAGACGAGTAGCATGCCGACTGTCCTGACGACAGCCGGACGACCCCCGGGCCCGCTCAGCGAGGATCGCCCATCAATGCCTTCGACGCAGGGACCCGAGCTCGAGGAGCTCTGTCGGGCGGCGGTCCGCGAGCTCGGGTTGATGGGCGCAGCTCTCAGCGTGATGTCGAGCGAGGGCAAGGAGGCGGTCGCCGCCGTCTCCGACGAGGCGACCCGCCGCCTCGAGGAGATCCAGTTCGACCTCGGCGAGGGCCCGGGGCGTGATGCGTTCCGCGAGGGGCGGCCGGTGCTCGTCGGCGACATCCAGGGCGCGTTCAGCAGGTGGCCCGCCTACGCGCCGGCGGTCCGGGCGGCCGGTGTCGGCTCGGTGTTCGCCTTCCCGCTGCTGCTTGGCGCTTCGCGGTTCGGCGTGCTGACGTTCTACGCCGACCACATCCGGATCCTCGACTCGGCCGAGACCACCGCCTCCCTCATCTTCGCCGAGGCGGCCACGGAGACGCTCCTCGACGGGGGTCCGCCGGGCGGTCGACGGGACGCGCCCGAGCGTCCCGAGCTCGCTGCGGTTCCGGACCGAGGTCTACCAGGCCCAGGGCATGGTGATGGTCGACCTCGGGATCGGGCTCGCCGACGCGCTGGCGAGGATGCGCGCGCACGCCTTCGCCACGGGGATCGACCTGAACGTGCTGGCCCTGGAGATCATCGCCGGGACGACCCGGCTGGCCCGCGGGGACGAGCCATGAGCACCCCGAGACTGAGTTAGGCTGATCGACATCACCCACCGAGGACGCACCACATGATCTCAACCGCGCACCTGTCGGACCTGTTCGTCGAAGTGGCGGACACCTTGGTGGACGACTTCGACCTCGTCCTGTTCCTCCAGAGCCTGTCGCAGCACGTCGCCGTCGTCGGCGACGCGAGCGCCGTCGGCCTGATGCTGGCCGACCATCGCGGCGAGCTGCGCTTCATGGCGGCCTCCAACGAGTCGGGCGAGATGCTCGAGCTGCTGCAGCTGCAGGCCCACGAGGGTCCGTGCCTGGACTGCTTCGTCGCCGGGGAGCCCGTCGTCAACGCCGACCTCGCCGGTGCCCGGTACGCGGTGGCCGGTCTTCGCGCCCGCCGCGCTGTCGGCCGGCTTCACCGCCGTGCACGCGTTCCCCATGCGGCTGAGGGACACGGTCATCGGCACGATCAACGCCTTCAGCACCCAGGAGGCGGTCCTGGGCGACGACGAGCGCCGGGTGATCCAGGGGCTCGCGGACATCGCGACCATCGCCATCCTCCAGGAGCGTTCGATCGCCCGTGCCGAGGCGTTGACCGAGCAGCTCCAGAGCGCGCTCAACAGCCGGATCGTGATCGAGCAGGCCAAGGGCGCCTTAGCGCGCATCGAAGGTGTGACCGTGGACGAGGCGTTCGAGATCCTGCGCTCCCGGGCCAGGACGAGCAGGAGACGGCTGGTCGACGTCGCGGCCGAGGTGCTGGCCCAGGACTGAGCCCGCGCGGGTCGTGAGCTCTCGCCCCCGTATCCCAACCGGTAGAGGAAGTCGCCTTAAAAGCGATTCAGTCTGGGTTCGAACCCCAGCGGGGGCACAGTTCTCCCTCATGGGCCACCACGAGCACCCCGACCACGCGCCCGACGACAGCGACGAGGCAGCGCTGTTCACCCAGGAGTTCTGGGACGAGCGGTACGCCGGCTCGACGCGGGTCTGGTCGGGGCAGCCCAACCAGCGCCTGGTCGAGCAGGTCTCGGCACTCGCGCCGGGCCGGGCGCTGGACATCGGCTGCGGTGAGGGCGCGGACGTCGTGTGGCTCGCCAAGCAGGGCTGGGAGGTCACCGGCGTCGACGTCTCGCAGGTGGCGCTGGACCGGGCCGCCCAGCATGCCGCGGACGAGGGCGTGGCGGACCGGACCGAGTGGCTGCGGGCGGACCTGGTCGGCGGTGGGACCGAGGTCGACCCGCTTCCAGGAGACATGGACCTCGTGACGTCGCACTACATGCACGCGCCGCAGGACGTCTTCGAGGCGACGTACGCCGCGATGGCCGCAGCCGTCCGACCCGGCGGGACCCTGCTCGTCGTGGGACACCACCCCGACGATGCCCACACCGGTCTCCGCAACGAGCGGCTCACCCACCTGCTCTTCAGCCAGCAGCGGGTGGTCGAGGGGCTCGACCCGGCCGACTGGGACGTCCAGGTGGCCGAGGCGCAGCCGCGTCAGGCGACCGGCCACGACGGCGAGCCCGTGACGGTCACCGACACGGTCGTGCGCGCCGTACGCCGCTGACGCCGCGCCCGGCTCTCAGCCAACTCACAGGTTCGGCAGGAACGCTGGGTCCGACCGGGGCGTTCGACCAGGTGAGGCCCCGTAGACTGGGTCTCATCGGCGACCGTCACCGCGACGAGCGCCCCCGGCCTCCAAGGAGGAGTCCAGATGCAGAGCAACAACCCGGTGTTCCGCCGCTCGGAGGAGTTCAACTCGGCGAACGCCTACGGCAACCAGACGTACGCCGGTGGCGGCGCGCCCACCGCCGGCTACGGGCAGCCCCCGACGTCGCCGGACAGCCGCGTCGGTGCCCCCATGACGATCGACTCGGTCGTGCAGAAGACCGCCATCGCCCTGGCCGTCGTGATCATCACCGCGGCCGCGACCTGGATCGTCACCCCTGACCTCGACGACGCGTGGCCGCGCTCGGCCCGCTCTACGCGGCGCTGATGATCGGCAGCCTGGGCGCGTTCGCCCTGTCGATGGTCAACTCGTTCAAGCGGGTGATCAGCCCCGGGCTGGTGCTCCTGTTCTGCGCCTTCGAGGGCGTCGCACTCGGCGCGTTCAGCAAGGTCATCGACAGCGTCTTCGGCCAGGGCGAGGAAACCTGGTCGCCCAGGCCGTGATCGGCACCTTCGCCGCGTTCGCCGGCACCCTCGCGGCCTACAAGGTCTTCGACATCAAGGTCGGCATCGAAGTTCCGGATGTTCGTGATGGCGCGCGGTCTTCGGCATGATCGCGCTCAGCCTGATGGAGCTCGTCCTCAGCATGTTCGGCAACTCGTTCGGCCTCTTCGGCTTCGGCGGGCTCGGCATGCTGACCGCCATCGCCGGCCTGGTGCTCGGTGTCTTCATGCTGATCCTCGACTTCGACTTCGTCGAGCAGGGCATCCGCAACCAGATCCCCGAGCACGAGTCGTGGCGCGCTGCGTTCGCGATCACCGTCTCGCTGGTCTGGATCTACACCAACCTGCTGCGGCTGCTCGCGATCTTCAGCTCGACAGACTAGCCAGCGTCAACGTCGTCCGGCCCGTCACCGTCAGGTGGCGGGCCGGAGTCGTTCTCGGCCTCGTCCGGCGCCTGCGCATCCGCGGTGCTCTGCCGGCGGCGGTGCCGCAGCTCGACCCACAGGCCGCGGACGCCGAGGCGGCGACCCGCGACCTCGGTGCCGTCCAGCTCGGTTCCGGGCGTCTTGACCGCCTGGACCGCGGCGTCGGCGATCGGCAGCACCCCCTCGCCGCGGGCCGGCGCGTACTCGGGCTCCTCGGCCAGCCCGAGGGCGGCGAGGGCCGACGGCAGCAGCACGCCGACCAGCGAGCGGTAGCCGGCGACCGACGGGTGGAACTGGTCGGGCCCGAACAGGATGGCCGGCGCGGCGGCGAACTCGGGACCGAGGATCGAGCCCAGGGACACGGTGCGCCCGCCGTTCTCGAGCACCGCGATGGTCTGCGCGGCGGCGAGCCGGCGCGACCAGGTGCGGGCGACCTGCTTGAGCGGCGGGAACGATCGGCTTGAGGGTGCCGAGGTCCGGGCAGGTGCCGACCAGCACCGCGATCCCGGCGTCGCGCAGCCGGCGCACGGCCTCGGACAGGTGCCGCACCGACGTCGCCGGGCGCACCTGGTGGGTCACGTCGTTGGCGCCGATGAGGATCACGGCGACGTCCGGCTCGATCGGCAGCGTGCGGTCGACCTGGGCCGCCAGGTCGCGGGACTCGGCGCCGACCACGGCGAACTCGCGGAGGTAGACGCGCCGGTCCGCCTGCTCGGCGATGCCGCTCGCCAGCAGCGCGCCGGGGGTCTCCTCGACCCGCTCGCAGCCGTAGCCGGCGGCGCCGGAGTCGCCGAGCAGCGCCACCTTGATCGCCGGGCCGGGGCGGCCGCGGCCGTACCAGCCGGTCGCGTCCGGCGGGGGGACGTCGTGGCCTCGCCGATGGTCTTCCTGGCGAGCTCGGCCTCGGCCCGGAGCACGCCGTAGATCGCCGGCTCCCGCGGCGGTGAGCCCGCCGCCGCCGTACGCCGCAGCGGCCGCGAGCTTGCGTGCCGCCGCTGCCTTCCCCACGTCCCCCATGCTACGGACGGGTAACCGCATAGGTTGGGCGGGTGCAGTACGCCAACTCCCTGCTGGACCTGATCGGCAACACCCCGCTCGTGCGGCTCTCGCCGGAGCCTCGACCTGCCGCGGCGACGGGCCGCTCGTCCTGGCCAAGGTCGAGTACCTCAACCCCGGTGGCTCGGTGAAGGACCGGATCGCGTCCCGGATGATCGACGCCGCCGAGGCCTCCGGCGAGCTGCAGCCCGGGCGGCACGATCGTGGAGCCGACGTCGGGCAACACCGGCGTCGGGCTGGCCATGGTCGCCCAGGCGCGCGGCTACAAGTGCGTGTTCGTCTGCCCGGACAAGGTCAGCGAGGACAAGCGCAACGTGCTCAAGGCGTACGGCGCGGAGGTCGTCGTCTGCCCGACCGCGGTCGCCCCGGAGCACCCGGACTCCTACTACAACGTCTCCGACAAGCTCGCGTACGCAGCCGGGCGCGTGGAAGCCGGACCAGTACTCCAACCCGCACAACCCGCGGTCGCACTACGAGACCACCGGCCCGGAGATCTGGGAGCAGACCGAGGGCAAGGTCACGCACTTCGTCACCGGCATGGGCACCGGCGGCACGATCAGCGGCGTCGGCCGCTACCTCAAGGAGCAGAACCCGGCGATCGAGGTGGTCGGCGCCGACCCGGCCGGCTCGGTCTACTCCGGCGGCACCGGCCGCCCCTACCTCGTCGAGGGCGTCGGCGAGGACTTCTGGCCCGAGACCTACGACCGCGAGATCGCCGACCGGGTCATCGAGGTCTCCGACGCGGACTCGTTCGCGTTCACCCGCCGGCTCGCCCGCGAGGAGGCCATGCTCGTCGGCGGCTCGTCCGGCATGGCGGCGTACGCCGCGAAGCAGCTGGCCGCGGAGCTCGCGGCCGCCGGGCGCACCGACGCGGTGATCGTCGTCCTGCTGCCCGACTCCGGCCGCGGCTACCTGACCAAGGTGTTCAACGACGAGTGGCTGGCGCAGTACGGCTTCCCGAGCGGCTCCGGCACGGTCGCGTCGCAGACCGTCGGCGAGGTGCTGCGCGGCAAGGACGGCCGGCTGCCCGACCTGGTGCACACCCACCCCGGCGAGACCATCGCCGAGGCGGTCGCGATCCTGCAGGAGTACGCCGTCTCCCAGATGCCCGTCGTCCGCGCCGAGCCGCCGATCGTGGCCGCCGAGGTCGCCGGCTCGGTCTCCGACCGGGCGCTGATGGACGCGCTCTACTCCGGCGCCGCCCGGCTGACCGACCAGGTCGAGGACCACATGAGCCCGCCGCTGCCGACCATCGGCTCGACCGAGGACGCCCGGGACGCGGTCGCGCTGCTCGAGACCTCCGACGCGGTGCTGGTCCAGGAGGACGGCAAGCCGGTCGGCGTGCTGACCCGCCAGGACCTGCTGGCGTTCCTGGCGACGTCGGGCTGAGCGGAGTTTCACCGGCCCGGCGAAACTGCGCTCGGCCGCCGAAGCTGAGCGGGGCGTCGACTTCACCGGCTACCCGGCGAAACTCATCCGCCTAGAGTGAGAACACGTTCTAGTTTCGGCGGCAGGAGACACGATGAGCGCGAGACCGGCGATCGACGGGTGGTTCACGACCGGTGACGCACCGGCGCTGCTGGGGTCGCGGTGCACGACGTGCGCGACGACGTACTTCCCGCCGCTCCGCACGACCGGGCCGGCTTCTGCCGCAACCCGGCCTGCCAGCGGCGAGGAGTTCGAGAGCGTGGAGCTGTCCCGGCGCGGGTCGGTGTGGAGCTACACCGACGCGCAGTACCAGCCGCCGGCGCCCTACGTCTCCCGCACCGACCCCTACGAGCCGTTCGCGCTGGCCGCGGTCGAGCTGGCCGAGGGGATCACGGTGCTGGGGCAGGTCGCCGACGGCTACGGCGTCGGTGACCTCGGGTCGGCGCCGAGGTCGAGCTCGTGGTCGAGACGCTCAACGCAGGATGACGAGGGCGACCTGCTGATCTGGCGCTGGAAGCCGGTCACCGAGCTGGGCGAGGAGGCCGACCAGTGAGCCAACGACGTCGCCGTCCTCGGCGTGGGCATGCACCCGTGGGGCAAGTGGGGCAGGCCGTTCACCGAGTACGGCGTGCACGCCGCCCGGGCCGCGCTGGCCGACTCCGGGGTCGCCTGGGCCGACGTCGACCTGGTGGTCGGCGGCGAGACCGTGCGCAACGGCTACGGCGGCTACGTCGCCGGCGCGACGTTCGCGCAGGCGCTCGGCTGGAACGGCGCCCGGGTCGCCACCTCGTACGCCGCGTGCGCGACCGGCGCCCAGGCACTGGACACCGCGCGGGCCCGGATCCTCGCCGGGCTGAGCGAGGTCGCGCTGGTCGTCGGTGCGGACACGACGCCCAAGGGCTTCCTGGCGCCCAACGCCGGCGAGCGGTGGGACGACCCGGACTGGCTGCGGTTCCGGCTGCTCGGCATGACCAACCCGGCCTACTTCGCGCTCTACGCGCGCCGCCGGATGGACCTCTACGGCGCCACGCAGGAGGACTTCGCGCAGGTCAAGGTCAAGAACGCCAGGCACGGGCTGCCAACCCCAACGCGCGCTACCGCAAGGAGGTCAGCGCCGAGGACGTGCTGAGCAGCGCCGTGGTCTCCGACCCGCTGCACCTGCTCGACATCTGCGCGACCTCCGACGGCGCCGCGGCGGTCGTCATCGCCAGCACCGAGTACGCCGCGCGGCACGGGCCTGGCCGACCCGGTGCGGATCAGCGCGATCTCGACGGTGACGCCGACGTTCCCCAACACCGTCATGGACATGCCCAACCTGTCCACCGACGCGCACGGCGGCGTGGAGCCGGAGCGGACGTTCAAGGAGTCGATCGCGCACGCGGCGTACGAGGAGGCCGGCATCGGCCCCGAGGACGTCAGCCTGGCCGAGGTCTACGACCTGTCGACCGCGCTCGAGCTGGACTGGATCGAGGACCTCGCGCTGTGCAAGCGCGGCGAGGCCGAGTCGCTGCTGCGGGCGGGCGAGACCACGCTCGGCGGCCGGATCCCGGTGAACCCGTCGGGCGGGCTGGCCTGCTTCGGCGAGGCGGTGCCCGCCCAGGCGCTGGCGCAGGTGTGCGAGGTGACCTGGCAGCTGCGCGGCCAGGCCGAGGGCCGCCAGGTCGAGGGCGCCAGGGTCGGCATCACCGCCAACCAGGGCCTGTTCGGCCACGGCTCCTCGGTGATCCTGAGCGTCTGACCATGTCGTTCGTCCTGGTCGACCGGCCCGGACCCGCAGGTCGCGGTCGTCACCCTGAACCGGCCCGAGCGGATGAACGCGATGGCGTTCGACGTGATGGTCCCGCTGCGCGACGCCCTGGTCGACGCTCCACGAGGACAACGCGGTGCGCGCGGTCGTGCTGACCGGCGCCGGCAACGGGCTTCTGCTCGGGCGCCGACCAGGAGTCCGCCGGCATCCCGCCGGGCGCGACCGGCGTGACCCGGCCGACCTACGCGCTGCGCGCCATGGAGATGCTCGAGGACGTCGTGCTGACGATGCGGCGGCTGCACCAGCCGGTCATCGCCGCGGTCAACGGCGCGGCGATCGGCGGCGGGCTCTGCCTGGCGCTGGCCTGCGACCTGCGGATCGCCGCGCCTGCGGCGTACTTCCGCGCGGCGGGCATCAACAACGGGCTGACGGCCAGCGAGCTCGGGCTGAGCTACTTCCTGCCGCGGGCGATCGGCTCGACCCGGGCGGCCGAGCTGATGCTGACCG
The DNA here is from genome assembly GCA_963815335.1 of uncultured Actinomycetota bacterium. Lineage (GTDB taxonomy): Bacteria > Actinomycetota > Actinomycetes > Propionibacteriales > Nocardioidaceae > Nocardioides. The sequence goes on from CAWFGL010000004.1 coordinate 15,408, forward strand.
GGCGGGACATGCAGGCCGACGAGGCCGAGCGGGTCGGTCTCGTCTCGGCCGTGCACGACGACGTGGTCGCCGCGGGGGTCGAGATCGGGCAGCGGATCGCGGCGTTCTCCCAGCCCGGGATCGAGCTGACCAAGAAGTCGCTGCAGGCCGGGATGGCGGCGAGCTCGCTGGAGACCTACCTGCCCAGCGAGGGGCTCGGCCAGCTCTACCTGCGGCTGCTCACCGGCAACTTCGAGGAGGCGACGCGGGCCCGCAAGGAGGGCCGGCCCGCGAGCTTCACCGACGACCGATGACGCTGTACCGATGAGTTGGGCAGTGTCGGCGGGTCTGAGTAGCGTCGATCAGACACCCACTGACCAAGGAGCAGACATGGCGATCCTCAACCCCTACCTCAACTTCGAGGGCAACGCCCGCGAGGCGATCGAGTTCTACCAAGGCGTCTTCGGCGGCGAGCTCAACGTCAGCACGTTCGGCGACATGGGCATGACCGAGCACGAGGGCAACCCCATCCCGGCCGACGGCGTCATGCACGCGCCAGCTCACCACCACGCAGGGCTTCACGCTGATGGCCTCCGACAACGTGCCCGGCACAGCGAGGGCCAGACCCCCAACGGCCACCTCAGCCTGAGCGGCGACGAGGACGAGCTGCTGCGCGGCTACTGGGACAAGCTCGCCGACGGCGGCCGCGTCGACGTCCCGCTCGAGGTGGCGCCGTGGGGCGACGCGTTCGGCCAGGTCGAAGGACAGGTTCGGCATCAACTGGCTGGTCAACATCGCCGGGTCCTCACAGGGCTGACCCCGGCACCTCGTCGACATAGACCCACCGGCCGCGGCGGCGCTCGAAGCGGCTGCGCTCCTCGCGCGCTCCGGCGGTGCCGTGCCTGACGTACGACGCGCGGAACTCCACCTCGCCCGACTCGTCGCCCGGTCCGCCGTCGACCGCGTCGGTCACCTCCAGCCCGGTCCAGGTCAGCGCCGGGTCGGGCTCGAGGACGTCGGGCCGGGTCCGCGGGTGCCAGGTCCGCCAGACGTGGTCGAGGTCGCCGACGGCGTACGCCGCGTAGCGCGAGCGCATCAGCTCCTCGGCCGTCTCCGCCTGCGGCGGCGCCCCGGTGCAGCCGGCCGCAGCACGCGTCGTAGCGCTCACCCGAGCCGCACGGGCAGTCGAGGGTGATCATGCGTGGAAGGTACGCCCGCGTCCCTCGTGACGCCGGTCGCAACCGGAGACGCTGTCCAGTTGTTGGAGCCGTGAGTAGCGTGAGCGAGTGACCTCAGCTCCCTCCGCTCTCGACCGTCGGCGAGCTCCGCGCGTCGGGCCACGTGGCCAAGACCCTGCGCGCCGAGATCCGCGACAACCTGCTCGCCGCCCTGCGCGAGGGCCGTGACCCGTGGCCAGGTCTGCACGGCTTCGAGGACACCGTCATCCCGCAGCTCGAGCGGGCCCTGATCGCCGGCCACGACGTGGTGCTGCTCGGCGAGCGCGGCCAGGGCAAGACCCGGCTGCTGCGCACGCATGGTCGGCCTGCTCGACGAGTGGACGCCGGTGATCGCGGGCGCCGAGCTGGGCGAGCACCCCTTCGAGCCGATCACCCACGAGTCGAAGCGCCGTGCGGCCGAGCTCGGCGACGACCTGCCGGTCGAGTGGCGGCACCGCGACGAGCGGTACGCCGAGAAGCTGGCGACCCCGGACACCAGCGTCGCCGACCTGATCGGCGACGTCGACCCGATGAAGGTGGCCGAGGGCCGCTCGCTCGGTGACCCGGAGACGATCCACTTCGGCCTCATCCCGCGCAGCCACCGCGGCATCGTCGCGATCAACGAGCTGCCCGACCTCGCCGAGCGCATCCAGGTCGCGATGCTCAACGTGATGGAGGAGCGGGACATCCAGATCCGCGGCTACGTCCTGCGGCTGCCCGCTCGACGTGCTCGTGGTCGCGAGCGCCAACCCCGAGGACTACACCAACCGCGGCCGCATCATCACGCCGCTCAAGGACCGGTTCGGCGCGGAGATCCGCACGCACTACCCGACCGAGCTCGAGGACGAGGTCGCGGTCGTCCGGCAGGAGGCCGAGCTGGTCGCCGAGGTGCCGGACCACCTGGTCGAGATCCTGGCCCGCTTCACCCGCAACCTGCGCGAGTCCACCGCCGTCGACCAGCGCTCGGGCGTGAGCGCGCGGTTCGCGATCGCCGGCGCGGAGACCATCGCGGCGGCCGCGCTCCACCGCGCGACCTCGCAGGGCGAGGAGGAGGCCGTCGCCCGGGTGGTCGACCTCGAGACCGCGGTCGACGTGCTCGGCGGCAAGATCGAGTTCGAGACCGGCGAGGAGGGCCGCGAGGTCGAGGTGCTCACCCACCTGCTGCGCACCGCGACCGCCGAGACGGTCCGCCAGCACTTCCGCGGACTCGACTTCACCCTGCTCGTGGACGCCATCGAGAGCGGGATGATGGTCACCACGGGCGAGCAGGTCACCGCCCGCGACTTCCTCACCGGGCTGCCGGTGCTCGGTGAGTCCGAGCTGTACGACGAGGTCTGCGAGCGGCTGCACGCCACCAACGACGGCCAGCGCGCCGGCGCCATCGAGCTCGCGCTCGAGGGTCTCTACCTCGCCCGGAAGATCAGCAAGGAGTCCGGCGGCGGCGAGACGGTCTACGGCTGAGACCTGACATGGCCAACATCCACACCTCACGCAGGGGGTCGCGCTACGGCCGGTACGACGGCGGCGACCCGCTCGCGCCGCCGGTCGACCTCCGCGAGGCCGTGGAGGCCATCGGCGAGGACGTGATGGCGGGCTACTCGCCGGAGCGCGCGATGCGGGAGTTCCTGCGCCGCGGTGGCCGCGACCAGTCCGGCCTCGACGACCTGGCCCGCCGGGTGGCCGAGCGTCGGCGCGAGCTGACCCAGAGGCACAACCTCGACGGCACGCTCCAGGAGATCCGGGAGCTGCTGGACAAGGCCGTCCTCGAGGAGCGCAAGCAGCTCGCCCGCGACGTCGAGCTGGACGACGCGCGACCGGGCGCTTCCGGGAGATGCAGCTGGAGGGCCTGCCGCCGAACGTCGCCTCGGCGGTCAGCGAGCTGGCGTCGTACGACTGGCAGAGCCGCGAGGCCCGCGAGGCCTACGAGGAGATCAAGGACCTGCTCGGCCGCGAGCTCCTCGAGCAGCGGTTCGCCGGCATGAAGCAGGCCCTGGAGAACGCCACCGACGAGGACCGGGCCGCGATCAACGCGATGCTCGAGGACCTCAACGAGCTGCTCGAGAAGCACCAGCGCGGCGAGGACACCCAGGAGGACTTCGAGGAGTTCATGGGCAAGCACGGGGACTTCTTCCCCGAGAACCCGCAGAACATCGACGAGCTCCTCGACGCGATGGCTCAAGCGCGCGGCGGCCGCCCAGCGGATGCTCAACTCGATGTCCGCCGAGCAGCGGGCCGAGCTGATGGAGCTGTCGCAGCAGGCGTTCGGCTCGCCGGCGCTGATGGAGTCGCTGTCCCGGCTCGACTCCAACCTCCAGTCGCTGCGGCCCGGCGAGGACTGGGGCGGCTCGGAGCGGATGGACGGCGAGGAGGGGCTCGGACTGGGCGACGGCACCGGCGTCTTCCAGGACATCGCCGACCTCGACGACCTGGCCGAGCAGCTCAGCCAGTCCTACGGCGGCGCCCGGATGGACGACCTCGACCTCGACAAGCTCGCCCGCCAGCTCGGCAACGAGGCCGCGGTCGACGCGCGCACCCTCCAGCAGCTCGAGCAGGCGCTCCGCGACAGCGGGACCCTCGAGCGCGGCACCGACGGCAACCTGCGGCTGACCCCGAAGGCGATGCGCCAGCTCGGCAAGGCCCTGCTGCGCGACGTCGCGGACAAGATGTCCGGGCGCCAGGGCCAGCGCGAGCTGCGCCGGGCGGGCGCCGCGGGCGAGCTGTCCGGAGCCACCCGCACCTGGGAGTTCGGCGACACCGAGCCGTGGCACGTCCCGCGCACGGTCCTCAACGGCGTCGTACGCCGTGCGGGCGACCCGTCCGGGCCGCAGGTGAGCATCGAGGACGTCGAGGTGCAGGAGACCGAGGCGCGCACCCAGGCCTGCGTGGCGCTGCTGGTCGACACGTCGTTCTCGATGGCGATGGACGGCCGCTGGGTGCCGATGAAGCGGACCGCGCTGGCGCTGCACACGCTCATCAAGTCCCGGTTCCGCGGCGACGCGCTGCAGCTCATCGGATTCGGGCGGTACGCCGAGACGATGGACATCGAGCACCTCACCGCGCTCGACTCAAAGTGGGACAAGGGCACCAACCTGCACCACGCCCTGCTGCTGGCCAACCGGCACTTCCGCAAGCACCCGAACGCCCAGCCGGTGCTGCTGATCGTCACCGACGGCGAGCCGACGTCGCACCTGGAGCCGGACGGCGAGGTCTACTTCGCCTACCCGCCACACCCGCTGACCGTCGCGTACGCCGTCCGCGAGCTCGACAACGCTCGGCGGCTCGGCGCGCAGACGACGTTCTTCCGGCTCGGCGAGGACCCCGGCCTCGCGCGGTTCATCGACTCGATGGCCGACCGGGTCGAGGGCCGGGTCGTCGCCCCCGAGCTCGACGACCTCGGCGCCGCGGTCGTCGGCTCCTACCTGGGCTCGCGCACGTCGTACCGCCAGGGTTTCGGCCGGGGCTGGAGGCTACGGCGACTGGTTCGGCGGCCGCGGCTTCTGGGTCGGCGACTGAGCGCGACGTCGGCGCACGCACGTACCGGCGCTACCTACGGTGCCCGGGTGGACGACCCGACGCTGACCGTGCTGGCGCTGCTCGGCGCTGGCCGCGGTGGCCGCCGGGTTCGTGGACGCGGTGGTCGGCGGCGGCGGGCTGATCCAGCTGCCGGCGCTGCTGCTGGGGCTGCCCAACGCCGCGCCGGTGCAGATCCTGGCCACCAACAAGCTCGCCTCGATCTGCGGGACGTCGGTGAGCTCGGCGACGTACTACCGCCGGGTGCGGCCCGACCCGCGCACGTTCGGGCCGCTGATGGTGCTGGCCTTCTGCGGTGCCGTCCTCGGCGCGCTGGTCGCCTCGCAGATCCCGCGCGAGGCGTTCGAGCCGATCGTGCTGGTCGTGCTGATCGTGGTCGGCGGCTACGTCGCTGCTTCAAGCCGGACCTCGGGTCGGAGACGGTGCTGCGGCACACCGGGCGCCGGCACGTGGGGACGGCGATGGCGGTCGGGTTCGTGATCGGCTTCTACGACGGCGCGCTGGGTCCGGGCACCGGCAGCTTCCTGGTCGTGTCGCTGGTGGCGCTGCTCGGCTACTCGTTCCTCGACGCCTCGGCGAAGGCGCGGCTGGCGAACTGGGCGACCAACCTCGGCGCGCTCGTCGTCTTCGTGCCGCAGGGCGCCGTGCTCTGGAAGGTCGGCCTGCTGATGGGCGTCGGCAACCTGATGGGCGGCTACGTCGGCGCCCGGGTCGCGGTCTCGCGCGGCGCCCGGTTCGTCCGGGTGTTCTTCATCGTCGTCGTCTCGGCGTTCATCGTCCGGATCGGCGGCGACGTGCTCGGCGTCTGGTGACTAGATTCGCCGCATGAGCATCCCCGTCGAGGTGGATGACCTCGCCAAGGCGCTGGAGGGCTTCGGTGCCGGCTACCTGCTGACCAGCGCCGCCACCGGCGCGGTGAAGGTCGTGACGGTCGAGCCGACCGTCACCGACGGCGCGGTCGTCGGTGCGACGGGCCCGGGACGCGGGAGCTCGCCAACGTCGCGGGCAACCCGGCCGTGACGCTGCTGTTCCCACCGCTGGAGCAGCGCGGGCTCACCCTGCTGGTCGACGGCACGGCGGAGGTGGACGGCGACGACGTCCGCGTGACCCGACCGGCGCGGTGCTTGCACCCGGCGTCGCACGCCGACGGTCCGCCCGCTCCCGGTCACGAGCACCGACTGCGGCCACGACTGCCAACGGTGTCGTGACGGAGGTCCTCTGGCTCAGCGCGTTCCTCGACCTCGCGGCGGACGAGCACGAGGAGGGTCTCGCGCTCTGGGAGCGGCTGACCGGCTACCAGCGGTCCGCGACCCGAGGGGCAGACGGCGAGTTCGTGACGCTGGTGCCGCCCGACGGCGACGGCTTCCTCCGGGTCCAGCGGCTCGGCTCCGGGGCCGAGCCGGGTCCACCTCGACGTGCACGTCGCCGACCCGTTCGCCGCCGCCGAGGACGCGGTCCGGCTCGGCGCCGCGGTCGTGGCGGACCACGAGACCTACCTGACCCTCGCGTCGCCCGGCGGCTTCACGTTCTGCGTCGTGCCGCACCCGGCCGGCGACGTACCCGCGGCCACCGACTGGCTCTACGGCACCCGCTCCCGGGTCGACCAGGTCTGCCTCGACGTCCCGCCGTCGGCGTACGACGCGGAGTTCGCCTTCTGGGCGGCGCTGACCGGCTGGGAGCCGCGGCCTCCGCGGCCCGACGTCGAGTTCGCCCGGGTCACGCCGCCCGAGCGGGCAGCCGCTCCAGCTGCTGCTCCAGCGTCTCGACGAGGACGAGGCCGCCGTCCGGGCGCACCTCGACTGGTGCGCCATCGACCGGGACGCGGAGGTCGATCGGCACGTGGCCGCCGGTCGACGTTCGTGCAGCGGTTCGACCGGGGCTGGACGGTGCTGACCGGGCCGGACGGGTTGACCTACTGCGTCACCGAGCGCCCCCCAGGAGGCGTCGACATGAGCGACAGCCGCCCCGAAATCCCGCAGGTCGCCGACGAGCTGACCATGCTGACGCGTTGCTCGACTGGATGCGCGCGACGCTGCGCATGAAGGCCGGCGACCTCGACAGCGGAGCAGCTGCAGCCTGGCTCGGCGCCGTCGACGATGACGCTCGGCGGGATGGTCACGCACATGGCGTGGGTCGAGAGCTGGTGGTTCGTCGAGACGTTCCTCGGCGAGCCGCGCCGGCCGAGCCCTGGGTGTCGCCCGACTGGAAGGCGGACGGGACGCGGAGTGGCACGGTCGCCGCGGACGATGTCGCCCGAGCGAGATCTGGGCACTCTTCGACACGCGAGGTCGAACGCGCCCGAGCGATCGTGGCGGAGGCGGGGGATCTCGACGCGCACGCGGTCAAGGCGAGCCGAAGCGCAAGCCGGGCGAGCCGCTCAGCCTGCGCTGGATCCTGGTGCACATGATCGAGGAGTACGCCCGGCACGTCGGCCACGCCGACCTGATCCGGGAGTCGATCGACGGGTCGACCGGCCAGTGACCGATCCACGCATCCGGCCCGCCACCGAGGACGACTGGCCGCGCATCTGGCCGTTCTTCGACCGGATCGTCCAGGACGGCGAGACCTACGCCTATCCGACCGACCTGACATCCGAGCAGGCGCGCGACCTGTGGCTGATGACGCCGCCGGCGCAGACCGTGGTGCTCGAGGACGGCGGCCATGTCCTGGGGAGCGCCACGATGGGGCCCAACCGACCGGCTCGGGGCAGCCATGTCGGGACCGCGTCGTTCATGGTGTCGCCCGCGCCCGAGGCAAGGGAGTCGGCAGGGCGCTGGGGGAGTACGTCGTGCAGTGGCACCGCGACAACGGGTTCCGGTCCATCCAGTTCAACGCCGTGGTGGAGACCAACACCGCCGCGGTACGGCTGTGGGAGTCGCTCGGCTTCCAGATCGTGGGGACCGTGCCGGAGGCCTTCGACTCGCGGACGCACGGTCTGGTCGGCCTGCACGTGATGCACTTCGTGCTGTGAGGCTGTGCGGCCTCAGGGTGACGCGAACCCCGGGAGGAACTCCTCGAGGATGGCCCGGAACGGCGCCTCGGCCTCCAGCTGGCTGAGAACGCCGATGCCGCCGAGCCAGGTGCGGTGGATGAGCAGGTACGACGGGGGCAGGTTGAGCTTCAGCGCGACCGTGTAGGTGGGCTCGCGGGGGTTGTTGATGCGCTGGAACTGCTCGCGCATCCACTCCCGGGTGAACCGGAAGCTGTCCACCTTGGTGGGCTCGACGAACGGGGCGAGGTAGTCGAGGAGCAGGTCGGGGTCGATCTGGACCCGGTCCTTGATGAACCCCTCGGCGCGCAGGCCGGCCTCCAGCCCGTCACGGTCCGCGTCCGCGGCGATCCGGATCAGTCGGCCCATCGCCTTGGGGAGCCCGTGGGTCTCCAGCCGCGCGACCGCGCCGAAGTCGAGGACGCCGAGCCTGCCGGGGCGGCCGTCGTCGGTCGGCAGCGAGCCGGAAGTTTCCCGGGTGCGGGTCGGCATGCAGCATGCCGGTGCGCGCCGGTCCGGCGAACAGGAACCGGACGAACAGCTCGCCGTAGTGGTCCCGCTCCTCCTGGCTGCCCTCGCGGATCACGTGGGCCAGCGAGTGGGGGCTCTCCAGCCACTCGGTGACGAGCGTGGACTCGCCGACCTCGACCACATCGGGGACCACGATAGTCGGGGTCGTCGCGGAACGCCGCGGCGAAGGCGCGCTGAGCCTCTGCCTCGAGCGGTGTAGTCGAGCTCGTCGCGGGCCCGCTCCTGGACCTCCGCGATCAGCGGCTTGATGTCGACGCCGGGGACCAGCGGCCCGATGCTCCTGGCGAGCCGGGCCAGCTGGCGCAGGTCGGACATCAGCGCCTCGCCGGCGCCGGGGTACTGCACCTTCACCGCGACCTCGCGGTCGTCGACCCAGCGTCCCTTGTGCACCTGCCCGATCGAGGCGGCGGCGGTCGGTCCGCCGTCGAGCCAGACCAGCCGGTCGGCCCAGTCCGCGCCCAGGTCCTTGGTCAGCTGGTCGCGCACGGTCTGGGTCGGCATCGGCGGCGCCGAGTCCTGGAGGCGGGTCAGCTGCTCGCGGTAGGGCGCCGCGACCTCGTCCGGCAGCGCCGCCTCCAGCACCGAGAGCGCCTGGCCGAACTTCATCGCCCCGCCCTTGAGCTCGCCCAGGGTGCGGAACAGCTGCTCGGCCGTGCGCTGCTGGATCTCGCTCAGCACGGTCTCGGCCGGCGCCCCGCCGATCCGCTTGCCGAGCCCGAGCGCCGACCTGCCGGCGTACCCCAGCGGCAGCGCGGCGAGTCTCGCCGTCCGCGCGGCGGCCTTGCGGGGCAGGTCGGCCATGGGCCCAGTGTCCCTGACGCGGCACAGGTGTCCGCGACGCGGTGTCAGCCCGCGGGGCCGCCGTAGGCGACGACCGCGCTGATCGTCAGCCCGCGCAGAGGCAGAACGGGTGGCCGGCCGGGTCGAGGAAGACCCGGAAGTTCTCGGGCTTCGGCTGGACCTCCGCCTTCGTCCCGCCCAGGTCGACGGTCGGCTGCTCCGCCGCGTCGAGGTCCTCGACGACCACGTCGAGATGCAGCTGCTGCGGGACGTCCTGACCCGGCCACTGCGGCGCGCGGAAGTCGGCGACCTGCTGGAAGCAGATGCAGTTGCTCCCGTCGGCCGGCCTGATCTCCGCCCACTCCGCGTCGCCCTTGACCTCCCAGTCGAGGAGAGCGCCGTAGAAGTCCGCGAGCACGCGCGGCGTCGGGGCAGTCGATGACGAATCCGGGGAACTGTGCGATGGCCATGGGCGACACGGTAGGCACGCCCACCGACAGCGACGTGCTCAGCGCGAAGCTGGGCCGACGCGCTCGATGTCCAGAGCCTCTGCCGACAGCACCAGCTCCTCCAGCGCCACCTCGCCGGACAGCGCATCCAGCACGGGACCGGTCCAGCGCTCGGGGTGCGCTCCGCGGAGGACGTAGCGCGCCACGGGTTCGCGGCGCAGGTCGAGCAACGTGATGGTGACGGTCCGCGGGGTGGGCTCTCGTGCCCACGTCCACAAGGCCGGGTCCGACCCGGCCGCGAGCCGCAGCGTCACCGGCGTCACCCGTTGGTCGCGGCTCTCGAACCCCAGCCCCGTCACGGCACTGCAGCCGACCTCGCGGCCGTCGACATCGACCGTGAAGTGAGCCGCGCCCACCGGCTGCCCCGACGCTCGGTCGTCCATGCCAGCGAGGCTATCGCCGTAGTACGTTGCGACTCATGGCAGTGCGCGACGACCCGTACGGCGCCTTCAACTTCTTGGTCGAGCTCGGCGTGGGCGATCCGGGCACCCCGTCAGGTGGGTTCTCCGACGTCACCGGCCTGGGCAACGAGATCGTCTACGCCGAGTACCGCAACGGCAACGACAAGGAGAACCATCCGCGCAAGATCCCCACCCTCAACAAGACATACGACGTCGTCCTGCGGAGGGGTCTGATCGGCGACACCGCGCTGTTCGACTGGCTCAAGGCGACCCGCGAGGGGTCGATCGAACGACGCAACGTGACCATCACGTTGCTCGACGAGAGCCGCACCGCGGTGTGTCGGTGGGTCCTGCGCAACGCCCAGCCACGGCTGTGGCTCGGGCCGACGTTGGCCGCCAAGGGTGGCGGTGAGGTGGCCATGGAAGAGCTCCACCTGGTCGCGGAGCGGATCGACTTCGAGAGCGTCTGACCGCCGGACCGGTCAGAAGCCTCGTTGTCCGCCTGGCTTGACCCGGCGTACCTCCTGCGGCCAGCGGCAACCGAGCGCGATGCGCCGGGTCCAGTACTGCGCCCGCTCGTCGTCGGCCACCTCGACGAGGGTGAAACCGCCGATCCACTCCTTGGTCTCGGCGAACGGGCCGTCGCTCACGATCGACTCGCCGCTCGCGTAGTCGGCGTGGGCGAACGCCACCTCTTCCTCGAGGCCGGTTGCGTAGACGAGCTCACCCGCCTCAGCGATGTCCGCGACGACCTCCCGGGAGGTCTTGCCGATCTCAGGCCAGTCCCGTTCCGGATAGTCCGGCACCCACTGCTGGTTGAAGTAGATGAGGTACTCGGGCATGTGTCCTCCTGTGTCGGGTGGCCCCGATGGCCACGTCCACCCTCTCCACGAACGAGGGCTCACTCATTCGACACCACCGACCAGGATTTCTGAGCGGTCGAACCATCGTCCCCGGGTCCCGGTCGCGGTCCGGAAGGTCCCGCCCCGACCAGGCGTGTAGCCCCATGACCGTGGGTCGGCCCTGGCCGGACCGTCGAGCAGACACGCGCCGGAAGGCCCGGCGCCGTGGATGCGAGGCGGTGGGTCATGAGGTGGACCGTGATGGTCGGCGCGGGTGTCCTGATCCTGGCGGCGTGCCAGGCGCAGCCCTCGGCGGAGTCCCAGCCCGTCCGCGGGCCGGACGGAGCCCAGTCGGGACAGCGTCAGGAGGGTCAGCACGGGCGCGTCCATGGGGCGGGGGACCGCGAGACATCTGCCGGCCAGCCACTCGGAGGGTCGGACGACTGGCGGATGACCCGGTCCGCGGAGGACGGCCAGATCGAGGCCTACACGACGCGCACGAGCGCACCGCCCGGTGCGACGCTGCGCCTCAAGGTCTCGACCTCCGAGCGAGCCTTCCGCCTCCATGCCTACCGGATCGGCGCCTACGACGGCGGGACCGGGCACCTGGTGTTCCAGTCCCGGGTCGTCCCGGGCGAGAAGCAGGCAGATCCGGTCTTCCAACCGTACGAGACCCGGACCGTCGTGGCGCCCTGGCACGAGAGTCTCGCGGTCGACACCACCGGCTGGGTGCCCGGCCTCTACGTACTGCGGTTGCGCACGACGTCGGGATGGGAGTACCAGGTCCCTTACATCGTCTCGTCGCCCGCGGCGGTGAACACGGTCGCAGTGGTGGTGCCGGTGACGACCTGGCAGGCCTACAACGTCTGGGGCCACTACAGCCTCTACGAGGGGCCGAACGGCGACCGGCGGAGCTGGGCGGTCAGCTTCGACCGTCCGTACTCCGGGGTCGGGGGGATGAACGACTTCCGCTCCGCCGTGGTGCCGATCGTGGTCCAGGCGGAGCGGGCCGGCGTCCCCCTGTCGTACTTCGCGAACGTCGACCTGCACGGCGACCACGACCTGCTGGCGGGGGCGTCGGGCTACGTCTCCACCGGGCACGACGAGTACTGGACCACGAGCATGCGCACCACGGTGACGACCGCACGAGACGCCGGCACCAATCTCGCGTTCCTCGGCGCGAACACGATGTACTGGCGGGTCCGGCTCGAGGACCGCTCCACGGGGAGCAACCGGTTGATGACCGGCTACCGGGACGACGCCGCCGCCGACCCGCTCCGCGGGTCGATGCCCGACGAGGCGACCGCCCGGTTCCGGGACGCCCCTGCCGCACAGCCCGAGAACAGGGTCACCGGGATGCTGTACGAGTGCTACCCGGTGGACGCCGACTACGTCGTGGTCGCTCCGGGTTGGTGGGGGTTCGCTGGCACACGCGTCCGGCGGGGCAGCGTGATCCCCGGTCTCGTCGGCGGCGAGTCCGACCGTGTCTACCCCGACGCGAGCGTGCCCCGCCCGCTCCAGGTGCTCAGCCACACGTCGTTCTCGTGCCGCGGTGACGCCACGACGAGTCAGTCGGTCTACTACACGACGCCGTCAGGGGCGGGAGTCTTCAACGCCGGGACGCTGCGGTGGGGATGTGCGCTCGTCGACCTGTGCGACCGACCACTGGGCGCACGGACCCGGGACTTCGCCCGCCGGGTCACCGAGAACCTCCTGCGCGGCTTCGCCGTCGGACCGGTGGGTCGGGAGCACCCGGCGCGCGACAACGTCGCGGACTTCGCCCTGCCGCAGCTCAACACGGTCTCGGCGAGCTGACAGGGACCAGAGCGGGGTGCCGTCGGTCATCATGGCTCCCATGCGCGCCTCCCCAGGGAGTCACTGCCGCGCCGCGAGCGTCGCGGCGGCGTTGCTGGCGTGCGTGCTGCCGCTCGCGGCGTGCACCGACGACGACGAGCCGAGCACCCCGCCCGACGGCGCGCCACCCAGCGCGACCCTGGAGCTGTCGCTCGGTCCGGGCGCCGAGGACCTCGCGCCGGAGGCGCGCGACCGGCTGCAGAACGACGTGGGCGACGTGTTGTCGACCTACGTCGTCGATGCCTACCTCGGCGAGTACCCCCGGGACGACTTCGTGGCCGCGCTCAGCTCGTTCACCAGCGGCGTAGCCGACCGGGCCGCCCAGGACCTCGACCTCCTGACCGGCTCGGGGTTCGAGGGCGAGCCGGACGAGGTGGTGGCCACCGAGCTGTCGGCGAGCATCTCGACCTTCGCGCCCGGCGGCAACGTGCTCGGTGTGACCGCCAGGGTGGACTTCGCCTTCGACGTCACCGAGGGTGGCGAGACCCACGAGGAGGCGGTCCACGGTCGCCTGATGCTGGAGCCGGTGGACGGCGACTGGAAGATCTTCGGGTACGCCATGACGCCTGGACAGCGAGCGGAGGACGGATCATGAGGGCTGTGCACCGCGGGGCTGCCGCGCTCGCGGTGGGGCTCGGTGTGTTGCTCGTCCCGGAGTCCCAGACCGCGCCGACGGCCATCAGCCTGGTCCAGGTCGAGGAGGCGACCGCGGTCGACTTCGGAGACGGCGTCGTGTGGGTGCTGGCCCTCGGCGCCGATGAACAGGACAACGCGGACGCCATCGAGCTCATCGCCCTGAACTTCGAGAGTGGCGCTGCGGCCGCCATCGGCATCCCCCGGGACACCAAGGTCGATCTCGACGGCTTCGGTGAGGACCGGATCAACGCCGGGCTGCGACGTGGCGACCGGGACCTGATGGTGACCGAGGTGGAGCAGCTCACCGGCATCACACCGCACTACGTCGTCACCACGACCTTCGGTGGCTTCGAGGACCTCGTCGACACCGTGGGACTGCTCACCGTCCACTCGGACGTGGAGCTCACCGACCGGGACTACGACCTGGACGTCGTCAAGGGCACGAACGAGATGAACGGCCTCCAGGCCACCGGCTTCGCCCGTTCCCGGGACCTCCCGGGCAACGACTTCGACCGGATGGCCAACCAACAGCGGCTCCTCGAGGCGATCCTCGGCAAGCTGCGCACGGACGAGGAGACCGAGGGATTCATCGAGAGCGGGGCGCTGGCCGCGCTGCGGAACCTCGACACCGATCTCTCGCCCATCGAGCTCTACCGGTTCGCGCAGGCCATGGGCCAGGTCGACACCGCGCAGACCACGACCTGTGTGATCACCGGAGTGCCTACGAAGCTCGGCGCGGCCGACGTCATCGACGTCGACGAGGCGTACGTCCAGCGGGTCGCGGCTGACGCAGCGGACGGTGTCATCGAGACGAGCTGCACCGGCTGAGGCCGGCCCGACCGGACTCAGCCGAGCCCGGCCTCCCGGGCCAGCACGATCGCCTGCGCCCGGTGGGCGACCTGCAGCTTCGTGAAGATGTTGCTCGAGTGGTTGCGGACCGTCTTCGTCGAGACCCCGAGCTCCCGGGCGATCTCGGCGTTCTCGCGGCCGGCAGCGATGAGCGAGAGCACCTCGCGCTCGCGGTCGGTCAGCTCAGGGAACACCTGGGGCGCCGGCCCCGACTGGACCTGTCGGAAGTAGGCCGTCACCCGCTCGGCGATCCGCGGACCCAGGATCACCTCGCCGGAGCCCACCGCCTCGATGGCACGCAGGATCTCGGCTCGTCGAGATCCCTTGAGGAGGTAGCCGCGCGCCCCGGCCCGCAGCGCGGCGAAGACCGACTCGTCGTCCTCGAGCATGGTCAGCACCACGACTCCGATGTGCGGTGAGGAGGCGACGATCCGCTGGGTCGCCTCGATGCCGTTGAGCCGCGGCATGTGCAGGTCCATGAGCACGACGTCGGGCTGCAGCTCCAGCGCGAGGGGGACTGCGTCGGCGCCGTCGCGCGCCGAGCCGACCAGCTCCATGGCGTCGGTGACGCCGATGAGCGCCTCGAGCCCCCGACGGAACTCGTCGTGGTCGTCGACCACCAGGATGCGTCGCGTGTCGCTCATCGTTCTCCGTCCCGGTCGTGACGGGACGGATCCGCGGCAGGCAGGGTCGCCACCACCTGGGTCCCTCCGCCAGGTGCTGCCGAGACGGTGCAGGTCCCGCCCAGCTCTTCGGCCCTGTCCCTCATCGAGCTGATCCCGGCACCGCTGTCGCCGGCGACGCTGGGGCCAGTCCCGTCGTCGCGGATCACGAGCTCAAGGGCGCCCGGAACGCGCCGCAGCGTGACGGTGACCGCCGAGCCGCCGCTGTGCCGGACCGCGTTGTTCACTGCCTCGACTGCGATGCGGTACGCCGCCACCTCGACCGCGGCCGGCAGCGCACCGACGTCGTCGGCGACCACCGCCCAGCGCGGGGACTCCGAGCCGAGCTGGACAGCATGGTTGTGCTGGTCGGCCCGTTGGCGCAGCGCAGAGACCAGTCCCAGCTGGTCCAGTGCCGGCGGACGCAGGCCTTCGACCAGGCGACGCACCTCGCCGATGTCGGCCTCGGTCTGGTCGACCAGCTCACCCACGAGCTGCCGGGACTCCGGATCGGCCGTCACCCTGTCCCGCACCACCTCGAGTCTCATCAGCGTGGCGGCCAGCGACGGCCCCAGTCCGTCGTGGAGATCGCGACGCAGCCGGCGGCGCTCCTCCTCCCGGGCCGCAACGAGCCGCTCGCGACTGCGCTGGAGCTCGCGGCTGCCGGCCAGCGCCTGCACGAGGGCGCCCACCTGGGTACCCACGTCCTCGAGCAAGCGGCGGTCGCGGGGCCCGAACGGCTCGCGCATCGGGCTCACCTCCATCTCCAGTCGGCCGGCGGGGTTGCCGGCCACCTCGAGGTCGACCGTGGTGGGATCGCCCCGCCGCACCCCCAGCTCGACCGAGAACCGGCCCTCCGGTGACAGACCTGTGGACTCGATCCGCGCATAGCTGAGCCCCAGGCTGCGGCTGAGCATCGCCAGCATCTCGTCGAAGACGTCCTCCGGCGCCGTCGTGGGTTCCAGCCGTCGCAGCTCGGAGACCACGCGGTACGGGAACGCGCGGTCTCCGTACACGAGCCGGCTGGCCGTCCGGCGAAGGAGGAGCGCCACCGGGAGCAGGACGAGGGCCACGATGGCGCCGGTCACCATCGACCGGATCGACGTCCCCGCCGCCAGGTTGACCGCGTTGGCTGCGGCCAGGAAGACCGCGCCGACGACGGACGCCAGCACGACCTGGAGGAGTGACCGGCGCAGAGCCGCATCGATCTCGCGGACCCGGAAATGCAGCACGGCCGCGACCCAGCAGGAGAGCACGGTCGGGACGAGGAGGAGGGCGAGAACCTCGCGCCCTACCAGCGCGTCGCCTCGCAGCACCAGCGGCACCAGGTCGAGGACCAGGATGACGATGGTCGCGGTGAGCAGAGCAGAGAGAAGCAGTCGCAGCGCGACCAGCTCGTCCACCGACGTGGCGCGGACCCGACCCGTCGCCAGGGCGATGACGGCAAGCACAGCCGCGACGAGGACGGCCGGAAGGGTCAGGTCCAGTCCCGCCTGGAGGCGAGCCAGCGCCGGCTGCTGGACGGCGTACACCCCCAGCCAGACCGCCCACGCGCCGAACGGCACGACGAGCAGCGCCCAGGCGCGGTGCTCGGTCAGCAACGCCGGCGGCCGCGGGAAGGACCAGATCGCCACGAGCAGGGCTCCGAGGGCCACGCCGATCCCGACCTCGCCCACGACGTGGGGCCAGAACGCCCCCGCCCCGGCAACGTCCACCGCCTGGACCCCCAGCGGGTGCGAGGTCAGCGCCACAGCGGCCGCGGTTCCCGCCCCCAGGGTCGCCGCGGCCAGGACCGGCCGGGCGCCGCGAAGCACCAGGATGGTGCCGGCCAGCAGCAGTCCGAGGGACACCACCAGGCGCTGCGGGCTCTCGAGCAGCGCAGCGCCGAGGGGATAGCGGGTCAGCGGGACCTCGACCTCCTGGCGGATGACCAGGCCCCCGGACGGACGCAGGACGAGGTAGCGCAGGACGTCGCCTCGTTCGCCTTCGGCGAGGCCGGTCTGGCCCGTCAGGTCGGCTACCGGCGTCCGTTCGATGGCGATGATCTCGTCGCCCGGTCGCAGGGGCGTGCCGCCGTACGTCTCGAGGACGAGCAGCGACTCCTCCCAGCGGCCGTCGCCCAGGACGGCCCCAGGTGCAGACACGCTGGTCCCGTCCGAGGCGCCGGCCAGCGGCCAGAGCGCGAGCCAGACCAGCGGCCCCACCCAGGCCGCTGCGATCAGGACCAGTCGGCCACTTCGCCTCACGGTGCGTTCATGGTGACGGGTGCAAGGACCCGGTGTACATGGGTCGGCCCCACGCCGGCCAGCGCCGCCGGGGAGGGCGGGCGATCAGCAGCGCTTGCCGGAGGTGCGCTCGACGTAGGACCGCGCGGCCCAGGCGAGAAGGCGGTTGTCGCTCGTGTGCCCGAGCAGCGACTTCTGGAGGTTGAACCCTGCTGCCCGAGCCCGGCTCGCGACCAGCTCGTGTGGTCCGGGCAGCCTCCCCTCCCGCTCGGCGAAGGCTCGCCGGTATCGCTTGAAAAGGACGCCGTGAGACAGCGCCAGGGAGGCGAGTGCCGCCCGCGCGGCCTCCAGCAGCTCGGCGTCGGACACGTTGTCGAAAGGTTGGCCCGCCAGCTGCCGGCTGTCGGGAACCAGGTCTGCGAGGTCACCGACAACCCGGACGCCGCGCCGCTGCAGCTCTCCGACCAACGCCTCGCCGTAGTGACGCGCCCAGGGCAGGTGCTCCGCCGGGAGACACAGGGGGCGCGACGCACCCATTCGCAGCCGCGGCCTGATGCCTCGCTCGATGACGAATCGGTACTGCTCCTGGTTGAGCTTGGCGAGGACGGTCGGGTTGAGCCGCCGAATCAGCTCGACCTCGGCAGCACCGAGAGACACGTTCCGCGCCTTCAGCTCGCCGTCGTCCCAGACCCCCGGTGGCAGCTGTGTCGCCACGGCGAACCTCGTGAGCAGGGTGCGGCTGCTCGCGCCCGGGGGAGGTACGGTCACCAGCTGGATCCGGTCAAGAGGAACGGCGGTGGTCCACGCGTCGATCACTCGGAGCACGTCGTGACGCACCCAGAACGCCGTCGCCGCGGGCACAGCGCGCACTCGAGGGTCGCGGACGGCGCCGATGAAGTCGTGCCAGGCAGTCTCGCCTCCCGTGACCACGTCCTGCTGCCAGGCGGACACGGCGGTCCTCGCCATGTCGCGCACGCCGATGACGACGTGCACGCGGTGGTGAGCAAGGCTGCGGACCAGCTTTCTCGCGTGCCGCGGCCGGGCAAGTCCCAGCTCCTCTTCCGACACGACGATGCTGCGACCGCGGTAGTCCTCCATCTCCCGCACCAGCCTGGTGAAAGCGCCGGCCACCAGGGCGGCGTCATCACCCTTGACCCGCTGGCCGAGAAGGTCGTACGCCGCCAGCCGCTGCGCGCGGTGGCCGCCACCCGGGTACAGCACCCCGGCCCGGGCGAGTGACGCGACGCGCGCGTCGAGGGCCGCCTGGATGGTCGAGGTTCCCGTCTTGGGCAGACCGACGTGCAGAAAGACGTCGGCCATCATCGGCCCCGACGGTTTCGAGCGTGCGGCGACGAGCAGCCCGCCAGCCGGCCACAGCCTCCTTCGCCCGTCCGCATGTGCGCCAGGGTCGAGCCGGCCGTGGCCCAGGCCCCAGGGTCTCCAGTCCCGGAGGCGTCGGGAAGTCCGGTCAGGGGCCCTGAGCGTCGACGTCATTCGCGTGCCGCAGATCCGTGAGAGCAGACGGCGCCCCTCTCCACTCCGCTTGTTTCGCCTGTCACTTGTTGACGGATGCCGCCTTGCGCGTTTCGGGCTTGGCTGAGGCGTACCGGGCTAACCCTGGTCAACGCGAGGGTCTGCCCCGTGGTCAGGGAGCCGCACGGCCGGGACCGTGGGGGCATGACCCAGAACCTTCACACCTCCACGACGGCGACCCCGGCTCTGCCGCAGCGTCGCGACTACATCAGCGGCAGCGCGCTCATCGCCGGCGCCGCCTTCTTCCTGCCCTCGGGGCTGCTCCACCCGGAGCCGGGCGACGGGACCGAGCTGCAGCGGATCCACGAGATGGTCACCGACCCGAAGTGGATCCCCTCTGCAGCCCTGGCACTCGTTGCCTTCGCCTGCTTCGCGATCGCCTTTGCCCGGCTCTCGGTGGCCGCCGACCCACTCGGGCGGGTCCTCCGCTGGGGTGCCGTTACCTCAGCGGCGGTGGCCGTCGGTCAGCTCGTCTATCTGTTCGGTGGGCTGGGTGCGGAGTCTCTGGCACGGGACGAGGCCAACTGGTTCTCGTGGGTCATGTTCGCCACTCACCTCTTCGTCAACCCGGCGTGGGGCCTCGCGGTTGCGGCCATCGCGTTGGTCGGCGGGCTCAACCGCCGACTGGTGGGCCCTCTGGGCCTCGTGGTCGGCATGGTCGGCGGCCTGAGCTGGACGGTGTCGATGCTGACCGCGCCGTACCTCAACATCGACGACATCCTCTTCCCGATCGCGGGCACTCTCCTGACGGGCTGGATGGTGGCCCTCGGCGTCGTGGTCCTGCGCCGCTCTCGGTGACGCTCAACGCCCTGCCGACACCGGGGCCGCGTGGAACCATCGAGCCATGACGCGGACCAGCCAGCTGGCCTGGCCCACGGCGGCCGCCGTGGCGGTCGTCGTGGCGCTGGGCTTCCTGTGTGGCCTGCACTTGGGGAACCTGCACAACGGGCTGCTCGGCCTGTCGTTCGCGTTCGTCGGTGCCTTCGTGGTCCGTCACAACCGGGACCCGGACTCGCCGGGCCAGCGGGAGGGCCGGCTGTTCCTGCTCTGTGGCGTCGCAGAAGCCGTGATGTTCTCCTGCCGCCAGGTGGGCTACCAGCCCGGCGTCCCCGGCGCCGAGTGGATCGCCTGGTTCGGAGTGTGGCCGCTGCCGCTGGTCATGGCTCTGGTCGGTCTGACGATCATGTCCTTTCCCTCGGGAAGACTGCCCGGTCCGCTGTGGCGGCGGCTCACCGTGGCTGCGACGGCGGCCGCGATCGTCCTGGCGACGGTGTCGGCGCTCTGGCCCGTCGAGTACGAGCGCACCGCGCTCTTGGTCGAGCATCCCCTGGCGCTGCCCGGCGGCGAGGCTGCGCAGGACTTCTTCACCGTCGCGAGCAGCATCGTGTTCCTCGGGTTCCAGCTGATGTGGGCCGTGTGCCTAGTCGTCCGCATGGTCGCGGCAGATGCCAACCAGAGCCGACAGCTGTGGTGGTTCGTCGGCGCGGCGGCCCTGAGCGTTGTGGTCATGGTGCTCAGCGTGACCGTCGGGAACACGGTGACCGCAGGTCTTCTCGCCACTCCCATCCTGCCGCTGGCGGCCGGGATAGCGATGATCGAGTCCTCCTACGAGGCACTGCTGAGCGACCTTCGCGCCTCGGCGCGGCGCATCGTCACGGCTGGCGACGACGCCCGCCACCGGTTGGAGCGCGACCTGCACGACGGCGCCCAGCAGCGGCTGGTCACGTTGGGGATGGACCTTGGGGCGCTGGTCGAGCTGGCCGCGGCGTCAGGTGACAAGCCCCTGACCGAGGCGGCCACGCGCGCCCGGGTCGAGCTCATGGAGGCGACCGCGGAGCTTCGCGAGCTCGCTCAGGGCATCCATCCCACGATCCTCACCGACCAGGGTCTGGTCCCGGCCGTGGAACGCCTGGCCGACAGGTCTCCGATCGCTGTCGCCGTGAGTGGCACAGCTGCCCGATCGACTTCCCCCCGACGTGGAGGAGGCGGCCTACTACGTGGTCGCCGAAGCCCTCACCAACGCGGCAAAACACTCGGGAGCTGCGGCGATCGGAGTCGATCTGACGCGCGCTGACGGAGGAGTGGCCGTCCGCATTTCCGACGACGGCCGCGGAGGCGCAGACTCCTCGGGGCAGGGACTCGTCGGGTTGGCCGACCGGATGCTCATGCTCGGGGGCACTCTCGTGGTCGAGACCGGGGCCAGCGGCACGACGGTCAAGGCGGTGCTGCCGTGCGAGTGATCGTGGTCGACGACGCACTCCTCTTCCGCGAGGGCCTGACCCGGATCCTGGCGTCGATCGGGTTCGAGGTGCTCGGCGTCGCCGACGACGTCGCGGGGAGTCTGCGTCTGGTGGAGCGGGATCCGCCCGACGTCGCGATCCTCGATCTCCGGATGCCCCCGGGCCACGGCACCGAGGGGCTCGAGGCCGCGCAGAAGATCCGGAGCCGATGGCCCTCGGTGGGCCTTCTGCTTCTGTCCCAGTACGTCGAGGCTCACTATGCGTTGCAGCTGATGACCGACTTCGAGGGCGGCGTCGGCTACCTCCTCAAGGACCGCGTATCCGACCTGGAGGCGTTCGCCCTTGACGTCCGCCGGGTCGCCACGGGCTCGACGGTGATCGACCCCGAGCTGGTGGCCAGCCTGGTCGCTCGCCGCCGCGAGGAAGACCCCCTGGAGTCCCTCACGGACCGCGAGCGGGACGTACTGAGCCTGATGGCGCAGGGCATGTCCAACGCCGCATTGGCCGACGCCCTGTACCTGTCACCCAAGACGATCGAGTCGTACGTCGGCAGCATCTTCACCAAGCTCGGACTCGCGCCGGACGCCCGGGAGCACCGGCGTGTACTCGCGGTGCTCACGTTCTTGCGAGCGTGAGCCCACCGGACCGACTATCGACGGTTTGAGAAGGACCCCGCGACCTACGTCGAGGCGCTCGATCGCGGCGAGCGACGACAGGTGGGCGGCACCGGCCCCTGCGCCATCATCGACCTCAGTGGCCGCGTGGACGCCGCCGAGCTGGACCGCCTCCAGCACATCTCCACGGCAGGCCATGCCGAAGCAGCAGCAACAGCCTGGAAGGCACTGCGTAGCGCGGGACTGATCCCGGCAGGCTGACCGGTACTGCCACACCGTCCGCAGGGCTCACTCACATGCCGCGATGCGCGGGTCTGCGGGCGACGAGATCATGGTGGAACGAGGCGGGTCCCGCGGCGACAGCTACGGACCCGCCGAGACGATCGTCAGGCTGTCGTTGGGAACTTCACTCCGGTGTTGGCGTGGCAGCGGTAGCCGAAGGGGTTCTTCGCGAGGTACTGCTGGTGGTGGTCCTCGGCGTAGAAGTACGGCGTCTCGCTGGCCGGCCGGATCTCGGTCGTGATCGAGCCGAGGCGGCGACGCTCGAGCTCGGCGCCGTAGACCGCGGTCAGCTCACGGGCGACCTTCTCCTGCTCGGGCGTCGTGAAGTAGATCGCCGAGCGGTACTGCGTGCCGACGTCGTTGCCCTGGCGGAAGCCCTGGGTCGGGTCGTGCACCTCGAAGAAGGTCTTCACCAGGTCGGCGTACGACACGACGGACGGGTCGTAGACGACCCGCACGGCCTCGGTGTGGTTGGTCCGGCCGCTGCAGACCTCCTCGTACGACGGGTGCGGGGTGGTCCCGCCGGCGTAGCCGACCGAGGTCGACCAGACGCCGGGGACCTGCCAGTAGATCTCCTCGGCGCCCCAGAAGCAGCCGAGGCCGAAGATCGCGACCTCGTAGCCGGCGGGCGCCTCGTCGGTGACGACGGGCGCGTCGAGGACCTTGTGCTTGTCGGCGATGTTGAAGAAGCGCTCGGTCCGGCCGGGCAGGGTCTGCTCGGGCTCGACGAGGGTGCTGTTGCGGCGGGAGAACATGCTCACGGGGCGCTCCTAGGTCTGATGGTGGTTGCACACTCTGCAACAACGCGTCGACCGTCAACGTTCCCTCACAGGTGCGCTCCAGCCAAGGCTTGATGGGCGCCAGATGGTTACGGTGCGATGACGTCCGAGAGGCGCGCGCGGCGTACCCCGTCACTGATCAGCCACTGCCCTGCGGTGTAGGTCGCCATGACCGCCGAGTCCAGCGCCGGCGACGGCTCGTCCCGGAGGAACAGCTGGGCGCCGATCAGCGAGTCGGACAGCAGGAACAGGGCCGCCCCGGCCTGGATCCGCCCGCGCCCGGGGGAGTCGGGCAAGGACCGCCGTGGTCGCGGCCATGGCGGTCAGCACCAGGCCGTAGACGCCGATGGGGACGCCGAACCGCGCGTCCTTCCGGCCCGGCGGCCACGGCGTTCGCCGGCACCAGGGCCGAGGAGAGGACGAGCACCGCGCGACCGGCGCGCGACCCGGTCGGCGAACCCGTGCCGAGCGCGCGGAAGGCGCTCGACGTAGGCCAGGTGGGCGCCGAGGAACGAGGCGACGCCCGCGAGGAACTGCCGCTCGCTGGTCCCCATCAGCGCCACGTCGCCGCCCCAGGAGAGCGACTGGGCGCCCAGCACGCGGCGGACCACGGGATCGTCGGGCGGCGCGCCGTCGACGAGGGACGCGGCCAGGGTCGGCATCAAGCAGCGGCTTGACGACGTAGTGCAACGGGCGTGCCCGCGGCCCGAGCCCGACCAGGACGCTGTCGGTCACGGACAGCGCCGCGTAGGTCGCGGTCAGCCACCGGCGGCGGGAGGTCATGGCGCACAGCGTTGCCTACAGCGATGAGTCGGCGCGACCGACCGGGTCGAACATCCATGACCGCACCCGCGAGCGCAGCCCTCGAGAGCCTCCTGATCGGCAGTGCCGATCCCGACCGGCTCCGGCGGTGGTACGTCGACGCGCTGGGCGTGGAGCCCGACGCGGACGGGTTCCAGCAGTTCGGCCCGGTCGGCGTGCAGGTGACCGGGCGCGACGACGTACCGACGTCCACCGCCGAGCCGGGTCGGTACGTCCTGAACTTCCACGTCCCCGACATCCAGGTCGCGGCGCAGCACCTGGACGGGCTCGGCGCGGCCTGGGTGGCGCCGGTGGAGTACCGCGACGCGGGGCTGTGGTTCGGCGCGGTCGAGGACCCGGACGGCAACCACGTGCAGCTGATCGAGATCACTCCCGAGTACTGGGTGCAGAAGCAGCGGCGGACCGGGGGAGATGCTGGCCCGATCGCCGACGCGACGGCGGTGGCCAAGCTCCCGGCGCAGGACCTCGACCGGGCCCGGACCTGGTACGCCGAGGTGCTGGGCCTCGAGCCCGCTGACGAGCGCGACGGAGGGCTGCTCTACTCCGTCGGTGGCGTGCCCTTCACCCTGTTCGCGTCCGAAGGGGCGCCGTCGGGTGACCACACCCAGCTCGGCTTCGAGGTGCGCGACCTCGAGCTGGCGGTGTCCGGGCTGCGCGACCGCGGCGTCGAGTTCGAGGGCGGGATCGTCGATGTCCAGCGGCCACTACCGGTCGACCGGAGCGACCGGCGAGAGGGCCACCTGGTTCCGGGACAGCGAGGGGAACCTGATCGGGATCTCCCAGCTCACCTACGGCTGAGTCGACCACGACCGGGGCATAGCCTGCTCGGGTGACCGAGCAGGAGCACCGGAGCAAGTCCGGATTCGAGACCCGCGCCATCCATGCGGGCTACGAGCCGGACGCCATGACCGGGTCGGTGATCCCGCCGATCTACGCCACCTCGACCTACAAGCAGGACGGCGTCGGCGGGCTGCGCGGCGGCTACGAGTACAGCCGCTCGGGCAACCCGACCCGCACCGCGCTCGAGGGCAACATCGCGGCGCTGGAGGAGGGCGAGCGGGGCTTCGCGTTCGCGTCCGGCCTGGCCGCCGAGGACACCCTGGTGCGCGGGCTGCTCGAACCCGGGCGACCACGTCGTGCTGCCGGGCGACGCCTACGGCGGGACGTTCCGGCTCTTCGACCGGGTCGAGAAGCGCTGGGGCGTCGAGCACAGCCCCGCCGAGCTCTCCGACGTCGACGCCGTGGCCGCGGCGATCCGGCCGGGGCAGACCAAGATCGTCTGGGTCGAGACGCCCACCAACCCGCTGCTCGGCATCGCCGACATCGAGGCGCTCGCCGGGCTGGCCCACGACGCGGGTGCGCTGCTCGTGGTCGACAACACCTTCGCGTCGCCGTACCTCCAGCGGCCGCTGACGCTGGGCGCCGACGTCGTCGTGCACTCCACGACCAAGTACGCCGGCGGGCACTCCGACGTCGTCGGCGGTGCGCTGGTGGTCCGCGACCTCGAGCTGGCCGAGAAGGTCGGCTACCACCAGAACGCGATGGGCGCGGTCGCCGGGCCGTTCGACTCGTGGCTGGTGCTGCGCGGGCTCAAGACGCTCGCGATCCGGATGGACCGGCACTGCGACAACGCCGAGCAGGTCGTCGAGTTCCTCGGGCAGCCACCCGGCGGTCACGCAGGTCTACTACCCGGGTCTCGAGTCGCACCCCGGGCACGAGGTCGCGGCCCGGCAGATGAGCCGGTTCGGCGGGATGGTGTCCTTCCGGGTCTCCGGCGGCGAGCCGCAGGCGCTCGAGGTGTGCGAGCGGGCCGAGGTCTTCACGCTCGCGGAGTCGCTCGGCGGCATCGAGTCGCTCATCGAGCATCCCGGCCGGATGACCCACGCGAGCGTGGCCGGGACCGCGCTCGAGGTGCCCGGCCGACCTGGTGCGGCTCAGCGTCGGCATCGAGACCGTCGACGACCTGATCAGGGACCTGGACCGTGCCCTCGGCTGACCCCACCCGCGAGAGCGCGGCGCCGCCGGACACGCGCTTCATCCTCGCCAACGAGCGGACCTTCCTCGCCTACCAGCGGACCTCGGTGGGGCTGATCGGCGCGGGTCTCGCGGTCATCTACCTGCTCGCCCCGGACTGGCAGTCGCGGCTGCTCGGCATCCTGCTCGTGGCGACCGGCGGCGTCGCGGCGGTCGGTGGCTACTTCCGGTTCCGAGGTGTCGACGCCGCGATCCGCGGGGAGCGCGAGCTGCCCAGCAACGGCCCGACCCACCTGCTCGCCTTCTCGCTCCTCCTGTGCTTCATGGCCGCCGTCGTGTCGGTGGTCGCGGCCCTGGTGTGAGGCGGGCGTGAGCGCGGTCGTCTGCGTCGACTTCGGCTCGACCTTCACCAAGGCGTCGCTCGTCGACCTCGAGACCGGCCGGATCGTCGCGGCCGCCGAGCACCGGACCACGATCGACACCGACGTCCTCGACGGGTACGACGCCTGCCTGGCCGCCCTCACCGAGCAGGACGCCCGCGCGGCCGGCGCCGAGGTGCTGGCCTGCTCGAGCGCCGGTGGCGGCCTGCGGATCGCGGTCGTCGGCGCCGAGGAGCTCGTGACCGCCGAGGCCGGCCGCCGGGTGGCGCTGTCGAGCGGCGGCAAGGTCGTCTCGGTGCGCGCCGCCGCGTCGACCGCGTCGACCCGTCGACGAAAGTTTCTGACGGGTCAGTGGTCGGGGCGCCGGACGCGGACGTGGTGCTGCTGACCGGTGGCACGGACGGCGGCAACACCGAGGTGATCGTCGAGGCCGCCCGGGAGCCTGGCCGCGAGCGGGTGGGCCGGGCCGGTGGTGGTGGCCGGCAACGTGGACGCCCGCGACCGAGGTGGCGCGCGGCGCTGGGCGGGATCCCGCACGTCCTCGCCGACAACGTGGTGCCCGCGGATCGGGGTGCTCGCGCCGGGGTCCGCACGCGCTGGCGGTGCGCGAGGTGTTCCTCTCCCACGTCATCGGCGGCAAGCACCTGAGCGCGCGCAGCTGACTTCACCGCGATGGTCAAGGGGCGCGACGCCCGACGTCGTCCTGACCGGGGTCGAGCTGCTGGCCCGCGGCCTCGACGAGGCGCGGCCCGGGGTCGGGGACGTCGTGGTCGTGGACGTCGGCGGAGCCACCACCGACGTGCACTCGGTGGTCGAGATCGACCCGGAGGACGGCTCGGTCGACGCCGAGGGTCTGGCCCGTGAGGTGGTCGCGGGCAGTCCGGTGACCCGCACCGTCGAGGGCGACCTCGGGATGCGCTGGTCGGCGGTCAGCACCGCCGAGGCGGCCGGGCTCGACGACCTGGCGGCCGCGGCCGGCGTACGCCGCGCGGACCCGGGCTTCCTGCCGGCCACCGAGACGGAGCAGGACGAGGACGAGACGATCGCCCGCGCGGCCGTCGGCCTGGCGCTGCGCCGGCACGCCGGCCGGTCCCGGGTGGTGGTCAGTCCCGAGGGTCGCGTGGTCGAGCGGACCGGCACCGACCTGCGCCGGGTCGGGCTGGTCGTCGGGTCGGGCGGCGTGCTCCGGCACGGCCGCGCGGGCGTGGCCGACCGGGTGCTGGGCGCGAGCGTCGGGACCGGACCGGAGCGACGCTCGGCGAGGGCTGGCAGCTGCCCGAGCGCGCGCGTCTCGTGGTCGACCACGACTACGTCCTGGCGGCCGCCGGACTGCTCGCGGCCGAGCACCCGGACACGGGGTACCGGCTGGCCATGTCACTGGTGGATAGATTGCCCGGCGTGAGCGACGGACGGCCCTGTGCCTGGTCGGAGTGCCCGACCCGCCGCACGGGGCGTCGCCTCCCGGCTCGCGCAGCAGTGGACCGCGATGCGGACGCACGGAGCGGCACCCGCCGCCGCCCCCCGCCCCTCGGGCGGCGGCCACGCCGCACAGCCGGGCCGAGGTCCCCTACGGCGTCGAGCTGGCGGCCGGCTGGTCGTGGCGGATCCTCGTCATCGCCGCAGCCGCCGCGCTGCTGGGCTGGCTGATCTCGTTCTTCGCCGTGGTCGTCATCCCGGTCGTGGTGGCGCTGCTGATCAGCGGCGCTCGTCGTCCCGCTCGTCGAGTGGCTGACCCGGCACGGCGTACGCCGCGGCGCTGTCGTCGTTCCTGGTCGTCGTCACCACCCTCGGGGCGGTCGCCGCGCTGCTCACGTTCGCGGGGCAGCAGGTCGCGCAGGGAGCGACCGACCTGGCCGACCAGTCGGTCGCCGGGCTCCAGACGATCAGGGACTGGCTCAAGGACGGGCCCCTCAACGCCAGCGACTCGCAGATCAACGACTTCATCGACAGCATCCAGAAGGCGATCAGCGAGCAGTCGGGCGAGGAGGCGGTGTCTTCTCCCGGGTCACCGAGGTGGGCACCGCCGTCGGCCACGTGCTCGCCGGCTTCTTCATCGTGCTGTTCTCGACGTTCTTCTTCCTGTCCGACGGCGACCGGATCTGGGCCTGGCTGGTGCGCATCGCGCCCCGGGCGGCCCGCGAGCGGGTCGACAGCTCCGGTCGGGTCGCGTGGATCTCGCTGACCCAGTTCGTGCGGGCCACCGTCATCGTCGCCGCGACCGACGGCATCCTCATCGGTGTCGGGGCGGCGATCATCGGCGTGCCGTTCTCGCTCGCGATCGGCGTGCTGGTCTTCCTCGGCGCGTTCGTGCCGATCATCGGTGCGACCATCGCCGGCACCGTCGCCGTGCTCGTCGCGCTCGTCGACCAGGGCCCGGTCACGGCGCTGATCATGCTGGGCATCGTGATCGGCGTGCAGCAGCTCGAGGGCCACGTGCTCCAGCCGTTCCTGATGGGACGGTGGGTCTCGGTCCACCCGCTCGCGGTGATCCTCGCGATCGGTGCCGGGGTGCTGACGGCGGGCATCGCCGGTGCGCTCGTCGCGGTGCCTCTGGCGGCCGCGGCCAACGCCGTCGTCCAGCACCTCGCCGGCTACACCGAACCGGGCGACGACCCCGTCGAGGAGCTGGCCGAGGACTACGTCGAGACAGGGGAGACCTCTGTCGTGAAGGAGGAACCGGAGGACGCGCCGTCGCGCCGGGTGGCTCCGACGACCCGGACGACGGAGCGGTCGGTGGCTGACACCGCGCCCGGTGCCGGGCCCGGCGAGTGCCCGGTGACCCTCGCCGACATCCAGGCCGCCCGCGAGCTGATCCGCGACGTCGCCATCGAGACGCCGATGGAGGAGTCCCGCTGGCTGTCGGCGCTGGTCGGCGGACCGGTGTCGCTGAAGGCCGAGAACCTCCAGCGCACCGGCTCGTTCAAGGCGCGCGGGGCCTTCACCCGGATCTCCCGGCTGACCCCGGAGGAGCGGGCCCGCGGCGTGGTCGCCGCATCCGCCGGCAACCACGCCCAGGGTGTCGCGCTCGCCGCCCAGCTGCTGGGCATCAGGTCGACGGTCTTCATGCCCGAAGGGGCGCCGATCCCCAAGGAGCGGGCCACCCGCGCGTACGGCGCCGACGTGGTCTTCGAGGGCAAGGTGCTCGAGGAGTCGCTGGCCGCCGCGCGCCGGTTCGCCGACGAGACCGGGGCGGTGCTGATCCACCCGTTCGACCACGTCGACATCATCAGTGGCGCCGGCACGCTCGGGCTCGAGGTGCTCGAGCAGGCCCCCGAGGTGCAGACGGTGATCGTCCCGACCGGAGGCGGCGGGCTGCTCGCCGGCGTCGCGATCGCGGTCAAGGCCCAGCGGCCCGACGTCCGGGTCATCGGCGTGCAGGCGGCCGGCGCGGCGGCGTACCCGCCCTCGTTGGACGCGGGCCGCCCTCAGCAGCTGCCGTCGATGAAGACGATGGCGGACGGCATCGCGGTCGGACTGCCGGGCGACCTGCCCTTCGCGGCCGTGCGCGACCACGTCGACGAGATGCTGACCGTCTCCGAGGACTCGCTGTCCCGGGCCGTGCTGGCCCTGGCCGAGCGGGCGAAGCTGGTGGTCGAGCCCGCCGGTGCCGCCGCGGTCGCGGCCCTGCTCGACCGGCCCCAGCACTTCGGGACGCCGGTGGTCGCGGTGCTCTCCGGCGGCAACATCGACCCGCTGCTGCTCGGCAAGGTGATCCGGCACGGCATGGCCGCGGCCGGCCGCTACCTCAACCTGCACATCACCATCCCTGACACCCCGGGTGGCCTGGCGAAGATGCTGACCGAGGTCAGCGCGGTCGGTGCCAACGTGCTGGAGGTCATGCACGAGCGGATCTCACCGCGGCTGCACCTGGACGAGGTCGAGGTGCACCTGCAGCTCGAGACCCGAGGTCCGCAGCACTCCGAGCAGGTGATGGACCGGCTCCGCGAGCACGGCTACCGGATCCACGACTGAGGGGCGAGCCGCGAGCGCGAAGGTCGGAAGGCGCGCTCTGTCGAGACCGCGTAAGCCGGTGTTGGGACTGAATACGACGATCCTCGAGCTCCTTGCCGTTGGGAGCCTCGTAGCTCACCGTCTGGCCCTTGGTCGCGCCAATGACAGCGGTGCCGAGCGGGGACTGGGGCGAGTAGACCTTGATCCCCTCGACGACGTCCTCCATCTCGCGGGCTCCGAGGAGGAAGGTCTCGGCGTCGTCGTCGTCGTCACCGACGAACTTGTAGGTCACCTTCATCCCGGGGGAGACGGTGCCGTCGTCCTCTGCCTCGCCGACCTCGGCGCGCAGCAGCATCGCCTCGAGCTGCTTGATCTGGCCCTCGAGCTTGCCCTGCTCCTCGCGGGCCGCGTGGTAGCCGCCGTTCTCCTTCAGGTCGCCCTCGTCGCGCGCGGCACTGATCTTGGCCACGATCTCCTGGCGGCGCGGACCCTTCATCTCCGCCAGCTCTGCCGTGAGCTTGTCGTGCGCGTCCTGGGTCATCCAGACGGTGTCGTGCTCGGTGGACTGAGTCATGGGAGTACTCCTGCGGTGTAGCTCGATGATGGACGGCTGTCTCGTGGTGCACGAAGGACAGCCCTGCGGCAGTCAGACGACGGCCGGCGGGGGACGTCAGGGAGGC
Source organism: uncultured Actinomycetota bacterium (assembly GCA_963815335.1). Taxonomy (GTDB): domain Bacteria; phylum Actinomycetota; class Actinomycetes; order Propionibacteriales; family Nocardioidaceae; genus Nocardioides. The sequence continues at coordinate 45,668 of CAWFGL010000004.1, forward strand.
AAGTCTAACAAGCCTGCCGTCAGCGAGGGGTTCTGCCCGTCGGCGGTGCACCCCAGCGACTCGAGGGCGGTGGCTCGGCGCTCGGTGCGGACCTCGACGACCTGGCGCCGTCCGGCGTCCGGGTCCGGTGTGAACGCGAGCTCGCCGACGGTGGTGTGGTCCTCGGCGAAGGCCCGCAGCCGGCAGGTTGCCTCGCACGTCGTCATCGGCCAGGCTCACGATGATCACGGCCGACACGGTGGAGTCGTCGAGGACCGAGAACCCCTCGAGCTCGGAGGTCACCTGCGTCCGGGTGTGGCCGACCACGGTCCACGCCAGCCAGCCGAGGAACACCAGCGCGAGCACGACGGTTGCAGCCACGAGCAGGCGGCGGCGGTACGCCGACGTGGCGCCGTACCGCTCGTCCAACATGTCCTGGCTGCTCACCCGTCCACTCTCACACCTAGGCTGAACACATGCCGAATTCCCCTGCAGCCAACGGGAACAGCGCCCCGCGCGGGGCTGCGGCTCATGCACGTGCACGCCCACCCCGACGACGAGTCGAGCAAGGGCGCCGCGTCGACCGCGAAGTACGTCGCGGAGGGCGTCGACGTCCACGTGGTGACCTGCACCGGCGGTGAGCGCGGGTCGATCCTCAACCCCAAGATGGACCGGCCCGACGTGCTGGCCAACATCACCGAGATCCGCCGCCAGGAGATGGAGCGGGCCCGGGACATCCTCGGCGTGCGCCAGGACTGGCTCGGCTTCGTCGACTCCGGCTGGCCGGACGGCGACCCGAAGCCGCCGCTGCCCGAGGGCTGCTTCGGACTGGTGCCGCTCGAGGAGGCCACCGCACCGCTCGTCCGGCTGATCCGCGAGTTCAAGCCGCACGTGATGACGACCTACGACGAGCGCGGTGGCTACCCGCACCCCGACCACATCAGGTGTCACGAGGTGTCCGTGGCGGCGTTCGAGGCGGCCGCGGACCCGGAGCGCTACCCCGAGCTCGGCGAGCCGTGGCAGGTCCTCAAGCTCTACTACCACCACTCGTTCAACCGCCCGCGGATGCTGGCCCTGCACGAGGCGATGCTGGCCCACGGCCTGGAGTCGCCGTGGGAGGAACGGCTCAAGGAGTGGAAGCCCGAGCCCGAGTGGGACGCCCGGATCACCACGAAGGTGCCGTGCGGTGACTACTTCGGGGTCCGCGACCAGGCGCTGCTCGCGCACGCCACCCAGATCGACCCGGACGGCTTCTGGTTCGCCATCCCGCGCGAGATCCAGCTCGAGGTCGCCCCGACCGAGGACTTCGAGCTGGTGACCTCGTTCGTCGACAGCGAGGTCCCGGAGGACGACCTGTTCGCGGGGATATCCGCCGTGGCCGACCCGGCTGGGACACTGGTCCCATGACCTCCTCGCTGCTCGCGCACCTGGCGCTCGGCCTGGTCCGGATCGCCGACGAGACTCCGGAGCCCGAGGACGTGAAGGCTGGCTGGACGGCGTTCGCGATCTTCCTGCTCCTGATCCTGGCCGTGGTGCTGCTCGGCTTCAGCCTCACCAAGCACCTGCGCCGGGCGCAGGCCGCGGAGGAGGCCGGACTCTTCGGCTCGGACGAGCCCGCGAAGGGCGCCGGGGACGCGGACGCCGAGTCGGAGCATCGCCAGGCACCGTGATCGACCCGGACGACCTGGCCACCACCCTGCGTGTCCTCGGTCAGCTCCATCAGATGCCCGAGGACGACCCGGCGCGCATCGAGGTCAAGCAGGCGGCCTCCCACATGTACAAGGCGTTCAAGCGCGAGCGCAAGCTGGTCAAGCGTGCGGCCGAGCTCGCGCACGACCGCCGCGTGACCGAGGCGACCGCGACCGGTTCGGCGCTCCGCATCGACGACGAGACGCTCGGCATCCCTCTGGTCTCGCAGGTCGACGGCGCGTTCGCCGGCGAGCTGATCAACCCGCGCGGCTGCTACATCTGCAAGAACGACTACACGCTGGTCGACGCGTTCTACCACTGGCTCTGCCCGACCTGCGCCGGGATGTCGCACGCCAAGCGCGACCAGCGCACGGACCTCAGCGGCAAGCGCGCGCTGCTCACGGGCGGCCGGGCCAAGATCGGCATGTACATCGCGCTCCGCCTGCTCCGCGACGGCGCGCACACCACGATCACGACCAGGTTCCCGCACGACGCCGTACGCCGGTTCTCGGCTCTCGAGGACAGTGCCGACTGGATCGACCGGTTGAAGGTCGTGGGCATCGACCTGCGCGACCCCACCCAGGTGATCGCGATGGCCGACGACGTCGCCGCCGCAGGTCCGCTCGACGTGCTGATCAACAACGCCTGCCAGACCGTACGACGCTCTCCGGGCGCCTACTCACAGCTGGTCGAGGCCGAGTCGGCGCCGCTGCCGATGGACGTGGCGCTGCCCGAGATGGTCACCTTCGACCGGGTCTCCGAGGCACACCCGGCCGCCATCGCCGGAGCCCTGGCCGCGGACTCGGTCGCTCGGCACGACGGGGAGTCGATCGCCCAGGCGGCCGCTGCTCACTCGGCGGCATCCCTGACGGCGCTCGCCCTGCGGGCCGGCAACGCGTCCCTCGACGCGCACCTCGCGGGCACGGCCGTGGACGCCGGCGGTCTGCTGCCCGATGTCGTCATCAGCAACTCGTGGACCCAGACCGTCGACGAGGTGGACCCGCTCGAGCTCCTCGAGGTGCAGCTGTGCAACTCGGTGGCGCCGTTCCTCCTGGTCTCCCGGCTGCGCCCGGCACTCGCCGAGGCGGCGCGCCGGGCGACGTCCGGCAGGGCGCACGTGGTCAACGTGTCGGCCATGGAGGGGCAGTTCTCGCGCCGCTACAAGGGGGCCGGCCACCCGCACACCAACATGGCCAAGGCCGCCCTCAACATGATGACCCGGACCAGCTCGGAGGAGATGTTCGAGACCGACCGGATCCTGATGAACGCGGTCGACACCGGCTGGATCACCGACGAGCGGCCACATCACGACAAGCTCCGGATCGCCGCCGAGGGCTGGCACGCGCCGCTGGACCTGGTCGACGGCGCGGCCCGTGTCTACGACCCGGTCGTGCAGGGCGAGTCAGGCACGGATCTCCGCGGGCACTTCCTCAAGGACTACGCGCCGAGTCCTCTGGTGAGGGGTACCGGCCGGCGATGGCTGCGGAGGAAGGGGTCGAGCTGACCCGCGCCGCTCGTCAGAAGACCAGGAACAGGACGACGACGACGGCAATGACAAGGGCGAGGATGGCGATGGTGCGCGTAGTCATGAGGATCTCCTGTGTGAGGGTGGCAAGCCGGTACGAAGCGCCCGGTGCCCGACCGGGTCGCCGGACAAACTGCCCGCCCACCCCAGGGTTCTGAGACCTGCTTGGCTGGAGACGTGCCCAACCGCCTGACGGACGCGACCTCGCCGTACCTCCTCCAGCACGCCGACAACCCGGTCGACTGGTGGGAGTGGGGGCCGGACGCGTTCGAGGAGGCTCGGCGTCGCGACGTACCGGTGCTGCTGAGCGTCGGCTACGCCGCCTGCCACTGGTGCCACGTGATGGCGCACGAGTCGTTCGAGGACGAGGCGACCGCGGCGTACCTCAACGAGCACTACGTCAGCATCAAGGTCGACCGCGAGGAGCGGCCGGACGTCGACGCGGTCTACATGAACGCGACCACCGCGATGACCGGGCACGGCGGCTGGCCGATGACGTGCGTGCTCGACCACGACGGCAACCCGTGGTTCGCGGGCACCTACTTCCCGGACCGGCCTCGGCACGGGCAGCCGTCGTTCACGCAGGTGCTGCAGGCGCTGAGCGAGGCGTGGCGCGACAAGCCGGACGACGTACGCCGCGTGGCGGGCAACCTGCGCGAGCACCTCAACCAGCAGGCCGCCGCTGGCCTCGGCCGCGCTGACCGCGGACGTGCTCGACCGGCGCGGTCGGGCTGCTGGCCCAGCGACTTCGACCGGGACGCGGCCGGCTTCGGCGGCGCCCCGAAGTTCCCGCCGTCGATGGTGCTCGAGTTCCTCCGCCGGCACCCGTCCGACGAGGCGCGCTCGATGCTCGACGCGACGTGCGAGGCGATGGCCCGCGGTGGGCTCTACGACCAGCTCGGCGGCGGCTTCGCGCGCTACTCGGTGGACGCGGGCTGGGTGGTGCCGCACTTCGAGAAGATGCTCTACGACAACGCCCAGCTGCTCGGCCTCTACGCCCGCTGGGGCGGCCCGCTGGGCGAGCGGGTGGCGCGCGAGACCGCGGACTTCATGATCCGCGAGCTGCGCACCGTCGAGGGCGGCTTCGCGTCCGCCCTGGACGCGGACAGCGAGGGAGTCGAGGGCAAGTTCTACGCCTGGACCCCGGCCGAGCTCGTCGAGGCGCTCGGCCAGGTGGACGGCGGCTGGGCGGCCGTCGTCTTCGAGGTCACCGACGAGGGCACCTTCGAGCACGGTGCCTCCACGCTCCAGCTCCTCCGTGACCCGGAGGGTCCTGGCGCGGGGCGGCTGGTCGACGTCCGACGGCGGCTGATGACGGCCCGGGACGAGCGGGTCCGGCCGGCGCGTGACGACAAGGTGGTCGCGGCGTGGAACGGGCTGGCGATCAGCGGGCTCTGCGACGCCGGGCTGCTGCTCGGGGACCCGCTCTACGTCGCCGCGGCCCGCGCCGCCGGCGAGCTGCTGGCCGACCTGCACCTGGCTGCCGACGGGCGGCTGCGCAGGGTCTCGCGGGACGGCGTCGTCGGCGCACCTGCGGGGGTGCTCGAGGACCACGGCTGCGTGGCGGCCGGCTTCCTCTCCTGGTCCAGGCGACCGGGGACGCAGTGTGGCTGGAGCGCGCGCGCGGCGTCCTCGACAGCGCGCTCGAGCACTTCGTCGCCGACGACGGCGGGTTCTTCGACACCGCGGACGACGCCGAGACGCTGGTCGCCAGGCCGCGCGACCCGGGTGACAACGCCTCGCCGTCAGGGCTCTCCTCGATGGTGCACGCGCTCGTGACCGCGCACGCCTGACCGGTGAGGGCCGCTACCGCGATGCGGCCGAGGCCGCGTTGGCCACCGTCTCCGTGCTGGCCGAGCGCGCGCCGCGGTTCGCGGGCTGGTCGCTCGCCGCCGCCGCAGACCATGCTGGACGGTCCGCTCGAGATCGCGGTCGTGGGTCCGGCCGGTGCCGACCGCGACGCGCTGGCGCTGACCGCCCGGCGGCACCCGGGTGCGGTCGTCGTCGTCGCCGACGGTCCTCGCGACGACATCCCGCTGCTGTCCGGTCGCGCCGCCGTCGACGGCCGCGCCGGCGGCGTACGTCTGCCGGGGGTTCGTCTGTGAGCGGCCGGTCACCGACGTCGAGTCGCTGGAGGTCGATGCTTCGCCAGTAGGCGTACACAGTGTCGTCATATCGGCGGCTTCTCCACGAGCGGTGACGGCTGGGCGTCTTCGACGCGATCGCTGGCGGTGGGTGTCGGGGGGTCCTGGTGCGCATGACCGAGATCGCTGACCCCGCCAGTGCACCGGGCTGGTGCTGCGGTCTCGGGTGACCCGGACGGGGCCTGGCCGAGCGTCGCGGGTGCTCCCGGTGTGGTCGATGACGGACCGCAGCAGACGGCAAGAGCGTCTGCGCGGCAGATCGAGGCCCACGAGCTGCGACCAGCACGGCGGCGGGTTCGACAGTCGACGGCAGCTGCGGCACGGCTGGACGTCGATCGTGCTGGACCTCCAGCAGGCGAGGTGCGGCAGTCGGCGGCGAACATGGCTGGCCCGACCGAGCGACCGGCTCACCCGGTCGTCGAGGCGCACCGGCGACGTTTGGTCGCCGAGGCGTCTCGAGACGCCACCTGTCGCAGTGGTGGAGGCCGCGCACTGCGACGACGGTCGGGTCGAATCCTGCGAGGGCGGGGAGTGGGCCATCGCGATGCATCGGCCGGACGGGCCAGACTGCCCGAGCGGACACCTGGACCGAGGCGCTGGCCGAGAACGGACCGAGCTGCACGGTGAGTCGAGCTGCGCCCGAACGGTTGACGTACTGACGTTCAGAGCCCTGAAGGAGCCTGCGCCCGGAGCGATGATGCGCAGGTGGTCCGCACCCGAGGAGCAGCGCGACGCGGCGGTCTAGCCACGCGGTCGAGAAGGCGGCCGCGACGCCGCCGCGGCAACCCGGCTGCTACGATCACCGGGAGGACGCGGCACGGCGGGTCCGGGGCAGGCTGCATGGCTCGGCACGGTGTTCCGGCAGCGTGTTCAAGATGTCGCTGGTCGCGCTCGTCCGCGCCCAAGCACCGTGCGCGTCCGGACCGCTTGAGTGAGCGGAAGCCACGCTGGAGCGAGCTCGGCAGGCGTTCATGGAGTCTTCCCGCAGCGCTACTTCCGGGAACCTCAAGCTCGGCCGAGGGCGGCGGAGGGGCGCTCAACGCCATCCGTCGGGAGACGCTCGAGCGCACCGGCGCCAGCGTCATGGGTAAGCGGATGTTCGACGCCGGCGAGCAGATGTGGACCGGCGGAGGTCGTCGTTCCGCACGCCGGTCGCCCGGCGGATCGCCTGCGAGGCGGCGATGATCCCTGCCGTGCGCGGCGGCAGGTCAGAGGTCCTCGATCTTCGGCACGTTCGTCAAGCGGCATCGAGTCCGCGCTCGACCGGGCCAAGGCGACCATCGAGCGAGGGCGACGTGCGGATCGCGGAACGGCTGCGACGATCCACCGAGCCGTGAACGCCGGATGCACCAGCTCGACGAGTTCTCGATCGCGCGGTCGACACCGAGCTGGTCGGCGGCGGGATGCTCCGCCTGTTCAGCCACAGAGGCGTGGACGACGACGCCGCGTGCGCCCCCTGGCAGCCTGCTCCAGCACGGCGAAGGTCAGCTCCACCGACGGACCACTGCAGAGCCGTGAACCCCGGTCACGCCCGGGCGTGGACCAGTCGCTGCAGAGCGCCTCAGCGCGATGAGCACCGCTGCCTCGCCGGCCGCGATCTCCTGGTGCAGGTCGACGCAGTAGCGGCCGAAGTCGATCTGGATCGTGTGCCGCGGGGCGGCGTAGTACTGCTCGAGGTGGAAGGCCTCGTCGGCGCGCATGATCCGCTCCTGCTCCTCGACCGGCGGCAGCGCGTAGGTGCCCTCGAGCAGCTTGGCGAGCAGCTTGGACTGCTGCTCGGCCAGGTTGACGATCGTCGGTGACGACTGGGCGAGCCCGAGGAAGAACAGGTGGTCGACGCCGGGCTTGATCATCCGCTTGAACAGCGGGTAGCGGTGCTCGTCGTCGGGGTGCAGGTCGGTCTCGCCGGAGTCGAAGAACGGGAACTCCATCTCGTAGCCGGTCGCGCAGATGATCACGTCCGCCTCGACCGACGAGCCGTCGGTCAGGTGCACGGTCGAGCCGTCGAGGCGCTCGATCGCCGGCAGCATGTGGATGTCGCCCGACCCGGCCTTGGTGAGGAAGTCGGCCGAGACCGACGGGTGCGCGGCGAGCGGCTCGTGGTCCGGCTCGGGCAGGCCGTACGCCGACATCTCGCCGACCAGGCCGCGGATCAGCTCGCGCGAGGCGGCCAGGGCCACGTCCTTGGGGATGTCCGGCGGCGCCATCACCTTGTCGGCGGGCTGGCCGTTGCGGTACTTCGGCAGCACCCACACGCCGCGGCGCGCCGAGACGTAGAGCGTCTCCGCCATCCACGGGGACGACAGCTCGCTGGCGATGTCCATCGCCGAGTTGCCCATCCCGACGACGATGACGCGCTTGCCGCGGATCTCGACCGGCTCGAACGGCGACACGTACTCGTGGCTGTGCATCAGCACGCCGTCGAACGACCCGGGGTAGTCGGGGAGCCGCGGCTTCCAGTGGTGGCCGTTGGCGACGACCAGGTCGGTGTAGGACCGGGTCTCGCCGGTCGACAGCGTGACGTCCCAGCCGCCGGTCGGCGTTGCGGGCGGCCCGCTCGACGCCGGTGTCGAACTCGATCCCGTCGCGGAGGCCGAACTCGTCGACGTACGCGCGGAAGTAGTCGTGCATCAGCCGGTGGCTCGGGAAGTCCGGCCAGTCGTCCGGCACCGGGAAGTCCTCGAACTGGAGCCGGGTCTTCGAGGTGTCGATGTGCAGCGACTCGTAGACCGCCGAGCGGCCGTTGGGGTTGCGGAAGTACCAGTTGCCGCCCACGTCGTCGGACATCTCGAACTGGTCGTAGGCGATGCCGTGGTCCTTGAGCCGCTTCGCCGTGGTGATGCCGGAGCAGCCGGCGCCGATGATGCAGACCTTCGCGTCGCTCATCCCAGCGCCTCCAGGCACTCGTAGGCGGTGCGCACGTAGGCGTCGGTGCGCGCGGAGCGAGATGAAGTGCGCGCCGACCATCTTGTTCATCGCGTAGGCGATGGTGACCCGCCGGTCGAGGTCGTTGACGACGATCGAGCCGCCCCAGCCGGTCCACCAGCAGGCGCGGCCGTCCGGGACGACCGGCACCGTCGGCGACGGCAGCTGGTAGCCGATGCCCCACTTGAGCGGCGCCATCAGCACCAGGTCCGGGCCCTCGGCCTGCACCTCGAAGATCCGGTCGACGGTCGCCTCCGACAGCAGCCGGACGCCGTCGACCTCGCCGCCGTGCGAGACGACCGACTGCGCCCTGGCGACCGAGCGGGCGTTGCCGTGACCGCTGATGCCGGCGACGGACACCCGGCGGAACTCGGCGCTGTTGCAGCCGTTCTCGACGTCGAGCAGCGGGTTGACCACCGTCGGGATCAGGAGGTTGCCCTCCGGCAGCGCCGCGTAGTCGATGCCGGACTCGGTCGGCGGGACCAGGTCGGCGCACCGGCCGAGCACGTCGTCGGGCACGCCGAGGTGGAAGTCGGCGCCGAGCGGCTCGGCGACCAGCGTGCGGAAGTGGTCGGCCAGCGGCGTCCCGGTCGCCGCCGCGGACCAGCCCGTCGAGCAGGTGGCCGTAGGCGATCATGTGGTAGCCCGACGCCGTGCCCGGCTCCCACCACGGCTCCTGCTCGGCGAGCATCCGCTCGGACCGCTCGAGGTCCATGCAGGCCCGGCGAAGTCCAGGGTCTCGGTCCAGCCGGCGTATCCCGAGGTGTGCCCGAGCAGGTGCCGGACCAGCACGTCGTCGCGGCGGAACTCCGGCCAGTACGACGACACGGGTGCGTCCAGGTCGATCTCGCCGCGGTCGGCGAGGACCAGCACGGTCAGCGCGGCCATCGGCTTGGTCACCGACCAGACCATGACGACGGTGTCCTCGACCCACGGCACGCCGGGCTTCGCCTCGCCGCCCCACAGGTCGGCGACCAGCTCGCCGTCGTGCAGCACCGCGACGGACGCGCCGAGGTCGGTGCCGTCGGCGAGGTTGGCGGCCAGCAGGTCGCGGAGCGGCTCGAAGGCCGGCGTACAGGTCCCGGAGACGGTCATGGGACCCGACAATAGGAACACGTTCTAGTTTGCGGAAGGGGGTCTCGACAGCCGGAGTGGGCTACGTGCCTCTGCGGGGGCGTCGACATGTGGACTGAACGCGACACGAACGAGGGCAACTTCTACGACGGCGGGATGCCGGACAACGAGGGCAACGTCCCGGGCAGGAGCCGGACCGAGAGCTGCCGGTGGCGATCATGCTCAACGCCGGTCGAGGGCGACAAGGAGGACTTCCAGCTCGTCGCCGGATCGCGTACGACGACCGGACGTTGGCCAGACTGGTGCCGCACAAGCTCGACGACTTCTGGACGGACCTCACCTCCGTGCCGACGCTGTTCACGTGGCTGGTGCCGAAGTCGGGCCGTCACCTCCCGGCGGCGCGATCCACGACGGCCTGATCCCCGACCATGGCGGACCGAAGGGCTACGTCGCTGCTCAGGAGATCCACCGCATCGAGCCGATCGGGTCTTCCGCGACGCCATGCTCGACACCGAGGTGGGGCTGATCCGCCGATGGCTGGTGTGGGCTGCCGTCGCCAATGCGTCGTTGTGGAAGGGCGCAAGCCCGGTCCGACCTGGACGTGGCTCACCCGGTGGTACCGCCTCGTCCAGTTCCTGGTCGTCGTGGGCATCGTCTATCTCGGCACCGCGGCCACCCTGGAAGTCTTCGACGTGGACCCTGTGAGCTGGCTGCCGTGGATGGGTGACCTCCCGTGGATCGGCGACGGGCCCTGGTGGCACCGCGTCGTCCAGGGTCTGGCCGGCGCCGTGGTGATACCGCTCGTGACCGGAGTCCTGTGGGGCTACTACTACCGCGCCGGCGCCATCCTCGGCGTCGCACTGGCGACGCTCCTGCACGTCACGGCCGCTGTCGGCATCGTCACCGGCGTCTACTGGTTGGCCGAGCGTTTCACGGGATCCGCGATCGTGCGCTTCCTGATGGGTGGGGCTGCACTGGCGGCGGCGATCGTGGTCTTCGGGGTCGCCTTGGCCGGGTGATCCAGGAGTAGGTTCGACCCATGCCGGACAGACACCTACGACTACGTCATCGTCGGGGCGGGCAGCGCGGGGGCGGTGCTCGCGGCGCGGCTGTCCGAGGACCCGAAGCTCAGCGTGCTGCTGCTCGAGGCGGGCGGTGAGACCGAGGGCGCCGACGAGGTCAGCATCCCGGCGGCGTTCTCCACCCTCTTCAAGACCCGCTGGGACTGGAACTACTCGACGACCGAGCAGAAGCAGCTGCACGGACGCCGCGCCTACTGGCCGCGGATGAAGGCCCTCGGCGGCTGCTCGTCGATGAACGCGATGATCTACATCCGCGGCAACCGCGCCGACTACGACTCCTGGCGCGACCAGTACGGCGCCACCGGCTGGGGCTTCGACGACGTGCTGCCGTACTTCGTGAGGTCGGAGGGCAACACCCGGCTGGGCGGCCCGCTGCACGGGCGGAGCGGGCCGCTGCACGTCGAGGACCGCGTCTACACCCACGCGCTCAGCCACGCGTTCGTGGACAGCGCGGTGAGCGCAGGCCTCAAGCCGACCGACGACTTCAACGGCGAGTCGCAGGAGGGCGCCGGGCTGTACCAGGTGACCTGCAAGAAGGGCCGGCGCTGGTCGACCTACGAGGCGTACCTCAAGCCGGCCCGGTCGCGACCCAACCTGACCGTCACGACCGGCGCCCTGGCCGCCCGGGTGGTGCTCGAGGGGGAGCGGGCGACCGGGGTGACGTTCCGCCAGAGCGGCCGCGAGCACACCGTCACCGCGACCCGCGAGGTCGTGCTGTGCGGCGGGGCGATCAACAGCCCGCAGCTGCTGATGCTGTCGGGCATCGGCCCCAAGTCCCACCTCGGCGAGGTCGGCATCGACGCGAGGGTCGACCTCGGCGGGGTCGGGTCGAACCTCCAGGACCACCCGGTCGTGCCGCTGCTCTGGGACACCCAGGGCACCACCGACCTCGGCCAGCTCAACAACGTCCGGAACTTCGCGCGCTGGAAGGCCCGTGGCAAGGGCCCGCTCGCGTCCAACATCGGCGAGGCCGGCGCCTTCTTCACCAGCCGCGACGGGCTCGCGGCCCCGGACCTGCAGATCCACGCCGCCCCGTCGGGCTTCTACGACAACGGCCTGCACGAGCCGAACCGCCGGATGGTCACCGCCGCGCCGACGCTGGTCTCGGTCCGGAGCCGCGGCTCGATCCGGCTGCGGTCGGCCGACCCCGGCTGGCACCCGGAGATCGACGCGGCGTACTTCGACGACCAGGCCGACCTGGACGCGATGCTCGCCGGGCTGCGTCGTACCTGGGACATCGTCACCCAGGGTGCGCTCGGCCGGATGGTCACGACGCCGTGGAACCTGCCGGCCGACCCGTCCGACGAGGACTTCGTCGAGCACGCCCGCCAGTGGGGCCAGACGCTCTACCACCCGACCTCGACCTGCGCGATGGGGACGGGCGAGGACGCCGTCGTCGACCCGGACCTCAGGGTCCGCGGCATCAGCGGGCTCCGCGTCGCCGACGCGTCGGTCATGCCGGCCGTCTGCCGCGGCAACACGAACGCCCCGACGATCATGATCGGCGAGAAGGCCGCCGACCTCATCAAGGAGAACGCCTGATGACCACGACCGAGAGCCCTGTCACCGGCAAGGCCACGACCTTCGAGTCGCTCAACCCGCGCAACGGCGACGTCGCCGGCACGCACCCGATCCACACCGCCGAGGAGGTGCGGGCCGCGGTCGAGCGTGCCCGCACCGAGGCCGAGTGGTGGGGGGCGCTGTCGTTCGACGAGCGCGAGAAGCACCTGCAGACCTGGAAGGGCGCGATGACCCGTCGCGTCGCGCAGCTCGCCGACGTCATGCACCAGGAGACCGGCAAGCCGCACGGCGACGCGATGCTCGAGAGCGCGCTCGCCATCGACCACCTCGCCTGGGCCGCGTCGCACGCCGAGAAGGTGCTCAAGCGCCGCAAGGTGCCGAGCGGTCTGCTGATGGCCAACCAGTCGGCGACCGTGGAGTACCGGCCGCTCGGCGTCGTCGGCGTGATCGGGCCGTGGAACTACCCGGTCTTCACGCCGATGGGCTCGATCGCGTACGCGCTCGCGGCGGGCAACGCGGTCGTCTTCAAGCCCTCGGAGTACACACCGGGTGTGGGCGAGTGGCTGGCGCGGACGTTCCTCGAGTCGGTCGGCCGCCCGGTGCTCCAGGTCGTGACGGGGTACGGCGAGACCGGTGCCGCCCTCGCGTCCGCCGGCGTCGGCAAGATCGCCTTCACCGGCTCGACCGCCACCGGCAAGAAGGTGATGGCCGCCTGTGCGGAGACCCTGACCCCGGTCGTGATCGAGGCCGGTGGCAAGGACGCGCTGCTCGTCGACCACGACGCCGACATCGAGGCCGCGGCCGACGCCGCGCTGTGGGGCGCCTGCGCCAACGCGGGCCAGACCTGCACGGGCGTCGAGCGCATCTACGTGCACGAGCGCGTCTACGACGACTTCCTCGCCGAGCTGGTCGACAAGGCCAAGGACCTCCGCGCGTACGACGGACCGGACTCGCCGATCGGCCCGATCACGATGCCGAGCCAGCTGGACATCATCCGGAGCCACATCCAGGACGCGCTCGACAAGGGCGGCCGGGCCGTCCTCGGCGGCGTCGACGCCGTCGGCGAGCGGTTCGTGCAGCCGACGATCCTGGTCGACGTGCCCGAGGACTCGCTCGCGGTCCAGGAGGAGACCTTCGGCCCGACCGTCACCGTCGCCAAGGTCAGGGACATGGACGAGGCGATCGAGCGGACCAACGGCACCCGCTACGGGCTCGCGTCGACGGTGTTCTCCAAGGAGCGCGGCATGGAGCTCGCCGGCCGGATCCGCTCCGGCATGACCGCGGTCAACGGCGTGATCACGTTCGCCGGCGTCCCGTCCCTGCCGTTCGGCGGCGTCGGCGACTCCGGCTTCGGCCGGATCCACGGCCCCGACGGCCTGAAGGAGTTCACCTACGCGAAGGCGATCGCCAAGCAGCGCTTCAAGCCGCTGCTCGCGCTGACGTCGTTCTCGCGCACCGAGAAGATGGACAAGCAGCTGGCCACGATGATCACGATGCTGCACGGGCGCGGGACGACGATCCCCAAGAAGTAGTCAGTCGCAGATGCCCTCGTTGGCGTCCGTGCCCGGGCTGTCGGCGGGCACGAACGTCAGGCGTGCCCCCGAGAGGTCGACGTAGCTGAGGCGGTCACCTACCGAGTACGCCTGACCGATCCCGAGGAACCCGTCCGGACCGAGGCCACCGAACCCGAACTGGTCCTCGTCCCGGAGATCCCAGGACCTCCCCAGCGTCTCGAGCGTCTGTATCCAGCAGTGGTTCTCCGGGACGGCCGTCAGGGAGGCGCGTGGGTTCGTGCTCGCGTCCTGGACGAGGGAGCGGAGGCCGGGGTAGGCCGAGGTGCAGGCGGCCAGCGACTCGACCCGCCAGGCGTCGTCGATGGCGATCAGCCCGAGCTCGGCGTACACGTCGCCCTTCTGGGTGACCAGTCGCGCCACGACCTGGTCGGCGTCGACCCGATAGAAGCGCTCGTAGGCCTCGGGCAGGAGCCACGGGCGGACCGTCTCCGGTCCGTAGGGGGCCCCGGCCAGGTAGTCCTCCGGGTTGGTCACGATGCCCACGACGGTGCCCGAGGAGCAGGTGAGCTCGGCTGTGCTGGCCGTGGGCTCGTACTCGTCGGTCGGTGTGGGTGTGGTCGAGGGGGCCTCGAAGGACTCGGTGGCGCTGGGCACGGGTGCCGCGGGGCCGGGCGTCGGTGCTGCCCCTCCGTCGCGCAACCCCCAGGTCACGCCGGCCACGCCCAGCATGACCGCGACCGCGCCGGCCGCTGCTCCCGCGGACCGGCGGCGTCGGCTCCGCGTCGCCACCCTGACGGCCACGAGCGCTGCCGTGTCACCCGGGGGCGCCAGCGCGTCGTCGAGCCGGTCGTAGGCGGCCCTCAGCTCGTCGTCCATCACGCCTCCCGTCCGGCGACGTCGCGGGCGTGCGCGCGCAACCGGTCCGTCCCGCGGGACAGGTGGCTGCTCGCCGTTCCGACCGAGCAGCCCATCCGGTCCGCGATGCTTGCGACGTCCAGGTCCTCGACGTACCGCAGGGCAAGCGCGGTCCGCTGCCTCGGTGACAGCGAGGCGAGGCCGTCGACCAGCCAGGCGTCGACCTCACCGGTGAGCGCCACGTGCACCGCGTGGTCCGGGGGATCGGAGAACGGCAGCTCGCGTCGCAGCCGCCGCAGCCGGTCGATGTTGAGCCGCACCATCACGGTGCGCGCGTAGGCGCCGTGGTCCTCACGGACCCGTGTCCACTTCTCCGCCATCCGGGCGAGCGTCTCCTGGGTCAGGTCCCACGCATCGTGGGTGTTGCCGGTCAGCGCGAACGCGAGCACCAGCAGCCGCCGCGAGTCCGCGGCGACGAAGTCCTCGAACGTCGGCTCCAGGTCCGCCACTCCACCTCCTCACCCATCAGACGGGTGAAGGGTCCCAAACCCTGAGGGTCGGACCGGCGGAGTCCCCGGATCTGTAGCGAGTCTGCGACTTCTGCACCGAGATCTCGGTGCAGAAGCGGCGGAGTCACCGGATCTCCGGGGACTCCACCCGTCGGCTCAGCGCAGCGAGTACGTCGCCATCGAGATGCCGGTGTAGTGCGCGGCGAACGCGAGCACCGTGAACGTGTGGAACACCTCGTGGAAGCCGAAGTACTTCGGCGAGGGGTTCGGGAACTTGAAGCCGTAGGCGGCGCCGCCCAGCGTGTAGAGGACACCGCCGCTGGCGATCAGGACCAGGACGGCGATCGCCATGCCGGTGCCCAGCCGGCTGGAGGCGCCGTCGATGAAGCCGGGGACGAAGAAGACCGCCGCCCAGCCCATGGCGATGTAGATCGGCGTGTAGAGCCAGCGCGGGGCGTCGGTCCAGAAGACCCGGAACAGCACGCCCAGGATCGCGGCCGTCCAGACGGTGGTGAGCAGGGCGACCCGCTGGGTGCCCTCGAGGAGGATCAGCGTGATCGGCGTGTAGGAGCCGGCGATGAGGATGAACACGTTCGAGTGGTCGAAGCGGCGCAGGAACGCCCACGTCCTCGGCGACCAGGTGCCCGTGTGGTAGATCGCGGACACCGTGAAGAGCAGCAGCGCGGAGAACGCGAAGACGATCGACCCGATCCGGGTGGTGGTCGTCGGCGAGAGGGCGATCAGCACGATCCCGCCGGCGAGGGCCAGGGGAGCGGTGCCGAGGTGCAGCCAGCCCCGCAGCTTCGGCTTGATGTCCCGCAGCGTCTCCGCGAGTGACTCGGTGACGGTCTCGAGCGCGTGGCCGACCGCCTCGGTGACGTGGTGCGGTCCGCTGCTCATGTCACGAAGGTACCCACCCGGAGGAACGGGTGGGCCACAAAGCGACGTCAATCACCTGAACGGTGGAGAGCCCGTCGTTACCATCGGGACGTGGCGGACTGGAAGCGCGGACTCCGACGGGTGCTCTACCCGGCGTACGAGGCCCGGATGCTCCGCAAGATGCCGGCCGACATCCCCCAGCACGTGGGCGTGATGCTCGACGGCAACCGGCGCTGGGCGAAGTCCGTCGGTGCGGACACCGCGCACGGCCACCAGGCGGGCGCAGACAACATCGAGCCACTGCTCGGGTGGTGCGACGAGGTCGGCATCGAGGTCGTCACCCTGTGGCTGCTCTCGACCGACAACCTCAACCGGCCGCCCGCCGAGCTGCACTCGCTGCTGGAGATCATCGAGAGCACGGTCGAGTCGCTGGCCGAGCAGCGCCGGTGGCGGCTGCACCCCGTCGGCGCCCTCGACCTGCTGCCCTCCAGCACCGCCGAGAAGCTCAAGGCCGCGGAGGAGGCGACCCGCGACGTCGACGGGATGCTCGTGAACGTCGCGGTCGGGTACGGCGGCCGCCGCGAGATCGCCGACGCCGTCCGGTCGCTGCTCCAGGAGCACGCCGGCCGCGGGACGTCGCTGGAGGAGCTCGCCCAGATCATCGACGTCGAGCACATCGCCGACCACCTGTACACGAAGGGTCAGCCCGACCCCGACCTCGTCATCCGGACGTCGGGGGAGCAGCGGCTCGGCGGCTTCCTGCTCTGGCAGAGCGCGAAGTCGGAGTTCTACTTCTGCGAGGCCTACTGGCCGGACTTCCGGCGCGTGGACTTCCTGCGTGCCATCCGGGCCTATGCGCTCCGCGAGCGCCGCTTCGGCGCCTAGCCACATCGCCCTCCAGCCGCGGCTTGCGAGGTTTCGACTCGTCGGTCGCGACCTCGTTCCTCGGCACAGTCGTTCCCGAACCGTTCACCCCGAGGTCGGGCGTGTCTACCCAGGTCAGGGGCGGTCCCGGCGTACTTTCGCGGTATCGGCGAGTGGGGAAGCTTGCCGTACTGGGAGGCCCGGACGTGACGTGTCACGACTGCAGTACGAACGGCACTGGCTGCCGGTCGTACGAGGGGGCCGGCACTCCGGCCCCCGGGCTTCTCTCAGTCCGCGCTGGCTGAGACACAGGCCGGTGCGACGGAGTGCGCGCGCCGGTCACCTAGGTGGAAACGTGCCGAAGAAGCCCGCCCGCACCTATGTCCTCGACACGAGCGTGCTGCTCGCCGACCCGGGCGCCCTCCGGCGCTTCGAGGAGCACGAGGTCGTGCTCCCGGTCGTCGTCATCACCGAGCTCGAGGGCAAACGGCACCACCCCGAGCTCGGCTACTTCGCGCGCGCCGCGCTGCGGATGCTGGACGAGCTGCGCCTCGTCAACGGCCGCCTCGACGAGCCGGTCCCGGTCGGCGACGACGGCGGCACGATCCGGGTCGAGCTCAACCACACCGACCCGGCGGCGCTGCCGTCCGGCTTCCGCCTCGGCGACAACGACACCCGGATCCTGGCCGTCGCGTGCAACCTCGCCAACGAGGGCTGCGACGTCACGCTCGTGAGCAAGGACCTGCCCCTGCGGATCAAGGCGTCGGCCGTCGGCCTCGACGCCCAGGAGTACCGCGGCGAGACGATCAACGACTCCGACACCGGCTACTCCGGCATGGCCGAGCTCGAGGTCCAGGCCGCCGACCTCGACGAGCTGTACGACGACGGGCACCTCGACCTCGAGTCGGCGCGTGACTTCCCGTGCCACCAGGGCCTGGTGCTGCTGTCCGAGCGCGGCACCGCCCTCGGCCGGGTCGGCCCGGACAAGCAGGTGCACCTGGTCCGTGGCGACCGCGAGGCGTTCGGCATCCACGGCCGCTCCGCCGAGCAGCGGATCGCGCTGGAGATGCTCCTCGACCCCGAGGTGGGCATCGTGTCGCTCGGGGGCCGGGCCGGCACCGGCAAGTCGGCGCTCGCGCTGTGCGCCGGCCTCGAGGCCGTGATGGAGCGTCGCCAGCACAAGAAGGTCGTGGTGTTCCGCCCGCTGTTCGCGGTCGGCGGCCAGGAGCTCGGCTACCTCCCGGGGTCGGAGGGCGAGAAGATGGCGCCCTGGGCGCAGGCGGTCTTCGACACGCTCGGCGCGATCACCAACCGCGACGTCATCGAGCACGTCCTCGACCGCGGGATGCTCGAGGTCCTGCCGCTGACGCACATCCGCGGCCGCTCGCTGCACGACGCGTACGTCATCGTCGACGAGGCGCAGTCCCTCGAGCGCAACGTGCTGCTGACCGTGCTCTCCCGCATCGGCGCGAACTCGAAGGTGGTGCTGACCCACGACGTGGCGCAGCGCGACAACCTCCGCGTCGGTCGGCACGACGGCGTGGTGGCGGTCGTGGAGAAGCTCAAGGGGCACCCGCTGTTCGCCCACGTGACCCTCACCAGGTCCGAGCGCTCGCCGATCGCGGCCCTGGTGACCGAGATGCTGGAGAACGTCACGCTCTGAGCCGGTTCTGGGGCCTGTGGGACGTGTGTGACCAGAGTGGTGAACTGATCCCCGGTATCACCGCGTTCGGTTTGCAGGCCCCCGGGGCCTCGGGCATGGTGGGCGAGGCCTCCGTGCCCCACGTCCTCCGTCACCGACCCCCGAACAGCGAGTTGTCCGTCTGTGTCAGCGCCTGAGAAGCACGTGCCGAAGCACCGTGCCCCGGCGGCTCACCGCGCCCCGCGCAAGGTGCTGCGCACGTCGCTGACCCTCTCGACGATGGCTGTCGTCGGCACCGGTCTCGCCGTCAGCGGCGGCGCCGTCGTCCTCGGCGGGTCCTCGGGCGCCGACACCGGCCTCGTCTCGGCCGCCACCGGAGACGTCCCGACGGCGGCGACCGGCGAGGTCCCGGCCGCGAAGGCCGAGGTCGAGGCCGCCCCGCTCAACGTGACCCGCGACGCCCTCGTCAGCCGCTCGGACCGCCGGGAGGAGGCCGACCCGGTGAAGGCCGACCTGCTGGCCGTCGGCGCGGCCACCACGGACAACGCGCTGACCCGCACCGAGGACCTCTCCGACGAGGACCCGCGGACCATCGCCCGGGCCCTGCTCGCCGAGTTCGGCTTCGGCGAGGACCAGTTCGGCTGCCTGGACTCCCTCTGGGAGAAGGAGTCGCACTGGAACGTCTCCGCCGACAACCCGAGCTCGTCGGCGTACGGCATCCCGCAGGCGCTCCCCGGCTCGAAGATGTCGTCGGCCGGCGCGGACTGGGCGACCAACCCGGTCACCCAGATCCGTTGGGGGCTCGGCTACATCCAGGACCGCTACGGCTCGCCGTGCAGCGCCTGGGGCCACAGCCAGAGCCACAACTGGTACTGAGCCCCGCAGGCTCAGCGCGCGACGAACACCGTCACGTAGCCGGGGTACTCGCGCGGCCAGCCGTCCTCGGCGAGGGACCAGTCGACGTCCTCCTGGGAGGAGCGCAGGTAGCCCAGCGCGGTCTCCCGGTCGGGGAACGTCGCCCGGGTCTCGATGTCGGTCCGCTCGACCGTGTCGAAGTGCCGGCGCAGCGCGGCCTCGCCGTTCTCGCTGCTGAAGACGGTGAGCACGGCGTCGCCGCCGGCCTCGCGGCGCAGCGCCGCGACGTGCTCGTCGCCGTTGGTCGTGGCGACCAGGGTGCCGCCCGGCCGCAGCACCCGGCGGAGCTCGCCGAGGCCGCGGTCGAGGTCGGGCACGTGGTAGAGCATCCACATCGCGACGGCGACGTCGTACGACGCGTCCGGCGCCAGCAGGTGCTGCACGTCCTGGAGCTGGGCCTGGACGCCCCGCTCCCGCGTGAGCTCGACGAACCGCTGCGACTGGTCCGTGGCGAGCAGGGCGATCCCCGGCAGCTCGTCGACGAGCCGGGCGGCGAACGCACCCGGACCGCGAGCCGACCTCGAGGACGTCCGGCATCGCGCGGTCCGACGGGAGGGCGGCGCGCACGCGGTCCAGCGCCACGTCGGTGGGATCGAGGCCCGAGGGGCCGGGGCCCCACACCGCTTCCCGCGTGGCGAGGTTGGACTCGTCGGCGTACTGGCGCTCCACCTCGAACATGGGGTCGGTCACGGGTGCGTCATCCTCTCGACGTCGAGTGCTTCGTCCAGCTGCTCCTCGGTGAGCTCGCCGCGCTCGACGTAGCCGAGCGCGATGACGGTCTCGCGGATCGTGGTCCCGTCGGCGAGGGCCTGCTTGGCGATCTTGGCCGCGGCTTCGTAGCCGATGTGCTTGTTCAGCGGCGTGACCACGGACGGCGACGACTCGGCGTAGCGGCGCATCCGCTCGGCGTCGGCGGTGATGCCGTCGACGCAGCGGGTGGCGAGCAGGCGCGAGGCGTTGGCGAGCAGCCGGACCGACTCGAGGACGTTGCGGGCCATCACCGGCATCGCGACGTTGAGCTCGAAGCTGCCGCTCGCGCCGGCCGCCGCCACGGCGGCGTCGTTGCCGACGACCTGGAAGCAGACCATCAGCGTCGCCTCCGGCAGCACCGGGTTCACCTTGCCGGGCATGATGCTCGACCCCGGCTGGAGGTCGGGCAGGTGGATCTCGGCGAGGCCCGTGGTCGGGCCGGACGACATCCAGCGCAGGTCGTTGCAGATCTTGGTCAGGCCGACGGCGATCGTGCGGAGCACGCCGGACAGCTCCACGAGGGAGTCGCGCGTCCCCTGGGCCTCGAAGTGGTCACGGGCCTCGGTGAAGTCCTGGCCGGTGGCCTCGGAGAGCACCTCGATCACGCGCTGCGGGAACCCGGCCGGCGTGTTGATCCCGGTGCCGACCGCGGTGCCGCCGAGGGGCAGCTCGCGGACCCGGGGGAGCACCGACTCGAGCCGCTCGCGCCCGTAGCGCACCGTGGCGGCGTACCCACCCAGCTCCTGCCCGAGCATCACCGGCGTCGCGTCCATGAGATGGGTGCGCCCCGACTTCACGAGGCCGGCGAACTCCTCGGCCTTGGCGCCCAGGGACGACGCCAGCACGTCGAGGGCGGGCAGGAGGTCCTCGACGACGGCGAGCGTGGCGGCGACGTGGATCGCGGTGGGGAAGGTGTCGTTGCTCGACTGGCTGGCGTTGACGTGGTCGTTCGGGTGCACCTCCGTGCCCGCCTGCGTCGCCAGCGTCGCGATGACCTCGTTGGCGTTCATGTTGGAGCTGGTGCCGGACCCGGTCTGGAAGACGTCGATCGGGAACGCCGCGTCGTGGTCGCCGGCGGCGACCTCGCGCGCGGCCGTCGCGATCGCGTCCGCCTGCTCCGCCGGGAGGACGCCGAGCTCGCCGTTGGTCACCGCGGCCGCCGCCTTCACGTGGCCGATCGCGTGGATCAGCCGCGGCTCGATCGGCGTCCCGCTGATGGGGAAGTTCTCGACGGCCCGCTGGGTCTGCGCCCGCCAGAGCGCGTCGCGAGGCACTTGGACCTCGCCCATGGAGTCGTGCTCGGTGCGGTACTCGGTCACGCGTCCGACGTACTAGCGCCACGGGCAAGGCGTACCTCGCGCTCCGCGTCCTCATGGCGCGCACCTCGCCGCGTTGCCGTCGCTCGCGAGACGACCCCGGTATGGCTTCGCTCCGGCGCCTTGCGATGCACG
Source organism: uncultured Actinomycetota bacterium (assembly GCA_963815335.1). GTDB lineage: Bacteria > Actinomycetota > Actinomycetes > Propionibacteriales > Nocardioidaceae > Nocardioides. The sequence continues at coordinate 66,986 of CAWFGL010000004.1, forward strand.
CACCCTGAGCACGCGGAGCATCGAGCTACACCTTGCCCGTGACGCGCGCCACATACAGCCAGTAGCGCTCGTCCCGCTCCTGCAGCCGCACCTCGTGCGGAAGCGCCTCGACCTCGGCGAACACCTCGCGCAGGGCGGCCTCGAGCTCCGGGGCCTCGGCCATCGACCACACCACCAGCGCCCCACCGGGGCGGAGGATCGCGCGCGCGGCCTCCAGGGCTGGGACCTCGTACAGCGCGGCGTTGCCGGCGTGCACGAGGTAGCCGGGGCCGTTGTCGACGTCCAGCAGCACCAGGTCGTACGACGCCGGGCGGGCCTCGGCCAGCGCGACCGCGACGTCGGCGACCACGACGGTCACCCGCTGGTCGGCGAGCAGCGCCGGCCCGTGCGGGATCGTCCCGTCGCGCATCCAGTCGACCAGCGCCTGCTCGATCTCGACGACCGCGCACGTCTCGACCCGGGAGTCGGCGAGCACCTCGTGCATGGTGAACCCGAGGCCCAGACCGCCCACGACCACGGCTCGCGGGTCGGCGACCAGCGTCAGTGCCTCGCGGGCCAGCGCCCGCTCGGTGCCGACCTCGACGTTGTCCATCACGAACACACCGTTGGCGCGCAGCTCGAGCGAGGTCGGGCCGTCGTCGGGCCGTCGTTCGCGCAGCACGAGCTCACCGCGCTCGGACTCGGCGCGGGCCAGCTCGACGTGCTCCACCGGATCCACGGGGCCACAGTGCCCGATGACCGGGCGGGCTAGTCGAAGAGCTCGCTGAGCCAGCTCTCCTTGCGCTTCTTGTAGGGGCGCTGCTGGTAGCCCTGCTGGCCGTACTGGGGCTGCTGCTGCGGCTGGGCGTACTGCGGCTGCTGCGGTTGCTGCGGCGGGGCCGGGGCGGCGGCCGGCTGCGTGAGCGACCGCTCGATGATCTTGTCCAGCTCGCCCCGGTCCAGCCACACACCGCGGCAGGTCGGGCAGTAGTCGATCTCGATGCCGCTGCGCTCACTCATGGTGAGCACCGCGCCGTCGTTCGGGCACTGCATCAGGAACTCCTGTCGTCGTCTCCCCGGCCAACGGCCGGGAGGACGCCAGGGTTTCCACCCACCCTGTGAACTCCCTGAGAACTGCTCGGTCCGCTACTCGGCGCTGCGGACCCGGATCCCCGAGAGTGGCACGTCGACCGCCCCCGACGGGTCGGTGAAGAAGTCGTTGCCCTTGTCGTCGACCACGATGAACGCCGGGAAGTCCTCGACCTCGATCTTCCAGACCGCCTCCATGCCGAGCTCCTCGTACTCGAGCACCGACACGTCCTTGATGCAGTCCTGCGCCAGCCGGGCGGCCGGGCCACCGATCGAGCCGAGGTAGAAGCCCCCGTGCGTGTGGCAGGCCTCGGTCACGACCTTGGACCTGTTGCCCTTGGCCAGCATCACCTGCGAGCCGCCGGCGGCCTGGAACTGCTCGACGTACGAGTCCATCCGGCCGGCCGTGGTCGGGCCGAACGAGCCGGACGCCATGCCCGCGGGCGTCTTGGCGGGGCCGGCGTAGTAGACGGGGTGGTCGCGGAGGTACTGCGGCATCTCCTCGCCCGCGTCCAGCCGTTCCTTGATCTTGGCGTGCGCGATGTCGCGGGCCACGACGAGCGGCCCGGTCAGCGACAGCCGTGTCTTCACCGGGTGCTTGGACAGCTCGGCGCGGATCTCGGCCATCGGCCGGGTCAGGTCGATGCTGACGACCTCGCCGGCCGCGATGTCCTCGGCGATGCCGGCGTCCGGCATGTAGTGCGCGGGGTCCGTCTCGAGCTGCTCCAGGAAGACGCCCTCGGCGGTGATCTTGCCGAGGGCCTGACGGTCCGCCGAGCACGAGACGGCGATCGCGACCGGGCACGAGGCCCCGTGCCGCGGCAGCCGGACGACGCGGACGTCGTGGCAGAAGTACTTGCCGCCGAACTGTGCGCCGATGCCGAAGGACTGCGTCAGCTTCCAGACCTCCTCCTCGAGCTCGAGGTCGCGGAAGCCGTGGGCGGACGGGGAGCCGGACGTCGGCAGGTTGTCGAGGTAGTGGGCCGAGGCGTACTTCGCGGTCTTCAGGGCGAACTCCGCCGACGTGCCGCCGATGACGACCGCCAGGTGGTACGGCGGGCACGCGGCCGTGCCGAGGGAGCGGATCTTCTGGTCGAGGAACTCGAGCATCCGCGTGGGGTTGAGGACCGCCTTGGTCTCCTGGAAGAGGAACGACTTGTTGGCCGAGCCGCCGCCCTTGGCCATGAACAGGAACTTGTAGGCGGGGTCCCCGCCGCCCGGCGTCGAGTAGAGCTCGATCTGGGCCGGCAGGTTCGTCCCGGTGTTCTTCTCGTCCCACATGGTCAGCGGCGCGAGCTGCGAGTAGCGGAGGTTCAGCCTCGTGTACGCGTCGTAGACGCCCTGGGAGATCGCCTCGCCGTCGTCGGCGCCGGTCAGGACGCCCTCGGACTTCTTGCCCATCACGATCGCGGTGCCGGTGTCCTGGCACATCGGCAGCACGCCGCCAGCGGAGATGTTGACGTTCTTGAGCAGGTCGAGCGCGACGAAGCGGTCGTTCCCGGACGCCTCGGGGTCGTCGATGATCTTCCGCAGCTGCGCGAGGTGGGCGGGCCGCAGGTAGTGGGAGATGTCGTGCATGGCCTCGGCGGTCAGCCGCCGGATCGCCTCCGGCTCGACCTGGAGGAAGGTCCGACCGTTCGCCGCGAAGGTCGAGACGCCCTCGGTCGTGATCAGCCGGTAGGGAGTGTCGTCCTTCCCGGTCGGCAGCAGGTCGGAGTAGAGGAAGGGTGCTTCAGCCACGAGTGGTGAGTATTCCGTGCCGACTATCGTGAGCGCATGGCAGGCGACCTGGAGCGAGACCCGGCGCAGCTGCGCGTCGGTGACGCCGAACGTCACCAGGTCGCCGAGATCCTGCGTGAGGCCGCGGGAGAGGGCCGGCTCGACCTGGACGAGCTCGACTCCCGGCTCGAGGCGACGTACGCCGCGCGGACCTACGCCGACCTCGTCCCGATCACCCTCGACCTGCCGACGCACCCGCACGCCGCGCCGGTGGTCAAGGCGGCGAGCTCGTCGCTCGTGGTGCCCGGCCCGGACAAGGAGACGCACTTCGGGATCATGAGCGGCTTCGACCGCCGGGGGGTCTGGGTCGTCCCTCGGGAGATGAACGTCTTCTGCTTCTGGGGCGGTGCTGAGCTCGACCTGCGCCAGGCCAGGTTCGCGGCCCAGGAGGTCGTGATCACGATCAACGCCATCATGGGCGGCGCGCAGGTGATCGTGCCCCCGCACGTGAACGTGAAGATGGAGGGCACCGGGATCATGGGGGGCTACTCCGGGCCGTCCGGTCTCGTCGACGCAGCCCTGGACCCGACGTCACCGACGGTGCGGATCCGCGGGATCGCGATCATGGGCGGCGTCAGCGTGGAGCGCAAGCACGGCGCCTAGGCGGGCGGCGCCCCCGTCGAGCGGCGGGCGACGAGGCGCGCCGGGACGGTCACCGACTCGCCGGTCTCCCGCCCGTCGAGGAGTGCGAGGACCATCTCGGCCGTCGCGCGGCCCTGCTCGGCGACGCCCTGGTCGACCGAGCTGAGGTTCAGCGTCTCGGCGATCGGGTGGCCGTCGACGCCGATGATGGAGACGTCGTCCGGGACCCGCAGGCCGGCCTCGGTCGCGCCGGCGAGCGCACCCGCGGCCAGCTCGTCTGAGAAGGCGAAGACCGCCGTCGGACGGGGGTCGAGCGCCATCAGCCGGGCCATCGCCTCGGCCCCGGCGCGCGGGCCGTACGGCACGGTGACGAGGTGCTCCTCGGGCGGCGGGTGGCCGGCGGCGCCCAGCGTCTCGCGCCAGGCCTGGACCCGTTGGAGGTCCGACGACCAGGCCGCGCCCTCGGCGTCGCTGGTGCGGATCATCCCGATCGCGGTGTGCCCGAGGTCGAGCAGGTGCTGGACGGCGAGCCGGCCGACCTCGAGGTCGTCGACCTCGACGTGGGGGTAGTCGCGGACCCGGCCTCCGGCGATGACCACGTGCACGCCGAGCAGCTCGAGGCGGTCCACCTCGTTCTGGCGCATCGGCAGGGCGGTGAGGATGACGGCGTCCACCTTGCGCCGGGCCGGCAGCTCGCGCAGGAACTTCATCCGCTGCTCCTCGCCGTCCACCTGGTAGACGAGCAGGTCGAGATCCACCTCGCGCAGGACGTCGTCCATGTGCTGGAGCATCGTGCCGTAGAACCAGATGTCGGACCGCGGGATCACGATCGCGACCCGGCCGGTGTCCCGGCGGGCCAGGCGCGAGGCCTCGGGGGAGATGACGTAGGAGAGGTCGCCGGCGATCTGTCGGATCCGGTCGCGGGTGGCGGGGCTGACGCCCGGCACGTCGCGCAGCGCGCGGGACACGGTCGCCAGGGACACCCCCGCCTCGCGCGCGACGTCGGCCATGTTCACGTCGCCGACGCGCGGAGTCGTGCGTGACGACGGACCGCTCATGGGCGCAGCGTAGCGAGTTCGCAAACGCTTGAGGACCACGATGGAGGGTCAGGGTGAGACGCACCTTGACGGCCGCATGTGACCTGGGACACGCTGCGCTGTGAACGCAAGCGTTTGCATTCGGACCCCGTCCAGTCTCAAAGCCGCAGGTCAGCCTGTACAGACCCGCATGTGATGAGTAGGAAGAGGTTACGAACTGTGATGGCGATCACGCCTTCACGAGGGACCGGGGGAGTCCCACCCCCCAATCGAGCAGGGAGATGAGATGGCAGTAGGAAAGCGACGCAGTGCGGCCATGGCCGTCGTCGCACTCGGCATGCTGACGCTCACGGGTTGCTTGCAGGATCCCGATGCCGGCGGCGGCGGCGTAGGAGGGACGGCGGGGTTCGCCGACAACTCCTCCAGCGACGGCGACGGCAAGGTCACGATCCTCGGCGCCTACGGCGGCGACGAGAAGGCCAACTTCGAGAAGGCGCTCGTTGCTTTCGAGGACGAGTCGGGCATCGACATCGAGTACACCGAGGACACCGACTTCACCACCACGATCAAGACCCGCGTCGCCGCGGGCGACGCCCCGGACATCGGGTTCTTCCCGCAGCCCGGCGGACTGCTCGAGCTGGCGGCCCAGGGCGACATCCAGCCGATCGACACGTTCCTGGACATCGGGACGCTCGACAAGACGCTGGTGCCGGGACTCCTGGACTCGGTGCGGCTGTCGGGTGACCCGACGGGCGACAGCGCCGTCAACGGCGCCGGCCGCTCGTACGGCGCGCCGATGCGGCTCGCGAACAAGAGCCTCGTCTGGTACCCGAAGAAGGCCTGGGACGCCGCGGGCTACGAGGTCCCCAAGACCCTCGAGGAGATGGCTGCCCTCGGCCAGCAGATCGCGTCGACCGGCATCACCCCGTGGTGCATGGCCTGGAACGCCGACCAGGCGACCGGCTGGGTCGGGACCGACTGGATCGAGCAGTACGTGCTGACCCTCAACGGTCCGGACGTCTACAACGAGTGGACCTCGCACCAGATCCCGTTCAACGACCCGCAGATCGTGGCGGCGTTCGACGAGTTCGGCAAGATCGCCAAGACCGAGGGTCAGGTCTACGGCGGCGCCCAGACGGTGGTCAACACCCAGGTCGCCGAGTCGATGGTCCCGGCGTTCCGCGCGAAGCCCGAGTGCATGCTCGAGCGGCAGGGGTCCTTCGAGATCTCGTTCCTCGCACCCGAGATCCAGGCTGACCTGGACAACTCGGTCGGGGTCTTCCCGTTCCCGGCAGCCGAGGAGACGGCCGACGCGCCGCCCATCCTCGGTGGCGCGGACCTCGCGGCGCTGTTCAACGGCAACGACGAGGACGCCATCAAGGTGATGCAGTTCCTGACCTCCGACAAGTTCGGCGCCGAGTGGGCGCAGGCCGGTGGGTGGCTGTCGCCGCACAAGACCTTCGACGCCGAGAACTACCCGAACCAGACGACCAAGGACATCGCCAAGGCCGCGACCGACGCGTCCGGCGTCGTCTTCGACGGCTCCGACGTGATGCCGAAGGAGGTCGGTTCGGGCACCTTCTGGACCGGCATGGTCGACTGGATCCAGGGTCAGAGCTCGCAGGACACCACGACGGCGATCGAGGGGAGCTGGCCCCAGTGAGCGCGGGCATCGACGAGGCTGTCGACACGCAGCCGGCAGAGCCAGGAGAGCCGACCGGCTCGCCGCCTCCCAGCGGGAGCGGCGAAGGGGACGGCAGCAACCCGTCGGAGCGACCCGACCTCAGGAAGGTCGTCATCGGCCTCGTGGGGATGGTGGTCATCGGGTGGTTCGTCGCCAACGCCTCACTGGCGTTCGCGTACTACCCGAACTGGTTCGCCGACAGCAAGATCCTCATCGGGCTGCTGGCCCTGGTCGTCGGGGTCGGCGGCGCGTACGGGTTCTTCTACTGCCTCAACCAGTTCGTCGAGGGGCTGCCCGGACGCCTGTCGCGGGGACTGATGCCGTACGCCTTCCTGGCGCCGGCGTTCGCCCTGCTGGCGCTGATGCTGCTCTACCCGACGGTGCAGACGATCAACTACTCGTTCGCGAACGCTGATGCGACCGAGTACGTCGGCCTGGACAACTACCGGGAGGTGCTCGGGTCCGACGCCTTCCAGTCGGCGATCTTCAACAACATCCTGTGGTTGATCATCGTCCCGGCGGCGACCGTCTTCTTCGGCGTGATCGTCGCGGTGCTGGCCGACAAGCTCTCGCAGCGCGGCGAGAAGATCTCGAAGAGCGTGATCTTCCTGCCGATGGCGATCTCGTTCGTCGGTGCCTCGACGATCTGGCTGCTCGTCTACGCGTACGACCCGGACTCCGAGCCGGCCACCGGCCTGCTCAACGCCATCTGGCGGGGTCTCGGCGGTGACGCGCAGACGTGGCTGCAGAACTCCGACGGGCGGCTCAACTCCATCCTGATGATGGTGATCCTCGTCTGGCTGCAGGTCGGCTTCGCGATGATCCTGCTGTCGTCGGCGATCAAGGGCGTCCCGGAGGACACCCTCGAGGCGGCCCGGATCGACGGGGCGTCCGAGCTGCAGATCTTCTTCCGGGTCGTCATCCCGCAGATCAAGGGCACCATCATCACGGTCTTCATCACCGTGGTGATCCTGGTGCTCAAGGTGTTCGACATCGTGTACGTGCTCACGGACGGCCGGGACAAGACGCAGGTGATCGCGAACCTGTTCTTCACCGAGCTGTTCCGCAACAGCCAGTCCGGCCGGGCCTCGGCGATCGTCGTGATCCTGCTGCTCGCGGTGACACCGGTGCTGATCTACCAAGTGCGTCACTTCCGGAAGGAGGAGCTGGGCCGATGACTGTCGACGTCACCAAGACTCCGAGCGAGGTCGCCTCGGCGGACGGACCGGCGCCGAGGAAGGTCCGCGGCTTCATGGCCGACGGACGACGGCGCAGCCCAACGGCCATCATCGTGATGGTCCTGCTCTGCGTCCTCTGGACCCTGCCGACGGTGGGCCTGCTGGTCACCTCCCTGCGGGACCGCAACTCCCAGGCCGAGACCGGCTGGTGGACGGCGCTGTCCAACGGGGGCTGGACCTTCGAGAACTACCGCGGCGTCTTCGACAAGGCGGAGATCGGGACGGCGCTGCTCAACAGCGTCATCGTGGCCATCCCGGCCACGGTCATCCCGATCATGTTCGCCGCGTTCGCGGCGTACGCGTTCTCGTTCATGGACTTCCGGGGCAAGGACTTCCTGTTCATCGCGATCGTCGCCCTGATGGTCGTGCCGATCCAGGTGGCCTTCCAGCCGCTGCTCAACGTGTTCGGGCCCAACGGCCTGGGGATCTCGGGGCAGTTCATCGCGGTCTGGATCCTGCACACGGGCTTCGGCATGCCGTTGGCGATCTACACGTTGCGCAACTACATGGCGACGCTGCCGAGGTCGGTGATCGAGTCGGCGAAGATCGACGGCGCGAGCCACTTCCAGACGTTCTGGAAGCTGATCGTGCCGATGTCGGTCCCGGTCATCGCGGCCTTCGCGATCCTGCAGTTCCTGTGGGTCTGGAACGACCTGCTGATCGCCAAGCTGTTCCTCGTCCACGGACAACAGCACGGTGATCGTGAAGCTGCAGGGCCTGCTGGGCGCCCAGGGCCAGGGCACGGAGCTGCTGCCGGCGGGCGCGTTCATCTCGATGGTGATCCCGATGATCGTGTTCTTCAGCCTGCAGCGGTACTTCGTGCGGGGCCTGACCTCCGGAGCGGTCAAGGGCTGAGGCGAACATCCAGGTGAGCCATCCGGTCCACCTGGCGCGAGGGGGCGTGAGCATCGTGCTCGCGCCCTCTCCCGTCGGGGATCCCGTCCTCCTCCACTGGGGGAGCGAGCTCGGCGACGGGGACCTGACGGGCCTCGTCGCTGCCCATCGACCCGGCGTGCCGCACTCGGCGCTGGACGCGCCGCGGCAGCGCGGGGTGCTCGGTGAGAGCACGGCCGGCTTCACGGGTCTGCCTGCCCTCGAGGGCTCCCGTGCGGCCGGGTCCGCGCTCCCGTGGTCGCCCCGGGTCACCGCGTGGGACTGGGAGGTGGCCGACGGCGAGGACGCCGCGGTGGTGCTGCGGGGTGCGGACGCCGAGGCCGGCTGGGACGTCGAGGTGACCATCGAGCTGACCCGTGAGGGTCTGGTGCGTACCCGCGTCGGCGTGACGAACTCCGCCGAGGAACCGCTGGTCCTGCACGCCGTACGGTCCGCCCTGCCGGTGCCGGCGCGGGCGACCGAGCTGCTGGACCTGACCGGCCGCTGGTGCCGGGAGCGCACCCCGCAGCGCCGCGAGTGGCTGGCCGGGACCCACCTGCGCGAGGGCCGCCACGGCCGCACGGGTCACGACGCGACCCTGCTGATGGTGGCCGGGGAGCCGGGGTTCGGCTTCGGCCGCGGCGAGCTCTGGGCCACGCACGTCGCCTGGAGCGGCGACCACCAGGCGTACGCGGAGCGCACCCCGGAGGGGGAGTGCCTGCTGGGCGGCGGGGAGCTCCTCGGACCGGGCGAGGTCGTGCTCGCTCCCGGGGACCGCTACGAGTCCCCGTGGCTGGTCGGCTCCTGGTCCGGCGCGGGCCTCGACGCGGCCTCCGCGCGGCTGCACGACTGGCTGCGCCGTCGTTCAGCCCGGACCCGGAGCCCTCGCCCGGTGCTGGTGAACACGTGGGAGGCCGTCTACATGCAGCACGACCTCGGCACCCTCGGCGAGCTCGCCGAGGCGGCCGCGGACGTCGGGGTCGAGAGGTTCGTGCTGGACGACGGCTGGTTCCGGGCCCGGCGCACGGACCACGCCGGCCTGGGGGACTGGGAGGTCGACGCGGAGGTCTGGCCGGACGGCCTGCACCCGCTGGTGGACCGGGTGCACGCCCTCGGCATGGACTTCGGGCTCTGGGTCGAGCCGGAGATGGTCAACGCCGACTCCGACCTCGCCCGCGAGCACCCCGACTGGGTGCTGCGCGGACGTGTCGCGGACCCACCGACCTGGCGGCACCAGCAGGTGCTGGACCTCCAGCACCCGGAGGCGTACGCGCACCTGCGCGCCCGGCTGCTCGCGCTGCTCGACGAGTACCCGATCGCCTTCCTCAAGTGGGACCACAACCGCGACCTCGTCGACGTCGCGCACGGCGGGCGCCCGGCGGTGCACGGGCAGACGCTGGCCCTCTACCGGCTCCTGGACGACCTCCGCGACCGGCACCCCGACCTCGAGATCGAGTCGTGCGCCAGCGGCGGCGGCCGCATCGACCTCGAGGTCCTCGACGCGGACCGACCGCGTGTGGCCGAGCGACACGATCGACGCCGTCGAGCGGCAGCGGATCCAGCGCTGGACGTCGCTGCTCGTGCCGCCGGAGATGCTCGGCGCCCACCTCGGTGGTCCGGTCGCGCACACGACCGGCCGCACCCACGGGACCGGGTTCCGCGCCGCGACCGCGTTGCTCGGACACCTCGGGATCGAGTGGGACCTGCGCGGGCTGGACGCGGACGACCGTGACGAGGTGGCGGCCTGGGTCGCGCTGCACAAGGAGCTGCCGTCCGCTCGTCGCCTCGGGGCGGTTGGTGCGCGTCGACCATCCCGACCCCGCCCTGGCGGTCACGGGACTCGTCGGCGCGGACCGGGCCGAGGCCTGGTTCGTCGTCGCGACCGTGGACACCCCGGTCACCCAGTCCGTCGGCCCGGTGCGGCTCCCGGGGCTCGACCCCGAGCGGCGCTACCTGGTCGTGGACCGGACGCCGCCGGGGCCGGCACACCGGGCCGAGATGGGCGAGACCTGGCTGGACGGCGACGGCGTCGTCGTCGACGGACGGGCCCTGGACGTGGTCGGGCTGCGCTTCCCGGCGCTGCCCCCGAGGGCGCGCGCGTGCTGCACGTGCGGGAGACGGGGTGACCAGGACCTGAGATCGCAGGCCGTCGCCCTATCCGCCGACGTCGCGGGTACCTAGGGTGACGTAGGTCACTTCACGACGGATCGTCCGGCACGTACCTGCCGGTGAAGGGAGCACATCAGCATGGCAACAGTGACTTTCGAGAAGGCACAGCGGTGGTACCCGGGGGCCGACAAGCCCACGGTGCCCGGGATCGACCTCGAGATCGGCGACGGGGAGTTCATGGTCCTCGTCGGCCCGTCCGGGTGCGGCAAGTCCACGACCCTGCGGATGCTCGCGGGGCTCGAGGAGGTCAACGCGGGCAAGATCTTCATCGGCGACCGGGACATCACGAACCTGCCGCCCAAGGACCGCGACATCGCGATGGTCTTCCAGAACTACGCGCTCTACCCGCACATGTCGGTGGCCGACAACATGGCCTTCGCGCTCAAGATGGCCAAGGTCCCCGAGGCCGAGCGCAAGAAGCGCGTCGCCGACGCCGCCGCCATCCTCGGCCTGACCGAGTTCCTCGAGAGGAAGCCGAAGGCGCTCTCCGGTGGCCAGCGGCAGCGCGTCGCGATGGGTCGCGCGATCGTCCGCTCACCGCAGGTCTTCTGCATGGACGAGCCGCTCTCCAACCTCGACGCCAAGATGCGCGTGCAGACCCGCACCGACATCGCCAAGCTCCAGGCCGACCTGGGCGTCACGACCGTCTACGTCACCCACGACCAGGTCGAGGCGATGACGATGGGCGACCGCGTCGCGGTGATGAAGCTCGGTGAGCTCCAGCAGGTCGACACCCCGCTCAAGCTGTACGACCGGCCGGTCAACCTGTTCGTCGCCGGCTTCATCGGCTCGCCGCAGATGAACCTCATCCAGGCGACGGCGAAGGACGGCAAGGCGCAGATCGGGAACTACCTCGTGCCGGTCGACCCGACCGCGGCGAACAAGTTCGGCCCGCAGCACAACAACATCACCGTCGGGGTCCGGCCCGAGGCGTGGCGCATCGTGTCCGAGTCCGAGGGTGGTCTGCCGATCGACGTGACCGTCGTCGAGGAGCTCGGCGCCGACGGGTTCGTCTACGGCAACTGCGACGTCGAGGGCACGCCGAACAACGTGATCGTCCGCGTCAGCGGGCGCGACCAGGTGTCCAAGGGCGACACGATCTACGTGACGACCGACCCGAAGAGCGTGCACGTCTTCGACACGGACACGGGCGAGCGTCTCTCCGACTAGCCCAGGACGCTGACCCGCCCGTCACCGACGGGCGGGTCAGCGTCATGTCCGGGCCCGGTCCGCCGTCCGGCGGATGGCCTGCGTGAACGTCTCGAAGAGCTGGGCCGGCATGTCGTGCCCCATGCCGTCGATGAGCAGCAGCTCGGCACCGGGGATCGCCGCGGCCGTCGCTCGGCCGCCGGAGACGTGCACCATCTTGTCGGCGAGCCCGTGGATCACCAGGGTCGGCACGCGCAGCGCGTGCAGGCGGGCGCTGCGGTTGGTCTGGGTGACGACCGCCAGCATGTGGCGCAGCACGCCGCTGCCGCTGATGCCGCGGTCCCAGGTCTCGGCGGCCTGCGCGCGGACGGCGTCCTCGGGCTTGGGGTAGCCGGGCGACCCGATCCGGTTCCAGACCACGACGCTCGAGGCGATGTAGGCATCACGGCCACCGCGCTTGGCGAGCAGGTTGGGGAAGAGGCTCGGGTGCTGCCAGCCGACGGTGCGCTTGCCGGTCGTCGACATGATGCTGGTCAGGGACCGCACCCGGGCCGGCTCGGTGACCGCCAGGGTCTGCGCGATCATCCCGCCCATGGACACCCCCACGACGTGCGCGGAGTCCCAGCCCAGGTGGTCCATGAGGCCGATCGCGTCCCGGGCGAACGCGCTCATCGTGTACGGCGGCTTCACCCGGCGCCCGGCGAAGGCCCGCACGAGCATGGCCCGGGTGACCCGGCCCTTGGCCCGGCTGGAGCGCCCGGTGTCGCGGTTGTCGTAGCGCACCACGAAGAAGCCGTGCTCGGCGAGCATCACGCAGAGCTCGGAGTCCCACCAGTTCATCGGGCCGCCGAGGCCCATCACCAGCAGCAGGGGCTCGTCGTCCGGGTCGCCGAAGGTCTGGTAGCAGAGCTCGATGTCGTCCCCGACGGGGGCGAACAGCTCCTCCGAGACCGGCACCGCGCTGGTCGTGTGGGAGGCCGACTGGTCCATCCCACCAGTCAACCGCAGAGGTGGATATCCCACGCCGCCGGGTTACCTCCCCCTAGCCTGCTGGAGGGGAGAGGAGGTCAGCGATGACGGACGACGTGCCCGGCACGATGGGCGAGTTCCTCCTGCCTCCCGGTTTCCGCAGGCCGGGACTGCACGAGGTGCTGCGCGAGGGCAGCGTGGTGACCGAGGCCGGCCGCTTCGCCATGGCCTCGATGGCCGAGCGCCGCCGTCGGCCCGGACGGCACGCCGGTGACCCCGTCCTGCTGGTGCCCGGCTTCATGGCCGGTGACTACACGCTGGCCGGCATGTCGCGGGCGCTGCGTCGCCGCGGCTACCGCACCTACCGCTCCCACATCACCGCGAACGTCGGCTGCACGCTGAACGCCGCCGCCGCCCTCGAGTCGCGGATCGAGTCGATCGCCATCCGGCGCGGCACGCGCGTCAGCGTCGTGGGACACAGCCTGGGCGGCATGCTCGCGCGCGGGCTCGCCGTGCGCCGTCCGGACCTGATCTCGGGCATCGTCACGATGGGCAGCCCGATGCTCGCCCCGGGCGCGCACCACGTCGCCCTCACCGCCGGCGTCGAGGCGCTCGTGCGGCTGAGCCGGGCCGGGCTGCCCGGCATGATGTCGGAGGAGTGCGTGGCCGGCGGCTGCGCTCGCCAGAGCTTCGAGGAGAGCCGCGAGCCGATCCCGTCGGGCGTCGGCTTCACCGCGATCTACTCCCAGCGCGACGGCATCGTCGACTGGCGCGCCTGCGTCGACCCCGAGGCGCGCGCGGTCGAGGTGACGGCGTCGCACTGCGGGATGGCGCTGGACCCCAGGGTCATCGGCGCGGTGACCGAGGCGCTGGCCCTGCAGAGCGGTCGGGCCAACCCGTTCGGCTCAGTGCTCGAAGTCGATCGCGGAGAAAGCGCGTAGCTTCGAGAGCTGGTGCTCCGAGCGGATCGACCGGATGGTCCCGCTGCGCGAGCGCATGACCAGGGAGTCGGTGGTGCACCCGCCCGACCGGTAGCGCACGCCGTGCATCAGGTCCCCGTCGGTGATGCCGGTCGCGACGAAGAAGCAGTCGTCGGCGTCGACCAGCTGGTCGGTGGTGAGCACCGCGTCCTCGCTGAGGTCGTGCCCGGCGTCGAGCGCGCGCTGGCGCTCGTCGTCGTCGGTCGGCCAGAGCTGGCCCTGGATGACACCGCCCATGCACTTCATCGCGCACGCCGCGATGATCCCCTCCGGGGTGCCGCCGACGCCGAGCAGCAGGTCGACGCCGCTCCCCGGGCGCGCGGCGGAGATCGCACCGGCGACGTCGCCGTCCACGATGAACTTGATGCGCGCACCGGTCGCGCGGATCTCCTCGGCGAGCTCGTGGTGCCGGGGACGGTCGAGCAGCACCACGGTCACGTCGGACGGGTTGGTGCCCTTGGCCTTCGCGACCTGGTGGATGTTCTCGGCGACCGGGTAGCGGATGTCGACGACCTCGGCGGCCTCCGGGCCCGTCACCAGCTTCCGCATGTAGAAGACCGCCGACGGGTCGTACATCGAGCCGCGCGGCGAGACCGCCAGCACCGCGACGGCGTTGCTCATCCCCTTGGCGGTCAGGGTGGTGCCGTCGATCGGGTCGACCGCGACGTCGCACTCGGGGCCGGTGCCGTCCCCGACCTTCTCGCCGTTGTAGAGCATCGGGGCGTTGTCCTTCTCGCCCTCGCCGATGACCACGGTGCCGTTCATGCCGATCGTCGAGATCATCACGCGCATCGCGTTGACCGCGACCGCGTCGGCGCCGTTCTTGTCCCCGCGGCCGACCCAGCGGGCCGCAGCCATCGCGGCGGCCTCGGTGACCCGGACCAGCTCGAGCGCGAGGTTGCGGTCGGGGGAGGCCGGGGCGACCGTCAGATCGGGGGAGAGTCCGCTCTCGGTCATGCCCACGACCCTATCGGCCCACCTCCCGCCGCACTTCCCCCCTTCGTGCTGAGAGGATCGCCGGGTGACGGAGCGGGAGGGCGACGACCCCAGGGAGCGCCCCGCCCGCTACAGCCGGACGCCGAACGGCCTCCTGGCCGCCCTGATCGTCACCGTCCTGGCCGTGGCCGCGTTCGTGGTGTTCCGCAGCTCGTTCCGCGACGACCCCGAGCTCGACAACGAGACGGTGGACTACGTCGAGCCCGTGAAGGCGGCCCAGGAGAACGGCATCGACCTCGTGTACCCGAGCGCGCTGCCGACGGGCTGGAGGGTCACCAGCGTCGACTTCGTCCCCGGGACGCGACCGGCGTGGGGGATCGGGATGCTGACCGACGAGGGCCGGTTCGTCGGCCTGCGCCAGGAGGACGCCGACGTCGACGAGCTGCTCGAGGCGTACGTCGACGAGAACGCCGACCCCGGTGACCAGGGCAGCTTCGAGAGCGACCTGCAGACCGGCACGTGGCAGACCTGGACCGACTCGGGCGGCGACCTCGCCTACTCGACGGCCCTGGCGAACGGCGAGGACAGCGGCGAGACCGTCCTGGTCTTCGGGTCGGCCGGCCGTGACGACCAGGAGGAGCTGATCTCCGTCCTCACGATGGACGACCTCCCGTAGCCGGCTCCTAGTCCTCGACCTGCTCGTCCGGGTCCTCGGCCTGCGCCGAGTCCAGCCGCTCGCGCACACCGTCCAGCCACTGCTGGCAGACGGTCGCCAGGTGCTCGCCGCGCTCCCAGAGGGCCAGGGACTCCTCGAGGGTGGTGCCGCCCGCCTCCAGCCGGCGCACGGTCTCGACGAGCTCCTCACGGGCCGCCTCGTAGGACAGCTCCTCGCCGCCGTCCGCCTGCGGGGACTTCTTGTCAGCCATCGGTCTCCTCGAGCAGCTCGGTGCGGGTGGTCGTGGCGTGCACGCGGCCGTCGGCCACGCGCACGGTGATCGGGGTGTCCGCCGACACGCCGGCCACGGACGTGACGACGTGACCGTCGGCGTCCTGGAGGACGGCGTAGCCGCGCTCCAGCGTGGCCAGCGGCGAGAGGGCCCGGGCCCGGGCCCGGTGGTGGGCGACGTCGTCCTGGGCGCGGTCGATGCGGTGCCCCAGGCTGCGGCGGGCCCGGCCGACGAGACCGCGCACCTCGTCGGCGCGCTCGTCGAGGAGCACGCGCGGGTCGCCCAGGACCGGTCGCGACCGGAGTGCGTCCAGCCCCGCCTGCTCCCGCGCGACCCACCCGGCGAGGGTGTGCCGCAGGCGGCGGCGAGCGGTGTCGACGAGCCTGAGCTCCTCGGCGACGTCGGGGACCACGAGCTTGGCCGCGTCGGTCGGCGTCGAGGCACGGACGTCCGCGACCAGGTCGAGCAGCGGCGAGTCCTGCTCGTGGCCGATCGCGGAGACGACCGGCGTGCGGAGCCGGTGGACGGCCCGCACGAGCGCCTCGTCGGAGAACGGCAGCAGGTCCTCGACCGAACCGCCGCCGCGGGCCACCACGATGACGTCCACGTCGGGGTGTCTCTCCAGGCGGCCGAGCGCCTCCATCACCTCGGCGGCCGCGCGCTGGCCCTGCATCGTCGCGTACGCGACCTCGAAGGCGACGTTGGGCCACCGCCGCCTGGCGTTCTCGAGGACGTCCCGCTCGGCGGCGGACTCCGGCGACGTGACCAGCCCGACGCGCCGCGGCAGGAACGGCAGCGGGCGCTTCAGCTCGCGCTCGAACAGCCCCTCGGCCGCGAGCAGCTGGCGGCGGCGCTCGAGCCGGGCGAGCAGCTCACCCAGGCCGACCATCCGGATCTCGCGCACCGCCAGCGAGAAGGAGCCCCGGTTGGCGTAGTAGCTCGGCTTGGCCTGGATCACGACGCTCGCACCCTCGACCAGCGGCGTGGCCAGCCCGTCGACGCGGTCGCGCGGGACCGTCAACGGGATCGAGATGTCCGCGACCGCGTCGCGGAGGGTCATGAACACGGTCTGGATGCCGGGCCGGCGGTTGATCTGCGCGATCTGGCCCTCGACCCACACCGCGCCCAGCCGGTCGACGTACTGGGAGACGAGGTTGGCGATCTGGCGGACGGGTGCGGGGGACTCCGCGGACGTCTCCAGTGCCATGGGTCGGACTTTAGGGCGTGCTACCGACCGCCCATACGATGGAGGCATGACCACCGACGTCGGCATGCCCCGCGTGCTCGCCCCGGACGAGGCCGAGCGCGCCGTCCTGCTGGCGGCCCCGCGCGGCTACTGCGCAGGTGTCGACCGCGCCGTCGTGACCGTCGAGAAGGCGCTCGACCTGTACGGCGTCGCCGGTCTACGTCCGCAAGCAGATCGTCCACAACAAGCACGTCGTCGCCGACCTCGAGTCGCGCGGGGCGATCTTCGTCGAGGAGCTCGACGAGGTCCCGGCGGGCGAGACCGTCGTCTTCTCCGCGCACGGCGTCTCGCCGGCCGTCCACGCGCAGGCGGCCGAGCGCGAGCTCAAGACCATCGACGCCACCTGCCCGCTCGTGACGAAGGTGCACCACGAGGCGCGGCGTTTCGCCGCCGAGGACTACGACATCCTGCTCATCGGCCACGCCGGCCACGAGGAGGTCGAGGGCACCGCAGGCGAGGCCCCCGAGCACATCCAGCTCGTCGAGAGCCCCGCCGACGTCCCCCACATCGTGGTCCGGGACCCGGCCCGCGTCGCCTGGCTCTCCCAGACCACCCTGTCGGTCGACGAGACCCTGGAGACCGTGGCCGCCATCCGCGAGCGGTTCCCGCTCCTCCTCGACCCGCCGAGCGACGACATCTGCTACGCCACCCAGAACCGCCAGCTCGCGGTCAAGGAGATCTCCGGGAACGCCGACCTGGTGATCGTGGTGGGCTCGGCCAACTCGTCCAACTCCGTGCGCCTGGTGGAGGTCGCGCTGGACGCGGGAGCCGCGTCGTCGTACCGCGTCGACGACGTGTCCGAGATCGACGAGGCGTGGCTCGAGGGCGTGAACACCGTGTCGGTGACCTCCGGGGCGAGCGTGCCGGAGTCCCTGGTCGACGAGGTCCTGGCCTATCTCGCCGAGCGCGGCTACCCCGACGCGCAGGCCGTGCACAGCGCCGAGGAGTCGCTGATCTTCTCGCTCCCCAAGGAGCTGCGGCGCGACCTCAAGGCGGCGGGCGCGCAGCAGGACTAGCGCTTCTTCGCGTTGCGCGACCGCTTGGTCACGCGCGGGGGTGCCGGCGTCACCGTCTCGGCCGGAGGCGGAGCCGTCGTCGTCACCGGCGTCTTCTTGACGGCTGCCTTCTTGGCCGGCGCCTTCTTGGCGGGCGCTTTCTTGGCGCGGCGTCTTCTTCACGGCTGCCTTCTTCACGGCCGCCTTCGTGGCGGGCGCCCGCTTCGCCGGTGGCTTCGTGGCGGGTGGCTTCGTGGCCGGTGCGTCGCGGCCGGTACCTCGACCGGTACCTCCACCGGTGGCGGGACCGGTGGCGCGACGGGCGGCCGGTCCTGCTCGCGGAGCTCGAGGTCCTCGAGGTACGTCGGCCGGCCCGCCGACTCGTCGACTGCCGGCTCGGCGGGCGCGCGCCTGCGGTCCCGGCGGATCGAGACGACGACCTGGGACGCGAGCACCAGGAGCAGCAGGGCCACGGCGGCCACGAACCACAGGACGTAGGAGCGCTCGTCGTCCTCGTCCGCGCCGGTCCCGTCCTGCGCGAGCGTGCCGCTGTCGACGGTGAACGGCGTCGAGGAGTCGTCGGTGACGAGCAGGTCGCCCTCCAGGGCGTCCCAGCCCGCGCTGTCCAGGTAGTTCACGACCTTGGCGGTCAGGGTGCGCGGCGCCGGGCCGTTGCCGGGTGCCCAGCCACCGAGCATGAGGACCTGCCGGTCGTCCACGTCGATGGACTGGAGCACGGCGTACGGCTCCTGGGACGTCACCTGGAACGAGGAGCCGGGCTGGTCGAGCAGCCTGATCGACGAGAGCTTCAGCGGCGCCTCGAGGCTGGTCGCGTCGGAGGCGGTGGCGCCGACGAGGATGCCCGAGCGGTCGTCGGCGACGAACGCGTCGGCCGGCACCAGCTGCACGTCGAGCGGGTACGCCGCCGCGTGCTGGAGGGTGGCGACGATCCGGGCGGCGTCCTGCACCGAGGCGAAGCGCTGTCCGCCCTCGGTGCGCACGGCGACCGGCAGGCTGCTCTGGAGCACCTGGGGGAAGAGCTGGAACCCACGGGTGCCGGCGCGACCGGCCGTCGCGGTCAGCGTGGAGTCCTCGGTGTCGAGGTCGACCTCGATCGGCGGGGAGCCCGGTGCCGCGCAGGGCAGGCCGTCGGGCGTGACGGCGCTCAGCACCAGCTCGAGCTGGTTCACCGCGCGGAGCCGGCCGGCGGGGACGGTGAAGTCCATCTCCAGGTCGCCGGTCCCGTCCAGCTTCTCGGAGCCGACGAGCTCACCGTTCATGCGGACGTCGAGCCGGGCCCGGTCGGGATCGGCGACCGCGCTGTGCGTGCCCACGAGGTGCACGTCGACCGCCGAGACCGGGCTCGAGAAGGCGTCCTGCGACAGCGCCACGACCTGGGACGCGGTGCCGTACCCCGACAGCGTGACCTGCTCGGCGCCGGCCTCGGCCAGGCTGAGCTCGAGGTCCGGCTCGCGCCGGCCGAGCTCGCCGGTGATCCCCTCGGCCTCCGGGTCGTCGGCGAGCTGGAGGGTGTCGCCGCCCTGGGGCAGCGCCAGCGCGCGGGCCGCGGCACCGAGGTCGTCACCGGTGGCGGCGATCGCCAGGGTCGGGACGGCGACGTCGGGAGCGGTGGCGATGTCGGTCGTGACCTCGCCGGCCCGTCCCTCGCCGATCAGGACGACGCGCTCGGTGGCGCTGCCGGTCGTCGGGATCTCGGTGAGCGGGGCCAGTCGGATGTCGGTGCCGGCCGGGTAGCGGCTGCTGAGGGCCGCCACGGCGGCGATGCCCGCCTCCAGGACGTCGTCGCCGGCGTCCGCGGCGACCAGCACGGTGATCCGTGCCGTCGAGGGCGGGAAGAAGTTCGCGAGGGTGGTGGGCGGCTGTTCCTGGCCGACGTACTCGATCGCGATCTTGCGGAAGGTGGCCGCCCCGGCGGCGGGTCGGCAGAGGTCCTCGACGGTCGGGCCCTCGGAGGAGATGGTCAGGGCGATGGTGCCGTCGGCGATCACGTCGGCCGCCGACACCGGGATCCGTACCTGGGCGTAGAGCGTGGAGTCCACGGTCCTGGCGACCCGGCCGTTCACCCGGAAGGTCACCACCCCGTCGTCGACGACCTCCGGCATGGTCAGCACGCCGGAGATCGCCTCCGGCGTCACGCCGGCGGGCACCGGGACGTCGATCCGGGTCGTGTTGACCGCCGTGCTGGACAGCTCACCGGGCACGGCGGCCTCGTCGGCCGCCGCGACGGCCGGCACCAGGGCGGCGCAGAGCGTCCCGGCGGCGAGCGCGGCCGCGGCCCATCGAGACGGTCGCACGCTGGCTCCTGGGGTGACGGATGTGACGGAAGTGCAGAGGACAGTCTGGCCCAAGAACACCGCGTACGCTGGAGAGTCGTGGCTCGCTACCTGGACATCCACCCGGAGAACCCGCAGCCGCGGCTGCTCCAGCAGGTGGTCGACGCACTGCGCGACGACGCCCTGATCGCCTACCCGACCGACTCCGGGTACGCGCTCGGGTCACGCCTCGGCAACCGGGACGGCCGCGACCGGATCCTCGGCATCCGCGGGCTCGACGACCGGCACCACTTCACGCTGGTCTGCAAGGACTTCTCACAGCTGGGCCAGCTGGTGCACGTCGACAACGCCGCCTTCCGGGCCATCCGGGCGGTCACGCCGGGCCCGTACACGTTCATCCTCCCCGGGACGCCCGAGGTGCCGAAGCGCCTGCTGCACCCGAAGAAGCGCACCGTCGGCGTCCGGATCCCCGACCACACCGTGGTGCACGCGCTCCTCGACCTGCTCGGCGAGCCGCTGCTGAGCAGCACCCTGATCCTCCCGGGCGAGACCGAGCCGCGGACCATGGGCTGGGAGATCAAGGAGGAGCTCGACCACGTCGTCGACGTCGTGATCGACGCGGGGGAGACCCCGGCCGAGCCGACCACGGTCATCGACTGGTCGGAGGGCGCGCCCGAGGTGATGCGGGTCGGCGCCGGCGACCCGGAGCGCTTCGACGTCGCCTAGCCGGCTGCCGTGGTCGACCCGGCCGGCTGGAACCGGCGTCGGACGACGAGGCAGGCCAGGCACAGCGCGTAGCCGACCCCCAGGGCCTCCGCGTGGGTGGACAGCCCGGAGACGACCGCCTGGACGATGCCGTCGTCCTCGTGGGCGATGGCGCCCGGGTCGGTGAGGCCGACCAGGACGAAGACCGTGGCCATCACCAGCGGCGGCAGCACCCCGGCGGTGAAGAAGTCCTCGGGACGGACGAGCAGCGCGACGGCGACGCAGGTGAGCACGAAGACCACGTCGAAGAGGTGGGTGACCTCGCCCGCCCGCCACAGGTCGAGCACCACGACAGTGAGCGCGGCAGCCACCCCGAGCGCCACGATCTGGTACCCGGGTTCGCGGCCCTCCTCCCAGAGGGTGCGAGCCTGGCTCACGCACTCACGGTAGGGCGGCCCGCCGACGGCTCGTCGGAAGCGCGCCGCACGGCCTAGGTTGCTGTGGTGCGGCTCGCCACCTGGAACGTGAACTCGCTCCGATCCCGGATCGACCGGGTGGAGAAGCTCCTCGAACGGCACGACATCGACGTGCTGGCGCTCCAGGAGACCAAGGCGCGCGAGGACCAGCTGCCGCTGATGGGCCTCCAGGCGCTCGGCTACGACGTCGTGGTGTCCGGCACCAACCAGTGGAACGGCGTCGCGATCATCAGCCGGGTCGGCCTCGACGACGTCCAGGAGGGCTTCCCGGGACAGCCCGGCTGGGCCAAGGAGGAGGGGAGTCCGGCGGGGCCCGAGTCACGGGCACTGGGAGCGACCTGCGGCGGCGTACGCGTGTGGTCGCTGTACATCCCCAACGGGCGCAAGCCCGACGACCCGCACTACGTCTACAAGCTCGACTGGCTGGCCCGCCTCCGGACGGCGGCCGCCGACTGGCTGGACGTGCCCACCGCACTAGTGGGCGACTGGAACGTCTGCCCGACCGACGAGGACGTCTTCGACGTCACCCAGTTCAGGAACTCCACGCACGTCACGCCGCCGGAGCGGGCCGCGTTCCAGGCGTTCCTCGACGACGGGTACGTCGACGTCGCCCGCCCCTTCACGCCCGGCCCGGACGTCTACACGTACTGGGACTACTACCGGCAGCGCTTCGAGCGGAACCGCGGTCTGCGCATCGACTTCGTGCTCGGATCGCCGTCGCTGGCCGACCGTGTCACGGGCGCGTTCATCGACCGCGACGAGCGGGATCCGGCCCAGGGCACGGGCTCGCCGTCCGACCACGCGCCGGTGGTCGTCGACATCGACTGACCTGCCCCGGTCGCCCAATGTGGGGGATGCGGTGGTCCAGCGCCCGTGTGATGGTGGCGACACCACGGGGCTTGCCGGGAGGCGTCGAGGTGCACAGCAGCTGAGGTTCGAGCCCAGTGGCACGTGCCTCATCCACTAGGGGAGGAACCCGTGCGCCGATCGCTGCTTTCCACCGTCCTGCTCGTGCTCTCGTCGCTCACGCTCCTGGCGCTGGCTCCGCCCGCTTCGGCCGCGCCCGGTGACCTCACCCTGGCCTCGGCGACCGATTCCGGCGCCAAGGGCAACCAGGCCAGCTACGGGCCGAGCCTCTCGGCGGACGGCACCAAGGTCGCGTTCTACTCTCCAGCGAGCAACCTCGTCCCGGCCGACACCGATTCGTCCAACGACGTGTACATCAAGGATCTGACCACCGGCGCGCTGACCCTGGCGTCGGTCAACTCCGCCGGAGCGAAGGGCAGCAGCCACAGCTCGCTTCCGAGCCTGTCCGCAGACGGGAGCAAGGTCGCCTTCAGCTCCTACGCCAGCAACTTCGACCCTGCCGACACGGACCCCTACCTCGACGTGTACGTCAAGGACCTGGTCACCGGCGCCCTCGTGTTCGCGTCGGCGACCTCCACCGGCACCAACGGCAACGGCGAGACCTTCGGGCCGAGTCTGTCCGGGAACGGCACCAGGGTCGCCTTCAGCTCTCGCGGAACCGATCTCGACCCGGCCGACACCGACACCGCTCTCGACGTCTACGTGAAGGACCTGACGACCGGCGCACTGACGCTGGCCTCGGTGACACCTACCGGCACCAAGGAGAACAGCACCAGCGCCCTCCCGAGCATGTCCGCGGACGGGACCAAGGTCGCGTTCGCCTCCCTTGCCAAGCTCGACCCGGTCGACACAGACACGCACTGGGACGTGTACGTCAGGGACCTCGTCACCGGCGGACTGACCCTGGCCTCTGTCACCAGTGCCGGCACCAAGAGCGACGCGGACACCTTCCAGCCGAGCCTGAACGCGGACGGCACCACGATCGCCTTCTACTCGTTCGGGGCGAATCTCGACCCCGCCGACACCGATGAGGCGTCCGACGTCTACGTGAAGAACCTGGTCACCGGAGAGCTGACGCTGGCGTCGGTGACTGACGCCGGTGTCAAGGGCGACCTCAGCAGCTCCCAGCCGAGCCTGTCAGCAGACGGCGGCGAGGTCGCCTTCGTGTCCTTCTCGAGCAACCTCGACCCGGCCGACACCGACCCGCTGATCCAGGACGTCTATGTGAAGAACCTGGTGAGCGGTGACCTGACGCTGGCATCCGCCATGAGCGACGGCACCAAGGGCAACAACGCGAGCGAGGAGGCGAACCTGTCCGCCGACGCGACGGCGGTCGCCTTCTACTCGTTGGCGAGCAACCTCGACCCGGCCGATCCCGACGTCGTCCCGGACGTCTACGTCAAGGAACTCGCTGGTCCGGAACCGACTGGTGATGGCGACTCCGACGGAGTCCCGGATGCGTCTGACAACTGTCCCGGGATGGCGAACCCGGGTCAGGTCGACACCGATGGCGACGGCCTCGGGGATGCCTGCGACGGCACGCCGAACGGCGACACGGACAGCGACGGCGTGGACAACGCCTCGGACAACTGCCCGGCGGCAGCCAACCCCGGCCAGGCCGACGCCGACGGGGACGGGGCCGGTGATGCGTGCGATGCAACGCCGACCGGTGACACGGACAGCGACGGGGTGGACAACGCCTCCGACAACTGCCCGGCCGTGGCCAACCCGAGCCAGACCGACACCGACGGCGACGGCACCGGGGACGCCTGTGACGACACGCCGGGAGGAGACAGCGACTCCGACGGCGACGGCGTTCCGGACGACACCGACGCCTGTCCGACGGTGGCCGAGGACCGCGACGGCAACCAGGACGCCGACGGTTGCCCGGAGAACGCGTCGCACGACCTCGCCATCAGCGTCTTCAAGACCTCCGCACTGGCGGAGCTCGCCAAGTGCCAGTACGCGTGCAAGGTTGCGGTGACTCTCAAGATCACCAACCGCGGCACCCATCGCGAGACGGTGGCGCCGTACGCCGTCGGTGCGGCTGGAGGGCCGGCCCGGAGCTACAGCAGCGCATGCTCGGGCAACGCCGCCACGTGGTCGCGAGACCGTGACCTGGACCCCGGGGAGACGGTCGTGATCAAGGGCTGCACGGTGACCTACAAGGTTCGTGGGTCGTACTCCCACTGTGTGGTCGTCGACCACGGGCTCGGCTCTGCGAGGTACTCCGACGACAAGCTCTGGAACAACGTGGCGGCGGCGGCAACGCGCGTCAAGTAGTCGGCCTGCGTGTGGGCGCCAGTGGTCGGTCAAGCCCCTAGGGGTGATTGACAACCCGGTGCGGGCTACACAGACTCGCTGAACCGTGACCCTCGGATGTCGCGCTCGATTCAGCCACTGAGAGGGAACGGTCATGGGGGAGAAGGCGAACATCACGAGCGAGGAGCTCGCAAGCGCCGCAGCAGCAGGTGGGATCGGCGCGCACGCGGCCGGTGTCGGCGGCGTCGTGCGCGACACCGTGGTCGGCCGAGGCGTGGACGCGCTGATCGACCGGAACAAGGACGACGACGAGGCGGAACCGGAGGACCCGGGCCGAGGCGTCTGACCGATGAGGCGGCAGCGGGTTCTGCCGCTGACGGAAACCCGGGCCGGACTGCAGTGTGGCGTCGAACGCGAGTACCAGGTGGTCGGAAGCGGCCAGCAGCTGGACTTTCGTGACCTCATCGGACAGCTGACGAAAGGCCTTGTCGCTCGGGATCCCGGCGACCCGCGCGCACGTCGCCTGCCCAACGGAGTCGGTCTGACCGCTGACGGTTGGGAGGCAGAGCTGGTCACGCCCCCCACCGAGGTGTCTCCCCACGGGTTGGCGTCCATCGCCGCGAGTCTCGAGCGAGCCGAGGGGGAGCTGGGGGAGCAGCTCTCTGGCGCCAGCCTCCACGGCTTCTCGACCCATCTCAACGTGTCGGTGCCAGATCGCCGGGCTGTCGAGGTGGCAATGACGTTCGCGGCGTCCTGCACCGCCGTGCTGGACGCGCTGGCAAGACCAGCTGAGTGCACGGGCTACCTGGTGCGTCCTCGTCGTTGGCGACTGGAGGTGGGGACCGACTTCCTCGACCCCGGCCGACTGCTCATGGCCCTGGCGATCGTCGCGGGTTGCGCCGCGGCTCTGGTCGACGGGGATCGACCTCCGCAGTGCTCTCCGAGCCGGCTGTCGCCATCGCGTGAGAGATTCGGCTACTTCGTTCCACCGGATGCCGTGGGAGCGATCGCGGAGTCGACGCTCGTCTGGGCGGATCATCACGTGAGGGCTCTTGGGCTGCCCGGCCTCGAGGGAGACCCACTCCGACGCTACGCGGACCTGGCCGCTGAGGGTCGGGCGAACTCCGATGAGCTCGACGTGGCGCCGAGGACTCGCGGGGACCTGCGGATCGAGTGCGCGTACCTCACGTGGCGGCTCGTTGCCTGGAGGATCAGCGAAGGCTCCACCAGCCGGTCCGTCTACGCGGTCATCCCCGAGGACGCCGAGAGACAGTTCCTCGCCCTCGTCGACCAGGGGCTGCTGGACAGGACCTTCCGCCAGCAGCTCGACCAGCGGCGCGTCCGCGTGCTCTACACGCATGCTCAGACCACTCGTCCGGCGTTCTGGCACGACATCAGGCCGGGAGCCCTGGTGCCGGCTGAGCGTGGTCCTGGCGGCGCCGTGCCCATGGTCGGTCGCCGAGCCGCTCGCCGCGCGTACGCCCGACAGCGGCGCCCCGATGCGCGTGTCGATTCGCCACCTCGGGAGATCGCGCCAGCTGCGCACCAGGATCAGTCAGCCCCAGCCCCGAGGAGCACATGATGTGGGACGACCGTAGAGGCAGTAGCGGTGGAGAGCTCGGAGGAGTTGCCCACCGCGACGATGCCAAGGACCGTCGCGACGAGACGGATCGGCGGCCGCGGCAGCAGACGGCCGGGTCTACGGGCAGCCGCCTCCCCTCGTGGGCCATCCCCGTCGGGGCGGTCGTCGCTGTCCTTGTCGTGGTGCTCGGATCCTTCGCTGCGACCAGGGGCGACTCGGGCGACACGGCCTCCGACGACGACCCTCCTCCGAGCGCCGAGGGCTCGGGCGGCCAGACAGCCGATCAACCAGGTGACGAGCCGGAGGACCGCACCGACGGTGCCTTGGGCGTCGACACCGCGGTCCTGCCCGTGGGCGTCGCGACAGGCGAGGCCACCGTCACCTTCACGACCCTCGAGGGTGACGTCTCCACGGTGACCGGCGGACTCACCTTCTCGGTCGACTGCTCCGCGGGGAGCGCGTGCAGCATCACCGACTGGAAGGCCACCGGAGGACTCGCGGAGTTCAGCCCGACCTTCTTCGCCAACTACCTGGATCTGGCCTGGACCGGATCCGATGGTGCGTGGGCGCAGTCAGGGAGGGCGGTCACCAGCTGCGACGATTCCCCCGAGAACCTGGAAGCCGTCAAGGAGAACGTCTCCGGGACGCTCACGGTGGCCGACGGCGTCGTGAGTGTGGTCTCCACGCAGCCGTTGTACGACTTCAGCAGCCCGGACGTCGTGTGCTCCGGTGGTGGCGTCGCTCTGGCTGCCGCCGGCCCGTTGTCCTGACCTGCCTGAGAGGTGTCCACCGTCCCGGCTGCGCCAGTCGTCGTTCCTCGCGTGGAGTAGCACCGACCCGCGAGGTGGGACCCCACCACCGTAGGCCTCGTCGGACGACTCGCCGGTGGTCGTGGACCACTCCTGAGCCGCGCCCTCTAGCCTTCGGCCATGGAGCGCCTCGCGGCTTGGGCCGTGCACGCCTTCACGGCGTCGGGCGTCGTGCTGGGTCTGCTGATGGTCCACTTCTCCTACCAGGGCGAGGTGCGGACCGTCCTGTGGCTGTTCTTCGTCTCGATGGTCATCGACGGGACCGACGGCATGCTGGCCCGGCACTTCCGGGTCAAGGAGGTCGTGCCGCAGATCGACGGCGCCCTGCTCGACAACATCGTCGACTACCTGACCTACGCGTTCGCTCCGATGGTGCTGCTCTGGGCGACCGGCCTGCTGCCCGACGGCAACTGGGGCGGCGTGGTCGCCGCCGTACCTCTCGTCGCCTCCTGCTACCAGTTCTGCCGGTCCGACGCGAAGACCGACGACCACTTCTTCCTCGGCTTCCCGTCCTACTGGAACGTCGTGGCCTTCTACGTCGTCGTCTTCGAGCTCGGCCACGCCGCGACGACGGCGGTGATCATCGTCTTCACGGTGCTGGTGTTCGTGCCGATCAAGTACGTCTACCCGTCCCGCACCGAGAAGCTCTGGTACACCAACATGGCGGCGGCGACGGCGTTCCTCGTGCTGTTCGCCGCGATCACCTCGCAGCTGCCCGACGTGCCGGTCGTGCTGGTCGCGCTGACGCTGGTCTACCTCGCCTACTACATCGCCGTGAGCATCTGGCTCACGCTGCTCAACCCGCGGAGGCAGGCCTCGGCCTGACGCTCGGGCCGGAATGCGGTGGCGTCGCACGGCGTTGAGCCGTCACCATGATCCACATGTTCGCCGCCCCGCTCGCGACCCTGACCGGCTTCTGCCCGTCAGCCGCTGTCGCGCGGGTTCTCGACGCGCGAACCTGACCCTTCCTCGTGAGTCCCCGGACCGCTTCGGGGGAGGGTCGGCAGACCCAGCAGCGGTCCGTACAGCGGCGTGCGCCTGCACGCCGCCCATCACCTGACTCACAGAAAGCACAGCCATGGCCAAGCGCCAGTTCGTCCGCACCAAGCCCCACCTCAACATCGGGACCATGGGCCACGTCGACCACGGGAAGACGACCCTGACCGCCGCGATCACCAAGGTGCTCGCCGACGCCGACCCGACCGCCAACCAGTTCGTGGCGTTCGACGGCATCGACCGCGCGCCCGAGGAGGTCCAGCGCGGGATCACGATCAACATCTCGCACGTGGAGTACGAGACGGCCACCCGTCACTACGCCCACGTGGACATGCCGGGCCACGCCGACTACGTGAAGAACATGATCACGGGCGCGGCCCAGGTCGACGCCGCCATCCTCGTCGTCTCCGCGCAGGACGGCGCCATGCCGCAGACGCGCGAGCACGTGCTGCTCGCGCGCCGGGTCGGGGTGCCCTACCTCGTGGTGGCCATGAACAAGGCGGACACGGTGGAGGACGCCGAGCTGCTCGACCTGGTCGAGCTCGAGGTCCGGGAGCTGCTCGGCGAGTACGGCTTCCCGGGCGACGAGGTGCCGGTCGTTCCCGTCTCGGCGTTGGGCGCGCTGAACGGCGAGGAGCGCTGGACGCAGTCGGTCCGCGACCTCCTCGACGCCGTCGACGAGTACGTGCCGCTGCCCGACCGCGCGTTCGAGGAGCCGTTCCTGATGCCCATCGAGAACGTGCTCACGATCAGCGGCCGCGGCACGGTCGTGACGGGTGCCGTCGAGCGCGGGGTCCTCGCCGTCGGTTCGGCGGTCGAGGTGGTCGGGCTCGGGCCCACGGTCGCGTCCACCGCGATCGGCATGGAGTCGTTCGGCAAGACGCTGGACGCGGTCCAGGCCGGTGACAACGCGGCCGTCCTGCTCCGCGGCGTACGTCGCGAGGACGTCCGTCGCGGCCAGGTGCTCGTCGTCCCCGGCTCGGTGACGCCGCACGCCAGGTTCACCGCGAACCTGCACGCGCTCACCGCCGCCGAGGGCGGCCGGCACACGCCGTTCGCCTCGGACTACCAGCCGCAGTTCTACTTCCGCACCACCGACGTGTCGGGGTCCCTGGACCTCGGTGACCTCGAGGTCGTCAACCCCGGCGACTCGGTGGAGGTGACGGTGGAGCTCGGCAAGGCGGTGCCGATGGAGCCCGGCCTGGGCTTCGCCGTCCGTGAGGGCAACCGCACCGTCGCCGCCGGCGCGGTGACGAGGGTCCTCGACTGAGGACACCCGACGACGCCTGACGGCGCGACAGATCCCGCTACCTGGGACGAGAGCGGCCCCGTGACCTGGTCAGTCACGGGGCCGTTCCCTACGTTGCGTGCATGCGACGCATGATCGAGGTGATGCTGGTGGGCGCGATCCTGCTGGACATCGCGTACTGGTCCATCTGGTTCATCGACCGCGACACCCTCGCGAGCGAGCACACGCAGGCCTACTACGACTTCGAGAACGCCTTCCCGCTCGCCGACGCCTGGCTGGGACTCGCCTGCCTGCTCGCGCTGGTGACCCTCCGGCGCCGGCAGCCGGCCGCCCAGTTCTGGCTGGTGTGCTCCGGGGCCGCCGGGCTCTACCTCTTCGGCATGGACGTCCTGTACGACGTCCAGCACGGCATCTTCACCGCGGGCGGAGGTGGCGCGATCGAGGCCGGGATCGTCGCGGTGACGCTGCTGTTCTCGGTGACCGTGCTCCGGTTCGCCTGGACCCGTCGCGACGCGCTGATCGCCGGACAGCCGACTTAGCGCAGGGTCAGGCAGCCGCTCGTGACCGCCGCCCACTCCATCGAGGCGTGCTCGGCGATCCTGGCGTCGAAGCCTGCGGCGACGTCCTCCGGCCACGGCTCCGTGCCACGCGGGTCCAGCCGGACGCAGAGGAAGATCTCCTCGAAGACCGTCGCCAACCGCTCGTGGGTCTCGTCGAGGACGTAGACGAGCGCGTGGGCGGCGCGCTCCGAGCGGCCGAGCAGGCGGACGCGCACCGACATCCGGTCGCCGGTCCGCAGCTCGTGCACGTAGGTCAGGTGGTGCTCGGCCGAGAGGTGGGAGAGCCCCGCCTTGGCCGGCCAGTTCTCCGGGATCCCCACGCTCACCAGCGACTCGTCGAGGCCCTCGCTGCCGATGCCGAGGTAGTGCCGGACGTTCAGCTGGCCGTTGTTGTCCTCGAAGGCGACCGGCACCGGCTGTACGGCGTACGCCGGAAGGGTCACGAGCTGCTCGTAGGTGGGGTGTTCGGGCATGCGGCTCAACCTAGGGGTTCCACCTAGGCTGTCCCCTCGTGGCTCTCACCATCGGCATCGTCGGACTCCCCAACGCCGGGAAGTCGACGCTCTTCAACGCGCTGACCAAGAACGACGTCCTGGCGGCGAACTACCCCTTCGCCACGATCGAGCCCAACGTCGGTGTCGTCGGCGTGCCGGACGAGCGGCTGCCCAAGCTGGCCGAGCTGTTCGGGTCCGCCAAGGTGCTCCCCGCGACCGTCGAGTTCGTCGACATCGCCGGCATCGTGCGCGGCGCGTCGGAGGGCGAGGGTCTCGGCAACAAGTTCCTCTCCCACATCCGTGAGTCCGCCGCGATCTGCCAGGTGACGCGCGTCTTCCGCGACGAGGACGTCACCCACGTCGACGGCGAGGTCAACCCGGCCAACGACATCGAGACGATCCAGACCGAGCTGATCCTGGCCGACCTCCAGACCCTGGAGAAGGCGATCCCTCGGATGGAGAAGGAGGCCAAGGGCAACAAGGCCCTGGTCCCGGCGGTCGAGGCGGCCCAGGCCGCGCAGACCGCGCTCGACGGCGGCACCCCGGTCATCGCCACCGGCATCGACCGCGCGCTCGTCCGCGAGCTGAGCCTGCTGACCGCCAAGCCGTTCATCTACGTCTTCAACTGCGACGCCGACGAGCTGGGTGACGACGAGCTCAAGGCGAGGATGCAGGCCCTGGTGGCCCCGGCCGAGGCGATCTTCCTGGACGCCAAGTTCGAGTCCGAGCTGGTCGAGCTCGGTGACGACGACGAGGCCCGCGAGATGCTCGCCGAGATGGGCGTGGACGAGCCCGGCCTCGACGTGCTGGCCCGCGTCGGCTTCGACACGCTCGGGCTGCAGACCTACCTGACCGCCGGTCCGAAGGAGTCGCGGGCCTGGACGGTCAGGAAGGGCGCCACCGCCCCCGAGGCCGCCGGCGTCATCCACACCGACTTCCAGCGCGGCTTCATCAAGGCCGAGATCGTCTCGTTCGACGACCTCGTCTCGCTCGGTTCCATGCAGAAGGCCAAGGAGGCCGGCAAGGTCCGCATGGAGGGCAAGGACTACGTGATGGCCGACGGCGACGTCGTCGAGTTCAGGTTCAACGTGTAGCCGAAGCGCGTCGCCCGTGTGGGGCGCTTGACTTCTTGGCTGAATCGGATTAGTCTTCTGGCTAACAACATTAGCCAAGGAGTGGATCATGACCGAGCTTCTCGCCGTGGACGGCGGCACCATCGCGTACGACGTGAGCGGCGCGGGACCTCTCGTGGTGCTGGCCCACGGCATGGGCGACTGCCGCGAGTCGTACCGGTTCGTCGCACCCGCACTGGTGGCCGCCGGGTACCGGGTCGCAGCGGTCGACCTGCGCGGCTGCGGTGAGTCGAGCGCCGAGTGGACGTCGTACACCCGCACCGACATCGCGGGTGACCTGCTGGCGGTCGTGGACCACCTGGGTGGACCGGCGGTGCTGGTCGGGCACTCCATCTCGGGCGGTGCGGTCACGATCGCCGCGGCGCAGGACCCGGGCTCGGTGGTCGGCGTCGTCGAGCTGGGCCCGTTCACCCGCAAGCAGTCGATCAGCCTCGGAGCCATGCGGATCCGGTCGTACCGCCGGGGGATGACCCGGCTGCTGATGACCGCGATGCTCGGCAGCGTGACGTGGTGGCACCGGTACCTCGATGCGGCCTACCCCGGCCCCAAGCCGGCGGACTGGGCCGACCAGCTCGAGCGCAACGCCGCGATGCTCAGGGAGCCCGGCCGGATGAAGGCGCTCCAGCGGATGGGGCAGTCCGCGCCCGTCGACGCCGGCGAGCAGCTCGCCAACGTCAGGTGCCCGGCGCTGGTGATCGAGGGGTCGCTGGACCCGGACTGGGCCGACCCGCTGGCCGAGGGCCGCGCGATCGTCGCGGCGATGCCTGCCGGGCTGGCGGAGCTGGCGGTGGTCGAGGGTGCCGGGCACTACCCGCACACGCAGTTCCCCGACGAGACGGTCGCCCTGATGCTGCCGTTCCTCGAGGCTCACGCGCGTGCCTAGGGCTGGACTCGACACGGCGGTCGTGGTGGCGGCGGCGGCCGATCTCGCCGACGAGATCGGCCTCGCGAACCTGACCCTCGCCCGGGTCGCCGAGCACTTCGGCGTGAAGACCCCCTCGCTCTACAAGCACATCGACGGCCAGGCGGACCTCAACCGGCGGATCTCGCTGCTCGCGCTGACCGAGCTCGGCGACGCGTTGCGGGACGCGCTGCAGGGTCGCGCGGGCAAGGACGCGCTCTCGGCCTCGGCCCACACGCTTCGCGACTTCGTGATCGCCCATCCGGGGCGCTACGCGGCCTCCGTCCGGCTGGACCCGAGCGAGCCGGACGACCCACTCGCCGTGGCCGGGGTGCGGGTCATGGACTCCCTCTCGGTGGTGCTCGCGGCGTACGACGTCGACCCGGCCGACCGGGTCCACGCGCTGCGGCTCCTCCGCAGCCTGCTGCACGGGTTCGCCGTGCTCGAGGCGGCCGGCGGGTTCCAGATGGACGTCGACGTGGACGACAGCTTCGCGTGGCTGGTCGAGTTCCTCGATCGCGGTCTCCGTCGGTGAGCGCCCCGACCGGCTGGGTCTTCGCGGACACCTGGGTGCTGGCGGCGATCGGCGTCTACCAGCGCCGGTGCTCCCTGCTCGAGGTCGTCGCGGCGGGCGACTGGATGAACCACGCGGTCCTCGAGCAGCAGGAGGTCGACGAGGCGCTGACCAAGCTGGTCGGCGCCGGGCTGGTCCGCATCTTCGACGACTGGACCTTCGAGCTGACCGACGACGGGGCGAGCCTGTTCTCCGCCGACGTCCGGAGCATCGAGAAGCAGCTGGAGCTGATCGAGTCGTCGTTGTCCGGCCTCGACCCGGTCCGGGCGACGGTGGTGCTCCCGCAGGGCCTGATGGCCCAGGCGCTCGCGGACTACCGGGAGCACGGCGAGAAGAGCACGTAGGCCATGACAACCAACTGGGACGCTGGCACGTCGAGGGTGCATGAGTCCTGACACCGAGCTGCGATCCGTCCTCGAGCGGGCCCTCGACGAGCTGCCGTCGGTCCCGGCCGTGGCCTACCTCCAGGAGGGACGGCGGGTCCGCCGTCGCCGCCGCGTCGTCACCACGCTGGTCGTCGTGCCCGTGCTGGCGCTCGGCGCGGCGGTGGCGGTCGACCGGGTCGGCCGGGACGGCTCGGGGACCGAGGTCGCCACACCGGCCCCGACCGCGCCAGCCTTCGACCCGGCCGACCTGGGACCCGACCCGGACTACGTCGCTCCGGAGCCCAACAACCCGGTCGAGGCGGTCGTCGGGCTGGAGGGCGTCGACCACTTCACCACCGTCGGCATCCCCGCGTGGGCGCAGGAGTACGGCAGCCACGGGCCGGTGGCGCTGAGCGCCGACGGGCGGCTCTGGGTCGCGCCGGACGCGACCGTCCGACGGACCGTCGTCGACCCCTACCCGCGCGGCGTGGACGGCGTCACCGCGTCGTACGCCGTCGAGGCGGAGTACGCGGGGGCCCCGGACGACATGGCGACCGACGTCGTGTGGGTGATCATCTCGACCGACGGCACCGGCCCGGGCATGGGCACGATGGACGAGCCCGGCCGCTGGACCGACGACTTCGAGCTGTGGGTGGACGACGCCACGGCCCACCTGCAGGGCCGACCGTCGTTCGCGGAGCGCCTGGTGCGCTTCGCGGACCCTGCGTCGGACGAGCTCGTGGTGGCCTCGCCCGGGGTGCGGATCCTGCACCAGGAGCCCGCCCCGGAGCTCGATCCCGGCTACGAGCCAGGCGTGCACTCGGCGGCGGCCGAGGTGAGGTGGCGTGGCCAGACCTGGTTCGTCCTCGCGCTCGACCCGCGCGACGGCGCGGCCTGGTACACCGCGGACCAGGCCCCGCAGCACGCCGGCTTCGCCGCGTTCCTCGACGCGCTGCGGGGCGGCGCGTGAACGACCGCGACGCGAGCTACGTCGAGTTCGTCACCGCGCGTCAGGACACGCTGCGCCGGATCGCGTACGCCGTGTGCCGCGACGACGCCCGGGCCGAGGACGTCCTGCAGGAGGCGCTGGTCAAGCTCTACCTCTCGTGGGGAAGCCTGCGCGAGGCCGGCCGGGAGGAGGCGTTCGCCCGGCGGATCATCGTCAACGCGGACCTCGACCAGCGTCGCCGTCCCTGGCACCGGCGCCGGGCGCACCTGCCGGTCGAGCACTTCGACCGCGCGGCCGCCACCGGGCCGGGTGTCGAGGACCGGGCCGACGTGCTGGCCGCGCTCCGCCGGCTGCCGGTGATGCAGCGCCGCACGGTCGTGCTGCGCTACTGGCTGGGTCTCTCGGTCGAGGAGACCGCCGACGAGCTCTCGATCCGCGAGGGGACCGTGAAGAGCCACGCGTCGCGGGGGCTGGCCACGCTGCGGACGCTGCTCAGCGAGAACGTCGGGTCCGGCTAGCCCTGCTGCTCGGCCGCGGCCCGGACCTCGTCCATGTCGAGGCCCCGGGCGCCCTCGATCAGCTGCTCCAGGGCGGGGGCGGGGAGCGCGCCGGGCCGGGAGTACACGAGGAACCCGTCGCGGAAGATCATCAGCGTGGGGATCGAGGTGATCTGGGCGCCGGCGGCGAGGCCCTGCTCCGCCTCGGTGTCGATCTTGGCGAACGTGATGTCGGGGTGCTTCTCGCTGGCTGCCTCGTAGACCGGCGCGAACGCGCGGCACGGTCCGCACCAGGACGCCCACCAGTCGATGAGGGTGATCCCGTCACCCTCGATGGTGTCGTCGATGGTCTGCTCGGTCAGGTCGATCGTGGCCATGACGGGTTCAACGCACCAGCGTCCCGGAGATTCCCCGGTCGATGTCCCGGTCGATGTTCCGCACGATCTCGACCTGGCGGAGCAGGAACGCGCCGTCGTCCCGCTTCTTGCGCCGCAGCCACGTCGTCACCTCGGTGTTGCACTTGCTGGCGTTGCACGACGCGCAGGCGGGGACGACGTTCGTCAGCGTGTAGCGCCCGCCGCGCGAGATCGGCAGCATCGTGTCCTTCTGGAGCGCGGCGCCGTCGCCCCCGCAGTACGCGCAGCCGCCCCAGGCCTCCATCAGGGCGAGCCACTGGTCGTCGGTCAGGTCGTGCTCGACCTTCGCCATCCGCCGCGCACGTCGGCGGGCGTACGTCGCGGCGCGGGTGCGGGAGGCCACGGGCCGAGCGTAGGCGGGGTCAGGCGGTCGCGCGGGCCGCCTCGCGGGCGACCTCCAGGTCCTCGTACGAGTTGGGGCGGCCGGCGCCGTCCTCGATCAGGGACCGCAGGCTGCCGTTGACGTACTCGCCCCAGGCGACCCGGCAGACGTCGAAGCACTCGACGTCGGGGACCAGGCCCTCGTGCACGAACGTGACGCGGGTGCCCGCGTCGGTGGCGTCGACCTCGAAGCGCACGGTCGTGCCGGTCCACTCCTCGTGGTCCTCGGTGAACGTGATCCAGCTCTTCGTGCAGAGCCACGCGACGGTGGCGTCGGGGACGAGCTCGGTGATGCGGAACGCGGTGAAGTGCAGGTCGGGCACCTCGTAGGTCCACTCGGCGCCGAGCGCGTCGGTCGGGCCCTCGACGGACCCGGACCACCACGCGCGGACGTCGCAGATCGCGGCGAAGGCCTCGGCGGGTGACTGGGGGACCGTGAAGGTGTAGGTCAGGTCGGTGCTCATGGGTGTCCTCTCGTGAAACTGCAACTGTCTGGTTGCAGAAACTGTAGGTCGGTGTGACGGGAAATGCAACCGTGCAGTTGCAATTGGTCGGCGGTCTCCTGCTCCCGACCGTGACCGGAGGCGCCTCCGGCCGTTGACCCGGAATGAGGTCCTCGCGTGCGCACGACGTCGTCGGCTGGCTGCTGTTCGTGGTGGTCGTGGCCGGCGGCGTCTCCCTGGTGGTCACGCCGTCGAGCGCCGCGCCCGTGGAGCAGGGCTCGAACGCCACGACGGTCGACAGGCCGAAGCCGGACCCGTACAGGGAGTACGTCGCGCTCGGGGACTCCTGGACCGCCGACGTGGTGATCCTCAACGGCGACGGCGTCCCGGCGACCGAGCACGCCCCGATCGACTGCGCCCAGTCGCACCGCAACTACCCGAAGCTGGTCGCCAAGGCGCTCGGTGCGAAGACGTTCCGGGACGCCTCCTGCGGCTCGGCGACCACGAAGGACTTCAGGCACCCGCAGACCGGCCTGCCGGTCGGCGGCACCAACCCGCCGCAGTTCGACCGGCTGACCAGGAGGACCACCCTGGTGACGGTCGGCATCGGCGGGAACGACGCCGGCATCGCGTCGGCCGCCCTCGACTGCCTCAACCTGCTCCCCGTCGAGAACCCGATCTCGGACACCGGGCCGGGTCTGCCGTTCGGCGGCTGCAAGGCGAAGTACACCGCCGGAGGTCGTGACCAGCTCAGCGACCAGATCAAGGCGTCGCTGCCCAAGGTGGTCCGCGCGTACAAGCGGATCCGGAAGCTCGCGCCCCGGGCCCGCGTGCTGGCGGTCGACTACCTGTCCGTCGTGCCCGAGCACGCCTGCTACCCGACGCTGCCGGCCACCGAGGAGGACGTGCGGTACTTCCACGCGAGGTTCCGGCAGCTCCACCGGATGGTCGAGAAGGCGGCCCGGAAGGCCCAGGTCGAGTTCGTCGACACCTACGCGGCGAGCCGCGGCCACGACGTCTGCCAGGGCCCGACGGTGCGGTACGCCGAGGTGCTCGGCCTGTCGGTCAACGACGTCGCCGTCGGGGTCCCGGCCCACCCGAACGCGTCCGGTGCCCGCGCCCAGGCGCGGATCGTCCTCGACTACCTGTCGAAGAACCCGCGCCGCATCGCATAGACCCAGCGTCGCCGCGGGTGCTCGGTGACCGACCACAGCTGGTCCGTCGACGGCCACAGCGCGACGTCCTCCGGTCCCGGCGGCGTGGCCCACTTGAAGCGTCGCCAGGAACCCGGGTGGCCGACGTAGACCGAGCCCGGGACCCATGGGCCGGTCGACGCCGTGACGTACCAGGTGCCGTGCGCGATCGCGGCGCCCTGCATGCGCACCGCGCCGTGCTCCTCGAGGCCCAGCGGGCGCGAGGCGCCGTCGTCGCCGGCGGCGAGCACCAGGGTCTCCGGGTCGAGCGGGTAACGCGCCAGCCGGCGGGTCTGGCTGCTGTTGCCGTACTCGCCGACGACCAGCTGCATCGGCTCGGCGGCCCGGTCCAGCGACAGGAACGAGTAGCGCAGCCGCTCGAGCCCGTCGCCGGTGACGGCGCGGTAGGAGAACCGGACCGGCAGCACGTACTTGTAGCCGTACGTCGACACCTGGCCGTCCTCGACCGCCAGCCGCGCGAGGTCGACGCCGACGTCGTCGGGCACCCGGAGGATGTCGTCGAGCCGGCAGGTGACGACCCCGCGCGCGGTCGCCGCGACGTGCAGGTAGGGGCCGAGCCAGACGATGCCCCCGGCGTGCACCTTCAGCGGCTCCATGCCGAGCACCCCGTCGGTCAGCGTCGGCACGACGAGGAGGACGTGCCGGTAGCGCCGGCTGTCCAGGTCGAGCACCGTGATCCGCGACCCGTGGTTGCCGGACTCGTCGTCGGGCTGCTCCTTGGCGTACCAGGACACGAGCAGCAGCCGCCGCCCCTCGTGGTCCTCGGTGTCCGAGGCGTCGGCCGACGTCGTCACGCCCTGCGGCCACCAGCGAGGATCGCGGCGGTCGGCCCGGTCCCAGGTGATGGCGCCGCGCACGGCCCGGCCGAGCAGCCGGCCCCCGAGGAAGGCCCGGCGGCCCTTCCGGCCGAGGTCGTCGAGCACCCCGGAGAGACCCGCGCGCCCGCCCAGCGTGGCCGCCAGGGCCTCGATCTCGTCGACGTTCTCGTCGGTGCGGGTCAGGTGGAACCCCGTCACCTCAGACATGCCCTCAAGGTAGTGGGCGGTCCTCCCTAGGATCGACGACGTGACCGACACCCCCACCCACCGGCTGCTGCTGGTGCACGCCCACCCCGACGACGAGTCCATCGGCCAGGGCGCCACGATGGCCAAGTACGTCGCCGAGGGCCGCGGGGTGACCCTGGTGACCTGCACGGCGGGCGAGATGGGCGAGATCCTCGTGCCGGAGCTCGAGCACCTGGCGGCCGACCAGGAGGACAAGCTCGGCGAGCACCGTCGCGGTGAGCTCGAGAACGCGATGAGGGCGCTGGGCGTCACCGACCACCGCTGGCTCGGTGGCTTCCAGGCCTACCGGGACTCCGGCATGAAGTGGCACGAGGACGGCCATGCGATCGCCGCCGACGACGTGCACGACAACGCCTTCTGGAACGCCGACCTCACCGAGGCCGCCGACCACCTCGTCGAGGTCGTCCGCGAGGTGCGGCCCCAGGTGCTGGTCACCTACGACCAGTTCGGCGGCTACGGCCACCCCGACCACATCAAGGCGCACCGCGTCGCGATGTACGCCGCCCAGCTGGCCGCCGTTCCGTCGTACCGTCGCGAGCTCGGCGAGCCGTGGGACATCGCCAAGATCTACTGGGGCGCGATGGGCGAGAGCTGGATGCGCGAGGGGCTGCGCGCGCTGCGCGAGGCCGGCGACGAGACCACGTTCGAGGGGATGGACCCCGAGGGGAAGCTGCCGCCGTTCGTGACGGCCGACGAGAACATCGCCGCGATCGTCGACGCGCAGGACCACGTGGACAAGAAGATGGCCGCCCTCGGCGCGCACGCCACCCAGATCACGCTCGACGGACCGTTCTTCGCACTCTCCAACAACGTCGGCACCCAGGCGTGGGGGCTGGAGTTCTTCCGGATCGCCAAGGGCGAGCGCGGCGAGCTGAACGACGACGGGCACGAGACCGACCTCTTCGCCGGCGTCACGGTCTGAGCCGGCGGGGCCTCGCGTGCGCGTCGTCCTGCTGGTGGCCTGCGCCGCCGTCGGCGCGGTGACCGGCATCGCCGCGGTGATGGTGCACCAGCGCTGGTGGGGGCTGACGCTCGCCGTGGCCGCCTCGGGCGCCGTGGCCGTCGCGCTGCCCGCCGGGTGGTGGTCGCGGCTGCCGTACGCGCTGGGCTACGCCGCGGTCCTGGGCCTCGCGATGGTGCCGCGCGGCGAGGGTGACTACCTGGTGCCGGGCAACGCGAGGGGCTACCTCCTGCTGGCGGTGGGCTTCGTGCTGGTTCTCACCGCGGTCGCCACGCTGCCCCGTCCCCAGCGCGCCGCTTAGGATGCCCGCGTGACCTTGGGGGCCGACGAGCAGCAGCCTGCACCGCCGCCCGTTCCCGGGCCCGCGCCGAAGCAGAAGAAGGAGCGCGAGGGCGGTCGGGTCGTCATCGTCGTCCTGCTGCTGCTGGCGCTCCTGCTCGGTGGCGGGTACGTCGCGGCGTACCAGCTCGCCGGCGACAAGGTCCCGCGCAACGCCACCGTGGCCGGCGTCGAGATCGGCGGCAAGACGCCCGCCGACGCCGAGGTCGCGCTCCAGGAGGGGCTGGCCGACCGCGTGTCGCAGCCCTTGCTGGTCGCCGTCAACGGCGACAGCAGGGAGATCTCGCCCGAGGACCTCGGGCTCTCCGTGGACTACGAGGCGTCCGTCGCCGAGGCCGGCGGCGAGCGCACCTGGGACCCGCAGCGGCTCTGGGACCACTACACCGGCGGCGAGGACCTCGACCCGGTCGTGGTCCTCGACGAGTCGCGTCTGGCCGCCGTCCTCGACGGGCTCGACGAGGAGTTCGGCGAGCAGGCCAAGGACGGGAAGATCAGCTTCAAGACCGGCCGGGCCGTCGTCACCGACCCCGTCCTCGGCGCGCAGATCGAGCGCGACGGCGTCGCCGACCGCATCCTCGAGGCGTGGCTCGCCGAGGACGAGCAGGCCTCCGTCGCCGTCGACCTCGCCGCGGTCGCCCCCGACATCGACGAGGCGGACGTGCAGGACGCGATGGAGTCGTTCGCCATCCCGGCGCTGGCCGGCCCGGTCGAGCTCGTCTTCGGCGGCTCGCCGGTGCAGCTCAGGCCTCGTGACTTCGCCACGGCGCTCAAGCTCAAGCCGGTGGACGGCCGCCTCGAGCCCGCTCTCAAGACCAAGGTGATCACCGCGCTCGTCGACGCCGGCATCAGCACCGAGGGCGGCGCCCCGGTGGACGCCACCGTGGCGCTGGTCAACGGCAAGCCGAAGGTGATCCCCGCCAAGCCCGGCGTGACCTACGAGCCGCAGGCCGTCACCGACGCGTTCCTCGACCTGGTCCGGAAGCCGTCCGGCGAGCGCTCGATCGAGGTCGAGGCCACGGTCGACGAACCGGAGTTCACGACCAAGGACGCCAAGGCCCTCAAGATCAAGGAGCAGGTCTCGACGTTCACGACGTACTACCCGCCCGCCTCCTACCGCGACATCAACATCGGCCGCGCCGCCGAGCTGATCACCGGCACGGTCCTCAAGCCCGGCGAGACCTTCTCGCTCAACGGCACGGTGGGCGAACGGACCGAGGAGAACGGCTTCACGACGGGCTTCGTCATCCAGAACGGCATCTTCCGCGAGGACCTCGGCGGCGGCGTCTCGCAGATGGCCACCACGACGTTCAACGCGTCGTTCTTCGCCGGGCTCGAGGACGTCGAGCACAAGCCGCACTCGGTGTACATCGACCGCTACCCGGTCGGCCGCGAGGCCACCGTCGCCTGGCCCACCGTCGACCTGAAGTTCACCAACAACACGCCGTACGGCGTGCTCATCGACGCCAACGTCATCCCGAGCGCCGGCCGCTCCCAGGGGACGGTGACGGTCTCGATGTACTCCACGAAGTACTGGGACATCAGCACCTCCACCGGTGACCGCTACGCCTTCACCTCGCCCGGCACCCGCGAGATGACGGGCGACGACTGCGTGCCGAACACCGGCTACGGCGGCTTCGACATCGACGTGAAGCGCTTCGTCCGCAAGGTCGGCGACGACACCCTGATCGAGACCGAGAACCTGCACACGACCTACATCCCGTCGGACACGGTCATCTGCAAGTGAGGGAGCCCGGCGGCGCCTCGGCCCGTCGGACCCGCATGCGTCTGCGTGCCGTCGCCGCCCTGCTCGTGCTGCTGGCCGCCCGGATGTGCCGGACCCGACCTCGCTCAGCGAGGGCGAGCGCTCATCGTCCGGCTGGGAGCGGCTGACGGACGCGCCCCTGGCCGGACGGACCTCCGCGACCGTCGTGAGCATCGGTGAGCGGGTGTTCGTCGCCGGGGGCTGGGAGGCCCTGTGCCCGCCCGGGGCCGACTGCGGTGGACCGACCGAGCCCCCGTTCGCCGACGGTGCGGTGCTCGACGTCGCGACGAAGCAGTGGACGCGGATCGCCGACGCGCCGTTCGGCTTCACCCACGGCTCGGCCGCGGTGCTCGACGGCGACGTCTACGTCGCGGCGAACTGCGTCGGGAGCGTCAAGGCCTGCTACGACGGCTCCCAGCTGCTGCGCTACGACCCGGATGGCGACGCGTGGACGGAGCTGGGCGAGATGCCCGAGGGGTTCGGCGCCCAGCTCGTCGCGACCGACCACGGGCTGGTGGCCCTGGCGGGGTCGGAGGAGCGCGGGAGCCCCCGCGACGCGGTGTTCGACCCCGGCTCGAGTTCCTGGACGGTCATCCCCGACGACCCGCTGCCACGGTCCTACGACCGGTTCGGCGTCGCAGATGGGGACCGCCTCCTGCTCTTCGGATCGCCGATGGTCGAGGGCGCCCAGGAGGCCCAGGACAAGCTGGCGGCGGCGTACGACTGGACGAGTCGCACGTGGTCCGAGCTGCCCGCGGCCCCCGCCGCCGGCTACCAGGCCTGGCGAGCCGGCGACCGGGTGCTCCTCAACCCGCACTTCAGCAGCGACGGCGGCGGGATCCTCGACCTGGCCTCGGACACCTGGGGCCCGATCCCCGTCGAGGGGTCCGGGTGGGACGGCGACGCGGCGGGCGTGGTCACGGCGGACGGCGCCACCTACGAGTACAGCGCGGGCTGGGTCTTCGACGCGCGCGACGACTCG
The DNA here is from genome assembly GCA_963815335.1 of uncultured Actinomycetota bacterium. Taxonomy (GTDB): domain Bacteria; phylum Actinomycetota; class Actinomycetes; order Propionibacteriales; family Nocardioidaceae; genus Nocardioides. The sequence goes on from CAWFGL010000004.1 coordinate 108,913, forward strand.
TGGTTCGAGGTCCCGGATCGCGGCGGCGACGCGTACGACGAGTCGGTCGCGGCGGCCGGGCAGTCGCTGGTCGTCTTCGGTGGCCAGCGCTGGTCGGACGACGGCGACGAGATGGACGGCGAGCTGCTGGCCGAGACGTGGGTGTTCGACGCCGCCTAGCTGAGCGGTGCCGCGAGGTAGCGGTAGCGGTGGTGCGGGACGAACCCGAGGCCGTCGTACAGCGCGAAGGCGCGGGTGTTGTCGCCCAGCACCTGGAGGTACGCCGTCGTCGCACCGCGCTCGGCGCCCCAGTCGAGCAGCTCGGCCATCACCAGCACGCCGAGCCCGCGGCCGCGCTCGTCCGGGTCGACCTCGATGCCCCGGAAGCCGACCCAGTCGTCGTCGTACGCCGCGACGCCGGAGGCGAGCACCCGCCCGTCGCTGGTGCTGGCCCGGGCCGTGACCAGGTGGTCGTCGCCCTCGAGGGTCACGTCGACCCCGCTGAGCAGCACCTCGCGGAGCGAGCGGCGAGCCTGCGCCACGCCGGTCAGCTCGAAGACGGTGTCCTCGTCGTGGCTCTCCAGCACCCAGCCGTGCGAGCGGAAGAGGTCGTCCTCGGCCGAGTCGGGCAGCACCGCCGCGATCGGGCGCTTGCCCCGGGCCTCGTAGAACGCGACGACCTGCTCGTAGTCGCCGGCCACGCCGGACGGCGCCATCGCGAGCACCGAGTTGGCCCGGCGCGCCGTGGACGTGTCCGAGCTGCGCAGCAGCCAGTCGCCCAGCGGCCGCGTCGCCAGGTCGGGCCACAGCGCCAACGCGCGGAGCTGGGCGTCCTGCGGGGAGACGCGGTGCCGGGTCGAGGGGCGCGGCGGGACGGGCTTCCCCGAGACGATGTCGGCGATCCGGATCCGGACGTCGGCGGCACCGTCGTCGGGACCCCCGTCCGGCCGGACGACGCACTCGCCGTCGGCCCAGGACACGCAGGTGCCGAGCTGGTCGGTCATCGCCGGACCGCCCGTCGGGCCGGTCTCGCCGGTCAGCACGCGCCGGACCACGATCCGCTGTCCGACGACATGCGGACCCAAACCGTGGGCTACCTGCTCACCGGCCACGCCGGGATACTAGGCTGGCGATGCTCTCGGGCAGTCACAACCACGCTCTCCAGGAGGACCCGGTGACCTACGTCATCTCCCAGCCGTGCGTCGACCTCAAGGACCGCGCCTGCGTCGACGAGTGTCCCGTGGACTGCATCTACGAGGGCAAGCGGATGCTGTACATCCACCCGGACGAGTGCGTCGACTGCGGCGCCTGCGAGCCGGTCTGCCCGGTCGAGGCGATCTTCTACGAGGACGACGTCCCCGAGGAGCAGAAGGCCTACTACGACGCCAACGTCCAGTTCTTCGACGACCTGGGCTCGCCCGGTGGCGCGGCCAAGATGGGCGAGATCGACAAGGACCACCCCCTGGTCGCGGCGCTGCCGCCCCAGGAGCACGACGAGTGACCTGCTCCTGACCTCCGTCTCGAGTCGCCTCGGCGACTTCCCCTGGGACCGGCTCACCGGCCACGCCGAGCGGGCCCGTGCGCACGCCGACGGCATCGTCGACCTGTCCGTCGGCACGCCGGTCGACCCGACGCCCGACGTCGTCCAGCAGGCGCTGCGCGATGCCGCCGACGCTCCCGGCTACCCGCTGACCGTCGGCCGCGAGGACACCCGCCAGGCCTGTCTCGACTGGCTCGCGACCCACGGCGCCACCGGCCTCGGCCTCGACCAGGTCATCCCGGTCATCGGCACCAAGGAGCTGGTCGGCAGCCTCGCGCTGCACCTCGGCGTCGGTCCGGGCGACACGGTCGTCTTCCCCGAGCTGGCCTACCCGACGTACGCCGTGGGGGCCGCGCTCGCCGGTGCCCGGCCGGTCGCCACCGACAGCCTGACGTCCCTCGGCCCGGAGACGCCCCGGATCGTCTGGCTCAACTCGCCCTCGAACCCGACGGGCCGGGTCCTGCCGGTCGAGCACCTCAAGAAGGTCGTCGACTGGTGCCGCGAGCGCGGCGCGATCGTGGTCTCCGACGAGTGCTACCTCGAGTGCGCCTGGGAGGCGGAGCCGGTCTCGGTGCTGCACCCGGACGTGTGCGGCGGCTCGGCCGAGGGCGTGCTCGCCGTCCACTCGCTGTCGAAGCGCTCGAACCTCGCCGGCTACCGCACCGGGTTCGTCGCCGGTGACCCGGCGCTGGTGGGGGAGCTGCTGGCGGTCCGCAAGAACCTCGGCCTGATGATGCCGGCGCCCCAGCAGGCCGCGATGGCGGTCGCGCTGCGCGACACCGCGCACGCCCGCGCCCAGCACGCGACGTACCTGGCCCGCCGTGAGGTCCTGCGCGGCGCGCTGACCGGCGCCGGCTTCCGGATCGACCACTCCGAGGCGTCGCTCTACCTCTGGGCCACCCGGGGCGAGGACTGCTGGGACACCGTGTCGTGGCTGGCCGAGCGCGGCGTCCTCGTGGCGCCCGGCGAGTTCTACGGCGCGGCGGGCGCGCAGCACGTGCGCGTGGCGCTGACGGCGACGGACGAGCGGGTCGCGGCGGCCGCGGAGCGGCTCGCGTAGGAGGTCAGGCGGAGACGAGGAGGTCGTCGCCCTCGGGCGTCAGGTAGTGGCCGTCGTCGAACAGGATGATCCCGTTGCAGAGCCGGCACCACCCCTGGCCGCTCTGGTCGGAGACGACGTGCGCGCTGCAGCAGTCGTTGGCGTGGACATCAGGACAAGCCGGTTCGTGGCTGCACATCGTCGATCCCTCCCCAGGGTCTCGCAAGGGTCGACGGTGACCCCCTGCCACCAGTGGACTCCTCTTCGGGCCCGATTTCACGTCGCGACACCTATTTGGTCCGTCCCGGCTGGGGAAACCACCCGGACGGGCTACTCGGAGCACGTCCGGGTGGACCCCCAGGGTCAGAGACCCATGCGCTCACGCATGTGGTCGAGGACGGCGCCGTGCTCGTCCTGAGGGCTGAACAGGATCACCTCGGCGTCCTGCTCGACGCGGACGCTGTGCCCGGCCGGCCAGTGGAAGACGTCGCCGCCGCTGCACGTCTCGGCCGTCCCGTCGGTGTAGGTGACGACCAGCCGGCCGTCGAGGAGGTAGCCCCAGTGCGGCGCCTGGCAGGCGTCGTCCTCGAGGCCGACGAGCAGCGGGGCGATGTCCGCGCCCGCGGCGAGCGAGAAGTACTCGGCGCCGAGCGCGCCGGTCGCCGTGCCGAAGCCGGTGAGCTGGCGGGCCGTCGCGCCGGGCGCGTCGATGCGGACGGGGATGTCGTTCTTGGGAAGTCGCACTGGTGTCTCCTGTTCGTGAAGGGAGCCGGACACCCCTGACTGCGTGACATCCGCTGTCACAATGCGACAGTGCCGGACGGGGACGAGGAGCTGGTCGCGCGGGCGGACGCCTGCTATCGCGACGGCGACCTCGAGGGCGCCGTCTCGGCCTGGGAGCAGGCGCACACGGCGCGCGCCGCCGGCGGGGACCGGGGCGGAGCGGCCCAGGCGGCGTGCATGGTCGCGCTCCACCTGCTCATCGACACGGGCCTGATGGCGCCCGTGCGCGGGTGGGTCGCCCGCGCCGAGCGGCTGCTGTCCGACCTCGACGAGCAGCACCCCGCCGAGGCGATGGTGGCGATGGTCAGCACCTACGAGCGGTTCATGTCCGGCGACCCCGCCGCGTCCGCGGCGTACGCCGAGGCAGCGGTGGGTCTGGGCGAGCGCGCTCGGTGTGCTGCCGGCCGTGGTCATCGGCCGGACCGCGATCGGCCGCCTCCGCATCCTGGAGGGCGACGTCGAGACCGGGCTCGCCCAGCTGGACGAGGTGGCCGCCCTGCTGATGACCGGGGAGGTCGACCCGCTGACGACCGGGATGATGCTCTGCGAGCTCGTCTGCGCCGCGCAGGCCCTCGGCATGCACGACCGGGCGCGCGAGTGGACCGACGTCATGGAGCGGTGGCGTCACGACGCCGCGTTCGGTGCGATCCACGGCCGGTGCCGCGTGCACCGGGCCGAGCTGCTCCGCCTCAGCGGGCCCGCCGACGCCGCCGAGGAGGAGGCGCTGCGCGCGTGCACCGAGCTCCGCCCGTGGCTGCGGCGCGAGTACGGCTGGCCGCTGGTCGAGCTCGGCACCATCCGGCTCCGGAGGGGTGACCTGGCCGGCGCCGAGGCGGCGTTCCTGGAGGCGCACCGGCACGTGTGGTCGCCCCAGCCGGGGCTCGCCCTGCTGCGCTCGGCGCAGGGGCACCACGAGGTGGCGCTGGACCTGGTCGGCGCGGCGGTCGAGCGGCCCGACGAGAACCCGTCGAAGGAGCAGCCTCCGTTCGGGGACCTCCGGCTGGCGCCGTTGCTGGCGGCGCAGGTGGAGATCGCCGCCGCGGCGGGGCGCGCGGACGTGGCGGCCACCGCTGCCGACGCGCTGGCGGATATCGCCGAGCGCTACCCGGGCCTCGCCCTCACGGCGGCCGCCCAGCTCGCGAGCGCCCGCGCCGCGCTGCTCGCGGGCGACGTGGCCGGCAGCCGGACCTCCGCCCAGCTGGCCGCGAGCTCGTGGAGCGAGGTCGGTGCGCCGTACGAGGCGGCCTGTGCCCGGCTCGTCCTCGCCGCCGCCCACCGCCGGGCCGGCGACGAGTCGCTGGCCCGGCTGGAGTGGGAGGCCGCGCGCCAGGCGTTCACCGAGTTCGGCGCGGCCGCCCGGGTGGCGGAGTGCGACGAGCTCCTGGCCGGTGGCCGGCAGCCGGGGAGCGTCCCGGGTGTCGTCACGGCCCTGTTCGTCGCGGACGGCGACGTGCGCCGCGTCGGCTACCCCGGGGCCGAGGTGCTGCTGCCCGACCTCAAGGGCTTCCGCTACCTCGAGCGGATGCTGACCAGCCCGGGCCGCGAGTTCCATGCCCTCGACCTCGTCGGGGCGGAGACCGGGGAGACCGTGGTGGAGCCGGGCCTCCCGGTCCTGGACGACCGAGGCGAAGGCGGCGTACCGACGGCGACTCGCCGATGTCGAGGAGGACATCGAGGACGCGACCGCTGCGAACGACCTCGGACGGCTGGCGCTCGCCCAGCGCGACCGCGACTACCTGATGGCCGAGCTCGCCGCGGCGGTCGGCCTCAGCGGGCGGGTCCGCACCACCGGCGGCACCTCCGAGAAGGCCCGGACGAGTGTCACCCGCTCCCTGCGGTACGCCATCGACCGGCTGACCGAGCGGCACCCCGAGCTGGGCGGGCACCTGGCCGGGACGGTCCGCACCGGCACGTTCTGCAGCTACGACCCGGACCCGCTCACCACGCTGCACTGGGTGGTGGAGGGCCCCTAGGCGTAGACGTCGACGTGGACGTGGTCCCGGTGCTCGAGGATCGCGCGGTCGCCGGACCGCTCCGGCGGGTCGTAGTCGCGCCAGCCGTCGTCCGACCGGTCGCCGGCCGTCCAGATCCGGTCGTCGAAGATGACCGTGCGGATGTCGAGCCGGTCGGCCTGGCTGACCAGCCAGTGCGCGATGGCCCAGCCGCGGACCTTGTTGGTCGCGTTGACCGGGCGCACGAACGCGTCGATCGCGCGGCCCTCGTAGTGCGCCGAGCCCTCCATGTGGCCGGTCGTGACGCCGCCGGGTGCGAAGCCGCCGAGGGGCGGCCCGAACATCTCCTCCAGCTCACCGCGGACCACGTCCGCGCGGTCGGTCAGGCCGCTGTCACGCAGGTCGGTGCCGGTCTCGTCGGGCTCGCCGCCCAGGCGGCAGGAGAACGCCGCGCGGGAGTTCCCCGTGAGCGCCGAGGCGAGGGCGCGGGCGTCCTTCTCGTGGTCGGCGTAGGCGTCCGGGAAGCCGGAGCGCTGGACCTCCTGGGCGGCGACGGTGATCTCCATCGACTCGTACCCGTCGACCTTCACCAGGGCGTCGTAGAACGCGTTGGTCGCGTACACGGGGTCCTGGACCTGCTCCTCGGTGCCCCACCCCTGCGAGGGGCGCTGCTGGAACAGGCCCAGCGAGTCGCGGTCACCGCTGTCGAGGTTGCGGAGGTCGGACTCCTGGTACGCCGTCGCCAGCGCGATGGACGCCGCGCGGGCCGGCAGCCCGCGGCTCACCCCGATCGCGGTGATCAGCCCGGCGTGCTCGGCCTGCTCCGGGTCGAGCGTGACCGTGTGCCCGTCGACCTCGGCGGTGCACAGGTCGGACGCGAGGAACGGGACGAGCGGCTTGTCGCGCAGCAGGTTGACCACCCCCACGACGACCAGCGTCGCGCTGAGGGCGCCGACGAACAGCACCACTCGTCGCTGCCTCACAGGAGCCAGTGTGCGGGGCGGGTGGGTGACTAGTTCGCGTGCAGCGCCGCGTTGAGCGCGACGCCGTCGCTCTGCCACGGCACCGCCTCGACGGCACCGGTGACGGAGTTGCGGCGGAACAGCACGTTGTCGGCGCCGGAGAGGGTCAGCGCCTTCACCACCCGCGGCTTGCCGTCCATGTCGATCACCGTGAGCTTGGTGCCGGCCGTGACGTAGCAGCCCGCCTCGACCACGCAGTCGTCGCCGAGGGAGATGCCGATGCCGGCGTTCGCCCCGATCAGGCAGCGCCTGCCGATCGAGACGACCTCCTTGCCGCCGCCGGACAGGGTTCCCATGACGGAGGCGCCGCCGCCGACGTCCGAGCCGTCGCCGACCACGACCCCGGCCGAGATCCGTCCCTCGACCATCGAGGTGCCGAGCGTGCCGGCGTTGAAGTTCACGAAGCCCTCGTGCATCACCGTGGTGCCCTCGGCGAGGTGGGCGCCGAGGCGCACCCGGTCGGCGTCGGCCACCCGGACGCCGCTCGGCAGCACGTAGTCGACCATCCGCGGGAACTTGTCGACGCCGTACACGGTCACCTGGCCGACCGGCGGCCCGGAGCCGGGCCCGCGTGGACTCGAAGCCCTCGACCGCACACGGACCGGCCGAGGTCCACACCACGTTGGTCAGCAGGCCGAAGATGCCGTCCATCGAGATCGTGCGCGGCGCGACGAGCCGGTGGCTCAGCAGGTGCAGCCGCAGCCACGCGTCCTCGGTCGAGGCCGGGGGCGACTGGAGGTCCTCGACGACGACGGTGCGGACCTCGCGGGTCACGCGGCGCGCGTCGTCCGTCCCGGCGAGGGCGGTCAGCTCGTCGGGCGCCGCCGAGCCGTCGGGCTCACCGAGGGCCGGAGCCGGGAACCAGAGGTCGAGGACGGCGCCGCCCGCGTCGAGGGTCGCGATCCCGTGTCCCCAGGCGGTCGACGGGACCGTCGACGGGCCGGTGGTCGCTGCGTCCGTCACGACGCCTGACTCTACGGGCGGTGGGTACCTAGCACAGATGTCGGGCCCCCACCCCAGGATTCGTGATTTTGGCTTTGGGTGTCGTGCCGTCCTGTGCTTGGGTGGGGTCAAGTCGGGGCGCGCTGGGGGGCGAAGTCATGTCAGTTTTCGGAAATGAGTGGGCGCAGCCCGCTCGACCGTCGTTGTGGGGCCATCACGGGCCGTCGGTCCTGATCGGCGTCTTCGGGACGATGGCCACGCTGGCGATCCTGCCGGTGCCGTACCCGCCGGGAGGCAAGCCGCTCGTCTCGCTGACGATGATCGTGCTGATGCTGGTGTCGTACTTCGAGATGCGCAAGCACGACCGCGGTCTCTGCGAGCGCTGCGTCGCCGACTTCCCGCTCAACCCGGCTCACGACGCCGAGAGGTACGAGCGCCGGCTGTCGTTGGTGCACACGCTGGCCGAGCGCCGGAACGCGACCTGGTTCCTCATCGCCATCGTGGTCACCTGCCTCCTGCCGCACCTCGTGCCGCACCCGCTGCAGGCCCCGGCGATGGCCCTGTGGCTCGCCTCGCTGTTCGTGCTCATCTACTACGTGCAGAGCGGTCAGACGCACCGCAAGCTCCAGCCGTGGTGCCCGCAGTGCGGCAACCAGGGCGGCAGCGACAAGGTGGACACCCCCGAGCCGATCCCGATGGGTGGCCGGAGCCGGTAGTCGCCGACGGGCCTACTGACCCGTGCGTCCGTCGACGCACTCGCGCAGCAGGTCGGCGTGGCCGCAGTGCCGCGCGTACTCCTCGATCATGTGCACGACCATGTCGCGCACGCTGACCGACTCACCGTCGCGACCGGGGATCGGCATGACGCGGCCGAAGTCCTCCTCCGGGACGGAGTCCAGCCACTCCTCGGCCTTGGCGATCTCGCGCTTGAGCGTCGCGAACGCGTCGTCCACGCACTCCTGGGTGCCGACCGCGCCGTTGAAGTCGAGGTCGCGGTCCTCCTCGGAGCGGTAGATCCGCTCCTCGCCCGTCGCCCGCGCGACCCGTTGGAACCAGCTGTGCTCGACCGCGGCCATGTGCCTGACCAGACCGAGCAGGCTCATGGAGCTGGGTGGGACGCTGCGCGTGGCCAGCTGCTCCGGCGAGAGGCCGTCGCACTTGAGCTGGAGCGTCAGGCGGTAGTTGAGGAGGTACTCGACGTACGTCGCCTTCTCGCCCTCCGGGTTGCCGTACGTGCGGGGGTCCTGGTCCTCGGGCATCCACATGTCGCTCATGCGTCCACACAATCCGGTGGGCGCAGGCACCGCAACTCGTTAGCGTGCCGGTGTGGAGGTCGGCGAGCTCATGGTGATCCTCGGGCCGCCCGCGGTCGGCAAGATGACCGTCGGCCGCGCGGTGTGCGCGACGTCGGACTTCAGGCTCTTCCACAACCACCACATGATCGAGCCGCTGCGCGAGGTCTTCGACTTCGGGACGCCGCCGTTCCAGACGCTGTGCCACGAGTTCCGGTTGCGGGTCATGGAGGAGGCGGCCGCGAGCGGAGTTCGACTCGTCTTCACCGTGACGCTGCGGGTGGACGACGCCGGGCACGTGGCCTCGCTGGCGTCGTGGGTCGCGCCGTTCAGCCGGGCCGGCCTCCGGGTCTCGTTCGTGCAGCTGTCCGCGGACCTCGACGTCAGACTGGCCCGCAACCGCACCGACGCTCGCTTGGACGCCAAGCCGTCCAAGCGTGACCTGGCCTGGTCCGACGCGAACGTCCGTGAATGGGACCGGTACCGCACGACCACCGACCCCGCCCTGCCGAGCGCCGCTGACGAGCTCCTTGCGGCCCATCCGTGCCTGAGCCTCGACAACACCGGCCTCACCGCCGAGGACGCGGCCGCCAGGATCCTCGCCTGGCGGGGCGACAACTGATTCGCCCTCGCGGTGCGCTGCGCCCTCCGCGGGTGTCTCAGGCGTTCGAGCCGTCATCGGGCGATCTCTTGCCAGACATGGGGCTTGAGCCTGCGAAGGTCAGCTCATGCGGAACCTGCGTCCACGTGATCACGTGATCACGTGCCGTTCGGGGACATACCTGTGACACGCCCGGCCCAACGTCCCGGACGGGTATCGGTCACAGCGTGTCCACCATGAGTCTAGGTGGCCGCGTTCGCGTCACGGTGCTTCGACGCACAGACGCCTTGGTGCTCCCCGGGCGCGACCTCACTGGGATGAACCCATTTGCCGAGGGAGCGGAGCGGAACGCGGCGGAAGACGCCGGTTGCGAAACCTCGGAATCGACCCAGGGGTGACTCGGACTTGATGACGCAGACCGCGCTTGCCGAATTGTCTCAATGTTGCGGTACATCTTTGGATCACCGAACACAGGTCTCGATACGGCAACCTGCCCCCATGCTCCTGAGGTCGGGAGTGTTACTTCGGATGCGTCTGCGGGTCGGCGTTTGGGTCCTCATCCGGCTGGGGAAGTCCGTCCGGCTCTGTCGGCGTCTCAGTGGGAGCGGCCGGGTTAGGGCTCGGGTCGGCTGGGCTGGGGTCAGGTGTGGTCGTCAAAGGTCAGTTCCCTTCGCTCGAGGCCTCGACCGGCTTGGTGTCTCCGCCGGAGTCAGACTCGATCGGCGCGTTCGACTTGGGCTCAGACTGGGAGGGCGATTCGTTCTGGTCGTACTGCTCGTCTGGATCGTCGCTGCGTGCCGACTCATCGTCGGCCGGCGGATCCACACCGGGATCGTGGCCGGGATCAGTGGGCTCCATCTCGGTGTCCGCTTCGCTCAAGGCTGGTCAGCCGTTCGTGGTGTTGATGGGCGCGACCGGCGAAGCGTCCTCCCCGTCGATGCTCTCGTCGCTCTCATCGTCGGCTTCTTCGACCTCGTCGGGGGCGGTCGGCAAGCCGGTCTCGTCCGGTCCGCCGGTGGGCTCTTCTGGTGTGGTGGTCATGCGAGTGAGGTAACCCCGGCGGCGTCCGCGCACTCGCCGTGGGGCCCGCCTTCTATCCGAGTGGACAGCGGGGCGCTGTCTTGCCTTCAGTCGATGTTGACGCCTCGATCCGTGCCGTCAGCCGCCGCTTGTGCCTTAGCGTCGACCCCATGCGCCGTTACGGGGTCGTCGCCACTGTCCTGCTCGTCTTCCTGCTGCCGCTGACACCGGCGGCGGCCTTGGATGGTGACGTCCAGCCGACAAGCGGAGTGCTTTACAGCGGGTGCCGAGACGTTCCGGTGCGCTACTCGGTGACGTTCCCAGCGGAGATGGAGGACTGGACCCTGGACCTCACTGCCTACGGCGCAGACGGTCTCGAGGCCACCAGCACCGGCGTCTCAAGTTTCGGGGGCGAGCCGACGGCGGGCACGGCAGGACTCTTCTTCTGCAGCATCGATGAGCCTGGGCGCTACACGGTGTTGGCGACCGGCGAGTGGTACGACGTCTACGAGTACAACACCCACCCCTACTCACTGCCGACGACTTCCTTCACCATGCGACTGCCGAAGACCAGGACCGTGGCCAAGGCCAAAGGCAGCTTCAAGATCAAGGCCGCAGTGCAGGACGAGCGACCCAACGGCTACTTCCCGGCGGACTACTTCGATGTCTGGCTAGAGCGACTGCAGAACGGAAGGTGGAAGCGCGTCCCGGGGACGCGGACTTTCGCGGATGGACCTGTCGTCTACAAGTTGCCCAAGCTCCGCGGTGTGAAGGTCCGAGCAGTCACTCCTGGCACTGACGATTGGACGGCCTCCAAATCTCGAGGTGTCCGAGTCCGTAGATGAGGGGGAGAACCTCATAGCTGATGCTTTGGCACCCGGTACGACACAGTCCGCATGGACCTTCGACCGGTGACGCGGCCTGGCCTGTGAGCATCCGCTGGGTGGGGTGCTCTCAACGAGTCATCGCAACACTTCCTTGATTCGAGGAGGTCGCGATGGCGCGTCAGAAGTATCAGCGGTTGTCACCGGCGGATATCGAGGAGATCTGGTCGCGGTTGCGTTCGGGTCATTCGGTGAAGCCGACCGCGCGGGCCCTGGGTATGCCGACAGCGACTGTTCGCGACTACTTGGTCCGCTGCGGCGGGATCAGACCTGACCCGCGACATCGCGCAGCTGGTCGGCTCAGCCTCGAGGAACGTGAAGAGATCAGCCGCGGACTCGCTGCTGGACTGTCGTTGCGCGCGGTGGCCTTGGGCCTAGGTCGTTCACCGTCGACGGTCAGTCGTGAGGTCGCGAGCAACGGCGGACCGCGGCACTACCGAGCGACGGTCGCGGATCGGCAGGCGTGGGCCAAAGCGACGCGGCCGAAGGTGTGCAAGCTGGCCACCAACCCGGTGCTGGCTGGCATCGTGACCGACAAGCTCCAACACCGGTGGTCGCCCCAGCAGATCGCCGGCTGGTTGAAGCTGACCTATCCCGACGGCCCAGGGATGCACGTGTCGCACGAGTCCATCTACCGCACCCTGTTCGTGCAGTCCCGCGGTGCGCTGCGCAAAGAGCTCACCGCTTACCTGCGCACCGGACGGGTCATCAGACGCTCACACGGCGTCCGGCTGCCCGACGGCCGCGGCGTCCGGCCGGGGATCGTGAACATCAGCGAACGACCCGCCGAGGTCGAGGACCGTGCGGTGCCTGGTCACTGGGAAGGCGACCTGGTCTTCGGCCGCGGCATGAGCCCGGTCGCGACCCTGGTCGAGCGGTCCACCCGCTACCTACTGCTGGTCGGGCTACCGGCCGGGAACCACAAAGCCGACACCGTCGCCGACGCACTGGCCGCCGCGGTTCAGCATCTGCCCAAGCATCTGGCGAAGTCACTGACCTGGGACCAGGGCCACGAGATGGCCGCACACAAACGGTTCACCCACGAGACCGGCATCGACGTCTACTTCTGCGACCCCAAGTCGCCCTGGCAGCGCGGCAGCAACGAGAACACCAACGGGTTGCTGCGCCAGTACCTGCCACGACGACTCGACTTCAGAACCCTCACCCAGGACGACCTCGACGCCATCGCACTCGAACTCAACGACCGACCTCGACAGACCCTCGGCTTCAAGACACCATCACAAGCACTAGCCGAGGTGTTGCGTTGACCGCCTGAGCCCGCAGGCATGAGCGGACGTGCCTCGCCGCTGCTGTGCAAGTGGAGGGACGCAGGCCCGAGGTCATCCGCGGAACATGGCCCCCATCCGACCGCGAGGACCCGGACGACCGCCGCCACCCCAGGGCCGCGGGGCGCTTCCTCTTCGGAGGGGCACGCTGCATGTCGACGTCTCACCTCCCGAGAGATGAGACGTCCCAAAGGCCATTCTCCGAGGACTAGAGTTGGACCCCCCGGACCACTCTGAACCCTGATTGTCGGCCGCTGTTCTTGCGAACATCGCACCTCGCGGCCGCGGGCGATAGCGCCCATCGGGGTGGGATTCGGGAGTCGCGCTCCGACACCCGATCGGATGGCGATCCGATCTCGCGCCACCGAAATTGGGTAGATGTTCCACGTGGGGGTGGACCGCTGGTCTAGTCACCCATCGTGGGGTGCAGGTGGCTTCCCCCGGGGCTGCATCAACCCACACCCCATCGGAGAAATGATGCAACGCACACGAAGCTTGATCGGCTTGAGCATGCTCGGGTCCGCGGCGATCGCGGCATCCCTCGTCGGCGCCGCACAAGGCAACGCCGCCGCCCCCGCTGCCCCCGTCGTGTCTCTGGACCTCCAGCTGAATGAAGCAGCCGGCTCCACGGTCGCCAAGGACGGTTCCGGCCTCGGTCACAACGGCGCCATCGGCAGCCACATCCGGATGAACGGCTCCTACGCCGACTTCGACCGCCACAACCCCAGTGAGGGCATCTACTACGGTGCCGCGCACCTCATCAAGGTCAACGACGCTGCGGACGGGTCGCTCGACCCGGGCAGCGGCAGGTTCACCGTCGAGATCCGATACCGCACGACGGACACCTTCGGGAACGTCATCCAGAAGGGCCAGGCGACGGCCACGGGGGGGCAGGTCAAGCTCCAACAGCCCAAGGGGATCATGAACTGCCTGTTCAAGTCCCCGAGTGGCCAGGCCTCCATCGGCTCCAAGACCCCGCTCAACGACGGCCAGTGGCACGTGGTCCGGTGCGTGCGCACCGCAACCGACGTGACCATGTACGTCGACGGGGTCCTGCGCAACCGCATCCAGAAGACCACCGGGATCATCAACAACACCAAGCCATGGACCATCGGCGGGAAGCTCGACTGCGACACCACCGACCCGACCACAGGGGCCGATAGCTGCGACCTGTTCCCCGGCGACGTCGACTACGCGAAGCTCACCAAGGGCTGAATGTCGCAACACCGAGGCAATGTGCGCGTCGCGGTCTCATCGGCATGATCGGACGCATCCGACCACCGCGTCTCCATGCGGGTACCGGTCAGCCATGACCGAGAGCCTGCCGTACTTCGAGGACCCCAGCCTGCCGTCGGCCCTCGCCGAGCGGGACAGCGAAGGCCCTCCCTGTCTGGGGGAGTCGATGGACGTTGACGAGCGCAGCCGTCAGTCCTCAGCGCCGCGTCAGCAACGGCTGTGACCGCACGCATACGCCTTGCCATTGTTGACGACTACGCGGTGGTCGTGGCGGGAGTCGCCTCGTTCCTCGCGAAAGAGCGCATCGACGTGGTCGAGACGGGCGCCTCGGAACCCGTCATCAGTGACGTGGATATCGTCCTGTTCGACACGTTCGGCCAGGAGGCGGGCAGAAGCATCTCGCTGGGGGACTTCGTGCGCGACAGCGGAGCCAAGGTTGTGATCTACAGCTGGAACCTCCAGCCTCAGCTCATCAAGGAGGCGTTGAGTCAGGGTGCTTCTGGCTACTTGTCGAAGGTTCTGACCGGTCCCGAGATCGTCCGCGCCTTGGAGCGGGTGATGCGAGGTGAGCTTGTCGTTCTCACCGGGATGCGGGAGTCCAGTGCTGGCGGTGCCGGTGACTGGCCGGGTCGGGCAGCAGGTCTGTCCCCTCGGGAAGCCGAGGTGATTGCGCTGATCACGCAGGGTTTGAGCAACCAGGCCATCGCCGATCGCATCTTTCTGAGCATCAACTCCATCAAGAGCACGATTCGCTCGGCGTACCGCAAATCGGCGTCGCAACACGCTCGCAAGCCGTCCTTTGGGGTGTCGAGAACGGCTTCAAGCCGGACACGCTGCGCACCGTCGACCCTGCTTTGCTCGTGCGGCCCGCGGTTCTTCACCACCCCTGATCGGGGATGGTGAGTTCCGTCAGCGGCGCCAGTCCGCAGTTCGTCCACAGCGGTGAGGAAGCACCCATTGGGGTGAATGACGGCCCCCGAGTTCGGGTGTTGCGACCCTCCGCCGTCGACGGCGAGGTCTTCGACCTTCGCGCCGGTCGCGGCACACTGAACCGCGTCAATGCCCTTCTTGGCGCGCGCCTTTGTTGCGTAGGACTCGCCCAAGGCCATGATCTCGCCATTGCGCGACTTCAAGCGCCAGCGATAGCCGCCCGTCTTGCCGCCGCCCTTGTAGATCTCGAACTTCCCAGCTATGCCGATGCTTCCGAGCGGGTGGCACCAGCGTCCAACTTCCGCCCACGATCGCATCGTGCGGCTGTCGTGCGGTGACGGCAAGGTGCGACTTCACCCCAGACGGTGAGCATGCGATCGCGGCGACGGGGCACCAGCGCGTCGATGGCCCCGGTGACGGAGAAGACCGGCGCCCGGACCGTCACTGAGCGCCCTCCCTCAAGCTACGAGGGAGGGCGCTCACCTGATGTTCGGTGCAAACGTCTGCGCGGTTGGGTACATCCGGGCCGTCGCTACCCACTTGTTCTGTCAGCAGGTGCGCGCGCAGAGTGTCAGCGAGCGGACAGTGCGGGGCCTCGGGCGCTGCGATGGTTCCACCAGTCGAGGCCTGCAGGTCTCACCCGAACCTGAGGAGCACATCATGGACAGCAACCCGATCGACGAAGGCTTCAGCAGCGGTCGCATCGAGGCCACCGACGATGTCGAGGGTCACGGCCTCAGGTCTGGCCGCCTCGATGGTGCCGGCTCGGACGACACCGCCGACACAGCCGACACCGAGGGTCACGGAGTCCGAGTCAAGATCATCGAGACCCCCGAGCCAAGCGACGAGGACGGCGACGACACCGAGGCGCACGTCAGCCGCGGAAGGGGCATCGACGGCCCGGACGAGGACGACGTCGAGGGCCACCGCTTCTCCAGCAGCGACCAGACGGTCAAGGACGACATCGAGCCTGTCGCCTGGGAGGACAGCGCGGAGGGCGACGACACCGAAGGTCACGCCAGCCGGTTCGGCCTCGTCGAGAACGACACCGACGCAGAAGGGCACGTCCTGCGACGTGGCATCGTCGTGGACGAGGACGCTGAGGGCCACGTGGTCCGCGCCCACATCGAGGCAGATCAGGACGACGACACCGAGGGCCACGGCTTCAGCGGACGCGGCCTGGTCGAGGACGACGACACCGAGGGTCACGGCACCGTTCGCGGTGGCTGAGGTCGGGTCATGAGAACGCCCCGGCCCGATGGGCCGGGGCGCCTCGCCATCGCTACCTCATTGAGCTTGGACGCTGGGGGGTTGGCGACCGTGCTCTCCACCGAGCCTAGAAAGCCCCGCGGGTTGATGTTGGTGACTTTCGCAAAGTCGGACTCATCCGAACGGGTGGATTCTGAGGTTCCGCGTACCTCGACTGTGCTGTGTGTCGTCAACTAGGTGTCCGGCTCGGTCTCGGAGTCTGGGGGGATAACGAGACCGGCTCCAGCCGGCAAGGCTTGCTAACCCGTTTGTCGCGGAGACAGACGGGCCAGGGGGCCTAGCAATTGCGAACGCCCTCCCCGACCTGATCTGGGGAGGGCGTTCGTTCGTGCTGAGGTCAGGCGGTCGAGACCTGCTTCACCAGGTCGATAGACACGTTGCGATCTCCCTGGCCCCGGACCGGGCGACAAGTACTTCATCCCACAGGGCGGCATGGGTTGAGCGCCGCTGCAACGCGCGTCGTGGTCGACCTCAAGACGACCGACGGCGACGAGGACGGCGACACCGAGCGGCAAACCACTCACGTCGGCGGCTGACAGATCAACGCGGAACGCACGCCCCCCAACTCGGCGGGCGGGCGGGCGTTCGTTTCCGTTGCTGTGTCAGCCGGTGCTCACGCACAGTGCCTAGCCATGTGGCTGAGTTGACACCGGCCAACTTCCCTCCGCCGAGCGGCCTGCGCCGCTGCGGCATGACTGCGTGCAGGTAGCGGGTACCAGTGGACATGAGGCTCATGAGGATCGCTGCCCTGATCGGGATCGCTAGGAAGCTCTACGAGGAGTCGCAGAAGCCCGAGAACCGGGCGCGGATCCAGGCGGCGGTTGCAAAGGTCAAGGCCCGTAGCAAGGTCGGTTCCTGACACATCTGCCGGCTCCACGGGGTACCGGCCGGCCGTGACCGAGACCCCGCCGCCCTACTTCGAAGATCCCAGCGCGCTCCCGCCACTGCCTGAGCCGGACAACGAGAACCTCTCCGGTCGAGGCAACTCGAGGGACGGCGACAAGCACATCGACGACGACCTTGGCCGCGGATAGCTGCGGAGGTCTCCTCTGATCGAGTGGCACTCACAGTCTGCTCGACGTGAAGCGGGGTCAGATGGGCAGTGCCCCATCCTTCACGCGAGGGTGGGGCGCTGTTCTGCGTCCTAGACCGAAAAGGCGGAGCGCCCCAACCATCTCGGGTGGTCGGGGCGCTCCAAGGGCGGGGTCCATGATGGGGGGGTTCCAGAGACCGCCGTAACTGGTTCATGTCGCGGCGGCGGCCCGCTGTTACATACGCACCTCGTGGTTTCCGTCACCTCAAGGTTTGGTTTGCTCCGGTGGTCGCCGAGGGAACCGTTGCAGGGCTACGTCCCTACACCTAGGAGACCATCATGGGCTACGGCCTTGGAGCATGTCTGCTGGCTGTGGGCCTCGTCCTGGCCCTCGCGGTTACTGACCACATCAACGGGGTCGACCTCACGATGGTCGGCTGGATCCTGGCAGTCGTGGGCCTTCTGTCGCTGATCCTCGCGACGTTCACTGCCAACCGCGCACGCGGTATCCGCACCACCGAGACGGCCACTGACAGCGAGGGTCGACACGTCGTCACCGACCGCCGCACCGACGTCTGAACACGATGACCACCGCGACCGCTCGCACCTCGGCGGTCCACGCGACAACTGAATAGCCCGCCGCACCCGAAGCCCAGCGGGCAGTGAGGCAGCGCCCCACTTCGTGGGAGCCATCAGGGGCGCTGCCTCACCCAGTTATCAATCAACCGACACGATCACAGAGAAGGTGCACGTCCCATGAACGAGCTGCGCGACCTGGTCCTTCTGGTCCTGGCACTCTTCACATCCATGACGGCGCTCTTGTACGTCCTCACGATCATCGACCCCAAGACCGAGCGTCCCACTCAGCATCAGGCACACGCTGGTCGCGCACCCGCTCATCGCTAGGACCACACTCGCTGGGAGCAAGCCCCTCCTCCGTGGTGAGAGGGGCTTCGTCCTCCTGGACGCAACCGCTACCAATCCGAGCCGCCGCGGGTGTAGAAGTACGAATGTGAGCGCCAGGCCGCTGCAGGTCGCCGTGGTCAGCAGGCACGAACTCATCAGAGTCGGCCTGCGGCACCTCCTGTCCGCAGACCCCACTCGCGCTGTCGCTGCCGAGATCTCGATTCCCGACGGCCACGTCCGCAGGCTCGACGTGGCCGTCTACGACCTCAACGGCCTGATCGAAGCGAACGCGGACGAACTGGGTCACCTACTGCGCAGCGGCGTCCCGGTGGTGGCCCTCGAGCCACACGCCCGCACTGACCTGGGTGAGGGTGCCCTGTCGGCCGGTGCCGCCGCAGTCATCCCGATGAGCATCACCGCCCCGCACCTTCTCGACGTTCTCGATCAAGCCGCATCCGGCAACCGCGAAAGCCAGCCGACGTGCAGAAGCGAGGACCACCGAGCCGATGTCGCACGTCAGTTCGGGCTCTCACCACGGGAGCTGGGTGTCCTGGAGCTTATTGGCTGCGGACTGTCCAACATGGAGATCGCGCGACGGCTCTTCCTGAGCGTCAACACGATCAAGTCCTGCATCCGGGTGGCCTACAGCAAGATCGGCGTGCACTCGCGCTCACAGGCGGTGCTGTGGGTCGTCGAGCAGCACCTCTCGCTCGATTCACCCGCATCGAGGAGTTGAGACAGCCCCTCCCGCATCGGGACACGGGAGGGGCGTCCCGGAACCGGACTGGTGTTCACCATGGCACCCGAGGCTCCATGTGCAGAGTGCGCGTCCCACGTGTGTGCACGCTCCACCCCGACAGGTGTCACATCTCGTACAGGTGCAGGCGTTCGACGCCCCCGCTTGGTTTGTAAAGGCGCCGAACTGGCGTCACATGCAGAGGGTGATCAAGCACCGCTGCGCAACGTTGGCTGACCGGTGACCGGATCCGAGACACTCAGACAGAATCGCCTGTCTCGATGAGGACTCTTTCCACGAAGGTGCGACGCCTCACCTCCCGAGAGATGAGACATCCCAAGGGCCATGGCGAGGACCCGAGTGAATCCCCCGGACCTCTCGAGTCCAGATTGCCGGCCGCTGTTCTCGCGACCATCGCACCTCAAGGCCGCCGGTGATAGAGCCCAACAGGGCGGAATCTGGGTGGTTGAGAACATCGCTCTTGTTCTGTCAGCAGGTGCGCGCACAGTGGCAGTCAGGGGAGGTGCATCGATACCACCGAGGACGTCGAGCGTCACGGCACCATGCGTGGAGGCCTGATAGAGGACGGCGCCGACACCGGGTCGGCGGGCGACGCACCTTGGCGCGCAGGATCTCGGCGATCTGCGTAGCCGCCCGGCCGACCATCGGCCCGGCGTGGCAGGGGCGATTCGGGACGAGGCCACCCCCAGGGGTGCAGGTGAGGGGCAGGACACATGAGGGACGGGCCTGCGGATACCGAACTCACACGGGGAGTCCGACTATCCGAGGGAGATGACATGACGACAGCACGCGACATCATGAGCGGCGGCGCGGAGTGCGCCCAGGTCACCGACACGGTCCAGCAGGCCGCGCAGAGGATGAAGGACCTGGGTGTGGGGGCCCTGCCGATCTGCGGCGAGGACAACAAGCTCAAGGGCATGATCACCGACCGCGACATCGTCCTGAAGTGCGTGGCGGGCGGGCACGACGTGTCCGAGATGACCGTCGAGGAGTACGCGGGCGACGAGGTGGTCACCATCGGTGCCGACGACTCGGTGGAGGAAGCGCTGGCCACGATGAGCAAGGCAGGTGTTCGTCGTCTGCCGGTCATCGACGGGCACGACCTCGTCGGCATGGTCAGCCAGGCCGACATCGCCCGCCACCTGCCCGAGGACAAGGTCGGTGACTTGGTGGAGGCCATCTCGTCCGCCCCGTCCGACGCCGCGTGAGTCGGAACGCGCGGGTCATCGCCGCCACCCCCGAGCAGGTGTGGCACGTCCTGGAGGACGGATGGCTCTATGCGCTGTGGGTGGTAGGAGCCAGCCGGATGCGCGAGGTCGACGACCACTGGCCGGCCCAGGGGGCACGCCTCCACCACTCGGTGGGGGCCTGGCCCTTCCTGCTGGACGACACGACCGAGGTCACGTCGGTGACACCGGGGTCGCAGCTCGTGCTCCGGGCGCGGGCGTGGCCAGCAGGCGAGGCCGAGGTCGTGCTGCGGCTGACGGCGAAGGGCACCGAGACCGAGGTGGAGATCGAGGAGAACGCGGTCGCGGGCCCGGGCGCTCTCGTGCCCGGCATCGTCGAGGACCCGCTGCTGGGCTGGCGCAACGTCGAGGCCTTGCGCCGGCTGGCTCTGCTCGTGGAGGGTCGGGCGGCCGAAGGGAAGGCCTGAGTCGTGGGCCGGAGCTACGACGCCGTCGTCATCGGGTCGGGCCCCAACGGCCTGGTCGCCGCCAACCACCTGGCCGACCGCGGTTGGTCGGTCCTGGTCCTGGAGGCCCAACCCACGATCGGCGGGGCGGTCGCGAGCTCCCGGGACGTCCACCCGGACTTCGTGCATGACACGTTCAGCGCGTTCTACCCCCTGGCCGCCGCATCGAGGACGATCAGAGAGTTCCGGCTCGAGGAGCACGGGCTGAGGTGGTGTCACGCGCCGGCGGTGCTCGGTCATCCGTTCGTCGACGGCACGTGGGCACTGCTGCACCGGGACCGCGACGTCACCGCGGCGTCCATGGAGATCCAGCATCCCGGTGACGGGGCGCGATGGCAGGAGCTGTGCGAGGAGTGGGACCAGGTCGGTGAACACGTCATCGCTGCCCTGTTGACGCCGTTCCCGCCCGTGCGGCCGTCGATCGCGCTGCTGGCGCGCCTCCGCCGGGTCGGCGGCCTGCAGTTCGTGCGTACGTTGCTCACGCCGGCCACCGAGCTGGGACGAGACCGGTTCGGCGGCGAGGCGCCACGAGTCCTGCTGGCCGGCAACGCGGGCCATGCCGACATCCCCCTCGACTCGCCTGGGTCGGGGTTGATGGCGCTGCTCATGACGATGATGGGGCAGACCGTCGGCTTCCCCGTTCCCGAGGGCGGTGCCGGCGAACTCGCCCAGGCACTCGCACGTCGCTTCGTGGCTGCCGGGGGAGAGATCGTCTGCGACGCGGAGGTCCTGGGCATCGACGTCGTCGGTGGCCGTGCCGTCGCTGTCCGCACCGCCGCGGAGAAGGTGGCCTCGCGCCGTGCCGTTGTGGCCGACGTCGCGGCCCCCCTGCTGTTCGGTCGGCTCCTCGCAGATGACGCTGTGCCTCGCGACGTGGCTCGCGGCATGCGGTCGTTCCAGATGGACCCGGGGACCGTGAAGGTCGACTGGGCCCTGAGCGGGCGCGTGCCGTGGCTCGCGGATCCGCCTCACGCGCCCGGCACCGTTCACGTCGCCGACTCGGTGGCGCAGATGAACGAGGCGCTCGGCCAGGTCAGTGCGGGAGCGATCCCCGCATCGCCGTTCCTCCTCACCGGACTGATGACCACGGCCGACCCGACCCGCTCACCAACCGGGACCGAGTCGGTGTGGGCCTACACCCACGTACCTCAGGAGACGCGCACCGACGCCGGCGACGACGGCATCCGAGGCATCTGGGACCACGACGACTGCGAACGTTTCGCGGACCGGATGCAGGCGCGGATCGAGCGTCTGGCCCCTGGCTTCGGTGGCCTCATCCAGGCACGGCGGGTCCTCGGTCCACGGGAGCTCGAGGCACGCAACGCCAACCTGATCGGCGGAGCAGTGGGCGGCGGGTCGTCCCAGCTGCACCAACAGCTGGTGTTCCGGCCGGTCGCCGGCAGGGGACGCGCCGAGACGGGCATCGCCGGGCTGTACCTCGGGTCCGCGTCCGCGCACCCCGGAGGAGGTGTGCACGGTGCCCCCGGCATGAACGCCGCGCGAGCCGCGATGCTGCACGACCGGCTCCGGCTCGGTCGGCGCTGACGCGACGAGAGCGGGCGAGGACGGTCCGAGTCGCTACAGGCTGTTGAGGACGCGGACCATGTCGTCCTCGGTGTCGTTGCCGACCTTCTCGAACACGAGCTTCACGAGCGGCGCTGCCAGCCGGGCGGCACCCTTCATCTCGATGACAGCCTCGTAGGTGACCTCGCTGCCCCCGGCGTGCGGTGTGACGGTGATGGTGTCGGTCGACGTCGCGCTCTCATTGGTGCCGACCAGAACGATGCGCTCGTCGGTCAGCTCGGTCAGCTCGTAGGTCAGCTCGGTGGAGACGCCGGCGATCTTGGACTCGTTGTGCCAACGGCTACCGACCTGGACGGGCCCGGCATCGAGCCGGGTGCACTTCTCGGTTCCAGGGTCCCAGGCCTCGGCATGGCTGAAGTCCTTGAGGTAGTCGATGACGACGCCCGGTGCCGGGTTGACGGTGAAGGTCCTGCTCACGGTGGTCATGCACCCACTGTGCGGCGCGACCCCAAGGGGTGAGGCCCCGCACAAGCACCCTTGCGGGTGGTGGGCAGGCGTCGGTAGGCGGTCACCGGCACGACATCCGACGAGTCATGAGGAGTGAGCAATGACCACACAGACCACCACTTCCGCATCCACCGATCCCAGCGCCGCGGAGCGCACTCAGGAAGCGGCTTCCACCGCCGCGGACGAGGCACGCAACGTCGCCGGCACGGCCAAGGAGCAGACCGCGCAGGTCGCCTCCGACGCCGTCGACGCCGCCAAGAACGTCGCTCATGACGTGATGGGCAGCATCACGGACGCTGCCCGCGAGCACGGCGGCGCGCAGCGCGACAACCTCGTCACCACGCTGTCAGCGCTGGGCGACGACCTCAGCTCCATGGCCGACCAGGCTCCTGCCGGGCTGGCTGGCAGCATGACCCGCCAAGCCGCGGACCAGGCCCGGTCCCTGACGCACCGGCTCGAAGGTCGCGATCCCGCCGAGATCCTGGACGACGTCCGCCGATTCGCTCGCCAGCGTCCGGGTCTGTTCCTGCTCGGCGCCCTGGGTGCCGGTGTGGTTGCCGGGCGACTCCTGGCCGGCGCCAGGGACGGGATGGCCGGCGCGGCAGCGACTCCCTCTCCGCCGAACCCTCCGGCCGGTGCCCACCGTGCTGCCTCCGTGGAGACTCCCGTGTCCACGGGGCATGCACCCGACCCGGCAGCGGCGACGGGCACCCTCGGGCAGCCCGCGAGCGTGCCCGACTTCCACAACGGCGGTCACGTGGACGCCGGGCAGTTCGAGGAGCCGACCCGATGACCCAGCAGACGACCAACCTGACCCCGACCGGGGCGAACGCGTCTGACGAGCGAAGCCTGGGCCAGATCGTCAGCGACGTGAGCACCGACTTCACGACGCTGGTGCGCCAGGAGATCGAGCTGGCCAAGACGGAGCTCAAGCAGGAGGTCACCAAGGCCGGCACCGGGGCGGGGATGCTCGGAGGCGCCGGCGTCAGCGGCTACTTCGTGCTGTTGTTCCTCTCGGTCGCCCTGGTGGCCCTGCTCGACAACTGGCTGCCCGTGGAGGTGGCCGCGCTCCTGACCGCAGGCGTGTGGGCGATCATCGCCGCCGTTCTCGCGGTGATGGGCCGCACGAAGCTGAAGGAAGCGAACCCCCAGCTGCCGAAGACGCAACAGACGATCAAGGAGACAGTGCGATGAGCCAGGACACCGAGGAACTGACCGCCCAGATCGAGCAGACGCGCCACCGGATGGCGACCGACGTCGATGCCCTCCAGGACAAGGTGAGCCCGTCGGCCATCGTCGAGCGCCGCAAGGAGGCAACGCGCGAGCGCCTGTCCTCCGTCAAGGACAAGGTCATGGGCGCTCGCGACTCTGCTGCGTCGGCCACCTCAGGCACGGCCAGCGGGACCGTGAGCAGCGCGAAGGATGGCGCACACACGGTGGTCGCCGGTACCCAGGACCGCGTGCAGGGGAGCCCTCTCGCTGCCGGCATGGTGGCCTTCGGAGCGGGTTTGATCATCGCCTCGCTCTTCCCGGCCAGCCGCGCCGAAGCGGAGGCGGCCCACCGGACCGTCGAGGCGGCCAAGGAGCACGGCCAACCCCTTGTGGACGACGTCAAGGCCTCCGCCGGGCAAGTAGCCGCGGACGCCAGGGACACGGCCGCCGAGGCCGCCCACCAGGTCAAGGACTCCGCCGCCGACTCCGCGACGCAGCTCAAGGACGAGGCCCGCTCGTCGGCCGAGACTGTGCAGTCCGACGTCCGCGGACAGCAGTCGTAGGGGCACGCACTCACGGTCAGGCGGGCTCGGACGTACGGTTCCGGGCCCGCACAGCCGCGGCGTGGGCGCCACCGGTCACGTCGCGGCTGTCTGATCCCCACCCGCGTGGGTGGTTCTCGTTGCAGACCTGAGCCAGGGCGCCTGAAGCCCGGATCAGGCGGGCACCGTCCCAGCATGTCGTCCACAGACACCAGATCAGATCCCGACTCAGCCGCGAAGGTCGATTCTCCGACCGACCTGGACAGGAGATCGTGGTGGTACGTCGCGCGCAAGACGGCGCGTGAGTTCTCCGCCGACCAGTGCACCGACGTGGCGGCCGCCCTGACGTACTACGCCGTGCTCGCGGTCTTCCCTGCCGCTATCGCACTCACCTCGCTGCTCGGGCTGGTGGGACAGGGGCCGGAGTCGGTCAGGCAGGTGCTCGGCGTGCTCCGCGACATCGGGGCAGCAGGGGTGGCCGACACCCTCGAGCCGACGTTGATGCAGCTGAGTGCCTCTCAGTCCGCCGGACTGGCGTTGGTCCTGGGGCTCGTCGGAGCACTGTGGTCGGCCAGCGGGTACGTCGGCGCCTTCGGTCGGGCGATGAACCGCGTCTACGAGGTGGGCGAGGGACGCCCAGTCTGGAAGCTGCGCCCCGCCATGCTCGCGCTGACCGCGGTGCTGGTGGTGCTGGTCGCTCTCGCCCTCCTCGGCCTCGTCCTCAGCGGGCCCGTGGCCGACTCCGTGGGGGACGCGCTCGGCATCGGGTCGACCGCGCTGACGGTCTTCAGCATCGCCAAGTGGCCGGTGATCCTCGGAGTGGTCGTGCTGGTGGTCGCACTGCTGTACTACGCGACACCCAACGTGAAGCAGCCCAGGTTTCGATGGGTCAGCGTGGGAGCGGTCCTGGCCATCGTCACGTGGGCCGTCGCCTCTGCCGCGTTCGGCTTCTACGTCGCGAACTTCTCGTCCTACGACAAGACGTACGGCGCGCTGGCAGGAGTCGTGGTGTTCCTGCTGTGGCTCTGGCTCACCAATCTGGCGCTCCTCTTCGGGGCGGAGCTGGACGCCGAGCTCGAGCGGGGCAGGGAGCTGCAGTCAGGGATCGCGGCGGAGCGCGACATCCAGCTGCCGGTGCGGGACAGCCGCAACATCGAGAAGGCAGAGAAGAAGGAGCGTGCGGACGTCGAGCGGGGCCGTCGGATTCGACTCGACAATGCCGATGAGGCGGAGCCCCATGAGCCACCCCGTCCGCGGGGTACCCACCGCCTGTGAACCCGTCCTGACGTTCTTGGTCGCGGACGGGGCGCGCCGCCAGAACAGGGTGCTGCACGGTTACTCAGGGCTGTCGATGAACTCCTTTCCCTTGGCGATCGCGAAGCCCCAGCCCTGGGCCAGGGTCGGCTTGGGCGGGACAGCCACCTCGTCGGCGTTGGTGACGACGTCGAGCAACACCGGTCCGGGGGTGGCGAGGGCGTCGCGCACGGCCGAGTCGACGTCGTGCGGGTCCTCCACCCGGAGCCCCGTCAGGCCGATCGCCTCGGCGACACGCGCGAGATCCGGGTTGTGCAGCACCGTGCCGAACTCCGGCAGCCCTACCTGCTCCATCTCGAGCTTGACCATGCCCAGCCGCCCGTTGTCGAAGACGACCAGCTTGACGGCCAGGTCATGGCTGACGGCGGTGATGAGGTCGCCGAGAAGCATGGTCACCCCGCCGTCGCCGCAGAGGGCGACGACCTGGCGGTCTCGGTACAGACCCGCTGCCCCCAGAGCTTGAGGCATCGCGTTGGCCATCGACCCGAGGTTGTAGGAGCCGAGCAGCTCGCGTCCACCTCTCATCTGGACGAACCGGGCCAGCCAGGTCGTCGCCATGCCCGTGTCGGAGGTGAAGATCGCGTCCTGGGCGGCGTGCCGGTCCACCGCGGCGGCGAGCAGCTCGGGCCGGATCCGCCCCTCGGGGTTGTCGACCTTGCGCCGGAGCAAACCCCGTGGTTTGCGGTCGTAGCCCGGGTCGAGGAACTGCTGCTGCCGGTGCTGCCAGGAGTCGTACGACGACAGTGCGCGCTCGAGGTGTTGTCGGTCGGACTTGCGCTCGAGCATCGGTAGCAGCGCGGCCAGACCGGTCTTCGCGTCTCCGACGACGGGGATGTCGACCGGGACCCGGCGGCCGATGTGGGAGCCACGCAGGTCCAGCTGCACCACCGTCTTCCCGGTGGGGAAGAACTCGCGGTAGGGGAAGTCGCTGCCGATCATGACGAGGACGTCACCGTGGTCGAAGGCGACCTTGGTGGCGTGGTTGCCCAGCAGCCCGGACTGACCGACCTGGTATCCGTCGGCGTCGTCGAAGGCGGTCTTGCCCTTGAGGGTCACGACCATCGGGGCGGAGAGGTGCTCGGCCAGGGCAAGGACTTCGTCGCGTGCGCCTGCGGCGCCGTGGCCGACGAGCAGGGTGATGGTGTCGGCGGCGTTGATGGCGGCGGCGGCCTCCCGGAGTGATTCGTGGCTCGGCGCTGCGTGAGAGGTCGGCGGCAGGAAGCGGGGGACCCGCGTGCCGTCGGGAAGCTCCAGGTTGCCGATGTCGCCGGGGATCGTCAGGACCGCGACCCCTTTCTCGGCCAGGGCGGTGTTGGCCGCCTGCTCGACGGCACCGGCGACCTGGTCCGGGCTGGTCAAGGTCACGTTGTAGACCGCGACGTCGGCGAACAGGACGTCGTTGTCCACCTCTTGGAAGAAGTCGCTCCCGATCTCCTCGGTGGGCACCTGGCCGCAGATGGCGAGCACGGGCGCCCTGGACTTCTTGGCGTCGTACAGGCCGTTGAGGAGGTGGATGGCGCCCGGACCGACGGTTCCCATGCAGACACCGAGCCGCCCGGAGAGCTGGGCCTGGGCGCCGGCCGCGAAGGCGGCCACCTCCTCGTGGCGGACGCCGATCCACTCGATCCGTTCCTCACGGCGGATGGCGTCGGTCACCGGGTTCAAGGCGTCGCCGACCACGCCCCACACCTGGGTGACGCCATGGTCGGCGAGCGCGGTGACGATGAGCTCGGCAGTGGTGGTCATCACTCCGAGGTACCCCGCCGTCAGGTCGAGTCCCGTCCGTCAGGCCCAGAAAGCCACGTCGAGGCCGCAGGGTGAACGCCGGGTCGGGATACCGAGGGGACATGACGACCGAACCCGGGTCACACCCTGACCCACATCACGCACCTGCACCGGACCCAGCCGAGGCTCTGCCCGCGGAAGAAGGCATCGACGAGGCAAAGGTCCAGGAGCAGCTCGAGACCGAACCGGACGAGGCCGAGAACGCCACGGACGGCTTCGCGCCTGACACGGCCGACCTCGAGTCATCTCGGGATCGAGGAGAGGACGCATGACCAGCCGGCCGGCGCAGGAGGGTGGCCAGGTCTCGGAGACCCAGGACCTGGCGGCCACGGACCCGGACACGCCCATCCAGCCGGACCAAGCAGTGGCGGGAGCCCCCGACGCCGAGAGCGGCGAGGTGCAGGAGGGGACCGCCGGGCCCAACGCCAGGCCACGAGACAACCGGCCTGGTGCTGCACCTCCTGCCTGATGACCAGGCTGGCCCTGTCGTGCGACTCAGACCTCGGTCGAACGAGACAGCGCCGCTGCCGTGAACTCAGCCGCGCGACGGTCGAACTCCCGGCCGTGCCGCACCATGGCGTGCCTGCCCTGGGCGATCTCCACGAACTCGACCTCCGCCGTGCGAGAGATGTTGCGTGCGACCTGACGGGCCCGCTCCAGGCTGGCGATCCGGTCCTGGTCACCGTGCACGATCAGAACCCGGCGTCCACGCAGGTCCGCATCGTCGGCCGGATAGACCCACGGGTTGAGAGCCACGATGGACACCACGGTGGGTGTCGATCCGGCCAACAAGGCGGCACGCCCGCCCAGGGAGTGTCCGATGAGCCCGAGGGGCACGTCGCCGACCTGCCGCTGCACCTCGCGCATCGCCCAGATCGCGTCCGAGACAGGCGTGTGCTCGGAGTCCCAGCCGCGCCACGAGTTCAGCAGGCGGTAGACGGCCAGCCGATGGCGTCCGGCGCGTGCGGCAGCGCGTGCCGTGGGGATCATCCGGATCACCGACAGCTGCGTCGGGCTGACCGTCATCCGCTCGCCTCGGGAGGCACCACCGTGGAGGACGAGGACGGCTCCCGTGGCACGTCGAGGGCGAGCGACCTCGACCAGTCGCCGGGTGGTCTCCATCCGCCGACCGCCCGCTACTGCTCCTCCCAGGGTGGGGACTCGCTCATCTTGGCGTAGTACTTGGCCAGGTGGTTGCGGACCCGAGTCGCCTCGTTCGACGTCAGGCCATGGATGCCGCCGTGGGCTCCCTGCATGATGCCGGCGGCGGCCATGACACCTCTCGGTACGACGACCAGCCGACCGTCGACGACATCGGCGATCAGCAGCTTGTACGACGTGAAGTTGTCCTTCTTGTCCTGGTCGTACCACAGGTGCACGGCGCGGTACCTGGCGTTCGGGCCGTCCTCGGCACCGGTGAACCTCCTGACCCGCTTCTCCGCGGCATCTCCGTTCCACCGTCGCCCGCGGGAGGCGAGGGGAAGGTCCTGGAACGACGGAACAGTCATCGTGGCTCCTCTCCTGTGGACGGTCACCCGGTACCCATTGGTCCGCCGGTACTGGTGGTCAGAAGAGCAGCTGCCGCAGCCTCAAGGCGTTGTGTACGGCGTGTCCGTGTCCGTCGTTGTTGAAGAACGCCCACACGTCGCGATCCTGCTCCAGCCACTCGTCGATCCGCGCGGCCCACCAACGGAGGTCCTCGTCGGAGTACGACCCGGCGTAGAGCGCGTCGGCGTCAGGCCCGTGCAGGCGGACGTAGACGAAGGGGGCTGTTGCCCTGAGCACGCATGGCAGGTTCGCGCCACTCATCACGACGTAGGCCGCGCCGTGCTCCTCGAGCAGGCTGAGGACGTCCTCGTGGTTCCAGCTCGGATGGCGGAGCTCGACCGCCGTCGGCACCTCGGGAGGGATCCGTCCGAGGAAGTCGTCGAGCCGGTCGTCGTCGCGACGGTGCTCGGGGTGGAGCTGGAGCAGGACGGGCCCGGCGCGTGGGCCCAGGGCCTTCCAGGCGTCAGCCAGCCGATCTGCCCAGGCGTTCTCCGGATCGTTGAGCCGGCGGGCGTGGGAGATCCAGCGGGATGCCTTCACGGCCATCCGGAAGCCGTCGGGAAGCACCTCGCCCCACTTCTGGAAGCGGACGGTCCCCGGCCAGCGGTAGAAGCTCGCGTTCAGCTCCACGGTGTCGAACGCCTCGGCGTAGGCATCTCGCCAGCGAGCACGGGGTAGCCCTTCGGGGTAGAGGACCCCGACCCAGTGGTCGTAGCTCCACCCGGAGCACCCGATCCATGCTCGCGCCACGGCTGAGCAGTACCCGCCGCGAGACCAACCCCGATGATCGGGCGCAGTCGGATCCGTCCTCTATCCGTCCATGCGGATGCTGGCCCGGCCACCGTTGACACTGATCGACACCGGACGCCCGGCGAACTCCAGGCGCTCCAGCGACATGTCTGGGAGAGACGACAGGTCGGGGCGCACCAGCTCGACGGTGGAGCGGTCCTTGGCCGGTTCGAGGCCGAGCATGGTTCGCACGAGCAGCAGCACGGAGGCCGACGCCCACGCCTGGGGAGAGCAGGAGGACGGGTAGGCCACCGGCATCGCGACGTCGTCGCGTGCCACGCCGGCGAACAGCTCGGGGGGCCGGCCGTCGAAGTGCGTGGTCGCCTCCAGTGCTCCGTCGACGAGCAGGTCGACGGCGTCCCAGCGTCCGTAGCGGGCGGCACCCGCGATGCAAAGGGCGGTGTCGTGCGGCCACACCGACCCGTTGTGGTAGCTCAGGGGGTCGAAGCCACCCATGGAGCCGGCCAGGGTGCGTAGCCCCCATCCGGTCCAGAGGTCCGGCTCGACCAGACGGTCGACGTAGCGACGGGCCTTGTCGGCGTCCGCGATGCCGGACCAGAGCGCGTGCCCGGGGTTGGTGGTGAGTGAGTCGATGGCTCGACCGTCGGCGTCCAGGCCGAGGACGAAGTAGCCGCGCGGGTCCCAGAAGGCCTCGTTGAAGCGGTCCTTCAGGTCCTCCGCGCGGCGCCGGAGCTCGTCGGCGTGGTATCCGACATCCACCTCCTCGGCGAGGGACGCCGCTCCGTGCAGGGCGGCGTACGCGTAGCCCTGGACCTCGACGAGAGCCACTGGCGCCTGGGGCAGCGTGCCGTCGGCACTGGTGATGCCGTCCCACGAGTCCTTCCATCCTTGGTTGGCCAGTCCGTGCGCGTGCCGACGTCGGTAGTCGATGAACCCGTCGCCGTCCGAGTCGCCGGGACCGAGGATCCAGTCCAGCGCGCGACCGATGGCGGGAGCGAGCGCGAGTAGTGCGTCGTGGTCGACGGCGCGCCACCGCCACGCCTCGGCGGCGAGGCCGACGAACAGCGGGGTGGCGTCGACCGTCCCGTAGTAGCGGCTGCGTGACGCGAACGCCCCGCTGCCGCCGTGGCGGCGCAGCTCGTGCAGGATCCGACCGGGCTGCTCCTCGGCCGCGGGGTCGTCCTCGCGTCCCTGGAGATCGGCGAGGCTGGCCAGCACCCCTCCGGCGAGCGAGCCGTCGAAGGGCAGGGTCATCCACGCCGTGAGGAGGGAGTCGCGGCCGAAGAGGGTCATGAACCACGGAGCCCCCGCGGCGACGACGGGCCGGTCCGGGTGGGCCTGGTCGACGATGCGCAATGCGGCCAGGTCGACCAGCGCCTGGTCCACGGCGGACGACAGGCGCGGGTCGGGGGAGACCACGCTCGGCACGGTGCTGCGCCAGGCGGTGAGCTCCCGGATCGACGTCGCCTCCCTCAGTGCCCACGGTTGTTCGAGGGCGGCAGGGACGCCGGCGGACACGGGTCGCACGCTGACGACCAGCGTCGCCTCCTCACGGCCGGCGATGCTCACGGTCCACCGAGCGGTACCGCGCGAGGGCTCGGACTCGTCCGGCTCGGGGCGCATCGTCACCTCGGTGCTGTCCCGAACGTCGTCGAGGGAGGTGAAGCGCCAGCGTCCAGGCGTGATGCGTTCAGCCTGGGGCGTCTGCGAGGTGACGGCCCGGCCGCTCTTCACGTCGAAGACGTGGGCGAAGTCAGCCGCCACCTCCAGCTCGACGTGCACGCTCACCGGCAGGGGATGAGGGTTGCGCAGGGTCAGCTGCTCGACCAGGCTCCGGGCCAGCCACCGACGACGGACGACGAGGAGCTGGGCCGCGGCGTGGCGGGTCTCGCTGGGATGCTGCCCACCGCCGGGTTGTTCACCGTCCTCCACAGTGGCTACTACCCGGGACACGACCACGGCGGACATCGGGGCGGGCGTGTAGGCGGCCAGCAGCTCGGCGCGAGTGCCCGTGACTGTCAGTCGCATGCGGCTGAGGTGACGCAGGTCGTCGTAGACCAAGCCGTGGGTGGGCGCCGCCATGTCGCCGGCCTCGTCGCTGATCGCGAAGCTGCGCCCGTCGACGGTCACCAGGTCGTGACGACCACCAGCAGGAACCGTGTCGGCCGCGGCGTGGAGCTCAGACATCTCCTGACGGTGCCCGATGAGACCGCAGAATTTCACCTGTCCGGGTGGGCGAACCGGCAGATCGACCGGCGCACGCTGGGTACCGACCTGCTGCCAGGGGAGCAGGATGTGTGCCAGGTCTGGGGAGGGCCGTGGCGGTGATCGAGGGAGCCCGTCATGAGTACCGTTTTCCACGTTCCGTGCCCGAGGTGCGAGCGCCAGATGTCTCTCACCGGGAACGGGGACTGGCAGTGCAGCCCGTGCGCCCTGACCTACCACGCGAGGATGGGCCACCTGGTCCTGGTGGGTGAGCCACCGGGGAGCAGCACGGCCGACCGCCGACCCGCTGCAACGACATGAGGATCGCGCAGGTCGCGCCGCTGTACGAGGCGGTGCCGCCGGGAGCGTACGGCGGGACGGAGCGGGTGATCGCGACGTTGTGCGACGGTCTGGTCGCGGCGGGTCACGAGGTGACCCTGTTCGCGGCGGAGACCTCGGAGTCGGCCGCCAAGCTCGAGGCCTACGGTCAGCCGTTGCGCGAGCGCCTGAGCCGGGCTGACCTGGTCGACCTCGCGCCTCACCTGCATCTGCAGATGTTGGCCGAGGTCTACCGGCGCCGCGACGAGTTCGACCTCGTGCACTCACACCTCGACATCTGGTCCTTGCCGTTCACCCAGCTGTTCGACACGCCCACGGTGTTGACCTTGCACGGACGACTGGACCTCGACTTCCTGCGTGACCTGCTGCCGAGGTACGCATCTGCGCCTCTGGTCTCGATCAGCGACGACCAGAGGCGTGCGGTGGCGGACCTCGACCTCACGTGGGCCGACACCGTCTACAACGGACTCGACTTCGCGGCGTACCAGGACGTGTCGCACGATCCGCGCGGCTATCTCGGCTTCGTGGGTCGCATGGCCGAGGAGAAGGGACCGCTGGCGGCGATGGACGTTGCTCGCAGGACCGGTCTGCCGCTCCGGATGGCGGCCAAGATCGACCCCCTCGACGAGGAGTACTACGAGACCGAGGTCGAGCCGGCGATGGGGCCTGACGTCGACTTCATCGGGGAGATCGACGAGGAGGCCAAGCCTGACTTCTATGCCGGCGCCCGGGCCACCCTGTTCCCCAGCGACTGGCCCGAGCCGTTCGGCCTGGTCATGATCGAGTCCCTCGCGGCGGGAACTCCCGTGGTGGCGCTGCGACGTGGGTCCGTGCCCGAGGTGATCGAGCACGGTGTCAGCGGTTTCGTCTGCGACGACGTGGACGGCATGGTGGCGGCTGTCGAGAGGATCGGTGAGATCGACCCGGAGAACTGCCGACGACGCGCCGAGCGCTTCACCGGTGAGGTCATGTGCCGTGGCTACGAGGCGGTCTACGAACGCCTTGTCGCTGACTCATCCGCACCACTCCATGCAGCGACGTGTGCGGAGAGGGCGTCCGCGACACTTCGGTGACACGTTCCGCTCCCTTGGTCAGTCGGGAGGCTCGTGTGCCGGCCCATCTCACGCTCAAACGGATTCGTCTCGCATCGGTCCGGGGCCTACCCTGTCCCTACAGGCGTTCGAGCCGTCATCAGCGGTGAGCCTCCGGAAGAAAGCCCCAGCGTCATCGGAGCGAGTAGAACCGGACGGGTGGGCCCGTCACAGCCGCAGTCGAGTGGCTCCCTGCGCCTCCAGGGGGAGCAAGCAGGGTGGTACCGCGGTCCTCAGCATCGACAGAGGGTCGTCCCTGTGGTTGGAGCACCGATCACAGAGAGACACCCGATGAGCTACCCCAAGTCCGGTTCCGAGAGCGTCCCGTCGAGCCCACGCTTCCCCGAGATCGAGGAGCGGGTGCTCGGGTTCTGGGCCGAGGACGGCACCTTCCAGGCGAGCGTCGACCAGCGCGACGCGGGGGAGGACGGCGCCAACGAGTTCGTCTTCTACGACGGCCCGCCGTTCGCGAACGGCCTGCCGCACTACGGCCACCTGCTCACCGGCTACGTCAAGGACGTCGTGCCGCGCTACCAGACGATGCGCGGCCGCCGGGTCGAGCGACGCTTCGGCTGGGACACGCACGGCCTCCCGGCCGAGCTCGAGGCGATGCGCCTCAACGGCATCAAGACGACCGACGAGATCCTCGAGCTGGGCATCGAGAAGTTCAACGAGGCCTGCCGCGCGTCGGTGATGAAGTACACCGCCGAGTGGCGCGAGTACGTCACCCGGCAGGCGCGCTGGGTCGACTTCGACAACGACTACCGGACCTACGAGCCCGACTACATGGAGTCGGTCATGTGGGCGTTCAAGCAGCTCTTCGACAAGGGCTTCGTGTACGAGGGCTTCCGGGTCCTCCCGTACTGCTGGAACGACGAGACGCCGCTGTCGAACCACGAGCTGCGGATGGACGACGACGTCTACCAGATGCGTCAGGACCCCGCGGTCACCGTGGGCTTCCGGATCACGACCGACGGGCCGCTGCGCGACGCGAAGCTGCTCATCTGGACGACCACCCCGTGGACCCTGCCCAGCAACCTCGCGGTCATGGTCGGCGCGGACATCGACTACGTGACCGTCGACCACGACGGGGAGCGGCTGCTGCTCGCCGAGGCCCGGCTGCCGGCGTACGCCCGCGAGCTCGGCGACGAGCCGACCGTCGTCTGGCGCGGCACCGGCGCCGACCTGGTCGGACTGACCTACGACCCGCCGTTCAGCTACTACGCCGGCCACGAGAACGCGTTCCGCGTGGTGCGCGCCGACGAGTTCGTGACCACGACGGACGGCACGGGGCTGGTGCACAGCGCCGGCGCGTTCGGTGAGGCCGACAAGGAGGTCACCGACCGCGAGGGCATCGAGCCGGTGATGCCGGTGGCCAAGGACGGCCGCTTCACGGCCCCGGTCACCGACTACGAGGGCATGCAGGTCTTCGACGCCAACCTGCACATCATCGACGACCTCAAGGCGACGACCGCCGGCGAGCTGTCGGGCTCCGTCACCCCGGGCACGGTGCTGCTGCGCCGCGAGACGTACGACCACTCCTACCCGCACTGCTGGCGCTGCCGCGAGCCCCTGATCTACAAGGGCGTCTCGTCGTGGTTCGTGGAGGTGACGGCGTTCAAGCAGCGGATGCTCGAGCTCAACCAGCAGATCAACTGGGTGCCCGAGCACAACCGGGACGGCTCCTTCGGCAAGTGGCTGGAGAACGCCCGCGACTGGTCGATCACCCGCAACCGGTTCTGGGGCTCCCCGGTCCCGGTCTGGAAGAGCGACGACGAGAACTACCCGCGGCTCGACGTCTACGGGTCGTTCGAGGAGATCGAGCGTGACTTCGGGCGGTTGCCGCGCAACAGGAACGGCGAACCCGACCTGCACCGCCCGTACGTCGACGACCTGGTGCGGCCCAACCCCGACGACCCGACCGGGACGTCGATGATGCGACGCGTCTCCGACGTGCTCGACGTCTGGTTCGACTCCGGCTCGATGTCGTTCGCCCAGGTGCACGTGCCGTTCGAGAACGAGGAGTGGTTCCAGAACCACTTCCCGGCGGACTTCATCGTCGAGTACTCCGGGCAGAACCGCGGCTGGTTCTACACGCTCCACATCCTGGCGACCGGCGTCTTCGACCGGCCGGCGTTCCAGAACGTCATCAGCCACGGCTACGTCCTCGGCTCCGACGGCAACAAGATGTCGAAGTCGCTGCGCAACTACCCGGACGTCCGCGAGGTCTTCGACCGCGACGGCGCGGACGCGATGCGCTGGTTCCTCATGGCCTCCCCGATCCTGCGGGGCGGCACCCTGGTCGTCGCCGACCAGGGCATCCGCGACGCCGTGCGGACCGTCATGCTCCCGCTCTGGAACAGCTGGTACTTCTTCCAGCTCTACGCCAACGCCGCGGGCAAGGAGGGGACCGCCTCGACGTCGTCGACGGACCCGCTCGACCGGTACCTGCTGGCCAAGTGCCGCCAGTACGTCGAGCAGGTCACCACGCAGATGGACGCGTACGCGATCGCCGAGGCGTGCGACTCGACGCGTGACTTCGTCGACGTGCTGAGCAACTGGTACATCCGACGGTCGCGTGACCGGTTCTGGGAGGGCGACCAGCAGGCGCTCGACACGCTCCACACGGTGCTCGAGACGGTCTGCCGGGTGGTCGCTCCGCTCCTGCCCCTGACGACCGAGGAGATCTGGCGCGGCCTGACCGGCGGGCGCTCCGTGCACCTCACCGACTGGCCGCTGGCGAGCGACCTGCCCGGGGACGACGAGCTCGTCACGGCGATGGACCAGGTGCGCGAGGTCTGCTCGGCGACGTCCGCGCTGCGCAAGGCCGGAGGCCTGCGCAACCGGCTGCCGCTCGCCACGCTCACCGTGGTGGTCGACGACCCGGCAGCCCTGGACGGGTTCACCGGCATCGTCGCCGACGAGGTCAACGTCAAGGTCGTGCGGCTGCTCGCCGCCGACTCGCCCGACGCGGCGTCGTACGGCGTCTCGCAGTCGCTGACGGTCAACGCCCGGGCGGCGGGCCCGCGGCTCGGCAAGGACGTCCAGCAGGCGATCAAGGGCTCCAAGTCGGGCGACTGGTCGGTGGCCGAGGACGGCACCGTGACGTCGGGCGGGCTCGCGCTGGTCGAGGGGGAGTACACCCTCGAGACCGTGGCGGGCTCGGCCGACGAGTCGGCCGCGGTCGGCGTGCTGCCGGGTGGCGGCTTCGTCGTCCTCGACACGGCCGTGACGCCGGAGCTGGCCGAGGAGGGCCTGGCCCGCGACCTGGTCCGCGCCGTCCAGCAGGCGCGTCGGGACGCGGGGCTCGACGTCTCGGACCGGATCGCGCTCACGATCGCCGGCTCCGCCGAGGTGCAGGCGGCGGCCCGCGCCCACGAGCAGCTGATCACCGCCGAGACCCTGGCGACGTCGTACGACGTCGTCGCGGGTGCCGAGGGCGAGCCGCAGGTGACGGTCAGGCGGGCGTGAGGCCCAGCCGGCCGGCCATCCGGTCGAGGCTGCCGAGGACGACGTCCTCCTCGGCGTCGGGGACGCCCCAGATGAGCTCGGAGACGCCCTGCTCGGCCCATCGTCATGAGGTCGTCCGGGTCGGGCTTGAACGCGATGAGGATGCGGATGTCCGGCAGGCCCTCGCGGCCGGCCTCGGCCCAGGCGGTCTTGAGCGCCTCGATGCGGTCGCTGATGTCGGTCTCGCGCGGGGTGGTCATCCAGCCGTCGGCGTTGGCCGCGATCCAGGCGAAGGTCTTGGGGCCGGCGCCGGCGCCGATGATCAGCGGGATGTGCGGCTGGGTCGGCTTGGGATAGGCCCACGACGGTCCGAACTGCACGTACTCGCCGTCGTAGGACGCCTCCTCCTGGGTCCAGAGGGCGCGCATCGCCTCGACGTACTCCTTGAGCACGGTGCGGCGCTTCCCCGGCGGGACGTGGTGGTCCTCGAGCTCGTCGGTGTTCCAGCCGAAGCCGGCGCCGATCGAGACCCGGCCGCCGGAGAGGAAGTCCAGGGTCGCGATCGTCTTGGCGAGGGTGATCGGGTCCGACTCCACCGGCAGGCAGACCGCCGTCGACAGGCCGATCCGTTCGGTGACCGCCGCGCAGGTGGCCAGCGACGTCCACGGGTCGAGGGTGCGCAGGTAGCGGTCGTCGGGCAGCGTCTCGTCGCCGGTGCCCGGGTGGGCCGCGGTGCGCTTGACCGGGATGTGGGTGTGCTCCGGCACGTAGATCGTGTCGAAGCCACGGTCCTCGGCGGCCTTGGCGAGGGCGGCCGGGCGGATCCCGCGGTCGGAGGAGAAGAGGACGACGCCGTTGCGCATGAGCGGCAGCCTAGAGCAGGAACTGGAACGTGTTCTAGTTCTACGCTGGCTGCGTGTACTCGCAGACGACCACGGCGACCGTCGCTGCGCCCAGGTCCGCAGTGTTCGCGGCTCTGCTCGACCCGGAGGCGATCGAGACCTGGCGGGTCCCCGACGACATGACCGCCCGCGTCGAGCTGCTCGACGCCCGGGTCGGCGGACGGTTCCGGGTGACGCTCACCTACGTCACCGAGGGAGTCGGCAAGTCCGGCGACGGCACCGACTCCTACGGCGGCACGTTCGCCGAGATCGTGCCGGACGAGCGCGTCGTCGAGGTGATCGAGTTCGACTCGCCGGATCCGGGGCTGGTCGGCGAGATGACGATGACGACGACGCTGCGCGACGTGCCGGGCGGCACGGAGGTCACGCTCCGGCACGACGGGATCCCGGACGCCGTGCCGCCGGACCAGAACCGGACCGGCACCCGGATGGCGCTGGCCAAGCTCGCGGCGTACGTCGAGCGAGGTGCGGCTGGTTGACTGATCCCGTGCCCGATCTCGACCTCACAGCCGACGTGGTGACGCTGACCCGACAGCTCGTCGACATCGAGTCGGTGAGCCGGAACGAGGAGGCGATCGCCGACGCGGTCGAAGCGGCGCTGTCGAGGCTCGGTCACCTGACGGTGCTGCGCCGCGGGCACACCGTCGTCGCCCGGACCGACCTCGGCCGCGGCGAGCGCGTGGTCATCGCCGGCCACCTCGACACGGTGCCGCTGAACGACAACCTGCCCAGCAGGAACGACGGCGAGCTGCTGCACGGGCTCGGGACCTGCGACATGAAGGGCGGCGACGCGGTGATCCTCAAGCTCGCCGCCGACGTGCCCGAGCCGGTCCGCGACGTCACCTACATCCTCTACGAGGCCGAGGAGATCGACTCGGCGTTCAACGGCCTCAACCTGCTGAGCCAGAGCGACCCGGACCTGATGCAGGCCGACTTCGCGATCCTGATGGAGCCGTCGAACGCCGAGGTCGAGGCGGGCTGCCAGGGCACCCTGCGCGTCGAGGTGCGGACCACCGGCGAACGGGCCCACTCGGCGCGCAGCTGGCGCGGAGTCAACGCGATCCACGGGGCCGGGGACATCCTCGGCCGGCTCAACGCCTACGAGGCGCGCAAGCCGCTCATCGACGGGCTGGAGTACCACGAGGGCCTCAACGCCGTCGGGATCACCGGCGGGGTCGCCGGCAACGTGATCCCCGACGAGTGCGTGGTCGAGGTCAACTACCGGTTCGCCCCCGACCGCAGCGAGGCCGAGGCGGAGGCGTTCGTCCGCGAGTTCTTCGCCGGGTACGACGTGCGCGTCACCGACAGTGCGCCGGGTGCCCTGCCGGGGCTCGACATCCCCGCGGCCAAGGCGTTCGTCGAGGCGGTCGGCCGCGAGGTGAACCCCAAGTTCGGCTGGACCGACGTCGCCCGCTTCACCGGTCTCGGCATCCCGGCGGTGAACTTCGGGCCGGGCGACCCGATGCTCGCCCACAAGCAGGAGGAGTTCGT
The DNA here is from genome assembly GCA_963815335.1 of uncultured Actinomycetota bacterium. Lineage (GTDB taxonomy): Bacteria > Actinomycetota > Actinomycetes > Propionibacteriales > Nocardioidaceae > Nocardioides. The sequence continues at coordinate 147,737 of CAWFGL010000004.1, forward strand.
GCCGCTCGAGCACCTCGTCCGCTGCGAGCAGCAGCTCAAGGAGTGGTTGACGGCATGAGGTCGAAGAACAAGGGCCCGATCATCCAGCGCCGCAGCCAGGTCGACGGCTCCACCACCGACGCCCGGCTGCTCGACTCGCGCGGCCCGTCCGACTGGGTGCACACCGACCCGTGGCGGGTGATGCGGATCCAGGCCGAGTTCGTCGAGGGCTTCGGCGCCCTGGCCGAGCTCGGACCGGCGATCGCGGTGTTCGGGTCGGCCCGCACCCCCGACGACCACCCGTCGTACGCCATCGGCGAGGAAGTGGGCCGCAAGCTGGTGCAGGCCGGGTTCGCCGTCATCACCGGCGGCGGTCCCGGTGCCATGAAGGCCGCCAACAAGGGCGCGAGCGAGGCCGGCGGGCTGAGTGTCGGCCTGGGGATCGAGCTCCCCTTCGAGACCGGCCTGAACGAGTGGGTCGACTCCGGCATCAACTTCCGCTACTTCTTCGTCCGCAAGACGATGTTCGTGAAGTACTCCCAGGGCTACATCGTCCTGCCCGGCGGCCTGGGCACGCTCGACGAGCTCTTCGAGGCGCTGACGCTGGTGCAGACGGGCAAGATCACCCGGTTCCCGGTCGCGCTGGTCGGCGTCGACTACTGGGGCGGGATGGTCGACTGGCTGCGGGGCACGGTGCTGGCCGACGGCAAGATGAGCGAGAAGGACTTCGACATGTTCGTCGTCACCGACGACATCGACGAGGCCGTCGCGCTCATGGTCGCCGCCCGTGACGGGGGTGGAGCGCGCCGTGATGTGGTTCTTCGCGGTCCTGCTGGTGCTGCTCATGGGCGGCATCGCGGTCGTGGCGTCCGGACGCGGGGAGCCGCTCGCCGAGGCGTACGACGACCGGCCCGACCCGGTGCTGCCCGTCGGCGAGATCGGCGGCGACGACCTCCGTCGCACCCGCTTCTCGCTGGCGTTCCGCGGCTACCGGATGTCCGAGGTGGACACCCTTCTGGACCGCCTGGCACGCCAGCTCGACGCCGCCCCCGACACGGGGGGTGCGGAGGCTCCACCCCCGGAATCTCCGCGAGTCAATGGCGAGGTCGACACGCCGTAGGGCACACTGCGGCGCGTGTCGACAGACGTGATCGTCTACGTGCTCACCGGTCTCGCACTGGTGGTCGTGGTGCTGACGCGTCTCCGCATGGGCAAGGGCCAGGGCGCCGGCCGCGCGTACGTCGGCACGCTGCTGCTCAACCTGCACACCGGCTCCGGGCTCGTCGCGCTCGCGACGTGGGTCTTCTACCTGGTCTCGTCGGACGAGGGCGACCCGCTGATCGGCATCATCGCGCTCGGCTTCTGGTGGGTGGTCACGCTGTGCGGCCTCCTGATGCTGATGCGGTGGCTGCCCAGCCACGGCAGGCACGCGTCCGAGGGGTTCCAGGACAGCTGGTCGGAGGGGCCGGGTCTCTCGATCCTCGCGCACGTTGGCATGCTGGTCGGCGTATGCATCTTCACCTGGTTCTACCTGACCACCCCCGGCTGATGCGGCTGCGTGCCCTCGCACCGCTCGCCGCGCTCGCGCTGGCGATCGGCCTCGTCGGCGTGCCCGGCACCGCGGACGCGAGACCGGCGCGCGCCGAGAAGCGCCCGGCCGTCCTGGAGAGCAAGGTCATCGGCAAGAGCGTCAAGGGCCGCAAGATCCGGGCCTGGCACCTCGGCCAGCGCCAGGAGGAGTTCGGCGAGGACATCCCGAGCGTCGTCCTCATCTCGACCATGCACGGCAACGAGCGCGCCACCCAGCAGATCCTGGCCTCGCTGCGCGACGGGGCGCCGCTGTGGGAGCTCGACGTGTGGGTGGTCCCCGTCTACAACCCCGACGGCCTGGCGGCGAACTCGCGGCGCAACGCGCACGGCGTCGACCTCAACCGCAACTACCCCCACGACTGGGTGGACCTCGACGGCAGCTACGAGTCCGGGCCGAAGCCGGCCTCGGAGCCGGAGACCAAGGCGATGATGAAGTTCCTCAAGAGGATCCAGCCGGACTACGTGCTGAGCTTCCACCAGCCCCTCAACGGCGTGGACATCAACGTCGAGCGCCCGGCGTTCGCGCGCAAGGTCGCCAAGCACCTCCACCTGCCGACGACCAACCTCGACTGCGGCGGCGTCTGCCACGGCACCATGACCCAGTGGTTCAACCACACCTTCGACGGGTTCGCGCTCACGGTGGAGTACGGCGCGAAGCCCGGCCGCGCCCGGATGCGGAAGACCGCCCCGCCGCAGGTGCTGGCGATCTTCGACGCGTTCAGGTCCGCGAAGGGCCCTGACCAGGTGCTCCTGCCCCCGGGCTAGCGCGCGTTGAAGACCGGCTTCTCCTTGGCCACGAAGGCGGCGACCGCTGCGCGGTGGTCCTCGGTCGCGCCGGTCCTCTGCATCATGGCGCTCTCCAGCGCCACCGACTCGGCGAAGGTGTGCGACGCGGCGTAGGCGACCGACTGCCGGATCGAGGCGAGCGCGACCGTCGGGCCCGCGGCCAGGCGACCGGCCAGGTCCGCCACCACGCCCGCCAGGTCGTCGGCGGCCACGACCTGGTTCGCCAGTCCGAGCTCGAGCGCCTCGTCGGCCTTGACGGTGCGCGGGAAGTAGAGGAGCTCGAGGGCCTTGGCCCGGCCGACCAGCCGCTGGAGGGTGTAGCTCGAGCCGGTGTCGCAGGACAGGGCGACGTTCGCGAAGGCCAGGTTGAAGCCGGCGGTGTCGGCGACGACCCGCAGGTCGCAGGCGAACGCCAGGCTCGCGCCGGCCCCGGCCGCGACGCCGTTCACCGCCGCGACGACCGGCTTCTCCATGGCGTCGATGGCGCTGACGATCGGGTTGTAGTGGTCGTCGACCGTCGTGAAGAGCTGCTCGCTCGACCCGCTCTCGAGGATCTGGATGTGCTCCTTGAGGTCCTGCCCGGTGCAGAAGGCCCTCCCGGTCCCGGTGAGCACCACGCACCGCACGGCGGGGTCCTCGGCGGCGGCCGTCACGGTCTCGCGCAGCAGGACCTTGGTCGCGATGTCGAGGCTGTTCATCGCCTCGGGACGGTTGAGCGTGATGGTGCCGACACCGTCGGTCACGTCGTACAGAACGGGTGCGCTGTCACTCATGGCGGCAGTCTGCCGTGTGCCGTGTGTGGGGGATCACCCTGCATAGGGGATAATGAACCTGCGCCCTCGCTGTAGATCCGTGGGCGCACGCATTTGCAGTGATGGTCACAGCAAGGCCAGAGAAAGGCGAGGTGCCGCATGGCGGCGATGAAGCCGCGGACGGGCGACGGTCCGCTGGAGGTCACCAAGGAAGGGCGCGGCATCGTGATGCGCGTGCCTCTCGAGGGCGGTGGCCGTCTCGTGGTCGAGCTCAACGCCGATGAGGCAGGCGCTCTCGGCGACGCACTGAAGGACGTAGTTGGTTGACAGCCGGTTGACCTCGCTGCCGGAACAGGTCACCCCTCCCGCACTCTCGGTCGTCCCCTCGCGGGCGCACGAGGTCGCGGGAGTCGAGGTCGTGGCCCTGCCCGTGCTCGCAGCCGAGGCGGACGGCGCGCCGCTGCTCGGACCCGGCGCCGCCGAGCTGGGGGCACTCCTCGAGACCGACCTGGTCGGCGTGCTCGAGGCCGAGCGCGCGACGGGACGGGCCGGCGAGCTGACCGTGCTGCCGGTCCCCGCCGGCGTCCCCGGCGCCCCTGACCTGAGGTCCGTGCTGCTCGTCGGCACGGGCGCGGGCAGGCGCGACGACTTCCGGCGCGCCGGCGCCGCCGTGGCCCGCGCCGTCACCGGTCGCGGCACCGTGGCCACCACGATCCCCGCGGTCGACCCCGCGGTGGGGCTCTTCGCGTTCTCCGTCGGCGCCGTGCTCGGCTCGTTCCAGTTCGAGTGGCGCTCGTCCGCACCCGAGCGGCCGCCCGCGCAGCGGATCGTCCTGGCGGAGCTGACCGCGGACGACGCCGTCGTGGTCGAGCGCGCGACCGCCGTCGCCGGGGCGTCGTGGACGTCCCGGATGCTGGCCTGGGTTCCGGCCAACCTCAAGACGCCCGCCTGGCTGGCCGACCAGGCCGTGGCCGCGGCCAAGGGAGCCGGACTCAAGGTCGAGGTCTGGGACGAGACCAGGCTCGCCAAGGAGGGTTTCGGCGGCATCCTCGGCGTGGGCCAGGCGTCGGAGAACCCGTCCCGCCTCGTGCGCCTCGACTACACCCCGACCGGCAGCCGGTCGGTCCGCAAGCAGTCGCCGGTCGTGCTCGTCGGCAAGGGCATCACCTTCGACACTGGCGGGCTCTCGATCAAGCCCGGCGAGGCGATGGTCACCATGAAGCGCGACATGACCGGTGGCGGGGCCGTCATCGCGACGATGGCCGCGCTCGCCGCGGTCGGCTGCCCGGTGCCCGTCATCGGGCTCGTGGCCGCTGCCGAGAACTCCGTGGGCGGTGACGCGCTCCGCCCGGGCGACGTGATCCGGCACTGGGGCGGCCGGACGACCGAGGTCACCAACACCGACGCCGAGGGCCGGCTGGTCATGGCCGACGCCCTGGCGTACGCCGTCGCGGAGCTCGACCCGGCCGTCGTGGTCGACGTCGCGACTCTCACCGGCGCCATCAAGGTCGCGCTGGGCCAGCAGGTCGGCGGCCTGTTCGCGAACGACGACGCCCTCGCGGGGACGCTGTCCGACGCCGGCGCCGTCGCGGGTGAGCCCGTGTGGCGGTTCCCGCTCGCCTCGGTCTACGAGGAGAAGATCTCCAGCCGGGTCGCCGACTCGGACAACGCCGGCGGTGGCCCCGGGGCGATCACCGCCGCCCTGTTCCTCCAGCACTTCGTCGGCGACGTGCCGTGGGCACACCTCGACATCGCCTCGACCGGCGACTCGCCCGAGGACCGCTTCGAGTGGAGCAAGGGGCCGACCGGCTTCGGCGCACGCCTGCTCCTGGAGTGGCTCGGCCGCGACGATCCTCTCGCCGGCATCGGGAAGCAGGGAGCACGCGCGTGAACGGTCTGACGGTCCGCTGGTCGCTCGAGGGCGCGAGCGACGGCGTCGAGGAGGAGCTCGCCGAGTACGTCGAGACGACCTCGCACGCACGGTTCACCAACATGAACGGCCTGAAGTACAAGACCTGGCGGATGCGGCCGGGGGAGTGGTTCGAGGGCAGCTACGTCTTCGAGGACGACGAAGCCCGCAGCGCGTTCCAGGCGACCTTCACCGAGACCGCCGCCGAGTCGCCGGGGTCCCGGATCATCGGCGCACCGCCGGTCCTCATCGAGCCGTGCGAGATCGTCGCCGTGGCCGAGGGTGCCGGCGGCTTCCACCCGGTCGCACGAGGGTTCTAGGACGTCAGTCCTCGGCGGGCTGCCACTCCTTCTTGGCCACGAGCAGGCCGTCGCCCACCGGGAGCAGCACCGGCACGAGCGCGTCGTCCGCCTCGACCTCGCGCAGCACCTCGCGGATCGCCGTGGTCTCGGCGTCACGCTGCGACGGGTCGGCGACCCGGTCGTGCCACAGGGCGTTGTCGAAGGCCACCACGCCGCCGGGGCGCAGCAGGCGGACCGCCTCGCGCAGGTAGGCGGCGTACTCGTTCTTGTCCCCGTCGAGGAAGACCAGGTCGTAGTGGCCGTCGGTGAGCCGGGGGAGCACGTCGAGCGCCGCGCCCGCGATCGTGCGCGCCCGCTGGGTCTGGATCCCGGCCTCGGTGAACGTCTCGCGGGCCAGGCGTTGGTGCTCGGTCTCGATGTCGACGGTCGTGAGCACGCCGTCCGAGCGCATGCCGCGGAGCAGCCACAGCCCGGAGACGCCGGTGCCGGTGCCCACCTCGACGACCGCGCGGGCGTCCAGGACGGAGGCGAGGAAGCGCAGCGCGGAGCCGCCGCCGGAGCCGATCGCGGTCACCCCGACCTCGTCGGCGCGGGCGCGGGCGGCGGCCAGGATGTCGTCCTCGGCGACGTACGCCTCGGCGTAGCTCCAGCTCGCGGCGTTGATCGGGTCGGTCATGGCCGAAACGTATCGCGCGGTGGCGTGTCTCTCCATGGGCTTGCCGGTCGGCGCGGCGTCCCGCGCCCGGCTGGCAAGGCGGAGGAGCGACGCTGTAGTCGTCCCTCCTGCGAGCGACGACAACGCGGCCAGGCGGGATGCGGGGCGTCGCGACGGGCGAGGCCATGGGGAGACACGCCACCGTCGGGAACACGGGAGTCGCGCCGGTCGTTGGGTACCACCGTGAGGCTCAGGGAACGCTCAGGCAGCGGACGTAGCGTCAGCACTCCCGACCCCGCCCGACCCGAGGGAGCAGACGTGACCACCCAGCCGGAGACCGCCCCCGACGCGGGCACGGTGCCGACCTGGGACGAGATCGTCGACCAGCACAGCGCGCGCGTCTACCGCCTCGCCTACCGGCTGACCGGCAACAAGCACGACGCCGAGGACCTCACCCAGGAGGTGTTCGTCCGGGTGTTCCGCTCGCTCGACAAGTACACCCCCGGGACCTTCGAGGGCTGGCTGCACCGGGTCACCACGAACCTGTTCCTCGACGGCGCCCGCCGCAAGCAGCGGATCCGCTTCGACGCGCTCTCCGACGAGCGCGCGGCCCGGCTGACCAGCGCGTCGCCCGCGCCGGAGGTCGCCTACGCGGACATGCACTTCGAGGACGACGTCGAGCGCGCCCTCGCCACCCTGCCGCCGGACTTCCGCGCGGCCGTCGTCCTGTGCGACGTCGAGGGCCTCAGCTACGAGGAGATCGCCGAGATCCTCGACGCCAAGCTCGGCACCGTGCGGTCGCGGATCCACCGCGGCCGGGCCCAGCTCCGCGCGGCGCTCGCGCACCGCGCGCCGGCCGAGGGCCGGTCGCGCTACTCCGGCCCCGCCACCGGTCCCCTGCGCATCCAGGAGCGGGCATGACGGCCTCGTTCGCCTGGGGCGTGGGCGGACACCTGGGCACCCGGGTCAGCGCCCTCCTCGACGGCCAGCTCTCGGCCGAGGACGAGGAGCGCGCCTGGGAGCACGTCCACACCTGCCACGAGTGCCGCGACCAGGTCGAGCGCGAGGGCTGGGTCAAGACCCGGCTCGCCGGCCTCACCTTCGGCGCGAGCGCCGACGTCCCGAGCCACCTGCGCGGCTCCCTCCTCGACGCGTCCCTGAGCCTGACGCCGGGTGAGGCCTACCTGGTCACCGCGGAGCGCGACGTCCGTGCCCGCCGGGCCGGCCTGGTCGCGATCGGCAGCGGCGCCGTCGGTGCCGCCGTGGTCGGCGTCCTGGCTCTCGGCGCCGCCCCGGCCGACGTGCCCAGCCCCGACCGGCGCGCCCCCGCGACCAGCGTGAACAACCCCGGCTCCCCGGCGCTCGTCGGCCCGAGCCGGCGTCACGACATCCCCTGACCGGGCCGCACCAGCCCGCGCAACCGGGCACCAGTCAGAATGAGCGGGTGACGGACGAGCCGACCGAGCCCACTGAGCCCACGGTGCGCATCGAGCGCACAGCGCCGGTGGAGCCGGTGGAGCCGGTCGAGCCGACGCTCCCGCTCGAGTCGTACCTCGGGCCGCGCCCGGGCTGGACCCCGCCCAGCCCGCGCCCCACCTGGACACCGCTGACCGCGGTCGCCCCTCCCGGGCACCGCCGCGTGCGCAGCTGGTTCTGGCCCGCCGTCGCCTCGCTCGCGCTCGTCGTCGGGCTGGCCGGAGGCATGGTCGGCAGCGCGATCTACGACAACGCCGACGACGACGCGGCGTCCAGCGGTCAGCTGCCCGGCGGGCTCGCGGAGGCGGACCCGGTCTCCCTCCCGCCGCTCGAGACGGGTGACGCCACGATCGCCAACGTCGCCGCCCAGCTGCTGCCCAGCACGGTGCAGATCTCGGCGGAGTACGAGGGCGAGGCCGGTGGCGCCACGGGGTCCGGGTTCGTCCTGGACAAGCTGGGCCACGTCATCACCAACAACCACGTCGTCGAGCAGGCCGCCGAGGACGACGGCCCGATCGAGATCGTCGACCAGGACGGCAACCGCTACGACGCCACGGTGGTCGGGCGCAGCCCCGTCTACGACCTCGCGGTCATCTACGCACCCGACGCGAAGAACCTCCGCCCGGCGTCGCTCGGCGCGTCGAGGGCCCTGAGGATCGGCGAGCAGGTCGTCGCCATCGGTTCGCCACTCGGACTGAGCTCCACGGTCACCGCGGGCATCGTCAGCGCGCTGCACCGTCCGGTCACCACCGGCGGCGGCAGCGAGGACGACCCGTCGTCGTACATCGACGCCGTCCAGACGGACGCCGCCATCAACCCGGGCAACTCGGGCGGGCCGCTCGTCAACCTCCTCGGCCAGGTCGTCGGGGTGAACTCCGCGATCGCCACCGGCGGTGGCGGCATCGGCGGCGGCGAGGCGGGCAACATCGGCGTCGGGTTCGCGATCCCGGTCGAGCAGGTCAAGGTCACCGCCGACCAGATCCTCAGGACCGGCGAGGCGAGCTATCCCGTGATCGGCGCCAAGGTGCAGACCGGTGGCGCCGACGGCGCCGGCGCCCTCATCGACTCGGTCGTGTCCGGCCAGCCCGCTGCGAAGGCCGGCATCGAGAAGGGCGACGTGGTCATCGCCCTCGAGGGCGAGAAGGTCACCGACGGCATCGCCCTGATCGTGGCGATCCGCACCCACCAGCCGGGGGAGACCCTCGCGTTCACCATCGAGCGGGACGGTGACGAGCAGGTCCTCGACGTGACCCTCGACTCCGAGGTCGGCTAGGACGTCCCGTCCTCCGGGACCAGCTCCTGCTGCTCGGCCTCGTCGCTGAACGGGTGCCCCTCCACGAACCTCTCCGTGGCCCGGTAGAGCGTCTGGATGTACTCCTCGAGCTTCTCGGTCTCGACCCGCCACTGACCCCGGCCGCCCAGCTTGATCGCGGGCAGCTCGCCCCGCCGCACCAGTGCGTAGACCTGCGCCTGCGACGTGTTGAGGATCTCGGCCACGTCGGACAGGAGGAGGAAGCGGGGCTGTGCTGCCATGCGCGCCATCGTCGCACCGAAGGCCGACCGTCGTCGGCCGCCGACCCCAGACCTGTGGATCGACAGGTGACGAGCGTGCCCGGGGGCGGCAGGATGACCTCGTGGCCACCACTCTCGGGGACGCCACGGATCAGACGGACCTCGCGACGCCTGCGCAGCGGGTCCGCCGACCGGGCTGGCGTGACCCACGACTCTGGATCGGCGTCGTGCTCGTCGCCGGCAGCGTGGTGGCGGGCGCGCGTCTCCTCGCCGCCGCCGACGACACCGTCCGCGTCTGGGCGGCCGCGTCCGACCTCGGCGCCGGTGACCGGCTGACCGAGGACGACCTGGTCCCCGCGCGCGTGCGGTTCGCGGACGACGGGACCCTGGCCGGCTACTTCACGGTCGACGACGAGCTGCCCGCCGACCTCCAGCTCCTGCACGGGCTCGCCGCCGGCGACCTCGTCCCGCGCGCCGCGGTGGGGTCGGCCGCGGAGACGGGACTCGTGGAGGTGCCGATCGCGGTCGACCCCGAGCAGGTCCCGCCGTCGGTCGAGGCGGGTGCCGTGGTCGACGTGTACGTCGTCGCGGCCCCGGACCCCGATGGCGACCCCGAGTCGCCGCCCCCGAGCGACGGGCCGGCGCTGACGGGGGTGGCCGTCGTCGACGCGCCACCGCTGGCGGAGTCGTTCGGGACGTCCGGCCGCCGGCAGCTCGTGCTGGCCGTGGCCGAGGCGGACGCGGCGCCCTTCTTCGCGCTCCTCGGGCGCTACGACACCGCCGTGCTGACGGTCGTCAGGCGCGGCTGAGGCCACCGTGGTCGTCGTGCTGATGGTCGCGGCCGGGGCCGGCTGGGAGTCCGGGGCCCTGGCCGCCCTCGACCGGCGTGCCGACGTCGTGGTGCTCAAGCGCTGCGTCGACGTCGACGACCTCCTCGCGACCGCGGCCTCGGGCCAGGCGGAGGTCGCGGTGGTCGGCCTGGACGCGCGCGGGTTCGACGTCCCCGCGGTGGACCACCTGCGCCGGCACGGGGTCCGTGCCGTGGCCGTCAGTCCCGGAGGGGTCGCGCTGGAGTCCGGCCGGGTCCGAGGAGCGACCATCGGCGCCTCGGCCGTCGTGGCCGACGACGACCTGGACGGCCTGGTCGACGCGGTCCGCCGACCGGCGTCCCCACCCCCGCCGAGACCGGTACCGCCGGAGCCGATCGAGCCTCCGGGCGAGGCGGGCGTCGAGGGCCGCGTGATCACCGTCTGGGGTCCCGCCGGGGCACCCGGCAGGACGACCGTCGCCGCCGGGCTGGCCGCCGTGCTGGCCACCCGCGGCCCGGCCGTGCTCGTCGACGCCGACCCCTACGGCGGCAGCGTCGCCCAGGTGCTCGGCATCCTCGACGAGGTCTCGGGGCTGCTCGCCTCCTCCCGGCTCGCGTCGTCCGGCGACCTGGCCGAGCGCGTCGGCTCCGTGGTCCGGACCATCGACGAACGGCTGGGTGTCGTGACCGGACTGCCCCGGCCCGACCGCTGGACCGAGGTGCGACCGGGCACCGTCGAGGCGCTGCTGGAGGCGGCCGCCCGACGCGGTCACGTCGTGGTGGACACCGGGTTCGGGCTCGTGGAGGACGCCGCCGACCTCGGGCGTCCGGGGCGTGACCTCCTGACCGTCGAGGCGCTCGGCGCGGCCGACGAGGTGCTGGTCGTCGGCACGGCCGACCCGGTCGGCCTGTCCCGGCTCGCCCGGGGCCTCGTCGAGCTGCGCGAGGTGGTCGGCCCGGTGCCGGTGCGGCTCGTGGTCAACCGGATGCGGCCCACGCTCGGCTGGTCCGAGCGCGACGTCGCCGCCATGGTCGAGGGCTTCGGGCACCCGGTGTCGCTGCACTTCCTGCCCGACGACCGGGACGCGGTGGACCGGGCGCTGGTCACCGGCCGGACCCTCACCGAGTCGGCGCCCGACTCCTCGGTCGTCCGGGCGCTCGGGGCCGTCGCCGACGCCGTCGTGCCTCCGACCGGGGTGCCGGCCCAGCGTCGCGGGCGGCTCAGGCGGAGAAGAGCAGCAGCAGGCCGCCCACGGTGAACGCGATCATCGCGACCAGCAGGGGCAGCTGACCGGTCAGCTGGTGCTGCTTCGGCAGGAGCTTCACCGCGCGCTCGTGCGCGGCGATGACGCCCACGACGTGGCCCAGGACCACCGCGAGCACCTTGATCGTGGCGAGCAGCGTCGGGTGGTAGGAGAACCAGTAGCTCGCCTGCATGTCCGCCGTGCCGAACCAGTTGCTGCCGTTGCTGAGCGGGTCGCTGACCTGGATCAGCGTCTGCTGGCCGTACTCGATCAGGTACGTCAGGTAGTGGGCGACGATGTAGCCCACGATGATCGGCACGATCGAGTGCCCGAACTGGTTCGGCAGGGCCCGCCGCCTCGTCCCGTCCGCCACCGGTGTCAGCACGGTCCCGATCGCGAAGAGGAGTCCGACCCCGACGCAGAACCCGAGCAGTGCGAGGTTGTTGGCGACCTCGACGAGGTCCGGGTCGGCGGCGATCCGGTCGCTGTCCTGGATGAACTGGATCCAGACGGTCGAGTCCTTGAACGAGTCGAACGCCGTGCTCCCGAAGAGCACGGCGGCCACGCCGACGAGCCCGGGTCTGACCACGACCGTGTCGAGGTTGGCGAGCGGGCTGCGGAGGACCAGCCGGCCCGGTCCGTCGGGATCGGCGGGGTCGGGACGGCGGCCGAAGACCGACAGCTTGCCGACCAGGCTCGAGTAGACCTCGAACGGGTCGGCGCGCTCGTAGAACGTGCTGCCGAACAGCGCGCCGCCGACGAGCATCACGGCGACGTACGCCGCGCACCAGAGCCGGACCGGTCCGAGCTCCGTGGAGTACGGGTAGACCAGCTCCAGCCACACGAAGGCGAACAGGCCGACCGCGGCCGGCCAGTAGCCGAGCCGCTCGGGGTAGCGGAACACGCCCTTGTCGGGGTCGGTGCCGGACAGCTTCGCGAAGGCGGCGTTGATCGTCCGGACCGGGCTGATCGCGCGGTAGACCGGGCCGAGCAGGAGCGAGAGCGGGACCAGGCCCACCCACCACCAGACGTAGAAGATGCCGAAGATCGGGTTGGTGAGCCGGTCCTGGCCGAGGATCGCGGCCATCGCGGAGAAGGCGAAGATCGCGAAGCCGAGGACGCGGGCGGCGATCCCGAACGCCGGGGCGTCGACGACCCGGGCGAGACGGGGCGCCGGCCGACCGCTCGTGGCGGCGTCGTACCTCGGGGTCCGCCACGCGATGGCGAGGACGGTGAAGCTGATCGTCAGGGCCGCGACGGCGCCGGCGATCGTGAGCTCGATCGGGATCGGGAGGTTCTTCTGGCCGCCGATCCCGTGGGCGAGGATGTCCAAGGAGGGCTACTCCACCTCGAGCTGGACGATGACCTTCTCGAGGTCGTGGGACTCGACGTCGACCACGCCCGGCTTGTCGATGGTCAGCTGCAGGGTCGTGGTGCCCGCGGCGTACTCCAGCTCCTGCTCGGGGGTGGAGTGCACGTGGATCTCGCCGGGCTCGTCCGCGGTGACGACCAGCTCGACCGGCTGGTTCACGCCGACGTCCACCCGCTCACCCGACGGGTCGACGTCCCCGCCCTCGAACGTGACGTCGATCGTCACCGTCTCCTGGTCACCCGACGACGACGGCGGCGCGGGCTCGTCGTCGCCGCAGGCGGAGAGCCCGCCGAGGCAGAGGACGAGGGCGGCGACGGCGGTCGCGGTACGGCGCATCGGAGAGCTCCTTGTGGTGCGCGTGTGACATCGGTGACGGTGGTTCGGCCCGTCGGCACAACTCTGTCAGAATCGCACGTCGGACAAGGCGCCCCGTCGTGGGGCGTTCATCACGGGGTGCGGAGGTGTGGAGCATGGCTGAGCGCCTGCGCCAGCGCGACCTCGCGTTCCTCGTGGACGAGTCGGCGACCGCGCCCCGGCACAACGCGACGGTCGAGATCTTCGACCCGGAGGACTCGGGCTTCGACTACGACCGGCTGGTCGCGCTGATCTCGGACCGGATCGCGTTCGTGCCCCGCTACCGCCAGCGCATCCAGCAGGTGCCCGGCCGGGTCGCGAACCCGGTCTGGGTCGACGACGACGCGTTCGACCTCGGCTACCACGTCCGTCGCTCCGCACTGCCGCGCCCGGGCTCGCCCGACCAGCTGCGCGAGCTCGTGGGCCGCATCGTGTCCCGCCCGCTCGACCGCAGCCGCCCGCTCTGGGAGGTCTACTTCGTCGAGGGCCTCGCCGACGGCCAGGTCGCGCTCCTCTACAAGACCCACCAGGCGCTCGTCGACGGCGTCGAGACCGTCGACCTCGGACAGGTGCTGCTCGACCGTGACGACGAGCCCGAGGTGGGCGACGCGGACGACTGGCACGCCCGTCGCCCTCCGTCGTCGGCCGGGCTGCTGGCGTCCGCGCTGGTGGACACCGTGACCGAGCCGGAGACGGCGGCGGACACCGCCCGCGGCACCCTCGACGCGGTCCTCCGCAACGCGGAGTCGATCGCCGGCAAGGTCGCCCGCGTCGGCAACGCGCTGACGGGGCGCCGCCCCGAGCGCGAGACGCCACTCTCCGGCCGGCTCTCGCAGCAGCGGCGCGTCGTCACCGTGACCGCCGACCTGGCCGACTTCCGCAAGATCCGCGACACCCACGGCGGCACCGTCAACGACGTCCTGCTGGCGACCGTCACCGGTGGGCTGCGGGCCTGGCTGATGACCCGCGCCGAGTCCATGAGCGGCCTGCGCAAGATCCACGCGGTCGTTCCGGTCTCGGTCATCGACCGCGAGCTCGAGGCCACCTCGCTCGGCACCCAGATCGCCGCCCACTTCGTCGACCTGCCGATCGGCGAGGCCAGCCCGGTCGTCCGCCTGCACCAGGTGTCCTACTCGTTCCAGGCGCACAAGGACACCGGCCGCGCGGTCGCGGCCAACCGGCTCGCCGGCATCGCGGGCTTCGCGCCGACGACGTTCCACGCGATCGGCTCGCGCGTGGCCGCGGCCCAGCTGCGCCGCGGCTTCCAGATCGCGATCACCAACGTCCCGGGGCCGCAGTCGCCGCTGTACGCCGCCGGTGCGCGGATGGTCGGCACCTACCCGGTCCCGCCGCTGCTGCCCGGCCAGTCCCTGTCGATCGGCATCACGTCGTACGACGGCAAGGTCTTCTTCGGGATCACCGCCGACCGCGACCTGGTGCCGGACGCCGACACCCTGGGCCAGTGCATCGGCGAGGCCCTCGACGAGCTGCTCGACACGGTCAGCGGGTCCCGTCCGCGGGCGCCGCGCGGCCGGCGGAAGAGCACCCCGGCGAAGAAGAAGGCCACGAAGTCGTAGGCGCGCACCGGCCGTCCTAGGGTGGGCGGATGGACGCCATCTCGTTCCCCCCGGCTCCGGTCAACGAGCCGAACCTGACCTACGCGCCCGGCACCCCCGAACGGGATGCCCTGCGCGCCGAGCTCGACCGGCAGGAGCGCCGCGAGAAGAACCTGCGCGGCTACATCGGGGGTCGCTGGAAGTCGCTCGGCGGTCCCGAGTTCGACGTCGTGCAGCCGCACGACCACCAGCACGTGCTCGGCCGGTCGAAGGGTGCGACCCAGGCCGACGCGGAGGCCGCGATCAAGGCGGCGGGCAACGCCGCCCACGACTGGCGCCGGCTGTCGATGGACGACCGCTGCGCGATCCTGCTCAAGGCGGCCGACCTGCTCGCCGGCCCGTGGCGCCAGCGGATCAACGCGGCGACCATGCTCGGCCAGTCGAAGACGGCGTTCCAGGCCGAGATCGACAGCGCCTGCGAGCTCATCGACTTCTGGCGCTACAACGTCCACTACGCCAAGCAGATCCTCACCGACCAGCCGATCGCGAACAGCCCGGGCATCTGGAACCGCACCGACCACCGGCCGCTCGAGGGCTTCGTCTACGCGATCACGCCCTTCAACTTCACCGCGATCGCGGGCAACCTGCCGACCGCGCCGGCGCTGATGGGCAACACGGTGGTCTGGAAGCCGTCGCCGACCCAGCAGCTCGCCGCCTCGCTCACGATGGAGCTGCTCGAGGAGGCCGGCATGCCCCCCGGCGTCATCAACATGCTCCCCGGCGACGGCATCGACGTCTCGAAGGCGGCACTCGCGCACCCCGACCTGGCCGGCATCCACTTCACCGGCTCGACGCCGACCTTCCAGCACCTGTGGCGCACCGTCGGCGAGAACATCGCGTCGTACCGCTCCTACCCGCGCATCGTCGGCGAGACCGGCGGCAAGGACTTCGTGCTCGCGCACCCGTCCGCGGACCCCGAGGTCGTGCGCACCGCCCTGATCCGCGGCGCGTTCGAGTTCCAGGGCCAGAAGTGCTCCGCAGCCTCCAGGGCGTACGTCGCGAAGTCGGTGTGGGACCGGATGAAGAGCTCGTTCCTCGAGGAGGTCGACGCGCTGTCGGTCGGCGACGTCACCGACTTCTCGCACTTCATGGGCGCGGTCATCGACGCCCGCGCGTTCGCCAAGCACAAGGCGGCGATCGCCCGCGCCAAGCGCCAGGCCAAGCTCGACGTCGTCGTGGGCGGCCAGACCGACGACCGGGTCGGCTACTTCGTGCGCCCGACCGTCGTCGTGTCGACCGACCCCGCCGACGCGATGTTCACCACCGAGTACTTCGGGCCGATCCTCGTCGTGCACGTCTACCCCGACGACCAGTTCGAGAAGGTCACCCGCCAGCTCGAGGGCATCGCGCCGTACGCCCTCACCGGCGCCGTCATCTCGCGCGACCGCCACGCGCTCGCGTGGGCGCAGGAGGAGCTGCGCTTCGCGGCCGGCAACTTCTACATCAACGACAAGCCCACCGGAGCGGTCGTCGGCCAGCAGCCCTTCGGCGGTGGCCGGGCCAGCGGCACCAACGACAAGGCCGGTGCCGCGATCAACCTGCTGCGCTGGACCTCGCCCCGCTCGATCAAGGAGACGCTGGTCCCGCCGACCGACCACCGCTACCCGTACATGGGATGACCCCCGTGCTCCCGCTCCACATGGGTGCGCTGCACCCGGTCGAGCAGCTGCTGACGCTGGTGCTGGCGTTCGGGCCGTTCGTCGTGCTCGGCGGCGTCATCTGGTGGCGGCGCCGTCGCGACGAGGAGCTGGACCAGGGCTAGCGGAGCTCGACGCGGCCGCCCGACTGCACCGTGAACGCCTGTCGGAGCTCGTCGGCGCCGACGTCGAGGACGCGCAGCGACCACCGGACCGGGCGCTCGCCGGGGTCGAGCCGGTCCACGCGGAGCAGCGGACTGCGGAGCAGCCGCGGTCGCAGCGTGGCGGACCGGACGGCGTCCCACGGCACCACGACCTCGCCGGGCGGCGTGCGGTCGTGCAGGCCGTCGCCGTGCACGCCGAGCGGGAACGGGACCCTGCGCAGCCGGCGCCAGGCGGTGAGGAAGAGCCCGACGTGCACGATCCACGCGCCCGCCAGGACGAGCAGCACCACGAGCAGGGGCACGCCCTCGAGGATCGCGCTCGTCCCGAGGACGACCGCCGTCAGCAGCGCGGCGTAGACGACGATGAGGACCGCCGCCACGGCGTCCAGACGAGTCCGAGCGAGAGGGACGTCCACGCTCTTCGGCTCGGCGTCGCTCAGCCGGCCAGGTACTGGCGGCCGACGGCGTTCTCGGCCCGCAGCGCCTTCTTGAGCAGGTCGGCGATCAGGCCCTCGATCTTGCCCCCGACGAGCGGGATGTTGACCTTGATCTCCATCTGGACCCGCTCGGTGGTGACGCCGCCGGACTCGGAGAGGTTGACGGTGCCGGTCATCTGGCCCGGCTTGCCGGGGATGACGACCTCGACGCGGGCGTTCTCCGCGTCGAACCACGACTCGGTCTGGACGAGGTTGATCTCGTCGCCGACGAACTTCTTGGCGAACCCCGGGATGCCCTCGGCGGCCTGCACCTGGTCGATGAGGACGGTGACGCCCGCGTCCTCCTCGGTCACGGAGACGGTCTTGCGGATGGCGCCCTGGGCGTCGCAGACCCGCTCGCGGAACGCGGGGTCCATGAGCATCGCGTCGACGTCGGCCATCGCGGCGTCGTAGGTCAGGTCCAGCGAGAACGTCGTGCTCATGTCAGTTGCCCCCTGAGTGGTTCAGCAACCAGGTCCGGCCGACCTGCTGCTCGGTGTCCATGCCCGCCCTGACCTTCTCGGCCATCAGCTTCTCCAGCTTGCCGCCGATCAGCGGCACCTTGACCTTGATCTCCAGCTCGACGACCTCGGTGGTCCCGGCGCCCGCCGGCTCCAGGCGGATGGTCCCGGTCATGCTCGTCGGCTTGCCGGGTGCGTCGATGCTGAGGTCCCCGCCCGTCGGGCCCGGCCACACCTCGCGCTGGATCGCCTGGGTCGAGTCGCCGGCGAACGTCCGGGCGAAGCCCGGCAGGTCGTCGGTCTTCTGGAGCTGGTCGACGGTGAGCGTGAAGCCCTCACCGTCGCGCTCCAGCCGCACGTCGGCCGAGATCACGTCCATCGCCTCGGCGACGGCCTCGCGGAACGCCGGGTCGGCGAGCATCTCGAAGACGCGGGCCGGGGGAGCGTCGTACTGCAGCTCGTGCCGGAACCTCATGCGCGCATCATGTCGTCTCCGGTCCGCGGGCGCACGAGCGCATCACGGACTCGAAGTCACCCCCCTCGTCGAGGTCCACGACCTCGTCGGGGCGGGGCGCCACGATGTCGACCGGTCGCCCGATGTCGGCGAAGAAGGCCACGAGCTGGCCCTCGGCGAGCGTCAGGCTCGCGATCAGGGGATCGGGGTCGACGGCGCCGGACGACGCGAGCGCGCGGGGGATCTCCTCGAAGTCCACCTCGAAGCCGATGAGCATGTCGCCGTTGAGCTGGAACCGGGCGGGGACGACGGCGTCATCCTCGACGCTCAGCCCGCTCGCGGCGATCAGCTTCGCGCCGCCGACCAGGCCGAGCGCGGAGTAGAGGTCGGTCGACCCGACCACCTCGTTCGTGCCGCCGTCCACGAACCCGGTCGCCCTGCCCAGCCCCGCTGCCACCAGGCCGACCGGTGGCTGCCCCGGCGCCGCGAGCTGGGTGCCGTCCGGCAGCTCGCCCTGACGGCTGAGCTGGGCGAGGTCCACCCAGCACGGCCAGCCGCTCTCGTCGTCCCCGTCGACCGACACGAGGCGGATCCAGGTGCTCCGGCCGGACGTGAGGTACCGGAACGCCACCTCGCCGTCGTCGCTCGTGATCGTCCGGAGGAGGTCGGCCCGCAGCGGCCGGATCTGGTAGTCGCCGACGTCCTTGATCTTGATGCCGTCGAACAGGGGGACGCCCACCGCGATGTTGCCGGTGTTGGCCCGGAACAGCTGTCGCTGGCCGGTCCGCAGCGCCTTCCGGGCCCCGGCGGCCGATCCCGTGGACGCGGGGGTCTCCTCGTCGGCCGGGGTCTCCGTGGGCGCTGTGCCGCTCGACGCCGAGCCGGACGGCTCCGGTTGTCGGGTCCTCGTCGTCGGAGCAGCCGGCAAGCGGCGCGGCCATCAGCAGGGCCACGAGGCAGCCGGCGGCGATCCGGGTCGACAGGCCGCGCATCATGCCTTCCTCCGCATCGCCAGCCGGTACCCCGGACGCGGCATCGCGTCGCCGTACGTCGCCATGAAGTCGTCGAAGCGCGCGGGCAGCCGCTCGCCGGCGTAGGCGAGGTAGATCCCGACCGGCTTGTGCACCACCGGGTCGGGGTCGGCGTGCAGGGTCTCGGCCACCGCGAACCCGGCCTCGACGTCCGCGTCGTCGCTGTACCTCACGAACCACAGCGGCGCGGTCATCGCGGTGCGCCGGCGCAACGGGTCGGGGGAGGAGGCGAGCTCGTGGAGCAGCTCGTAGGGACCGCCGACCAGGGTCGAGCCGACCACCCGGGGCGCCGCGCGGTCCACCATGTCCCAGGCGTCGATCCGGTCGTGGTGCCGGAGGTAGGTGTCGCGCAGGGCGAGGTCGCCCGGTCGCTTGCGGGCCCGGAAGTCGAGGATGCAGAAGGCCGCCATCCGCGCCTGGTAGGACTCCTCGGCGAACAGCACCTCGAGCTCGGCGTCCGGCAGGCCGGTCGCCCCCTTCGCGGTGTCGAACAGGTCCCGCATCCGCATGCCCGGGGAGAGGGCGGCGACCACCTCGGCCGCTGTCCGCGCCATGGCACCTCCTGGACGTCGTTACGGTGTGCCCATGGTGCAGGACGCGCAGTCGGAGTCGTTCGTCTCGTTCGGCGAGCAGGGCGCGCAGCTGACCTACGGCAGCTACCTGAGGCTGCCGACGCTGCTCGACAGCCAGCACCTCGAGTCGGACCCGCCGGCGCACGACGAGCTGCTCTTCATCACCATCCACCAGGTCTACGAGCTCTGGTTCAAGCAGCTGCTGCACGAGGCCCAGTCCGCTCGCGACGCCATGAGCCGTGGGGAGCTGTGGTGGGCCCAGCACCTGCTCCAGCGGATGCAGGTGATCGAGCGGGTGCTCGTCCACCAGGTCGACGTGCTGGAGACGATGACCCCGCAGGACTTCCTCGAGTTCCGGCAGCGGCTCGCCCCCGCGAGCGGGTTCCAGTCGGTGCAGTTCCGCGAGCTCGAGTTCCTCTCGGGCGCCAAGGACCCGTCGTACGTCGAGCGGTTCCGCGGGCTGACCGACGCCGAGAAGGCGCACCTGGGCTCCCGGCTCGCCGAGCCGTCCCTCTGGGACGCGTTCCTCGACGTCCTGCGCGCCCACGACCTGGCCTGCGGCACGGACACGGAGGTGCTCGCGTCGCTCAGGAACGTCGCGCACGACCGCTCGCAGTACGCCGCCGTGTGGGCCGTCGCCGAGGCACTGCTCCAGCACGACGAGCTCGCCGCGCAGTGGCGGGCCCGCCACGTGACCATGGTCGAGCGCATGATCGGCGGCAAGTCCGGCACCGGCGGGTCCAGCGGGGCGCCGTACCTCCGGTCCCGGCTGGCCCTGCGCTACTACCCCTTGCTGTGGGACCTGCGCAGCGAGCTGTGAGGCGCGGCCGGCCGTCGGAGTCCCCGGAGATCCGGTGACTCCGTCGCTTCTGCACCGAGATCTGGGTGCAGAAGCGACAAGGTCGGTACATATCCGGGGACTCCGCCCGCCGTCGAGGGGTACTAGCGTGTGAGCCGTGTCAACGGCGACGCAGGATGTGGACAAGTCCGAGCTGGTCGAGCGCGCCATCGCGCTGGCCCAGGCAGGCAAGGGCACCGGTGGCCCGCCCCACGAGCAGGTGCCCGACCTGCTGAGGGCCTACTACCGCCACGTGGCGGTCGAGGATCTCGCCGACCGCAGCGACGCCGACGTGTACGGCGCCTTCGCGTCGCACTACAAGCTGGCCGGCAACCGGCCCCAGGGCACCGCGCAGGTCCGGGTGCACACGCCGACGCTGAGCGACTCCGACTGGGCGGCCGGCGGCCACACCGTGGTCGAGGTGGTCGTCGACGACATGCCCTTCCTCGTGGACTCGCTGACCATGGAGCTGTCCCGCCAGCTGCGCGACGTGCACGTGGTGATCCACCCGAGCTTCGACGTCGTCCGGGACATCACCGGCGAGCTCCAGTCGATCTCGTCCGTGCCGGACGGCGCCCTCGACCCCGAGGACGACGCCGAGCGCGAGTCCTGGATGCACGTCGAGATCGACCGGCTCCCCGACGGCGACGACCCGCAGCGGATCGTCGAGGACATCCAGCGGGTGCTCCGCGACGTCCGTGAGGCGGTCGAGGACTGGCGCAAGATGCACGCCGTCGTCGAGGACATCGTCACCGGGCTCGCGAGCGACCCGCCGCCGCTCGACCCCGACGAGGTCCGCCAGGCGCGCGAGCTGCTGCAGTGGCTCGCCGAGGAGCACTTCACCTTCCTCGGCTACAAGGAGTACAAGCTCGAGCAGCGTGGCGACGACGAGTACCTCGTCGCCACGCCCGGCACGGGGCTCGGCATCCTGCGCGCCGACCAGGAGATGTCGTCGTCGTTCGGCCGGCTGCCGGAGGCGGCCAAGGCGAAGGCCCGGGAGAAGACCCTGCTCGTCCTGGCGAAGGCCAACTCGCGCGCGACCGTGCACCGCCCGGCGTACCTCGACTACGTCGGCGTGAAGACGTTCGACGCGAACGGCGAGGTCGACGGCGAGCGCCGCTTCCTCGGCCTGTTCTCCAGCGCGGCCTACACCGAGTCCCTGATGCGGATCCCGCTGATCTCGGAGAAGGCGGCCGACGTCCTCAAGCGCAGCGGGTTCGACCCGCGCAGCCACGCCGGCAAGGCGCTGATGGACACGCTCGAGACCTACCCGCGCGACGAGCTCTTCCACACGCCCATCGAGGAGCTCGCGCCGATGGCGGAGGCCGCGATGGCCGCCGGCGAGCGCCGCGCGGTGCGGATGCTCATCCGCCGCGACACGTACGGGCGCTACGTGTCGGTGATCATCTACCTGCCCCGCGACCGCTACAACACGGCCGTGCGCGAGCGCTTCCAGCGGATCCTGCAGGAGCGCCTGAACGGCGAGTCCAGCGAGTTCACGGTCCGGATCAACGAGTCGACCACCGCGCGCGTGCACTTCGTCGTGCACCTGCCCAAGGGCGACGAGATCCCCGACGTCGACACCGCGGACCTCGAGCGGCGGCTCACCGAGGCGTCCCGCTCCTGGCGCGACGACTTCCAGACCGCGGTGATCGCGGAGTACGGCGAGGAGGTCGGCACCATCCTGGGCCGGCGCTACGTCGAGTCCTTCCCCGAGGGCTACAAGGAGGACTTCTCCGCGCGCACCGCGGCGGTCGACCTCGGCCGGCTGGAGTCGATCCAGGGCGACGAGGGCGTGGGGCTGTCGCTCTACGAGAAGCTGGACGCCGGCCGCGGCGAGGCGCAGCTGAAGGTCTACCGGATCGGCGCCCCTCTCTCGCTGTCCGAGCTGCTCCCCGCGATGTCGTCGATGGGCGTCGAGGTCGTCGACGAGCGGCCCTACGAGCTCGAGGGTCTCGAGCGCGCCTCGACCATCTACGAGTTCGGCCTGCGGTACGGCGACAACCTCCCGGCCGGCACCCGCGAGCTGTTCCAGGACGCGCTCCGCGCCATCTGGGACGGCGCGAACGAGATCGACGGCTTCAACGCGCTCGTGCTGCGCGCCGGCCTGACGTGGCGGCAGGCGACCGTGCTGCGCGCGTACGCGAAGTACATGCGCCAGGGCAACAGCCCGTTCGCGCAGGACTACATCGAGGAGGCGCTGCGGGGCAACGTCGACATCACCCGACTCCTCGTCCAGCTGTTCGAGGCCCGGTTCGACCCGCGGTCCCGGACCGCAGACCGCGCGCAGGAGGAGCGCCTCGAGGCCTCGATCGGCCGGGCCCTCGACGACGTGGCCAGCCTGGACCACGACCGGATCCTGCGCTCGTACCTGACCCACATCAAGGCGACCCTGAGGACCAACTACTTCCGCACCGTCGACGGCGACCCGACCCGGCCGCGCCCGTACCTCTCGCTCAAGCTGGAGCCGTCGGCGATCCCCGACCTCCCGAAGCCGAGGCCGCAGTTCGAGATCTTCGTCTACTCGCCACGCGTCGAGGGCTCGCACCTGCGGTTCGGTCCCGTCGCGCGAGGCGGCCTGCGCTGGTCGGACCGCCGCGACGACTTCCGCACGGAGGTCCTGGGCCTGGTCAAGGCCCAGATGGTGAAGAACACCGTGATCGTGCCGGTCGGCGCGAAGGGCGCGTTCTTCTGCAAGCAGCTGCCCGACCCGGGGAACCGCGACGCGTGGCTGGCCGAGGGCCAGGCCTGCTACCGGACCTTCATCTCCGGGCTCCTCGACATCACCGACAACCTCGTCGACGGCGAGACCGTGCCGCCGCCGGACGTCGTCCGGCTCGACGGCGACGACTCGTACCTGGTCGTCGCGGCCGACAAGGGCACCGCGACGTTCTCGGACATCGCCAACGAGGTCGCCAAGAGCTACGGCTTCTGGCTGGGTGACGCGTTCGCGAGCGGCGGGTCCGTGGGCTACGACCACAAGGCCATGGGCATCACCGCCCGCGGGGCGTGGGTGTCCGTGCAGCGGCACTTCCGCGAGCGCGGCATCGACTGCCAGACCGAGGAGTTCACCTGCGTCGGCATCGGCGACATGTCCGGCGACGTGTTCGGCAACGGGCTGCTCTGCTCCGAGACCACTCGGCTGGTGGCCGCCTTCGACCACCGCGACATCTTCATCGACCCGGCGCCCGACGCGGCGGCGTCGTTCGCCGAGCGGCAGCGGCTCTTCGAGCTGCCCCGGTCGAGCTGGCAGGACTACGACACGTCCCTGATCTCCGAGGGCGGCGGCGTCTTCCCGCGCTCGCTGAAGTCGATCCCGGTCTCCGCGCAGATGCGCGAGGCGCTCGGCCTGGACGCCGATGTCGAGACGATGACGCCAGCCCAGCTGATGAACGCGATCCTCAAGGCGCCGGTCGACCTGCTCTGGAACGGCGGCATCGGCACCTACGTGAAGGGTCGCTCCGAGACGCACGCGGACGCGGGCGACAAGGCGAACGACGCGATCCGCGTCGACGGGCGCGACGTGCGCGCGAAGTGCATCGGCGAGGGCGGCAACCTCGGTCTCACGCAGGAGGGCCGGGTCGAGTACGCCCTGGCCGGTGGCGACGGTGGGGGCCGGGTCAACACCGACTTCATCGACAACTCGGCCGGTGTCGACACCTCCGACCACGAGGTCAACATCAAGATCCTCCTCGACCGGGTCGTGAAGGACGGCGACCTCACCGAGAAGCAGCGCAACACGCCTGCTGGCGGAGATGACCGACGAGGTCGGCGGCCTGGTGCTGCGCGACAACTACGAGCAGAACCTCGCGCTCGCCAACGCGATGGCGCACGCGCCGTCCCTGCTGCACGTGCACGAGGACTTCATGCGCCAGCTCGAGCGCGACGGCGTGCTCAACCGCGAGGTCGAGGGCCTGCCGTCGTCCCGGCAGGTCCGGCGGCTGCTCGAGCGCGGCGACGGGCTGAGTGCGCCGGAGCTGTCGGTGCTGATGGCCTGGACCAAGATCGTGCTCGCCCAGGAGCTGCTGGCGGGCGAGCTGCCCGACGACCCGTACCTCGAGCTCGACCTGCGTGCCTACTTCCCGACCCCGATCCGTGAGGGCTTCGCACCGCAGGTCGACGCGCACCCGCTGCGCCGCGAGATCATCGTGACCCAGGTCGTCAACGACCTGGTGAACGGCGCCGGCATGACCTACTGGCCGCGGCTGGCCGGCGAGACCGGCGCCGACGCCGCCGACCTGGTGCGGGCGAACTTCGTGGCGCGGGAGATCTACGGCTCGCTGCCGCTCCGCAACGAGCTCAGGACGTTCGACAACCAGCTCGACGCCAAGCTGCAGACCACGATGCGGATCGAGATGCGCACCCTGGTCGAGCGCGCCTCGCGCTGGCTGGTCACGACCCGGCGGCCGCCGCTGGACAGCCAGGCCACGGTGGACCAGTTCGCCGGGCCGGTGCAGGCGACCATGGCGCAGCTCCCTGACCTGATGACCGGTCGCGAGCTGGCGGCGTACCACGACCGGCGCGAGCTGCTCGTGAACCGCGGTGCTCCCGAGGACCTCGCCTCCCGGATCGCGGTCCTCCAGCCGGCGTACGTCCTGCTCGGCATCGTCGAGACCGCCCAGCGCGACGACCTCGACCCGGCCGACGTCGCACGCGTGCACTTCGCGCTGGGGGAGCGGCTCGGTGTCCCGGCCCTGCTCCAGCGGATCGTGCAGCTCCCGCGGGCCGACAAGTGGCAGACCATGGCGCGAGCGGCGCTGCGCGACGACCTCAACGGCGTGCACGCGCAGCTCACCGCCCAGGTGCTCCGCTCGACGGAGGCCGACGAGTCGACGATCGCCCGGATCGCGGAGTGGGAGGAGTCCGACGCGGTGCTCGTGGCCCGGGCGGCCGAGACTCTCGGCCAGATCTGCGCCGACGACGAGACCGACCTGGCGCGCGTCTCGGTCGGGCTGCGCGTGGTGCGGGGGCTGCTCGACTAGGTCCTCGGTGAGCACAACCTCGCCGGTGGCTCACCGCATCATGAGGGTGTGCAGCCGTCCGAGGAGGAGTTCGCGGAGTTCTTCCGCGCGTCCTGGGGACGTCTGTACCGCGTGGCGCTCGCCGTCTCGGGCGACGCGCGCAGTGCCGAGGACGACCTCCAAGCGGCGTTCGCCAAGGTCTACGCCTCCTGGGGGAAGGTGCAGCGCGCCGAGCACCCGGAGGCGTACGTCCGGCGGATCGTGCTCAACCAGGTGCTGGGCTCGCGTCGCTACGGGTTCGCCCGGCACGAGCGCCCGCACGAGGCGGTGGGGGACACCCGGTCCGTGGCCTCGCCGGAGTCGGCCGTGGTCGACCGCGACGCCGTGTGGGCGGCCGTGCAGACGCTGCCGCCGCGGCAGCGGGCCGTCGTCGTCCTCCGCTACTACGAGGACCTGAGCGAGGCCGAGATCGCCGAGGCGCTCGGCTGCTCGCGCGGCACCGTGAAGTCCCAGGCCTCGTCCGCGCTGGCAACCCTGCGCCGCACCGTCGGCGACCTCGACCTCGTGGAGGACAGATGAGCGAGACCCTGCTGCGCGAGTCGCTGGAGCGGCACCTCGACACCGTCGACGTCCCGTCGGGGGACGTGCTGTCGGCGATCCGCGCCGGGTCGCGGCAGCGCCGCCGTCGTACGGTCCTCGCCTCCGCCGGGTCGGCGCTGGCCCTGGTCGTCGTGGCCGGCGCCGGGGTCGCCCTGCTCTCCGGGGACGACTCGGACGTCGTCCCGGACAAGTCGCGGTACGCCGCGCTGGGGCCCCTCGACTTCAGCAAGGGGGCGCGGGCGTACGCCGCCCCGGGTGACGAGATCCACCTCGGCGGTCGCGTGTTCCCGGCCGAGGACCTCGAGTACCTCGACACCGACGCGGTCGCGACCAGCTCGGGGGTCGTGTTCTTCGACGACGGCCGGCCGATGCTGCTGGGAGCCGACGGCAACGTCGTGGCGCTGGTCGACGGGGCGCTCGACCCGCCGGGAGACTTCCACCCCACGGCCAAGGCGGACTCGGTCAACCCGTGGGTCGCCTGGGCGACCCGGTCCGGCGGCGTGACCACGCTGACCGTCTACGACCTCGAGACCCGCGCCGTCGTGTCGTCGGCCGAGGCGCCGTGCGCCGACAAGTGCGGGGGACTCGTCATCGACGCCTTCGACGACGGCCTCGCCTACGTCAGGGTCGGCGACAAGACCTGGTCCTGGCGCGCGGACCTCGGCTGGCACGTGTACGCCCTGAAGGGGAGCCGGGTCGCGGACGCGCGCGGCGGCATGGTCCTGTACGACGGCATCAAGCCGTCGACGTCACGCGACGAGATCGGCTTCGTGGTCAACGAGGTCGAGGGCGCCATCGACGCGCAGCTCACCTTCGACGGCCGGTACGTCCTGTCCTGGTCGAGCACGCTCCAGCCGGTGCTGACCCGGCAGGCCCCGCTGGTGCTGGACCGGGGCTCGCCGGACGGCGGACTGGGGTGGTGGACGATCGACACCGACGGCTCCGTGCTCGTCGCGACACCGAAGAGCGGCAACACGTACCTCGTCTACGACTGCGAGGTGCCGTCCGGCGCCTGCGAGGAGCTCGGCCCGCTGGTGGCGCTGCACGGCGACCCGCAGTTCATCGGCAACGACATGTAGCGACGCTCAGGCCGTCTCGAACAGCTCGACGAGGTTGCCCGCCGGGTCCGCCAGCAGGGCCTGCCGGCCGCCGCGACCCTCGACCACCTCGCCACGCGTGGTGGCGCCGGCCGCGGTCACCTGCGCCAACGTCGCGTCCAGGTCCTCGACCGCGAGCTGGAAGCGGTTCCAGCCGCCCGGCTCGGGCACGCTCCCGTCGCTGAGCGTCGCCCCGGCCGCACCCGCGCCGGGGGAGTTCAGCAGCAGCCGCAAGGGCCCCCGCTCGAGCATCGCGAAGCCGGGTGCCGGCCGCATGGTGACCTCGAAGCCCAGCACGTCGGCGTAGAACGCGGCGGCCGTGTCGACGTCGTCGACGATGTAGCGAACGCTGAACCGATCCATGGCGTGCCTCCTGCACGAGTCGGGTGACGACACTTATGATACACAAGTGTCCCAAAGACGGATCGACCCTCGTGTCTCCCGGTCCCGCGACGCGCTGCTGGCCGCGGCACTCGAGGAGCTCGCCTCGGTGGGGTTCGCGGCGTTCGCGATGGAGTCCGTGGCGGCACGCGCGGGCGTCGGGCGCAGCACCCTCTACCGGCACTGGAAGGACCGGGGGCAGCTGATCCTCGACGCGCTGGAGGAGCTGAACGTGCAGCCGCGACCCGCCCCGGAACCGGCGGTGGACCCGAGGGCGCGGGTGGAGGAGCTGATCGTGCACCTGAGCGAGGTGCTGGTGCGCCCGCCCATGTCCGGTGTCGTACCGGCGCTGGTGCACGCCGCGGAGCAGGACCCGGCAGCACGGGACTTCTTCCACGCCTACTCCGCCCGGCGGCGGCAGGCCCTGGTCGACGCGGTGCGCGACGGGGTCGAGGCAGGGGCGTTCCGCGGCGTCGATCCCGACCACGCGGCGGACGCGCTGTCGGGCGCCGTCTTCTACCGGCGGCTGCTCACCGGCAGGCCGCTCGGTGCTGCCGACGTGCCCGGACTGGTCGCCACCGTGCTCGGGTAATCGGTTCGCCCGCTGTCGGTCCTCGGACGTACGGTGGTTGACGATGACATCGACCGCCGGAGATCAGGAGAGGACAGATCCTCCGGCCGGCGTCCACTCGCTCTGGCGGCTCCGCGGCTACCTGCGCCCGCACGCCCGGGCCCTGGCGATCATGGCCACGGCCGCCATCGCCGCGGTCGGGCTCACCATCACGATCCCGCTGGTCACCAAGGCGCTGATCGACGGGCCGATCACCGAGCGGGACGTCAGCGGCGTGCTGCCGCTGGGTCTCCTCGCCCTCGCGCTCGGCGTGCTCGAG
Source organism: uncultured Actinomycetota bacterium (assembly GCA_963815335.1). Classification (GTDB taxonomy): domain Bacteria; phylum Actinomycetota; class Actinomycetes; order Propionibacteriales; family Nocardioidaceae; genus Nocardioides. The sequence goes on from CAWFGL010000004.1 coordinate 175,654, forward strand.
GCGTTCCTGATCTGGGTGCGCCGCTGGTTCCAGTCCGACGCCGTGCTCCGGCTCGAGACCGAGATCCGGCACGACCTCTACGAGCGGCTCCAGGAGCTGCCGATGAGCTTCCACACCCAGTGGGGCTCGGGCCAGCTGCTCTCACGCGTGACCACCGACCTGTCGGCGATCCGCCGGTTCAGCGGCTTCGGCCTGCTCTTCCTCGTCCTCAACATCCTCCAGCTCACGGTCACCACCGGCGTCCTGCTGCACATGTACTGGCCGCTCGGCCTGGTGGTCGCCGCCACGTCGGTGCCGATCATCTGGCTGTCGATGCGGTTCGAGAAGTCGTACGTCGTCGTCTCCCGCCGCGTCCAGGACGAGCAGGGCGACCTGGCCACCCGCGCGGAGGAGGGCGCCGTCGGCATCCGGGTCATCAAGTCGTTCGGCCGCGCCGAGCACGTCTCCGGGCAGTACGACGCCGCGGCCCAGCAGCTGCACGCGACGAGCATGGACAAGGTCCGGCTGGCCGCGCGGTTCTGGACCTTCCTCGAGGTGATCCCCAACTTCGCCGTCTGCGTCGTGCTGCTGCTCGGCGCGATCGGCGTCGGGCGCGGCGACCTCACCTACGGCGAGCTGGTCGCGTTCATCACGCTGATGCTGTCGCTGGTCTGGCCGGTGGCCAGCCTCGGCGTGATCCTGGCGATGGCGCAGGAGGCGATGACCGCAGCCGCCCGCATCAACGAGATCTTCGACACCGAGCCGGACATCGTCTCCGGCAGCCGGGTGATCGAGCACCCGGAGGGGCGGCTGCGCTTCGAGGCGGTCGACTTCACCTTCCCCGGCTCCGACGTGTCAGTGCTCCAGGGCGTCGACCTCGACGTGGCCCCGGGGGAGACCGTGGCCGTGGTCGGCGCGACGGGCTCCGGCAAGACGATCCTGACCGCCCTGGTGCCGCGGCTCTTCGACGTGACCGGCGGCCGGGTGACCATCGACGGCGTCGACGTCCGCGAGCTCGACCTGGGCCACCTGCGGTCCCTGGTCGCCACCGCGTTCGAGGACCCGACGCTGTTCTCGATGAGCGCGCGGGAGAACCTCACCCTCGGCCGCGACCCCGACGTCGACCCCGCGTCGGACGCGGAGATCGACCAGGCGCTCGAGATCGCGCAGGCGCAGTTCGTGCACGAGCTGCCGTGGGGACTCGACACCCGGATCGGTGAGCAGGGCCTCGCCCTCTCCGGCGGCCAGCGGCAGCGGCTCGCGCTCGCCCGCGCCGTCCTCGCCCGGCCGAAGATCCTGGTCCTGGACGACACCCTGTCGGCGCTCGACGTGCACACCGAGAAGCTGGTCGAGGAGGCCCTCAGCCGGGTGCTCGCCACCACGACGGGCCTGGTCGTCGCGCACCGTGCGTCGACGGTGATGCTCGCCGACCGGGTCGCGCTGCTCCAGGACGGCCGGATCACCCACGTCGGCCCGCACCGCGAGCTGCTCGACACCGTGCCCGCCTACCGCGAGCTGCTCGCCGCCGACGCCGACCTGAGCGAGGCGGTCCCGTGACGACCGACCAGAGCTCGGAGCAGGAGTGGCGCGGGGTCGCCGAGGTCGACGCCGACGAGGCCGCCGAGCGGATGACCAGGTCGCGGCTCGGAGGCGGGTCCAAGCGGCTGCTGCGCGAGCTGCTGGCGCCGTACAAGCGGGCGATCCAGATCCTCGTCGCGATCGTCGTCGTGGAGAACGCCGCGCGCCTCTCCATCCCCTACCTCGTCAAGGAGGGCATCGACACCGGCATCCCGCCCATCCGCGAGAGCGACAACCTCAACCCGCTCCTCACCATCGTCGCGATGGTGCTGGTCGCCACCATCGTGCAGGCGATCACCCGGCAGCTCTTCCTGGTCCGTTCGGGCGCCATCGGCCAGGACGTCCTCTTCCAGATCCGGCGCCGGGTCTTCCGGCACTTCCAGGTGCTCAGCCCCGCGTTCCACGACTCCTACACGTCCGGCCGCGTCATCAGCCGGCAGACCTCCGACGTCGACGCCGTCTACGAGATGCTCGAGACCGGCTTCGACGGGCTCGTCACCGCGGCGCTCACCCTGGTCGGCACCGCCGGCATCCTGCTCTTCCTCGACGTCAAGCTCGGGCTGGTCGCCCTGGGCTGCGGGCCGTTCCTGTTCTGGCTCACCGCCTGGTTCCGCAAGAACTCCGCCGAGAGCTACACGGTCACCCGCGAGAAGGTCGCGCTGGTGATCGTGCACTTCGTCGAGTCCATGGGCGGCATCCGCGCCGTCCAGGCCTTCCGTCGCGAGCCGCGCAACCAGGAGATCTTCGACGACGTCAACGACCAGTACCGCCGCGCCAACCTGGTGGCGTTCCGGCTGGTGGCCTGGTTCATGCCGGGGATCCGGCTGATCGGCAACGTCACGATCGCGATCGTCCTGCTGTACGGCGGCTACCGGGCCTACCACGGCGACGTCACCGTCGGCGTGCTCGCGGCGTTCCTGCTCTACCTGCGCCAGTTCTTCGAGCCGATGATGGAGATCTCGCAGTTCTACAACACCTTCCAGTCGGCCTCCGCCGCGCTCGAGAAGCTCGCCGGCGTCCTCGAGGAGGAGCCCTCCGTCCCCGAGCCGACGGACCCGGTTCCGCTCGGCCGCGCCCGGGGCGAGCTGCACTTCGAGCGGGTCGGGCTTCGCGTACGTCGAGGGCCGCCCGGTCATCGACGACCTCGAGCTGACGGTGCCGGCGGGCCAGACCCTGGCGCTGGTCGGGACGACCGGAGCGGGCAAGACCACGCTGGCCAAGCTGGCCACCCGGTTCTACGACCCGGGCGAGGGCCGGGTGCTGCTCGACGGCACCGACGTGCGCTCGCTGAGCAGCGACGACCTGCGCCGCAACGTGGTGATGGTGACCCAGGAGAACTACCTCTTCTCCGGGACGATCGCCGACAACATCCGCTTCGGCAGGCCGGACGCGTCGATGGAGGACGTGGTGCGGGCGACCACCGCGCTCGGCGCGCACGACTTCATCGCCGCGATGCCCGAGGGCTACGAGACCGACGTCGCCAACCAGGGCGGACGGCTCAGCGCCGGCCAGCGGCAGCTCGTCGCGTTCGCGCGGGCGTTCCTCGCGGACCCGTCGGTGCTGATCCTCGACGAGGCGACCTCGTCGCTCGACGTCCCCTCCGAACGTCTCGTGCAGCAGGCGCTGCGCACGGTGCTCGCCGGCCGGACCGCGGTGATCATCGCCCACCGGCTCTCGACGGTCGAGATCGCCGACCGGGTGCTCGTCATGGAGCACGGCCGGATCGTCGAGGACGGCAGTCCCGCCGAGCTGATCGCCGCGGGCGGCGACGGACGCTACTCCGCGCTGCACCAGGCCTGGCTCGACTCGCTGGCCTGACGTGCGGGACGGGACCGGGCGGGCGCTCGACCGCGAGATCCTCCGGCTCGCCTTCCCGGCGCTGCTCACCCTCGTCGCCGAGCCGCTGTTCCTGCTGACCGACGCCGCGATCGTCGGCCACCTGGGCACCCCGCAGCTGGCCGGGCTCGGGGTGGCCGGCGCCGTCCTCCAGACCGCGGTCGGGCTCTGCATCTTCCTCGCGTACGGCACGACCGCCGCCGTCTCCCGTGCGCTCGGTGCGGGCGACCTGCGTCGAGCCCTGGCGCTCGGGGTCGACGGGCTCTGGCTGGCGGTGCCCGTGGGGGTGGCCGTCACCGTGCTGGGGGTCGTGCTGGCCGGACCCCTCGTGGGGGTCTTCGGGGCGGACGGCGCCGCGACCGGGCACGCGGAGACCTACCTGCGGATCGCGTGCCTCGGCATCACGCCGCTCCTCCTCATGCTCGCGTGCACCGGCGTGCTGCGCGGCCTCCAGGACACGCGCACTCCTCTGGTCGTCGCGGTCGCCGGGTTCGCGCTCAACGCGGTGCTCAACCTGGTGCTGGTCTATCCGCTCGGGCTCGGCATCGCCGGGTCCGCGCTCGGCTCGGTCGTCGCCCAGGCGGCGATGGCGGCCGCCCTGGTCGCCACCGTCGTGCGAGGCGCGCGCCGCGAGGGCGCGTCGCTCGCACCCGACCGCGCCGGCATCCTCGCCGCAGCGCGCGCCGGCGTCCCGCTGGTGGTGCGCACCCTGACCCTGCGCGCCGCACTGCTCGTCACGACGTACGCCGTCGTGGTGGCGGTCGACGGTGACTCCGCGGGCCTCGCCGCCCACCAGCTCGCCTTCACCATCTGGGGCTTCCTCGCCTTCGTCCTGGACGCGGTCGCCATCGCGGCGCAGGCGCTCACCGGGCGCTACCTCGGTGCCGGTGACCTCGAGGAGGCGCGCGCCGTGACGCGACGGATGATCGGCTGGGGCTGGGTGTCCGGGATCGTGACCGGGCTCGGCATCGCGGCGGTCAGCCCGCTCCTGCCGGCGCTGTTCACCTCCGACGCCGTGGTCCGCGACGCCCTGCTGCCGGTGCTTCTCGTCGTAGCGGTGGGCCAGCCGTTGTGCGGGGTGGTCTTCGTGCTCGACGGGATCCTCATCGGCGCGGGCGACGGCACCTACCTCGCCTGGGCGGGACTGGTCGTCCTGGTCGTCTTCACCCCGGTCGTGCTCGTCGTCGCTGCGACGGTCGGGGGCCTGCTCGCGGTGTGGGTCGTCTTCACGACGGTGTTCATGGGAGCGCGGGCGGTCGGTGCTGCTGCTCCGGGAGCGCGGCGACGGCTGGCTCGTGCTCGGCGTGCCCGGCGAGCGCCCTACAGTCGCTCCATGACCGACCTCCGCACGGCCGGTGTCGCCGAGACGGCCCGGCTCGTGGCCGCCGGTGAGCTCACCGCCCGCCGGGTGACCGACGCCGCGATCGAGCGCATCGAGCTGCTCGACCCGCGACTCAACGCGATCTCCCAGCGGATCGACGACCGCGCCCGCGCCGAGGCGGACGCCCGCGACGCCCACCAGGCGGCCGGTGGCGAGCTCGGCCCGCTGCACGGCGTCCCCGTCGTCATCAAGGAGGAGCTCGCGGTCGAGGGCCTGGTCACCACGTTCGGCGGCGACGCCAACACGGTGCCGGCCGCGGCCGACTGCGAGGTCGTCCGCCGGCTGCGCGCCGCCGGTGCCGTCGTCGTGGCGACCTCGACGATGCCCGAGTTCGGCGCCTTCCCCTACACCGAGTCCGACTCCCGCGGGTTCACCCGCAACCCCTGGGACACCGGACGCTCGCCCGGTGGGTCGAGCGGCGGTACGGCGGCGGCCGTGGCCAGCGGCATGGTGCCGGCCGGCCTGGGCGGTGACGGCGGCGGCTCGATCCGGATCCCCAGCGCCTGCTGCGGGCTGTTCGGCCTCAAGCCGCAGCGCGGCCGCGTGACCAGCGCCCCGCACGAGCACCTCTGGTACGCGCTCGGGACCGCCGGGCCGCTGACCCGCTCGGTCCTCGACAGCGCGCTCCTCTACGACGCGATCAGGGGCAGCCTGCCGAGCGACAAGTGGCACGCGGGGGAGACCGGCTCCTTCGTCGAGGCTGCCCGGCGCGATCCCGGCCGCCTCCGGATCGGCTGGTCGACGAAGGCGGTCACCCTCGGGGTCCGCCCCGACAAGCTCCACGTGACGGCCGTCGAGGACACGGCGCGGCTGCTCACCGACCTCGGCCACGACGTCCGTGAGGTCGACCCGGGGTACCCCGACCCGACGACGGCGTTCGTGCCGCAGTTCTTCGCCGGCATCCGCGCCGAGGCCGACCTGATGGACCACTACGACCGGCTCGAGAAGCGCACGCGCGAGACCTACCGGCTCGGCACCTGGGTGACGCCGAAGGTGATCGACTTCGCGCTGCGGGCGACCGAGAAGGTCAGCCGGAAGGCCAACCGCGTCTTCGAGGACCTCGACGTCCTGCTGACCCCGGCCATCGCGCACCGGCCGCCGAAGGTCGGGATCATCGACGGCAAGGGCACCGTCCGCTCCTCGCTGGCCTCGATGCCCGCGATCGCCTACGCCGCCATCTGGAACGTCGCCGGCAACCCGGCCGCGGCCGTCCCCTGCGGCACCGGCCCGGACGGGCTGCCGTTGTCGGTCCAGCTGGTCGGCCGGACCGACGGCGAGCCCACCCTGCTCGGCCTGGCCGCGCAGCTCGAAGAGGCGCGGCCCTGGGCGTTGGTCGCGGGCTAGCGACGACGCCAGCGCGCCAGGCACCAGCCCAGCGCCGCGGCACCGGCGGACAGCGCGACGCTGCGCACGAGGTTGGCTCGGAGCAGGCTGTCGATGGTCTCCGCGGACCGGCCGATGTCGTCGAGCCGGTCGTGCATCGGGATCGCCCAGGCGACCGTCACGACGAGCGACACGAGCCCGGCGCCCGCCACGACGGCGGCGAGCGGCCGCGGCACGTCGTCCGGACGCGTCCACCAGAAGGCCGCGCTCCCGAGGAAGGAGAGGAAGCCGGGCACGATCACGACGACCGGGATCGACTCGTTGTACTGCTGGTGGTAGGCGAGGAAGTCCTCGCGCGCCACGGCGCGGAAGAGCGGGTAGGACACGAGCTGGGCCTGCCAGCCGAGGCCGGCGGCGTACGTCGTGACCGCGGCCAGCCCGAGCAGGCCGGCGTCGCGCCAGCGGGAGGTCGGGGTGGTGACGGAGGAGGGCGTGCTGGTGAGGGTCATGATGCTTCCGTGGGTCGGCTGGACTGGATGGTTGGACTAATAGTAAAGTGATTTGTGTATGAGTCAAACCAATAAGCGCGCGTACGCCAGCACCGTCCGCGACGAGCAGGCCGCCGCCACTCGCGCGCGGGTGGTCGGGGCGGCCGCCGAGCTCTTCGTGCGCGACGGCTACCCGGCGAGCACCGTGGCGGGCATCGCCCGGCACGCCGGGGTGTCGGGTCAGACGGTCTACAACGCGTTCGGCACGAAGGCGGCCCTGCTCAAGGCGGCGTACGACGTCGCGGTGGCCGGCCACGGCGACGCCGTGCCGCTCGCCGAGCGCCCCGACGTCCTCGCGCTCTACGAGGAGACCGACGCCGCCACCTTCCTCCGCGGCTACGCCGCCCTCGGCCGCCGGCTGATCGACCAGGTCGGACCGCTGGCCCTGCTGATCGGGGCCGGCGCCGCCGCGGGGGAGCCCGACCTGGTGGACCTCCGCGCGACCACCGACCAGGAACGGGCGGCCGGGACCCTGATGGTCGTCCGGAGGGTCGACGACCTCGGCGCCCTCGCCCCCGGGGTGACGCTCGAGCGCGCCCGCGACCGGATCTGGACGCTCAACTCGGTCGAGGTCTGGCACCTCCTGACGAACGGCCGGGGGTGGAGCGGTGACGACTACCAGGAGTGGATCGGCGAGGCCATGTGCGCCGCCGTCCTGGCGCGGACCTGACCCGCGGAACCGCGCCACGGCTGGTTAGTGTCGAGCAGGTGACTGCTCCGGCGATCGAGGTCGAGAACCTCACGATGACCTACGGCGCCCTCCGGGCCGTGGACGACGTCAGCCTCGAGGTGGCCGAGGGCGAGTTCGTCGGCATCCTCGGGCCGAACGGCGCCGGCAAGACCACGACCCTGGAGACGATCGAGGGTCTCCGCAAGCCGGACAGCGGCACCGTCCGCGTGCTCGGCCAGCCGGTCTGGCCGCGCAACCCGGCCCTGCTGCCGCGGATGGGTGTACAGCTCCAGGCGTCGTCGTTCTTCGAGCGGCTCACCGCCCGCGAGCAGATCCACACCTTCGCCGCGCTGTACGGCGTCTCGGCGGCCACGGGCGACGAGTGGCTCGAGCGGGTCGGGCTCGAGGACAAGGCCGACTCGCGCGTCGAGGACCTGTCCGGCGGTCAGGCCCAGCGGCTGTCCATCGCCTCGGCACTCGTGCACGACCCCGAGGTCCTGTTCCTCGACGAGCCCACCGCGGCCCTCGACCCGCAGGCCCGGCGCAACCTCTGGGACCTGCTCTCGGGGCTCAACGACTCCGGCCGCACGGTCGTGCTGACCACGCACTACATGGACGAGGCCGAGGTGCTCTGCGACCGGGTGGCGATCATGGACGCCGGCCGGATCCTGCACTTCGACTCGCCGGCCGCGCTGATCCGCGGCCTGGACGCCCCGGCCCGGATCACCGTCGCGCCCGGGCAGCTGACGCTGGACGAGGCGCAGCGGCTCGACGGCGTCGACGAGGCCCGGGAGAGCCCGGACGGCGTCGTCCTGGTCACCCGGCACCCGGCGACGGTGGTGTCGCGGCTCGCCGAGGCCGACCACCTCGACGGCGTCCGCGTGCAGACCGGCACCCTCGAGGACGTCTTCCTCGACCTCACCGGACGGGAGTACCGCGCATGATGGCGTTCAAGGCGATCTCGCTCGCGATCCTCAAGGGCTTCCTGCGCGACAAGACCTCGGTCTTCTTCGCGGTGATCTTCCCGCTGATGTTCCTGGTGCTCTTCGGAGGCCTCTTCAGCGACCAGGACCAGTCGAAGGTCGAGATGATCCAGGTCGGCGACGTCACGCTGTTCGACGACCTTCCGGACGACGCGCGCGAGGCGTTCGACGAGACCTTCGAGGTCACGAAGTCGGACGACCTGGACGCCGCGATCGCGAAGGTCCGCAAGGGCGACGCCGACGTGGCGGTCGAGGCGAAGGGCGACGAGGTCGTCGCGCACTACACGCAGACCGAGCAGGTGAAGGCCGCGATCACCCAGGGTGCGCTCCGCGCCTTCGTCGACGGCGCCAACGTCGCGGTGTCCGGGCAGCCGCCGAAGTTCAGCCTCGAGACGGAGCGGGTCGAGGACGACTCGCTGACCACCATCCAGTTCGTCACACCCGGCCTGCTCGGCTGGGCCGTGGCGATGAGCGCCGCCTTCGGCGCGGCCGCCACCATCCAGGGCTGGCGCCAGACCAAGCTGCTCCGCCGGCTCCAGCTGGCACCGGTGTCCACGCGGACCGTGGTCGGCGCCCGGGTCGCGGTCACGATCGCGATCGCCCTGGCCCAGCTGGCCATCTTCATCGGGCTCGGCGCGGCGGCGTTCGGGCTCAGCCTCACCGGCTCGTGGTGGATGTCGATCCCGCTGCTGGTCGTGGGGACGCTCTGCTTCATGGCGATCGGTCTGCTCGCCGGGGCCGTGACCACCACGGTCGAGGGAGCGGTGAACGCCGCCAACTTCATCGTGCTGCCGATGGCGTTCCTGTCCGGCTCGTTCTTCCCGCTCGACGGCACGCCGGGCTGGCTCCAGGCGATCTCGAACGCGCTGCCGCTCAAGCACCTCAACGAGGCGATGCTCGACGTGATGGTCCGCGGCGAGGGTCCTGGCTCGGCGCTGCTGCCGATGGGCATCCTGGCCGCGTTCGCCGTCGTGGTGACGCTGGTCGCGGCCCGGCTGTTCCGGTGGGAGACGGCCTAGCGACCGCTCAGGCCAGCATCGCGACGGCCGCGACGACGCCCATCAGCACGATGCCGGTGCGCAGCACGGGCGCCGGCAGCCGCCGCCCGATCCGGGACCCGACGTACCCGCCGACCACCGAGCCGGCGGCGAGCAGACCCACGGCCGTCCAGTCGAGGTCGGCCGCGACCACGAAGATCACGCCCGAGACCACGTTGCACGCCATCACCGCGAGCGTCTTGAGCGCGTTGACGACCCGGAACTCCAGGTCCAGCCCGAGTCCCAGGACCGCCATCATCATCACGCCCGAGCCGGCGCCGAAGTAGCCGCCGTACACCCCCGTCAGGGTGGCGAAGAGCCGGGTCGCCGGCGACATCGACAGTCGGGGCTCGGGTGCCTCGTCGCCGTGCCGGGCCCGCAATCGGGCCGAGATCCGCGGCTGCGCGCCCACCAGCAGGCAGGTGAAGAGGATCAGCCACGGCACGACCGCCTCGAACACGCCGGGCGGCAGCGCCAGGAGCAGCACGGCGCCGCCGACCGCGCCGACGGCGCAGCGTCGCGAGGACCGCCGCGGTGGTCCGCGGCTGCTCACGCAGCTCGCGGCGGTAGCCCCAGGAGCCGCTCAGCGCGCCCGGCGTCAGGCCGACCGTGTTCGAGGCGTTGGCGACCACCGGCGGAAGGCCGATCGCGACCAGCACCGGGAAGCTGAGGAGGGACGCGACCCCGACGGTCGAGGTGAAGATCCCGGCCCCGAACCCGGCGGCCAGCACCGCGAACATCTCCGGGCCGCTCACCGACCCACCCTACGGTCGCCGCGCTCATGCACCGGGTGCGGTGGGGTACCACCCGTGCGGGTGAAGGAAGGACGTGGCTGCCATGGGACCGGAGTGGGTCGCCATCATCGGGCTGGTCGCCCTGTTCGTGGTGGGCACCGTCGTACCGATCAACATGGGGGCGCTCGGTTTCGTCGCCGCCTGGCTGGTCGGCATGTGGTCGCTCGACCTGGACGAGAAGGACATCGTCGCCGGCATCAGCGCCGATCTCGTGCTGACCCTGATCGGCGTCACCTACCTCTTCGCGATCGCGAGGAAGAACGGCACCGTCGACCTCATCGTGCGAGTGGCGGTCAGGGCCGTGCGGGGTCGCGTCGCCCTGATCCCGTGGGTGATGTTCGCGATCACCGCCCTGCTCACGGCCATCGGCGCCGTCGAGCCCCGCCGCCTGCGCGATCATCGGCCCGATCGCGTTGGGCTTCGCCGGCCGCTACGGCATCAGCCCGCTGATGATGGGCATGTTCGTGGTGCACGGCGCCCAGGCCGGCGGCTTCTCGCCGATCAGCATCTACGGCACCATCACCAACCAGGTCATGGAGGACGCCGGGCTGCCGACCAGCGAGCTGACGGTCTTCTTCGCCAGCCTCGCGGTGAACACGGTGCTGGCCGCCATCCTCTTCGTCCTGCTCGGCGGGCGGCAGCTCCTGAGCCTGCGCATCGACCCCGACGAGGCCGCCGCCGAGGAGGCTGAACGGCACGGCGAGGACGACGACCACGTGCGCCTCGACCAGGTGCTCACGCTGGTGGCGTTCGTGGCGGTCGCGGTGGTCGCCCTGATCCTCGACAAGAACATCGGCTTCGTCGCCATCACGGCCGCGGTGCTGCTCGCGCTCCTCGGCCCGAAGCGCTACGAGGACACCGTCAAGCAGATCGCCTGGCCGACCGTGCTCCTGGTCGCCGGCGTGAGCTGCTACGCCACGATCCTCAACGAGGCCGGCTCGCCGGAGTTCGTCGGCGACTGGGCTGCCGGCCTCGGCGTGGCCGCCGTGGGCGCCCTGGTGCTCTGCTACGTCGGTGGTGTCGTCTCGGCCTTCGCGAGCTCGACCGCGCTGCTGCCGGTGATCATCCCGATCGCCGTGCCCCTGGTCGCGGACGGCGGCATCAGCGCCGCGTTCTTCGTGGCGGCCCTGGCCGTCTCCAGCACGATCGTGGACGTCAGCCCGTTCTCCACCAACGGCGCGCTGATGCTGGCGAACCGGCCGGACTCGATCAGCGAGCCGGTCTACTACCGGCAGATCCTCACCTACAGCGCGGTCGTGACGCTCTTCGGTCCGCTGCTCGTCTGGGCGGCCCTCGTGCTGCCGGGCTGGTGACACACTCCCGCCCATGACCCGTCGCTGGACCGCGCAGGAGCTGCTGGACCTGGTCCTCGACGCGGGCTCCTACGAGTCGTGGGACGAGCCCATCGACATCTCGGACGCGCCGCCGGCGTACCGCCAGGCGCTCGAGGCCGCGCGCGAGAAGGCCGGCACCGACGAGTCGGTCGTGACCGGCCGCGGGCTGGTGCACGGGCGCCCGGTGGCCGTCGTCGCCAACGAGTTCAGGTTCCTGGCCGGCTCGATCGGGCTGGCCGCGGCCCGCCGGATCACCAGCGCCATCCGCCGGGCGACCGCCGAGGGGATCCCGGTGCTCGCGACGACGGCGAGCGGCGGCACCCGGATGCAGGAGGGCACCCCGGCGTTCGTCCAGATGATCGAGATCTCGCGGGCGGTGATGGAGCACCGGGCGGCCGGCCTGCCGTACCTCGCCTACCTGCGGCACCCGACCACGGGCGGCGTCTACGCGTCGTGGGGCTCGCTCGCGCACGTCACCGTCGGCGAGCCCGGCGCGCTGATCGGCTTCCTCGGCCCGAAGGTGTTCGAGGCCCTCAACGGCGAGCCGTTCCCCGAGGGCGTCCAGGTCGCCGAGAACCTCGCCGACCACGGCGTCATCGACGGCGTCGCGACGGCCGAGGAGCTGCCGGCGCTCGTGGACGCCGTGCTCGCGGTCCTGGTCGACCCGCCGTCCGAGCCCCGGCTGGACCGGCGCACCGGCGACCTCGACCCGGACCGGGACGCGTGGGCGGCGATCCAGGAGACCCGTGGCGAGGAGCGGATCGGCGTCCGCGAGCTCCTGCGTCGGGGTGCGGAGGTCGTGCTGCCGCTCTCCGGCACCGAGAAGGGGGAGCGGGACAGCACGGTCCTGGTCGTCCTCGCCCGGCTGGACGGCGAGCCCTGCCTGGTCGTCGGCCAGGACCGCAGCCGCCAGGGCCCGGCCAAGCCGCTCGGCCCCGGAGCGCTGCGCACCGCCCGCCGGGCGATGCGGCTGGCCAACGAGATCGGGCTGCCGTTCGTGTCCCTGATCGACACCCCGGGCGCCGAGCTCTCGCGGCGCGCCGAGGAGGGTGCCATCGCCGGCGAGATCGCGCGCTGCCTCGCCAGCCTCGCCACCATGACCGTGCCCACCGTGTCGGTCGTGCTCGGTCAGGGCTGCGGCGGCGGTGCGCTCGCGCTGCTCCCGGCGAAGCGCGTCATCGTCGCGGAGAAGGCCTGGCTGATGCCGCTGCCGCCCGAGGGGGCGAGCGTGATCGTGCACGGGGACACCACGCACGCGGACGAGCAGGCGCGCGCGATGCGGGTCCGTGCGATCGACCTGCTCGAGCACGGCACCGCCCAGCACGTCGTCCCCGAGCCGGACGACGACACGGGCGACGCGCTCGCGGACGCGGTCGTCGCCGAGATCGGTGCCGCGATCAGGAGCCTGCGATCCGGGACAGCAGCACCTGGCGCGTAGGCGACGAGGTCTTCGCGAGCACCGCTCGCACGTGGTCGTTGAGGGTGTGCTCGGAGAGGCCGAGCGCGCGGGCCAGGGTGCGTGAGTCGGCGCCCGTGCACAGCTGGGTCAGAACCTCCCGCTCGCGCGGGCTCAACCCGTGCGCCAGCGCGAAGACCTCGCGTCGCTCCGCGGGCGTGCTGGTCTCGATGGTCACCGCGATGCCGTCGTCGGTCATCCGCTCGGCGCGCAGGGTGACCCAGCAGCCGCCGCCGAGGTGCACGCGCGACCAGGGCGGGCCGACCGCACGCCCGGCCTCGCCCGCCAGGAGCGCCGCGCCGACGTTGATCGCCGCCGCCGGGATCGGGTCAGGGATCGGCTCCTCGCCCGGCGGGTTGAGCTGCCGGAGCGCGGCACCGGCCGTCGACGTCTGGCTCACGACGTCGAGCCCGGGGCCGAGGAGGACCACCGCGGGTCCCGACAGCTCGAGCCGCTCGGCGTCCTCGACGAACGTCCGCGCCTGCGACTCCCTCGTGCCACGGGTGAGGGCGCCGGCGAGCATGTCGAGCAGCCCCGACTCCTCCGGGGTGAAGGACCCGTCGCAGCGCCACAGCTCCAGCCAGCCCCACACGCCGAACCGGTCGTCCAGGGTGACGAACGCCGTGTCGCTGACCCCGAGCGCGGCCACCTGCTCGCGCCAGGCGCCCTCGGGATCGACGTACCGGTTGCGCACCAGCCGCGGCAGGTCGGGCCACGCGAGCATCGGCACCTCCGCGTGCGGCGAGGTCCCGACCCCGGTGACCGGGTCGGTCAACGGCCAGACGTGCCCGTCGTACGGCACGGCCCGGCGCAGCACCTCGAGCACCCGCTCGCGCAGCGACCGGGCGTCGAGCGGCTCCCGGCAGATCCGCTCGACCCGGTCCAGCACCCCGGAGGTCGACACGCGGCGAGCGTACGGCGCGGCGCCGGTGCCGGGACCCCCCAGAACCTGGGATACCGGACGTCGCCGGGGGACGCGACCGTCGTCGGCATGACCACTCTCCACATCGAGAACACCGTGACCGACTACGACGCCTGGAAGGCCGCGTTCGACAAGTTCGACCGAGCGCGCCGCGACCGGGGCGTCCGCTCGTACCGCATCTCCCGTGACCACCACGACGCCGGCAAGGTCCTGGTGGACCTCGAGTTCGACAGCGTCTCGCGCGCCGAGGAGTTCCGCGAGTTCCTCCACGGCGTTTTCCGCACTCCGCAGTCGCAGGGCGTGTCGATCGACCACAATGATCCGGTCGTGCTCGACGTAGTGGAAGATGTCGTCTTCGCGTGACCATCCGGGGTTCGGGCCCATAGCCAAGTAAGACGATTGAACTAGTAGTATTTGACTGTGAAGACTCGACTCCTGGTGGCGGCACTGGCCGCCACACTGCTCCCGCCTGTCCTCGCGACGGGTGTCGCCCGCGCCGGGGACCCACCGGTGCCGCCGGCACCCGTGGACGCCCCGGCGGAGACGCCGATCGACCTGCGGCTCCTCTCGAGCCCGGACTTCCTCAACGCCGACGTGGCCGACCTCCGGCGCGGCCCCGGCTACTGGTCGCCGCAGCGGTCGGAGAACGGGAGCAACAGCTCCTACGAGAGCGTGCTCGACCGGATCCTGGACGACTGGGCCGCGCAGGCTCCGGCCGCCGTCCTCGTCGCCGGCGACATGGTCAACGGCCACTGGGGCCGCGACACCCGGCGGACCGGCAACTTCGGCCCGGTCCGGACCCACGCCGAGCAGCGCGCCGCGCTCCGCCGTGCCGCGGCGACGTACTACCCGGCCTGGCTCAAGCGGTTCCGCCGGCACGGGCTGGACGTGTACCCCGCGGTCGGCGACCACGAGTACGGCGACAACGACTGGTCCGGGGAGAAGCGCATCCAGGCCCCGGACTTCGCTGCGGAGTTCGCGCGCTACTTCACCACCAAGAAGTCGGGGGCGCCGCGCTTCGCCGACCACCCGAAGGGTCCGCACGCCGGGACCGCCTACGCCTGGCGGCCGCACCCGAACGTGCAGGTCGTCTCGCTGGACGTCTTCGACATCACCCGGCACGACGCGCACGTCCGCGTGGACAAGGCGCAGCTGAGCTGGCTCCGCCGGGTGCTCGGCAAGGCCCGTCGCGACCACGTGACGTGGGTCGTCGTCCAGGGGCACACCCCGATCCTCGGCCCGACCCGCTCCACGCACTCGTCGCGGCTGCACTACGAGGGCGGCCGGAAGTCGAAGCTGTGGAAGGTCTTCAAGAAGTACGGCGTCGACCTCTACCTCTGCGGCGAGGTCCACGACGTCACCGCGACCGCGGAGGACGGCATCCTCCAGCTCGCCCACGGCGGCGCGTTCCAGTTCGGGCTGACCAACTACGCGCTGCTCGACTTCCACAGCGACCGGCTCGACGTGACGCTGAACGACTACCGGCTGCACATCCGGAACGGCAAGGACAACAGCCGGCTCTGGGAGACGACCCGCGACGGGATGAGGAAGGTCGCCGAGCTGGAGGGCGGGCCCACCACGATCGGCACGCTGTCGCTGTCCGCCGACGGCCAGATCGTCAGCAGGACGGGCATCCTGGAGCCGTTCCTCGGCTACCGGACCATGCACACGGCCCCGTACGAGTAGGCGGCCCGGCCCGCGGACGGCCGGGGGATCTTCGCCGAAATCCCTGAGAGACAGTGGTCGCCCGTCCTAAATTCGGTACGTGAGCGCAGCGCTGCCCAACGGCACCGAGGGCTGGCGTGCCGACCCGTTCGGCCGGCACGAGACCCGGTTCTACGACGGTCACCGGTGGACGCCGTACGTCCGCGACGGCGAGACGCACGGTCTCGACGAGCCGATCGAGGGCATCGACCGCGAGAACGACGACGGTCCGGAGATCCTGACGACGGACCTGCTCGTCGTCGAGCAGCACGTCGACCTGACCGACCGCAGTGCGCCGTGCTCCGTGTTCGGCCGTGACGGGCGTGACCTCGGCACCGTGCGCCGGGCGATGGCCGACGAGAACACAGCTCGAGGTCGTCGGCGGCGACGGGCTCGTCGCCCTCGTGATGACCCGGATCCCGTCACGCAAGCCCGTGGTCGCCGTGCGCGACGGCCAGGGCGTCGAGATGGGCCGGCTCGTGCAGCAGCACCTGCCCGGGCTGACCACGTTCGCCCTCGAGAGCTCCGCCGGCGGCAACGTCGGCTTCGTCCGGGCGCGCACCTGGGTCGGCTGGGACATCCGCGTCGAGGACGAGCGCAACCGCCCGGTCGCCCGCATCTCGAAGCTGTGGGACGGCCTGGACCGGGCCGCGTTCCCGACCGCCGACAACTACGTCGTGCACTTCGAGCGCGACCTGCTCGACCCCCAGCGCGCGCTGGTGCGAGCCGCGGCCCTGTGCGTCGACACCGCGCTCAAGAAGGAGACGCGCGGGTTCGGGTGAGCGCCGGGTCTAGCTCGCCTTGCGCGCCGGCGTCTTCTTGGCCGGGGCCTTCTTCGCGGTCTTCTTGGCCGCGGTCTTCTTCGCAGGCGCCTTCTTGGCGGTGCTCTTCTTGGCCGCGGCCTTCTTGGCGGGCGCCTTCTTCGCCGCGGTCTTCCTGGCCGGCTTCTCGTCGGCCTCCTCGCCGCGCGACGACTTCGCCGCGTCGACCGACCGCTGGAGCGCCGCGAGCAGGTCGACGACCTCGCCGGAGGTCTTCGTGGAGGTCGGGGTGCGCTTGATCTCGCCGCCCTCGATCTTGGTCTTCACCAGGGTCTCGACGGCGCCGGCGTAGTCGTCCTCGAACTCCGACGGGTCGAAGTCGCCGGCCAGGGTCTCGACCAGCATGTGCGCCATCTTGACCTCGGCGTCCTTGACGTCGCCGACCTCGACCGAGAAGTCGGGGACGCGGACCTCGTCGGGCCACATCATCGTCTGGAGCACGATGACGTCGTCCTTGACGCGGAGGACGGCGACAGAGGTGCGCTGGCGCAGGGCCACCGTCACCACGGCCATCCGGTCGGCGTCGAGGAGCGCCTGGCGCAGCAGGCCGTAGGGCTTGGCGCCCGACTTCTCCGGCTCGAGGTAGTAGGACTTCTCGAAGAGCATCGGGTCGATCTGCTCGGCGGGCACGAACTTCTCGACGGCGATCTCCCGCGAGGACGTCGAGGGCAGGCCCTCCATGTCCTCGTCGGTGAGGATGACCATCTCGCCGTCCTCGGTCTCGTAGCCCTTGGCGATGTCGGCGTAGGCGATCTCCTCGCCGTCGATCGAGCAGACCCGCTGGTACTTGATCCGGCCGCCGTCCTTGGCGTGCACCTGCCGGAACGAGACGTCGTGCGACTCGGTCGCGGCGTAGAGCTTCACCGGCACGCTGACCAGCCCGAAGGACACCGCGCCCTTCCAGATCGCCCGCATGCGTATTTCCTCTCGTCGGCTGACCGGTAACCAGTGTGACCGGTGTGAACCGCAGAATCCATCGGTCATCCGTCAGGGGGCAGGATGTGGGCGTGCTGCCGATGCTCGCGACCAAGGGCACCCACGTCCCGACGGACTCGGGCTGGTCGCACGAGGTCAAGTGGGACGGCGTCCGGGTGCTCGCCGACACCACCAAGGGCGGGTCCACCCGGCTGCTGAGCCGCAACGAGAACGCCGTGACCGTGGCCTGGCCCGAGCTCAACCGCAGCCCGCTCGGCGACCGGGACCTCTTGGTCGACGGCGAGGTGATCGCGCTCAACGAGCGCGGGCTGCCGGACTTCCGGGTCCTCCAGGACCGGATGCACGTCCGCAACGCCGCGAACGCCGCCAAGCTCGCGCAGCAGCTGCCGGCGACGTACATGGTGTTCGACGTGATGCGGGTGGACGGCCGGGACCTGACGGCGATGCCGCTGGGGGAGCGCCGCAAGATCCTGGGCGACCTCGGGCTGGAGCACTCGACCTGGCAGGTGCCCGACGCCTACGACGACGGCCCGATGCTGTTCGAGGCCACCCTCCAGCAGGGGCTCGAGGGCATCGTGAGCAAGCGGCTGACCTCGCGCTACGCGTTCGGGGAGCGGACGAGGAACTGGCTCAAGTTCGCGCACCGGCACCGCCGCTCGTACGTCGTCGGCGGCTGGCGCCCGCAGGAGGGCACCACCGACCGGCTGGCCGCGCTGCTGGTGGGGGAGCCGACGGAGGACGGGCTGGTCTACCGCGGCCGGGTCGGCAGCGGCATCGGCGGCACCGCGAGCCGCGCGCTCACCCCGCTGGTGGCCCCCCTGGGGCGCGGCGACAGCCCGTTCGCCGACGAGGTGCCGGCGGTGGACGCCAGGGGCACGTTCTGGCTGGAGCCGACGCTGGTCGTCGACGTGGAGACGCACGGCGTCGGGTACAGCAGACTGCGGCAGCCGTCGTACATCGGCGTCCGCCACGACCTGAAGCCGGAGGACCTGTGAGCCACCCCGCCCGCACCACCCCGGCCCTGCTGGTGCTCGCCCTGGTGGCCGCGTCGCTCCTGGCCCTCGCGCCGAGCACCGCCGCCGCGGCGACCATGGACGCCCGCCGCGCCGAGGTGGTCGTGCTCGACGGCGTGCGGGTGCGGCTGCGCCCCGGGACCGCCCAGGTCGTCACGGTGAACCACACGCGCGGCTTCCGGGCCCGGGTGACGCTCTGGCGGCTCGGCGACGACGGCTGGACGAAGCGCTTCGGCACCGACGCGGGGCGGATCGGCTACGGCGGGCTCGTCCGCGGCACCCGGCGCGTGCAGGGCAGCGGCACCACCCCGCTGGGCACCTACGACCTGCTCTGGGTCTTCGGGTTCCAGCGCCCGCGCGACTCGTGGCGGCTGCGCTACCGCCAGGTGGAGCGCGGCGACTACTGGGTGCAGGACAACGCCTCGCGCTACTACAACCGCTACCGCAACCGCGCGCAGGGCGGCTTCCGGTGGCGGCTGCCGAGCAGCGACCCGAACGGCTCGGAGCGGCTCACCGACTTCCGGCGCCAGTACGACCTCTCCATCGTGACCGGCTTCAACCGCACCCAGGTGCGGCACCGCGGCTCCGGCATCTTCCTGCACGTGAACGGTCGCGGCGCGACGGCCGGCTGCGTCAGCGCGCCGCACCGCTTCATCCAGCGGACGGTGCAGGCGCTCGACCCCGACCTCCGGCCCGTCATCGCGGTGGGTCGCTGAGATGCCCCGCGAGAAGCACGAGAAGACCGAGGTCCAGGTCGACGTCGAGGGCCGGACCATGAAGCTCTCGAACCTCGAGAAGGTGCTCTACCCGCGCACCGGCACGACCAAGGGCGAGGTGCTCAACTACTACGCGCGGATCGCGCCGGTGATGCTGCCGCACCTCAAGGACCGCGCGGTGACCCGGATCCGCTGGCCGCACGGCACCGACGACATGAGCTTCTTCGAGAAGAACGTGCCCCAGGGGACGCCGTCGTGGGTGCACACCGTGAAGGTGCCGACCACCGGCTCGCGGACGGCGGCGAAGCAGGACGGGATGCTCGTCTTCCCGATCGTCGACGACCTGGCGACGCTCACGTGGCTGGTCAACCTGGCCGCGCTCGAGCTGCACGTGCACCAGTGGACGGTCGGCCGCAACGGCCGGCCGCGCAACGCCGACCGGCTGGTCATCGACCTCGACCCGGGCGAGCCCGCCGGGCTGCACGAGTGCTGCCGGGTGGCGCTGCTCGTCCGGGACGCGCTCGCGGAGCGGGACCTGGTCGCCAAGCCGGTCACCAGCGGCAGCAAGGGCCTGCACCTGTACGCCGACCTGCCGCGGCGACTGCCCTCCGACGAGTCGACCGAGCTCGCCAAGGAGGTCGCCGAGGCGCTCCAGTCCGAGCACGGGGAGCTGGTCACCGCGACCATGACCAAGGCGAAGCGGCCGGGGAAGGTGTTCCTCGACTGGTCGCAGAACTCGGGCTCCAAGACCACGATCTCGCCGTACTCGCTGCGCGGGAAGGAGCGGCCCTACGTCGCGACCCCGGTGACCTGGGACGAGGTCGAGGAGGGCGCCGAGGACGAGGACGGGATGAGCCAGTTCCGGTTCGACCAGGTGCTCGCGCGCGTCGACGAGCTCGGCGACCTCTTCGCGTAGGGATCGGGCGGTCGCTTGGACCGGGCGTTGCCGAGCGGTGACCTCCGGGCCCGTCCCGTTACCCACTCTTGTGCCCGATGTGGCCCCGGCGGGCGGCTCGGGCCCGTAGTCTTGTCGGGACGACGAAAACGTTTGCACAGACCCCCCGCGCACCGGGTTCGTCGTCACGTGGGTGGAGGAGCCCACGGGGAGCGGATCACGGGGAGCAGTGGCGATCACTCCGATCCCGCACTCGTCCCCGGCGCTGAGCCGGGGACGGGTGCTCGCTGTCCGACGCCGCGGGGCACGTTGTGCCGGATGGTGCCCCAGGGACAGGCGTTCCGCCCTACTATGCGGGCATGGCCCAGAGAGTCGTGATCGTCGAGGACGAGGAGGACATCGCCTTCCCTCTCGTCCGGACCCTCGAACGTGAGGGTTACGACGTGCAGTGGCTCGACTCCGGGCAGAAGGCCCTCGACGACCTGCAGGTCACCAAGGCGGACGTCGTCATCCTCGACCTCGGCCTGCCCGACATGGACGGCCTCGAGGTCTGCCGCAAGATGCGCGACCAGGGCTACGACGGCGCGATCATGATCGTGACCGCCCGGGCGGGCGAGCTCGACCGGGTCGTCGGCCTCGACTACGGCGCCGACGACTACATGTCCAAGCCCTTCGGCCTCGCCGAGCTCCAGGCCCGCGTCCGGGCGCTGCTCCGACGTACGGCAGGAGCCTCGTCGTCCGGCGACGACGCCATCCCGCCGGGCGGCCTGCGCATCGACATCGCCGCGCGCCGGGTCTTCTCCGGCACCGACGAGGTCCCGCTGACCGGCAAGGAGTTCGAGGTCCTCAGCGTGCTGGCCGCGAACCGCGACAAGGTCGTCTCCCGGGACCGGCTGATGGCCGACGTCTGGGACGAGAACTGGTACGGCTCGACCAAGACCCTCGACGTCACCATCGGGCGGCTGCGGCAGAAGCTCGAGAGCGTCGGCGTCACCGAGAAGGTCGTCGCCGTCCGCGGTGTCGGCTTCCGGCTCGAGGGTGCGCCGACCGCGTCCTGACCTCTCGTCTCGGGAGTCGGTGCAGGGGCGGTGAGCGATGCGTGAGCGGCTGACCGGCGCGTTCGTCGTCGTCACCGTCGGGCTGCTCCTCGGCGTGCTGCTCGTGATCTCGTACACCACGGAGAACCGGCTGCGCGACGCCGCCTCCGACTCCCTCGACGAGCGCGTCCAGATCATCGGCGCGCTCGTCGAGCTGCACCTCGACACCGGCCGCGAGGTCGACGAGGGCGTCCTGGCCGGGCTCGTGGAGCCCGACCAGCGCATCGAGTACGAGCAGGCCGGCCTCCCGCCCGTCGAGGTCGAGGGCGACGACTTCTCGGAGGGGAACGACGGTGACAACTTCACCGCCGTCGCCGACCTCTCCGAGGACGACGCGACACTGACCCTGCTCCAGTCCGACGAGGTCATCGACGACCTGGTCGGCGACGAGCGCGGCACGGTCGCCCTCCTGCTGCTGCTCGTCGCGATCGTCGCGGCGGTGGTCGGCTTCGTCATGTCGCGGCTGCTGGCGGCGCCGTTCCTCACCCTGGCGGCGGCCGCCTCGCAGCTCGGTCGCGGCCGCTTCGACCTCGACCTGCCGCGCACCCGGGTCCCCGAGGCGAGGGCGATCGCCACGGCGCTCCGGACCAGTGCCGGCCAGCTGCAGGAGCGGCTGGCGGGCGAGGAGGCGTTCGCCCAGCACGCCTCGCACGTCCTGCGCACGCCGATGACCGGGCTGCGGCTCGACCTCGAGGACCTGTCGATGCGCGAGGACCTGCCCGAGGACGTGCGCGCGACCGCGGCGCGCGCCATGGACCGCGTCGACGCGATGGACGAGGTCGCCGGCGAGCTCGTCGCGCTGTCGCGGAGCAACAGCGTCGTGGCCGGGGCCGAGATGTCGCTGCGCGACCTGGCCACCGAGTGCGCCCAGTCCTGGGCCGACGCCCTCGGCCCGTACGACCGGGCGGTGACCGCCCGGATCGAGGGTGCCCTCGACCGGACGTACACGCCGGGGCCGATCGAGTACGTCCTCGACACGCTGCTCGCCGACGTGATCCGCCGCGGGCGCGGCCCCGTCCGCATGGAGTTCGACGCGCACGACGAGGGCCACCTCCGGATCACCGTCACCTCGACCGGCGAGCCGCGCACCGAGCTCGGGGACGACCGGGCCGTGGCCAAGGCGCGCGCCGTGGTGACCGCGCTGGGCGGCCGGCTCGAGGGCACTCACCCCGGCGCCGGGCTGACGATCCTGCTGCCGCAGCGCTAGGCCCTACGCGACGCTCAGCGTCTGCGCGAGCTTGCGGATGCCGCGGAACTGGAGCTGCTTCACCGCGCCCTCGCTGCACTCCATCATCGAGTGCGGTCTCCGCGATCGTCAGGTCGTCGAGGAAGCGGGCCGTGATGGCGATCCGCTGGTTCGGGGGCAGGTCGCCCACCGCCCGCACGAGCCGCGCGTTGTTGAGGGACGTCAGCACCGCGGCCTCGGGACCCTCGGTGACCTCCTCGTGGCCGAAGAACTGGTCGTGCGGGTCCATCGGGACCTCGAAGCGGTTCTGCTTGGCCTTGAAGTGGTCGACCGCCAGGTTGCGCGCGACGCGCAGCAGCCACGCGGTGACGTACTCGCCCTGGACGTTCGAGGCGGCGAGGCTGCGCATCGCCCGGAAGAAGGTCTCCGAGGTCAGGTCCTCGGCCAGCGCGGGGGACCGGGTCAGCTTCAGCAGCATCCGGTAGACCGGGACGTGGTGCAGGTCGAAGAGCTCACCGAACGCGTCGTTGTCCCCGTCGCGCGCGCGGTCGACGAGGTCGATGAGCTGGCTGCGATCACCCAGGAAGACGGACATGGTGGGACGGACCCCCGAGAAGCGGTTGGAAGCGCTGATGGAGCAGGTGGCGGATCCGCGGACCCGCTGTGTACACGGTAGGAAATGCCCTAGGGGGTATCTACCGATGTACCCGACTGTCACCGCTTTGTGGACCGCCCCGCGTGCGTGAGGGGCGCCTCCGGTCTAGTGCGGCACCGCGCAGAGCCTGGGGTCGTCACCGACGGCCGTCCCACCTGTCGCTGTCGTCACAGTGCTGATCACTGTCCACAGGTTCGCGCCAGGCCCTTGAGGGCGGCCGTCCAGGAGGTCTAGCGTCCCGCGTGTCGGCCCAGCCTCGGGGGTCGGCATCTCGGGATCGGGGACGAACGATGGCGACGACGCACGCCGACGGGCTGGTCGACCAGCTCGACCTGCACGTGCGCGAGCTCGTCCGGCGCGAGGGCGTCGACCCGCAGCGCGACGTACCCGTCGTGCGCCGGCTCGCCGAGTCCGTGGTCCGCGACCACGACCAGCGCGCGCTCACCGGGGTGGTGGCCCCCGTCGCCGACGTCGAGTCCGTCGTCGGCGAGCTCGTGGCCAGGGTCGCCGGCTTCGGGCCGCTCCAGCCGTTCCTCGACGACGACTCGGTCGAGGAGGTCTGGATCAACGACCCGAGCCGGGTCTTCATCGCGCGCCGAGGCCGCCACGAGCTGACCAACCTCGTGCTCACCAAGGCCCAGGTCGACGAGCTCGTCGAGCGGATGCTCAAGAGCTCCGGCCGGCGCGTGGACCTGAGCCGCCCCTTCGTCGACGCGATGCTGCCCGACGGGCACCGGCTGCACGTCGTCCTGGAGGGCATCAGCCGAGGTTTCTCCGCGGTGAACATCCGCAAGTTCGTCCTGCGAGCGAGCTCGCTCGACGACCTCGTCGGGCTCGGCAGCCTGAGCACCCGGGCCGCTGCCTTCCTCGACGCCTCGGTGCGTGCCGGGCTCAACGTGCTCGTCGCGGGAGCCACCCAGGCCGGCAAGACCACGTTCCTCAACTGCTTGGCGGGCTCGATCCCGGGCGGCGAGCGCGTGGTGAGTGCGGAGGAGGTCTTCGAGCTGCGGTTCCGGCACCCCGACTGGGTGGCCCTGCAGACGCGGCAGTCAGGGCTCGAGGGCACGGGCGAGGTGCGGCTCCGCGACCTCGTCAAGGAGAGCCTGCGGATGCGACCGAGTCGAGTGATCGTCGGAGAGGTTCGCGCGGAGGAGTGCCTCGACCTGCTCCTCGCGCTCAACGCCGGTCTCCCCGGCATGTGCACGATCCACGCCAACAGCGCACGCGAGGCGCTGGTGAAGGTGTGCACGCTGCCGCTGCTGGCGGGCGAGAACATCTCGGCGAGGTTCGTGGTGCCGACGGTCGCCGCGTCGGTGGACCTCGTCGTGCACCTCGGCATCGACGAGCACGGCGTGCGCCGGGTCAACGAGGTCGTCGCGGTCCCGGGCCGCGTGGAGAACGACGTCATCGAGACCGAGCCGATCTTCGTCCGCGACGGCGTCGACCTGCGGCGTACCGGTGGGATGCCGCCTCGGGTCGAGCGCTTCCAGCGACTCGGCATCGACGTGCACGAGATCCTCACGGGACCCCGCCGTGCCCAGGGGGAGCGCGACTGATGGGCGCGCTGGTCGGGCTCGGGGTCGGTGTCGGCCTCCTGCTCGTCTGGTCCGCGTTCTTCCTCCCCGTGGGGGAGCGCGGCCCACGCCGGACGTCGTCGCGGGTGGCCGACCTGCTGGCCCGAGCCGGTCTCGGCGACGTCTCGCCCTCGGCGTTCCTGCTGCTGTGCGTGGCCGCTGGCGTCGTGAGCGCCTTCGTGCTCCAGGTCGTCTCGCGCACGCCGCCGGTCGCCGTGGCGTTCGGTGTGATGGGCGGTTGGCTGCCGGTCGCCACGGTCACGGCACGGGCCCGTCGCCGGCAGCGAGAGCTGGCGGAGGTGTGGCCGGAGGCCGTCGACAACCTGGTGTCCGCGGTGCGGGCGGGCATGTCGCTGCCGGACGCGCTGGCCGGGCTGGCGGTCCGCGGACCCGAGCCGCTGCGCGCCGCGTTCGACCGGTTCGCGCTGGACTACCAGGTCACCGGCCGGTTCGGCGACTGCCTCGACCGGCTCAAGGTCGTCCTGGCGGACCCCGTCGGCGACCGCGTGGTCGAGAGCCTTCGCATCGCCCGCGAGGTCGGCGGTGGGGAGCTCGGGCGGCTGCTCCGCAACCTCTCGCTCTACCTGCGCGAGGACATCCGGACCCGGTCGGAGCTGGAGTCGCGACAGGCCTGGACGGTGAACGGCGCGCGGCTGGCGGTGGCCGCTCCGTGGCTCGTGCTGCTCACCATGTCCTTCCAGTCGGAGGTGATCCGCCGGTACGCGTCCCCGGCCGGCGTCCTGGTGCTCGGGGTCGGCGCCGCCCTCTGCCTGGTCGCCTACCGGCTGATGATGCGGATCGGCCGGCTCCCGGTGGAACGACGGATCCTGTCGTGACGCCGTCGATGTGGGGCGCGCTCCTCGGCTGCTGCGCCGGGCTGGGGCTGGTCCTCGTGGTCGTCCGGGTGCGGGCCCTCCGTCGTCCGCCGCTCGCCGCGCGCGTGCTGCCCTACCTGCGCGACGTCCCGACGGTCGCCGAGTCGCCCGCCGCACGACTGGGGGCCGTGCCGTCGTCGTCGCCGGCCGTCGCCGCCGCGGGGGTGTTCGGGCCGGTCCTCCGGGCGGCCGCCGATGCGGTCGAGCGGGTCCTCGGCGGATCCGCCTCGGTCCGCCGGCGGATCGAGCGCGCCGACCTCGACCTGACCGTCCACGACTTCCGGGTGCACCAGGTGCTGTGGGGCCTGACCGCGTTCGCCGTCGCGGCGGCGTACTCGCTGCTGAAGGCGCTGACCAACCCCGGGAGCCCGGTCGCGGCGGTGCTGCTCTGCCTCGTCGGGTTCGCGGTCGGCGTGGTCGCTGCGCGACCAGCACCTCAGCAGCCAGGCCACCCAGCGGGAGCGCCGGATCCTCGCCGAGCTCCCCACCGTGGCCGAGCTGCTGGCCCTGTCGGTCGCGGCCGGCGAGAGCCCGGTCGCGGCCCTCGACCGCGTCGTCCGGCGCAGCGGCGGTGCCCTGTCCACCGACCTCGCGCGGGTGCTCGCCGACGTCCGCACCGGCGAGCCGGTCGGCGCGGCGTTCGACCGGCTGGCGGCGCGGACCGGTCTGCCGCTGGTCGCGCGCTTCGCCCAGGGCATCGCCGTCGCGGTCGAGCGCGGCACGCCTCTGGCCGAGGTCCTGCACGCGCAGGCCGCCGACGTCCGCGAGGCCGGCCGACGCGAGCTCATCGAGGTCGCCGCCCGTCGCGAGGTGCTGATGATGGTCCCGGTGGTGTTCCTCGTCCTCCCGGTGACCGTGCTGTTCGCCTTCTGGCCGGGCGTCGTCGGCCTCTCCCTGACCACTCCCTAGCCGACACCCACCGAAAGGTCACGCCATGGAACGACTGCTGCTCCACCTCCTCCTGCTCCCGACCCGCCGGGACGAGCGCGGTGACGTGCCGGGCTGGGTCCTGGTCACCGTGATGAGCGCGGGCCTGGTCGCGGTCATCTGGGGCGTCGCCGAGGACCAGCTCCGGTCGATGCTGACCAGCGCGCTCAACAGCGTCAGGTAGGCGGTGCGCCGCCCGGTCAGGTCCGAGCGCGGTGCCGCCGTCGTCGACATCGTGCTGGTCCTGGTCGTCCTGGTGCCGCTGGTGCTCGGCATCCTCCAGGTGTCGCTCGTCCTGTTCGTCCGCAACACGATGGCCTCGGCCGCCGCGGAGGGAGCCCGGCTCGCAGCGACCTCTGACCGCGGGCCCGCCGAGGGTGCGGCCCTGACCCGCGAGCAGATCGACAGCGTCGTCTCCGGACGCTTCGCCCGCGACGTGAGCGTCCGCCAGGTCATGGTCGACGGGGCTCCAGGCATCGAGGTGGTCGTCCGCGCGAGCGTTCCCGCCCTCGGCATCGGCGGACCGGCCGTCGACATCGAGGTCCGTGGTCATGCCGTCGAGGAGCAGCCGTGAGGCAGGCCGACGAGCGCGGGAGCGCGCTGGTCGAGCTGGTGTGGCTCGGCATCCTGCTCCTCGTCCCGCTGCTCTGGATCGTGCTCAGCGTCTTCGAGGTGCAGCGCGGCGCGTTCGCGGTGACCAGTGCCGCGCGGGCGGCGGGCCGTGCGTACGCGCTCGCGCCGAACGACGCGCTCGGCCAGGCCCGGGCGGAGTCGGTGGTGCGGCGGGCCCTCGCCGACCAGGGCCTCGAGGGGCAGGAGGCCCGGGTCCGGATCACGTGCACCCCGTCGCCGGCGAACTGCCACAGCGGCACCTCGGTGATCACGGTCCGCGTCTTCTCCAGCGTCGACCTCCCGCTCCTTCCCGACGTTCTCGGTGGGGGAGCGCCGAGCTTCGCCCTGGACGCCGCGCACACGGTGCCGATCGGCCAGTACCAGGAGTCGGTGGAGTGACGAGGGACGAGCGCGGCCAGGCCACCGTGCTGATCATCGGCTTCGCGACCTTCCTGCTGATGACCATCGCCCTGGTCGTCGACGCGACGGCGGCGTACCTCCAGCGCCAGGGGCTCGACACGCTCGCCGACGGGGCCGCTCTGCGCGGCGCCGACCTCGGAGCGACCGGCCGCGAGGTCTACGAGGGCGGGGTGCCGGCCGAGCGGCTCGAGCAGACCGCCGCCCGTGCGCGGGTCGCGGTCGGCCAGTACCTCGCGTCGACCGGCGCGTACGCGCGCTACCCCGGGCTGTCGTACGGCGTCCGCATCGACCCGGCGTCCCGGTCGGTCGTGGTGTCGCTGTCCGCGCCGCTCGACCTGCCCCTGACGCTGCCGGGCTCGCCGGAACGGGCGAGCATCGGCGCGACCGGGTCGGCCGTGGTCAGCGTCGACGAGCAGTAGCCCACCCCGATGGGTGGATTCTGCGGAAACGCCACGTAGCAGGAATTCCGGGCGTACGGTCGAAAACGGAGAGGGAGACACAAGTTCAGAAGCGTCACCACCTGATCGGCGGGAAATCCCCCACCCATCCTGATCTCTGGAGTCCCCCACCATGCACGTGCTCCCACCGCGCGCCCGTCGCGCGTCCGTCGCCTCGCTCGCCCTCGCGACCGCCGCGGCCCTCTCGGTCGGCCTGCCGGCGATCCCGGCACAGGCGGCGCCGCTCCCGGCGACGTACGACGCCGACGCCCACGGCGACATCGTGAACCTGCGTGCCACCATCGGCACCAGCTCGCTGGCCGAGGTGAACGTCGGCCACAGCCGGGCCACCACCGACTCCGAGGCTGCCCCACCCTCGCGCGCGACCAGCTCGAACCTCGACCTGGTGCTCGGCGGGTTCCCAGGGACCGTGGACGACGAGGTCGCCACCGCGCCCCCGTCGGTCGACCCGCCGCCCGCCACCCTCGTCAGCGTCCCGCTCGCGCCGGTGGCCACGGCGGGCGTCATCACCGGTGACGTCGCCGCGAGCTGGGCCGGGGACGACGCGTGCCCGACCGCCACGGACGGCGTCCGGCAGCTCAACTCGGCCACCACGTCCCTGGCGGGACTGACGCTGCTCGGGCTGCCCGCGGTCGGCGCGGTCGCCGACGTCAAGGCGTCGGTCACCCGCTCGCGCACCGCGCTGGTCGACCAGGCCGGGAACGGCTCCCGCGTGGTCTCGACCGTCACCACGACGGTCGGCGACGTCCGGCTGCTCGGCGGGGCCGCCGTGGTCGAGGTCGTCAGCCCGGCCACGCTGACCGCCGCGTCCGACGGCACCAACACCGTCGTCGACTACTCCGACCCGGTCGTCACGGTCACGCTGGCCGGCGGCACCGTGCTGACCGTGCCGGCGGACGGCGCCACGCTGGGCGTCCCGATCAACCTCGGCGTGCTCTCGGCAGACGTGGAGGTCAAGCTCCTCAAGCCGGTGGACACCAGCACCGGGACGACCGCCTCCGGCACGCTCGACGCCGTGGTCGCGATCGACCTCACCGTCGACTCGGTCCTGGGCGAGGTCGCCGACGTGCACCTCGGCGTGGGCGAGATGTCGGCCACCGCCACCTCCCCGGAGGGCGGCGTCGAGTGCGTGCCCGGTTCCGCGGACACCGACGGCGACGGCCTGTCGGACGCGGAGGAGGACACCATCGGGACCGACCCGACCGACCCGGACACCGACGACGACGGTCTCTCCGACGGCGCCGAGGTCAACACCCACGAGACCGACCCGCTCGACCCCGACACCGACGACGGCGGCGTGACCGACGGCGCCGAGGTCGGCAGCGGCACCGACCCGCTCGACGGGGACGACGACCTGCCCGGCACGGGTGACGCCGACGGCGACGGACTGTCCGACACCGACGAGGCCACCGAGGGCACGAACCCGAACGACCCCGACTCCGACGACGACGGGCTCACCGACGGCGCCGAGGTCAACACCCACGGGACCGACCCGCTCGACGCGGACACGGACGACGGCGGCGTCAAGGACGGCGCCGAGGTCGACAACGGCACGGACCCGCTCGTGGGTGCCGATGACGTCGCGGCGACCGGCGACACGGACGGTGACGGCCTGCCCGACACCGACGAGGCCACCGAGGGCACGAACCCGAACGACGCCGACACCGACAACGACGGCCTGACCGACGGCTCGGAGGTCAACACCCACGGGACCGACCCGCTCGACCCCGACACCGACGACGGCGGCGTGACCGACGGCGCCGAGGTCGAGAACGGCACCGACCCGTTGGCCGGGGCGGACGACCTGCCGGGCGGCGACGCCGACGGTGACGGCCTGTCCGACACGGACGAGGCCACCGAGGGCACGAACCCGAACGACGCGGACTCCGACGACGACGGCCTGACCGACGGCTCGGAGGTCAACACCCACGGGACCGACCCGCTCGACGCGGACACCGACGACGGCGGGATCAACGACGGGGCCGAGGTCGGCAACGGCACGGACCCGCTCGAGGGCTCGGACGACCTCGGCCCGACCGGTGACAGCGACGGTGACGGCCTGACCGACACCGAGGAGGGCGTGCTCGGCACCGACCCGCAGGACCCCGACACCGACAACGACGGCCTGACCGACGGCGCCGAGGTCCAGACGCACCACACCGACCCGCTCGACGCGGACACCGACGACGGCGGGGTGAACGACGGCGCCGAGGTCGACCACGGGACCGACCCGCTCGTCGGGTCGGACGACGTGCCCGGCGACCCGGACCCGGACAACGACGGGCTCACCAACTCCCAGGAGGACACCCTGGGCACGAACCCGAACGACCCGGACACCGACGACGACGGGATCAAGGACGGCGTCGAGGTCGCCGGCCCGAGCACGCACTACCCGTCCTGCCGCACCAACCCGCTGCGCCGGGACACCGACGGGGACACCCTCGCCGACGGCACGGAGCTCAAGGGCATCGTGCTCACCCAGGTCGTGACGACCAAGAAGAAGCCCAAGGGCAAGAAGATCGGCCGGGTGCGGCCCGACCCGTGCGCCGCCGACACCGACCGCGACGGGCTGCGCGACGACCGCGAGGTCAAGGGCACGCGGATCAAGCAGCGCGTGGTGACCGGCAAGGGCGAGTCGTACGTGATCGGGAGGCGCGTCACCAACCCGGTCCTGGCCGACACCGACCGCGACGGGCTGCGCGACAAGGTGGAGATCACCGGGAAGGCGAACAAGAAGCACCGCAAGCACAAGTCGGACCCGACCCACCACGACACCGACCGCGGCGGCACGAACGACGGCCGCGAGGTCGGCAGCGGCTCCGACCCGAGCAACTACGCGTCGTACCCCTCGAACCCGAGGACGACCGCGCTCGGGAGGGGCTGACCGGGACGGGGCTGTCGGTCCGGTCCCCACCTCCGGATCGGCAGCCCTCCCGCATCGATCTGCTCGTATCGGGCCCGGCCCGGGCTCCTCCCGATTACCGTGGAGGTTCCCCCGTGCCACCACCAGGAGTCCCGCATGCGACGCTCGACCGCTGCCACCTTGGCGATGACGTGCATGGGGACCATCGCCGGGGTGGCAGCCTTCGTCCAGCCGCCGGTGGCCGCGGAGGCGCCGCGGGACGCGCGGGCGACGACCTCGGTCGTCTCCGACCAGCTCTCCGCCGGCACCGCCGCCGGGAAGAGGGCGGCGGCGAGCAGGTACTCGCGGCAGGCCCACAAGGCCACCAACAACCGGCGCGGCGACCACGGCCTGAGGGCGCTGAGGCGCACGGACTGCGTGCAGCGGTACGCCGTCCGGCAGGCCAAGGCGATGGCGCGGCAGACCGAGATGTACCACCAGGAGCTCGGGCCGATCCTCGAGGACTGCCACCTGAACCTGGTCGGCGAGAACGTCGCCTACGGGTACCGCACCGGGCGGTCGGTCGTGAACGACGGCTGGATGAACTCCGAGGGCCACCGCGCCAACATCCTCAACCCCGACTACCGGCTGATGGGCATCGGCGCGCGCAAGGGCAGCGACGGCCTCTGGTACGTCGCCCAGGTGTTCGGCCGCAAGAGCTAGTCCCAGGGCCGAGCCCGTAGTCTTGCCCCTTGTGGCAGGACCCGACTTCGACGCCGAGCTGAAGCAGCTCCAGGCGACCATGCACACCATCGAGCAGGTGCTCGACCTCGACGCCATGCGCACCGAGATCGCCGACCTCGGTGAGCAGGTCGCCGCGCCCGACCTCTGGGACGACCAGGACAACGCCACCCGCGTCACCGGTCGCCTCTCGGCCCTGCAGGGCGAGCTGGACCGCGTCACCGCGCTGGGCACCCGCATCGAGGACCTCGAGCTGATGGTCGAGCTGGGCCGCGAGGAGGGCGACCAGGCGACGCTGACCGAGGCCGAGACCGAGCTGGCCCGGGTCCAGAAGGTCGTCGAGGCGCTCGAGGTGCGCACCCTGCTGAACGGTGAGTACGACGCGCGCGAGGCGCTCGTGACCATCCGGTCCGGCGCCGGTGGGGTCGACGCCGCGGACTTCGCCGAGATGCTGATGCGGATGTACACCCGCTGGGCCGAGCAGCACGGCTACCCGGTCGAGGTCTTCGACACCTCCTACGCGGAGGAGGCGGGGCTCAAGTCCGCGACGTTCGCGATCCACGCGCCGTACGCCTACGGCACCCTCTCCGTGGAGGGTGGCACCCACCGCCTGGTGCGGATCAGCCCGTTCGACAACCAGGGCCGCCGGCAGACGTCGTTCGCCGCGGTCGAGGTGGTGCCGGTCCTCGAGCAGACCGACGAGATCGACATCCCCGACGAGGACATCCGCGTCGACGTCTACCGCTCCGGCGGTCCGGGCGGGCAGTCCGTCAACACCACCGACTCGGCGGTCCGGCTGACGCACCTCCCCACCGGCACGGTGGTCAGCTGCCAGAACGAGAAGTCGCAGCTGCAGAACAAGGCCAGCGCCATGGTCGTGCTCAAGGCCAAGCTCCTGGCCCTGAAGAAGGCCGAGGAGAAGGCGCAGCTCGACGGCATGCGCGGCGACGTCAAGGCCGAGTGGGGCGACCAGATGCGCAACTACGTGCTGAACCCGTACCAGATGGTCAAGGACCTGCGGACCGGCCACGAGGTCGGCAACCCGCAGTCCGTGTTCGACGGCGAGATCGACGACTTCATCGAGGCCGGCATCCGCTGGCGCCGCGGCGCCGAGAAGGCCGCCGAGAACTAGGCCGTCCCCGCCTCGGCCGAGGCGCCCTTCGCGACCCCCACGCACCACGCTCCGGCCCGCTCGACCAGCTCGTCCGGGACGACCGCCGGGTCGGCCGAGGTCAGCTCGCACACGAGCCAGGCGTCGCCGAACAGGCCGCGGAACGACGCGCGGGCCGGGCCGTCGCCCGCGCAGACCAGCCCCACGCTCGGGGAGCCGTAGGTCGCGGGCCCGCTGGTCTCGCAGCCCTTCGTCCGGCCGGCCCCGTCGGCCAGCCGCGTCGCGCGGTCCGCGTCGATCGGCGGCGCGAAGACCCACGCGCGGGCCTCGCTGCCGTCGTCCAGCGACCAGACGCAGCCGTACTCGTGCACGACGTCGGTGAGCCCGTCGGCCAGGGCAACCTCGTCGCCGTTCTCGTAGCCGTGGGCGCCGGTCGGCTCGGCCCCCAGGGCGGCCTCGACCTCACGCGGGTCGACGTCGGCGCAGAAGCCGGCGCGCGGGACGGTCAGCGCCGACGTGTCGAAGCCGGCGATCGGGGTCGTCGCGAAGGGCGCCTCGCGCTCGGGGGAGGTCTCGTCCTCGAACGGGTCGAGCGCCAGGACGAGCACGCCGATGACGCCGAGGGTCAGCACCGCCGCGACGAGCAGGAGGACGGAGCGGCGCACCGTCCGAGGGTAGGGCCGGGGGCTGGAGCCGGGGGTGTGCGGGCCGTGACGTCGTAGGGGAGGATCGACAGGGTGACCGCACCCCGGGAGCTCCACGACGCGGCCGCCGCGCGGCTCGTCGGAGGCGGTGCGCTCGGGCTCGACGCGCTGGTCGGCGGCGGCCCGCCGCTCAGCCGGGACCGCAAGGACACCTTCGCGCTGCGGCTCGACCGGCACCACGACGACCTGGTCGCCGGGCTCAGGGCCATCCACCCGGACGCCGAGGTCCGGGACGCGCTGGTCCTCCGGCTGGTCGAGCTGGCCGCCGCGGCGTACGCCGAGCGCCCGGACGAGCTGCACCGGCTCGACGCGCAGCGGCTGCTCACGCCCGACTGGCTCCAGCAGCCCCGGATGTTCGGGTACGCCTGCTACACCGAGCGCTTCGCCGACGACCTGCGCGGCATCGGGAAGCGGCTCGACCACCTCGACGACCTCGGGGTCACCTACCTGCACCTGATGCCGCTCCTCCGACCGCGCGAGGGCGACAACGACGGCGGCTACGCGGTCCAGGACTACCGCGCCGTCCGCAGCGACCTCGGCACCATGGACGACCTGCGCGACCTCGCGACGACGCTGCGCGAGCGCGGGATCAGCCTCTGCATGGACCTGGTGCTCAACCACGTCGCGACCGAGCACGAGTGGGCCGCCAGGGCGCGCGCCGGTGACGCCGACTCGCAGCGGTACCGGGACTACTTCCACGTCTTCACCGACGAGGCCGCCCTGCACGCGTACGAGCAGACCCTGCCCGAGGTGTTCCCGGACTTCGCCCCCGGCAACTTCACCTGGGACGACGAGCTCGATGCCTGGGTCTGGACGACGTTCAACGAGTTCCAGTGGGACCTCAACTGGGCCAACCCGTCGGTCCTGGTCGAGTTCGCCGAGATCATCCTCGGCCTGGCCAACCTCGGCGTCGAGGTGCTCCGCCTCGACGCGATCGCGTTCCTGTGGAAGCGGCTCGGCACCAACTGCCAGAACCAGCCCGAGGTGCACGCGATCACCCAGGCGCTGCACGCGGTCACCCGGATGGCGGCCCCCGCGGTGGCGTTCAAGGCCGAGGCGATCGTCGGGCCGCGGGACCTGGTGCAGTACCTCGGCACGGGCCCGCACGTCGGCAAGGTCAGCGACCTGGCGTACCACAACAGCCTGATGGTCCAGGTGTGGTCGATGCTCGCGGCCCGCAACACCGTGCTCGCCCGGCAGGCGCTCGGCGCGCTGCCGGCCACGCCGGCGACCGGCACCTGGATCACCTACGTCCGCTGCCACGACGACATCGGCTGGGCGATCGACGACCGCGACGCGCACGCCGTCGGGATCACCGGCCACGGGCACCGGGCGTTCCTGTCCGACTGGTACTCCGGCGAGTTCCCCGGCACCTGGGCGGACGGACTGGTCTTCCAGGCGAACCCGGCGACCGGCGACCGGCGGATCAGCGGCACGGCGGCGTCACTCGTCGGGCTGGAGAGCGGCGCCACGTCCGGCCCGGCGGTCGACAACGCGCTCGCGCGGATGTTCCTCGCGCACGCGGTGGTCGCGGGCTGGGGCGGCATCCCGGTCGTGTGGAGCGGTGACGAGCTCGGTCAGGTGAACGACCCGGACTGGGCGTCCGAGCCCGGCCACGAGAGCGACAACCGCTGGGCGCACCGGCCCCGGCTCGACTGGTCGCGCGCGGTCGCCCGTGACGACCTGCGCACGGTCCCGGGTCGCGTGTTCACCGGACTCCGGCACCTCGCCTCGGTGCGCTCCCGCCTGCCGCAGCTGCACGCGGGTGCGGCCACCGAGGTGCTCCAGGACACCGACGACGGCGTCCTGGCGGTCGTCCGCCGGCACGCCAGCGGCACGTTCGTCGGCCTCTACAACGTCACCGAGCAGGCGCGGCCCTTCGAGCTGCACCGGCTGCACGACGTCGGGCTGACGGTGCCGTACGACGCGCTGGGCGGCCACGTCCTCGCGGTCGGCTCGATGGGGATGCTCTGGCTCCCGCCGTACGCCGCCTGGTGGGTGGTTGACGCGCCCGGGTGAGGGTCCCCGACTGGCCTAGGGGCCTCACGTAACCTCGGCTCACGTGATTCGCTTCGAGAAGGTCAGCAAGACCTACCCCGGCTCGGCGCACCCGGCACTCGACCAGGTGAGCATCGACATCGAGAAGGGCGAGTTCGTCTTCCTCGTCGGCCAGTCGGGCTCCGGCAAGTCCACCGCGCTGCGCCTGGTCCTCCGCGAGACCCGGTCGACGGCGGGCCGCGTCCACGTGGCCGGCAAGGACCTCAACCGGCTCGCGGGCTGGAAGGTGCCGCGCCTGCGCCGCCAGATCGGCACCGTGTTCCAGGACTTCCGGCTGCTGAGCAACAAGACCGTCAGCGAGAACGTCGCGTTCGCGCTCCAGGTGATCGGCAAGTCGCGCGCGGAGATCCGCTCGACGGTCCCGGAGACGCTCCAGCTGGTCGGCCTCGACGGCAAGGGCGACCGCCTGCCCGACGAGCTGTCGGGCGGTGAGCAGCAGCGCGTCGCGATCGCGCGCGCCTTCGTCAACCGGCCGATGATCCTCATCGCCGACGAGCCCACCGGCAACCTCGACCCCACGACCTCGGTCGGCATCATGAAGCTCCTCGACCGGATCAACCGCACCGGCACGACGGTGCTGATGGCGACCCACGACTCCGGGGTCGTCGACCAGATGCGCAAGCGCGTGGTCGAGCTCGAGAACGGCCGCGTCGTCCGCGACCAGGCCCAGGGCGCCTACGGAAGCGCGGTCTGATCCCATGCAGCTCCGCTATGTCTGGACCGAGCTCGGCCAGGGCCTGCGTCGCAACGTGTCGATGCACATCGCCGTCGTGCTCACCCTGTTCGTCTCGATGACGCTGGTCGGCCTCGGCGTGCTCCTCAACCAGGAGCGCTCGCTCGCGACCGAGCGGCTCGGCAACGAGCTCGAGATCGCGACGTACCTCTGCCGCGACGGCGACGCCAACCTCGCCTGCGCCAGCGCCGCGACCGACACGCAGAAGCAGGCGGTCGAGGACGTCATCGAGGGCAACCCCGAGGTCGAGTCGTACCGGTTCGAGAGCAAGGAGGTGGCCTTCGAGAAGCTCAAGAAGCTCCTCGGCGACGAGCAGTTCGAGGGCCCCAACCCGGTGATCACCGCCGACGACATGCCCGAGGCCTACTGGATCACGTTGCGTGACCCACGGGAGGTCGAGGGCATCAAGAGCGCGGTGACCGGGCTCGACGGCGTGTCCGGGGTCGTCGACCAGCGGGACACGGTGAAGCCGTTGTTCGACTCGCTCGACACCCTCAAGTACGCGTCGTGGGGAGTCGCCGGGTTCCTGCTGATCGCGGCACTGCTGCTGGTGGCCAACACGATCCGGCTGGCGGCGTTCGCGCGCCGCAAGGAGATCGGCATCATGCGGCTGGTCGGCGCCTCGACGCTCTACATCGCGCTGCCGTTCCTGCTCGAGGCGCTGGTGACGGCGATCATCGGCGTCGCGCTGGCGGCCGGTGCGCTCGGTGCCCTGATGTGGTTCGGCGTGGAGAAGCGGGTGAGCAGGTCGCTCGACTTCCTGCCGTGGATCGGGCTGCCGGAGTACACCACCGCGGTGATCGTGATCGCGATCCTGGGGCCGCTGCTCACCCTGATCCCGACACTCGCACTGACCCGCAAATACCTCAAAGTCTGACGTCGCGCCCTTACGGTCGAGGGGTTCACTTCCCCGAACACCGAAGGCAGACCCTTGCGCTACTTCCCCGGCGCCCCTGGTCCCCGCGCGCGCCTGCGCGGGCTCTTGTCGACCACGCTCGTCGTCCCGCTCCTGGCCGGCATCGTCTCCGTGCCGATCGTCACCTACACCATCGCGCCCGCGGCGTTCTCCTCCGACGCCGACGACCTGCGCGACAAGCAGAAGGACGTCAAGAACCAGATCAGGAACGCCGAGGAGCACGCCGAGGAGTCGAGCCACCGGGTCGCCAAGGCGAACGCCGCGCTCGCGTCGTCCCAGCAGCAGCTCGTCGGGGCGCGCAGCAACCTCGCGAGCGTCCGGCAGCGCCTCTACGCGGCCCAGGCCAAGGACGCGGCGATGGCGGCCCGGCTCGAGGCCGCCGAGAGCCGGCTGATCCACGCGCAGATCGACGTCGTGAACGGCAGGAAGGCGCTCGAGGCGCAGCGCGGTGTCGTGAAGGACCTCGTGGTCTCGCTGTACCAGCAGGGCGACCCGACCCTGGTCGCGATGTCCGGCTACTTCGGCGCGCAGACGCCGTCGGACCTGATCCGTCGCGAGGAGTACGCCGACTCGGCGAACGACAAGCAGCAGGGCATCTTCGACGCGCTCACCGCCGCCGAGGCCCAGCTGCGGGTCCGCGAGGACGAGGTCGAGGACGCCCGCAACGACGTCGAGGACCGCCGCGAGGAGGCGGCCGCCAACCTGGCCGAGATGGAGCGCCTCACCGACGAGGCCGAGTCGGCCAAGCGCCAGGTCTTCGGCCTGATCGCCGACAACAAGCAGAACCGGGCCGCCGCACAGCAGGCCCGGAAGCGCGACCTGAAGATGCTGCGCGAGCTCAAGCGCGAGGAGGCGCGGATCAAGCGCCAGATCCTCGCCGCGATCGCCGCCGCGGCGGCCGCGAACCAGGGCGGCGCCGGCTACACCGGCGCGTCCGACGGGTTCCTGAGCTACCCGGTCGCCGGCTCGGTGACCTCGCCGTTCGGCTACCGGACCCACCCCATCTACGGCTACTGGGGCCTGCACGACGGCACCGACTTCGGTGCCGGCTGCGGGACGCCGATGAAGGCCGTCGCCGACGGCACCGTCATCTCGGCGTACTACTCCTCGGTCTACGGCAACCGGCTCTACGTGAACCTCGGCAAGGTGAACGGCCACAACCTGGTCGCCAACTACAACCACGCGACCAGCTACACGGTCGGCGTGGGGGACCGCGTGAAGCGCGGCCAGACCGTGGGCTACGTCGGCTCGACGGGCTGGTCCACCGGCTGCCACCTGCACTTCACCGTGCTCCGTGACGGCGACCCGGTCGACCCGATGGGCTACATGTAGCCGCGGTCGACGTGCGTTGCTTATGGCGTTGACCCCGGCTGAGAGACTGGTCGGATGGCCAAGGAGCAGGGGCGCAAGCTGATCGCGCAGAACAAGAAGGCGCGACACGACTACGCCATCGAGGACGTCTTCGAGGCCGGCCTCGTGCTGCAGGGGACCGAGGTGAAGTCCCTGCGCGAGGGTCGCGCCTCCCTGGTCGACGGCTTCGTCGAGATCGACGGCGGCGAGGCCTGGCTGCACGGCGTGCACATCCCCGAGTACTCCAACGGCACCTGGACCAACCACTCGGCCCGCCGCAAGCGCAAGCTGCTGCTCAACCGCGTCGAGATCGACAAGATCGAGCGCAAGATCGCCGAGAAGGGCCAGACGGTCGTCCCGCTCTCGCTCTACTTCCTCAACGGCCGGGCCAAGGTCGAGATCGCCCTCGCCAAGGGCAAGAAGTCCTGGGACAAGCGGCACACCCTGGCCGAGCGCCAGGCGAACCGCGAGGTCGAGCAGGCGGTCGGACGTCGACTCAAGGGCATGGGTGACTGAGGGAGCTGTCCGCCGGGACGAGGACGTCGCTCCGGTCCGCGCGTTCTGGGAGGGGCTCGGGCTGCCCGGGCTCGTCGACACGCACGTGCACTTCCTGCCGCCCAACATCCAGCGCGCGGTCTACGAGCAGTTCGACGCGGCCGGGCCGAAGATCGGGCGCGAGTGGCCGATCCGGTACCGGCTGTCGCACGACGCGCGCGTGGACCTGCTCAGGGACATGGGGGTCCGGCGGTTCCCGACGCTGCCCTACGCCCACAAGCCCGGGGTCGCCACCTACCTGAACGCCTGGTCGTGGGAGTTCGCCGCCGGCGTCCCCGAGGTCATCTGGTCGGGCACCTTCTACCCCGAGGCGGACGCGCCGGCGTACGTCGCGGACCTGCTGGACGCCGGCGTCCAGGTGTTCAAGCTGCACCTGCAGGTGGGGGAGTTCCACCTCGACCACCCGGCCCTGGACCGGGTCTGGGGGATGCTCGAGGACTCCGGCACGCCGGTCGTCCTGCACGCCGGCTCCGGGCCGGTGGGCAACCGGTTCACCGGGCCCGCCTCGACGATGCGGGTGCTGGCCAAGCACCCGCGGCTGGCGCTGGTGATGGCGCACATGGGTGCGCCCGAGGTCGAGGACTTCCTCGTCCTGGCGGAGCGCTACGAGAACGTCCGGCTGGACACCACGATGGTCTTCACCGACTGGTTCCCGCCGTACCCGGTCGCGCTCCTGCCGCGCGTCGCGGACCTCGGTCACAAGATCCTCCTGGGCACCGACTTCCCGACCATCCCGTACCCCTACGGCCACCAGCTCGAGAGCCTCGCCCGCCTCGACCTGGGCGACGAGTGGCTGCGCCAGGTGTGCTGGGAGAACGGCGCCCAGCTCTTCGGCCTCGTCTAACCCGTTCGGGAATGTCGGCCCGCTCGACTATCGTTGAGGAGTTGAACAACTCAAGAGGGGCTGATCGGTTTCGACTTGGGACGTTAGTTCCAGGAGAAGCGGGTCGAGGAGCCAGCGACATCTCGTAAACGACCGCTGGAAACCACAACTGCCAACACCAATCGCAGTTCCTTCGCTCTCGCTGCCTGAGCAGTGATCGAAGCGTCAGACCGGGCATCCGTCTCCGTCCCGGACCCTGACGTCATCTAGGAGACTTGCTGTTCACCCCCAGTCAGGAGGGGTGACCGGGACTCAAACCTGACTGAGTCTGTCGGCGACGTGTCTGTGCGAGCGCCGGGACTGAGAAAGCGCCAATGCAGACTGCACCCGGAGAAGACCTGGTTCGACGCTCGAGGACGCGGGTTCGATTCCCGCCAGCTCCACCAACCAACCAATCCACGAGACACCCCTTCAGCGGGAGTCGCCCGTGCGCAGCAGCTGCGCCAGGTCGGTCCGCCGGAGCCGGCTGCTCTGGCGTGCCGCCAGCACCAGCGCGGCCAGCACCAGCGCGAGGGCGGCGAGCCAGGTCCACAGCGGTACGACGAGCTGGGGCGTCTCGCTCTGACCCGTCACCTCCTCGAGCCCGAGGGACCCGAAGGTCGCCCACGCCGTGACGACACCCGACCGCGAGGCCGGTCAGCACGCTCGCCAGGACCGGCGCCAGCAGCTCGCCGGCGAGCACCCGGCGCAGCCCTCGGTCGGCGAGGCCGAGCGAGCGGAGCCGGCCGAGCCCCGTGGCGCGGGCCGGGGCGTCGACGGCGGCGCCCAGCACCACCCCGAGCCCGGCCAGCAGCGCCAGGAGCAGTGACGCGGCGAGGGCCAGGTGGATCAGCGCTGCTGGCAGCGGCGCGTCGCGGAGCCTGGACAGCACCGCGTCGTACGTCGTCACGCTGTCGGCCAGGTCCTTCTCGGCCGCCGAGCGCAGCGCCTCGTCCGCGCCCGGCCCCACCGCCCAGATGGTGTCCGGGTAGGCGACCGCGCCGGCCGCGGCGAAGGCGGTGGCGTCGACCACGACCACCGGGTCGGTGGTGGCGTCGACCCGGGGGGCCTCGCCGACCACGTCGAGCGCCACCTCGTCGTCGTCGCCCAGGCGCACCTGCAGGCCGTTCTCGAGGCCCGGCGGCCCTCCGAGCAGCAGCGCCGGCACGGGCGCGTCCTCGCCGCCGGTCGCCGTCAGACGCGCGAGCTGGGGCGCGTCGGGAAGGTCGCTCGCGGCCAGCAGCCGCTCGTAGGCCCGTGCGTCCACCACGACGAGACGGACCGAGGCGCCGGTCGACTGCGACGACGCCAGCGCCCCGTCGGCCACCCGTCCGGCGACCGCGACCCGCACGCCGGGCGCCTCGCCGACCGCGGCGGCCCGGTCCTGGACCTCAGGCGTGGGCGCCGTCTTGAGCCGGGCGTCACCGCCGACGGCGAGCACCGCACCCGACTCCTGCCCGCGCTGCTGGGTGGCGGCGAGCGAGGTGCCGAGCACGAGCTGGGCCACCGCGATCACCACGACGACCAGCGGCAGCGCCCGCAGCCCGCCGGCGGCGACGCGGGCCGCCACGAAGAACCACAGCGGACCCGCCGAGCGTCGCGTCACGCGCAGCACCAGCCGCACCAGGGGCGGCAGCAGCCGGACCAGCGCGAGCGCGCCGACCATCGCCCAGAGCGTGGGAGCGCTGGCCGGGGTGAGGTCACCGGCGACCGGGCCGCGTTGCCGCAGGGCGACGAAGGCGAGGCCGGCCAGCGCGACCACCGCCGCCTCCAGCACGATCCGCCTGACGCGCCGCCGCCGCGCGGCGAGACGCCTGGCCGCACGGTTGGCCGGCACCCGTCGGACGCCCGTGGCGCGGATGGCCTCGACGGTGCCGAGCAGCGGTGCGGCCAGCACCGCCACCGCGACGACGGGTACCACCCAGCGCACGTCGGCCGACCCGACCAAGGCCGCGGTGACCGCGACTCCGACGGCCGCGCCGGTCACCGCCACGAGCACCGACTCGACCGCGAGCTCGGCGCCGATGCCCAGCCCACCCCGCACCCCGCTCGCGGGCGAGGGTCAGTGGGCCGGCGCGGCGGCGTACCAGCAGCTGGGCGGCGAGGAGCAAGGTCAGCATCGCGGTGACGGCCAGCCCGACCAGCAGGACCTGCGCCCGTCCCCGCGCGTCCGCGACCTGGGCCGACGCGTCGTCGAGGACCCGGTCGAGCAGGCTGTCCCAGCCGACCTGGCCGCTGTCGAGTCCCGGCGCGGACTTGAGCTCGAGCACGTCGTCCTGCAGGTCCGACAGCTGTCGCCAGTGCACCTGCTCCGGCTCGGGAAGGAACCTGATGCTCTGGGTCAGCTCGTCGGACGGTACGGCGATCCGCAGGTCGGGCAGCCCCTCCGGTGAGACGAGCGCCGCCACCCTGGTGCGCTCGACGCCGTCGGAGATGCTGACCGCCGGGCTGAGCAGCTCGCGGGCCGTCGACCACGCCGGGTCGTCCGTGTCGACCGGCGAGTAGACGCCGCTGACGCGGACGTCGACGTCCTGGCCGTACTGGTCCTCGACGGTGAGGCGGGCGCCGGGCTCGACGCCGAGGGCGAAGGCAGCCCGCTCGGACAGCCCGACCTGCACCGGCCACGGCGGGTCGTCCTCGGACAGCACGATGCGCTCCTCGCCCCGCCCGGCGGTCGTCGTCGGCGGACCACCCGCCACCCAGGTCACGGCCGGGGGCGCGGTCGGCGACTGGACGTAGACCAGCCGCACGTACCTGCTCGGTCCCGGGTCCGTCACCGACAGGGACGGCGAGACGAGCGAGGTGGTGCTCGGGCGCAGCACCGGCGCGAGGCGGTCGGGGAGCCCGGCTCGGGCGGAGTCGACGTCCTGGGCGAACCTCGCGAGCGCGTCAGGATCGCGGCGACGGTCGCCGCGGAGCCCCTGTGTCGGCAGGGTCGCCACGACCGAGGCGCCCGGGCCGGCGTCGCGGACGATGTCGGTCACCGCGTCGTCCGCCGTGCGGACGGTCAGCGGCCAGACCGCCGCGAGCAACGCCGAGGTCAGCGCCACCACCACCCCCGTGAGCACGAGCAGCCCGCGGTCGACCCGGAGCCGCCCGCGCACCGTGGGTCGGTGCACCCGGACGCTCGTCACGAGTCCCCCGTCCGCAGCCCGGCCCGGTCGGACGCGCGTACCTGGCGCACGGCGACCAGCCAGG
This sequence comes from uncultured Actinomycetota bacterium, assembly GCA_963815335.1. Classification (GTDB taxonomy): domain Bacteria; phylum Actinomycetota; class Actinomycetes; order Propionibacteriales; family Nocardioidaceae; genus Nocardioides. The sequence goes on from CAWFGL010000004.1 coordinate 218,454, forward strand.
TGACCGACGCGGATCCGAGCACGGCGCCGCCCAGCACCCACGCGGCGGTGGTCCACGGCCAGTCCACCACCGCGGCCGGCACCGGGGCCGCGCCCAGGTCCGACCGCACCATCAGCGGCGCGAGCAGCCACGAGGCGGCCAGGCCGACGCAGCAGCCGAGGACCACGAGCGGGACCAGGAACGTCGCGTGCTCGGCCAGCAGCAGCCGATGCGCACCGCGCCGGGGGAGCCCGAGGGCACGGAGCCGGGTCAGCTCGGCAGCCCGGCGCCTCTGGTCCGCGCCGGTGACCAGCGCGATCCCGGCCAGGAGCAGCACGACAGCGGCCACGACCAGCGTGGTGAGCACGGTCGGCACGGTGACCTCGAAGGGCCCGCGCGCCAGGTCGTCTGTGACTCCGTCACGCGTGACCACCGGTCCGAGGTCCAGGTCTTCGAGCGCCCGCTCCGCCTGCGCCGTGGGCTGCCCGACCCACCACGCGTCGACGAACGGCTCCAGCTGCCCGCCGGCGATCAGGCCGCGCGACACGGTGTCTGCGTCGGCGAGCAGGGCCGGCCGACCCGGCGCCGACGGCACGTCGGGCACGACCGCGACGACCTCCAGGGGGAGCGTGGTGATGCCGACGTCGCCGTCCAGCGGCTGGCCTCTCGTGGCGTCGATGGCGTCGGCCAGGTCCTCGGACACCGCCACGGGAACCGCGGTCGGAGCCGCGAAGGAGGTGACCAGCAGGTCGCCGCCGCCGTCGGTCAGCCTGCCGGTGTCCACGACGGCGTCGGCGGTCAGCTCGATGCCGTTCCTGCCGGGTACGACGGAGACCGACGCCTCCTGGACGGGATCGCTGTCCTGGGGCTGGGCCTGCCAGTCACCGCCCTCGTCCGTCCCCGGGAGCGCCACCGTCAGCTCCATGTCCGCCGCCGCGACCTCGTCGGGGCCGGGGAACCGCCCCGCGTCGAGGTGCAGCGAGAGCGCGATCAGACGGGGCCCGTCGTCCACCGGTTCGGTCCAGGTCAGCGGGTGGGCCGCGCCGTCCAGCGGGACCGGTGCGGCGGTGAGCGTGCGTCGCAGGCCGGTCGACCCCTCCACGCACGGCGGTGGGGGTCACCGTGATCGGCAGCGTGCTGGTCGTTCGCCCCTGCACCGCAGTCGTGCCGTCGGCGAGCACCAGACCGGCGACGGTCGGACCGGGGTCCAGTCGTTCGGCGATGCCGCGCCAGGTGCCGTCCTCGATCCGCCCGCGGAGCAGGGTGCCCGCCACGGTGCTGTCCAGCGCGACCAGGGTCGGCGGTGGTTCGTCCGCCGTCCCGACGTACCGGCCGATGGCCACCGGCCGGTCGACGACCGCCGACACGGCCGTGGACCGCCCGTCGAGCGCGCCGAGCACCGCCGCCGCATCGGCCTCGGTCGGCGTGGTGGGTACGGCGAGACTCAGGTCGGTGCCCACCCGCAGGTCCGCCTGGTCGACCTGCGACCGCTCCCAGGTCGTGCGGAGCCCCAGCCCGAACGTGGCCGCGGCGACCGCGGTCGCGATCAGCACCATGGCCGTGCCCGGGTGCTCGCGGCGCGCTGCCTGCTGGGCCGACAGCGGGAGGACCAGGGACGGCGAGCGGAGGGCGAGCCGCGAGGCTGCGCGCAGCAGCACCGGCACCAGCCGCACCACGACCAGGGTGGTGGCGACCATGAAGACCACGGGCGCGAGGGTCAGCGTGACGTCCCCGCGGCCGGCGGTCGTGTCCGGCTGGTCGCGGAGCTGCCACCAGGACAGGGCGGCCACCGCCACGGCCGCCGCCGTCAGGGTCCAGTCGGCGCCCGCACGGGCCAGGACCCAGCGCCCCCGGGTGGCCGCCGTCGTGGTGCTGGTGTCCAGCGCGGTCAGCACCAGCACCGGGGCCAGCGCCAGGGCGCAGCCGAGCACGGTGAGCACCAGCCCGGCGGTCACGACTGGCGCCTGGGTCAGCCCGGCCGTCGTCGGCCCGGCCAGGTGCGTGAGCCGGGAGTGCACCAGCGCAGACGCGGGCAGCGCGAGCGCCGCGGCGACGAGGGCCAGCAGCACCGCCTCGGACCCGGCCGCCACCACCTGCTGGCGCCGGCTGGCCCCGAGCGCCACGAGCAGCACCCGCTCCTCGTCGCGGACCGCCGCGACGAGCCGGCCGGCGAGCAGCAGCGCCGCCAGCGAGAGCGCGGCGCCCAGCAGCACCGCGACGAGCACGAGGGAGCGGTTGGCGTCCCGCTGGGCCTCGATCCGGTCCAGCGTGTCGGGCAGCCGGGAGGCCACCCTGGTGAGCCGGACGCGGTCGGCGAGGTCGGCCGCGAGCCGGTCGCCCGCGCCGTCGTACGCCTCCACCGCGGCGGACACGGATCCGCGGTCGGCCTCCGCCATGGCGGGCCGGGCCGTCACCCGCAGGCGGGCGACGGCCGACCCGCTCGCGAGGAACACCGCGTCGTCGACCACGAAGGGGCCGTACGCCGCCGCGCTCTCCGCACTGTTGCTGAAGTCCGGGTCGGCCCCGGCGCCGGTCAGTGGGTCGCTCTCCCACCCGAGGTCGGAGGCGGGGCGGAACGTGCCGACCACCACCAGCGTCAGGGGGTCCGACAGGCCGTCGAGTCCGGTCGTGGCGCCGAGGCGGACCTCGTCGCCGACCGTGACACCGAGCAGGCGCGCTGCGGTCTCGTGCACGGTCGTCTCCGTCCGGGCGCTCGCACCCTCCGGCCACCGCCCGGAGACCAGCTGCGCCCGGGGTGCGATCCCGTCCCCGGCGGACAGGTAGCCGACAGCCGTGTCGTCGACGCCCACGATGTCGCGCATCGGGGAGGTCTCGACCGTGGTGACGGTCGGGTCGAGCGGACTGAGGACCTCGTGGAGCCGGTCCGCGACGGTCTCGCGCACCTCCACGAGGTCGTCGTTCCGCAGCAGGACCAGGAACGCGTCCACGTCGACGTCCTGCGGCTGGCTGGGCCGGAGCTCGAGGTCGAAGGCCCGGTCCTGGGTCGGCCCGAGCAGCAGCGCACAGACGCCGAGCAGCGTGGCCGCGACCGTGACGAGCGCGACCACGGCGGCGACCAGCCGGTACTGCCCGAGGGCGCGCCGCAGGACCAGGCTCAGCACGTCGGTGCCGTCACCCCTCGACGTGCCCGTCGGCGATGGTGAGGACCCGGTCGGCCAGCGACATCATCACCGGGTCGTGGGTGGCCACGACCGCGGTCAGCCCCTCGGACTCCACGACGGCGCGCAGCAGCGCCATCACGGCGAGGCCCGTCTCCGCGTCCAGCTGGCCGGTCGGCTCGTCGGCGACGAGGAGCCGCGGTGAGCCGGCGAGGGCGCGGGCGATGGCCACCCGCTGCTGCTGACCGCCGGAGAGCTCGGCCGGGCGCTGCTCCGCGTGGTCGCGCAGCCCGACCAGCTCGAGCAGGAGGGCGACGCGCTCCTCGCGCTCGGCCACCGGCGTACGCCGCAGCCGCAGCGGTACGCCGACGTTCTCGGCCGCGGTGAGCGGCGGCATCAGACCGAAGGTCTGGAAGATGTACGACACGGTCTCGCGCCGCAGCCGGCTCAGCCCGTCGTCGTCCAGGGCGGTGACCTCGGTGCCCTCGACGCGCACGGTCCCGGCGTCCGGCCGGTCGAGGCCGCCGACCATGTTGAGCAGCGTCGTCTTGCCGGAGCCGGACCGCCCCACGACCGCCACCATCTCGCCCGGCGCGACGTCGAAGGAGACGTCCCGCAGCGCGTGCACGGTGGTGGGGCCGCTGCCGTACGTGCGGGTCAGCCCGCGCACCTCGACCATCGCCCCCTCCGACGACACGCCGCGGTGCCGGCCCGGCGCTGTCCCGTCCGCGACGCTCACGGCGTCTCCTCGGCGCCGCGGTCGGACCGGATCTCGACGTGGTCCTCGGCCAGCGCCAGCCGGACCCGCCGGGTCAGGGCCAGGGCCTCGCGGAACTCCCGTGGCACCTGGACGCGTCCGGTGCGGTCCATGACGGCGTACTCCTCGGCCAACGTGTCGTGGGCATCGCCGCTGCGCAGCACCTCGCTGCTGGTCCGGCCGTCGCGGATCGCCACGGTCCGCGCCACCTGCCCGCTCACCGCGGCGTCGTGGGTGACGACGACGACGGTCGCGCCGAGGTCGCGGTTCGCCGTCCGCAGCGCGGCGAAGACCTCCTGCGCGGTCTCGCTGTCCAGCTCGCCGGTGGGCTCGTCGGCGAGCAGCACCCGCGGCTGGTTGGCCAGCGCGACCCCGATCGCCACCCGCTGCTGCTCGCCACCGGACATCTGGTCGGGTCGGCGGTCGGCGCAGTGCGTCACGCCCAGCGCGTCCAGGAGCAGGGCTCCGCGCTCGGCCCGCTCGCGCCGCGGCGTGCCGGCGATGGTCATCGGGAGGTCGATCACCTGGGTCGCGGTGAGGTACGGCACCAGGTTGCGGGCCGCCTGCTGGCGCACGAACCCGACCACGTCGCGCCGGTACCGCACGCGCTCGCCCCGCGAGAGGTCGAGGAGGTCGTGGCCGGCCACGCGAGCCCGGCCCGCCGTCGGTGCGTCCACGCCGGCCAGCACCTGCAGCAGCGTGGACTTCCCGGAGCCCGACGCGCCGACGATCGCGATCATCTCGCCTTCGTGCACCAGCAGGTCGAGGCCCTGCAGGGCCTGCACCTCGATGCCCTCGGCCTGGTAGATCCGCACCAGGTTGTCGCACACGACCAGGGCGTCGTGCCCGTACTCCGGCTCGCGCTCCGGCGCGGCAGGCAGCCTCAGCCCCGCTCCCGCCACCGCGTCTCCCTCGTCCCGCGCGCGCGACGTTGCGCGCCAGCGGAGACTAACCCGAGCCGGGCTCCGGCCGACACGACCAGAACTGCCTCGCGACCACGCGCTCGGAGGCGATACTCCTGTCCATGCGCGTCCACCGTTCCCTCGCCATGCTCGCCGCGACCGTGCTGAGCGCGTCCGGCCTCGTCGTCCTGGCGCTGTCGGCGCCCGCCCAGGCGGCGGACCACCAGCTCGAGACCTGTGGCGTGGGCGTCCCCAAGCCCTGCGTCCTCGCCTTCACCCGCAACGGCTCGACGCCGCCGGGGAACCTCGAGGTCATCGGGGTCGCGTCGGACGACGGCGCTCGCCGTGACGTCTCGGTCTCCGTCTTCAAGAACGGCGGCGACGGCTTCGAGCTCGGTGCCGCGTCGAGGAGCGACACGTTCAGCGTCACCCTCGACATGGGGTCGTGGAGCCCGAGCATCGTGGCGGGCAAGGCTCGCGACGTCGTGGTGACCCGCACGCGCGCGAGCGGTGGGTACCTCGTGACCATCACCGGCAAGCCGGTCCTGCTGGCCGGGCAGTGCGACCAGTCGTCGGTGCCCTGGCGGTGTCCCGAGGCCGACGTCGTGGTCGACGACCCGGCCGGCTTCAACAACGTCCAGTGGGACGGTCTCTGGTCCGCCGAGGTCTACGACGCCGGGTTCATCTCGGACCCGGACATCCGTCGCTCGCTCTACGGCCTGGACTACTTCCACAACTTCGCGGCGAGCGCGCTGCCTCCTCGCGTGGAGCTCACCGGGCCCGACGACACCGCGAACCTCGTGATCGAGGTCGCCAACCGGCGCTTCCTCGACGACCTCAGCACCCTGGTCAACGGGCACGCCGAGATGCGGATCCCGAACTCGTTCCTCCGCGTCGGGTACGGCATCCCGGACCCCTCGACGATGACGGGGAGCAGCCTCGCGGTCTCCGGGTCGGGATCGGGGGCGTCGGTCTCGATCACCCAGGAGACGGGTGAGGACGCGATGCGGGTGCTCATCGACGGGATGACCTTCCCGGACGTGATGGTCGCCGACGGCGAGCTGCGCCAGCGGGCCGCGTCGTCCATGAAGGTCCTCAAGGTCAAGCGCGGCGTCATCAAGCCCACCAAGGCCAAGGTCGCATCGACCAAGCGCCTGGCGCCGGGCAAGGGACGCGTGAAGGCCACGAAGGCGAAGGCCCGCGGCGCGAAGATCACCGGCTACCAGGCCAAGTGCACCGCCGGGCGCTCCACCGTCCTCGGCAAGAGCAGGACCCGCACGGTCGTGGTCAAGGGTCTCGCGAGGGGCCGCGCCTACGACTGCCGGGTTCGCGCGCTGTCCAAGGCCGGGCCCGGTCGGTACAGCGCCGCCAAGCGACTCCCTGGCCGCCCCTGACAGGTCAGGCGTCGAGGACCGTCAGCGTCTCGACCATCTGGTCCACGTGCTTGGCGAACGCGCGACCCTGCGGCAGTAGCTCCGGGGTCGCGTGGGCCATCTGGGCGTGGCCCAGGTAGGACGTGTACGCGAGCAGGGCGCGGTCGCGGGCCCGGGCCTTGGACAACCCCAGCTCGCCATAGAGCCCGCTGAGCGAGGCGACCCGCCGTGTCGTCACCCTCGTCAGCGTCGGCGCGACGAGAGGGTGCGAGGCACTGGCCTGGAGCGCGAGCTCGATCGCGCCGGCGCCCCCAGCGCTCTCGTCACGCACGGACATGAACGCCAGCTGCAGCAGGTGGCGCAGCCGTGTCCCGGCGTCCTGGGTGTCGCCGAGGTTGGCGATGACGCGCACGGTGTCGCGCTGCTCCCAGAGCTCGAGCGTCGCTGCGAGCAGCGCGTTCCGGTCGGCGAAGTGCCAGTAGAAGCTGCCCTTCGTCGTGCCGAGCGCCTTCGCGAGCGGCTCGACGGCGACCGCGACGAGGCCACCTCGTGCGAGTGCGTCGAGCGCCGCCTCGGTCCAGTCCGCTGCCGTCAGAGATTCACGCTTCCCAGTCGCCATGTCCATACGCTACCGTACGGAACGTCCTCCATACGGAGGCGTATGGAGGTCCACATGAACATGCTCGCCCAGTCGGTCCTGTCGGGCGCCGAACGCCCCATCCACGACCGGTCAGTCCGTCCGCTGGAGACGGGACGGCCCTACGCCGTGCCGGTGCCGGCCACCGCCCTGCTCACGGGCGCCATGCGTCGTGTCGACTTCGTCGACGCGTACGCCGTCCTGCTCCCGTGGGACGCCGAACGTCGTGACCCGCAGGCGTGGGCCGACGCGATCTTCAGCTCGCCGCCGTGGGCGGTCCGGGTGCTGTTCGGTGCTCGCGAGCTGCTCGTCCGGGCCGTGGGCATCGAGAGCGGCAGCCACGCCTTCGACACGGTGTCGTGGCGGCCCGAGGAGGTGCTGATCGGCGTCGACCAGAGCCACCTCGGCTACCGCGCCTCGGTGCTCGTCGAGCCGCACCGGGTCGTGCTCAGCACGATCGTGCAGATCCGCAACCGGCGCGGTGCGGCGTACTTCGCGCTGGTCCGTCGGGTGCACCCGTTCGTGGTGCGCCGGATGCTGGCCCGCGCTGCCCGTGCGATGGCGGCGACGTCATGAGCCGCCAGGGAACCCTCGGCGTCGCCGGCATCGTCACGGTGGCGATGCTGGCGAGCACGGGGGGAGCGGTGGCCTCCGCCATGGTCACCTCGAAGCAGATCGCGGACGAGAGCATCCGGTCGCGCGACGTGCGCGACGGCAGCCTGAAGACCCAGGACCTGCATGGGTCCACCGTGGCGAACCTGCGTGGCGCGGCGGGTCCTGCCGGCGATCCAGGTCCGGTCGGGCCGCAGGGCCCCTCCGCCACCGTGGAGACCGTCAGCTTCTACGGCCCGGTGCCCGCGATCCAGCCCAACGACAACCAGTGGACCTTCGCCGGTCCGCCGGCACAGGTGACCACGACCGATTCACATCGGCGAGTGGTGGCCAGCGCGTCGGTCGCGCTCGGCTACGCCGCGGGCACGCCGACGGGGTACGCGGATCTCGGGATGTGCTACCGCCTGGCCTCGGGGGGCACGACCCTGAACTTCTACGGCGGCAACTTCACGCAGTACGGGTTCACGGGTTCCCGCCAGGCCTATTCGGCCTCGGCGACCTTGGTCCTGACGCCGGGCGTCTTCCTCGTCGGCATGTGCGTCCGCAACACCAGCGCGTCGCCCATCTCGAACAACAACTACGTCAACGGATATGCGCAGGTGACGTCATGAACCCCGTCCACATCGTCCGCAGGTACCCGCTCGTCAGCTACCTGGTCCTGGCCTGCCTCGTCGGCTGGAACTCGCACATCCGGGCCGCGCTGCACGGAGCCGACCGGGCACACCTCGACGTCCTCCCCTCGGGCTCCTACGCGGTGGTCGCGGTCGTCGTCCTTCTCGTCGGCGGTCGCCGACTCGTCCTCGCCAACCCGTTCCGAACGCCATCCCTCAGCGCCGTACCCGAGCGCGTCACCACAGGAGCACGCCATGACCACTGACACCCGAGAGCGGACCTACAGCTGGGAGGGCCAGGACCCGACCCTGGTCGCTGCGGCCACCCAGGACGGCCTGTCGGTCCTCCGAGCGATCGGCGCCGGGACCCTGCCCCTGCCGCCCGCCGTACGGACGCTGGCCATCGAGCCGGTCGAGGCCGAGCCCGGCCGGGTCGTCTTCACCCTCGAGCCCGACGAGTTCCACCTGAACCCGTTCGGCATGGTCCACGGCGGCGTCCTGGCCGCGATGATGGACACGGCCATGGGCTGCGCGGTGCATTCGCTGCTGCCGGCCGCGGTCGGCTACGTGACCGGTGAGCTGAACGTCAGGTTCCTGCGCCCGGCGCTGCCGGCACGCGGACCGCTGCTCTGCATCGGCGAGGTCGTCGACCCGGGACGGAACGCGATGGTCGCGTCGGCCCGCATCGTCGACGGCGACGACCGGCTCATCGCCGTCGCCGGCTGCACCTGCATCCTCAAGAGGGCGTCGTGACCGCCCAGGTCCTGGTCGTCGGCTGCGGCTTCGGTGGCTTCTACGCCGCGCGGGAGCTCGAACGCCTGCTGCCCGCCCGGACGGCTGAGGTCACCGTCGTCGCACCGACGGACCACCTGCTCTACACGCCGCTCCTGCCCGAGGTGGCGGGCGGCGTGCTCGATCCGCGGGACATCACCGTGCCCCTGGCCGGGCGGCTGCGGTCGCGCCGGCTGCTGGGCCGGGTCGCGGACCTGGACGTCGGCAACGGCGTCGCCACCGTGCGCGACCCCGAGGGCCGGCTGTCCGAGGTCGGCTGGGACCGGCTGGTCCTGGCGGCGGGCAGCGTCTCCAGCGAGATCCCGATCCCGGGTCTCGCGGAGCACGCGGTCGGGTTCAAGACCTCCGCGGAGGCGGCGTACCTGAGGGACCACGTCCTCCAGCAGCTGGAGCTCGCGGTCGCCACCGACGACCCACGGCTCAGGTCGGCACGGAGCACGTTCGTGGTCATCGGGGCGGGGTTCGCCGGCACCGAGCTGGTGGCCTTCCTCGAGCGGCTCAGTGCGACGTTCCTGCGGCACCGGAGCGGGCCGCACGGCGTCACCCCGCGGTGGGTCCTCGTCAACACCACCGAGCACGTCCTGCCGGAGCTCGGTGACGCGCTGGGCGCCCGAGCTGCCCGGGTCCTGCGTCAGCGCGGCATCGACGTCCGGCTCTCGACCACCCTCGAGGAGGTCACCGCCGACGGCATCCGGACCGCCGACGGCGCCTGGACGGAGGCCCGCACGGTGATCTGGTGCGGCGGAGTGGCTCCGCACCCGCTGGCGCGTGCGCTCGGCGTGCCGTTGGACCGTGGCCGGCTGCCGGTCTCCGAGCGTCTCGCGGTGGTCGGGTTGGCCGGGGTCTTCGCCCTTGGCGACCTCGCCGCGGTCCCCGACCTCATGAGGCCGGGTCAGCAGACCGCCCCGACGGCGCAGCACGCGATGCGGCAGGGGCGCACGGTGGCGCGGGCGGTCGCGGCGTCACTGGGCCACGGCTCGGTGAGGCCGTACCGGCACCGCGACCTCGGGCTCGCCGCCGACCTGGGCGGCTGGCACGGGGTCGCCAAGCCGTTCGGGGTCCCGGTCACGGGCCTGGCCGCTCGCGTCGCGGCACGCGGCTACCACCTGTCCGCCATCCCCGGGAACCGGGCGCGCATCGCGACGAGCTGGCTGACCACAGCCGGCCGCGGTCCGCTGCTGGTGCACCTCGACCTGTCCGCCCGGGGCGCCGCGCCGTCGCGGACCTGGTCGCCACCGGTCGCGGTCCAACCGTCATCCTGAGGACATGGAATCCCTCCAGGACCGCTACTTCCCCGAGCTGCCGTGCTTCGGCTGCGGGCCGGCCAACGCGGACGGCCTGCAGCTCAAGAGCTTCGAGGGTGACGACGGCCTGGTCGTCGCCGAGTTCACGCCGTGGCCCGAGCACGACAACGGACTCGGTTTCCTGAACGGCGGCATCATCTCGACCGTCCTCGACTGTCACTCAGCGGCGGTGGTGACCCACGAGGCGCACCTCCGCGGCTGGCCGCCGCTGCCGGGTGCGGCGCTGCCGTACGTCACCGCGGGGCTGGACGTCCACTTCCTCCGGCCGGCACCTCTCGACGCCACGGTCACGCTGCACGGCCGGGTGGGCGAGGCGTCCGAGGCCGAGATCAGCGCCGAGGTCTGGTTGGAGTGGGACGGCAAGGAGCGAGCCCGGGCCGACGCGGTCTGGAAGCGGTGGCGTCCACGCTGACACGCGAGTCGTAGCGTGGCCGCATGGGCTGGTGGGAGCAACACGTCGTGCCTCGCCTGGTCGACGTCACCTGCTCGCAGCGGCCGATCATGGAGCTGCGGCGTGAGGTGTGCGCCGGGCTGACCGGGCGGGTGCTCGAGATCGGGTTCGGCAGCGGGCTCAACCTCGCCGTGCTCCCGGCCGCGGTCACCCGGGTCGACGCCGTCGAGCCCTCCGACCTGGCCTGGAAGCGGTCGGAGCAGCGCCGCGACGAGAGTCGAGTGCCGGTCGAGCGGATCGGGCTCGACGGCCAGCGCATCGCCGCCGACGACGCGACGTACGACTCGGCGCTGGTCACCTTCTCCCTGTGCTCGATCCCGGACCCGGGACGCGCACTCACCGAGGTGCGTCGGCTCCTGAAGCCCGGCGGCCGGCTGTTCTTCATCGAGCACGGTTCGGCACCGGACGCCGGCGTTCGCCGATGGCAGCGTCGGCTCGAGCCGGTGCAGCGCCGGATCGCCGGTGGCTGCCACCTCACGCGTGACCCGGTGGCGCTGGTCGAGGGCGCCGGGTTCACGATGACCGACGCGGACGGGTTCTACCTCGGGCCCGGTCCGAGCAAGCCGTTCGGCTACCTGAGCCTCACTCGCGCCGGGGCCGGTGTCTGACCCATTCGGGGGTGTGGCCGGGTCTGGGTGGTGGGAGGAACTCGGGTCTGTCCGTCTCGGGCGAGGCGTACCTGCCAGGGGGTGTGGTGGATGACGCGGTGGTGTTCTCCGCAGAGCAGGACCAGGTTGTCCAGTGATGTGGTGCCGCCGTCGGCCCAGTGGGCGATGTGGTGGGCGTGGCACATCGAGGGTGGTCGGGTGCAGCCGGGGAAGGCGCAGTGCTGGTCTCTGAGGACCAGGGCGATCCAGATGGCCGTGGTGACGAGTCGGTGGGCGCGGCCGACGTCGAGGACCTGTCCGTCTGACCCGAGGACGCTGGGGATGAGGTCGGCGTCGCAGGCGAGCCGGCGGACCGCGGCGGCGGAGAGCTCGAGCCCGGTCTCGGTCTCGGTCTGACCGGCCTCGACCGAGCCGGTGCTGGAGGGCGTCTCGAGGCTGGTGGTGACCGACGACCCTCGGGACGGTGCCGTGGGACTCGGGCGGCAGCTCGGTGTCCAGTGCGTGCTGGGCGGTGGCGACGAGGGCGTCCCACATCCGGGCGCCGTGGTCACGCGGGTCGCGTTCGGTCTCGCAGGTCGGGTCGTCGGGATCCAGGGCAGGAGCGGGTTTGGTGAGCGGTAGCAGTGCGGCGCGGATGGTCTCGCCGTCCTCGGTCGACCCGTAGCCCTTGATCCGGACCCCGCCGGCGCCGTCGCCGACCACGGACAGGAACCGGCCCAGGTGGGCGGCACGTTCCTCGCGGTCCAACGCTGCTTCGACGGCGCGTTCCTCACCGTCGGGGTCGACCACGGCGGCAATGTGCCGTCCGGCCTTGGTCAGCTCGGTCGCGGTCAACGTCCGGGTCTGCTTCAGCAGCACCCGCTCGGCCTTCGCGCGCAGCGCCGGGCTGGTCGGCAGGGTCTCCACCGCGTCGGCGATGACACCGGCCTGCGGCATCGACGTGTGCCCGTCGCGGACCGCGGCCAGGGTGTCGGTGTAGTCCGAGGTCATCAACCGGGCCTGCCTGACCCGGCGACGTCCGTCCCTGCGGAACCCGCCGCTCAGGTGGGTGAACCAGTCCGCGGTCGAGGCCCAGCACAACCTCCGCCGCGGCATCTCCCGGAGATCGACCTCCGCGAGCATCGACACCTCGAGGGCGTCCACCGCACCGCGAGCCCGCTGGAGCTCGCTCATGCCCTCGACCAGCTCGTCATCGGACCACGCCGCCGGCAACCGGTCGCAGGCCTCGAGCAGCAGACCCCGGACAGCCGCGAGCACCGCAGCAGGTGCGGTGTCGGGAGCCGGTGTGATCGCCATACCCACCACGCTCCGGACACCCACCGACAGCTCCACGACACACCCCGGAACCCTGTGGAGAACCCATCCCCCAGGGCCACCTGTGGACACGAACTGGACGCGAGCCGGTCAGGTCCTGTCTGACAGGGTGACCGCATGCCCGAGGTCAGGATCCTGCCCTGGACCGTCGTGGCCCCCGCCCTCGCGTTGCTCTGCCTCCCGCTCTCCTGGGGACGCGACCTGGCGGCCGTGATGGTGGTCGTGGTCGCGGTCCTGCTCGGCGGTGCGGTGCTGGCCGCCGTCCAGCACGCCGAGGTCGTGGCGCACCGCGTCGGCGAGCCGTACGGATCGCTGGTCCTCGCCGTCGCGGTGACCGTGATCGAGGTCGGGCTGATCGTGACGCTGATGCTCGCCGGCGGTCCCGAGACGTCGACACTCGCGCGGGACACGGTGTTCGCCGCGGTGATGATCACCTGCAACGGCATCGTCGGCCTGTCGATCCTGCTCGGTGCCCTGCGCTACCAGCTCGTCTCCTTCAACATGGAGGGGACCAGCTCGGCGCTCGCCACGGTCGCGACCCTCGCGACGCTGACCCTGGTGTTCCCGACGTTCACCACGAGCCACCCGGGCCCGGAGTTCTCACCCGAGCAGCTCGCGTTCGCCGCGACCGCCTCGCTCGTCCTCTACCTGCTGTTCGTCGCGACCCAGACCGGGCAGCACCGCGACTTCTTCCTCCCGGTCGACGCGGACGGCGACGGCGTCCCCGACCACGAGCACGCCGACCCGCCCTCGACCCGGACGACGGTCCTCAGCCTGGGCCTGCTCGTCGTGTCGCTCGTCGCCGTCGTCGGTCTCGCCAAGGTGCTGTCGCCGTCCATCAAGGACGCCGTCGACGCGGCCGGCGCGCCCGAGTCCTTCGTCGGTGTGGTGATCGCCCTGCTGGTGCTGCTCCCGGAGTCGCTGTCGGCGGCACGGTCGGCGCTGCGCAACCGCCTGCAGGTCAGCCTCAACCTGGCCTACGGATCGTCGATGGCGAGCATCGGACTCACCATCCCGGTGCTCGCGGTGGCGACGATCTGGGTCGACACCCCGCTCGAGCTCGGCCTCGGCTCGACGCAGATCATCCTGCTCTTCCTCAGCGTGCTCGTCGGCATGCTGACGGTGCTGCCGGGCCGCGCGCACAAGCTGCAGGGCGGCCTGCACCTCGTCATCCTGGCGGCGTTCCTGTTCCTCGCGGTCGCGCCCTGACCCGTCGGCTCAGAACAGCAGGTGGTGGCTCAGGTCGCCGGTCTGGTCGATGAACATCACCCGGGTGTCGAACCACCAGACGCCGTCGAGACGCTGGAACGTGTCCTGGTAGTGGCCGGTGATGATCAGCTGCAGCGGCAGCTCGTCGGTCGCCTGGGAGACCGCGTAGCTGGTGCGAGCCCGAGCGGTCCCGGCCGCCTCGTCGACCTCGATGATCGCGTTGGTCGTCAGGTGCTTGGTCTTCGGAGTGCCGGTGTCCTCGTAGATCCGGGTCGCCATCCCGTACAGCGCTCGCACCGCGTCGCGACCCTCGAACACCGTCTCCGGCGGGCCGTTCTCCTGCCCGTGGATCCGGCCGTGCGTGAACAGCTCGGCCACCCCGTCCAGGTCACCGGCGTCGATGCGCTCGGCGTAGGTGTAGAGCAGGTTCTCGATCTCGCGGGCGCTGTCCACGCGCCGCAGCGTAGTGCGGCCGCTAGGTTGCGGCGCGTGATGGACGACGTCGCGACCCTCGTCGCCGAGGCACGCGAGAAGGAGCGGCTCGACGACCTCGGCCCCGGCGCCTTCGAGGAGCCGCTCGGCATCCTGCTCGACAGCTACGCCGCCGCCGGCCTGAACGAGGTCGGCACGTTCATCCTGCGGCAGGGGGTCGTGCACAGCCTGCGGATGCGGCTGCGCGCGCAGGAGTGGGTACGACGCCACCCCGAGATCGCCGACGAGGTGATCGAGTCGCCGGTCGTGGTGGTCGGGATGATGCGCAGCGGCACGACGCTGGTGCAGCGGCTGCTGGCCGCCGACGAACGGCTGCACTGCGCGTACGGCTGGGAGGTCCAGCAGGTCGCTCCGCGCCTCGACTGGGACCCGACGCGCGAGGACCCGCGCATCGGGCGCGCGCTCGCCCGCGAGGAGCAGACCAGGCAGCACGCACCGGACCTGTTCGCGATCCACCCGATGTACGCGCGCGAGGCGGAGGAGGAGATCGTCTTCCTCGCCGACGCGTTCCTGTCCCACGTCCCCGAGTCCGGCGCCGACGTCGCCGCCTACCGGGAGTGGCTGGACACCGCCGACTTCGCGCCGGCGTACGACCACCTCCACCGGATGCTGCAGCTGCTCCAGTGGCAGAAGAAGCAGCGCGGCGAGACGGGTGAGAGGTGGGTCCTCAAGACGCCCGCTCACCTCGGGTACCTCGGAGACCTGCGGCGCACGTTCCCGGACCTGCACGTCGTGCACCTGCACCGCGACCCGCTCGAGACGATCCCGTCCGGCGCCAGCCTCAACTCGACGCTGCACGCGATGCACGCCGACACCGTGGACACGCACCGGATCGGCCGCGAATGGTTGGCGCGGATGGGCTGGACCAACGACCGGGCGATGGCGACCCGCGAGCGGTGGGAGGCGGGCACTGTCACCGACCTCCAGTTCGAGGAGGCCGTCGCGGACCCGATCGGCTCGATGGCCACGGTGTACGACGCCACGGGCATGACCCTCTCTGCGGATGCCGAGCGGGCGATGCGCGCCTGGCTCGAGCGCCGCCCCCGCGAGGCCGGCCGCCCGGACTACACCCCCGCCACGTACGGCCTGGACGAGGCGATGATCCGCGAGCGGTTCGCCGACTACGAGCGGCGCTTCCGGCACTAGAGCGCCGGGCGCACCCGCTCGAGCGCATCGCGGGTCAGCTCGCCGAGCCGGGCCAGGTCGTGCGGCGGGGGAGCCTCGGTCCACACCGACAGTGCCGCGAAGACCGCGCCCGCGACCAGCTCGGCCCGGACGGCGGCGTCCAGGTCAGGGACGCCGCGACCGACGAGCAGGACCCGAACCTCGCGCGCCATCGCCCCCTGGCGGTCCCGGAAGACCCGCTCCATCCGCTCGGGACTGAGCAGCTCGGTCCGCAGCCGGGCGATCTCGCTCAGCAGCTGCGGGTCGGTCGGCGCCGAGCCGAGCGAGACGAGCACGGACCGGATCAGGTCCTCGTCGGCCGGCCGCTCGTGCAGCGCCGTGCTGAACCACGCGAACGCCTCCCCGACGTCGTCGAAGAGCACCTCGTCCTTGGTCGAGAAGTGCCGGTAGAACGTCCGCTCGGTCACCCCCGCCTCGACCGCGATGGCGGTGACGCTCGCGGCCTCGAAGCCGTGCTCGACGAAGTGACGCAGCGCGATCTCGCGCAGCGCGGCCCGGGTGCGGGCAGACTTCGAATACGTCACAACTGACATTTTGGCATTTTGCCGCTACCTTCGCTGACGTGACACCCGCCCAGCACCCGGTCGCCACCACCGAGCAGCACGAGCACGAGCTCGCCGCTCTCGAGCTCGTCGAGCACCCGACCGTGAGGGCGGCGTACGCCGAGGTCGCCGAGACCTGGCTCGGCCGGGCCAAGGCGTCCGACGCGATGCGCGCCGTCTTCGAGCCGTCGTTCGAGGAGGTGATGTTCTCCGCCGCCATCTGGTCGTCCAACCAGGACCCGCTGCGCCCGAAGGTCACCACCATCACCCGGCTCGAGCACGAGGTCGAGGGCCGTCGCGTCCCCGGCACGCGGTGGGGGATCGACAACCCGGACTCGGTCTACCGCGTCATCCCGATCTCCGGCGACGAGCGCTACGAGATCCGCGGCACCGTCGGCGCCCACCGGATGACCGAGAACTACTTCACCCTCTGGAACCAGCACATGGGCACCGTCGACGTCCTCGACGGGCGTCGCATGCAGGTGGAGGACGACGGCTCGTACGTCATCACCGTGGACAGCGAGCCGGCCGACGGCCGACCGAACCACGTGCGCTCCTCGCCCGAGGCGCACGAGTTCTACATCCGCGACGTCCTCCTCGACTGGACCCTGGACGACCCGAACCACATCACGGTCGAGCGCCTCGGCGGCCCGCCCGCGCGACCGGCGCTCACGCTCGACGAGCAGGCGGAGGCGACCGCGGCGATGATGGCCCACTTCGCGAACTTCACCGGCAAGCTGTCGTACGGCATGTACAAGTCGCCGGAGAACCACTTCAACCTCGCCTGGTCGGCCGACCACACCGGCGGCCTCCGGCACCAGGTGTACGTCGCCGGGCGCTTCGTGCTGCGGGACGACGAGGCGTTCGTCGTGGACGTCAGCGACGGTGGTGCCGAGTACTTCACCGTCCCGCTCTCGAACATCTGGGGCACGACCCTGGAGATCCTCGACCGGACGGGCAGCCTCAACAAGGCGCAGTCGGTGACGAACGACGACGGCACGTACACCTACGTCGTGTCGGGCGCCGACCCCGGCGTGCACAACTGGATCGACACCAACGGCATGCCCGAGGGCATCCTGACGCTGCGGATGGCGGAGTTCCCCGAGGGAGGCGCGCGGCCGGACCTGTCCGCGCGCGGACGCGTCGTCCCGCTCGACCGGCTCCACGACGAGGTGCCGGGCCTCGCCACGGTGACCGCCGACGAGCGGGCGGCCCAGCTCGCGACCCGGCGGGCCGGGTACGTCGCGCAGCGACTGCCGGAGGTGACGGCATGAGCCGCTGGGTCATCACCGGCTGCTCGACGGGGATCGGTCGTGAGATCGCCCGGGCGGCGCTCGAGGCGGGTCACCAGGTGGTCGTCACCAGCCGCAGGGTCGGCGACGTCTCCGACCTGGCCGACGCGCACCCGGAGACCGCGGTGGCGGTCGCGCTCGACGTCACCGACAAGGGCCAGATCGCGAACGCGGTCGCGGCGGCGGACGAGGCGTTCGGCGGCGTCGACGTCCTGGTCAACAACGCCGGCTACGGCTACCTCTCCGCGGTCGAGGAGGGCGACGACGCCGAGGTCCGCGCGCTCTTCGACACCAACTACTTCGGCACCGTCGACATGACCAAGGCCGTGCTGCCGGGCATGCGGGCCCAGGGGAGCGGCCACGTCGTCAACATCTCGTCGATGACCGGCCTGGTCGCGAACCCGCCCAACGCCTACTACTCCTCGACGAAGTTCGCCATGGAGGCGATGAGCGAGGCGCTCTCCAAGGAGGTCGCGTCCCTCGGCATCAAGGTCACGCTCATCGAGCCGGGAGCGTTCCGCACCGACTGGGCGAAGCGCTCCATGCACGAGGCGAGCACCCCGATCGACGACTACGCCGCCGACGTCGGCGCCCGCAAGGAGCTCATCAAGGCGTTCGCCGACCACCTGCCGGGGGACCCGCGGAAGGTCGCCGAGGCGGTCCTGATGGTCGTCGGCCTGGACGAGCCGCCGCTGCGACTGCTCCTGGGGGCCGACGTGCTCCAGGCGGCCCGCGAGAAGTACACCGCCCTCCTCGCGTCCATCGACGAGTGGGAACCGGTGACCGTGAACGTGAACTTCCCGGCCGGGCACTGAGCGTGACCGACGTCGAGGACCACCCCACGGCCGACGAGGTGCTCGCCGGCGTCGACCTGTCCGGCAGGACCGCCCTGGTCACCGGCAGCTACTCCGGCATCGGGCCCGCCACGGCGTCCGCGCTCAGCCGGGCGGGGGCGCGGGTGCTCGCCCCGGCCCGTCGTCCCGACGAGGCGCGCGAGGTGCTGAGGGACGTCGCGAACGTCGAGGTCGGCGAGATGGACCTGTCCGACCAGGCCAGCGTGGCGGCGTACGCCGAGGGCCTGCTGGCCGAGGGCACGCACGTCGACATCGTCGTCAACAACGCCGGGATCATGGCGACCCCCGAGACGCGCACCGCCGAGGGCTGGGAGCTCCAGTTCGCGACCAACCACCTGGGCCACTACGCGCTCGTGAACCGCCTGTGGCCGCTGCTCGATGGCGGGGCGCGGGTGGTGAGCGTGTCGTCCGGCGGACACCAGTTCAGCGACATCCGCTGGGACGACCCGTGGTTCGGGACGGGGTACGACAAGTGGCACGCCTACGGGCAGTCCAAGACGGCCAACGCCCTCTTCGCCGTCCACCTCGACGCGGTCGGCCGGGAGCACGGCGTCCGCGCGTGGTCGCTGCACCCCGGAGCGATCCTGACCCCGCTCGGCCGGCACCTCCGGGCCGAGGACCTCGCGACCGTGATGGTCGAGGACGAGAACGGCGAGCTGGTGCTGCCGACGTTCAAGACGCCCGAGCAGGGGGCGGCCACCTCCGTGTGGGCGGCGACCTCACCCGACGTCGAGGCGTTCGGCGGCCGCTACCTCGAGGACGTCGCACTGGCCCCGTCGTTCTCGGAGGGGGACGTGCGGCCCTCGGACGCCGTGGGCGTCAAGGACTACGCGCAGGACCCCGCGTCCGCCGCCCGGCTGTGGACGTGGTCGGCCGAGCTCACCGGAGTCGACGCGTTCGCCTGAGGGCGGACCCGGCTCAGGCGGTGGCCTCGACCGGCACCATCGCCTGAGCGATCGCACGCAGGGTGGCCTCGGTGTGCGGGTCCTTCATCAGGGCGAGCGCCTCGGTGGCCGCGACCTGACCGAGCACGACAGGCTTGGGCACGCCCGCGACCACCCGGCGGATCTCGTAGTCGCCGGACGCCTCGAGCCGGCACGTCGTGCCGGTCCCGGGGTTCAGCCACACGGTGAAGTCCTGCCCGATGAGGCTGGCCACGAGCAGGGGCGCGAGGGCCCAGGCTCGTTCGTCGGTGGTGGTGGGATCCAACGTCCGTCGCTTTCGGGGGGAAGCAGAACTGAAGACTAGAGTAGTTGAAGAACTCTTCATGTGTAAAACTAGTGACAGGAGGTATCGAATCCCCGTGAGCCAGCCCCTGTACGAGGTCAAGGCCGAGCTGTTCCGCACCATCGGACACCCGGCCCGCATCCGCATCCTCGAGCTCCTCTGCGACCGCGACCACGCCGTCCACGAGCTGGCCGACCACGTCGACGTCAGCGACAGCAACCTGTCCCAGCAGCTGAGCGTGCTCCGCCGCGCCCACATGGTCGTCTCCACGCGCCGCGACGGCGAGGTCATCTACAGCATCTCGGTGCCAGAGGTCCGCGGCCTCCTGCTCGCCGGCCGCCGCATCCTGCGCCAGCTGGCGGCCACCCAGATCGCGGTCGCCGAGACCATGGAGCCCGTCTCCTAGAGTCGGGACATGCCCGGCGACTGCGTCTTCTGCGCCATCGTCACCGGGGAGGCGGATGCGCACGTCGTGCTCGAGGACGACCACTTCGTGGCGTTCCTCGACCAGCGCCCGGTGTTCAAGGGCCACGTCCTGCTGGTCCCGCGCGAGCACCTCGTCACGCTGCCGGACCTGCCCGCCGACCTGCGTGACGGCTTCCTGGCAGCGGCGCAGCGGATCGCCACCGCCGTCGTCGAGGGTCTCGGCGCCCAGGGCAGCTTCGTGGCGATCAACAACACGGTCAGCCAGTCGGTGCCGCACCTGCACCTGCACGTCGTCCCGCGCACGAAGGGCGACGGCCTGCGCGGCTTCTTCTGGCCACGGACGAAGTACGCCGACGACGAGGCCGCGACGTTCGCCGAAAGACTCAGAACCGCCCTCTCCGCGGGTTAGGGTCCGCGCGTGAACCGAGTCCTCGCCCTGATCGTGGCGCTGCTGCTGTCGACCACGCTCGCGGGTTGCGACGCCATCAAGGGCGACGAGTCCGGCGGCACGAACGCCGCCGACATCAACTCCTCCGACACGGTCGCGGCCGGTGGCGTCTCCTTCGAGAAGCCGAAGGACTGGCTCGCCGTGGAGCCGGACGACCTCGCCGAGCACTCCGACGACGAGTCCATGGACGAGGTCTACGAGGCCCTCAACACCGACGCGGACGCCTTCGCGGAGATGCTCGAGCAGGTCGACGTCTACCTCGTCGACACCATCGGGGCGACCTCCGGCTACGCCGACAACATCAGCGTCCTCGCCGCGGGCGGTCCCATGCCGGACGACGGCGCCGTCAAGGCCCAGTACGCAGCGATCGGCGCGACGAACGTGAAGGTCAAGCACACCGAGACTGCGCTCGGCACGGCGACGCTCGGCAGCTACGACCTCGACATCGGTGTGCTGGTCGTCCACGGCCAGTCGATCGTCGTCGACCAGGACGGGGTCGTCGTGATCACGATCGCGACCCAGAAGCCCGGGCGGGTGAAGACGCTCACCAAGCAGATCCTGAAGACCCTCGACGAGGACTGACTTCGGGGGCCTCCTACAGTTGCCGTCCATGGGTAGGTACGACGGACGCGTAGTGGTGGTGACGGGCGCTGCCCAGGGGATCGGCTTCGGGTGTGCGACCCGGTTCGCCGAGGAGGGCGCATCGGTCGCGGTCGTCGACCTCGACGAGTCGGCAGCCGCAGCAGCGGCCGCGAAGCTCCCCGCCGGCCAGAAGCACATCGGTGTGGGCGCCGACGTCAGCAACGCCGAGGCCGTCGAGGCGGCGGTCGCGCGCGTGGTCGAGGAGCTCGGCGGGATCCACGTGCTGGTCAACAACGCCGGCATCACCCGCGACAACCTGCTCTTCAAGATGACCGAGGATGACTGGGACCTCGTCATGAACGTGCACCTGCGCGGTGCCTTCCTGATGACCAAGGCCGCCCAGAAGCACTTCGTCGAGCAGAAGTACGGGAAGATCCTCAACCTCTCGAGCGTCTCCGCGCTCGGCAACCGCGGTCAGGCGAACTACTCCGCGGCCAAGATGGGCGTCCAGGGGCTCACCCGCACCCTCGGCATCGAGCTCGGCCCGTTCGGCATCAACGCCAACGCGATCGCACCGGGCTTCATCGCCACCGAGATGACCGACGCCACGGCCCGCCGGCTCAAGATGGAGCCCGAGGAGCTGCGCCGGCTCAACGCCGAGGCCAACCCGGTGCGCCGCGTCGGCGAGCCCGCCGACATCGCCGCGGCGGCCGCGTTCCTGTGCAGCGACGAGGCGTCGTACATCACCGGCCAGACGCTGTACGTCGACGGCGGCGCCAAGCTCGGATAGGGCGCGCCTCCCTCGTCCCCGCGCCCCGACGGCGCACACTGCAAGTCGACCGTTCTAGTAGACCTTGATGGAGCCCTTTCGTGCGTTCTCACCGTGCCCTCGCGCTCGCCCTCGCCGCCAGCCTCGTGCTCGCCGGCTGCGGCGACGACAAGAAGAAGGACAGCGAGGAGCCGGAGTCCCAGGAGGTCGCCGGCGGCAGCGAGCTCGGCCAGACCTGGCCCCTGACCGGGCTCGACGTCAGCGGCGACGCCGGCGCGGCCCAGGACCACCCGGTGATGGTCGTCAAGATCGACAACACCCACTCGAGCGCCCCGCAGGCGGGGCTCGACGCCGCGGACCTGGTGGTGGAGGAGCTGGTCGAGGGCGGCAGCACCCGCCTGGCCGCGTTCTTCTACTCCGACATCCCCGACGAGGTCGGCCCGGTGCGGTCGATGCGCGCGAGCGACATCGGCATCGTGAAGCCGGTCGGCGGCACGATGGTCACGTCGGGCGCCGCGGCCGTGACGATCAACCGGATCAAGGATGCGGGCATCGAGTTCTTCGCCGAGGGCGACGAGGGCCTGTTCAGGGACAGCGGTCGCAACGCGCCGTACAACCTGATGGCGAACCTGCAGGAGACGACCGACGCCGCGGAGTCCGACGAGGACCGGCCCGTCGACTACCTGCCCTGGGGCGACGCGGCGGACCTTCCCGCTGGGCAGCCGGCGGCGACCGTGAACGCGATCTTCTCCGGCGGGCACACCACGACCTGGCGGTTCGACGGCGGCGGCTACGTCAACGACAACAGCAACGCCGACCCGGCCGCGCAGTTCCCCGCCGACACCGTCCTGGTGCTCCGCGTGGAGGTCGGCGACGCCGGCTACACCGACCCGGCCGGCAACCCCGTGCCCGAGACCAAGCTCGAGGGCACCGGTCAGGCGATGATCTTCCACGGCGGCCGCCTGGTGCGCGGCACGTGGAGCAAGGACGACCTGGGCTCGCCGATCACCCTGTCGACCAAGGCGGGCGAGCTGACGGTCCCGGCCGGGCACACGTGGATCGAGCTGGTCCCGGTCGACGGCGGGGACGTCACCTTCACCAAGAAGTAGCGCCCGGCCCGGGCACGGACCTCAGTCGAGGTCGTCGTGCTCGCCGGCCGACGGCGGTGCGCTCGGCAGGTCGACACCGGAGTCCGCGAGCGCCTGGAAGCCGGTGATCATGAACCCGATCGCGGCCTGGACCCGCCACGCGGCGAGCTCGGGGTCGTCCGCGGTCGCCACCGACTCGCCCGCCGAGGACATCGCGCCGAAGAAGATGCGGGCGAAGGTCTGCATCATCCCCTCCTCGAGCTCCCACTCGCCGGCGCCGAGCACCGAGCGGACGATGTCGAGGACCGAGCCGAACGTGGAGCGCTCCTCCTGCTCGCGGAAGCGCTCGTAGCCGAGGACCGCGGGGCCCTCCTGGATCACGATCCGCCGGTAGCGCGGCTGCTGCACGATCTCGAGGAACGCCTCGAGGCCGGCGCCGGCCTTCTCCCAGGGGTCCTTCTTGCCCTTCAGCGCCTTGTTGATCGACCTCGACGCGTCGGTCTCGACCCGCTCGAAGACCGCCTCGAACAGTGCCTGCTTGCCGCTGAAGTGGTGGTAGAGCGCGCCCTTGGTCACCCGGGCCCCGGCGACGATCGCGTCGAGGGAGGTGTTCGCGTACCCCGACTCGGTGAACAGCTCCTCGGCCACGTCGACGAGGGCCCGCTTGGTCGAGGCGGAGTACTGCTGGCGACGGCTCGCGCCCGTGACGCCCGACACCTCGCGGACCAGTCGCTGGACGGAGGACTTGGGCATCCCGGCAGAGTAATACCGACCGAAGGTATGCGTGGCCACCATCACGTCGTCCAATGTTGTCATACCCTCGGTATGTAGAGGTACTCTCGGTACGTACCCACGGTATGTGGGACCGGTTCCCGACCGAACCCGAGAGAGGAAAGAGCCATGACCTGGACCGCTTTCCACCGCCGCGGCGAGGTGCTGCGGAACGTCGTCGAGAGCGCCGACCAGCGCGTCGACGGCGAGCTCCCGCTGTCCGTCGCCGGGGTCGACGAGACCTTCGCCGACGCCACCGACCTGCTCGGTGCTCTCCAGCTGCGGTGGCACACCCGCCTCGCCGGCCGGATCGAGCGCGAGCTGATGAGCCAGCCGATGAACCTCGAGGAGGCGGTCGTGACCGCCTGGCAGCGCACCGCCGACGAGATGCCCGGCGTCCGCGCCGTCCTCGACCGGCACCGCGCGCACCCGCTCGACGACGCGATGGCCCGCGTCGTCGCGACCTCCGCCGCCAAGGAGCACGTGCTCCTGGCCGTGACGGCCGGGCTGGGAGGCCCGGACGACGCCGAGTCCGTGCGCGTCGGCGAGCGCATCGAGAAGCGCGCCCGCGCGACGTACGTCCCCGCCTCCCGCGTGGCGAGCGAGCCGACCCTGTTCGATCGGCTGAGGGCTGTTCTCGCGGCCTGACACTATGAGGGAGTGAGCGAGGTCCGGGCCGGCATGCTTCTCGTCGCCACGCCCGACCTGCTCGACCCGAACTTCTCCGACACCGTCGTGCTCATGCTCGAGGTCGACGGGGACGGCGCACTGGGCGTCGTCCTCAACCGTCCGTCGCCCGTCCCGGTCTCCGAGGTCCTCGACCCGTGGGCCGAGACCTGCGCCGAGCCGGAGGTGCTCTTCCGGGGTGGCCCGGTCAGCACCGAGGGCGCGCTGGGAGTCGCGCTGCTCCGCGACGCGGAGAACGCGCCGGTCGGCTTCCGCGTGCTCGACGACACCCTCGACGGGCGGGTCGGCCTGGTCGACCTGGACACGCCGGTCGAGCTGGTCGGCGAGAGCCTGGCCGGCCTGCGCATCTTCGCCGGCTACGCGGGCTGGGGCACCGAGCAGCTCGAGACGGAGATCGAGGAGGGCAGCTGGTACGTCGTGCCGGGCGAGGTGCCCGACGCGTTCCGGGTCGACCCCACCGAGCTCAAGCGCGACGTGCTCCGGCGACAGCCGGGCGAGCTCGCGTGGCACTCGACCCGGCCCGTCGATCCTGATCTCAACTGACGCGCGTCGTAGGATCGAGCCAATGAGCACCATCGGTTTCGGACCTGGCACCGCCGTCGACACGGACGTCCGGCAGGACGAACGGACCGTCCCGACCGACGCGGGCGATCACGAGCGGTTCTCGCACTTCGTGCCCAAGGACAAGCTCACCGAGGCGATGGTCATGGGCACGCCGGTGGTCGCGCTCTGCGGCAAGGTCTGGGTGCCCAGCCGGGCGGGGGAGAAGTTCCCGGTCTGCCCGGAGTGCAAGGAGATCTGGGAGACGCTCAAGGGCGACGAGGGCTCTGACGAGTGACGCTCGGGCCCGCTTGGCCCGACCGCGCCGCGTGGGGGACCGCTAGTCCCCTGCGCGCCTGGCAGTCGGCGGCCATGACTCAGTACGACGCGCGGCAGCCGCGCGACTTCCTCGCCGTGGCGACCCCCGGCGCCGGCAAGACCACGTTCGCCCTGACGGTCGCCGCGGACCTGCTCAACCGGCGCGTGGTCGAGCGGATCACGGTCGTCGCCCCCACCGAGCACCTCAAGCAGCAGTGGGCCGAGGCCGCCGAGCGCGTCGGCATCCCGCTCGACCCGACGTACGCCGCGGGCAAGGGCAAGACCTCGGCCGACTACGTCGGCATCGCGGTGACGTACGCCGGAGTCGGCGTCAACCCGCTCGCGATGCGGATCCGGACCGAGCGGTTCAAGACGCTGGTGATCCTCGACGAGATCCACCACGCCGGTGACGCGCTGTCGTGGGGCGAGGGCGTGCGCGAGGCGTTCGAGCCCGCGCACCGGCGACTCGCGCTGACGGGCACACCGTTCCGCTCCGACGTGAACCCGATCCCCTTCGTCACCTACGCGCCCGGCGACGACGGCATCCCCCGGTCGGCCGCCGACTACACGTACGGGTACGCCGAGGCGCTGGCCGACCACGTCGTCCGGCCGGTCCTGTTCATGGCGTACTCCGGCGAGCTGACCTGGCGGACCCGCGCCGGTGACGAGATCGCCGCCCGGCTCGGCGAGCCGCTGACCAAGGACCTGCACGCCCAGGCACTGCGGACCGCGCTCGACCCGCAGGGGGCGTGGATCCCGGCGGTGCTGGCGGCGGCGGACACCCGGCTGTCCGAGGTGCGGCGCCACGTGCCGGACGCCGGTGGGCTGGTGATCGCCTCGGACCAGGACTCGGCCCGCGCCTATGCGGCGCTGCTCAAGAAGCTGACCAAGGAGTCGCCGACGCTCGTGCTGTCCGACGAGCCCGGGTCGTCGAAGAAGATCGCCGACTTCTCGAGCGGCGACAAGCGCTGGATGGTCGCGGTCCGGATGGTCTCCGAGGGCGTCGACGTGCCGCGGCTCGCCGTCGGTGTCTGGGCGACGACGACGGGCACCCCGCTGTTCTTCGCGCAGGCCGTCGGCCGCTTCGTCCGGGCCCGCTCCCGCGGCGAGACCGCGTCGATCTTCCTGCCGTCGGTGCCGTCCCTCCTCCAGTACGCCGCCGAGCTCGAGGTGGTCCGCGACCACGTCCTCGGCCGCCGGATCAACGACGAGGCCGACATCTTCGCCGCCGAGAACGACCTGCTCGCGCAGGCCCAGGCCGGCGAGGGCGCCCTCGAGGAGGGGCTGCCGTTCGAGGCGCTCAACTCCGAGGCGCGCTTCGACCACGTGCTGTTCGACGGCTCGATGTTCGGCCACGAGGGCGAGGTGCACCTCGGGTCCGACGAGGAGATGGACTTCCTCGGCATCCCTGGTCTCCTGGAGCCGGGCCAGATGCGCGAGCTGCTCCAGCAGCGGCAGGCGCAGCGCCGTCGTACGGTCAAGCCCGAGCCGGACACCGTCGCCGAGCTCACCACGCACGAGGAGCTGGCGATGCTGCGCCGCGAGCTGAACGGGCTCGTGGCCGCGTGGCACCACCGCACCGGCCAGGCGCACGGCATCACGCACGCCGCACTGCGCAAGGAGTGCGGCGGCCCCGGCGCCGCCGTCGCCAACGCCACCCAGCTGCGCGCCCGGATCGACCGGGTCCGCGAGTGGGCGGCCAACCGCAAGTCGAGCTGACGGCGCCCGGCCGCAGCGGGGTCTAGCCGCCGAACGGCTTGACGCCGGACGCCGGCCGCGGCGCGACGTCGCGGAACTCGTCGACGCGATGCCCGGCGTCGCAGACGAGCACTGCACGCACCCGCTCGCCGCAGTCGCGGTGCGCCATCTCGACGGCGGGGCCGTCAGCGTCGGCGACGTACCGCGTGCCCCAGTCGGACAGCGCGGTCAGGATGGGGTAGAGGTCGAGGCCCTTCTGGGTCAGCCGGTACTCGTGCCGCAGGCGCGCACCCTCGGGCTGGTACGGCACCTTGCGGAGGATGCCCTGGTCGACCAGATGGGCGAGGCGGTTGCTGAGCACCTGCCGGTTGACGCCGCTGTGCTTCTGCATGTCGTCGAAGCGGCGGACGCCGTTGAAGATCTCCCGGATGACGACCATGGACTGGCGGTCGCCGAACACGGCGAGGGAGCGTTCGACCTGGCAGTTGTCGGTCGAGAACGCGAGAGCCGGGGGAGAGGCGTCGGTCCCAGCGGGAGTCGTCGTGGCCATGGTCACATGCTAGGTCTACTTGACAGACTCAGCAAGGCTCCAGGACGCTAGGTCCATGACGCAGACCCAGGAGCAGCCCGACCTCAGCCAGTGGCAGACCGCCAGCCGTGAGTTCACCTGGGCGCTCCCGGGCCAGGGTGACTACGAGGCGCTGTCGAAGCTCGACGGACTGGGCCAGCTCCAGGCGATCGAGCAGGGACTGATGCCCCCGCCGCCGGTGATGGCGACGATCGACATGAACCGCTTCCACGCCGAGCGCGGCACGGTCACGTGTGGGATGCGGGTCCAGACGTTCCACTACAACCCGCTCGGCGGCGTGCACGGCGGCATGATCTCGACGCTGCTCGACACCGCTGCGGGATGCGCCGTCCACTCGACCCTCGAGGTCGGCCAGGGCTACACCTCGCTGGACCTGACCGTGAAGTTCCTGCGCCCGATCACCGTCGACACCGGGCAGCTGACGTGCGTCGGCACGGTCCTCTCGCGCGGCCGGCGCACGGCACTCGCCGAGGCGCAGCTGTTCGACGAGAACGGCAAGCTGCTCGCGCACGCGACGTCGAGCTGCATGATCTTCGGCGGTTGACGGCGGTGCTTCTCGACTAGCGTGCGCTGTAACCAACCGGTCCTGCAGGAAGTGTCCTCGTCATGGGCCCGAGCCGCGCTGCTGACGACCTCGCGTCGTTCACGTGGTTCTTCACGGCCGAGTACCCGGCCGTCGCCCGGCTCCTGACGGTGGTGCTGCGGGACGCCCAGGCCGCCGAGGACCTCGCGCAGGAGGCGTTCGTCCGGCTGCACCGCAACTGGTCCCGGATCTCGGGCTACGACAGTCCCGAGGCATGGGTACGGCGGGTCGCCCTCAACCTCGCCTTCTCGTGGCGTCGCCGCGAGGGTCGCCGCCACTCGCTCGAGCGGACCTTCGAGGTGGTCGATCCTGATCCGTCCCGGACCGACATCGGCGTCGACATCCGCCGCGCGGTGGCCGCGTTGCCGCAGCGCGAGCGCGCACTCGTCGCGCTCTACCACCTCGAGGACCGGCCGATCTCGGAGGTCGCCGACGTCCTCGGCATGACGCCGGGCGCCGTCAAGGTCGGCCTGCACCGCGCACGCCACCGCCTCGCGACGATGCTCCAGGACCGGGAGACCACGACATGACGCCAGACCCGGGCTTCGACGCGCAGATCCGGACCGCGCTCCTGGCGGTGCCGGGCCCCGACGACGCGGACACGCGTGACGCGCTCCGGACGGTGCTCGCGCGGACGGGCCGGCCCGCGCGCCGGCGAAGCGGACCCCTGGTGATCGCCGCTGCCGCGGCTGCCATCGCTGCGGTGGTGGTGGTCCCGGTCGTCGTCCAGGACGACCCACGGCCGCCGCCGTCCGTGCAGCCGACCGATCCGGCCCGGCCGGCACTCGTCGGCGCCTGGCGCCGCACCGTCGGTCCCGGCGAGGAGGTCTCGGGGTCGTGGCGGATGGAGCTGCGCGAGGACGGGGTGATGGTGCTCGCTGCTCCGGCCTCGTCATCGGTGCAGACCGACGGGATCTCCTACGAGGCCACGGCCGGCGACGTACGGTTCGACGCCTTCGTCAACGACCTCTGCGCGGAGCTTCCCGCCGGCGCGTACCGGTGGTCCGTCTCCGAGGCCGGGTTGCGCCTGACGGTGGTCGACGAGACCTGCGCCGCACGCGCACTGGTCTTCGAGGGAACGTGGACGTCGGCCACCGGCTCGTAACCTCCGCCACCTCTCGTCGGTGTGGTCCGGTATGAGCACGATGCGAGCGACCGTCGCTGCCGCCGTCGCGCTGGTGCTGGTGGCGGGCTGCAGCTCGTCGACGGACGAGCAGCCCGCGGGCGCGCCGGTGCTGGAGCAGGTCGCGTGTCCCGACGACGTCGAGATCCTCGTCGTCCCGACCCACACGTGCGGCTTCGTGGTCACGGTCGGCCGCTCCGGTGGCGAGCTCCGGATCTTCACCGTGGCCGTCGACCCGCCGGAGGCCAACGATCTCGCGCCCGTGCTCGAGACCGGCACCGACCTGGGGATGACCCCGACCTACGGCGGCCTCGCGCCGATCGCGCAGCGCACGGGTCGCCGGCTGGTCCTCGTGGACCTGCCCGGCACCGGGCACTCGACCCCCTCCTTGGACTGCCCCGAGGTCGAGGGTCTGGCCACCCAGCCCCTGGACGCCGACATCGAGGCGGCGGTCTCCGCCTGCCGCTCACGGCTCCGCACCGACGGGGTGGACCCCACCGACGTGACGCCGGACCAGCTCGGCGAGGTGCTCCACGACGTGATGACGGCGTACGACGTGTCGCGCTGGGTCGTGATGGGACACGGCTCCTCGGGCACGGCGGCGCTCGACCTCGCCGGCGACCACCCCGAGTCGGTGGAGGCGCTCGTCCTCGACTCGGTGTCCGCCGGGTACACCGACCCGGACCAGTCGCTGGACGACGTCGTCGCCGACATCGCGGCCCGGTGCCGCGACGACGCAGGGTGCACGAAGAAGTACGGCGACGTGCGCGACACCTGGGTGACCGCGCAGTCGGCCCTGGCGTCGGCTCCCGTCAGCACCACGGTCGAGGACCAGGAGATCGTGGTCGACGAGACCGGCCTGCGTCACGCCACCCGCTGGCTCGTCGGCTGGAGCTCGCTCGGTCCGCAGCTGCTGCCGGAGCTCCTCGCCGAGGCGGCGTCGGGTCGGGCCGGCCGGCTCCTCACGCTGTACGCCGAGACGCTCACCGCCGCGCCACCGCTGTGCGTGGGCTACCTGCCCAAGTGCGAGAGCAGTGACCGGGTGGCCGTCGGAGCCGTGCTCTCCACCCTCTGCTCCAGCCTCGCCGCGAGCGCCGACTGGGCCGCGGCGTGCGGGGCGTGGGGGCTGGCCGCCGAGCCCGCGTCCATCGGCCCGGTCGACGCGATCCCGGCGCTCGCGCTGTACGGGCGGTACGACCCCTTCTCACCACCCGACCAGATCCGGGCCGAGCTGGCCCGGCTGGTCCCCGGCGCGTACGTCGTGGAGATCCCGACGTTGACCCACAACGTGCTCGGCAACGAGTGCGTCCGCACGATCCGCAACGAGTGGCTCGCCGGAGCGATCGACGCCCCGCCGTCCGTGCCGTCCTGCCTGTCCAGCCAGCTCGCCTTCGACTGAGGAGTCGCCATGAACCGCACCCTGACCGCCGCCGTCGTCCTCGCACTGCTGATGCTGCCGACCGGATGCTCGGAGGACAGCCCCGACGACCCGGGGACGACGTCCCAGCCGTCGACCCCGGCACCTGTCTCGTCCGAGACGGCCACCGACTCGCCTCTCGAAGGCGTGTGGCGTGCCGAGATCACCGAGGAGGCCTTCGCCGCGGCGATCGTCGAGGCCGGCTACCCGGAGGACGTCGTGGCGGAGGCGCTCACGTACCTCCCGGGCCCGGAGTTCCGGCTGGAGTTCCTGGGTGAGCGGTTCCGGATGTCCTACGTCCCGGAGGACGAGCAGTACCAGGCCGGCACCTTCTCCGTCGACGGCGACCGGATCACCATCGACGACGAGGCGCCGGTCGGCATTCCCGCGTTCCCCTTCGCGGTCGACGGCGATGAGCTGACGTTCGAGCCTCCGTCCGACGAGGCGGACCTGGACCCCGTGGGGGTCGGGTTCTGGGCCTCCACCACGTGGGTCCGCGAGTGACGCCGGTCACCGCGGCCCACCTTCGACTGAGGAGTCACCATGCGACACAGCCTTTCCGGTCCACTGCTCGTGGGCGCTCTGCTGTTCACGGCCGCCTGCTCGGACGATCCTGAAGCGGGTGACGCCGCAACTCCGCCCGTGACGTCGACCGAGACGCCCTCGCCGTCCCGGGCGAGCGGCCCGGTGGACGAAGCCGGTGGGGTGACCACCCCACTCGAAGGCACGTGGGTTGCGGACGTGTCCCGAAATGCCTACGTCGCCGCGATCGAGGACCTCGGCTATCCCAAGGCGGTGGCGACGCAGATGCTGCAGGAGCTGCCGGGGCCGGAGTTCCGTCTCGAGTTCCTCGGTGACCGGTTCTCCCTCGCTTACGCGCCCACCGGTGAGGGCTGGCAGTCCGGCACCTTCACCCTCGAGGGCGGGCGGATCGTGCTCGACGACGAGGCACCCGTCGAGCTGGTCAGCTTCGCGGTCGAGATAGAGGGTGACACCGTCGTGTTCACCGACGGCGGCGCCACCGATGCCGGTGAGATGGCAGCCGGTGTACCCGACTACCTCCCGCTGATCGGGTTCTGGTCGGCCGACGACTGGAGCCGGCAGTGACCGCTTGCCGCCTATGTGCGCAGGTCGACCGGCGACGTCTGCCCGGCGAGGTAGCGCCAGCGGCCGTCGACCAGCGCGTAGGTCTGGGTCGTGGCGAACGTCAGCACTCGTGGCTCGCCGTCGACGACGACGTCGTCGAACACCGTGCCCGTGATGACGGCGGTCGCGTCGACCTCCACGACCCGGGCGTCCTCGAGCCACTGACGGTTCCAGCGCAGCGGCCCGGTGCGCAGGAAGGTGAGGTAGCCGTCCTTCGTCAGTCGCTCGCCGAGCGAGTTGGTGTAGACGAAGTCGTCGTGCAGCTGGGCCTCGACGACCGCCCAGTCCTGCGCGGCCAGGGCGGCGGCTCGCTCGCGGAACGCGTCCTCCACGCCGGCGGTCATGCGGTCGCCTCCCTGAGCAGGGGCAGGACCCGGTAGGGCACCTGGGTCGCGAGGGCGATCACCGTCGACGAGCGGGTGATGGCCGGTGCCGCGAGCACCAGGTCGATGACGCGTTGCAGGTCGGCGTTCGACCGGGCGACCACCCGGACCATCAGGTCGCCGGCGCCGGTGATCGTGTGCGCCTCGAGCACCTCGGGGATGTCCGCGAGGTGCGCGCCGACGGCGTCGTGGCCGCCTCCGCGCTCCGCCTCCTGTCGGATCTCGAGGGTGAGGAACGCGGTCACCGGGTGGCCCAGGGCCTCCGGCGAGAGCTCGGGTCCGTAGCCCGTGATCACCCCGGTCGACTCCAGCTTGTCGAGGCGGGCCTGCACCGTGCCGCGCGCGACACCGAGCCGGCGGGACGCCTCGAGCACCCCGACCCGGGGGTCGGCCGCGAACAGGTCGATCACTCTGCGGTCCAGATCGTCCATGGGTTCCTCCGATCATGTGCAGATTGCTCAACGTGTCGCGGTTCGGTTGCACAGAATGTACGCCACCCGACACCCTGACGGCATGACTCAGTCGACGCTCACGGCTCTGACCAACGAAGAGGTCCAGGCAGGACTCTCGCTCGACCAGCTCAAGCAGCTCGTCGGTCTCGTCGAGTACGACGCGAGCAACGACCCGTTCCCGGTCGTCGCCCAGGACGCGGTCTGCTTCGTGGTCGGCAACGCCACCCAGACCGCGACCTTCTACCAGCTGGCCCTCGGCATGGATCTCGAGGCGTACCGGGGCCCGGAGAACGGGCACCGCGACTCGAAGTCCTACGTGCTCCGCTCGGGAAGCGCCCGCTTCGTCTTCACCGGCGGCGTCACGCCGGACAGCCCGGTCATGGACCACCACCGCAAGCACGGCGACGGTGTCGTCGACCTCGCGATCGAGGTGTCCGACGTCGACAAGTGCATCGAGCACGCCCGCGCGATGGGCGCGACGATCCTGGTCGAGCCGCACGACGAGTCCGACGACCACGGCACCGTGCGACTGGCCGCCATCGCGACGTACGGCGAGACCCGGCACACGCTGGTCGACCGCAGCCGGTACGACGGCCCGTACCTGCCCGGCTACGTCGCCCGGCAGTCGACCGTGGTCCGGCGCGAGGGGCACCCGAAGCGGCTCTTCCAGGCGATCGACCACTGCGTCGGCAACGTCGAGCTCGGCCGGATGGACGAGTGGGTGACCTTCTACAACAAGGTGCTCGGCTTCACGAACATGGCCGAGTTCGTCGGCGACGACATCGCCACCGACTACTCCGCGCTGATGTCCAAGGTCGTCGCGAGCGGCAACCACCGGGTGAAGTTCCCGCTCAACGAGCCGGCCATCGCCAAGAAGAAGTCGCAGATCGACGAGTACCTCGAGTTCTACGACGGCGCCGGCTGCCAGCACATCGCGCTCGCGACCAACGACATCCTCCGCAGCGTCGACATCCTGCGCGACAACGGCATCGAGTTCCTCGACACCCCGGACTCCTACTACGACGACCCGGAGCTGCGCGCCCGGATCGGCGAGGTGCGCGTCCCCATCGAGGAGCTCAAGAAGCGCAAGATCCTGGTCGACCGCGACGAGGACGGCTACCTGCTCCAGATCTTCACCAAGCCGATGGGCGACCGGCCGACGGTGTTCTACGAGTTCATCGAGCGGCACGGCTCGCTCGGCTTCGGCAAGGGCAACTTCAAGGCGCTGTTCGAGGCCATCGAACGTGAGCAGGAGCTGCGTGGCAACCTGTGACGCGTGACGTCACCTGCCGGCTGGCACCCTGACCCGCTGCCCCCGACGCCCGGGCAGACGCCGCAGCTCCGCTACTGGGACGGCGCCCAGTGGACCGAGCACACGTCGCCCGCACCGGTGGCGCAGCAGTACTACGGCGGCGCGCCCGCGAGCGGGCGGTCGACGACCACCCCGGACGGCGTACCGCTCGCCGGCTGGTGGCACCGCGTCGGCGCCTACGTCATCGACGCGCTGATCCTCGGCGTCGTCCTCGGCATCGTCGCGTTCCCGTGGTTCAAGGAGGTCGGGGACATCTACCTCGACTACTTCGACCAGGCCATGGACGACGCCAACGCCGGCCGCGGGAGCAGCGTCAGCGCGCTCGACCTGCAGGAGCAGACCTTCGGTCCGCTGGCCGTCATCGCCGCGATCAGCCTGGTCGCCGGGTTCGCGTACAACGTCGGCTTCCTGATGTGGAAGCAGGCCACGCCCGGCAAGCTCCTCACCGGTCTGCGCGTACGCCGCCGCGAGGTCGCCGGGCCGATGCCGCTCGGCACCGTCGTGCTGCGCTGGGCCGGCCAGTTCGCCGTCGGCGTCCTCGGCCTGGTGCCGATCATCGGCAACGTGGCCGGCATCTACAGCCTGCTCGACGTCCTGTGGCCGCTCTGGGACGGGAACAAGCAGGCGATCCACGACAAGATCGCGAAGACGAACGTCGTCAGGATCCGTTAGCTCGCGGGGGCTTCGTTCGCGGGTAGTGGCGCCCCGTCACAGCAGTTCGCTTTTGCGTGGCAGTGCGGGCACAGCCACCGGGTGCTGATCGGGTCGAACTCCTCGCCGCAGAAGTCGCAGGGCATGCCCGCCACCGTAGTGACGGACATGCCCCACGGGCTCCTACTCGGACGGCGCGTCGAAGCTGCAGCTCCAGCGTCGAGCCGTACGGCAGCGCCTGCACCAGCCGCAGCCGCGCCAGCGCCGGGTGCTCGTCGAGCAGCTTGGCGCCGTTGGCCAGCGACCGCAGTGCGGCGGTCTCGGCGCGCGCGGCCTCCAGCTGGGCCTGGCCGCGGGTCTTGGCCGTGACGAGCTCCGAGTACGCCGAGCGCAGCTCGGGCGGCAGGATCACGTCCTTGACGACGACCTCGAGCACGTCGAGGCCGACGCGCTCGCCGACCGCGCGGGCCGCGAGCGTGACCGAGTCACCCAGCGTGCGGCGGGCGGCGCGGACCACGGACTCGGCGTCGACCTCGACCAGCGCCTCGCGCAGCGCGACCTGGACGGCCAGGTACACGAGCGCGAAGGGCTCGTCGGCCGTCTCGAGGAAGCGCTGCGGGTCGACGACCCGCGATCGGACCGACGGCGGTGACCCGCACGGTCACGCCGTCGGAGGTCAGGACCTCCTGCGGCGCGACCAGGTCGAGCCGCTCGCGGACGGAGACCGCGCGGTACTCGGCGCGGGCGCGCTTGGCGTGCCGGCCGGGCTCGAGCACGCGCGTGCAGGCGCCGTCGAGGTACTCGACGACGTTGACGCCCGGCTGGACGGTCAGCTTGGTGGTGAACGGGGACATGGCGGCCTCCTTTCCTTGGTCGTGGTGCCGTGTCCGGTCTGGTTTCTTCGGTGGTGTGGAGCGGGCGGGCAGTGGCACGCCCGGTCGCGGGGCGTCCACCGTCGTTGCCCAGGATCAGGCGGGGTCGATGAGGCCCAGGGCGACCGACCGCATGTCGCCACCACCCACCCGCCCGTGAGGGAGTAGAGGAATCGAACCTCGATGCGTGATGAGCGCATGCCTACCGGGGCAAGTGGCGGGGTACGACGCGCAGGACCGGTCCGGGCACGCCCGGCCGGCTGCTGATCTCGCCGTCGAGAAGGGTAGGTGCGGCCGTCGTCCGGTCGCGAGCCATTTACGGGCGCGCCCGGTAGGGCACGATCGGCGCATGGCGAGGTATGTCGGGTTCCTGCGTGCGATCAACCTCGGGTCCACGCGGAAGTTCCCCAAGGAGGCCATCGTCCGGGCGACCGAGGCGGCGGGGTTCGCCGACGTCGCGACGTACATCAACACCGGCAACGTCCGCTTCGACACGAGCATGCGGTCCCGCGCTCGGATCGAGGCCGCGCTGGAGGAGGCGTACCTCGACGAGGCCGGCTTCGCGGTGCCGACGATCGTGTTCACGGCCAAGGAGCTGAAGGAGATCGCCGAGCGGGCCCTGACGTTCGGTGAGAGCGAGCGGCACTACGTGTCGCTGCTCAAGGAGGAACCGACCCGGGCGGCGGTCGCGGCGATGGAGGAGGCCAGCACCGCCAAGGAGGTCGCCAGGGTCGGCGGCCGCGCGGTGCACCTGCTCTACAACGGGAGCAGCTACGGCAGCGACGCGAAGCTGACGAACGTCCAGGTCGAGAAGCTCCTGGGCGTCGCGACCAACCGGAACCTGACCGTGATCAGTGCGCTGGCTGAGAAGTGGTGCTGACGACGTCGGTGACCCGACCGAGGTCGCGCACGGACCGGGACGTCAGCGTCGCGGCGCAGATCAGGACGTAGACGACACCGGACACCAGCATCACGTCCTGGACGCCGAAGACGTGGCCGAGCGGCCCGAACGCGAGCTGGCCCAGCGGGATCGCCACGAACGAGCCCAGGGCGTCGTACGAGTAGGCCCGCGAGAGCATCTCGTCGGGCACGTGCTCCTGCATGGCCAGGTTCCAGGCGAGGCTGAAGACCTCGGTGCCGAGGCCGCCGACGAAGGCGCCGACCATGCCCGCGGCGAGCACGGGCTGGACGCCGAGCGCCAGCATCGGCAGCCCGAGCGCCGCGATCCCGATCATCCCGGCGCGCAGGGGACGTCGCATGGGCAGCTTCATCAGCGCGAGCGAGCAGAGCAGGAAGCCGAGCGCCTCGGCGGAGAGGATCAGGCCCCAGCCGCTCTCGCCGATGGCGTCGTTGTTCTTCGCGAGCACCGGCCCCAGCGTGTGCAGGGCGCCGCTCTGGATCATGTTCAGGGCGCCGAACGCGAGCACGATCACCCAGAGCCAGGTCGTGGTCCGGAAGTAGGTCCACCCCTCCCGCAGCTCGGCGACCGCGCCCGGCCGGTCCTCGCGGGGGAGCGGCGGCGGGATCTTCACGAGCGTCAGCAGCGCGGCCGCGAACAGGTACGTGATGCCGTCCACGGCGAGCGCCCAGCCGGCACCGACGGTGACGACCAGGATGCCGCTGACCGCGGGTCCGACGACGGTCAGCGCGTTGCGCTGCACCGACATCAGGAGGTTGGCCGGCTTGAGCTGGTCGCGGGGGACGAGCTGGGGCATCACGCTCGCCATCGCCGGGAAGCTGACCGCCATCACCGTGCCCTGGACGGCCGTGAGGACGACGAGCTGCCAGATCTGCGCCTGGTCGGTGATCACCAGGCCGGCGATCGCGAGCTGGCACACGCCGGAGACGACGTTCGAGACCTGGATGACCAGCGTGCGCCCGAACCGGTCGGCGATCACGCCACCCGCGAGCAGGAAGACGACCAGGGGGACGCTGTGCGCGGCGAGCACGACACCGAGTGCGGTGGCGGAGTTGCTGACCTCGAGGACCGCGAACGCGAGGGCGACGCCGGCCATCACGCCGCCGACCGAGTTCACCAGGCGGGAGAAGAAGTAGTAGCGGAAGTTCGGCTCGCGCAGCGGCGCCAGGGCCGACTGCTCCTCGGTGGTCATGCCTGGTCCTCGTCCGTCGTCATCTGGAACGCCCACGAGCTGGCGCTGACGTGCACCGTCCCCGGCGTACGCGGTGGCTGGTTCTCGTCGTGCAGGAGGTGCGACGCCTCGATGAGCAGGTCCTGCGCGCGCTTCCAGACCTCGGGGGTCACCCACCCCTCGAGATCGCTGTTGTGGCTCTTGGTCCGTCGCTTGCGGTCCTGGATCCGGCGCGCGAGCTCACGCCCCAGGGTGCGGGCGTAGAGGACCTGCTCCTCGGTGTCCGGGTGGTGCTTCGCGTGGGTGCCGCGCAGCTCGTGGGGGTAGCGGTACTTCTTGGCCACCCCGCCCCGGATCCGCTCCTCGCCCGCCTCGACCAGCTCGCCGGCCTTCACCAGGATGCGCAGGTGGTACGACGCGTTGGCGTGGGTGAGGCCGAGCTCGCGAGCGACCTCGGCGGCGCTCATCGCCGATCCCGTGAGGAGCGACATCATCCGCAGCCGGACCGGGTGCGCCATCGCCCGCAGGTCCTTGATGTCTTCGTCGGTCATGTCTGCCCTCACTCCCCAAGAACTGTTGGGGAGATGGTGCCCGACGCGAGGCCCCACTGTCAAAGAGTTGTTGGGGAGTGAGGGCTCAGCGGCCCCGGAAGTCCGGCCGGCGCTGCTCGGAGAACGCCCGCATCCCCTCGGCGGCGTCCTCGGTCCGGAGCAGGATCGTCTGGCCGGTGCGCTCCCGTTCGAGCGCAGCCTCGAGCTGGTCGAGGGTCGCGGCGTTGACCGCCTTCTTGGCGGCCGCGTAGGCCAGGGGAGGGCCCGAGGCCAGCCGCCGGGTGAGCTTGTCCACGAGCCCGGGGAACTCCGCGGCCGTCGCGACGTGCGTGACGAGGCCCGCGTCGTACGCCTCCTGCCCGGTCAGCGGCTCGGCCAGGAGAGCCATCCGCATCGCCCGGGCCCGTCCGATCGCCGCGGCCACGGTCGCGGAGGCGCCGCCGTCCGGCATCAGGCCGACCCGCGCGAACGCGAGCAGGAACGCCGCCGACTCGCTCGCGACGATGACGTCGGCGGCGAGGGCGACCGAGCAGCCCACCCCCGCGGCGACGCCGTCGACGGCGGCGAGCACGGGCTTCGAGCAGGCGACCTCCGCGCGGATGATCCGGTTCGCGGCGTCGAGGGCCGCGCACGTCGAAACGCTCGACCGCGGCCTCGCCGCCGATGTCGGCGCCCGCGCTGAACGAGCCGCCCGACCCGGTGATCACCACCACGCGGACGTCGTCGTCGGCCGTGGCCCGCTCGAGCTGCTCGGCCAGC
Organism: uncultured Actinomycetota bacterium; assembly: GCA_963815335.1. GTDB lineage: Bacteria > Actinomycetota > Actinomycetes > Propionibacteriales > Nocardioidaceae > Nocardioides. The sequence continues at coordinate 256,969 of CAWFGL010000004.1, forward strand.
GTCACCGCCATCAGGCCGCTCATCGCGTTGAGGACCTCGGGCCGCTGGAACGTCAGGCGCAGGACCCCGTCGGCCAGGTCGACCGCAAGGTCCTCCGGCGAGCCGACCCCCTCAGTCAACGGAGACGCCCGCCTCGCGCATCGCCGCGAGCGCGGCGTCGGTGGTCTCCGGTGCGACGCCGACCGACAGGTCGGTGAGGACCCTGGTCCCGAAGCCGTGGGACGCCGCGTCCAGGGCGGTGGCCCGCACGCAGTGGTCGGTGGCGATGCCGCACACGTCGACGTGCGTGACGTGGCGGGCGCGCAGCCAGTCGGTGAGCGACTCACCGTCGGGGGTCGCACCCTCGAAGCCGGAGTACGCCGCGCGGTGCTCGCCCTTGAGGAAGACCGCGTCGAAGGGACGCGGCTGGAGGTTCTCGTGCCACTGCTCGCCCGGCGTCCCGACCTCGCAGTGCACCGGCCACGAGTCGACGAAGTCGGGGTCGGCGGCCCAGTGAGCCCCGGGATCCACGTGGTGGTCGCGGGTGGCCACCACGTGCGCGTAGCCCGGGGCTCCCTCGCCCTGGTCGAGCCACGCCTGCAGCAGCCCGCCGATCTCGCCGGCGACCCGCGCGCCACCCGTGACCGGCAGCGATCCGCCCTCGCAGAAGTCGTTCTGGACGTCGACGACGATCAGCGCGCTCTTCACAGCGCCGACCCTAGAACGGGTCAGGTGGTGGCCGGAGGCACCCCTGTCGAGACCCGGGGGGTGAACAGGGCTGCGCCGAGGAAGCCGAGCGTCCCGACCAGGGCCATCGTCCCGACCAGGGACGACACGAGCAGGCTGGGCGTGCTCGCCGAGCCGTCGCTGACGGCGACGGCCCACGCGCCGGCCGAGGCCGCGAAGACGAGTGCGCAGACACCCGCGCCACGCAGACGACTGCCCCGGGTCGCCGTGCGCGGCGTGCGGATCGCCCGGGCCAGCCTGCTGCGGTTGGCCACGGCCAGACCCAGCGCGAGCGCGAGCGCGGCGGGACCCACCCACAGGAGTCCGATCATCGGGGCCGCGAGGCCGACGATCGTCAGCAGCGAGATGCAGGCGGTGAGCAGGGGGGTGACTCGGGACTCGTTCATGGCGGACTCCAGTCGGTAGCGAGGGACGGTGACCATCAGGTCGACGGCGGTGCGGCGCACCGTCGGGAAGATGCCGTGCTCGGCGACCAGGTCGTCGAAGAGCAGCACCATGTCGTCGCCGTACTCGTCGCGGAACTCGGCGGGGTACAGCCTCAGGAGGAGCGGGTAGAGCCTCCGGCCGGCCCGGGGCATGTCAGGCCAGTCCGGGCTTGAGTCGTGCGTGGACGGTCCTGACCAGGGCGTCGAGCCGATCGGCCTCGGCCGAGGCCACGCGCTGGCCGAGCCGGGTGAGGCGGTAGTAGCGACGCCGGGAGTCCTCGTCGCCACCGCCGGGCTGGGCGGTCTCCTCGGCCAGGCCGTCGGCGACCAGCCGCTTGAGCGTCCCGTAGAGCGTGGCCGGCCCCATCTTCACCAGGCCGCCGGACAGGGAGTCGACGGCCTGCATGATCGCGTAGCCGTGGCGGTCTCCGTCGGCGAGGGCGACCAGGACGTGGAAGTGCGCCATCGGGAGCGGAAGGTGATCCTGGGGTGAGGACGTGGCCACAGGGCCACGCTATATCAAGTTTCGATATAACACCATCCGTATCCCTCGACCGGGGCCGCGCCCTCGAACACCGTGGGGATGACCGGGTCGCCCTTCGACATCTGCTGGGCGGCCGGCGGCAGCTCCGCACGTGACATCACGTGGCGCTCCCGTGCCGTGTCGACCGGCTCCCGTCCGACCACCTCGCCGTCGCGCACCAGGGGGACGAGGAGCGCCCGGTCGTCGCCGTCGTTGCGCGACGGCTCGCCGATGCCGACGACCTCGGCCTCCGCGACGCCGTCGGCGGTACGGCGGCGCAGCGCGTACTTGCGCCCGCCGATCGAGATCTTGTCGGTGCTCTTCTTCGCGACCGACTCCATCGCGCCGCTGTCGCCCTCGCGGGACACGAGCTTGTAGACGAACCCGGACGTCGGGTGGCCGCTGCCGGTCACGAGCTGCGTGCCGACCCCGTAGCCGTCGACCGGGGCCGTCGCCAGCGCGGCGATGGCGAACTCGTCGAGGTCGCTGGTCACGATGATCCGGGTGTCCGTGGCGCCCAGGGAGTCGAGCTGTGCGCGGACCTCGACGGCGAGGGCGCCGAGGTCGCCGGAGTCCAGCCGGACCGCGCCGAGCTCGGGCCCGGCCACCTCGACGGCGAGCCGCACGGCCTCGGCGACGTCGTAGGTGTCCACGAGAAGCGTGGTGCCGCGGCCGAGCGAGTCGACCTGGGCCCGGAACGCGTCCCCCTCGGAGTCGTGCAGCAGCGTGAACGAGTGCGCGCTGGTCCCCGCGGTGGGGATGCCGTAGCGCTGCCGCGCCGCGAGGTTGGACGTGGTCGCGAACCCGGCGACGTAGGCGGCGCGGGCCGACGCGACCGCCGCCTCCTCGTGGGTGCGTCGCGACCCCATCTCGATGCACGGCCGGTCGCCGGCGACCAGTGTCATCCGCGACGCGGCGGAGGCGATGGCCGAGTCGTGGTTGTAGATCGACAGCAGCACGGTCTCGAGCAGGACCGCCTCGGCGAACGTCGACTCGACGACGACGAGAGGGGAGTGGGCGAAGTAGGTCTCGCCCTCGGGGTAGCCCCAGACGTCACCGGTGAACCGGTACGACGCCAGGTAGTCCGTCGTCGGGCCGTCGACGACGTCGGAGAGGACGGCGAGCGTCTCGTCGTCGAACCGGAACGCCTCGATCGCGTCGAGTGCGCGGCCGACGCCGGCCACCACGCCGTACCGCCGTCCCTCGGGCAGCCGTCGGCCGAACAGCTCGAACACCGACCTGCGGTGGGCGGTCCCACCGGCCAGCGCGGCCTGGAGCATGGTCAGCTCGTAGTGGTCGGTGAGGAGTGCCGTGCTGGCCGAGGTCACGGGGACGACTGTGCCACCATGGGCTGGTGTCCGCCGCCGCCCCGGTCGAGGTCGAGCCGGAGATCGTCCCGGACGAGTCGACCAGGCTCGCGAAGCCGTGGGTCACGATCGTCTGGAACGACCCGGTCAACCTCATGTCCTACGTGACCTACGTCTTCCAGAAGTACTTCGGCTACGACGAGCGGAAGGCCCAGAAGCTCATGCTCGAGGTGCACGAGGACGGCAAGTCGGTCGTCAGCGCGGGCACCCGCGAGGAGATGGAGCGCGACGTGCAGGCCATGCACGAGTACGGCCTCTGGGCGACGATGGACAAGCAAGAGTGACGACCGGTTTCGCCCGGCACCGTCGCAGCAAGCGGATCATCGCCACCTTCACGGGGTTCGAGGCCGACCTGCTGCGCTCGCTCGCGGCCCAGCTGGTCGAGCTGCTGCGCAACGAGGCCGCGGTGCCGCGCGACACCGCCGACCCGTTCGAGGCGCTGATGGACTTCTCGGGCCCGGAGACCGAGCCGGAGGACCCGGTGCTGGCCCGGCTGTTCCCGACGGCGTACCCCTCCGACGGCGAGGCGGCCGCCGAGTTCCGCCGCTTCACCGAGGGCACCCTGCGCGACGGCAAGGCGAACGCGGCGATCGCGATCATCGACGGTCTCGAGGAGGCCGGACTGCCCGCGGAGCTGCGCGAGGAGGGGCTGATGATCGACGTCGAGCTCGAGGAGCCCGAGGCCGAGACCTGGATGCGCTCGTTCACGGACCTGCGGCTCGCGCTCGCCACCCGCCTGGAGATCGAGGAGGGCGACGAGGACGTCTGGGCCGCGATGTCCGACGACGACCCGCGGGCGCAGGCGCACGACATCTACGACTGGGTCGGTTACCTCCAGCAGACACTGGTCGACGCGCTGTCCGACTAGGAGGATGGGCGGATGGCCGTTCGCCCGCTGCTCGCCGCGCTCGTCGCGCTGACGACCCTGCTCGTGGCGGGCTGCAGCGACGACGAGCCCGTGAGCGGCAGCGCGTCCCAGGTCCAGCCGGACGACGACCCGGCCGAGCCCGCCGGCGAGACCGAGGACGACGGCGCGGACGGCGCGTCCGACACCGACGACCCCGGCGGGATCGACACCGGCGGCGTGCCGGACGTCTCCGGCTCCGACTGCGACGCCGACGTCACGGTCACGGGCGCCGTGACGGGAACCCTCCGGGGCGGCACCGGCCTCACGAACGACGCCGCAGGGCCGAAGGCGTTCTACCAGGCGCTCGGCGAGGACCTGCTGCTCTCCGCCTACTCCGAGGGCGAGGGCGTGGACGCCAGCGTGATCCTGCAGGTCGGGTCGGAGACCTACGGCACCGATCCGGGCGCCGCCGGGCTCGACATCGCGGAGGACGGCAGCGGGTTCACCGTCGACACCGAGGTCACGCTGGTCCCCAGCGGCGAGAAGACCGCCCAGGTCACGGGCAGCATGAGCTGCTGACCAGCCTGCGCTTCCGGTTGCTGAGCCGCGAGCGCAGCGAGCGTGCCGAAACACATACGCTTGGCCCGTGCTGACGATCGACCAGGCGACGTACGACGCCATCGTGGCGCACGCCAAGCGGGACCACCCCGACGAGGCGTGCGGCGTCGTCGCGGGCCCGGAGGGCAGCGACCGCGCGGAGCGTCTCGTCGAGATGGTGAACGCCGCCGGCAGCCCGACCTTCTACGAGTTCGACTCCGGCGACCTGCTGCGGCTCTACCGGGAGATGGACGACAACGACGAGGAGCCGGTCGTCGTCTACCACTCGCACACCGCCACCGAGGCCTACCCGAGCCGCACGGACGTCGGTCTGGCGAGCGAGCCGAACGCGCACTACGTGCTGGTCAGCACACGCGAGCACGGGAACAACCCCGGTCCGGTCGAACTTAGGTCGTACAGGATCGTCGACGGCGAGGTGACCGAGGAAGAGGTCAGGGTCGTCGAGCAACTACCTGCGAGGAGCAACGTCTGATGGCCATCGAGGTCCGCATCCCCACCATCCTGCGCACGTACACCGACGGCGCGAAGGCCGTCGACGCGCAGGGCCAGAGCCTCAGCGCGCTCATCGACGACCTCGAGTCGAACCACCCCGGCATCAAGGGCCGCCTCATCGAGGACGGTGACCTGCGCCGGTTCGTCAACGTCTACATCAACGACGAGGACGTCCGCTTCATCGGCGGGCTCGAGGCCGAGCTCAGCGACGGCGACCAGGTCGTCGTGCTGCCCGCCGTCGCCGGCGGCTGATGACCCGCTACGACGACCTGCTCGCCTCGGTCGGCGGCACCCCGCTCGTCGGGCTCCCACGGCTCTCGCCGAGCGGCGACGTCCGGCTCTGGGCCAAGCTGGAGGACCGCAACCCGACCGGGTCGATCAAGGACCGCCCCGCGCTGGCCATGATCGAGGAGGCGGAGCGGGACGGCACGCTCCGCCCGGGCGCCACCATCCTCGAGCCGACCTCCGGCAACACCGGGATCTCGCTGGCGATGGCGGCCAAGCTCAAGGGCTACCGGATCGTCTGCGTGATGCCGGAGAACACGTCCGAGGAGCGCCGCCAGCTGCTGCGCATGTGGGGCGCGGAGATCATCGCGTCCCCGGCGGCGGGCGGCTCCAACGAGGCGGTCCGCGTCGCCAAGGGCATCGCCGGGGAGCACCCCGACTGGGTGATGCTCTACCAGTACGGCAACGCCGCCAACGCGCTGTCGCACGAGCGCGGCACCGGCCCCGAGCTGCTCGCCGACCTGCCGTCCATCACCCACTTCGTGGGCGGCCTCGGCACCACGGGCACGCTGATGGGCGTCGGCCGGTTCTTCCGGCGGGCCAAGCCCGAGGTGCGGATCGTCGCGGCCGAGCCCCGCTACGGCGAGCTGGTCTACGGCCTGCGCAACCTCGACGAGGGCTTCGTCCCGGAGCTGTACGACGAGACGCTGATCGACGCGCGCTTCTCGGTGGGTCCGCGCGACGCGGTCCGGCGGGTGCGCGAGCTGCTCGAGCAGGAGGGCATCTTCGCGGGCATCTCGACCGGCGCGATCCTGCACGCCGCGCTCGCCCAGGCCGCGAAGGCGGTCAAGGCGAACGAGGCGGCGGACATCGCGTTCGTCGTCTGCGACGGCGGCTGGAAGTACCTCTCCACCGGCGCCTACGAGGGCACCATCGACGAGGCCGAGGAGCGGCTCGAGGGTCAGCTCTGGGCCTAGCCCGCTGTGACGGCGAGCCGCTCGGCGATGACCGCGACCTGACGCTCCTCGTCGGCCAGCGGCCAGAACTGCACCCGGTCGCAGCCTGCCTCGACGTACCTGGCGACCAGCTCGGCGCACCGCTGGGCGGAGCCCACGCACACCCGCTCGCGGACCTGGTCGGGGTCGCGGCCGAGCATCGGGGCGAGGACGTCGTCCACGACCCGGCGCGCCTCCGGCCCGTCCTCGGTCACGTAGGTCCACATCGTGGCGAGCGCCACCGGCATCGCCGCGGGCAGCTGCGCCCGGGCCTTGGCCAGCAGGTCCGGGTCGGTGTTGTACGCCGAGGCGAGCCAGCCGTCGCCGTACCTCGCGACCCGGCGCAGTCCCGCCGGTGAGCCCCAGCTCGCGAGCCACACCGGAACCGGCCGGGTCGGAGCCGGGGCCAGCGGGCGTGGCGGTGCCGGGTAGTGGCGGGCCCGGCTCGGCGCCGCCTCGCCGCGGAGCACGTGGCGGAGGAGCCGCGCCGCCTCGTCCAGTCGTTGCCACCGCTCGCCGAAGGGGATGCCGACCGCGGCGTAGTCGTCCCGCGACGAGCCGGCGCCGATCCCCGCGACCACCCGGCCGCCCGAGAGGACGTCCAGGGCGGCCAGCGCCTTCGCGAGGACGAGCGGGTGCCGGAGGGCCGGCACGGCCGCGGTGGTCACGAGCTCCAGGTCACCGCTGTCGGCCACGACGGCACCCAGGGAGGTCAGCCCGTCCAGCCAGGGCCGCGAGAACAGGACGTGGTCGTTGGCGCAGAGCGACCCGAACCCGGCGTCCCGCGCCGCGCGGGCGGCGCGGAGCAGGCGTTCGTGCGAGAGTCCCCGGCCGTCCAGGTCGAGCTGCGGGAGGTGCAGGCCGAGGTGCATCTGCTCATTCTGGACCGCCGTGTCTATGGTCGGGGCGTGATCCGACACCGGCTGGTCCGCGCGATGACGGTGGTGGCGCTCGGGCTCTCCGGCCTCGCGGCCTGGTCCGGTCCCGCGGCGGCGGCCCCCCTCAACACGGTGCCACCCAGCATCAGCGGGACGGCCGAGTACGCCGCCGAGCTCACCGCGTCCCCGGGCACCTGGACGCCCGAGCCGACGTCGTACGCCTACCGGTGGCTGCGCGACGGCGATCCCATCGCGAAGGCCACCGGGCCGACGTACACGCCCGGGCTCGACGACCTCGGGCACCGGCTGTCCGTGGAGGTGACCGCGAGCGACGGCGGATCCACCGCCACCGCCACCTCCGCCGAGACCGAGAAGGTCGCCCGAGCGGTCGCTGATCCCGAAGGGCGGCCAGAAGGTCGTCGGCGAGGCGCGCTACACCCACACCCTCGACGCCCGCTCGGGCCGCTGGTCGGCCGCCCCCACCCGGGTCACGTACCAGTGGCTCCGGTTCGGCAAGCCCATCACCGGCGCCACCGACCGGCGCTACCCGATCGCACCGGAGGACCTGGGCAAGCGGCTCCGCGTGGAGATCACCGTCAAGGCGCCCGGCTACCGGCCGTCGACCGCGCGCACCGACCGCACCGAGAAGGTGCGGCACCGCGTCGACGTGCGCCGGGTCGTCCGCTTCCACGTCGAGACCCGCGGCGCGATCACGACCAGCCTCTCGACGTTCGTGCGCCAGGCCCAGGCCACCTTCGACGATCCGCGGGGCTGGCGGGGCGCGGGCATCGAGTTCCGTCAGGTGAGGCGCGGCGGCTCGATGACGCTCGTGCTCAGCGAGGCCAGCCGGGTGCCCGGATTCTCGTCGGGGTGCAGCGCCGAGTGGAGCTGCCGGGTCGGCCGCTACGTGATCATCAACCAGGAGCGGTGGAAGCACGCGTCCCCCGCCTGGAACGCCGCCAAGGGCTCGCTGCGCAACTACCGGCACATGGTCGTCAACCACGAGAGCGGCCACTTCCTCGGGCTCGGCCACGCGGGCTGCCCCGGCCCCGGACGGCCGGCGCCGGTGATGATGCAGCAGTCCAAGGGGCTCGCCGGGTGCCACTTCAACCCCTGGCCGACCGCCCGTGAGGTGGCCGGCCGGACTCCAGGGCCCGGACGGGCCATGGCGTACGGCGTCGCGCGTGGTTACCCTCGCGTCGTCGTCGAGTAGTGGCCACTAACGGGGAGCACCGTTGAGAGAGATCGTCGTCTTCAGCGGACAGCGCCACCGCCCTCTGGCGGCGTCCATCTGCGAGGAGCTCGGCGTCGAGCTCAGCTCGGTCGAGCTGACCAGGTTCAGCAACGACTGCCTCCAGGCCCAGCTCCAGGCGAACTGCCGGCAGCGCGACGTCTACATCGTCCAGCCGCTGGTGCCGCCGACGCAGGAGCACCTGATGGAGCTGCTGCTGATGATCGACGCGGCCCGCGGCGCCTCGGCGGCGCAGATCACCGCGGTCATCCCGTACTACGCCTACGCGCGCTCGGACAAGAAGGACGCCTCGCGGCTCTCGATCGGCGGCAAGCTGGTCGCCGACATGCTCAGCGCCGCCGGCGTCGACCGGGTGATCACGATGACCCTGCACGCGCCTCAGGTGCACGCGTTCTTCTCGGTGCCGGTCGACCACCTCACCGCGCTCGGCGTGCTCGCCGACCACTACCTCGGCCAGGACCTCAGCGACGCCGTCGTGGTCTCGCCGGACTTCGGCAACGCCAAGACCGCGACCCAGTTCGCCCGGCTCCTCGGGCTCCCGGTCGCGGCGGGCAGCAAGAAGCGGCTGGCCGACGACCAGGTGGTCATCGACAACATCGTCGGCGACGTCGAGGGCAAGCGCGCGATCGTGCTCGACGACGAGATCGCGACGGGAGGCTCGATCGTCGAGCTGCTCGAGCGGCTGGCCGAGCAGGGCTGCACCGAGGCCTCGGTGGCCTGCACGCACGGACTGTTCGTCGGCAAGGCCCTCGACCGCCTCAAGGAGCACCCGATGATCACCGAGGTGGTCACCACCGACACGGTGCCGCCGCCGGCGGACTGGCCCGCGCTCGAGGTGCGGTCGGTCTCCGGGCTCTTCGCGGCCGCCATCGACCGCATCCACCGCGGCGAGTCGGTCAGCAGCCTGTTCGACGGCGTCGACCCGACGCTGGGGCCGCCGCAGCCCCGGCTGTTCGACTAGTCGGGCAGCCGCGCGGCGCTCTCGCGCACGAGGTCGCCGGGCTCGACCTCGCCGCCGGCCGCGGGCGTGCCCAGGTCGGTGATCACCCTCCGCGCCGAGGCCAGCGTCTTCTCCAGGTAGCCGCGCACCGCGTCGTGGTCGTCGCATCTCGACGGCGTAGAGCGCGGCCGTGAGGCCCTGGACGACGTTGTCGTTGATCTCGAGGGCCGCCCGGCGCCGGGTCCGCTCCTCCTGCGCCAGCGCCGCGTGCTCCTCGCGCTCGTGCTCGGCGAGCACGCGCTCGGTGACGTCGATGCAGGTGCCGCTCATCCGCACCGGCGCTCCCGCCTCGTCGAAGAGGACCTGGCCGTTGGAGGCGAGGTAGCGGAGCTCGCCGTCGGGCCGGACGATCCGCTCGGTCATCTGGTACGGCTCGCCGCTGGCCAGCGCCTGCTGGTGGATGGCCTGGATCTGCTCCCGGTCGTCGGGGTGCAGGAACGACAGGAACTGCTCGTAGCTCGGGTTGAACGACTGCGGCTCGTAGCCGTAGATCCGGTAGAGCTGGTCGGACCACCGGTTGGTGTCGGTCGGGATGTGCCAGTCGTAGTCGCCCATGTTGGCGAGCTGCTGCGCGTTGTCGACCCGCAGCCGCAGGTCGTTGAGCTGTGCCTCGGCCTCGAGACGCAGCCGCACCTCGTCCTCGACGGAGCCCTGGCCGGTGGAGCCCGTGTCACCCATGACGACCACCCTTCTCCTGGCCGGGCCGTTTGTCCCGGCATCGGGCATTTCGTGGCAGTCGCTGTTGCCGACGTGACGTGCGCGACGACACGGTGCCTCCCGGGTGCCGACGACCTACGCTTGCCTGTCGTGCCGCCCGTTGCTTCCGTCGACGCTCCCATCGGGATCTTCGACTCCGGTTTCGGCGGCCTCACCGTGGCGCGGTCGGTGATCGACCAGCTGCCCCACGAGTCGGTGCGCTACCTCGGCGACACCGCCCGCCAGCCCTACGGTCCGAAGCCGATCGGCGAGGTCCGCGAGTACGCCCTGGAGTGCCTCGACCACCTGTACTCCGAGGGGGTCAAGGCACTGGTCATCGCCTGCAACTCCGCGAGCGCGGCGATGCTGCGCGACGCCCGCGAGCGGTACGACGTCCCCGTCGTCGAGGTGATCTACCCCGCGACCCGCCGGGCGGTCGCCGCCACCCGCACCGGCCGGATCGGCGTCATCTGCACGCGCGCCACGGCCGAGTCGATGGCCTACGAGGACGCGTTCGCCGCGGCGCCGCACGTCGAGCTGACGACCCGGGCCTGCCCGCGGTTCGTCGACTTCGTCGAGGCCGGGGTCACCGGCGGCGACGAGCTGATCTCGGTCGCGCACGAGTACCTCGACCCGCTGACCGAGTCCGGCGTCGACACGCTGATCCTCGGCTGCACGCACTACCCGTTGCTCACCGGTGTCATCTCCTACGTGATGGGCGACGACGTCACGCTGGTCAGCAGCGCCGAGGAGTGCGCGAAGGACGTCTACAAGATGCTCGTCAGCACCGACCTGATGCGGGAGGGCGGCGAGCCGGCGTACCACTTCGCCACCACGGGCGCGCCCGACGAGTTCGAGCGGATCGGCCGCCGGTTCCTGGGCGCGGAGATGATGGCCGCCAGCCAGTTCGCCGGCGGGATCTGCATGAGGCTCACGGTGGTCGGGTGCTCCGGCTCGTACGCCGGCCCGGACTCGCCGGCGAGCTGCTACCTCCTCGAGGCCGACGGCGAGGACCGCACCTGGCGGATCCTGCTCGACATCGGCAACGGCGCGCTCGGGGCGCTGCACAACTACACCGACCCGCTCGGCATCGACGCCGTCGCGCTGAGCCACCTGCACCCCGACCACTGCCTGGACCTGTGCGGCTACTACGTGATGCGCAAGTACCACCCGTCCGGCTCGCAGCCCCGGCTCGCCGTCTACGGGCCGAGCGGCTCGGGTGAGCGGATGGCGCGCGCCTACGACCTGCCCGACGGGCCCGGCATGAGCGAGGAGTTCGACTTCCGCACCTACGGCGTGCCGCTTGACCATCGGCCCGTTCACCGTCGACGCGATCCCGGTGGTGCACCCCGTCGAGGCCTACGGCCTGCGCGTGACGGCCGGCGGGCGGACCATCGCCTACACGGGCGACACCGCGCCGTGCGAGGCGCTCGACCGGCTGGCCGCCGGAGCCGACCTGCTCCTGGCGGAGGCGTCGTTCCGCGCTCGCGACGACAACCCACCCGAGGTGCACCTGACCGGGGAGGACGCCGGCCGGCTGGCGGCCAGGGCGGGCGTCGGCCGGCTGCTGATCACCCACGTGCCGCCGTGGTTCGACAAGCAGGAGATGCTGGCCGAGGCGCAGTCGGTCTGGGACGGCCCGGCCGAGCTGGCCCGGGCGGGTGCCGTCCACGAGGTCTGAGGTCAGGCCAGCCCGGCGTCGTGGACGCAGATCGCGATCTGCACCCGGTTCGTCGTCCCGAGCTTCTCGAACAGCCGGGACACGTGCGCCTTCACCGTCGGGACCGACAGGTGCAGGGTGGCGGCGATCTCGGCGTTGCTGAGCCCCCGGCCGACCGCCAGGGCGACGTCGTGCTCGCGCTCGGTCAGCAGCGCCAGCCGGCGTTCGGCGGACTCGAGACGTCCGTCGTCGGCGTCGTCGCGCAGCCGCCGGATCAGCGTCCGGGTGACCGACGGGGACAGCATCGGGTCGCCGGCCGCCACGGTCCGGATGGCCTCGACGATCTGCGCCGGCGGGGTGTCCTTGAGCAGGAAGCCGTCGGCCCCGGCAGCGAGCGCCTCGACGACGTGCTCGTCCGCGTCGAAGGTGGTCAGCACGATGACGTGGGGCGGGTCGGACCGGGCGTGCAGCGCCTTGGTCGCGGCCAGGCCGTCGACCCGCGGCATCCGGATGTCCATCAGCACCACGTCCGGGCCGAGCCGCTCGACGAGCGCCAGCCCCTCGCGCCCGTCGCCGGCCTCGCCCACGACCTCGAGGTCGGGCTGACCGCCGAGCATGAGGCTCAGGGCGCTGCGGACCAGCGGGTCGTCATCGACCAGGGCGACCCGGATCACGGGGCCCACGGTATCCAGCCGCGCAGGACGAAGGCCGCGCCCTCGCGGCCGTGCTCGAGGCGTCCGCCGCGGAGCTCGGCCCGCTCGGCCAGACCGATGAGGCCCAGGCCCGCGCCGGGCACGGTCGTCCCGAAGCCGAGCGGGTTGCGCAGCACCACGTCGATGCCGTCGTCCGGTGACCCGGCCAGCTCGATGGTCAGCGTCGATCCCGGGGCGTGCTTGCGGGCGTTGGTCAGGCCCTCCTGGACGACCCGGTAGACCGTCCGGCCGGCCGCCTCCGGCACCGGTGCGTCGTCGGACAGCCGGTCGTCGATCGTCACGCTCATGCCGGCCCCCCGCGCCTCGTCGACGAGGGCCGGCAGGTCGGCGTACGTCGGCTGGGGCACGTTGAGGACCGAGCCGTCGTCGTCGCGGAGGACACCGAGCACGCCGCGCAGGTCCGTGAGCGCCTCGTGCGCCTTGGCCTGGATGACGCCCGCGCTGCCGCGCATCTCGTCGGCGGTGAGGTCCTGGCGGAACGCGAGGGCGCCGGCGTGCATCGAGATCTGGGAGATCCGGTGGGCCAGCACGTCGTGCATCTCGCGGGCGATCCGCTCCCGCTCGTTGCTGCGCGACTGGGCCGCGCGCAGCTCCTGCTCGGCCTCGGCCCGCTCCGCGCGCTGCCGCAGCGTCCACAGCAGCTCGCGGCGCGACCCGATGTACATGCCCCACGCGAGCATCGCCGCGGTGGCGACCGCGTTGACGGACAGCAGCAGCCACATCGGCTCGTCGCCGGAGCCGGGCTGCCAGGTGACGAAGAACTGGGCGGCGGCGAACCCCACCGAGCCCACCAGCGCGATCTCGCGCCAGCGTCGCCGGGTCGCGACCGACACCGACCCCAGCATGGCGGCGCCGCTGGCGGTGCCGCTGGCCGCGCAGGCCAGCGACGCGATCACCGCCACGGGCACCGGCCACCGGCGCCGGAACCCGAAGACCAGCACGTACGCGACGACCCCGAGCGTGACGTCGGTGGCCCACTGGACCTCGCTCTGGTCGTCGACGACGGGGAACCAGCCGACGGCGCTGACGCTCAGGCAGAGCGCGAGCCTCCACAGGTGACCCCACACGCCCAGCCGCGGCTGGTACTCGGAGGGGTCGGGCCTGTCCACGCGAGCAGGCTAGGCCGCGCGCCGCCGCGTGACAGCGGACCAGGGTCGGCTCCGCCCCCTACTTTGGTCTTCACAACACCTACACACGAAGCATGCGTGTGCTCGCCCGAGTGGGGCAGGGTGGTCGCATGATCACCGTCGACAGACTCACCAGGAAGTACGGCGCCTTCACCGCCGTGGACGACGTCAGCTTCGTGGCGCAGCCGGGGAAGGTCACCGGCTTCCTCGGCCCGAACGGCGCCGGCAAGACCACCACCATGCGCGTGATGGTGGGTCTCACCCCGCCGACCAGCGGCAACGTGACGATCGGCGGCCACCTGTACAAGGACATCCCGAACCCCGGCCGGCACGTCGGCGTGCTCCTCGACGCCTCGGCCCAGCACGCGGGCCGCACCGGTCGCGAGATCCTCACCCTCGGCGCCCAGACGATGGGGCTCCCGCTGACCCGGGTCGACGAGATGCTCGAGCTGGTGTCGCTGGACAAGTCCGAGGCCAAGCGTCGGCTGCGCAACTACTCGCTCGGCATGCGCCAGCGCCTGGGCATCGCGCACGCGCTGCTCGGCGACCCGTCCGTGCTGATCCTCGACGAGCCGGCCAACGGCCTCGACCCGGCCGGCATCCGCTGGATGCGCGGCCTCCTCAAGGGCTACGCCGACCGTGGCGGCACCGTGCTGCTGTCCAGCCACCTCCTCAACGAGGTCGAGCTGATCGCCGACGAGATGATCCTCATCGGGCACGGCCGGATCGTCGCCCAGGGGAACAAGGACCAGCTCCTCGCGAACGTCGTGCACACCGCCACGCACGTCACCGCCGAGGACAACGCCCAGCTCACCGCCGCGCTCGAGGCGAAGGGCATCGCCGTGACCCAGGCCGGCAGCGGCCTGCGTGCCGAGGCCCCGCCGATCGACGTCGGCCGCGTCGTCGCCGCGAACGGGATCGTGCTCACCGACCTGAGGTCGGCCGAGGGCGGCCTCGAGGACCTGTTCCTCGAGCTGACCAGCGACACCCAGCGCGACCCGCTCGCCGCGGCGCCCGCACCGGCCACCGGACAGCCCGCATGAGCGCCGCCACCGCGCCTCCGGCCACGCTGGACGTCAGCGGGACCGCGCCGACCTCGTTCCTGACGCTGGTCAAGGTCGAGCTGCGCAAGTCCTACGACACCCGGGCCGGCTTCTGGCTGATCGGGGCGGTCGGAGTCGTCGTCGTCCTCGTGCTCGGACTGTTCACGATCATCTCCGTCGTCCAGTCGGAGCGGGTGAGCTACGGGGACTTCGTGACCTTCGCGTCCTACGCGAGCGGCTACTTCCTGCTGCCGATCCTCGGGATCATGCTGGTCACGAGCGAGTGGAGCCAGCGATCCGCGCTCGTGACGTTCTCCCTGGAGCCCAGGCGCTCCCTCGTGGTCGGCGCCAAGTTCGTGGTGGGCATGATCCTCACGCTCATCACGGTGGTGTTCTCGATGATCGTCGGCCTCGTCGCCACGCTGATCTGCGAGCTCGCGAACCCCGAGCTGACCACCTGGGAGCTGGGTCTGGACTCGCTGGCCGGCTACGTGGTGACCCAGGTCCTGTCGATGTCCGCCGGCTTCGCCCTGGCGACGCTGCTCCTGAACACCCCGGCGGCGATCGTCCTGTTCTTCGTCTACAAGTTCATCGTCCCGACGCTGTTCGCCCTCGGCAACGGGCTGATCGGCTGGTTCGAGGACGTCAGCGTGTGGCTGGACTTCCAGTCCGCCCAGGCGGACATCTACGAGTGGAACCTGTCCGGTGGCGAGGAGTGGGGGCACCTCATCGTCTCCGGGCTGGTGTGGCTCGCCCTGCCGATCGCCCTGGGCGTGTGGCGGATCCTGCGAGCGGAGGTCAAGTGATGAGCGACGTCAGGAGCGCGCCGCGGGAGATCGTGGTCGACCAGACCGACCAGGTGCCCCTGAGCCGGCTGGTGAAGGTCGAGCTGCGCAAGACGTTCGACACCCGGGCGGGTCGCTGGTTCACCATCTCGATCCTCGGCCTGTGCATCGTGACGATGCTGGTCGCGGCGTTCCTCTTCCCGTCCGACCAGCACGACTTCCGGTCGATGCTGCGCAACGTCGGCGGCGTGCTGGGGTACTTCCTGCCGATCGTGCTGATCATGCTCGTCACGAGCGAGTACACGCAGCGCACCGGCCTGGTCACCTTCACGCTCGAGCCGAACCGCGGTCGGGTGGTCGTCGCCAAGTTCATCGCCGGCGTGATCCTGGGCCTCGTGGTCCTGGCGCTGGGGGCCGTCATCGCGGCCGCCGGTGTCGTCCTCGCCAGCGCGACCGGCACCGACGCCACGTGGAACGTGGGGCTCCAGGAGGTCTGGAACTTCGCGCTCGGGAACCTGATCGGCGTCTTCATCGGCTTCGCGCTCGGCATGCTGCTGATGAACTCCGCCGCGGCGATCGTCATCTACTTCGTCTACACGTTCATCGTGCCGACCGTCTTCGGGATCATCGGCTTCTACGTCGGCTGGTTCGAGGACCTGACCCCCTGGATCGAGTTCAACACCGCCCAGGTGCCGCTGTTCGACGGCGACTACCGCGCCAGCGGCGAGGAGTGGGCCCAGATCGCCACCTCGGGCACCATCTGGCTGGTCATCCCGTTCGCCATCGGGCTCGTGCGGCTCCTGCGCGCCGAGGTGAAGTGACCCGCGGATAGCCTCGGCCGCATGACACGCGAAGACGGCCGGGCCGACGACGAGCTCCGTCAGGTCACGATCACCCGGAACTGGCTGGACCACGCCGCGGGGTCGGTCCTGATCGAGTTCGGGAAGACGCGGGTGCTGTGCGTGGCGTCGGCGTCGGAGGGCGTGCCGCGCTGGCGCAAGGGGTCCGGCCTCGGCTGGGTGACCGCGGAGTACGCGATGCTGCCCGGCTCGACCCACACCCGCTCCGACCGCGAGTCCGTGAAGGGCCGGATCGGCGGCCGCACCCACGAGATCAGCCGCCTGGTCGGCCGGTCGCTGCGCGCCGTCATCGACTACAAGGCCATGGGGGAGAACACGATCCAGCTCGACTGCGACGTCCTCCAGGCCGACGGCGGCACCCGCACGGCCGCGATCACCGGCGCGTACGTCGCGCTGGCCGACGCCTGTGCTTCGCTGGGTGTGACCCAGACGCTCACCGGGTCGGTGGCCGCCGTGTCCGTCGGGATCATCGACGGAGCGCCGCGGCTCGACCTGCCGTACGAGGAGGACGTGCGCGCCGAGACCGACATGAACATCGTGATGACCGGCGCCGGGTCGTTCGTCGAGGTGCAGGGCACGGCCGAGGGCGCGGCGTTCTCGCGCACCGAGCTCGACGCGCTGCTGGCGCTCGGCGAGAAGGGCTGCGCCGACCTGACCCGGCTGCAGCAGGAGGCGCTCTCCTCGTGACCCGGGTCTTCCTGGCCTCGCGCAACGCCAAGAAGCTCGCCGAGATGGAGCGGATCCTCGCCGAGCACCTGCCCGGCATCGAGGTGGTCGGGCTCGACGACGTGCCGGCGTACGACGAGCCGGTCGAGGACCAGCCGTCGTTCGAGGGCAACGCGCTGCTCAAGGCGCGGGCGGGTCTCGAGGTCACCGGCCTGCCGACGGTCGCCGACGACTCGGGGCTGTGCGTGGACGCGCTGAACGGGATGCCCGGGGTGCTGTCGGCTCGATGGAGTGGCCCTCCGAAGAGCGACGACCGCAACAACCAGCTGCTGCTCGACCAGCTCGCCGATGTGCCGGACGAGCGTCGTACGGCGCACTTCGTCTGCGCGGTCGCGTTCTGCCCGGCGCCGGGGGAGGAGCTGGTCGTGCACGGCGAGATGCACGGCCGGATCGTCCGTGAGGTCCGCGGAGACGGTGGGTTCGGCTACGACGTCGTGTTCGAGGCCGACGAACGGCCCGGGATCACGACCGCCGAGCTCTCGGTCGCCGACAAGGACGCGATCTCACACCGCGGGGTGGCGCTCAGGCAGCTGGCACCACTGGTGGCGCAGCGGCTCGGATCCGCCGGCTGATGTAGGCGCCCCACAGCGCCGCGAACACGAACATGATGATCGAGTAGACCGCCGCGGGCACGGCGACCTTCTCCTGGTCGTTCTGGCTGAGGTTGTCGAGCACCTCCAGGGCGACGTAGATCGCGAGCGTGCCGTTGTGCACGCCGATCTCCATCGAGCAGGCGATCGCCTGGTCGTCGCGGACCCCGGCCGCCCGGGGCACGGCGTACCCCGTCACGAGGCTGATCGCGCAGAAGACCGCCGCGGCCAGGCCCACGTCGCCCAGGTAGTCGCTGACGTTCTCGGCCTCGCTGGCGAGGATGCCGATCACGAGGATCGCCAGGATCACCGCGGACCCGATCCGCACCGGCCGGTCCATCCGCGCCGCGAACGCCGCGGCCTTGGCGCGGACCAGCATGCCGATGCCGACGGGGATCAGGACGATCGCGAAGACCTCCACCACCTTGCCGAACTGCAGGCCGACGTTGTCGTCGAGGTCGAAGTAGTCGATGGCGAGGTTGGTGATCAGCGGCAGCGACACGATCGAGATCACCGAGTTCACCGCGGTCAGGCTGACGTTGAGCGCCACGTCGCCGCGGAAGAGGTGGCTGAACAGGTTCGCGCTCGTGCCGCCGGGGGACGCGGACAGCAGCATGAGCCCGACGGCCAGCAGGGGCGGCAGGTCGAAGGCCACGACGAGCCCGAAGCAGACGAGCGGCAGCAGCAGGAGCTGGCAGCCCAGCGCGATGACCACGACCTTGGGGTGCCGCCCGACCCGCCGGAAGTCGTCGATCGTCAGCGACAGCCCCAGGCCGAACATGATGATGCCGAGGGCGAGCGGCAGACCGACAGTGGTCACGGCGGAATCCATGGCCGGACACTAGGTGACACGAGTGACCGTCGTCACGCACCTCCCCGGCGCAGTACCTTCCTCGGGTGCAGCGCCACTTCTTCCTCCGCCGGAACCTCGCCCGGCTCCTCCTGAAGCTCAGCGGCTGGAAGACGGTGGGCGAGGTACCGCCCACGGCGGTCCTCGTGGGCGCCCCGCACACCTCGAACTGGGACTGGGCGGTCACGCAGCTGCTGGCGTGGGACAACAGCATCAAGATCCGGCTGCTCGTGAAGGACTCGTTCTTCAAGGGCCCGGTCGGCATCTTCATGCGCGCGACCGGCGCCGTCGAGCTCGACCGGAGGAACCCCGCCGGCACCATCAAGAAGCTGCTCGAGGAGCAGAAGGGCGACGACGCCTTCCTGCTCGGCATGGCCGCCGAGGGCACCCGCAGCAAGGGCGAGTACTGGAAGTCCGGCTTCTACCGGATCGCCGTCCAGACCGGCCTGCCGATCACGCTCGCCTTCCTCGACGCCCCGTCCAAGACGGTCGGCTGGGGCCCGACGTTCATGCCGTCCGGCGACGTCCGGGCCGACATGGAGCGGCTCCGCGAGTTCTTCAAGGACAAGCGCGGCTTCAACCCGGACCAGGCGACGCCGCCGCGGTTGAAGGAGGAGGAGACCGGCTTCAAGGGCGGCACGGCCGACTGAGTGCCGGAGGGGGGAGTCGAACCCCCACGCCCTAGGGCACAGCTACCTAAAGCTGCGTGTCTGCCGTTCCACCACTCCGGCGAGGCGTCAGCCTAGGCCGAGATCCTTGCGCAGCTTCGCCACGTGCCCGGTCGCCTTGACGTTGTACTGGGCGAGCTCGATCTTGCCCTTCTCGTCGACGACGAAGGTCGAGCGGATGACGCCCTGGACGGTCTTGCCGTACAGCTGCTTCTCGCCGTACGTCGCCCACGTCTCCATCGCTGACTTGTCGGCGTCGGAGAGGAGGCGGATGCCGAGGGACTCCTTCTCGCGGAACTTGGCGAGCTTCTCCGGCTTGTCGGGCGAGATGCCCAGCACCTCGTACCCGGCGCTGCGGAGCGAGCCGAGGTTCTCGGTGAAGTCGCAGGCCTGCTTCGTGCAGCCCGGGGTCATCGCGGCCGGGTAGAAGTAGACGATCACCTTCTGGCCCCTGAAGTCCTTGAGCGAGACCTTCTCGCCGGCGTCGTCGAGGAGGGTGAAGGCGGGGGCGGTGTCGCCCGGGGAGAGTCGGTCGGTCACACGGGCGATCCTGCCACGGGCCTGCTTGTTGCGAACGATGCGCAACAACGTAGGGTGGGCACGTGACCGCGCCCACGACCGACCGTCTGGTCGAGCAGCCCGCCTCTCGTGGCTGGACCGGCCGGGACCGCTGGCACATCGCCGGCATGTCGGGGTTCGTGCTGCTGCTGAACGTCGTGGGCTGGGGCGTGCTGATCCTCGCGGTGGCGCCGCACGAGTACGCCGTGGGCACCGGTGTGTACGGCGTCGGGCTCGGCGTCACGGCGTTCCTGCTCGGCGTCCGGCACGCCTTCGACGCCGACCACATCGCCGTCATCGACAACACGACGCGCAAGCTGGTGGGGGAGGGCAAGCCGAGTCTCGGCGTGGGCTTCTGGTTCTCGCTCGGCCACTCCAGCGTGGTCTTCGGCGCCGCCGCGCTGATCGCGTTCGGGGTGGAGGCGGTCTCGGGCACCGCCCAGGACGAGGGCTCGACCATGGCGGTGACCCTGGGCCTGATCGGCAGCATCGTCGCCGGGACGTTCCTCATCCTCGTCGGCCTGACGAACCTCGCCTCGGTGATCGGCATCGTCCGCGTCTTCCGCGGCATCCGCACCCACGGCGTCGACGAGCACGCGCTCGAGCACCACCTCCACAACCGCGGCTTCCTCGCCCGGCTCCTGGGCGGCGCCACGAAGCGGGTCACCAAGCCGTGGCACGTCTACCCGGTCGGGCTGCTCATGGGTCTCGGCTTCGACACCGCCTCGCAGGTCGCGCTGCTCGTGCTCGCGGCCGGCACGGCGGCGTCGCCGCTGCCGTGGTTCGCCATCCTGGTGCTGCCCGTCCTCTTCGCGGCCGGCATGAGCCTGTTCGACACCGCGGACGGCGTCTTCATGGCCCGGGCCTACCGCTGGGCGTTCGTCCGGCCGGTCCGCAAGGTCTTCTACAACCTGACCGTGACCGTCCTGTCGGTGCTGATCGCTCTCGTGGTCGGCGTCATCGTCCTCACCGGGGTGATGGTCGACCGGCTGCACATCGAGTCCGGTCCGCTCGCGGCCGTCGGCGCGCTCGAGCTCGACCTGGTCGGGTACATCGTCGTGGGCCTCTTCGTCGTCACCTGGGTGGTCGCCCTGTCGATCTGGCGGTTCGGACGCATCGAGGAGCGCTTCGCCGAGGTTGGTAAGTTCGGCGGGTGACCGACCCGACCTCCCTGGCAGCCGAGATCGAGGAGACGCGTGAGCGTCTCGCCGGCACGATCGACCAGCTCATGCACCGCGCCAGCCCGAAGACGATCGTCTCCCGCGAGGTCGCGGACGTGAAGGCGTTCTTCGTCGACCCGCTGACCGGCGAGCCCCGGACCGAGAACATCCTCAAGGTCGTCGGCGGCGTCGTCGGCACGATCGCGGTCTTCGCCCTCCTCCGCAGGATCACCCGCTGAGCAACGACAAGACCCCGATCAAGATGCTCCACGACCGGGTCCTGGTGGAGCTCGACAAGGACGCCGGCGAGCGCCGCTCGTCCGGCGGCATCGTCATCCCCGCGACCGCGGCGATGGGCGGGAAGCGGCTCGCCTGGTCGCGGGTCGTGGCGGTCGGCCCGCACGCCCGGTCGATCGAGAAGGGCGACCGGGTGCTCTTCGACCCCGAGGACAAGTCCGAGGTCGAGGTGCACGGCGAGACGTTCATGGTCATGCGCGAGCGCGACGTGCACGCGGTCGCCGCCGACCGGCTCGACGGCGACGCGGACTCGACCGGGCTGTACCTCTGAGGCCATAACCCGAGCCGTGGGGTGACCGTTGTCACCACGTGCTCCGACGCCTCATCGCTGTCCTCGCCGCCCTGTCGCTGCTGCCCCTCGTCACGGCGGCCGTGGTCGCCGCGGAGGCGGCTCCGGGCGCCGCTCCGGTCACCGAGGGCGCGCCTGCGCCGAAGGCGCCGAAGGCCCGGAGGAAGCCGACGTACTCGGTGACCATCCAGCAGACCAAGCACGGCATCCCGCACATCACCGGCAAGAGCTTCGGCGACATCGGCTACGGCAGCGGCTACATGGCCGCCGACGCGAGCACCTGCACCCTGCTCGACACCCTGATCACCGGCCGCGGCCAGCGCTCGCTGTGGTTCGGCCCGAACGCCAGGTACGACGACCAGGTGACCCTCGAGGCCTCGAACCTGCAGGTCGACGCCCTCGTCACCGACCTGCACAACCGCAAGGTGGTCGAGAAGCTGCTCGCCGACAAGGTGCGCGGGCCCGGCAGGCAGGCTCGCGCGATCGTCGAGGGCTACGTCGCGGGCGCCAACCGCTGGCTCCGGGACAACACGGTCACCGACCCGGCCTGCAAGAACCACCGCTACCTCGAGAACCACGCGAAGGGCCTCGGCCGGGTCACCGCGCTCGACCTCTGGTACGGCGTCTACCTGGCGAACCTGCTGGCCTCCACCGGCGTCTTCGTCAAGGAGATCGTCGACGCGACGCCGCCGAGCGTCGGCGACCCGGGCCTCCCGGACCCGGGCGACCTGCCCGTCAAGGCGGCCGACCTCAGTGCCGCCGAGAGGCTCGCGCTGCTCAAGGGCCTCGGCCGCGACCCCGAGCGCCCGTTCGGCTCGAACGCCACCGCCGTGGGTGGGGACCGGACCACCACGGGCCGCGGCATGATCCTCGGCAACCCGCACTTCCCCTGGCGCGGTCGCTACCACTTCACCCAGCAGCACCTGACGATCCCCGGCAGGTACGACGTGGCGGGGGCCTCGCTCGTCGGCTCGCCCGCGGTCAACATCGGCTGGAACAAGAACGTCGCGTGGAGCCACACCGTCTCGACGGCGTACCGCTTCACGCCGTACGAGTACCACCTCCTCGGCCCCACCACCGTCCTCACGGAGGCCGGGCCCCAGGCGATGGAGCACCGGACCGTGAAGGTCAGGGTCCGCAAGGCGGACGGGTCCCTCGGCACCGTCTCCGAGGACCTCTGGCGCACCGCCGAGGGCTACGTCGTCGAGAGCGCGGCCACGCTGATGCTCTGGACGCCGGTCAACGCCTGGGCCATCCGTGACGCCAACGGCGAGCACCTGCGGACCATCGACACCTTCCTGGACATGGGGAAGGGCAGGAACGTCCGCGACCTGCTCCGGCGCCAGGACCGGGCCGGTGGCATGCCCTGGGTGAACACCACCGCGGCCGACCGGTTCGGCGACGTCCTGTACGCCGACCACTCGGTCGTGCCGAACGTGTCGGACGCCAAGGTGCAGACCTGCCTGACGCCGGTCGGGGTCGTGCTCGACCAGCTCGCCGGGTTGCCCGGCCTGGACGGCACCTTCGCGCAGTCGTCGTGCAAGTGGGGGACGGACGCGGACGCCTCCCGGCCGGGGATCTTCGGGCCGGGCAACCTGCCCGAGGTGGTCCGCCGCGACTACGTGATGAACGCCAACGACTCCTACTGGACGCCGAACGCCGACGTCCGGCTCGAGGGCTACGCGGGCATCATCGGCTGCGAGCGGTGCGAGCGCACGATGCGGACGCGGATGGTGACGAGGTACGTCACCGACCGGCTCGCCAGGAACGGCGGCCGGGGCAAGGAGAGCCCGCGCAGCCTGCGGCTGCACGAGCACGAGAACCGGATGCGCGCCGTCGAGGTGATGCGCGCCGGGAACGACCTGGACGAGCTCTGCGACGCGACCGGCGAGACCGCCGCCTGCGCCGTGCTGGCGACGTGGGACGGCCGCTCGAGACGGACCTCGGTCGGCACGCACATCTTCGAGGAGTTCATCGCTCGCGCCCCCGAGGCCTCGCTGTGGGAGGTTCCGTTCAGCGCGGCCGACCCGTTCAACACACCGCGGGACCTGAACGAGGGCAACGCCGACGTCCAGGCGGCGATCGAGGCGGCCATCCAGTCGCTGCGGTCACGCGGCGTCGCGCTGGACGCGCCCTGGGGACGGCTCCAGGTGGCCGGCGACCGCGGCGCGAAGCCCATCGGCCTCGGCGGCGGGACGGGCGACGACGCGGGCAACGCCAACGCGTTGGCGTCGTACCAGCCGGTCCAGAACAAGGGTCGCTACAAGCCGGTGACCTACGGCTCGTCGCACATCCAGGCGATCGCCTTCAAGGGCAGGGGCAAGGTGTCCGCCCGGACGATCCTCACCTACAGCCAGTACGAGAACCCCCGGTCGCGGTAGCACCAGGACCAGACCCGGCTCTTCTCGAAGGGCAGATGGGTGAGGTTCCCCTTCACAGCCGCCGAGATCCTCGACCAGCTCGTCCGGACGATCGTGCTCACCGGCCGCTGACCAACGGGTCGAGGGCCGGGCACTACTGTCCGGTCATGGCCGAGGAACCGGTGGAGGACCACGTCGTCCCCGTGTTCTTCCTGTCCGACAGCACCGGGATCAGCGCCGAGATCATGGGCAACGCCCTCCTGATCCAGTTCCCGGACGTCCGCTTCGAGCGTCAGCTCTTCCCGTTCATCACCACGGTCGACGAGGCGCGCCGCGTCGTGCGGATCCTGGACGCCGCCATGGCCGGCCCGGTGAC
This sequence comes from uncultured Actinomycetota bacterium, assembly GCA_963815335.1. GTDB lineage: Bacteria > Actinomycetota > Actinomycetes > Propionibacteriales > Nocardioidaceae > Nocardioides. The sequence continues at coordinate 281,075 of CAWFGL010000004.1, forward strand.
GCCGCTGGTCTTCGCGACGGCCGCGGAGGACGCGATCCGCGCGGAGCTCGGGACCACGACGGCGCCGGTCATCGACTTCTTCGAGATGCACATGCAGAAGGTGGAGGAGATCCTGCGCGTCAGCGGCCAGCGCCAGGCCGCCCGGCTGCACGGGGTCGGCGACCTCAAGCGCTACAACACCCGGATGGCCGCGGTGGAGTTCACCATCGAGCACGACGACGGCCAGAGCGTCCGCTCGCTCGAGAAGGCGGACGTCATCCTGGTCGCGCCCTCCCGCTGCGGCAAGACGCCGACGAGCATGTACCTCGCCCTCCAGCACGGCCTGTTCGTCGCGAACTACCCGCTGGTGCCCGAGGACCTCGAGTCCGCCGACCTGCCGCGGCCGGTCCGCGAGCTCGCCGACAAGTGCGTGGGCCTGACGACGACTGTCGAGCGCCTCAGCCGGGTACGCAACGAACGACGGCCCGGGTCGGAGTACGCGACCGCCGACCAGTGCCGCTACGAGCTGCGTCGAGCGGCCCAGATGTACGCCGCCCACCGCATCCCGGTCATCGACTCCTCGGCGAAGTCCGTGGAGGAGATGGCGACGATGATCATGCAGTCCATGAAGGTCCCGAAGGAGCCGCAGTGAACCAGCAGAGCAGCAACGTCCGGTGGTTCAAGGAGCTGGGGATGGCCGACCTCGAGGAGGTCGGCGGCAAGAACGCGTCGCTGGGCGAGATGGTCTCCCAGCTCGCCGACCTCGGGGTGCGCGTGCCCAACGGGTTCGCCACGACCGCCGACGCCTTCCACCACTTCATCGGGGACACCGGGCTCAAGGAGCGGATCGCCGGCCTGCTCGACGGTCTCGACACCGACGACGTCCGACGCCTGGCCGAGGTCGGTCGCGAGATCCGGGACGCGGTCGTCGGCCAGGAGTTCCCGGCCGACCTCGAGGCCGACGTCCGCGAGGCGTACGACGTGCTCGTCGAGGAGTCGCGCCAAGGAGACGGGCAGAGCGAGCCGTCGTTCGCCGTGCGGTCCAGCGCCACCGCCGAGGACCTGCCGGACGCGTCGTTCGCGGGCCAGCAGGAGACGTTCCTCAACGTGCGCGGGATCGACGCCGTGCTCACCGCGATCCGCGAGGTCTTCGCCTCGCTCTACAACGACCGGGCCATCGCCTACCGGGTGCACCACGGGTTCGCCCACGAGGACGTCGCCCTGTCGGCCGGCGTGCAGCGGATGGTGCGCTCCGACATCGGCGCCTCGGGCGTGATGTTCACGATGGACACCGAGTCCGGCTTCACGGACGCGGTCTTCGTGACCTCGGCCTGGGGACTCGGCGAGGGGGTCGTCCAGGGCGCGGTGAACCCCGACGAGTTCTACGTCTACAAGCCGTCGCTGCGGGCCGGGCGGCCGGCCGTGCTGAAGCGCGGCGTCGGCGACAAGGCGACCAAGATGGTCTACACGTCGGACGCCACCGTGGGCCGGACCACGGAGTTCGTCGACGTCGAGCCGGCGGAGCGGCGGCGGCTCAGCCTGACCGACGACGAGGTCGAGGAGCTGGCCCGGCACGCGCTCGTCATCGAGGAGCACTACGGCCGGCCGATGGACATCGAGTGGGGCAAGGACGGCGTCGACGGGCAGATCTACGTGCTCCAGGCCCGCCCGGAGACGGTCCAGTCACGCGTGACCGGGGCGCTGGAGCGCTACAAGATGCCGAAGGAGTCCACGGCGGACGCCGAGGTGCTGGTCGAGGGCCGGGCCATCGGGCAGAAGATCGGCTCGGGTGCCGTGCGGGTCCTCCGCAGCGTCGACCAGATGAGCGACTTCCAGCCGGGCGAGGTGCTCGTCGCCGACATGACCGACCCCGACTGGGAGCCGATCATGAAGCGCGCGGGCGCCATCATCACCAACCGCGGCGGCCGCACCTGCCACGCGGCGATCATCGCGCGCGAGCTCGGCATCCCCGCGGTCGTCGGCACGGGGTCCGGGACGCGCGACCTGGCGGACGGCCGCGAGGTCACCGTCTCGTGCGCGGAGGGCGACACGGGTCTCGTGTACGAGGGACTGCTCGACTTCTCGGTCGAGCGGACCGAGCTCGACGAGATGCCGGAGATCCCGGTCAAGATCATGATGAACGTCGGCACGCCGGAGCAGGCCTTCTCGTTCGCCCAGCTGCCGCACCGCGGGGTGGGCCTGGCCCGGCTCGAGTTCGTCATCAACCGGCAGATCGGCATCCACCCCCGCGCGCTGCTCGACCTCGAGGCCGACCCCACGGCTCTTCCTGACGACGTCCGCGGGGAGATCGAGGAGACGATCGCCGCCTACCCGGGCCCGCGCGAGTTCTTCGTGCAGCGGGTGTCCGAGGGGGTGGCGATGCTCGCGGCCGCGTTCGCGCCGTACCCGGTGATCGTGCGGATGTCGGACTTCAAGTCCAACGAGTACGCCAACCTCGTCGCCGGCCCGCTCTACGAGCCCGAGGAGGAGAACCCGATGATCGGCTACCGCGGGGCGTCGCGGTACCTCTCGGAGGACTTCGCGGACTGCTTCGCGATGGAGTGCGAGGCACTGCGCTACGTCCGCGAGGACATGGGCCTGACCAACGTCTGGGTGATGATCCCGTTCGTCCGCACGCTCAAGGAGGCCGAGGGCGTCATCGACCTGCTCGGCCGGCACGGCCTCGAGCGCGGCAAGGACGACCTCAAGGTCGTGATGATGTGCGAGATCCCGTCGAACGCGGTGATCGCCGACCAGTTCCTGGAGCACTTCGACGGCTTCTCCATCGGCTCCAACGACATGACCCAGCTGACGCTGGGTCTCGACCGCGACTCGGCGCTGGTGTCCGAGGGCTTCGACGAGCGCGACCCGGCGGTGCTGCACATGCTCGAGCTGGCGATCAAGGCCTGCAAGGCGCAGGGGAAGTACGTCGGCATCTGCGGCCAGGGGCCGTCCGACCACCCCGACCTCGCGGACTGGCTCGTCGACCAGGGCATCGAGTCCATGTCGCTGAACCCCGACACCGTGGTCGACACCTGGCTCCGGCTGGCCAAGCGGGATTCGTCTGCGGTCTGAGGGGGCTTGTTCCGCTCGTCGACGCAGACGAATCGGCTAGGGGACGGTGGCGAAGGCGCGGACCGGGAACGTCGCGAGCCCGGCGACCTTCACCGGGACGGCGGTGAACGTCGCGCCCGTCGCCGGGAGCTGCTCGAGGCCGGTGAGGTGCTCGACGACGGGGATCTCCCGGTCCAGCAGCAGGGTGTGCACCGGCCGGTCGCCACGTGGCGGGGTCGCGTCGATGTTGACCGAGTCGATCCCGACCAGGACCGCGCCGTGGTCGGCCAGCCAGGCGGCGGCGTCGGTCGCCAGGAACGGGTGCTCCGGGGCGCCGTACCGGTCGGTGCCGAAGTGCGCGTCCCAGCCCGTGTGGACCAGCACGGCGGCGCCCGCCACGTCGAGTCCCTCGAACGCCGCGAGGTCGACAGCGCCGGTCGGCGGACCCGTGACCACGACGGCGGGCAGGAGGGCGCACTTCTCGAGCGGGAGCGCGCTCAGGTCGTGGCCGTCGCGGTGCCGGTGGCCGGGGGTGTCGAGATAGGTGCCGGTGTTGGCGACCATCTCGATCCGGCCGATGGTGAACTCCGTCCCGTCGGCGTACACCTCGTGGGAGTCCTCGAACGTCAGGTGGTCCGAGATCACCGGCGCCGGCAGGCCGGGGTAGGTGACGAGCCCGTGGGAGACGGTGTGGCTGAGGTCGACGAGGCGCATGGTGCCGATCCTCTCAGGGCCTCTCAGCGACCCCCGACCGCTCCGGCCCCCGGGACGAAGCCCAGCTCGGCGTTCTCGGCGTCGGCGAGCCGGCCGCTGGTCGGCTGCTCGCGCAGGTCCGGCATCAGCACGGCGGCGAACGCCGCGAGGGCCATCACCGCGCCCATGACCGAGAACCCGACGACGTACCCGCGCTCGACGGGGAACCCGGACGGGCCGACGTGCGCGGTCACGATGCCCGCCATCACGGCCGCGCCGAGCGACCCGCCGATGCTGCGGATGTTGGCGTTCATGCCGCTGGCCACGCCGGTCTGCTCGGCCGGCACGGACGCGATCACCACGCCGGCCAGGCTCGAGAACACCAGGCCGGTGCCGATGCCCTGGATCGTCGTGGCGGTGTAGAGCTGCCAGGTCTGGTCGTGGAAGAACGCGATGCCGAAGAACGACGCGCCCGCGACCACCAGCCCGGTGGCGATGACGATCCGGGCCCCGATCCACGAGATCAGCCGGGCGGTGGTGAACCCCACGACGAAGCTGGCCGCCGCCGAGGGCAGCAGCAGCAGGCCGGACTCCGAGATCGTGGCGCCGAAGCCGTACCCCGCCTCGGGCGGCGTCTGCAGCAGCTGCGGCACGAAGCCGAACGACGCGAACGTCGCGAAGCCCATGCCGCCGGCCACCACGTTGGCGGTCCACACGCCCCGGCGGCGCATCAGCACCATGTCGATCATCGGGACGGGCACGCGGAGCTCGGTGCGGATCCAGGCCCAGGTGGCGAGGCCGGACACGACGAACAGCCCGAGGATGCGCGGTGAGAACCAGCCGTACTCGTTGCCGTCGCTCAGGCCGACCAGGAGCGCGAGCAGCGCCAGCGAGAGCCACACGGCCGGCATGATCGGCAGCCGCGCCGGGGTGCGGACCGGGGAGTCGGGCACGACCAGGACCGTGGCGACGGCCGCGACGATCGTCGCGAACATCGGCAGCAGGAACAGCCAGTGGTAGCCGAGACCGTCGACGATCGGGCCGGCGATCACGATGCCCGCGCCGAAGCCGACGGCGGTCAGCGACGCCAGGACGCTGAGGGCGCCGTTCATCTTCGCGCCGAACTCGTCGCGGATGATGCCGAAGGACAGGGGCAGGATGCCGCCGCCGGCACCCTGCACGACCCGGGCCGCGATCATCCAGCCGATGCTCGGGGCGAGCGCGGCCATCAGCGAGCCGACCGAGAGGACGACGAGGCAGAGGACGAGCATCCTGGTCTTGCCGACGACGTCGCCGATCCGGCCCAGCAGGGGAGTGCAGATCGCCGCGGACAACAGGTACGCCGTCAGGACCCAGGTCACGGTCTGCTGGTCGGTGTCGAGCTCGGCCTGGATGGTGGTGAGGACCGGCACGGTCAGCGACTGGAGGAGCACGAACGACCAGACGGCCACCGCGAGCACGGCGAACGTGACGGACGTGCTGCCCGTCCCGCGCTTGCCGATGGTTGCCATGGACAACCAAGTCTAGGGGTGGCTGCGGGTCAGTCCGGAATCGGGAGCTCCACCCGGAAGTGGGCGCCCTCGCCGGGCACGCCGGGCAGCATGTCCGCGCTCCCGCGGTGGCGCTCGGCCACCGTGCGGACGATCGACAGGCCGAGGCCGGTGCCCTCGCGGTGCTGCGGGTCGGCCCGGTAGAAGCGGTCGAAGATGCGCCCGCGGTGCGCCTCGTCGACGCCGTCCCCGTCGTCCACCACGTCGAGGACCACCGTGTCCCGGGCCTGGCTCAGCGAGATCCGCACCTCCGCCGACGCGTGCTGCACCGCGTTGTCGAGCAGGTTGCGCACCAGCCGGCGGAGCGAGGTCTCGTCGCCGCGCACCTTGAGCGGCTCGACCCGGCCGAGGTCGATGGCCACGTCGCCGGTCACCCGCGGCAGGGCCGCCTCCTGGTGGATCAGGGTGCCGAGGTCGACCAGCTCGCGCGGCGGGGGGAGGCCCAACCGCTCCTCCTCGGCGAGCGAGAGGAGGTTGCCGACGAGGAGCTCCATCTCGGCGGTCGCGGCGAGCATCTGCCTGATCCACGTCTCGGTCGCGGGAGTTCTCGCGTGCGCGAGCGCCACCTCGAGCTGGGTGCGCATCCCGGTGAGCGGGCTCTGCAGGTCGTGGACGACGTCCGCCACGAAGGCGCGCGTCGGATCCGCCGCCTCACTCATGGTGACCCCGCTGTCGGCTCAGCGTGGTCCACGCCAACGACCACACGGGGCAAGCATCGACCCGACAACGCTTCCGACTCAACCCTGACGCGCCTGCCTAGGTAGAACCTAGGTGTATGTGGTTGGCTGGCGGCATGCGTCGCACCGCCGTCCTGGTCCTGCTCCTCGGCCTCTCCGTCACCGCCTGCGGTGACGACGACAGGGCGACGGGCGACGCCGGCGACGAGCCGACGACGCTGACGGTGTACGCCGCGGCGTCGCTGACCAAGACGTTCGAGCAGCTCGGGGAGGAGTTCGAGGCCGAGCACGACGGCGTCCGGGTGGAGTTCAGCTTCGGTGGGTCGTCCGACCTGGTCGCCCAGATCCAGGAGGGCGCGCCCGCCGACGTGTTCGCGTCGGCGGACCTCGCGAACATGGACAAGCTGGCCGACCTCCAGGGCCAGGAGCCCGAGGACTTCGCCACCAACACCCTGCAGATCGCGGTGGCCCCGGACAACCCGCTCGGGATCGCGGGGCTGTCCGACCTGACCGGGAAGGACGTGAAGCTCGTCGTCTGCGCGCCGGAGGTCCCGTGCGGTGCCGCGGCCCAGAAGGCGGCCGAGGCGGCCGGGGTCGAGCTCACCCCGGTCAGCGAGGAGCAGTCCGTCACCGACGTGCTGGGCAAGGTCACCTCGGACGAGGCGGACGCCGGCCTGGTCTACGTCACCGACGTCATCGGTGCGGCCGGGGCGGTGCTGGGCATCGACTTCCCGGAGTCCAGCGCGGCCGTGAACACCTACCCGATCACCACGATCGACGGGAACGACAGCGGCGACCTCGCCGAGCAGTTCGTCGAGCTGGTCCTCGGCGAGGCCGGGCAGGCGATCCTCCAGGAGGCCGGCTTCGCGCCGGCACCCTAGGCTCCCGGCCGTGGGGACTCGGCTGCCGGCCTGGATCTACGTACCGGCCGCGGTCGGTGCGCTCTTCGTGCTGCTCCCGCTCGTCGCGATCGTCGGACGGGTCGACTGGACGAGCTTCGGCGAGCTGATCACCTCGGAGTCCTCGCGGGCGGCGTTCGTGCTCAGCCTGAAGACCTCGTCGGCGAGCACGCTGCTCTGCATCCTGTTCGGCGTCCCGATGGCGACGGTGCTGGCGCGCACGACGTTCCGCGGACAGGGCGTGGTGCGGTCGTTGGTGCTGCTGCCGCTCGTGCTGCCGCCGGTCGTGGGCGGCCTCGCACTGCTCTACACGTTCGGCCGGCGCGGCCTGCTGGGCGAGTCGCTGGACGCGCTGGGGGTCCAGATCGCGTTCTCGACGATCGCGGTCGTGATGGCGCAGACCTTCGTCGCCCTGCCGTTCCTGGTGATCAGCATCGAGGGCGCGCTGCGGACCGCGGGCGAGCGGTACGAGACCGTGGCCGCCTCGCTCGGTGCGCGCCCGGGCACGGTCTTCCGGCGGATCACGCTGCCGCTCGTGCTGCCCGGGCTGCTGTCCGGAGCGGTGCTCGCCTTCGCCCGGTCGCTCGGCGAGTTCGGCGCGACGATCACCTTCGCCGGGAGCCTCCAGGGGGTGACCCGGACCCTGCCGCTCGAGATCTACCTCCAGCGCGAGACGGACCCCGACGCCGCCGTCGCGCTCGCCCTGGTCCTGGTCGTCGTGGCCGTCCTCGTCATCGGGCTCGCTCGGCAGAGCAGGAGCGCGGTGTGAGCCTGCAGCTGGAGGCGACCGTGCGCGACCGCGGCGTGGACCTCGGGTTCCTCGTCGGCGACGGCGAGACGCTGGCGATCCTCGGGCCGAACGGCTCGGGCAAGTCGACGGCCCTGGGTGTCGCCGCCGGGCTGGTCCGGCCCGACGCCGGTCGCGTGGTCCTCGACGGGCGCATCCTGAGCGATCCTCGGGAGGGCGTGCAGGTGCCCCCGCACGACCGTCGTACGGCGCTGCTCGGCCAGGACCCGCTGCTCTTCCCGCACCTCACCGCGCTGGACAACGTGGCCTTCGGTGCCCGGGTCCGCGGCACGTCCCGCCAGGAGGCGCGGGCCCGGGCGCAGGAGTGGCTGGCCGAGGTGGGGGTCGGCGACCTCGCCGACCGCCGTCCCGCGCAGCTGTCGGGCGGCCAGGCACAGCGGGTCGCGATCGCCCGTGCCCTGGCCGCCGAGCCGCAGGTGCTCCTGCTCGACGAACCTCTGGCGGCCCTGGACGTCGACGTGGCCCCGGCCATGCGGCAGACGCTGCGCAAGGTCCTGGCCGGACGTACCGCGGTGATCGTCACGCACGACGTCCTGGACGCCCTGCTCCTCGCGGACCACGTCGTCGTCCTCGACGGGGGGTCGATCGTCGAGCAGGGACCGGCCGACCAGGTGCTCTCCCGGCCGCGGAGCCCGTTCGCGGCCCGGCTGGCGGGGCTCAACCTGGTGTCGGGCACGTGGGAGGACGGGCAGGTACGACGCGAGGACGGCGTGCTCGTGCACGGGATGCCCGGCGACCCGGCGCCGGTCGAGGGCGAGCCGGTCGTCGCGACGTTCCGGCCGCACGCGGTCGCCGTGTACCGCGAGCCGGTGACCGGCTCCCCGCGCAACAGCTTCACCGTCACCGTCACCGGCCTGGAGCCGGTGGGCGACCTCGTCCGGGTCCGCGCCGGCTCGCTGTCGGCCGACGTGACGGTGCAGTCCGTCGCCGCGCTCGAGCTCGTGGTCGGGCAGCAGGTGACCTTCACCGTCAAGGCGACCGAGGTCGCCGTCTACGGCCTCTAGGCTCCGACCATGGCGACGTACCTGCGGATCGGCGAGGTGGCGCAGGCCGTCGGCGTCAGCGTCGACACGCTGCGCCGCTGGGAGACCGAGGGCCGGGTGACGTTCGAGCGCCAGGGCAACCAGCGGGTGCTCCCGGCCGAGGCCCTGGCGCCGCTGCTCGCCTCGCTGTCCGGCTCGTCGACCACGTCGAGCGCGCGCAACCGGTTCGCGGGGATCGTGGTGGCCGTGAAGAGGGACGAGGTGATGGCGCAGGTGGAGATCGCCTGCGGCGACTACCGCGTGGTGTCCCTGATGAGCCGGGACGCGTGCGACGAGCTCGGTCTGGAGGTCGGCAAGCACGCGGTGGCCGTGGTGAAGGCGACGACCGTGATCGTCGAGACGGACGGGCCCTGACGGGCCATCTCGTCCGCGGAAATGTGGAACGTGGTACGCCATCAGGGACTCGAACCCCGAACCCGCTGATTAAGAGTCAGCTGCTCTGCCAATTGAGCTAATGGCGCTCGTTGATGCGACCGCCCACGTTACCAGCGCCGCAGGACCACGAGAAATTGGGAATGGCGGGTTAGCGGGAGCCCAGCACGGCCTGGGCGGCGTTGTGCCCGCCGATGCCGGAGACCGCGCCGCCGCGGCGGGCCCCGGCGCCGCAGAGCAGCACCGGCGCGTGGTCGGTCTGGACGCCCCACGCCTGCGCGGGTGTGTCCATGCGCGCCCGGTTCGAGGCCCAGGGCCAGTCCAGGTCGCCGTGGAAGATGTGCCCGCCGGGCATCGCCAGCTCGAACTCGACGTCCTGCGGGATCTTCGCGTCGATGCACGGCCGGCCGGCGGAGTCCTTGGCCAGGCACGACTCGAGCGGCTCGGCCAGCTGGGCGTCGAGCGCCGCGATCGCGCGGGCCACGACCGTGCCCTTCGTCAGCGGCGAGTTCGCGTCGAACAGCGCAGCCGGCGTGTGCAGGCCGAAGAACGAGAGGACGTGCTGGTTCGACGCCCCGTCGAGGATCGAGCGGTCGGTCAGGGTCGGGCACACGAACGAGCCCGGGATCGCGCCGGGCACCCGACCGACCGACGCGTCGGCGTACGCCGTCTCGATGGTGGAGTACTCGTGCGAGACGTGCAGGGTTCCGGCGAAGGCGGCCGCAGGGTCGATGCCGGACTTGAGCCTCGGCAACCGGTCGAGCAGGAAGTTGACCTGGAGCTGGGCGCCCACCGGCTTCATCTCGAGGTCGTCCGGCTCGCCCATGAGGATGTGCAGCACCCAGGGCGCCACGTTCGCGAGCACGAAGCGCGACTGCACGGTGTGCGCCCCGGACGCGTCCTCCCAGGTCACCTCGGCGACGTCCTCGCCGGCCCGGATCGCGCTCACCCCGGCGTTCGTCCTGATCTCCGCGCCGGACCGCGCCGCGGCCGCGGCGAGGCCGTCGGACAGGGCGCCCATGCCGCCGACGGGCACCAGCTGGTCACCCGACCCGGTGCCCATCATCGAGTAGAGGAACGTCCGGTTCTGGCGCAGGCCACCGTCCTTCATCGACGTGAACGTGCCGCGCAGTGCGTCGGAGGCCACGACGCCGCGGACGGTGTCGTCGGCGAACCGGCGCTCGATGATGTCGCCGAGCGGCACGGTCGTGAGCTCGCGGAACGTCGCGGGGTCGAGGGACTCGGCGATCTGCCGCTCGGTGGGCAGGACGTCGAGCATGGTGGGCCACACCACGCGGGCCAGGGCGGCCACCTCGCCGTAGAACGAGCACCACACGTCGTACTCGCGGCCGCCGTCGGTCAGGTCGATGAAGGAGTTGCGGGTCGCGCGGCCCTCGGGGCGCTCGACGATGAGGGCCTTGGGCTTCCCGTCCCGCGTCACCGGGGTGTACGACGACATCGGCCGCGGCGCGAGCGTCACCCCGACGCCGAGGTCCTCGAGGATCTGCGGCGGCATCAGCGAGACGAGGGAGGCGTACTGCGGGATCCGCGCGGTGTGGCCGTCGAAGACGGCCGCGTTGGTCGCGGCGCCGCCCACCACGGCGCGCCGTTCGAGCACGAGGACGCGGAGGCCCGCCCGCGCGAGATAGGCGGCCGAGACCAGGCCGTTGTGGCCCCCGCCGACCACCACGACGTCGTAGCTGGTGCTCACCCGGTCAACCTAACCACCACCCCGATCGGATCGCCCCGGGGACATGGGGCGGCGGAATATCCAATCTTCAACTATCGTTGACGCGTCATGCCTGCCATCACCGTCGACGACCTGACCGTCCTGGACCGCCTCCGCGTGCCCGGACTCGGCGACCAGCCGCGTCCGGTCCGCCAGGTGACCACCGCACCCACCGGCTACGAGGGCGAGGGCTTCCCGGTCCGCCGCGCGTTCGCGGGCATCGACCTCCAGGAGCTCGACCCGTTCATCATGATGGACCAGATGGGCGAGGTGGAGTACGCACCCGGAGAGCCCAAGGGCACTCCGTGGCACCCCCACCGCGGCTTCGAGACCGTCACCTACATCATCGACGGCGTCTTCGACCACCAGGACAGCCACGGTGGCGGCGGCACGATCACCAACGGCGACACCCAGTGGATGACCGCCGGCTCCGGCCTGCTGCACATCGAGGCGCCTCCGGAGTGGCTGGTGCAGGCCGGTGGCCTGTTCCACGGCATCCAGCTCTGGGTGAACCTGCCGCGGGACGCGAAGATGAACGACCCGAGGTACCAGGACATCCGCTCCGGCGAGGTCGCGCTCCTGACCTCGTCCGACGCCGGCTCGCTGGTCCGGGTCATCGCGGGCTCCGTCGACGGACACGCCGGCCCGGGGTCGACGTTCACGCCGATGTCGCTGGTGCACGCCACCATCGAGCCCGGCGCGCGTCTCGAGCTCCCGTGGGACGTCGACTTCAACGCCCTGGTCTACGTGCTCAACGGCGCGGGGACCGTGGGCACCGAGGGTCGCCCGATCCAGATGGGTCAGTCGGCCGTGCTCGGCGCGGGCGACTACGTGACGATCACCGCCGACGGCAGCCAGGAGAGCCGCTCGCCGAAGATGGACGTCGTCATCGTCGGCGGCCGTCCGATCCGGGAGCCGCTCGCGTGGGCCGGACCGTTCGTGATGAATACCAAGTCCGAGGTGCTCCAGGCCTACGAGGACTTCCAGCGCGGAAACTTCGGGCACATCCCCGGCTGAGGCACGTAGCCTCACCGCGTGGCTCGGATCTACCGCGACGCGTACGGCGTCCCGCACGTCCGGGCCACGTCCGTGCTCGACCTCGCCGAGGGGCAGGGGCGGGTCACCGCCCAGGACCGGTCGTGGCAGCTCGAGTACCTCCGCCGCCGGGCGACCGGTACCGCCGCCGAGGTGCTCGGCGGTCGGCTGCGTGACTGGGACGTGCTGGCCCGCCGCAGCCGGATGGCCGAGACCGGACGGCGCGCGTTCGACGCCCTGGACGCCGAGTCGCAGGCCTTCGTCACGGCGTACGTCGCCGGGCTGAACGACGGGCTGCACGCGGATGCTCCCGAGCTCGTCGAGCTCGGGCTGACCCCGTCGCCCTGGGAGCCGTGGACGCCGCTGGCCGTCTTCCACGCCCAGCACCTGCTCTTCGCCGCGCTGCCCGACAAGCTGTGGCAGCAGCGGGCCCGTGACGAGCTCGGCGACGACGCCCGGTTCCTGAACCGCGACGGGCAGCTCTCGACGGGCAGCAACGCCTGGGCCGTGGGTGGCGCCCGCACCGCGTCCGGGATCCCGCTGATCGGCGGCGACCCGCACCGGGTGATCGAGTCTCCCGGCGTCTACCAGCAGGTCCGGCTCGCGTGCGAGGACCCCGACGACGCGTTCGACGTCGCCGGCTTCACCTTCCCGGGCGTGCCCGGCGTCCAGCACTTCGCCCACGCCGGCGACGTCGCCTGGGCGATCACGAACGCCTGCGCCGACTACCAGGACGTGTTCGAGGAGTCCCTCGAGGAGGTCGTCGACCGCCGGGAGGAGGTCGTCCGGGTCCGGGGCGGGGAGGAGATCGCCGTCGAGGTCTGGGCGACCGAGCGCGGGCCGCTCTTCGAGGTGGACGTCGAGCGTGGCCGCGGGCTCAGCGTCCGCGACGCGGCGACGGTGCTCGGCGACCTCGGCTTCGCGGCCCTGCTGCCGCTGCTGCGGGCCCGCACGGTCGACGACGTCGACAGCGCGCTCGACGCCTGGGTGGAACCCGGCAACAACGTGGTGATCGCCGACCGGCACGGCGCCGTACGGTTCCGCAACGCCGGGAGGGTCCCGCTCCACCCCGACGCCCAGCGGCGCGGCATCACCCGCAGCGACGACCCCGAGGGCGGCTGGGACGGGTGGGTCGACCTGCCGCGCTACGACATCCCGTCCGACGGCCAGGTCGTCACCGCCAACGAGCGTCGCGGCGACGAGAGCGCCCTCATCGGTACGACCTTCGCGCCGCAGCACCGCGCGCAGCGTCTGCACGCACTCCTCCGCGGCCGGGCCGACCTGACCCCGGAGGACTTCGTCGCCTTCCACGACGACGTGCTCAACACCGCCGCGATCGTGCCGGTGGCGGTGATCGCCGGCCTCACGCCCGGGCCGGCCGGTGCCGAGGTCCAGCGCCTGATCCTCGGCTGGGACCAGCGGATGGACGCCGACTCGGCGGGCGCCGCGGCGTTCGCCGCCTGGCGGACGGCGCTGACCCGCCGGCTGGTCGAGGAGCCGGCCCTCGCCGGGCTCGTCGACTCGTCGGTGCACGGTCCGGTGTTCGCCCTCTACCTCGACCTCGCGGCATCGGTCGGGCTGGCCCTGGAGACGATCCTGGCGGCCGGGAAGCCGTTCGGCATCGACGTCCCGCACCTCGCGACGCTGGCGCTCGACGACGCTGCCGGTCACCCGACGACCTGGGGCGACACGCACGTCCTCGGCCCGACGCACGCCTTCGACCTCGCCGACGAGGACCTCGTCGCGCCCGAGGTCCCGGCCCGCCCGGTCTCCGGCGACTTCGACACGGTCCGCTGCACGGGGTCGCTGCCGGCCATCACCGACGAGGCCTACCGAGGCTCCGTCGCGCGGTACGTCTGGGACCTGGCCGGCACCGGGACCAGCGGATGGGTGGTCCCGATGGGTGCCTCGGGCGACCCGCGGAGCCCGCACCACCTCGACCAGCTCGACGCCTGGGTCGAGGGCCGGCTGGTGCCGATCGTCACCGACTGGGACGCGCTCACCGAGCAGGTCTGACGGGCTTCTCGAAGAACGCCTGCGCGTAGGGGTTGTCGTTGTAGCGCTCGATCGCTCGGTAGCCGGCACGCTCGTACATCGCGATCGCCTCGGACAGGGTGCCGTTGGTGTCGAGGCGGACGACGCGGTGACCCATGTCGACCGAGACCTCCTCGAGGTGCCGCAGCAGCCGCGACCCCAGGCCTGCGCCGCGCCAGCTGTCGTGGACCCACATCCGCTTGATCTCGCCGACCCGTGGCTCGAGGTCGCGAACCCCGCCGCACGCCACCGGCTCGCCGTCACTCGTCGCGACGACGAACCGGACGTCGTGCAGGTCGGGGTCGGCCAGGTCGTCGGCCTCGGCGGCTGCGACGTCGAAGCCGGTGGGGAACCGGGCGTCGAGCTCGGCGAAGTACTGGCCCACGGCCACCCGGGCGACGGGGGACCGGGGATCGACCTCGACCAGCTCGACCGTCGCCGCCCGGACCAGCAGGTCGGCGGTCGCCAGTGCCTCGCTCAGCCGCGTCCGCTGCCGCTCGGTCAGGGGCGCGACCAGTCTGGACGCGAGGTCCTCGGACCGGTCGTCGAGCCGGCGCCGCAGCGCGACGCCCTTGCGGGTCAACGTCACGACCCGACGCCGGCGGTCCGCGGTGTCCTGCCGGACGTCGACGAGCCCGCGCTCCTCGAGCGACCGGAGCTGGCGCGCGAGGTGCCCGGAGTCCAGCCCGAGGCGGGTGCGCAGCTCGCGAACCGTGGTGCCGCCGGTCCGGCTGCCGACCTCGAAGACGAGCCGCGCCAGACCCAGCGGGATGCCCAGCCCGAGGAACGACTCGTCGAGCGCGCCGATGCGCTGGGTGTAGGTGCGGTTGAACCGCCGGACGACCTCGGTCGTGCTCATTCTCTGACTCTAGTCAGAGAATCGGGTCAACCGCGAGCGATGTCGGGGCCGTAGGTCGGGGTCTCGTAGGCGCCGCTCACGCCGGGCGCGCGGTAGCCGGTGCGCGCGTCGTCGTGCCACTGGATCTTCCTGCCGTCGCCCTTGACGACCCGGACCTGTCCCGCGGTGCGGAGCGACGAGGCACCGCCGAGGCAGCGCGCCGGGATCTCGACCGTCAGCTTGGTCCCGCGAGGGTTCACCCGCCCGACGGGCAGCTCGGACACGCACTTCTCCGGCTGGACGCCGGTGCCGCCCAGCAGGCTGACCTCGTCACCCGGGTAGTCGACCGAGTGGCGGAGCGAGGCCGAGTAGACGTCGCCGTTCGAGGTGAGGATCGCGATCGCCAGGAAGACGTTGTGGTCGCGCTTGGTGACCGGCTCGGCCAGGCGCGTCCGGACGACCAGCTTCTTGTGCATGTAGACGGTGCGGAAGACGGTGATGTCCGCCCACGGAGCGTCCGTCGTCGGGCGGTCCTTCGCCCGTCGGACGTTCACGTCCCCCGTTGCGTCGGTCCGCCGGTCCGAGCGGCGTGGGCCGCGGGAGCGACCAGCACGGATCCCAGCACGGCGGCGGCGACGACCAGGGCCCACGACTTCACCCGCGCAGGCTACGCCAGGAAATGTCGACCGCCCCTGACCGCTGTGCGGATCAGGGGCGATGCGACTGGGGTGAGTAACGGGACTTGAACCCGCGACATCCGCCACCACAAGGCGGCGCTCTACCAGCTGAGCTATACCCACCATGCGATCCCGGGCAGGGCCCTGGACCGACACGAAAGTGTAGGGGAGAGAACCCGTGCGCCGGGAATCGGTATCGGACTCAGCGCGGCTGGGCGGCGGCTTCGGGCGGCGGCGCCTCGGGCAGGCCGGTGACCGACCCGCCGTGCTTGGCCGCGATCTCGCGCGACGTGTCGCTGTCCGGACCGGGCGAGGGCACGAACACCGCCTCGCGGTAGTAGCGGAGCTCCTCGATGCTCTCCTGGATGTCGGCCAGGGCGCGGTGGTTGCCGCGCTTGGACGGCGCTTGGTAGTACGCCCTCGGGAACCAGCGGCGGGACAGCTCCTTGATCGAGGAGACGTCGACGATCCTGTAGTGCAGGAACGACTCGAGGGTCGGCATGTCGCGGGTCAGGAACGACCGGTCGGTGGCGACGGTGTTGCCGGCGAGGGGCGGACGGCTGCCGTCGCTGCAGTGCTTGCGGATGTAGGCCAACACCTGCCGTTCCGCCTCGGCCAGCGTGACGCCGGCGTCGAGCTCGGCACTCAGTCCCGACTTCTGGTGCATCTGGCGCACGTAGTCGCCCATCTGGGCGATCGCCTCGTCCGGGGGCTTGATGACGATGTCGACGCCGTCACCGAGGACGTTCAGGTCGAAGTCCGTCACCAGGGCGGCCACCTCGATGAGGGCGTCGTTCTCCAGATCGAGTCCGGTCATCTCGCAGTCGATCCAGACAAGTCGCTCACTCACGACCCGCACCCTAGCCTCCGCCGACGTCCGGGGAATCCCGGGACATCCGGGACCAAAGACTCAGCGATCGCTCAGGTCGGCGAACTACCGTCGCCCATCGTGACCCGACGAATCGAGCCCTGGGTGGGGCTCGTCCTCCGTCTCGTCGTGGGCGGGGTCTGGATCGCTGCGGGTGCGGTGAAGCTGCCGGACCCGGGTGCCAGCGTCGTCGCGGTGCGCGCCTACCAGGCGCTGCCGCCCGATCTCGTCGCGCCCGTCGGGCAGCTGCTCCCGGCTCTCGAGGTCGTCATCGGCTCCATGCTGGTCCTCGGACTGCTCACCCGGGGCGCGGCAGGCCTCTCGGCCGTGCTGCAGGTCGTGTTCATCGTCGGCATCGTCTCGGTGTGGGTGCGCGGCATCGACATCGACTGCGGCTGCTTCGGCGGAGGTGGGTACGACCCGAACGCCGCGGACGCGTACCCGTGGGAGGTCGCCCGGGACACCGCACTCCTGGCCGCATCGCTGTGGCTGGTCCGGCCGCGGCGGACCCGGCTCGCGCTCGACAACAGGATCTTCGCCGTCCGACCCCTGACCCAGGAGGCCTAGCCAGATGTCCGCCACCAACAAGAGGCTGCGGGCCGAGCGTGCCGCCGCGTTCATGGCCGAGCGAGAGAGCCAGGCCAGACGTCGCCAGAGGTTGACTGTCGTCGGGATCGTCGCCGGGCTGGTCCTCGTGGTGGTCGCCGGGTTCGCGATCAACCGGCTGCGTGACACCAGCGACGACGTCGGCACGGCCGTGGACACCGCCGGGGTGTACGGCGTCACGATCGGGTCGGACGACGCGCCCCACGAGGTCGTCGTCTACGAGGACTTCCTCTGCCCGTTCTGCGGCGAGCTGGAGAAGGCGACCCGCGAGCGGCTCGCGGCGCTCGCGGACGCCGGCAAGGTCACGGTGACCTACCGGCCGTTCGTGCTGCTGAGCCAGATCGGCGACTACTCGGAGCGGACCGCGGCGGCGTTCGGCGTCGTCCTCGACACGTCCGGCCCGGAGGTCGCCAAGGAGTTCCACGACCTGCTGTTCGAGAACCAGCCGTCCGAGGAGGGTCCGTTCCCGGAGGACGACGAGCTCGTCGACCTGGCCGTCCAGGCGGGCGCCGACGAGGCCGAGGTCGGGGACGCCATCCGCGACCTCGACGGCAAGGACTTCGCGGACGGCGCGACGGCGGCCGCCGACGACGCGGGCGTCCGGTCCACGCCCACGATCCTGCTCGACGGCGAGGTGTTCACCGACGGCCGGACGATGGACGAGCTCGCCGAGAACTTGATCGCCGCGGTCGACTGAGCCCATCATCCGGGAGGTGAGCCTCAGCGAGTTCGTCCGCCACCTGCCCAAGGCCGAGCTCCACGTCCACCACGTCGGGTCCGCGTCGCCGCGGATCGTCAGCGAGCTGGCGGCCCGGCACCCGGGCACCGTGCCGAGCGACCTCGAGGAGCTCCAGGAGTTCTTCCAGTTCCGCGACTTCGCCCACTTCGTCGAGGTCTATCTCGCTGTCGTCTCCCTGGTGCGGACGCCGGAGGACGTGCACTACCTGACCTACGAGATCGCCCGCGAGATGGCGACCGGGCAGTCGCTTCGCTACGCCGAGCTCACCTGCACGCCGTACACCTCGGTCCACCGGCCCGACGACCCCACGGCCGGGATGCCGATCGAGGCGTACACCGAGGCGATCGAGGCGGCGCGCGTCGAGGCCGAGCGCGACTTCGGGCTGGTGCTGCGCTGGATCTACGACATCCCGGGCGAGTTCGGCCTGCCCTCCGCGGAGGAGACGCTCACCTACGCCCTGGACCACCGCCCCGAGGGCCTGGTCGGCTTCGGGCTCGGCGGGCCCGAGATCGGCGTCCCGCGCGCACAGTTCCAGCACGTGTTCGAGGCCGCGGTGGCGTCCGGGCTCCACTCGGTGCCGCACGCCGGGGAGACGACCGGGCCGGACACGGTCTGGGACTCGCTCCGCCTGCTCAAGGCCGAGCGGATCGGCCACGGGACCTCGTCGGCGCAGGACCCCGCGCTGCTGTCCCACCTGGCCGAGCACGGGATCCCGCTCGAGGTCTGCCCGTCGTCCAACATCGCCACCCGCGCGGTCGCCAGCCTCGACGAGCACCCGATCCGGGCGTTCCGCGACGCCGGCGTCGTGGTGACGGTCAACTCCGACGACCCGCCGATGTTCTCCACGACGCTCAACCACGAGTACGAGGTCGCGGCCGGCCTGCTCGGGCTGGACGAGGCCGGTCTGGCCGACCTCGCGCGCACGGGCGTCCGGGCGTCGTTCGCCGAGGACGACGTCAAGTCCCGGGTCCTGGCGGAGATCGACGCCTACGCGCCGGGACCTGGTCGGGACCTGGCCGGGAAATAGTTCAGGCCCCGCAACCTCATACGATGCGGGGCCACGACCAAACTACGAGTCACCGGCCTCACCGAACGTGATTGACGCCGCGTGTCGCTCGCGGATTGAAAGTCCCGCCAACCGGATACCAGAGGGAATGACCGCACGTCAGAGGCCTGTTCGCGTCGCGGTGGTCAACGACTACGAGCTCGTCGTGGTCGGTGTCGCCGCGCTGCTCGCGCCGTTCCGTGACCGGGTCCAGGTCGTCGAGCTCGACAGCGGCCTCCCCGTGATGAAGGACGTCGACGTCATCCTCTACGACACCTTCGGCCAGGTGCAGGGCGACGGGGTCGACCTGGCGGACCTGGTGGAGGACGGCGACGCCCGGGTGGCCATCTTCAGCTGGAACGTGCAGCGCGAGCTCGTCCAGCGCTCCCTCGACCAGGGCGCCGCGGCCTACCTGTCCAAGAGCCTGGACGCGGCGGCGCTGGTGCAGGCGATCGAGGAGGTGTACGACGGTCGCCGGGTCGTGCCCTCGACCACGACCGTTCGCGGTCCCGTCGGCGGCGACTGGCCGGGCCGCGAGCAGGGCCTGTCGGCCCGGGAGGCCGAGATCATCGCCCTGATCACGCAGGGGCTCTCCAACCAGGACATCGCGCAGCGGAGCTACCTCTCGATCAACTCCGTCAAGACCTACATCCGCACCGCCTACCGCAAGATGGGCGTCACCAGCCGGTCGCAGGCGGTGCTGTGGGGGGTCAAGCACGGGTTCCAGCCGGACATCGCCCGACACGTCACGAGCGCGGAAGCGCCGCCCGGGTCCTGAGACGCACCCGGCGTACTGTGGAGGGTTCCACACCTCTCATACCGGAAGTGGGCGCGTCGTGCCGGAACGCCCCGAGCTGATGCTGAGGCTCACGCACGTCCTGGCCTCGCTCCCCGTCGACCAACCGCTGCCGCAGCGGATGTGCTCCGCGTTCGTCACCCTGGTCTCCGCGCGCCGAGGGTCGATCAGCCTGGGGTTCGCCAGCACCGAGCGGGCGATGCTCTGTGCGACCGACCCGCTCGCGGCCCGCTACGAGGACGCGCAGGACGTGGTCCGCGAGGGGCCGAGCCTGGACGCGTTCCGGACGGCTCACGTCGTGTCCAGCGCCTCCGCGGACGACCAGCGCGCGCGTTGGCCGGGACTCGCCTCGGCCGTGCGGTGGCCTCTGGACGTCGTGCACGCCATCCCGATGCGACCCGACTCGACCCTCATGGGCGTGCTCACCGTCCACGGGCAGTCGGGCGAGATGATGGACGACACCGACCGCGAGCTCCAGTTCCTCGGCGACGCGGTCGGGGCGGCGATCGTCGGCGAGCTGCCGGCCCACGACGACGAGAGCAGGCTGTGGACCGAGCGGGACCGGGTCTCGCAGGCCACGGGCATGGTGACCGCCCAGCTCGGCATCCCGCCGGCCGACGCGCTCGCCGTGCTGCGGGCCCATGCGTTCGCCCACGAGCTCAGTGTCGTGGAGGTGAGTGCGCTGGTCGTCGGCCGCACCATAGATTTCTCCGGTACCGAGCCAGGAGCGTCCGCATGAACCCGCCGCAGGAACCGCTGGCCGCCGCGCTCAGCGCGGTGGTCGCCGCGCCGATCGACGTGGCGGACGTGCTGGCGCACCTCGTGGTCGACTGCGCCGCCACCGTCCCCGTCGAGGCGGTCGCCCTGCTGGCCGTCGACAGCAACGGGGACCTCAGCCTGCTCGCGGCCGACTCGCACCGCGCGGAGCAGCTCGAGCTGCTCCAGATCCAGGGACACAGGGGTCCCTGCGTCGACGTCATCGCGACCAACGAGGCGCTCCTGGTCAGCGGCACCGACGCCCTGGTCGCGCAGTGGGGCGAGGTCGGCGCCGCGATCGCGGCGGCCGGCTTCTCCGCCGTCGAGGCCTACCCGATGCGTTGGCAGGGCCGGGCCCTCGGCGGGCTGAACCTGTTCTACGCCCGGGAGCGCACGACGCCGATCGGCGCGACGGGGCAGGCGTTCGCCGACATGGCGACCGTCGTCGTCGTGCAGTCGATGCCGCTCAGCCAGGACCAGGTCCAGGCGCGGCTGCACGAGGCGCTCAGCGCCCGGGCCGCCGTCGAGCAGGCCAAGGGCGTCCTGGCCTACCGGCTCGGCACCGACCTCGCGGAGGCCTACGCGACGCTGCTGCGCCGGGCGTGGGACAGCGGGACCCCGCTCACCCAGACGGCGCTCGACGTCGTCGGCGAGGCACAGGGGGCGAACGGCCACGACGGGCACTAGCCTGGGCGTGTCCGGCGAGGCCGAAACAACGACCTCGTGGCCGGGAGTCATCCGTTCGAGGCGTCTGGTGCCCGTCACGTGTGGCGTTGTCGCGCTCACGGACCTCGTCCGAGCGGGCGTCGTGGCCATGCTGGCGTCGTACCCGGATCGGGTGCGGCTCGTCGGTCCGGGACGCCCCTTCCAGGTCGGCCTCGTCGACCCGGTGCTGCTCGACGACAGCTGGAAGCCGTCGTCCGAGTGCGCGTGGGTCGCGTTGGCACGGGTCATCGACCCTCGGGCCCGCCTGGCTGCGAGCCGCATCGGCATCCGCGACCTCGTCACCATCGACGCGGACCCCGAGGGCCTGGTCCGGGTCGTCGAGCGGGCACACCGCAGACTCGCGACACCTGGTGGCAACGACCCCGACCGCGGCGCGATCGACGGGCTCAACACCCGGGAGGCGGCGATCGTCAGCCTGATCTGCGCCGGCCGGTCGAACAAGGACATCGCCACCGAGCTGTACCTGAGCCCGAACTCGATCAAGACCTACATCCGCACGGCCTACCGCAAGATGGGCGTCGACTCGCGGAGCCAAGCGGTGCTCTGGGGCGTCGAGAGGGGCTACTGATGCCCGGGCCGGTCGACGTCGCGGCCGCGCTGGCCAACGCCGCGCGCGACATCAGCTCGGCGGAGGACCTCGACGCGACCCTGGAGCTGATCGTCGGTGTCGCGCGGGACTCGATGCCCGGCGTCGACGAGGTCGGCGTGTCCATCGTCCACGCGGACGGCCGGGTCGAGACCAGGGCCGCCACGGGGCCGCGGGTGCTCGAGCTGGACGAGCTGCAGGTCACCGTGGGCGAGGGGCCGTGCCTCCACGCGATGTCCACCGGCGAGACGGTGCGGGTGCACCACCTCCGCCACGAGCAACGGTGGCCGCGGTTCGTCCCCGGTGCGATCGCGCTGGGTCTGCGGTCGTCGCTCGGTCTCCGGGTGAGCGTCGGGTCGAACCCCGCCGGTGCGCTGAACGTCTACTCCTTCACCGCCGACGAGATCGACGAGGACAGCGTGCAGCTCGCCGAGCTCTTCGCCGCCCACGTGGGTCTCGCGCTCGGGCACGCCCGCCGCCTCGAGAACCTCAACGCGGCCCTGGCCACGCGGAAGGTCATCGGCCTGGCACTGGGCATCCTGATGGAACGTCTCGAGATCGACGAGGACCGCGCGTTCGCCTACCTCACCCGGATGTCGGCGACCCTCGAGACCAAGCTGCGCGACGTCGCCGCCTCGGTGGTCGAGGAGCACCAGTCACGACTGTCCATCGACCGGCCGCCGCGCGAGTCGCACGACCTCCGGCCTCAGACGCCGGACTGATCCGCCACCCGCGCTCGGCGTCCGGCGGGGTCTGGTCGATGGCCCAGCTGCGTCGCGGACGGGTCTGCATGGCTCATGCACCGCCGCTCTCCGACGGAAAGCGCCCTGCTGGCTGTTTCGGCAGGCCTGACGGCGAGGCCACGCCTCGCACCTGGTCCACGATAGGCGGCTGGGTTCGGCGACAACACCCCCTCACGGGTGTCGCTCGAGACGGTCAGGAACCCAGCCGCCACCCACCCATCGGCAGGTCCAGGGCGGCCTGCGGCCCCCAGGAACCCTTCTCGTACGGGAGTACCTCCGGCGGGTCGTCGAGCAGCGGCTGGCAGACCTGCCACAGCCGGTCGACCTCGTCGGACCGCGTGAAGAGCGTCTGGTCGCCTCGCATCACGTCGAGGATCAGCCGCTCGTAGGCCTCGAGCGGGTCGTCGTGCGGGAAGTCCTGGGCGAAGTCGACCCTCATCACCGCCTCCACCAGCTCCATGTCCGGGCCGGGGCGCTTGGCGCGCATCTCCAGCGAGATCGACGGCTCGTCGGTGAGCTGGAGGATCAGCTCGTTGGGGCCCGGGTCCGGGTCGGGGGAGAGGTCCGCCCACCAGTTGCAGGACGGGTTCCGGAACCGCAGCGTGATCGTCCGGCAGCCGACGGCCAGCGCCTTGCCGGTGCGCAGGTAGAAGGGGACGCCGCGCCAGCGGTCGTTGTCGAGGTGCGCCTCGATCGCGACGAAGGTCTCGACCCTGGAGTCCGGGTCGACGTCCTCCTCGTCTTGGTAGCCGTCGTACTGGCCGAAGACGACGTGCTCCTTGCTGAACGGCTGGAGGTCCTCGAAGGCCCGGGCCTTGGCGTCGCGGAGCTGCTGCTCCTTGAAGGCGCCCGGGTCCTCGAGAGCGACGAAGCCGAGCAGCTGGCAGAGGTGGGTCGAGATCATGTCGCGGAGGCAGCCGGTGCCCTCGTAGAAGCTGCCGCGGCCCTGGATGTCGAGCTCCTCCGGGACGTCGATCTGCACCGACTCGATGCTGTGCCGGTTCCAGGCCGGCTCGAACAGCCCGTTCGCGAACCGCAGCGCCAGGATGTTCTGGACCGCCTCCTTGCCGAGGAAGTGGTCGATCCGGAAGACCTGCTCCTCCTCGACGACCTGCTTCAGAGCGGCGTCGAGCTTGCGCGCCGACTCGAGGTCGAGGCCGAACGGCTTCTCGACGACCAGCCGGGCGCGGTCGACGAGCCGCTCCCGGCCCAGCATCGCGATCATGTCGAGCATCGCGGACGGCGGCACCGACAGGTAGACGAGGCGGCGCGCGTCCTCACCGAGCTCGGCCTCCGCGGACCGCACCGCCTCTGCGAGGTCGGAGCCGTCGTCGGCGTTGGAGGTCGTGAAGCTCAGCCGGTCGAGCAGCTGCCCGGCCACGTCGGCGTCGAGGTCCTCGACCTTCTCCTCGAGGGCCGCACGGATCGAGGCGCGGAACTCGTCGTCGGTGCCGGGGGAGTGCCGGCCGCTGCCGATGACCCGGTAGTCGTGCGGGAGACGGCCGGCGACGGCGAGCCGGTACAGGCCGGGGAAGAGCTTCCGGCTGGCGAGGTCGCCCGTCGCGCCGAAGAGGACGAGGACGTGCGGGGCGAGGCCGTTGCCGTTCGAGGGAGGCATGCCCCCATCGTTACCCACGCAACCCAGCGCCGGGCGCTAGCGTCACAGGACCATGCGCACCCGTCCCGGTCACGCCGTCGCCGCCTCCCTCGTCGTCCTCGCCCTGCTCGCCGGCTGCGGCGACCCCGAGCCGGACGAGACCGACGCCGACGCGAGCGAGTCCCCGTCGGCCAGCGGCGACCCGTCCGGGTCGTCCGAGCCGACGCCGACGCCGACCGAGGAGCCGACCGGGACCGAGGCTCCGCCGGACGCCTCCACGACGCTCTCGACCAAGGAGCTGGGTCAGGGCCCGCCGCCCGCCGTCGACGTGCTGGCCGCGGCGGACCCGGCCGACCCTGCGGGCACCTGGTCCCTCGTGCGGGCATCGGGCGAGTCCGTCGAGCTCTCGGTGGACCAGCCGTTCGGCTTCGTGCCGATGGGCAACGGTCTGGTGGTGCTCGTCGCCGACGGCGACGGAGCCGCCGCCGCGACCATCGACGGCACGGGTGGCGAGGTCACCCGCGAGGCGGTGCTCGGCTACCGGCTGGCCGTCACGCCGGACGGTTCCATCGCGGCCTGGCTGTCCCCGGACGGATCCGTGCACGGTGTCGAGGCGGGCGGCCAGCGCACCTTCGAGCTCCCGAAGGTCGACGGAGCCTCCGAGATGGGCGCCATCAGCGGCCGGGGCACCTGCTTCGAGGCCGAGTCGGAGGTCGGCGGCTGCACCGCGTTCGTGGACGTCGACGACCCGCGCCGGGCGTGGCTCACCAGCTCCCACGGCATCGTCGACGTCGCCGGCTCGATGCTCTCCGTGGTCGACGCGGGGGAGGCCCTGCTGGGCCTGATCTCGGTCACCGACGAGGGCTCCTGCGGCGGGCTGTTCACGAAGCCGACCAAGCCGGCCTGGCAGACCTGCGACCACACGCTGACGTCGTTCTCGCCGGACGACGCGAGGGTGCTCGGCACCGACGCCTACCTCGACGGCTTCGGCCAGCGCTCGGTGGCGTTCCTCGACGCGAAGGACGGGACGCTCCTGCACGAGTTCACCAGCAAGGGCCGCGGGCCGACGGTGCTGCAGACGGCGTGGGAGGACGCAGGACCACGCCCTGGCCGTCGTCTTCGAGCGCGGGCGCTGGTCGATCGTCCGGCTGGGCGCCGACGGCTCGGCCGAGATCGCGCTCGGTCCGCTCGAGGGCAGCGACCTCGACCGGCCCTTCGTGCTGCCGGAGGAGTGACTCGACCGCTTTGGCGATTCGCCCTCGCGGGCGGAGCCCGCCGTCGTACCGTGAGCCGGTGAGGGAGACGTCTCGTGGTGTGACCCGTGTTGTCATCGTTGCGCTCATGGCCCTGGTGGCCTCGACGACCGGCCTGGTGCTGAGCCCGGCGTCCGCCGTCACGTCCAACGTCGGCTACACGCTGTCGGCCGCCGACCCCGTCCTGACGGCGCCGCTCGGCAACGCCAGCGTGGGCGACTGCACCCCCGACGCGTCGACGGGCTCGTTCCCGTACCAGGTCGTGCGGGTGAAGGTGAGTGCCGCCGGTACGTACGGGATGGTCGACACCGGCCCCGGCGACGGTCGCCTCGGCGTCTACGACGGTGCCTTCGACCCGGCCAACCCGCTCACGAACTGCGTGCTGTTCGTGGACACCAACGAGGGCTTCGACCTCGCGGCCAAGACCTACACCGTCGTCCTGTCGACCGCCACCACCCTCGGCTACGGCGGCTACTCCTACTCGTTCGACGGGCCCGGCACCGCGACGGTGCTGACGGCGACGAGCACCACTCTCACCACCAGCCCGAACCCGTCCGAGCTCTCCAAGCCCACCGTCCTCAAGGCGGTCGTGGCCGGCGGCGCGACCCCGACCGGCGCGGTCCAGTTCAAGGACGGCGCGACCGTCCTCGGCTCGGCACCACTCGTCGGCGGCATCGCCCAGCTCTCGGTCAAGTCGCTCAAGGTCGGCAGCCACACGCTCGGCGCGACGTACGCCGGCGACGCGACGCACGACGTCTCGGCCGACACCCACGTCCACCAGGTGAAGTACGGCCCGAAGCCCAAGATCAAGCTCACGGTGTCCGACAAGAGGGTCTCCGTCGGCAAGAAGGTCAAGCTCAAGTGGGTCACCACCGGAGCCGACACCGTCAAGGCCGGTGGCGACTGGAAGGGCACGAAGCCGAAGAAGGGCACCGCCAAGGTCAGGATCAAGACCCTGGGCGTGCACATCTTCAAGCTCCGGGCCACCAACGTGAACGGGTTCGTCAAGGCCAAGGTGAAGGTCCTCGCGGTCCGGGCGCCCAAGAAGTTCACCGTCAGCGTCCCCGACGACGTCATCACCGCCGGCACGAAGGTCCGCGTCAAGGCGGTCAAGCTCGACGCCAAGGAGCGCTTCAAGGTGTTCCTCGACGGCGACCTGCTCACCAAGGGCTTCGCCGACAAGCGCGGCCTGGCCAGCGCCCTGGCGCTGATCCCCAAGGTCACCAAGGAGGGCGAGCACACGCTCTCGGTGATGGGATCGAACGAGAACCGGCTCGGCGAGCTCGACGTCATGGTCGTCGCGCCGACCAAGGCCCTCGAGGTCGAGCTCGAGAAGGCCAAGGTCAAGATCAACAAGACCAACACCGTCAGCGTCACCGGCCTGGTCGAGGGCGAGGACGTCACGGTCATGTACCAGGGCGAGATCCTGGTCGAGGGCACGGCCGGTCCGGACGGCGAGTTCGAGTACACCTTCGCCGTCGGTACCGAGCCGGGCAACGAGACCGTGACAGTGCTGGGTCAGGTCCCCGGCCGCAAGGGTGAGGCGTCGTTCGACGTCCTCCCGGGGAAGGGCCCGAACGTCTAGGCGGTGGGGTCCGGCCGACCCGTCGAGGACGTCACCCCGTCCTCACCCCTGTTCGTCCTTTCGGGCAGTTCTTCCCGTCGCGACCCCGGGGATCCCGGCGATCGCCTGACAGGCCACTCCGGAAGATCAACACTGGATCCACAACTCGGTAACGAACTGTGTCGTCCCCTGGAGATCCTTCGTGCGTACCCCGCCGTCCCGTCGCCTGCTCGCCGTGCTCGTCGCGGGTGCTGTGCTGGCCGTTCCGACCGTCGCGACCGCCAAGTCCCAGGCGGGCACGGTGGGCAACGACCGCCTGCGTGGCACCGCCTTCGACGACTCGCTCGACGCGAAGGGCGGCAACGACAAGGTCAAGGCCAAGGCCGGTGACGACGTCGTCAAGGGCGGCGGCGGCCACGACCGGCTGCTCGCCGCGGAGGGCGCCGACAAGGTCCTGGGCAACGCGGGCAACGACTCCCTGTGGGGCGGGACCGGCAACGACAACCTCAACGGGGGCCTGGGCAACGACACCGTCTACGGCGAGGACGGCAACGACCGCGTCCAGCTCGGCACGGGCGACGACACCGGCTGGGGCGGGACCGGCGACGACGACCTCATCGGCATCGACGGCAACGACACCATGCACGGCGAGGACGGCAACGACCACACCAGCGGTGGCGGCGGCAACGACTCGCTGTGGGGCGACCTCGGCAACGACAACATGGACGGTGGGGACGGCAACGACCTCATGTACGGCGGCCCCGGCGACGAGGGCAACATGGCCACGCCCCTGCTCAAGCGGAGCATGACCGGCGACGCCGGCGACGACACCATGGTCCCGGGCCCCGGGCAGGACGCGGTCTACGGCGAGGAGGGCTTCAACCACCTCATCGTGCGCAGCGACGGCAGCTGGGACAACCTGTACTGCGGCTACATCAACGTCCGCGACCAGGTCGACGGCCTGCTCACCTACGTCGGCGACGACAGCGACCTGCGCAACAAGCTCGACGACGTCCGCAAGTGCCGCGTCGAGGTGCTCACCGAGGAAGAGTTCGTCGCGGCCTACCCGGGCATCGACCTGACGCTGGTCTGAGCCCTCTCTGTCACCCTGGCGGGGTGCGCCTCGGAACCACCGTCCCCGCCCTGCCCTGCCGCGACGTCGCCGCCGCGGTCGACCACTACGTCGCCCGGTTCGGCTTCACCGTGCCGCACCAGGACGACGGCTTCGCGGTCCTGACCCGCGACGACGCCCGGATCCACCTCTGGCAGTCCGGCGACGACGGGTGGCGGCTCCGGCCGGCCGAGGACCTGCAGGACTCCCCGGTGCGGACCGGGGCCGAGACGTTCCTGGCCGGCACGGCGAGCTGCCGGATCGAGCTCGACAGCCTCGCGTCGGTCGACGAGCTGTACTCCGAGCTCTCCGCCGCCGGCGTCCTCCACCACGGCGACCGGGGTGGCGGGCCGGCCGACACCGACTTCGGGACGCGGGAGTTCGCCACCGTCGACCTGGACGGGAACCTGCTCGAGTTCTACCGCTGGCGTTGATGGTTACCGGGAGGGCGTGACCACCACCCTGCCCGGGTCGACGCTGGACGGCCTGGAGAGCATTCCCCAGGACGTCCGGGGGCTGTGGGCCCGCCGTGCCCTCCTCGCTGTGCTCGCGCTCGTCCTCGTGGCGGGACTCGTCGGCGGACTCGGCGTACGGACCACCACGGCATCCGACGCGGCGGCGGGCTGGACGCTGGACCTGGAGTACGCGGGTGTCGCGCGCGGCGGCCTGGACGTCCCGTTCACCGCGACGGTCACCCACGAGGGGGGCTTCGGGAAGCAGGTGACGCTCGCGCTGACCGGGACCTACCTCGACATCTACGAGACCCAGGGCTTCCACCCCGAGCCCGACTCGACCACGCGCGACGACGAGACGCTCTACCTCACGTTCGAGGCTCCCGAGGGCGACACGATGACCGTGACGTACGACGCCTACATCCAGCCGGCCGCACAGTCCGGTGCGGACGGCGTGCTCAGCGTCGTGGACCAGGGCTCACCGGTGGTGAGCGTCGACATCGACACGAGGGTGCTGCCCTGATGGAGATCGTGGTCCGGGCAGTCGTCATCTTCCTGTTCCTCTGGCTCGTCACCCGGTCGGTGGGGCGGTCCACGCTGGGGGAGCTGAGCACGTTCGAGCTCCTGCTCTACGTCACCATGGGCGACCTCGTCCAGCAGGCCGTCACCCAGCAGGACTACTCGATCACCGCCGCGGTGCTGGCGGTCGGCACGTTCGCCGTCCTCACGGTGGCGCTGTCGTGGGCGCAGTGGCGCTTCCCACGATCCCGGGACGTGATCACGGGCAGACCCGTCCTCGTCGTCGCGGACGGCGCGGCGGACGAGGCGGCGATGCGGCGCCAGCGGCTGTCGGTGGCCGACCTGCTCGTCGCGGCGCGCGAGCAGGGCATCCGGCGCACCTCCGACATCGAGTACGCGGTCCTCGAGGCCGACGGGCGGCTCTCGTTCTTCACCTACGAGTCGGCCGGGCAGGACGAGTCCGGCGCTCCCGAGAAACCCCCGCAGGGCTGAGGAGGCCACATGGACACGGTCGTGCTGGACGTCGACGGGACCCTGCTCGACTCGAACTACCACCACGTGCTGGCGTGGTCGCGCGCGTTCGAGCACGCCGGGATCGGCGTGCCGCTCTCGCGCATCCACCGGCACATCGGGATGGGTGGCGACCGGCTCGTGGCGGCGGTGGCGGGCGACGAGGCCGAGGAGCGGAGCGGCGACGCCGTCCGCGATCGGTGGGAGAAGGAGTACGACGGCCTCATCGACGAGACCCGTCTCTTCGCCGGGGCGCGCGAGCTGCTCACCGCGCTCCGGGAGCGGGGGATCACGGTGGCTCTCGCCAGCTCCAGCATCCCGAAGCACGCCCGGCACGCGTTCGACCTCCTGGACGCCGAGCGGCTGACGGACACCGCGACCACGTCCGAGGACGCCGCGGAGTCCAAGCCGGACCCCGAGCTGATCGACGAGGCGCTCGACCGGGTCTCGGCCGGCTCGGCGTGCGTCGTCGGGGACTCGGTCTGGGACGTCGAGGCCGCCGCTCGGGCGGGCGTCCCGGCGTACGGTGTCCTGCTCGGCGGGTACGGGCGGGCCGAGCTCCTCGAGTCCGGCGCCGTCGAGGTCTACGACGACCTGGCCGACCTGCTGGAGCACCTCGACCGCTGGGCTACCTAGCCTCTACGGGTGCACTGGACCGAGCTGGGGGAGCGAGCCCTGCCCCTCCTGGCGTTCGTGCTGTTCGTCAGCGTGGTCGCCGAGCTCGCCGACCGGGCCGGTGTCTTCGAGGTGATCGCGGACCGGATGGCGCTGGCGGCCCGCGGCTCCGTGGTCCTCCTGTGGCTCCTGGTCGTGGTCCTGGCGACCGTGGCCACCGCGGTGCTGTCGCTCGACACGACGGCGGTGCTGCTGACCCCGGTGGTGCTCGCGCTGGCGGCGCAGCTCGAGCTGTCGCCGATGGTGTTCGCCTTCACCACCGTGTGGCTGGCCAACACCGCCTCGTTGTTCCTGCCGGTGTCGAACCTGACCAACCTGCTCTCGCTGCACGTGCTCGACGAGACCGCACCCGAGTTCGTGCGGCTCACCTGGCCCGCGGCGGTCACCGCCGTCGCGGTGACCGTGGTCGTCCTCGCGCTCTTCTTCCGCCGGTCGCTGCGCGGCCGCTACTCCCGCGGCCCGCTGCCGCACCCGCACGACCGGGTGCTCCTGGCCGTGGCGTGCGCCGTCTGCCTGGCGCTGGCCGTCGCGTTCGCGCTCGGCGCCGAGATCGCGGTGACGTCCGGGCTGGGCGCACTCGTCCTCGTCGTCGCGTTCCTCCTGCGCGACCGCGCGGCGATGTCGTGGGCGCTCGTGCCCGGTCGCCTCCTCGTCGGGCTCGCCGTCCTGCTGGTCGTCGGTGAGGCGGTGCGGGCCGGCGGCCTGCTCGACGGGCTCTCCCGGGCCGCCGGCTCGGGTACGGGGGTCGTCGACCTGCTCCGGCTGGCCGGCCTCGGCGCGGCCGGCTCGAACCTGATCGGCAACCTGCCGGCGTACCTCGCCCTCGAGCCCGCCGTCGGCGCGGCCCCGGACCGGCTCGCGGCCCTGCTCGTCGGCGTCAACGTCGGGCCGGTGATCACGCCCTGGGCCAGCCTGGCGACGCTGCTCTGGGCCTCTCGCTGCCGCGCCGCCGGCGTCGAGGTCGACTGGCGGGGCTTCGTGCTGCGGGGCCTGGTGCTCGCGCCGGTCGCCGTGGTCGCGTCCACGGTCGCGCTGGCCCTCGGCTGACGGCCGAGGGTGTGGCGCCCCCGGCAGGACTCGAACCTGCGGCAACCCACTTAGAAGGAGGGTGCTCTATCCAGCTGAGCTACGGGGGCTGGTCTCCTCATTGTCTCCGAAGTCCCGCGCCGGACGCACACCCCGTGGTGCAGTGGAGCCATGCGTCTCCGCGCCGCGCTGCTGACCCTTGCCCTCGCCGCTGCCCTCGGTACGACGCCGGTGAGTGCCCAGGTGGGTGCGCAGCCGGCGCCGAGCGAGCGGAGTGCCGACAACCCGCTCGCCGGCCGCACGTGGGGCGTCTACCAGGGCAGGGCCGACCAGGCGTGGGAGCCGTACACCCACGCCAAGGGCCGGAAGAAGAGGCTGCTCGCCAAGATCGCGCTGCGTCCCAAGGCCAAGTGGTACGGCGCGTGGATCCCGGACCGGGACATCGAGGCCACGATCAAGAAGCACGTGGCCGTGGCGACCGGTGGCGACCCGGAGACGCTGTTCAGCGCGGCGGTGTTCCGGATGGTCCCGTGGGAGCACCCGGCCTGCGACCGGCTGCCGACGCGGGCCGAGCGGAAGAGCTACAAGCGGTGGATCCGCGGCTTCGCCCGCGGCATCGGCGACACGCACGCGATGCTCGTGCTCCAGCCGGACGGGCCGTTCGCGCTGTGCGTGCCGCGTGACTCGACGGTCCCGTCCCGGCTCATCGGGTACGCCGCCAGGCGGCTGTCGAGGCTCCCGAACGCCAGCGTCTACATCGATGCCGGCTCGTTCGACTGGACGAGCGTGGACGAGGCGCTCGAGATCCTGCTGCCGGCCGGCATCCGGCACGTCCGCGGCTTCGCACTGGGCTCGACCCACTACGTCGGCACCGGCGACGAGGTCCGCTACGGCGCCGAGGTGGTCGCGGCGCTCGAGGCGCGCGGCATCACCGGCAAGCACTTCGTCGTCAACACCGCGGCCAACGGCAAGCCGTTCTACGGCTACGACTACGACGGCCCGAACTTCGACAACGCCGAGACCTGCCGGACGAAGCAGGACACGACCTGCGTCACCCTCGGGATCCCGCCGACGTCCGACGTCGCCAACCCCGACTGGGGGCTGACCGACGAGGAGAACGCCCTCGCGGCGGCGTACGTCGACGGCTACGTCTGGGTCGGCCGGCCCTGGCTGTACATGCAGAACGACCCGTTCGTGATGTCCCGGGCGCTGGCGGTGGCCCGCACCACCCCCTACTGAGGCCTACGAGGCAGCAGCCCGCCCATCCACTCCTCGACCTCGTCGGACGTGCGGGGCAGCGCGGCCGACAGGTTCCGGGAGCCGTCGGCGGTGACCAGGATGTCGTCCTCGATCCGGATGCCGGTGCCGCGCAGCTCCTCGGGGACGAGCAGGTCGTCGGCCTGGAAGTAGAGCCCGGGCTCGACGGTGAGGCACCATGCCCTCGACGAGGTCGCCGCGCGGGTAGATCTCGACCGAGGCGGAGCCGCAGTCGTGCACGTCCATGCCGAGCATGTGGCTGGTGCCGTGCAGCGTCCAGCGGGCGTAGACCTTGGAGCTCGGGTCCAGCGCCTCCTCGGCGGAGACCGGGCAGCAGGCCCATCGACGTCCAGGCCGTGGGCCAGCACGCCCATCGCGGCGTCGTGCGCGGCCAGGAACGGTACGCCGGGGCGGACCGCCTCGATGCCCGCCTGCTGCGCGGCGTACACGAGGTCGTAGATCTCGCGCTGGACGCCGGTGAAGCGACCGTCGATCGGCAGCGTGCGGGTGACGTCGGCGGTGTAGAGGTTGCCGCCCTCGGCGCCCATGTCGAGCAGCACGAGCTTGCCCGGGTCGAGGGTGCCGGTGTTCTCGATCCAGTGCAGCGTCGTCGCGTGCCGGCCGCCGCCGACGATGGAGTCGTAGCCGATGTCGTTGCCCATCGCCCGGGCGCGCCGGAAGAACGTGCCCTCGATCCAGCGCTCGCCGTAGCGGAGGGCGTTGTCCCAGTCGCGGACGACGTCCTCGAAGCCGAGCGTGGTGATGTCGCAGGCCTCCTGCAGCTCGGCGACCTCCCAGTCGTCCTTGACCAGCCGCGCCTCGGAGACGACCCGGGCGAGGTCCTGCGTCGAGGGACTCGTCCGCGGGCACGAGGCGGTCGACGACGCTCGGAGACGCCGCGGAGCACCCGGGTCTTGCCGGTCGTCGCCAGCGCGTCCTCGAGCAGGTCGACGTGCGCGACCTCGAGCCCGAGCGAGTCCGAGATCTCGCGCAGCGACGGCCGGCGCCCGACCCACAGCTCGCCGTACATGCGGTCGCGGAAGAACTCGTCGCTGTCGCGGCCCGAGCTCGGCCGCGCGTAGAGCACCGCCTCGCCGTCCTCGATCACCAGGACGGCGTCGCTGGTCTGGTTGCCGCAGTAGTAGGCGTGCGCGGTGTCGGCGCGGAAGCGGTACTCGGTGTCGTAGGAGCGCACCTTGAACGTGCCCGACGGGCAGCACCAGCCGCTCGCCGGGGAACATCGCGGCGAGCGCGGCGCGGCGCCGGGCGGCCGGGTCGGCGATCGGGTGCCGGGGGAGGTCGAGGTCGGTGCCGCCCCAGCCCTGCGCGCATGAACCGCGAGTAGGCGTCGGGGACGGCCGGGTCGTGCGACTCGGTGTGGAACTCGTCCGTCAGCGGCTCGCCGCCCTCGGCGTGGTCGTGTCGAGGGTGGTGTCGTCAGGCGTCTGGTCGCTCACGTCGCCAGCGTACGCCGCTCGACCGGCCACGGGCGCGTGCCCCGGTTAGGCTCCTCGCGCATGGGGACGGGGACGACGCCCGTGAAGGTACGGCGTGACAGCCGCGCGTTCACGGTCGTCGTGAGCGTCCTGGTCGGGCTCGGCGCGCTGCCCGATGCTGCTGGTCGTCGCGCTCTCCAGCGCCCCGGCGATCACGCTCCTCGCCACGGTCCTGGCCGCCGTCCCCGTGGTCCCGCTGGTGCTCTGCTTACCTGTGGCTCGACCGCTACGAGCCGGAGCCCCGGCGACTGCTGCTCATGGGCCTCCTCTGGGGCGCGTTCGCCGCGACGTTCGGTGCCCTGGTGGTCCAGGGCATCGGCGGCATCTTCGCCGGCGTGACCGAGGACGCCGTCGCTGGCCGTGGTCGCCCCGGTCAGCGAGGAGCTCACCAAGGGGATGTTCCTCTTCTTCCTGCTCTGGTGGCGGCGGGCCGAGCTGGACGGGATCCTCGACGGCCTGGTCTACGCGGGCATGGTCGGCATCGGCTTCGCCTTCACCGAGAACATCCTCTACCTCGGTGCGGCCTACAACGGCTCCGACGGGATGGGCCCGGGGGGCGTCGCGGGGATCACCACGACGTTCGTCCTCCGCTGCCTGTTCAGCCCGTTCGCGCACCCGCTCTTCACCGCGTTCACCGGCATCGGCATCGGCCTCGCGGTCAGCAGCCCGGCGGCCCCTCGTGCGGTGGATCGGCGCCGTTCCTGGGGTACCTGTGCGCGGTGCTCGCCCACGGACTCTGGAACGGCTCGACCATCTACGGCGCCGAGGGCTTCATCGGCACCTACCTCCTCATCATGGTCCCGGCGTTCGCCGGGCTGGTCTGGCTCGGCGTGTGGGCCCGCCGGTCGGAGCGCAGGATGCTCACGGCCGCCCTCGGCGACGCCGCGCAGCGCGGGCTGGTGCCCGCGACCGACATCGGCTGGGTCGTCGACCTGAGGGCGCGCCGCCAGGCCCGCGCCTACGCCAAGCAGGTCGGCGGCAAGGCGGCCGAGGAGGCCATGCGCGAGTACCAGCAGGCGGCCGTCGAGCTCGGCTTCCTGCACCACCGCTACCTCCGCGGGACGGCGCCCGAGGACTTCGCGGCCCGCGGCGGCGACTACGTCGCCCGGATCAACGCCGTCCGCCCCACGATCGCGTTCCCCGGCCAGGTGGTCCCCACGCGATGATGCAGCCAGGATGACCAGCCCATGACCCACAGCACCCCCGCGACGTACGGCACGGTGATGCTCACCGCGCTCATCCGTCTCCACGACGCCCTGCAGCAGGTGCGGCTGCCGCTCGACCTGCCGGGGATCGAGGAGCACCGCGAGTCGCAGCGCGAGATGGTCGACCAGCTGGAGGACTACGTCATCCCGCGGGTGACCACCCTGGAGGCCCCGCTGCTCGCCGTGGTCGGCGGATCGACGGGTGCCGGCAAGTCGACCCTGGTCAACTCGCTCGTGCGCGAGCAGGTGACGACGTCGGGTGTCCTGCGCCCGACGACGCGGTCGCCCGTGCTCGTGCACCACCCCGACGACGCGTCGTGGTTCGGCCAGGACCGGCTGCTGCCGGACCTCGAGCGGGTCTCGCACGCGACCAACGACCCCGACGCGATCCAGCTGGTGCCGAGCGAGGCGGTCCCGCAGGGTCTGGCCATCCTCGACGCGCCGGACGTCGACTCGGTCGAGGAGCGCAACCGCGTCCTGGCCGCGCAGCTGCTCGCCGCCGCGGACCTGTGGATCTTCGTGACCTCGGCGGCGCGGTACGCGGACCAGGTGCCCTGGGACTTCCTGCGCCAGGCGGCGGAGCGCTCGACCGCCGTGGCGATCGTGCTCGACCGGACACCAGAGGAGGCGGTGCAGACCGTCTCGACGCACCTCGCCCGGATGCTCGCCAGCCGCGGCCTCAAGGACTCGCCCCTGTTCATCGTGAACGAGGGGCCGATCGACGAGCGCGGACTCCTGCCCGCGCGCCACGTGGTCGAGGTGCGGTCCTGGCTCGAGGCACTGGCCGGGGACTCGACCGCGCGCGGCAACGTCGTGCTCCAGACCCTGGACGGCGCCGTCCGGACGCTGACGATGCGGACCTTCCCGGTCGCCGACGCCGCCGCCGAGCAGGTCGCGACCGTCCAGCGCCTGCGCGAGGACGCCACGGCGGCGTACGACGAGGGGGTCCGCCGGGTCGTGGCCGCCACGGCCGACGGCACGCTGCTGCGAGGTGAGGTCCTGGCCCGCTGGCAGGAGTTCGTCGGTACCGGAGAGCTGCTCAAGGGTCTGGAGACCCAGGTCGGCCGGCTCCGGGACCGCCTCGTCAACGCGGTGAAGGGCAAGCCCCAGCAGGCCGAACGGGTGACCGTCGCCGTCGAGTCCGGTCTCGAGCTGCTCATCCTCGAGCACGCCGAGGCGGCCGCCGAGCGCGCGCAGGAGGCCTGGATGCAGCTGGCCGCCGGCCAGGG
Source organism: uncultured Actinomycetota bacterium (assembly GCA_963815335.1). Lineage (GTDB taxonomy): Bacteria > Actinomycetota > Actinomycetes > Propionibacteriales > Nocardioidaceae > Nocardioides. The sequence goes on from CAWFGL010000004.1 coordinate 317,222, forward strand.
CCTGCTCCGCGACGCCGGCCCCCACCTCGGCCGCGCCTCCCGCGACCTCCGGCGCCGGGCGGAGCGCTCGGTGCGGGAGTGGCAGTCCGACGTCCTCGACATGGTCCGGACACAGGGCCAGGACAAGCGGTCGACCGCCCGGTTCCTCGCGTTCGGCGTCAACGGCCTGTCGGTCGCGCTGATGATCGTGGTGTTCTCCCACTCCTTCGGGCTGAGCGGCGCCGAGGTCGGGATCGCCGGCGGCTCCGCGGTCCTGGGCCAGAAGCTGCTCGAGGCGGTGTTCGGCGACCAGGCCGTGCGCGACCTCGCCGACCGGGCCCGCACGTCGCTCGAGGAACGCGTCACCGAGCTCCTCGTCGTCGAGCGGGCCCGCTACACCGACGTCCTCGACGCCCTGGGGCTCGACACGAACGCGCCGGAGAGCGTGCGCCGCGCGTCGCGCCGCGTGGAGGACGCGCGGTACTCCGGCCAGCTGCCAACAGATAGCCTCTGAGGCTGTCCCCGAACCCCGATCGCCGAAAGAACAGATGTCGTCCTTGCTGGAGGGTGCCCGCAAGCTGGTCACCCGCGGATCCGATCTCGGAACCCGCCTCGCCGCGCTCGAGGTCGCGACGCGCGCCGCGCGTGGCCGCCTGGACGACGAGGTCGTGGACGCGGCCGAGGAGGTCGTCGAGCGCGCCTCCAGTCGGCTCCGGCTCTCCGCGGACCACACCGTGGTGGCGATCGCGGGTGCCACCGGCTCGGGGAAGTCCTCGACGTTCAACCAGCTGACCGGTCTCGAGCTCTCGGCCGTCGGCGTCCGCCGGCCGACGACGTCGTGGGCGACGGCCTGTGTCTGGGGCTCCGACGGCGCCGCCGAGCTGCTGGAGTGGCTCGGCATCCCGCCGCGGCACCAGACCACCCGCGACTCCATGCTGGACTCCCAGAAGGAGGGCGGCCTCGACAAGGAGATGGAGGGCGTCGTCCTCCTCGACCTGCCCGACCACGACTCGACCGAGGTGGCCCACCACCTCGAGGTCGACCGGCTCGTCGCGCTGGCGGACCTGCTCATCTGGGTGCTGGACCCGCAGAAGTACGCCGACGCCGCGATCCACGACCGCTACCTCGCGCCGCTGGCCAGCCACGCCGGCGTGATGGTCGTGGTGCTGAACCACATCGACACCGTGCCGGAGGACCGTCGCCAGTCGATGGTCGACGACGTCCGACGGCTGCTGGACGCGGACGGCCTGGCCGAGGTGCCCGTCTTCGCCGCCAGCGCCAGGCACGGCGACGGCGTCAAGGAGCTGCGCACCGAGATCGTGCGGCGGGTCGCCGACAAGATGTCGACCAAGCACCGGGTCGAGGCGGACCTGCGCGCCGCGGCCGCGCGGCTGAACGAGGAGAGCGGCAGCGGCAAGCCGCGCTCGCTGGCCCCGAGTCGCATCGAGAGCGCCGAGCAGGCCCTCGCGGACGCCGCCGGCGTGCCCACCGTCGTCTCGGCCATCGAGCGGGCCACGCGGCTCCGCGCGGGCCAGGCCACCGGCTGGCCGATGGTCTCCTGGGTCTCGCGGCTGCGTCCGGACCCGCTGAAGCGGCTGCACCTCGACCTCGGCGCGGCCGGCAAGCACCTGTCCGGCAGGTCGCGCACCTCCGTGCCCGAGGCCACCCCGGTCCAGCAGGCCAGGGTCGACAGCGAGGTGCGCGAGCTCGCGGACGACGTGTCCGCCGGGATGTCCCGGCCGTGGGCCGACGCGGTGCGCCGGGCCTCGCTGTCGCGGCTGCCCGAGATCACCGACCGGTTGGACCTCGCGATCGCCGAGACCGACCTCGGCGTCGCCCGGCTGCCGGTCTGGGCGAACCTGGTGCGCGTCCTCCAGTGGGTGCTGATCCTGGCTGCGGTCGGCGGCGGCGTCTGGACGGTCGCCCTGGCCGCGTCCGGCAACCTGGGTTCGGGCGACGCGCCCGAGCTCGGCGGCGTCGCCCTGCCGCTCGTCCTGCTGATCGGTGGCGTGGGGCTGGGGATCCTGCTCGCCCTGCTGTGCCGCGTCCTCGTCGGTGTCACCGCCAGGTCGCGGGCCGCGCAGGCCGACAAGCGCCTGCGCGACGCCGTCCACCGGGTCTCCGCGGAGCTCGTCGTCGCGCCGATCGAGGCCGAGCTCGACGCCTTCCGCACGGTCCGCAACGGCCTGGCCACCGCCCTGAAGTAGCGCTCCGCCTGTCCCCGGGGCGTCCACAGCGCCGCCGCCGCCCCGGCCGTCCACAGGTCGCGGCCCCGACGCCGGGATCTCGTCGGTGCCCGTCGTGAGCCTCGGAACCGGCCGTCCCACCGGGGGACGGGCCGAACGAGAGGAGACACGGGTGAACGACACGATCGTGACCCTGCAGGGATACGTCGGCGGGACTCCGAAGCTGCGGACCGCGGGGGACACCGTGGTGGCGAGCTTCCGGCTGGGCAGCACCCCGCGGCACTACCACCGGACGACCGAGACCTGGGTGGACGACCAGACCCAGTGGTTCACGGTCACTGCCTGGCGAGGGCTCGGCGAGAACTGCGCGGTGTCGCTCCAGCGCGGCGACGCGGTGGTCGTCCAGGGCAGGATGCGCCTGACCACCTGGGTCGACGGCTCCGGGGTCGAGCAGCAGACCTGGGAGGTCGTGGCGACGTCGGTCGGGCACGACCTGAGCCGCGGCACCAGCCGGTTCGTCCGCACCCCGCGGCCGGAGCCGGCCGTCGAGGAGGCGGCGTCGGCGGAGCCCACGGGCGAGGAGGTGGCCGCCTGAGGCGCGTCAGCGGGCGGGCTCGTAGTCCGTCCAGGCTGCGTTCCGGGCCAGCGCCACGAGCTCCTCGGGGGTGAGCGGGGGCTCCGACGCCGAGGGCGCCTCGTAGCCGGGCTTCTCGCCGCTGGAGTCGGCGACGTAGAGGTAGAGAGCACCGCCGTCGGGGCCGGCGAGCGCGACGTCGTAGTACGTCGTGCCCTGGTCGGTGTCCGTGGAGATGCGACCGACCACCGTGCCGGAGTCGTCCAGCAGCGGCTGACAGGTCGTCATGTACGCGCGGCACCTGATGCGCTGGGCGAGTGACGGGCCGGCGACGGTCACCGTCGTGTGCTCGTTGCCGTCGGCGTCGGTCGTGGTCACCGGGTCGGGCAGGGGCTCGGCCGGGTCCGGCGGGTAGAGGAGCACCTGGAACGTCCCCGGGCCCGTGTCGGCGCTCAGGACACCGCTGAGGGACCCGATGGCCTTGATGGGCCCGTCGACGCCCTCGGCGAGCAGGTCGGCCTCGGTGACGCTCACCCCGGCGGGCAGTGCCGCCTTCAGCTCGGCCAGCATCCGCCTGGCGGGCATGTCCCACCAGCCGGAGGGGCGCGGCGACGTCTCCTCGATCGAGACCGAGGGTGGCGGGTCGTCGGCGAAACCGGGGTCCCGGGCCTCGTTCTGGCTGCCACCGAGGACGACGACGGCAGCCGCAGCGGCGACGCCGAGCGTGGTCAGGCCCCCGGCCGTTCGCACGAGCCGGCGGCGGGTGCGCAGCCGCCGACCCTGCTCGACCACCGTGCTCTCGAAGCCGGGCGGCAGCCGCAGGTCGGCCAGGTCGTGCTCGAAGCGTTCGCGCAGGTCGGTCATGACAGGTGTCCGTTCGGGATCGGGAGGTCGAGGAGTCCGCGCAGCTCGCGGAGGGCCCGGAGGCTGCGGTTCTTGACGGCGGCGTCGGTGAGGCCCAGGTCCCGGGCGGTCTGGGCGACGGACCGGTCCTCCCAGAAGCGGAGGACCACGACGGCCCGGTCCGTCACCGAGAGCTGCGACAGCGCCGCCATGAGGGCCAGCCGGTCCGTCGGGTCGTGGTCGGTGGTCGGGGCGTCGGCGGGCTCGGCGACCGGTAGCTCGGTGCTGCTCCGGCGCCTGCGCTCGGAGAGGAACGTCTTGATCAGGATCCCGTGCACGTAGGCGACGGGGTCGTCCGCCCGGCGCACCCGCGACCACGACGCGAAGGCCTTGGCCAGCGCGGTCTGCAGGAGGTCCTCGGCGCCGGGCCGGGAGGTGGTGAGCAGGAAGGCACTGCGGAACAGCTGGTTCGAGCGGGCCGCCATGAACTCGGCGAACTCCGCTTCGGCGTCTCGCACTGGGGCCTCCCGGGTTCGGTGTGCTGGTCAACCGTAGAGACGCGATGGCCCCCGAATCGGTCTCACACGGGTTCGCGCCTAGGCTTGCGGACCATGGCTGAGTACGTCTTCACACTGCGCAACGTGCGCAAGGCCCACGGTGACAAGGTCGTCCTCGACAACGTCACGCTGTCGTTCCTCCAGGGCGCGAAGATCGGCGTCGTCGGACCCAACGGCACGGGGAAGTCGACGCTGCTCAAGATCATGGCCGGGCTCGAGCACGCCAACAACGGCGACGCGATCCTCGACCCCGACGCCACGGTCGGCATGCTCCAGCAGGAGCCGCCCCTGACCGAGGGGAAGACGGTCCTCGAGAACGTCGAGGAGGCCGTCGGCGAGCTCAAGGGCAAGATGAAGCGGCTCGACGACCTCTACCTGGCCATGGGCGACCCGGACGCCGACCTCGACAAGCTGAACGACGAGGCCGGCGCGCTCCAGAGCGAGCTCGACGCCGCCAACGTCTGGGACCTCGACAGCCGGCTCGACCAGGCGATGGACGCGCTGCGCTGCCCGCCGCCCGACGCCATCGTCGACACCCTCTCCGGTGGTGAGCGCCGCCGCGTGGCGCTGTGCAAGCTCCTGCTCCAGCAGCCGACGCTGCTGCTGCTCGACGAGCCCACCAACCACCTCGACGCCGAGTCGGTGCAGTGGCTCGAGGGCCACCTCAAGACCTACCCGGGCGCCGTCCTGGCCATCACCCACGACCGGTACTTCCTCGACAACGTCGCCGAGTGGATCCTCGAGCTCGACCGCGGCAAGACGCACCCCTACGAGGGCAACTACACGACGTACCTCGAGACCAAGAAGGAACGCCTCAAGATCGAGGGCCAGAAGGACGCGAAGCGCGCCAAGATGCTGGAGCGCGAGCTCGAGTGGGTGCGCTCCAACGCGAAGGCCCGGCAGACCAAGAGCAAGTCCCGGCTCGCCCGCTACGAGGAGATGGCCGCCGAGGCGGACCGTGCCCGCAAGATCGACACCTCCGAGATCAACATCCCGGCGGGCCCGCGGCTCGGCGACGTCGTCCTCGAGGCGAAGAAGCTCACCAAGGGCTTCGACGACCGGATCCTGATGCACGACCTGTCCTTCACGCTGCCGCGCGCCGGCATCGTCGGCGTGATCGGCCCGAACGGCGTCGGCAAGACCACGCTGTTCCGGATGATCACCGGCTCGGAGAAGCCCGACGAGGGCGAGCTGGTCGTCGGGCAGACGGTCAAGCTGTCCTACGTCGACCAGAGCCGCGGCGGGATCGACCCCAACAAGAACGTCTGGGAGGTCGTCTCGGACGGCCTGGACTTCATCAAGGTCGCCAACTTCGAGATGAACTCCCGCGCGTACGTCGCGTCGTTCGGGTTCAAGGGGCCGGACCAGCAGAAGAAGGCCGGCGTGCTGTCGGGTGGTGAGCGCAACCGGCTCAACCTGGCCCTGACCCTCAAGATGGGCGGCAACCTGCTGCTCCTCGACGAGCCCACCAACGACCTGGACGTCGAGACCCTGTCCTCGCTCGAGGACGCGATCCTGGACTTCCCGGGCTGCGCCGTGGTCACCTCGCACGACCGGTGGTTCCTGGACCGCGTCGCCACCCACATCCTCGCCTGGGAGGGCGACGACGAGGACGAGGCGAAGTGGTTCTGGTTCGAGGGCAACTTCGCGTCGTACGAGGAGAACAAGATCGAGCGCCTCGGCGTCGAGGCGGCCCGGCCGCACCGGGTCACGCACCGGCGGCTCACCCGCGACTAGCGGCTACTCCCGGATCTCCATCTCCGGGTGCGCGGCGATCAGCGCGTCGGCGACCGCGTCCATGACCCGGCCCAGGGCGGTGAAGTCCTCGGCGGACGCGAGGTCGACCAGGTGGTCGCGCACGCCCTCGACGTGCGTCGGTGCCGCCCGGACGAGCAGGTCGTGACCCTTGTCGGTCAGGCTCGCGATGATGCCGCGCCCGTCCTCGTCGGACCGCGAGCGCAGCACGAGACCGGCCTTCTCCATCCGGGTCACCGTGTGGGTCACCCGGCTGCGGCTGTGCGCGAGCGCGTCGGCCAGCGCGGCCATCCGCATCTGCCCGTCACGCTCCGAGAGGCGGACCAGGATCTCGTACTCGACGAGCGAGATGTCGAAGGACCGTCGCAGGTCCTCGTCGAGCCGGTCGAAGAGCAGGGTCGTCCCGATGACCAGCGCTCTCCACGAGCGTTGCTGATCGTCATCGAGCCAACGAGTCTCCCCGGACACGGGGGAGAGGCTAGACCCGCTCGAGGATGAGTGCCATGCCTTGGCCCCCGCCGACACACATCGTGATGAGGCCGGTGGACTTGTCGTGGAAGTCCAGCGAGTTGAGCATGGTGTTCTGGAGGCGGGCTCCGGTCATGCCGAACGGGTGCCCGACGGCGATCGCGCCGCCGTTGACGTTGAGCCGGTCGATGTCGATCCCGAGGTCCTGGTACGACGGCACGACCTGGGCCGCGAAGGCCTCGTTGATCTCGACCAGGTCGATGTCGCCGATGCTCATCCCGGCGTTGGCGAGGGCGCGCTTGGTCGCCTCCACGGGCCCCAGACCCATGATCTCCGGGGACAGGCCGCTCACACCGGTGGCGACGATGCGGGCCAGCGGGGTGACGCCGAGCTCCGCCGCCTTGGTGTCGGACATGATGATCACGGCCGCGGCACCGTCGTTGAGGGCGCAGCAGTTCGCCGCGGTCACGACCCCGTCGGGCCGGAACACCGGCTGCAGGTCCTTGATGCCGTCGTAGGTGACACCGGCGCGCGGGCCGTCGTCGGCGGAGACGACCGTCCCGTCGGGCCTGGTCACCGGGGTGATCTCGCGGGCCCAGAAGCCGTCGGCGATCGCCTTCTCGGCGAGGTTCTGCGACCGGACGCCGAACTCGTCGAGCTCCTTGCGGTCCAGGCCGCGGAGCTTGGCGACGTTCTCGGCCGTCTGGCCCATCGCGATGTAGACGTCCGGCAGGACGCCGTCCTCGCGGGGGTCGTGCCAGCCCTGGCCGCCCTTGGCGGTCTCGTCGGTGCGGCCCTTGGCGTCGTCGAAGGCGTGGTTGTGGGTGTCGGGCCAGTGGTCCGAGGTGCCCTTGGCGAAGCGGGAGACGGTCTCGACGCCCGCCGAGATGAAGGCGTCGCCCTCGCCGGCCTTGATCGCGTGGAACGCCATCCGGGTGGTCTGCACCGACGACGAGCAGTAGCGCGTGATCGTGGCGCCGGGGATGTCGTCGTAGCCCATCAGCACGTTGACGACACGCGCCATGTTGTTGCCCGACTCGCCGCCCGGGAGGCCGCAGCCGAGGTAGTGGTCGTCGATCGTCGAGGGGTCGAGCTCGGGCACCTTGGCCAGCGCGGCCTGGATGATCGTCGCGGTGAGGTCGTCGGGACGGAAGTCCACGAGCGAGCCCTTGTTGGCGCGGCCGATGGGCGAGCGAGCGGCGGAGACGATGACGGCTTCAGGCATGTCCCGAGACTAGATGAGAACCCGTTCTACCTGCGCTGTGCCCTCGGTCACTCGTGCAGCACCAGGGTCAGTGACTCGGTGAGGAAGGCCCGTCGCTCCGGCACCGGCTTCTGCAGGGCGGCGACGATGAGCCCGTCGAAGGAGGCGACCATCGCCTCGGCGCGCGCCAGGCTGTGCGACTTGTCCGCACTGGTCAGCATCCCGTCCACGACGGCCACGAGCCGGGCCCGCCAGCTGGACAGGACCTCGCCGACCGCCGGGTCGCGCAGTGCCTCCAGGGACAGCTCGAGCTTGGCCAGCACCAGCTCGCGCTCCTCCAGCCAGCGCTCGAACAGCGCCAGGGTGCGGGTCACCGCCTCGTCCTCGTCCCCCTCGCAGCCGGCCAGCTCCTGGGCCAGCCCGTCCACGTCGGCCGCCAGGGACGCTGCGACGTGCTCGGCCAGCGCGAGCAGGAGGGCCTGCTTGGTGCGCAGGTACGCCGACGTCGTGCCCTCGGGGAGCCCCGCGCGGCGGTCCACCGCGCGGTGCGTGAGGCCGCGCAGCCCCTCGTCGGCGGTCACGTGGAGGGCCGCCTCGAGGAGCTCGCGGCGACGACCCGTGAGCGAGGGGGCGGGGGCGGACGAAGCGGTCATGTGACTCCAGACACTAACGACCGGTTCGGGAAGATCTCGGCTTGACGACGGCTTTCTACAAGTGTAGAACTTCTTCTACAGAAGTAGAAATCCAGCAAAGGAGCTCCACCATGAGCAACAACTGGGCACCCGACCTCACCGGTCTCGACCCGTTCATCTACGCCTTCATCGCCGTCGCGGTGGTGGGCGCGCTCGTCTCGCTCGCGATCATCGGCCAGGAGGTCCGGACCTTCGTCGTCACGAACCACCGCGCCCGGGTCGCGCGCCGGGAGAGCATCCCGACGTACTACCGCCGGCTTCTCGTCACGCACTGACACACCCCGCGAAGGCACGCCTCGGCTCTGGCAGAGTCGAGGCGTGCGACATGTCTACGAGTGCCCGATGCGCTGGGCCGACCTGGACATGCTCGGCCACGTCAACAACGTGACGTACGTCGACTACCTGCAAGAGGCCCGCGTCGACATGCTGCGGTTCCACGGCTCCCACGGTCTCGGGGCGAGCGACCTCGCGGAGGGCGTGGTCGTCGTGCGGCACGAGGTCAGCTACCTCCGGCCGCTGCTGTTCGACTTCGCGTCGGTCCGCATCGAGTGCTGGGTCACCGACATCCGCGCCGCGTCGTTCACGATCGCCTACGAGATCTTCCGGGAGTCGCGCAGCCGGCCGGGGGAGCGGAACGTCTTCGCGCGGGCGACCACGGTGCTGACGCCCTTCGTGTTCGCCGAGGAACGACCCCGCCGGATCTCGGCGGAGGAGCGGACCCGCCTCGAGCAGTTCCACGAGCCGGGGGAGCGGAGGCCGGTGCCACGGACTGAGCCCGTGCTGCGCTCCGAGCTGGGCCACTACCCGGTGCACGTGCGCTTCAGCGACGTGGACGTCTACGGCCACGTCAACAACGTGAAGTACTTCGAGTACTTCCAGGAGGCCCGGCTCCTGTTCATCACGAACCGGCTCATGTCACAGGTCCCCCGGGAGCTGGGACTGCCGAGCTTCGTGATCGCCCAGACCGACGTGGACTACAAGGCGCCGATCGTGTTCCGTGCCGAGCCCTACGACTGCTGGTCCCGCATCGCCCGCGTCGGGAGCAGGTCGTTCACCCAGGAGGCCGAGATCCGGGACGGCGACACCGTGCTCGCCCGCGCGGTGGTCACCGTGGTCTTCGTCGACCCGGACACCGGTCGCTCGGCGGAGCCGCCGGAGGAGTACCGCGAGCCGCTGCTCCGGGCACTGGCCGCCGACTCGGGCGCTACGTAGCCGCTTCGCTCGCCTCGCCGACCTGGAGCCGGAGCCGGGTCAGGCCGCGGTGCCTAGCGACCCGTACCGCCGTCTCCGAGATGCGGAGGGCGACCGCCGTGTCGGCGATGCTGAGCCCGACCACGTCCAGGCAGGTCAGGACGTCGCGCTCGCGCGGCGAGAGCGTGGCCAACGTGCTGCGGACCCAGTCCAGGTCGGACACGGCCCGCTCGGGCCCCGCGACCGCCGTCTCGACCAGCCGCAGGCCCGCGGGCTCGGTGCGCCGACGCCCGAAGCGACGCCGGTTGTTGGCGGCGAGGCGACGGCCGATGCCGAACAGCCAGCCGGCGAAGGCGTCGCGGTCACCGGTGAACTCGTGCACCCGCCGCGCCGCGATCAGCCAGGTCTCGGCCAGGAGGTCCTCCGCGGCCACGGCGCTGTCCGGCCCGGAGCGGGTCTCCAGCCACACGAGAAGACGCCCGGCGTGAGCTCGGTAGAGCTCACGCCAGGCATCCGACTCACCTCGCTTGGCCGCCGCGACGACCTCGTCATCGTCGTTCAACCGGTGACCAGGCCCTCCCCGAGTCGTGGGTCCTTGGGATCCTTGGGCCCCTGCGGGTCCTTGGGATCCTTGGGCCTGTCCTGCGGGTCCTTCGGGTCCTTCGGGTCCTTGGGCGGCTTCGGGTCCTTGGGATCCTTCGGCGGCTTGGGGTCCTTCGGGTCCTTGTCGTGACCGTTGGCCTGACCGTTGGGCGTGCCCCCGTTGCCCTCGCCCTGCGTGCCGTTCTGGCCGTTGTGGTTCCCGTTGTCCTGGCCCTCGGGCTTGCCCGTCCCGGTGCCGTCGGACTGGCCGTTCCCCTGGCCGTTGGCCTGACCGTTGGGCGTGCCCCCGTTGCCCTCGCCCTGGGTGCCGTTCTGGCCGTTGTGGTTCCCGTTGTCCTCGCCGCTGCCGGTGGGGTCGTCCGTGTCGGACGGCTCCGGGTTGAGCGGTGCCTGCGACGGCGCCTTGTCCTGGATGAACGGCGACGGCGCTCCGGGGACGGCGCCGGCGAGCCACGAGCTCATGCCGACCGCGCCCACCGCGACGGCCGGGACCAGGAAGCCACGGGCGCGCCGGCTCCTCGTGGTCCGGGGTGCGGCCTCGGCGCTCAGGGTCGCCAGCCTGTTGAGGAAGGCCGGGTCTGGCTCCAGCGTGGGGATCTCCACGCCGAGCTCCGGGGGACCGTCAGTGCCAGGGGTCATGCTCACTCCTGTCACGACGGGGCCTGCGCGTTACATCATGACGGGGGAACGGCGTCCTCGAAGGTGTTCACCATGAACTGCGCCGCGTGCGTGACGTAGTCCCAGAACTGCGCGTCCTGCTCGGGCGTGAGACCGGCGTCGTCCAGAGCGGCCCGGAAGTGCACCAGCCAGCGCTGCGCCGCGGCGGGGGTGACCGCGAACGGGGCGTGCCGCATCCGCAGCCGCGGGTGGCCGCGGGTGTCGGAGTAGGTCGTCGGTCCACCCCAGTACTGGATGAGGAACAGCCGGAAGCGCTCCTCGGCGGGCCCGAGGTCCTCCTCGGGGTAGAGCGGGCGCAGCACCGGGTCGGTGGCGACGCCCTCGTAGAACCTCGCGACGATGCGGCGGAAGGTCTCCTCGCCGCCGATCTCGTCGTAGTAGGTCACCGAACCATCCTGCCGGACGCGTGGAAGACTCCGTGACATGGCTACTACTCGCTCTGCGTCCACCCACTGGGAAGGCAGCCTCTTCGAGGGCGCCGGCAAGACCACGCTCGAGTCGTCGGGCCTCGGCACTTTCGACGTGTCCTGGGCGTCGCGCGCCGAGGAGGCGAACGGCAAGACCAGCCCGGAGGAGCTCATCGCCGCCGCGCACTCGGCGTGCTTCTCGATGGCGTTCTCCAACGGCCTGGCCAAGGCCGGCACGCCGCCGACCGCGCTCGACACCAGCGCCGAGGTCGACTTCGTGCCCGGGACCGGGATCACCCAGATCCGGCTCAAGGTCCGCGGCACCGTCGAGGGCATGAGCGAGGAGGACTTCGTGGCCGCGGCCCAGGAGGCCAAGGAGGGCTGCCCGGTCAGCCAGGCGCTGAAGGCCGTCGAGATCACGCTCGACGCCGCGCTCGCCTAGTCGTCCTCGGGCTGCTCCTCCTGAGCGGCCCGCTTCTGCTCCTCGCGGTGCCACACGACGCGCTGCGCGAACGGGATCTCGATCCCCTCGTGGTCGAAGCGCGCCTTGATCCGCTGGCGGAGCTCGCGGGCGACCGCCCACTGCTCCATCGGCAGGGTCTTGATCATCACCCGCAGGTTCACGGAGTCGGCGGCGAGCATCTCGACGCCGGTGACCTCGGGCTCCTCGATGATCAGCTCGCGCCAGTCCTCGTCGTCCCAGAGGTCGTGGGCGATCTCGGAGAGGACCCGCCGCACCCGGGTGAGGTCCTCGCTGTAGGCGACGGAGACGTCGACGACCGCGCGCGACCAGTTCTGGCTCATGTTGCCGACGCGGAGGATCTCGCCGTTGGGGACGTACCAGACGGTCCCGTTGATGTCGCGGAGCCGGGTGACGCGCAGGGTGACCGCCTCGACCGTGCCGACCGCCTCGCCGACGTCGATGACGTCGCCCACGCCGTACTGGTCCTCGACGATCATGAACACGCCGGACAGGAAGTCCTTCACCAGGGACTGGGCGCCGAAGCCGAGGGCGATGCCGATGATGCCGGCGCTGGCGATGATCGGCGCGATGTCGACGCCGACCTCGCTCAGCATCATCGTGCCGATGATCCCGACGAGGACGCCGGTGACGATGCTCTTGAAGAGGTCGCCGATCGTCTTGGAGCGCTGTGCCCGGCGGGTGCTGGCCGCCAGGTCACGCGCGTGCGTCGTCTCCTCGGCCGCCGACGTGCGTCCGCGACCCCACCCGAGACGGCCGACGCCGCGGGGGAGCACCCCTCCCTCGGCACGTCTCACCACCCGGTCGATGAGCCGGTGCAGCACCCAGCGCACCACCAGCAGCAGCAGGAAGAGGCCGAGCAGCACCAGAGGTTTGCCGACCAGGAGGTCGGCGACGTTGGCGGCCCGGTCGTTGTCGGTCCACTCGAAGACGCGCCGGCAGATGGCCTCGTCGGTCTCGCAAGGGCTGTCGAGGTCGAAGGGCATGGCCCTCAGGCTTGCACGCGGCTGGGGCTCAACCCAAGCCTGCCGATAGGCTCAGCACTGTGATCTCCGCCCTGATCCCGCTCGACGTCCCGCTCGGCTGGCCGGACAACGGCGACGTCGACTCGCTCCAGACTCTTCTGCTCCTCGCCGGTGTGCCGCTGCTGCTGTTCATCGGCATCACGCTGGCGGTGTACGTCCCGTCGCTGGTGCGCGGCGAGTCCATCGCGCCCGGCGCGCCGGCGGTCGAGAACCAGTGGCTCGGCGGACCCCGGAGCACCGCCGAGCTGAGCGGCCCGGACGCCGACGCCGACGAGACCGGCGGTGCCAGTGGCCGGTGGTGATCCCTTCCGCAGCGCCGACCGGGTCGCTCTCGACGAGACGATCCGGAGGGCCGAGCAGCTCGCGCGCGTCGAGTTCTCGGTGTTCGTCGGCAACGCCGAAGGCGACCCGCGCGAGTTCGCCGGCAGCCTGCACGCCACGCTCGTCGCGCCGGCCCGCAGCATCCTGGTCATGGTCGACCCGAGCAAGCGCGCGCTCGAGGTCGTCACCGGCAGCTACGTACGCCGGACGCTGAGCGACGGCGAGGTGGAGCTCGCCATCGCCGCCATGCAGACGGACCTCTCCTCAGGGGACCTCGTCGGGGGTCTGCGCCGCGGCATCCAGATGCTCGCCGAGCACGCCCGGGCCCCGCAGACGCTGCACGCCGGCCCGGAGGCCTGAGGTGGGCAACCCGGTGTTCATCGTCGCCGTGGTGCTGCTCGTCCTGCTGGTGATCGCGGGCTTCGCGTGGTTCCGGTCCCTGATCGAGGAACGGGCCAGGGCGGCCGAGGCGCGGGCGGCCAAGCTCGAGGACCTCCTCGAGGAGGTCAAGGACGTCGCCTGGAGCAACCGTGAGCTCGCGCCGGACTTCGCCACGATCATCATCGACACGATCCGCACGAACGAAGAGGTGGCCCGCCGCCGGCAGCTCCCGTGAGTAGCCTGCCGCCCATGGCCAACGACACTGCCGGGCGCTCGGTCCGCGGCATCCTCGTCCTCTTCGTCCTCGCGCTGGTGGTCGGGCTCTTCTGCCTGGTCTTCGTCCGGCCGTCCACGGCCTCGACCGGTCCCGACCAGGTCTCGCTGCACTACAAGGGCGGCGCGTTCACCTCGAAGCGGTTCTCGGACTGCATCGCCCCCTCGAACCGGGTGTTCGACGGCCCCGGTGACGGGCACTACGCCTACCCCGCCTCGCAGAGCAACTTCGTCTTCGACACCGGTGAGGGCGACGGCGGCCCGATCACCTTCGTGACCAAGGACGGCATCGAGATGACGGTCGAGGGCGTGGCCAACTTCGTCCTCAACACCGACTGCTCGACCCAGGACCTGGGCGGCCGGACCTACCCCGGCGGTGCGCTCCAGCAGTTCCACGAGCTCATCGGCAACCGGTACGCCGCGTACATGACCGAGGACGGCTTCCGCTCCGACGGCTGGCGCCAGATGCTGTCCATCTACATCGCCAGGCCGCTCGACACCGCGATCGACCGGGCCGGGCAGGCCTACACCTACGCCGAGCTCTACACCGACCCCGTGAAGAAGGCGGCCTGGGAGACCTCGGTCCGCGAGCAGCTGCCGGGCCTGGTCGACCGGCAGACCGACGGCGACACGTCGTTCTTCCTCAACTTCGCGATCACGCTCCAGAAGCCCGAGCCGCCGCAGTCGATCAAGGACGAGCTGGTCAAGCAGCAGGCCGCGGTGGCGGCGGCCAAGGCCGCCCAGGCCGAGGCGGAGGCGCGGGAGGCAGCGGCGCTGGCCCAGGTCGAGGTCGAGAAGGCGGAGGCCAAGAAGATCCAGGCGCGCATCGACGTCCTGGGCATCCAGGGCTACCTGCAGCAGTACGCCATCGACAACGGCCAGAACCCGTTCCAGCCGTCGACCAACTCGCTGATCAACGGCGGACAGCCCTAGCGGTCCCCCCGGGGATTCACGGGCACTGCGGGTTGAACTCGAGCGGGGTGCCGAGGTCGTCCCCGGGGCCGTAGGGGATGGCTCCCGGGCAGTAGTTGGCGTCGACGTCGTTCTGGGCCGCCGAGTAGTGGTCCGGGTCGAGCGACCTGGTCTGTCCTTCGATCTCGCCGATCCAGGACACCGTGTCGATCGTCGTCCCGCCGCACGCCAGGGTGAGCGTGTCGCTCGACTCCAGGTCGAGGCCGAACGCACCGTCGATGACGAGGCCGCCGTTGTCGTCCGGGTCGGTGCTGCGAGCGAAGACGAACACGTTGTTGGCGTTCATGTTCGACGAGGTCAGGGTCGAGGTGCCCTCACCGTCGGTGACCGTGCAGCCCGACAGCCTGAGGGTGTCGTCGGTGAGGTTCTGGAGCTCGAACCACTCGCCCGTGGACTGCGGCACCACGTCGGGCTGCGACAGCCACTCGGTGAAGATGACCTCGCCGGCGTCCGGGTACGGCGTCGTCGACGGCGGCGTGCCCACGTCGTTCAGCAGGACGACGTCGACGTAGACGCCCTTCTTGCCGGGCGCCTTGACCTTGACGACGACCTTGCCGCTGCCGGTGAAGTGGACGACCTTCGTCTTCTTCTTCTTGGCCGCGGTGTTGACCGTCTTCTTGACGCCGCCGACCTTGATCAGCGCCTTGCCGCGACCGGGGCCGGCCTGGAACGAGACCGCGCCGCCGGACGCCGTCGACTCCTTGGTGCTCAGCCTGGCGCCCTTGACCTTGGACTTCGACAGCGTCTTCTGCCACGCCGTGGCGGACGCCTTCGACGTCCACTTGCCGGCCCGCACCATGGCGCGGTCGTCGACGATCTTGCCGACCTTCGCGCCGTCCGCGGCCGTGGCCGCCAGGGGGATCGCCGTGACGGCGGCGATCAGGACCAGGGCGAGCCACGACCTACGCATGGCTAAGAGTGGGCGTCCTTGGCCTGGGCGCGCAAGGCACGTGCGATGTCGTCCCGGTTCTCGCGGACGTACCGCTTCGCGGCCGGGTTCGCCGGGGACTCCTCGAGCCACTGGTCGAGCCGGTCGAGGAGGGACTGGCTGGCGAGGAACTTCGGGAAGATGTACTCCAGCGCGGTGGACGCGCGCTGGGTGCCCTTGTCCTCCCACATCGTGTTCGCCGCGGTGAGGTACTTCTCGATGTACGGCTCGAGCACGTCGTCCTGCCCGTAGGCGCTGAAGGCCAGGACGACGCTGCGCTGGGTCTCGTTCGCGACGTCGTCGCGGACCATCGCGATGTCCCACGCCTCGGCCTTCGCCTCGGCGGTCGGGCGCATGGCCTTGGCGGCGGCGGCGTGCTCCTGGCCGGAGATCGTGTTGTCCCGGCTCAGCTCGTCGTCGATCCGGGCGGCGTCGGCCGCGCCGTTCTTGGCCAGCGCGGTGAGGAACGTCCAGCGCAGGTCCGCGTCGACGGCCAGGCCGTCGATGTCCAGCGACCCGTCGAGCAGGCCCTCGAGGTCGGCCACCGCCTGCTCGCTGTGCGCGGAGCCGGCGTAGGCACGGGCGAACGACAGCTGGTGGTCGCCACCGGGCTCGGCGGTCAGCAGCAGCTCGCGCAGGCCCGACTCCCACCGGTCCCGCAGGGCGTCACGGTTCTCGGGTGCGGCGAACAGCGCCGCGGCGGAGGCCGCGTAGCCCGGGATCCGGCTGACGCCGAAGGCGTCGGTCTCGGACGCGATGCCGGACAGCACCAGGGTCACGAAGTCGCTCGCGGACATCTCGGCGTCGCGCGTCATGTCCCAGGCCGCGCCCCAGCACAGGGCGCGGGCGAGCGAGTCGTCGATCGTCTCGATGCTCGTCGTGAGGGTCTCGAGCGACCGCTCGTCGAGGCGGATCTTGGCGTAGGCCAGGTCCCCCTCGTTGAGCAGCAGCAGGTCGGCCTGCTGCTGGCCGACGAGCTCGGCGACCTCGGTGGTGTCGCCCTCGACGTCGATCTCGAACGAGGAGCGACGCACCAGCCGACCCTCGACCTTGTCGTAGAGGCCGATGCCGAGCCGGTGCCGGCGCAGCGTCGGGAAGTCGGGGTGCGCCGTCTGGAGGACGGAGAAGGACGAGTAGGCACCGTCGGCGTCCAGCTCGAACGACGGGGCCAGCGTGTTCACGCCCGACGTCTGGAGCCACTCCTGTGCCCAGGACTCCAGCTCCCGGCCGCTGGACTTCTCCAGCGCCATCAGCAGGTCCTTGAACTCCGCGTTGCCGAACGCGAAGTCCTGGAAGTAGCCGCGGATGCCCTCGGTGAAGGGCTCGAGACCGACCCAGGCGACGAGCTGCTTGAGGACCGAGGCCCCCTTGGCGTAGGTGATGCCGTCGAAGTTCACCTCGACGGCCTGGAGGTCGTAGTTGTCCGCGGCGATCGGGTGCGTCGAGGGCAGCTGGTCCTGGCGGTAGGCCCAGTTCTTGCGCGCGTTGGTGAACCCGGTCCAGGCCTCGGTGTACTCGGTGGCGTTGACGCACGCGTGGTAGTTGGCCCACTCGGCGAACGACTCGTTGAGCCAGAGGTCGTCCCACCACCTCATGGTCACCAGGTCGCCGAACCACATGTGCGCCATCTCGTGCGCGATGACCTCGGCCCGGAACTCGTAGAAGGCACGGTCCTGGCGGCTGCGCGGGAGGTACTCGTCGCGGAAGGTCACCGCGCCGGCGTTCTCCATCGCGCCCATGTTGTACTCCGGCACGAAGAGCTGGTCGTACTTGCCGAACGGGTAGGGGTAGCCGAAGGTCTTCTCGAAGAACGCGAAGCACTGCTCGGTGACCTTGATGAGCTCGTCGGCGTCGAGGTACTGGACCAGCGACTGGCGGCAGTACAGGCCGAGCGGGATCTCCTGGAACTCGCCCTCGTAGGTGTAGCTCACCGAGTGGTAGTCACCGGCGATCAGGGCGGTGATGTAGGTCGACATCGGCTTCGTCGGCGGGAAGTGCCAGACGGCCTTGCCGTCGCCGAGGTCCTCGGGCTGCGGGCTCGGGGCGTTGGAGACGACGGCCCAGTGGGACGGCGCGGTCACGTGGAAGGTGAACGGCGCCTTGAGGTCGGGCTGCTCGAACGTCGTGTAGACGCGGCGGGCGTCCGGCACCTCGAACTGGGAGTAGAGGTAGACGCGGTCGTCGGCGGGGTCGACGAAGCGGTGCAGGCCCTCGCCCGTGCGCGAGT
Source organism: uncultured Actinomycetota bacterium (assembly GCA_963815335.1). Taxonomy (GTDB): domain Bacteria; phylum Actinomycetota; class Actinomycetes; order Propionibacteriales; family Nocardioidaceae; genus Nocardioides. The sequence continues at coordinate 334,967 of CAWFGL010000004.1, forward strand.
AGGTGCAGTCGGCGCGCACGACGAGCGTGTTCTCCGCCGCCAGCCCGCTCAGCGCGATCCGGTTGTCCTGGTAGGCGGCGGTGTCGACCGTCTCGCCGTTCAGGGTGATCTCGTGCACCGTCGCGCCGACCAGGTCGGCGAACGTGTCGCTCCCGGGCTGGCTGCAGGTGAAGTCGATCGTGGTCGTCGAGCCGAAGGTCGTGTCGCCGGTCGTGAGGTCCAGGTCGATGGAGTACGACGTGACGTCCAGGAGGGAGGCGCGGGTGCGCGCCTCGTCCCGGGTGAGGTTGGTTCCAGGCATGCCGGTGATCCTGCCACCCATCCCGTGACCAGGACCACGCGGTTGACCGGGCAGGATGCACTCGTGACCGGATCGGGACCCGCCACCGACGACCCGCGCCACCTGATCCCCCTGCGTGAGGCGACGAGGGCCTGGTTCCTGATCTCCCTGCAGACGTTCGGGGGCCCGGCGGGCCAGATCGCGGTCATGCAGCGCACGCTGGTCGACGAGAAGCGCTGGATCGGCGAGCGCCGGTTCATGCACGCCCTGAGCTACTGCATGCTGCTGCCCGGGCCGGAGGCGCAGCAGCTCGCCGTCTACACCGGATGGCTCCTCAACGGCTGGGCCGGGGGACTCGTCGCCGGCGTCCTGTTCGTGCTGCCCGGCGCGATCGCCATGCTGGCCCTGTCGTGGGCCTACGTCACCCACGGCGACACCACGCTGGTGACGGGGCTGTTCCTCGGGCTCGCGCCGGCGGTCGTCGCCATCGTGGTCCAGGCGGTCCTGCGGATCGGGAAGCGAGCGCTGACGCGACCCGCGCTCGTGGCCCTGGCGGTGGTCGCCTTCCTGCTGCTCGCCCTGCTCCACGTCCCGTTCCCGGTCGTCGTCCTCGGCGCCGGGCTCGTGGGCTGGCTGCTGCTGCGAGTCGCGCCGGGACGACCGGACGCCGCCGTCGAGGAGACCGACGGTGCCGCGCCCCTCGTCCCCGACGACGCCCTGCACCGGGCCGCCCCGTCCTGGCGCCGCAACGTGTTCGTCCTCGGACTCGGTGTCGCGCTGTGGGTGGCGCCCGTCCTGCTGGCACTGGGTCTCGCGGGTGGCGGCACCAGCGTGTTCACCGACCAGGGGCTCTTCTTCGGCGGCATGGCCGTGGTGAGCTTCGGCGGCGCGTACGCCGTCCTGTCGTACGTCGCGCAGGCGGCCGTCGGCACCTACGCCTGGCTGTCCGCCTCGGAGATGGTCCGCGGCCTGGCGCTGGCCGAGACCACGCCGGGACCGCTGATCATGGTCGTGCAGTTCGTGGCCTTCCTCGGCGCCTATCGCAACCCGGGTGACCTCGACCCGCTGCTCGCCGGTGTGCTCGGAGCCCTGCTCACGACCTGGGTGACCTTCGTTCCCAGCTTCATCTTCATCTTCCTGGGCGCGCCCTACGTGGAACGGCTGCGCGGCAACCGCACGCTCAGGTCTGCGCTCGAGGGGGTGACCGCGGCCATCGTGGGCGTGATCGCCAACCTGGCCCTGTACTTCGCGGTGCACACCCTCTTCACCGGGACCCGGGACGTGAGCTCCGGCCCGCTCTCCCTGGAGCTGCCGGTGTGGTCGACGTACGTCTGGGAGGCCTGGCTGGTGGCCGCGGTGGCCGCGGTGCTGGTCTTCCGGGCCAGGTGGTCGGTGCTGCGGACGCTCGGTGTCTGCGCGGTGATCGGAATAATCCTGAGCCTCAACGGGTAGTTGAAGGTATGACCACCGTCGACTTCTGGTTCGACCCGCTCTGCCCGTTCGCGTGGATCACGTCCCGCACGATGCTCGAGGCGGAGAAGGTCCGCGACATCGAGGTGACCTGGCACATCATGAGCCTGGCCTACCTCAACGCGGAGAAGGACATCTCGGACGCCTACCGCGAGCGGCTCAAGGACGCCTGGCAGCCGGTCCGGGTCTGCATGGCCGTCGAGCAGGAGTACGGCCAGGAGAAGCTCGCCGAGCTCTACACGGCACTCGGCACCCGGAAGCACACCGAGGGCCGCGACAAGCTGGACCGCGCGCTGATCGAGGACGCGCTCGCCGAGATCGACGTCCCGACCGCGCTCGCCGCGGCGATGCACGACGACTCCTTCGACGACGCGATCAAGAAGTCGCACCACGCCGGCATGGACCTGGTCGGCGACGACGTCGGCACGCCGACGATCGCCATCGACGGGCAGGCGTTCTTCGGGCCGGTCCTGACCCGGATCGCCCGCGGCGAGGACGCCGGGCGGATCTGGGACGGCGCCATCGCCCTGTCGGCCTTCCCGTACTTCGCCGAGCTCAAGCGCACCCGGGAGACGGAGCTCGACTTCTCGTAGCCTCCGGTGGCATCTGTGACGAAAGTGACGCATGATGTCAGACGATGGATGCTTTCGCCCGGATCGCCACGCCGAGCAGACGAGGATTTCTCCTCGGGTCTGCCGCGGCGGGGGCGGCGGCGTACGCGCCCCCGGCCGCCGCCGCTGACGGCAGCGCCGACCTCGTCCTGAGTGCCGCGCGCGGGATCCGGACCGGTCCGATCACCGGCCACGGCTTCTCCATGGTCGGCCTCACCTGGCGGGGCGGACCCACCACCGCCGATCTCCGGGTCCGCACCAGGCGGCACGGCCGCTGGAGCGGCTGGCGCCTGCTCGCGCCGCTCCACGACGGTCCGGACGCGGGCGTCGAGGGCCATCCCGGCCTGCGCGCCACCGAGCCCCTGTGGACCGGTGAGTGCGACGCCGTCGACGTCCGCGGCACCGGTGGCATGAGGGCGCTGACCCTGTCGCTCATCGATCCCGGAGCCACGCCGTCGTACCGCGGTGGTCCCTTCGAGAAGAAGCCGGCGGCCTCGCCCAAGCCCGACATCGTCAAGCGGTCGGCCTGGGGAGCCAACGAGAAGTGGCGCAACGGCGGGCCCCGGTACAACCGGACCATCCAGCAGGTGCACATCCACCACACGGTCAACAGCAACGACTACACGGCCGACGAGGTCCCGGCGCTGCTGCGGAGCATCTACCGCTACCACACCAAGAGCCTCGGCTGGTCCGACGTCGGCTACAACTTCCTGGTCGACCGCTTCGGCGGGATCTGGCAGGGACGGGCGGGTGGCTCGCAGCTGCCGGTCCGCGGCGCGCACACCCTCGGCTTCAACAACACGTCGACCGGCATCGCGGTGATCGGCAACTTCGAGGAGGTGCAGCCCTCGGCCGAGGTGCTCACCTCGCTCGTGCACCTCGCGGCCTGGAAGCTCGACATGTACGGCCGCAAGCCGTCCCGCAGGGCGGGGGTCTTCTCGCAGGGGAGCGACAAGTACGCGCCGGGGCAGAAGGTCAGGCTCCCGGTCATCGACGGCCACCGGGACACCAACGACACGGCCTGCCCGGGACAGCACCTGTACGACAAGCTGGACGGGATCCGCGCGCGGGCGCAGTCGAGGGTGGACAGGTTCGACCCCAAGCACCACGGTTAGGGCGTGGCCGGCTTCGCTCCCGTACGACCAGGCGTCCTCTACCTGACCGAAGGCGGTCAGGAGACCGAGCTCATGTACAAGCACGGGCACGACCTGCCCGAGTTCGCGATGTACCCGCTGCTCGACGACGACGCTGCGGTGGCCGACCTCACCGACATGTACACCCGCTACCTCGAGGTCGCCGCCGCGCACGGGATGGTCCCGCTCATGGGAGGCCTCGACTACCGCGCCAGTCCTGACTGGGCCGGCAAGCTCGGCATCTCGCCAGCGGGGCTCGAGGAGTACCAGCAGCGCTCGATCGAGTTCCTGCGCGGAGTCGCGGCGCCGTTCGACTTCCCGGAGGTCCTGATCGTCGGCACCGTCGGCCCGCGGGGCGACGCCTACGGCGAGGACCGCACGATCACCGCCGACGAGGCCGAGGACTACCACTCCGTCCAGGTGGGCACGCTCAAGGCGCTCGACGTCGACCTCGTCGGCGCGATGACCTTCAACAGCACCGCCGAGGCGGTCGGGATCTCGCGGGCGGCGAGTGCCGCCGGCATGCCGCTGTCGATGTCGTTCATGGTCGGCGCCGGTGGGCGCATCCTGACCGGACCGACGTTCAAGGAGGCGGTCGAGGAGGTCGACGCCCGGGCCGGTGACGCCCGCCCCGACTTCTACGGCATCAACTGCTCGCACCCGGACGAGTTCGCCCCGGCCCTGGAGCCGGGTGACTGGCTCGAGCGGCTGCGGAGCCTGCGTCCCAACGCGTCCCGCAAGGAGAAGCAGGACCTGTGCCAGATCGGCTACCTCGAGTCGGGTGACCCGGACGAGCTGGGACGGCAGGTCGCCGACCTGGTGGGACGGCTGCCCAGCATCGACATCGTCGGCGGCTGCTGCGGGACCTGGGACGACCACTTGTCCGAGATCGCCGGGCAGCTGGCGCCCGCCCAGCCCTAGCCGGTCGAGGCGGCGGCCGACGCAGCGACGGCGGCCGCGACCGCGGCGGTGGTGGCCCGCACAGCCGCCCGGACCGTGGAGGCGGCCCACTCGCCCTCGGTGACGGCCTTGGCGCGTTGCTTGACCTCGCGCTTCGACAGACCCGAGTGGTCGAAGACCTTGTGCACCCGCTCGATGCCCACCAGGACCGCGACCAGGGCACCGGTCCGCGCGTCCGGAGTCGTCCCCTGCATCAGGACCGAGCTGAGCTGTCGCGTGACCACGACCTTGTGCGTGGTGTCGACCACCGGCCACCGGGTGCGCGGCAGCACCCCGAGCATCCGGTCCTCCCGGCGTTCGAGCATGCCCTGGTCGGACAGGCGCGCGCCCAGCGTGTCGACCTTGCCCTTGCCGAGCCTGGTCACGAGGTCGTGCGCGTGCCGGTCCTTCTCCGCGACGAGGTCCACCGCGTCGGCGAGCACGCGGTCCTGCGGCGCCGGGCCGGTGACCCTCACCTTCGGAGAGCGCCAGCGGCTCGCCGTCTCGTCGACGGTGACCGCACCCGAGATCGCGAGCTCGGCGAGGATCGCGCCCCCCAGCCCGAGCTCCGCGCTGTCCCAGGGGCTGACCTTGCCGGACTCGTCGTCCAGCAGGAGCAGCAGGAGGTCCTCGGCGATGAGGGTCATGGCCCGAACCTAGCGGGACCTCAGCCGGCGTCCTCGACCTCGATGCGCGGGAAGAGCACGGCGCTCTTGGTGACCGGTGTGCCGGCCGGCAGCTGCCCCCACGTCCCGACGTCGCCGATGCGCTGGTCCGCGAGCGGGCCGATCGCCTCGACCGCGCCCAGGGACTCCCACAGGACGGCGCTCGACTTCGGCATCACCGGTGCCAGGAGCACGCTCAGCGCGCGCAGCCCCTCGGCGGTCGTGGCCAGGATGGTGCCCGTGCGCGCCAGGTCCTGCTTCGCGACCTGCCACGGAGCCTGCTCCGAGAGGTAGCCGTTCAGGGCCTCGACGACCTCCCACACGGCGGCGACCGCCTCGTGCGGCGCGATCGCCTCGATGGCGGCGTCCGCGCGTGCGGTCACGTCGGCGACGAGGTCGGCCACCGCGGTCTCGGCCGCGGTGAGCTCGCCGGTCTCCGGCAGGTTGCCGTCGAAGTACTTCCCGATCATCGCCGCCGTCCGCGACGCGAGGTTGCCCAGCCCGTTCGCGAGCTCGGCGTGGTAGCGCGCGTTGATGTCCTCCCACGAGATCGACCCGTCCCGGCCGAAGGTGAGCGCGCGCGAGAAGTAGTAGCGGTAGGCGTCCGAGCCGAAGACGTCGACGATCTCGGCCGGCCGGATCCCGTTGGCCTTGGACTTGCTCATCTTCTGGCCGCCGACGAGCAGCCAGCCGTGGGCGAAGACGCGCTGCGAGATCTCGATGCCGGCCGCCATCTGCATGGCCGGCCAGATGATCGCGTGGAAGCGCGCGATGTCCTTGCCGACGAGGTGGACGTCGGCCGGCCAGCGCTTCTCGAAGGCCTCGTCGTCGGTGCCGTACCCGATCGCCGTGACGTAGTTGAGGAGGGCCTCGATCCACACGTACATCACGTGCGACGGGTCCCAGGGGATCTGGATGCCCCAGTCGAACGTCGACCGCGAGATCGACAGGTCGGTCAGCCCGCGCTTGACGAACTGGATGACCTCGTTGCGCGAGGACTCGGGCTGGATGAACTCGGGGCGGTCCTCGTAGAGGGCGAGGAGCCGGTCCTGGTAGTCGGAGAGCCGGAAGAAGTAGTTCTCCTCGGTCACCTCCTCCAGCCGGGTGCCGTCGATCGCCGAGACCTTGAAGCCCTCGTCCTCGCCCTCGCCGTCGTCGACGTCGTCGTCGTTGACGAACTCCTCGGCGCCGACGGAGTACCAGCCGGAGAACTCGCCCTTGTAGACGGCGCCGTTCGCGTGCAGCTGCTCCCAGAACGCCTTGGCGCCGACGAGGTGGCGCTCCTCGGTGGTCCGGATGAAGTCGTCGTTCGCGACGTCGATGGTCTCGAGGAGCGGCTTCCACTCGGTCTCGATGAGCTTGTCGACCCACTCCTGCGGGCCGACGCCGTTCTCCTCCGCCTTGCGGAGCACCTTCTGCCCGTGCTCGTCGGTGCCGGTGAGGTACCAGACGTCCTCGCCGCGCTGCCGGTGCCAGCGGGTGATGATGTCGCCCATCACGGTGGTGTACCCGTGACCGATGTGAGGGGCGTCGTTGACGTAGTAGATGGGCGTCGTCAGGTAGAAGACGTCGCCTGCATCTCGGGGTGTTCCGGGCACGGCTCCATCCTAGGAACCCTGTCGACCCGGTTGTCGGGCGCAGTCCGCGCCCGGTCTCAGCCGCCCGTGAGCAGCCGGTCCCAGACCTCGTCCGTCACGACCCCCGTCGCGGGCAGCCCGACCTTGCGCTGGAGCTTCGTCACGGCCCTGGCGGTCTTCTTCGACAGGGCCCCGTCGACCTTCACCGGCTTGCCGAGGGCCGCCGTCAGCGCACGCTGGACCCGGCGGACGGCCTCGCCCGTGGAGCCGATCTTCACGACCGGCTGCCTGCCCCGGGCGAGGAGCGCGACCCAGGTCTTCCGGTCGAGCTTGCCGGTGACCTTCAGGTCGAGCTTCTTCTGGGCCTTCTTCACGCCGGCGACGGTCTTGGCGTCGTACCTCCCGGTGACGGGTGCCTTGCTGTAGCGGTGCGTGCGGAGCAGGCACTGGGCCGCCTCGACGGCCGGGCCGCGCTTGCCCTTCTTCAGGGACGGATAGGCCTTGAGGTCGACGGAGACCCGCTTGCAGAGCGGCTTCGACGCCGAGCCGACCGAGCCCTTGCCGACGTCGACCCAGTTGGCGTCGATGGTGAGCTTCTCCCCGCCGTACGTCCGGTCGACGTCGAGGTCGTACTGGTGGATCCGCCGGTGGCCGTCCCACACGCTGGTGTCGACGTAGCCGCCGTCCGCCACGTCCGCCTTCCCGTTGTCCCACGCGAACCAGATGACGTCGGGCATCGCGTACGAGCCGGGCGAGAGGTCCTGCGCGGTGTCGAGCGACTGGATGGTCCCCGCGATGCTCGAGTAGACGCCGGAGCGGTAGCGCTTGGCGTGGAGCTGCTTGGTCCAGCCGGAGAGGAACGACAGCGCGGCCTGCCGGCATGCCGTGTCCAGGGTGTCGAAGTCCTCGAGGTCGTAGTAGAGGGTGCTGCCCGTGCCGATCGCCAGGCCCTGGGCGGTGGCGACGGCCTTGCGGGCCTCCGCGCGGCCCTGCTTCTCGGCCGTCGGCCGGTCGGCCGCCATCAGGTCGGCGTAGCCGGAGCAGCTGGCCTGCGGGCCGACCTGGATCGGCAGCACCAGCCAGCCGGTCCTGCGCTGCTTCGTGACCCAGGCCCTGGTCAGCTCCGGCTGGTCGCAGAGCCGGTTGCTGCCGCCGATGTAGACGCCGACGGCGGCGTACGGCGAGGTCTCCCACCAGACGTCCATCTGCTCCTGGGTCGGCGCGCTGCACGCGTCGAACCCGAAGCCGGTGAGGTTGTCGTCCGCCGGAGACGCGGACGCCGCGCCCGCGCCCGGGAGACCCAGGGCGACGAGCGCGGCGACCACGATGACGATGACCCGAGAGAGCATCGGCACATCTTGCACGACGGTGCCTGAGGACCCCTAGCAGCCGTCCTCGGTCCAGAGGCACATCTCCGGGACGACGGCCAGCGTGGCCTCGGTCAGGTCGTCCGCCGTCGGCTGCAGCGAGGACTCGGACATCTCGCCGGCCGCGAAGGCCACCAGGATGGACGAGCCGACCCGGGTCAGCTGGAAGACCGCCCCGTCGAGGCTCTCGTCGGCGTACGAGCCCCAGGTGAAGGAGTCGTAGCCATCGGGACCCTCGAGGATCTTGGTGGTGTAGCCGTAGAGCTCACCCTCCATCCGCGGGCAGTCCCGCACCGCGTCCCGCACCATCGTCATCTCCTCGATGGGCTCGTCGGCGGTGATGAAGGTGTACAGCTCGCGGCTCTCGCGGTACTCCGGGCCGGTCTCCAGGGCTGCCAGCCGCTGGACGAAGTCGCTCGGCGCGAAGACGTCGGTCCCGCAGACGTCGGCGACGGTGGCGCCCGTGACGTCCGCCCCGGGGCCGGTGGTGCCGTCGGCGTCCAGGCCCTGGGCCAGCGGGAAGGTGTCGGGGATCGCCGCGACGCCGTTCTCGACCGGCGTCTCGGACTCGTTCTCCGGGTCCGGCGTGATGCTGGTCGTCGAGCACGGGTCGGCCGCGAAGACGCACATCGCGGCGCGGGTCGTCTCGGACCGGTCGATCAGGATCTGTGCCGCGAGGCTGATCGACTCGTCGCCGCCGGCGGAGCCGTAGATCGAGTTCACCAGGACGGCGTTGCCGACCTGGGTCACCTCGACCGTGGTCAGCTGGCTCAAGAGTCCGTCGTCGCCGACGACCTGCTGGGCGAACGTCAGGGACGCGTCCCCGCCTGTCTCGACGTCGACCAGCTTGGTCTCGATGATCTCCTCGCCGCCCTGGGTCGGCTGCTGGGGGCACGCCTGGACGGCCTCCTCGAGACGGTCGATCGACTGGAAGGCGGCGCCGTCGTCGGGCCAGAGCTGGAACGTGCGCTGGACCGAGCTCTCGCCGTCGTCGCTGTAGCTCCAGGTCTGGATGTCCGCGGTGCCCTTCGAGGTCGGGTACGACGTGTCGCAGAGCCCGAAGTTGTCGGTGCCTCCCTCGGCCGGCTCGGCCGGTGTCGGTCATGCCCTCGGTGAGCGGGAACTCGGCCGGGATCTCGGTGATCCAGGTCGGGGTCGGGCCGTCGCTCTGGGAGGGCGACGGCGCGATCGGGAGGTCATCGCTGCCGTCGTCGTTGCTGCCGTTCATCAGCGCGACCGGCGTCCCGATGAACACCGCCGCGGCCACGACGCCACCGACGGTGGCGAGCGCGGTGTTGCGGCGGCGCATCCGGTCGCCGCGACGGCGGACCTCGGAGGCGGGGATCGGGTTCACGTGCATTCCTTCGGAGAAGTTCGAGAGGTCGTCGATGTCAGGCATGGGTGGCTCCTTCATCGGTGAGGCCGTCGGCCAGCAGCAGTTGGAGTGCGGCGCGGCCGCGGGAGAGGCGGGCCTTGACCGTGCCCTCGGGGGCGCCGGTCTCACGGGCGACCTCGTGGACGGGCAGGTCGGCGATGTGGTGCAGCACGATCGCCTGGCGCTGGGCCTCCGGCAGCTGCTTGAGGGCCTCGACGAGAGCCACGTGGGTCTCGCTCGGCGCCGCCGTCTCGGTCGGCAGGCTCACGGCCCGGTCGGCCGGTCGCTTGCCGCGCATGGTGCGCCGCCAGCGGCTCACCGCGAGGCGGTACGCCGTGGTGCGCACCCAGGCCTCAGGGTGCTCCGCCTTGTCCAGCTTGCGGCGGTGCGCCCACGCCCGCACGAATGCCTCCTGCACGCACTCCTGCGCCTCGTCGCGGTTCCCGATCATTGCGTAGACCTGGGCCGTGAGCCGGTTGAAGGAGGCGGTGTAGAAGTCGTCGAACTCGCGTTCGTCCATCGACTGGTCCGTCCCGTGTGTCGTCGTTGTTGTCACGGGGGATACGCCCGCACTCCCGACAAGGTTGCACCCGGGATCGGACTTTCTGGTGGAGCTAGGCCTGGGGGCGCCCCAGGCGCATCAACCGGTCCTGGGCCCGCATGGCGAGCGCGACGAACGGCTCGCCTCCCATGACGACGCCGTCCGAGGGCACGAACGTCAGCTGGGAGACCGCCGTGCCGTTGCGGATGATCCCCATCAGGAACGTCACGGTGCGGTTCTCCGAGACCTCGATCGTGACGCGCCAGACGGTGAGCTCGCGGTCGCCGTCCTTGCTGTTCTCGACCTCGACCACCTCGGTGCCGAGGTCGCGGTCGGGACAGGAGGCGAGCTTCTTGCGCACCTGGGCGACGAACTCCTCGGCCTGCTTCGTCGGCAGGGCGGCCACGGTCTGGGTGAGGCCGAACTCCGGTGGCAGGTCGGCGCCGGGGACCAGGAACGTGCGGGTCGCGTTCCGGCTGTACGGCGCGAAGTCGGCCTCCTCGCAGCGGGTGGCCGCGAGGTTGGTGTCCGCGGCACCCGGCTCGGTGCCGACCCACGGCAGCGTCACCGCCTTCACCGGCGGGAGGTCGACCTCGCTGAGCATCGACGGCTCCGGGCCGGTCGCCATCGGCACGACGGTCTTGAGCCGCGGCTCCTCCGCGCACGCGCCGCCACCCGGGAGGCCGCAGAGGTCGTCGACCGCGGCGGCGAGCAGGGCGGCGCTGGCCTCGACCGGCGGGGTGTCCTCGCCGGGGCGGGAGAGCGACGTCGTCGTGGTGACCGCACCGGTGCGCGCGACCCCGACCACCTGGGCCCGGGTCGGGTCGGTCCAGTCGCGCAGCACGAACAGCATCGCGTCGTCGCCGACCTGCTTGACCTGCTGGGTGGCGAGCAGCTGGACCCGGGGCGACATGCACCCGGCGTACCAGCGGGCGGTCGTGCGGTACGTCTCCTTGCCGGCGTCCTCGTCGGCGGAGACCTCGACGTACTGGCCCAGGGTGCCGTCGTCCTGCTTGAACGTGCGCAGCAGGGCCTTGAGCCCCGCCGGGTCCGCGTACCGCCCGCCCTGGCAGGTGAAGGCCAGGCCGTCGCCGGTCGTGTTGCCGTCGGTCTGGCCCTGGGTCCACGCGCCGTCGAGCGTGCTGCCCACCTGCTCGGCGGTCAGGAGGGACTCGGGCGTGAGCTGCTGGACGACCGGGTCGGGCCTGGTCGTCTGCGGCGCCTCGGGCTGCTCGCCCTCGAGCACGCCCTTGGTGTCCAGGGTGGGGCGGACCCCGGCGGCGTCCGTGACCACCGACCCGGAGACGACGACCGCGGCGATCGCGGCGGCCACGCCGAAGGCGGTGTGCGAGCGGCGGCGTGCGGAGCCGGCCCGCGTGATGATCGAGGGACGCGGCCAGCGCACGTCCTCGACCTGCGGCCGCAGGCCCTCGAGCGTGTGCCGGATCGCGTAGGACTCGACGCCGCGGTGCACGGCGAACTGCGAGGTCGCGGTCTGGAGGTCGCGCTCGGCGATCATCCGGGACACGCCGACCTCGCGGGCGATGCCCTCCAGCGGCAGCGAGGTCAGGTGGCTCAGCAGCAGCACCCGGCGCTGGACGACGGGCAGCTTGGCGAGGGCGTCGTGGGTCGCGGCGACCTCCGGGTCGAGGCCCTTCATCCGGCTCCACCAGCGGGCCTGGCTGCGCCGCAGCGCTCGCGACCACGCGAGGGGGCGCACGTACTCCTCGCGGTCGTCGAGCCGCGAGACCTTCCGCCAGTGGTGCCAGCCCACGACCATCGCGTCGCGGACGGCCTTCTCGGACGCCTGGAGGTCGCCGGTCAGCGCGTACGTCTGCAGGAGGAGTCCCGAGCGCACGTCCTTGTAGAAGGTCTCGAAACCCTCGACGTCGGCTTTCCGCATGCTTTCCGGGGTCCCCGCGGAAGCGTGGCTCCGCGCGCAGCGCCCCTCCTCGCTTTCGTGGGGTGGATGGCCCGACAACGCTACGGGAGAGGGAGAAACGAGCCCAAAGTGGCGTCGGTCGGCGTGGGAGCGTGGCGGTACGGCGCTCCGCGGCGACGATGGGAAGGCCATGACCGCGCTGCTGCCCGACCGGACGACCCGCTCCGCGGCCGAGGTGGGTCACGACCTCAGGCACCGCCGTCCCCTCGTGCTCCTGGCGCCGCTCGCCGGCGTGCTGGCCGCCGCCGGGACGCTCATGGTCTGCCTGGCCGTCGGGGTCGCCGGCTGGTTCCTCACCGACGCGGGGGAGCACGGCGCCCCGCGCGACGGTCTCCGCACCGGGGCGCTGGCCTGGCTGATGGCCCACGGATCCGGCGTCCACGTCGAGGGCGTCCTGGTCACCCTGATGCCGCTCGGGATCACCCTGGTCTGCGCCTGGGCGGTCTGGCGCACGGCGTACCGCCTCGGCGACTCGGTCTCCGGTCACGGCCCCGACGCGGGACGGATCGCCGACGGCGAGCGCGACTGGACGGTGCCGGCCGCTGCCCTGTTCTTCCTGGTCGGCTACGTGGTCACGGCGGTCGTGACCGCCTCGGTCGCCTCCACGCCGACGACGCGCCCCGACGTGTCCCACGTCGTGCTGTGGTCGGTGGTGCTCTGCGGCCTGCTCGCTGCCCCGGCGATCGCCGCCGGCTCCGGGCGCGCCGCGATCTGGGGCTCGTTCCTGCCCGCCTCGGCGGTGGCGACGCTGGCCGCTTGCCGCTTCGTGCTGACGACCTGGCTGTGGCTGTGCCTCGCGTTCTTCCTCGGCGCGCTGCTGCTCGACACCGGCACCGCGCTCAACCTGCTCTCCCAGCTGGGCACCGACGGCCCTGCGACCGGGCTGCTCGCCGTGGTCTCGGTCCTCCTGGTGCCCAACGCCGTGCTGTTCTCCGGCTCCTACCTGCTCGGCCCCGGCTTCGCCGTCGGGGTCGGGACCGTGGTCTCCCCGGCCGAGGTCACGCTCGGCGCGCTGCCGGTGTTCCCCCTGCTGGCCGCGTTGCCCGACAGCGGTGCCACGCCCGGCTGGACCGCATGGCTCGTGGCCCTGCCGCCGCTGGTGGCCGCGGTCGGTGCCGTCCGGGCCCAGCGTCGGCGTCCCACGCTCCGCTACGAGGAGGGCGCGCTGCACGGGTGCGCCGGGGGCATGCTCGCCGGGCTGGCCTTCGCGCTGCTCGTCTCGCTGGCCGGTGGCCGGGCGGGCCCCGGGCGGATGACCGACGTCGGCCCCGACGTGTTCCCGGTCCTGCTCCACGCGGTCACCGCCTTCGGCATCGGCGGCCTGCTGGGCGGCCTGGCCATCACCTGGTGGCAGCGCCGGACGTCCGTCGAGGCCGAGCCGGCTGCTGAATAGACTCCACGCGTGCCAGCGCGTCTCGTCGTCCTCGTCTCGGGGTCCGGCACCAACCTCCAGGCCCTGCTCGACGCCACGGCGGATCCGTCGTACGGCGCCGAGGTGGTCGCGGTGGGCGCGGACCGGGACGGCATCGAGGGCCTCGAACGGGCCCGCCGGGCCGCGATCCCGACCTTCGTGCACCGGGTGAAGGACTTCGACGACCGCGCGACGTGGGACCGGGCCCTCGCCGCGTCCGTGGCCGAGCACCGGCCCGACCTGGTGATCTCGGCCGGCTTCATGAAGCTGGTCGGCTCGGACTTCCTGGCGGCGTTCGAGGGCAAGTTCCTCAACACGCACCCGGCGCTCAGCCCCAGCTTCCCCGGCATGCACGGACCGGCCGACGCGCTGGCGTACGGCGTCAGGGTCACCGGCTGCACCCTGTTCGTGGTCGACGACGGCGTCGACACCGGGCCGATCGTGGCCCAGACCTCCGTGGAGGTGCGCGACGACGACGACGTCGACTCGCTGCACGAGCGGATCAAGGTGGCGGAGCGGGCGATGCTCGTCGACACCGTCGGACGGATGGCTCGCGAGGGCTTCACCATCACGGACAGGAAGGTCCGCATCGGCCATGGCTGACCAGATCCCCATCAAGCGAGCACTCGTCTCGGTCTACGACAAGAGCGGCCTGGAGGACCTCGTCCGGGCACTGCACGACGCGGGCGTCGCGCTCGTGTCGACCGGCGGCTCGGCCGCGCTCATCGAGGGCCTCGGCGTCCCGGTGACCAAGGTGGAGGACCTGACCGGCTTCCCCGAGTGCCTCGACGGCCGGGTCAAGACGCTGCACCCGAAGGTGCACGCCGGCATCCTGGCCGACCGGCGCCTCGAGTCCCACGTGGCACAGCTGGCCGAGCTCGGCGTGGAGCCGTTCGACCTGGTGGTCTCGAACCTCTACCCGTTCACCCAGACGGTCGCCTCGGGCGCGTCGCCCGACGAGTGCGTCGAGCAGATCGACATCGGCGGGCCGTCGATGGTCCGAGCCGCGGCCAAGAACCACCCGTCGGTCGCGATCGTCACCTCGCCGGACCGCTACGGCGACGTGCTGGCCGCGGTCGGGGCGGGCGGGTTCACCCTCGAGCAGCGCCAGGCGCTGGCCGCCGAGGCCTTCGTGCACACCGCGTCGTACGACGTCGCGGTCGCCTCCTGGATGGGGAGCGTCCTCACCGACACGTCCGGGGGCAGCGGCTTCCCGGCCTGGGTCGGCGGGACGTGGGACAAGGTGGCGGTGCTCCGGTACGGCGAGAACCCGCACCAGTCGGCGGCGCTCTACCGCAACGGCCGGGGCGGCCTGGCCGACGCCGAGCAGCTCCACGGCAAGGAGATGTCGTACAACAACTACGTCGACACCGACGCGGCCCGCCGGGCGGCGTACGACTTCGACGAGCCGGCGGTGGCGATCATCAAGCACGCCAACCCGTGCGGTCTGGCCGTCGGTGCCGACGTCGCGGAGGCGCACCGCAAGGCGCACGAGTGCGACCCGGTCTCGGCGTTCGGCGGCGTGATCGCCGTCAACCGCCCGGTCTCGGTGGCGATGGCCGAGCAGGTGGCCGAGGTCTTCACCGAGGTGATCCTGGCGCCGGGCTACGAGGACGGCGCGGTCGAGGTCCTCGCGGCGAAGAAGAACATCCGGCATCCTGGTCTGCCCGGCCGGCCCGCCCACCGCCGTCGAGATGCGTCCGATCAGCGGCGGCCTCCTGATGCAGCAGCTCGACAAGGTCGACGCGGACGGTGACGACTCCGCGACCTGGACGCTGGCGACCGGCGAGGCCGCGTCACCCGAGCTGCTCGCCGACCTGGAGTTCGCCTGGAAGGCGTGCCGGGCCGCGAAGTCCAACGCGATCCTGCTCGCCAAGGACGGCGCGTCGGTGGGCATCGGCATGGGTCAGGTCAACCGGGTGGACTCGTGCCGACTGGCGGTCTCGCGCGCGGGCGACCGGGCCGCCGGCTCGGTGGCCGCGTCCGACGCGTTCTTCCCGTTCGAGGACGGCCCGCAGATCCTCATCGACGCCGAGGTGGCCGCCATCGTGCAGCCCGGCGGCTCGGTCCGCGACGAGCTCACGATCGAGGCCTGCCGGGCAGCCGGGGTGACGATGTACTTCACCGGCACCCGTCACTTCGCGCACTGACCCTTTCGGACAGGATGACCCACGTGACCGCACAGAAGCTCGACGGGACCGCGACCGCCGCCGCCATCAAGGAGGAGCTGCGCGTCCGCGTGGCAGCCCTCAAGGAGCGCGGGATCGTCCCCGGACTCGGCACCGTCCTGGTGGGCGACGACCCCGGCTCCCGGTGGTACGTCAACGGCAAGCACAAGGACTGCGCCGAGGTCGGCATCGAGTCGATCCGGGTGGACCTTCCGGAGGTCGCCTCGCAGGAGGAGATCGAGGCCGAGGTCGCCCGGCTCAACGCCGACCCGTCCTGCACCGGGTACATCGTCCAGCTGCCGCTGCCGCGAGGCCGCGACGAGAACCGCATCCTCGGGCTCATGGACCCGGCCAAGGACGCCGACGGGCTGCACCCGACCAACCTCGGCTGGCTGGTGCTGGGCAGCCCGGCGCCGCTGCCCTGCACGCCGCACGGCATCGTCGAGCTGCTCCGCCGGCACGGCGTCGCGATCGCCGGCGCCGACGTCGTGGTCGTCGGCCGTGGTGTGACCGTCGGTCGCCCGCTCGGCCTGCTGCTCACCCGGCGCTCCGAGAACGCCACCGTGACCCTGTGCCACACCGGCACCGTCGACCTGGCCGCGCACGTCCGCCAGGCCGACATCGTGGTCGCCGCCGCGGGTGTCCCGGGGATCATCACCGCCGACATGGTCAAGGCCGGTGCCGCCGTCCTCGACGTCGGCGTCTCGCGCGTGGACGGCAAGCTCGCGGGCGACGTGGCCGACGACGTCTGGGACGTCGCGGGCTGGGTGTCCCCGAACCCCGGCGGTGTCGGCCCGATGACGCGCGCCATGCTGCTGTCCAACATCGTGTCCATGGCCGAGCAGGGCGTGTGACCGAAGAGGTCACCGAACCGCTCGAGCCGGAGGAACCGGTCGAGCCCCGTCGCTACCCCTCGACCATCGGCGGCGCGCTCTACCTCGCCGTCCTCATCGTCTGCCTGGTGGGGATCGGGCTGGTGTCCACCGGCGAGTGGCGGACCGGCGTCAAGGTGCTCGCGGGCGCGCTCGTCGGCGCGGCCGCCCTCCGGCTGGTGCTCCCGGAGCGGGACGCGGGCATGCTCGCCGTCCGGCACCGGGCGATCGACGTGACGCTGCTCGCCGGGGTCGGCGGGCTGCTCTACTTCCTGGCGGTCAGCATCCCCGACCAGCCGGGGTAGGTCGGGCTCAGATGAGCCCGAGCTCCTTGACCGCGTCGCGCTCCTCGATCAGCTCGGCCACGGACGCGTCGATGCGGCCGCGGGAGAACTCGTCGATCTCCAGGCCCTGGACGATCGACCAGTCGCCGTCCTTGGTGACGACCGGGAACGAGGACACCAGGCCCTCGGGGACGCCGTAGGAGCCGTCGGACGCGACCGCCATGGAGACCCAGTCGTCGTCGGCCGAGCCGAACAGCCAGTCGTGCGCGGCGTCGATCGTGGCCGAGGCGGCGGAGGCAGCCGAGGACGAGCCGCGGGCCTCGATGATCGCCGCGCCGCGCTTGGCCACGGTCGGGATGAAGGTGTTCTCGAGCCAGTCCTGGTCACCGACGGCCTCGGCGGCGTTCCGGCCGTCGACGAGGGCGTGGAACAGGTCGGGGTACTGCGTCGCGGAGTGGTTGCCCCAGATGGTCATCTGCGAGATCGCGGTGACAGGGGCGCCGGTCTTCGCGGCCAGCTGCGAGATCGCCCGGTTGTGGTCGAGGCGGGTGAGCGCCGAGAACCGCTCGTCCGGGATGTCCGGGGCGTTCTGCTGGGCGATCAGGGCGTTGGTGTTGGCCGGGTTGCCGGTGACGCCGATGCGGACGTCGTCCGCGGCGACGGCGTTGAGCGCCTTGCCCTGGGCGGTGAAGATCGCGCCGTTCGCGGACAGCAGGTCACCGCGCTCCATGCCCGGGCCGCGCGGCCGGGCGCCGACGAGGAGGGCGAGGTTGACGCCGTCGAACATCGTCTCGGCGTCGGAGCCGATCTCGACCTTGGCGAGCTGCGGGAACGCGCAGTCGTCGAGCTCCATGACGACGCCCTCGAGCGTCTTGAGGGCCGGCTCGATCTCGAGCAGTCGCAGCTCGATCGGGCGGTCGCCCGCGAGGGACCCGCTCGCGAGGCGGAAGAGGAGGCTGTAGCCGATCTGGCCGGCGGCGCCGGTGACGGCGACCTTCAGAGGAGTGTGGCTCACGGAATCCGACGCTAGCAGCGCCCGTCGGGCTGTCATGATTCGGCCCATGCGTCGCGCCGGGGTCCTCGTCGTCCTCGCTGCGCTGCTGCTGACGGGCTGTGGGGCCGACTCCGAGCAGATCGACACCGCCGGCGTCGACGAGCTGGTGATCCCCACGCCCTCGCCAGACCCCGACGACTTCGTGGGGTACGTCGACAACCCGTACTTCCCGCTGGAGCAGGGGAGCGAGTGGACCTACGACGACAGCGACGGCGGGACGACGGTGGTCTCGGTCGAGCCGTCCAACCTCGTGGTCGGGGGCGTGCCGATCACGTGGGTCTCGACGACGACCGACGGCGTCGAGACGGTCGACTACTACGCCCAGGACCAGGACGGGAACGTCTGGTGGTTCGGTCGCCAGGGCGTCTGGGACGTCGACTCGGGCGGTGAGGCGGGGCTGGCCTTCCCCGCGGACCCGAGGGTGGGCGACGGCTGGCGGCGCGGCTACCAGGAGGGCCTCGTCGAGGACCGGCTGACCGTCATGTCGGTCGAGGGCGACGAGATCGTGCTCCGCCAGGAGAGCGACCTGGAGCCCGGGGTCGCGGTGGACCTGACCTACGCCAAGGGCTACGGCCTGGTCAGCTCGCTCGGCCCGACGGGCTCGAGCGAGCTGACCGCGGGTCCCTAGCTACTGCGGGGGAGCGGCCGGGTCGGCCGGGTCGGCGGCTTCGGTGACCTGGGTGGCTTCGGCCGGAGGCTGGTGGAACTGCTCCTGCGGCTTCCACTCCTGGGCGTCGTGGTCCCACTGCCAGCCGTCCTGCACGATCGGCTCCTGGGCGGCGCCACCGGCGCCGGCCGGGGGCACGCCCTGGTTCCACTCCTGCTGGAGCTGGTCGGGCGCTCCGTAGCCCGGCACCGCACCCGAGCGGAAGCCCGATCCGGGCACCGGGTCCGAGCCGTGGCCGAACAGGAGCGGGTAGGTGATGCCCGCGATCGCGGCCCCGGCGAGCGGGGCCAGGATGAACAGCCAGAGCTGGATCACCGCGTCGCTGCCGGCGAAGATCCCCACGCCGATCGAGCGGGCCGGGTTGACCGAGGTGCCGGTGGCGCCGATCGAGGCCAGGTGGACCATCGTCAGCGCGAGGCCGATGGCGGCCGGTGCCAGGGCCGGGTGCTCGTTGCGGGCGTCGGTCACCGCGAGGATCACCCACACGAAGACCGCGGTGAGGATCGCCTCGAGGATGAACGCCGCCCACACGGCGTACCCGGCGCCGTCGTGACGGAAGCCGTTCTGGGCGAGGCCGTCGACGCCGACGTCGTAGCCGTCGAAGCCGTTCACCAGGATGAACAGCAGCAGGCCGGCCAGCAGGCCGCCCACGAGCTGCGAGCCGATGTAGAGCGGCGTCTGCCTCCAGGCGATCCGGCCGCCGAGGGCGGCGCCGACCGTGACGGCGGGGTTGAAGTGTGCGCCCGAGATGCGGCCGAACGCGTACGCGCCGCAGAGGACGGTCAGACCGAAGGCCAGGGAGGTGCCGACGTAGTCGAAACCGCTGCTCTGGGAGGTCATGATCGCGGTGCCACAGCCGAAGAACACGAGGGTGAACGTGCCGATCACCTCGGCCGCGATCTTCTGCTTGGTGGAAGGGGTCTCAGCCATGTCCGGAACTCTAGACCGCAGCCGCTTTGCCGCCGTGGAAGCGCGGGTGCGAGGCTTCGGGCATGGCGAAGATCATCTACACGCACACCGACGAGGCGCCCCTGCTCGCGACGTACTCCTTCCTGCCGATCATCGCGGCGTACGCCGCCAAGGCGGGCGTCGACGTGGAGACCCGCGACATCTCGCTGGCCGGCCGGATCATCTCCCTCTTCCCCGAGCGGTTGACCGACGAGCAGCGGATCGCCGACGACCTCGCCGAGCTGGGCGCCCTCGCCACCACGCCCGAGGCCAACATCATCAAGCTCCCGAACGTCTCGGCGTCCGTGCCCCAGCTGAAGGCGGCCGTCACCGAGCTGCAGTCGCAGGGCTACGACCTCCCGGACTACCCCGAGAGCCCCGACGACGACGAGGAGCGCGACGTCCGCGCCCGCTACGACAAGGTCAAGGGCTCGGCGGTCAACCCGGTCCTGCGCGAGGGCAACTCCGACCGCCGCGCGCCCGCGTCGGTCAAGAACTACGCCAGGAACCACCCGCACCGGATGGGCGCCTGGTCGTCCGACTCGAAGACCAACGTCGCCACGATGGGCCAGCACGACTTCCGCTCCAACGAGGCGTCCGTCGTCCTCCCCGCTGACGACACGCTGCGCATCGAGCACGTCGCCGCCGACGGCACGGTCACGGTGCTCAAGGAGTCGGTGCCCGTCCTCGCGGGCGAGGTGGTCGACGGCACGTTCATGGACGTCGCCGCGCTGCGCCGCTTCCTCACCGAGCAGATCGCCCGCGCCAAGGCCGAGGACGTGCTGTTCTCGGTGCACCTCAAGGCCACGATGATGAAGGTGTCGGACCCGATCCTGTTCGGGCACACCGTGCAGGCGTTCTTCCCGACGCTGTTCGAGCAGTACGGCGAGGTGCTGAAGACCGCGGAGATCTCGCCCAACGACGGCCTCGGCGGCCTGCTGTCGGCCGCTGCCTCGCTGCCCGAGGGCGACGCGATCGCGGCGGCGGTGACCCAGGGCCTGGCCGACGGTCCCGCGATGGCGATGGTCGACTCCGACAAGGGCATCACCAACCTGCACGTCCCCTCCGACGTGATCATCGACGCCTCGATGCCGGCGATGATCCGTCAGTCCGGCCACATGTGGGGCCCGGACGGCGCCGAGGCCGACACGCTCGCGGTCATCCCCGACTCGTCGTACGCCGGCGTCTACCAGACCGTCCTCGACGACTGCCGCGCCCACGGCGCCTTCGACCCGGCCACCATGGGCTCGGTCCCGAACGTCGGCCTGATGGCGAAGGCGGCCGAGGAGTACGGCTCGCACGACAAGACCTTCGAGGTGCCCGCCGCGGGCACCGTGCAGGTCGTGAACGCCGCCGGCGACGTGCTGATCTCGCACGCCGTCCAGCCCGGCGACGTGTGGCGCGCCTGCCAGACCAAGGACGAGTCGATCCGCGACTGGGTCAAGCTCGCCGTGACCCGCGCCCGGGCCTCCGGCTCGCCGGCCGTCTTCTGGCTCGACGAGACGCGCGCCCACGACGCGAACCTGATCGCGAAGATCAACGAGTACCTGCCCGAGCACGACACCGACGGCCTGACCATCGAGATCATGGCCCCGGCCGAGGCGACGGCGTACTCGCTCGAGCGGATCCGCCGCGGTGAGGACACCATCTCGGTCACCGGCAACGTGCTGCGCGACTACAACACCGACCTGTTCCCGATCCTCGAGCTCGGCACCTCGGCGAAGATGCTCTCGATCGTGCCGCTGATCAACGGCGGCGGCCTGTTCGAGACCGGCGCCGGCGGCTCCGCGCCGAAGCACGTGCAGCAGCTGGTCAAGGAGAACTACCTGCGCTGGGACAGCCTCGGTGAGTTCTTCGCCTTGGCCGCCTCGTTCGAGCACCTCGCGGGGTACGCCGACAACGCGGGCGCCAAGGTCCTCGGCGACACCCTCGACAAGGCGACCGAGACCTTCCTCAACGAGGACAAGTCCCCGACCCGCAAGCTCGGCGGCATCGACAACCGCGGCTCGCACTTCTACCTGGCCCTCTACTGGGCGCAGGAGATCGCCGCGCAGACCGAGAACCCCGAGCTCGCCGAGGTGTTCCGCCCCTTCGCGGAGCGGCTGGCCGCGGACGAGCAGACGATCGTCGACGAGCTCCTCGCCGTCCAGGGCAGCCCCGCCGACATCGGCGGCTACTACCGCCCCGACCCGGCCAAGGCCGAGGCGGTCATGCGGCCGAGCGCGACGTTCAACGAGGCGCTGGCCGCGCTCTGACGGCCCGACCGCAGGAAGTGTGGAGATCCTGATCAACCTGCTTGATCAAGAGCTCCACACTTCGGGCACGGTTGCGCCGACGCCGGCCAACCGCGCCGGTTGAGCACCCTGCCGACCTTCTCGGCGGTCGCGCAGCCGTCGCGGAACACCTGCCGGTAGCCGATCCGCAAGGTGAGCTCGTCGTGGTCCACCGCGTTGTCGAGGTCTCGGTCCAGGTCGTCGTGCCGGTCCTCCGAGGACGAGTGGAAGACCCGGCCGTCGAGCTCCACGACCGTGGCCCACTCGTCGTAGGCGACGTCCTGCAGGGTGCCGCCACCCGTGGTGGCTCTCGGGGTCTGGCGCCGTGCGACGGGCAAGCTGTGAGGACGCTCCACCAGGTCGAGGTAGCCGTGCTCCAGGACGGAACATGTCCCACCGGCCACGTCGGCGAGGACGCGGGTCAGCCACTCACGTCGATGGATCCATCGACGTCGCTCGAGCGCCTCGAGCAGCTTCTGCGCGGTGGTCCGTCGCGACGCACACGCGTCTGCCAGGGTCGCGATCGCCGTCAGGTCGTCACCCGCGTCGGCGGCGACGTCCAGCACGGCGTCGTGGAAGCGCACCCTGGGCGGTCCCAGGTTCCACTGGACCTGGGCCTCGAGGTGCGCCGACCTGTGCACCATGACGCCCGGAGGAGCGACGACCCGTCTCCTTCGATCCACCGCGATGTGGATCGTCGCGTCGTCGCGCCCCCTACGTCCCGGTCCGTCGGCGGCGCGCACGGCGCTGTCGTGCGTGAGCGCTGCCGGCCAGCCCCAGAGCACCGCGGCCCAGGCGCGCTCCACCCACGTGAGTGACCCGTTGTGACCGACGTAGACGCCGTCATGAACTGCCACCCAGTCACCGCGGCGGAGCTTCCTGGCGATCTCGGTCGGCGTCATCCCGGACGTCAGGGCTTGCCGCCTGGCCACGAGACCCTGCTGGCTCGCCCGGGTCTTCTCGACCCGCACGGCTGGGTTGAGTTCCTCGTCCATTCCCCGAGACTCGTCGGCGGTACTCGAGCGCGCTACCGGCGCGAGCGGCCGATGTGGACAGCGACCCGCTGATCGGAACTGTGGAAGATCTGATCAACCAGGCTGATCAGGACTTCCACACTTTCCCGAGCCCGCCCGCCACAATGCACGAGTGAACACGGTGCTCCGTCTCCTGGGGGTCATGGCGGCGGCCCGGCTGGCGCAGCAGCTGCCCGGCGGGCTGGCCCGGCTGGCGACCGCGCTGCTGCTGGTCCTGACCAACCTGATCCCGGTCTGGGCCGTGGCGACCGAGCGGATCGGGATGGGCGACGTCTTCCTCGTCTACTGGATCGAGAACGTCGTGGTCTGGGCGTGCGGCATCGTGCGCACGGCGACGGCCGAGGGGGTCGGCCAGGGGACGGTCGCGGTCACGACCAACGGCGTGCCCCGCGACCTGTCGTCGGCGAAGTTCTTCGCCCTGCACTACGGGATCTTCACCGGCGTCCACGGCATCTTCACGGTCATCGTGGTCGCGATCCTGGGCCTGGAGGGTGGGGTCGGTCAGGTCGTCCTGCTGTCGGTCGCCATCACGGCGAGCCACCTGTTCTCGCTGGGGGTGAACTGGTTCGGCCGCAACGAGCTCAAGGTCGTGAGCCCCGGCCAGGCCATGTTCGCGCCGTACCCGCGCATGCTGGTCATGCACATCGGGATCATCATCGCCTTCGGCGTGGCGCTCGACGGGCTGGAGCACGGCGAGAACGGCAAGGACCAGGTGACCGCGGTGGCCGTGCTGTGCGTCATGAAGCTGCTGGTCGACCTCGGCTTCCACCTCTGGCAGCACCGCTCGCGGCAGGTGGTCCGGGGCGCGGGCCTGTACGGCGCGACGGCCGCCCAGGAATAGGTCGGCGTCGCCCGTCGGTTGCACGATGGTGCCGATGACCGACGTGACTGCCGACCGCGAGACCGACCCGGTCGTCGCGCCTCTGGTCACGGCCCCGCACGGGTTCCTGCTCGCCGTTCTGGCGCTCGCCGCCGGCGGCTTCGCGATCGGCACCACCGAGTTCGTGACCATGGGCGTGCTGCCGCAGGTCGCGGACGGCGTCGACGTCTCGATCCCCCAGGCCGGCCACGTGATCTCGGCCTACGCCCTGGGCGTGGTCGTCGGTGCACCGATCCTGGCCTTCTTCGGCGCTCGCTGGCCCCGGCGCGGGTTGCTGGTCGCGCTGATGGTGGCGTACGGCACCTTCAACCTGCTCAGCGCCGCCGCGAGCAGCTACCACCTGCTGTTCCTGGCCCGGTTCCTCGACGGCCTGCCGCACGGCGCGTACTTCGGCGTCGCGTCGCTGGTCGCGGCGAGCCTCGCGACGCCCGAGCGCCGCGGCCGCGCGGTCGCCAGCGTCATGCTCGGCCTCTCGTTCGCCAACGTGGTCGGTGTCCCGGCCGCGACCTGGCTCGGCCAGAACCTCGGCTGGCGCGCGTCGTACGTCGCCGCGGCGGGCCTGTCGCTGCTCGCCGCCGCCCTCGTGGCCGTGTTCGTCCCGTCGTGCCCGGGCAACGCCGAGGCGACCGGGTCGCCGCGAGGTGGGGCTGTTCTTCCGCAACGGCCAGGCCTGGCTGGTGCTGCTCGCCGGTGCGATCGGGTTCGGCGGGCTGTTCGCCGTCTACTCCTACATCGCCCCGACCGTCACCGAGGTCGGCGGGCTCTCCGAGTCGGTCGTCCCGGTCTTCGTGCTCGGGTTCGGCCTCGGCATGGTCGTCGGCACCTGGCTGGCCGGCGAGCTGGCCCGCTGGTCGGTCTTCGGCTCGCTGATCTGGTCAGGGATCGGGTCCGGCCTGATCCTCATCGTCTTCTGGTTCGCGGCCCCGCACGGCTGGGCGCTGCTGCCGGTGGTGTTCACCGTGACCGCCCTCGGCTCGGTGCTCGTCGTGAACCTCCAGCTGCGCCTGATGGACGTCGCCGGCGAGGCCCAGACGCTCGGTGCGGCCATGAACCACGCGAGCCTCAACGTCGCGAACGCGCTCGGTGCCTGGCTCGGCGGCCTGGCCATCGCGTGGGGCTACGGCTACCGCTCGCCCGCCATCGTCGGCCTGATCCTCAGCATCGCCGGCGTCGCCGTCCTGCTGTTCTCGTGGGGCCTCGCCCGGCGCGACGCCACGTCCTAGCGGGTCCCGGCGCGCCGACTCGACCCGCGTCGGGAAGAATGCCGCGCATGTCGACCGCTTCGCCCACGACCCAGCCCGAGGTCAGCGTCCCGGCCGCCGCAGCCGGGGGTGGCCGCCCCCGGGTCCTGTCGGGCATCCAGCCGACCGCCGACTCGTTCCACTTCGGCAACTACCTCGGTGCGCTGCGCCAGTGGGTCGACCTCCAGCAGGACTACCAGCCGTTCTTCTTCATCGCCGACCTGCACGCGATCACGGTCGAGCACGACCCCAAGGTGCTCCGCGAGCGCACGCTGCGCGCGGCCGCGCAGCTGCTCGCCATGGGGATCGACCCGCAGCGGTCCTCGATCTTCGTGCAGAGCCAGATCCCGGCCCACGCCCAGGCCGCCTGGGTGATGCAGTGCCTGACCGGCTTCGGTGAGGCCCGCCGGATGACCCAGTTCAAGGACAAGTCCGCCAAGGGAGGTGAGGGGTCGGCCAGCGTCGGCCTGTTCACCTACCCGATCCTCCAGGCGGCCGACATCCTGCTGTACCGCCCGCACTACGTGCCGGTCGGCGAGGACCAGCGCCAGCACCTCGAGCTCACCCGCGACCTCGCGCAGCGCTTCAACAGCCGCTACAAGAAGACGTTCCGGCTGCCCGAGCCGTACATCCTCAAGGCCACGGCGAAGATCTGCGACCTGCAGGAGCCGACCGCCAAGATGTCGAAGTCGGCGTCGTCGCCGAACGGGATCATCGAGATGCTCGACGACCCGGCCGTGAGCGCCAAGAAGATCCGCTCGGCCGTCACCGACTCCGGCTCGACGATCGAGTTCGACGCCGCCGAGAAGCCCGGCGTCAGCAACCTGCTCACCATCTACGGCTCGCTGACGCAGCGGAGCATCGAGAGCCTCGAGGAGCAGTACGACGGCAAGGGCTACGGCGACCTCAAGAGGGACCTCGCCGAGGTGGTCGTCGACTTCGTGACGCCGTTCCGCGAGCGGACGCTGGAGCTGCTCGACGCCCAGGACCACCTCATGGACGTGCTCAAGCAGGGTCGCGAGACGGCGAGCGAGGTGGCCGAGGCGACGCTGAAGGACGTCTACCAGCGCGTCGGCTTCGTGGCGCCGGCCCGATAGGTTCAGCCTGTGCCGACGACCATCGGAGTGGCGGTGTCGATCCCGGAGCCCTGGGCGACCGAGCTCCAGGACTACCGGGCCGCCGTCGGCGACGTGACCGCCGCGAGGATCCCCACCCACATCACGCTCGTCCCGCCGACGGAGATCGCACCCGAGACGCTCGACGACATCGAGACACACCTCGCCGCCGCGGCCGAGGAGGTGCCGGCGTTCAGCGTGCACCTGCGCGGGACCGGGACCTTCCGGCCGACGTCGCCCGTCGTCTTCGTGTCGCTCGCCGAGGGCATCTCCGGGTGCGAGCTGCTGGCGGAGGTGGTGCGACGGGGACCGCTCGAGATGGACCTCGAGTTCCCGTACCACCCGCACGTCACCATCGCCCACCACCTCAGCGACGAGCAGCTCGACCAGGCCTTCGACGAGCTGGCCGACTTCGAGTGCGAGTTCGCCGTCGAGGACTTCAAGCTCTACGTGCACGACGAGGACCTGGGGTGGCGGCCGACCCGCTACTTCGCCCTGCAGCCGGGTACCTGACCCCCATGGCCTCGCTGAAGGAGCGCGCGACCGCACGCGTCCACGAGCTGAGGCAGCAGCACCCCCACGTCGACCACGCCGTGCGGATGCAGCAGCACTACGGCGAGACCAAGGCCGGCCAGCAGGCGGGCGCCGTCACCTACTTCGGGTTCCTCTCCGTGTTCCCGATCCTGGCCCTCGCGTTCTTCGTCATCGGGTACGTCGCCAAGGTCGTGCCCGACAGCAGGGACACGCTCGTCGACGCGATCGAGACGATGCTGCCGGGGATCATCGGCACCGGCGACAACCAGCTGCAGCTGAAGGACATCGAGGACGCCGCCGGCGCCGTGGGCCTGATCGGCCTCGTCGGCGTCCTCTACTCCGGCCTGGGCTGGCTCTCGGCCCTCCGCGACGCCCTCATCGCCGTCTTCGCGCTCCCCGACCGCGAGCAGCCGAGCTTCGTGATGGGCAAGCTGCGCGACCTCATCACCCTGGTCGTGATCGGTGTGGTGATGCTCGTGGCGGTCGCGGCGACCGGCGTCGTCGCCGGCTTCTCCGAGGACCTGCTCGGCTGGGTGGGTCTCTCCACCGAGCTCGGCTGGCTGGTCAAGCTGCTCACCATCGCGCTGGGCATCCCCGCCAACGTCCTGCTGTTCTTCGTGATGTTCCGGCTGCTCGCGGCTCCGGACGTCCCCAAGCGGGCGATGCTCTCGGGCGCGGTCCTGGGCGCCGTCGGCTTCGAGGTCCTCAAGCAGGCCTCGCAGCTGCTCATCACGAGCACGGAGGGACAGCCGGCGTTCCAGGCGTTCGGCATCGCGCTGATCCTGGTCGTCTGGATCAACTACTCCTCCCGCGTCACCCTGTACGCCGCGGCGTGGGCGTGGACGCACCCGCTGGCCGAGGCCGAGCGCGTCGTCGACCCCGCCGAACCGGTCCAGGGTCCGCACCTGCCCTCGGTCGACGAGCTGCCGACCGAGGACGAGGGCAGGTCCCGCAAGGGCGCCTTCGCCGCGGGCGCGGTGGCCGGTGCGGCCGCGGCCGCGGTGATCAAGGGCCGGACCTCGTCCGAGGAGTAGCGAACCGATCCGCTCGTCGCCGCATCACACCTCCTGACCCATCACTCGAGGAGGAACCCCATGCGTACGACCCTCGCTCTCGCCGGACTGGCCCTGGTGGCCGCCGGGCTCCCGCTGGCCGCGCCCGCCCAGGCTGCCGAGACCTGCCAGGAGAAGCTCGTCACGATCAGCGACCTGGACGGCGGCACCGTCGACGGCACCGACGGCGACGACGTGATCCTCGTCGGGCCCGACGTCACCGTGAACGCGGGTGCCGGCCACGACACCGTGTGCGTCCAGGGGTCCGAGGACGCCGACCACGTCGACATCCGCGACGCGGAGGACCTCGACGTCCGCCTCGGCGGTGGGTACGACACGTTCAACCTCTACCGCGGCGGCGCCGGCGTCGGCGAGATCGACGGCGGGGCCGACTCGGCGACGGTGATGCTGGTCCCGGACCGGTCGGTCGCGGTCGACCTCGCCGAGCGGACGATGTCGATGGACGCGGACTCGTCGTACCGCTTCACCGGGTTCGACACCGTGCTGGCGTCCGCCAAGCGGGTCCGGCTCGTCGGCCGGTCCGGCCCCGACCACCTCAGGGCCCTCGCGCAGTCGTGCCACGTGACGATCGACGGTGGCAGGGGCCGGGACTGGCTCGCCGTCGCCCCGAACACCGTCGACGCCCCGCCCGTCACCTGTGCGTACCGGACCTCGGCCGTGCTGCGCGGCCAGGCGGGCAACGACCTGATGGTCGGCTTCCGGGGGAACGACCACCTGCTCGGCGGCCCCGGCCGGGACACGGCGAAGGGCGGACTCGGACGGGACGCCTGCCGGGCGGAGGTGGAGCGGGCGTGCGAGCGATGAGGGCCCTCGTCGCGGCGGTGGTGGCCGCCGGCCTGTCGGCCGTCGGCCCGGCCCAGGCGGCCGACGGCGAGACCTGCCAGGGCAAGCCGGCGACCATCGTGCAGGCCGAGGGGACCGTCGAGGGTACGGACGGTGACGACGTGATCGTCGGCGGCTCCACGACGAAGGTGCGGGCCGGTGGCGGTGCCGACACCGTCTGCGTCGCCGGAGGACTGGTCGACGGTGGGAGCGGCAGCGACTCGGTCGAGGCGCGCGGCACCGGGGGCGCGGACCGGTTGGTTCTCGAGTTCGTCGAGGCGGTCGACGTCCACACCAAGGCAGGCCCCGACCGGGTGGTGTTCCGGGGCGAGCGGCTCATCGGTCGGCTCGACGGCGGCGCGGGGAAGGACCTGGTCTCCGTCGAGGTCGACGAGGACGTGACCGTCAACCTGGCGCGCGGTCGGCTGACGCTGCGGCCGCACGAGCACGCGACCCTCTCCGGCTTCGAGAACGCCGCGGTCGACTCCTTCAGCGGAGGGCGGATCGTCGGCGACGAGGGCGACAACCGGCTCTGGCTGACGAGCAACTACGACTGCGGCGGGGTCGTCCTCGGCGGGCCGGGCGACGACATGATCACTGCCTGGCGCACGTCGGTCCACGAGACCTGCCGCGGGATCACGGCGTACGGCGGGCCCGGCGACGACCTGCTCAGGGGCAGCGCGTACAACGACGTCCTGGTCGGTGGCCGGGGCTGGGACCGCGCGCGCGGTGGGGACGACGAGGGTCGCGACTTCTGCCGTGCCGAGATCCGATCGGGTTGCGAGGCCGGACGAGCTCAGTGACCGTGCCGCAGGGCCTGGTGCAGGTCCCAGTTGAGGCGCGAGATCACGTCGAGCGGGATCTCCTTGGGGCAGGCCGCCGTGCACTCGCCGATGTTGGTGCAGCCGCCGAACCCCTCGGCGTCCATCTGGCCGACCATGTTGACGACGCGGCGGTCGCGCTCGGCCTGGCCCTGCGGCAGCTCGCCGAGGTGGGTGACCTTCGCGCCGACGAACAGCGACGCCGAGCCGTTGGGGCAGGACGCGACGCAGGCGCCGCACCCGATGCAGGTGGCGACGTCGAAGGCGCGGTCGGCCTTGTCCTTGGGGACCGGGACGGCGTGCGCGTCCGGGGCGGCGCCCGTGTTGACCGAGATGTAGCCGCCGTTCTGGATGATCCGGTCGAAGGCGCCGCGGTCGACGCAGAGGTCCTTGATCACCGGGAACGCGTCGGCGCGCCAGGGCTCGATGACGATCTCGTCGCCGTCCTCGAACGACCGCATGTGCAGCTGGCAGGTCGTGGTGACCTCCGGGCCGTGCGCCTGGCCGTTGATCATCAGCCCGCACATGCCGCAGATGCCCTCGCGGCAGTCGGAGTCGAACGCGACCGGCTCGTCGCCCTGGGCGATGAGCTTCTCGTTGAGCACGTCGAGCATCTCGAGGAACGACATGTCCTCGGACACGTCGTCCAGCTCGTACGACGTGAGGCCGCCCTGGTCGGAGCGGTCGGCCTGGCGCCAGATCTTGAGCGAGATCCTCACTTGTAGCTCCGCTGCTTCATCTCGACGAACTCGTAGGTCAGCTGTTCCTTGTGCAGGACCGGGGTCTCCATGTCGCCGTCCTGCTCGCCCGCCCACTCCCAGGCCGCGACGTAGGCGTACTGGTCGTCGTGGCGCAGTGCCTCGCCGTCCTCGGTCTGGGACTCGGCCCGGAAGTGGCCGCCGCACGACTCGCGCCGGTTGAGCGCGTCGATGCACATGAGCTCGCCGAGCTCGAGGAAGTCGGCGACCCGGCCGGCCTTCTCCAGCGACTGGTTGAGGCTCTCGGCCGAGCCGAGCACCCGGACGTTGCGCTTGAAGTCGTCGCGCAGCGTGCGGATCAGGTCGATCGCCTTGCGCAGCCCGTCCTCGGTGCGCTCCATGCCGCAGTACTCCCACATGATGTTGCCGAGCTCGCGGTGGTACGAGTCGACGCTGCGGGTGCCCTTGCTGGTCATGAACGCGTCGATGCGGCCCTTGACCGACTGCTGCGCCTCGACGACGGCCGGGTGGTCGTCCGCGACGCGGTCGAACGGGCCCTCGGCGAGGTAGTCGCGGATGGTGTTCGGCAGCACGAAGTAGCCGTCGGCCAGGCCCTGCATGAGCGCCGAGGCACCGAGCCGGTTGGCGCCGTGGTCGGAGAAGTTGGCCTCGCCGGTCACGAAGAGCCCGGGGATCGTCGACTGCAGGTCGTAGTCGACCCAGAGGCCGCCCATCACGTAGTGCACGGCCGGGTAGATGCGCATCGGCACGGCGTACGGGTCCTCGCCCGTGATCCGGGCGTACATGTCGAAGAGGTTGCCGTACTTCTCCTCGATGGCCTCGCGGCCCAGTCGCTCGATCGCGTCCGCGAAGTCGAGGTAGACGCCGCGGCGGACGCCCTCGACCTCGGGACCCACCCCGCGGCCCTCGTCGCACATGTTCTTGGCCTGGCGGGACGCGATGTCGCGGGGGACCAGGTTGCCGAACGCCGGGTAGATCCGCTCGAGGTAGTAGTCGCGGTCCTCCTCGGGGATCTCCCGCGGGTCCTTCGCGCAGTCCGACTGCTTCTTCGGCACCCAGATCCGGCCGTCGTTGCGCAGCGACTCCGACATCAGGGTCAGCTTCGACTGGTGGTGGCCGGTGACCGGGATGCAGGTCGGGTGGATCTGCGTGTAGCAGGGGTTGGCCATGTAGGCGCCCTTGCGGTGCGCCCGCCAGGTCGCGGTGACGTTGCAGCCCATCGCGTTGGTCGAGAGGAAGAAGACGTTGCCGTAGCCGCCGCTGGCGAGCACGACCACGTCGGCGAAGTAGGTCTCGATCTCGCCCGTCACCAGGTCGCGGACGATGATCCCGCGCGCCCGGCCGTCGACGACGACCAGCTCGACCATCTCGTGGCGGGTGTAGCACTTGACCGTGCCGGCGGCGACCTGGCGCTCGAGGGCCTGGTACGCGCCGATCAGCAGCTGCTGGCCGGTCTGGCCGCGGGCGTAGAACGTGCGGGAGACCTGGACGCCGCCGAACGACCGGTTGTCGAGCAGGCCGCCGTACTCACGGGCGAACGGGACGCCCTGGGCGACGCACTGGTCGATGATGTTCGTGCTCACCTGGGCGAGGCGGTAGACGTTCGACTCGCGCGAGCGGTAGTCGCCGCCCTTGATGGTGTCGTAGAAGAGCCGGTACACGGAGTCGCCGTCGCCCTTGTAGTTCTTGGCCGCGTTGATGCCGCCCTGGGCCGCGATCGAGTGCGCCCGGCGCGGGCTGTCCTGGTAGCAGAACGACTTCACGACGTACCCGGCCTCGCCGAGCGTCGCGGCCGCCGAGGCGCCGGCCAGGCCGGTGCCGACCACGATCACCGAGAGGCGCCGGCGGTTGGCCGGGTTGGCGATCTTGGCCTCGAACTGGCGGGTGCCCCACTGCTCCTCCAGGGGGCCGTCGGGGGCCTTGGTGTCGCGGATCGGCTCGCCGGGGGCGTAGTAGCCGGCCGCGTCGTCGTACTCCTCGTCGACCGGCCCGCGGTTGGGCGAGGGCTCCGCGGTGTTGGTCGTGTCCGGCATGTCCGGACCCTTGCTGAACTGGCTGGTCACGAGATCACTCCGAACACGGTGAAGATCGGGACGAGGGAGAAGCCGCCGGCGACCACGACGGCCAGCAGGATGCCGGCGATCCGGAAGTTGCGGCGGGCCCGCTCGTTGTTGGTCAGTCCGAGGGTCTGGGCGGCGCTCCAGAGCCCGTGCCGCAGGTGCATGCCGAGGGCGACCATCGCCACGAGGTAGATGAGCGTCATCCACCAGAGGTCGAAGGTGTCGACCAGCAGCTCGTACGGGTCGTCGGTCGGGCCGCCGGACGGGTTCACCTTGCCGACGGTGAAGTTGAGCAGGTGCCAGACGACGAAGAGCAGGATCGTCGCTCCGCCCCAGCGCATGGTCCGGCTGGAGAAGCTCGAGCGGTTGTACTTGCGCACGGCGTACTTCTGCGACCTGGCCCTGCCGGCCCGACGCGCGAGGATCACCGCACAGGCCACGTGGACGACGAGCGCGACGATCAGCCCGACCCGCGCGACCCACAGCAGGCCGCCGTGGGGGAGCATCGGCTCGCCGATCTCACGCAGGTGCTCGCCGTACTCGTTGAAGGCCTCGTGCCCGCTGAAGGCCTTGAGGTTGCCGTACATGTGCGTCAGCACGAAGCCGATGAACACGAGGCCGGACGCGGCCATCAGCAGCTTCAGCGTGATCGTCGACCGGGACGCCTTGGCGCCTTGGACGAGGGCGGGGGCCTCGTGTCCGTGCAGCCCCTGACGGGGGGCGGGTCGGGTGTTCGCCACGTCAACCGACGCTACTCCCGCTCGGCGGGAGCACCCCAGTCACCAGAGGTCCTCATGATGTGACATTTACCCAGTTGCCGCGTGTTAGGCGAGCCTTACCACTGCAACACGTTCCAGTGGCCTCTACCTTTTACGCGTTGCGGTGGCAATCACAGCGCCCGAAACAGCGGAGGTGGTCATGGCGTCGACTGACGCACGCGAGTCGTCGGTGGATTCCAACGGGGGACCCATGAGCGCGGGGGTCGGTGGCCCGACCCGTGCCGACGTCGGGGCTCGCACGCTGCGGAACGACCGGTGGTGGATCCAGCCGCTGACGACGTTCACGGTGTTCTTCGCCTTCATCGTGTACGCGACGTTCCGCGCCTTCTACGGCAAGGACTACCACTCGGAGCCGTACCTCTCGCCGTTCTACTCGCCCTGCCTGACCGACGAGTGCGGCGACGCCGCGGACTTCGGCACGCCGTTCGGCGGCTTCCCGCTGTCGGCGGCGCTGATCATCCTGATCTTCCCGCTGGGCTTCCGGATGACCTGCTACTACTACCGCAAGGCCTACTACCGCGCGTTCTGGCTGTCGCCGCCCGCGTGTGCCGTCGCGGAGCCGCACAAGTCGTACTCCGGCGAGACGAAGTTCCCGCTGATCCTCCAGAACATGCACCGCTGGTTCTGGTTCGCCGCGGTCGCCGTCGGCGTGATCCTCACCTACGACGCGTTCCTGGCGTTCGGGGCGACCGAGGAGGAGAAGCTCGCCGGCGACGGCGGCATCCACATGGGCCTGGGCACCCTGCTGATGATCATCAACGTGGTCTTCATCTGGGCCTACACGCTCGGCTGCCACTCCTGCCGCCACATCATGGGCGGGCGCCTCCGGCACTTCTCCAAGCACCCGGTCCGCTACAAGCTCTGGGGCTGGGTGTCCAAGCTGAACGGCCACCACGCGCGCTACGCGTGGCTCTCGCTGTTCTCGGTCGCGCTGGTCGACCTGTACGTCTGGGGTCTCGCCGCCGGCTGGTGGTCCGACCCCCGGTTCTTCTGATCCGGATCCTGGGAAGCTGACACATGACTGAGTCCACTCGCCACCCGATGACGGGCAACGAGATGAACGGCAACGACCGCGGAGGCATGGAGCGGCACCAGTACGACGTCGTCGTCGTCGGCGCCGGCGGTGCCGGTCTCCGCGCCGCGATCGCCGCGCACGACGCGGGCGCCAAGACCGCCGTCGTCTGCAAGTCGCTGCTCGGCAAGGCGCACACCGTGATGGCCGAGGGCGGCATCGCCGCGGCCATGGGCAACCGCTGGCCCGAGGACAACTGGGAGGTGCACTTCCGCGACACCATGCGTGGCGGGAAGATGCTCAACAACTGGCGGATGGCCCAGCTGCACGCCCAGGAGGCGCCCGAGCGGGTGCAGGAGCTCGAGGACTGGGGCGCGCTCTTCGACCGCACCGACGACGGGCTCATCTCGCAGCGCGACTTCGGCGGCCACAAGTACGCCCGGCTCGCCCACGTCGGCGACCGCACCGGCCTGGAGATGATCCGCACCCTCCAGCAGCGCGTCGTCGAGCTCGGCATCGACGTGTTCATGGAGTGCACGGTCACCGACCTGTTCAAGGACGACTCCGGATCCGTCTCGGGCGCCTTCGGCTACTGGCGCGAGACCGGCCGCTTCATCCTCTTCGAGGCTCCCGCGGTCATCCTGGCCACCGGCGGCATCGGCAAGTCCTTCAAGGTGACCTCCAACTCGTGGGAGTACACCGGCGACGGCCACGCGCTCGCCCTCCGCACGGGTGCGGCGCTGATCAACATGGAGTTCATCCAGTTCCACCCGACGGGCATGGTCTGGCCGCCCTCGGTGAAGGGTCTGCTGGTCACGGAGTCGGTCCGCGGCGACGGCGGCATCCTCAAGAACTCCGAGGGCAAGCGCTTCATGTTCGACTACATCCCGGAGTTCTTCAAGGCCGAGACGGCGGACACGGTCGAGGAGGCCGACGCCTGGTACGAGGACAAGAAGAACAACCGTCGCCCACCCGAGCTGCTGCCGCGCGACGAGGTCGCGCGCGCCATCAACTCCGAGATCAAGGCGGGCCGTGGATCACCCCACGGCGGCATCTACCTCGACATCGCGTCGCGTCGTACGCCGGAGTTCATCAAGAAGCGGCTGCCGTCGATGTACCACCAGTTCAAGGAGCTGGCCGACGTCGACATCACCGCCGAGCCGATGGAGATCGGCCCGACCTGCCACTACGTGATGGGCGGCGTCGAGGTCGACCCGGACAGCCAGGAGAGCGCGGTCCACGGCCTGTACGCCGTCGGCGAGTGCTCGGGCGGCATGCACGGCTCCAACCGGCTGGGCGGCAACTCGCTCGGCGACCTGCTCGTCTTCGGCAAGCTCGCCGGCGAGCACGCCGCCAAGGAGGTCGCCTCTCTCGAGAAGCGCCCTGCGGTGGCGGAGGACGACGTGAAGGCCGCCGAGGCCAGCGCCCTGGCGCCGTTCGAGGTCGAGGGCGGCGAGAACCCGTACGCCATCCAGAGCGACCTCCAGCAGTCGATGAACGACCTGGTCGGCATCATCCGCGACGGTGCCGAGCTCGAGCAGTCCCTCGTGGCCATCGAGCAGTTCAAGGAGCGGGCGAGGACGATGGTCGTGGAGGGGCACCGGCAGTACAACCCGGGCTGGCACCTCTCGATCGACCTGCGCAACATGCTGATCGTCTCGGAGTCGATCGCGAAGGCCGCGCTGGCCCGCGAGGAGTCCCGCGGCGGACACACGCGCAACGACTTCCCGCAGACCGACCACGACGTCTGGGGCAAGAAGAACCTGATCGTCAACCTCAACGAGAGCGGCGACGGCGTGGTGCTCAGCGAGAAGCCACTGCCGGTCATGCCGGACGAGCTCAAGAAGTACTTCGAGGAGAGCTGACCATGGGTTACAGGCTCAAGATGCGACTGTGGCGGGGCGACAAGTCCGGCGGCGAGCTCAAGGACTACGAGGTCGAGGTCTCCGAGGGCGAGGTCGTCCTCGACGCGATCCACCGCGTCCAGGCCGAGCAGGCCGGCGACCTGGCGGTCCGCTGGAACTGCAAGGCCGGCAAGTGCGGCTCGTGCTCCGCCGAGATCAACGGCAAGCCGAAGCTGATGTGCATGTGCCGGCTGTCCGACTTCGACGAGTCCGAGACGATCACCGTCACGCCGATGCGGACGTTCCCCGTCATCCGCGACCTGGTCACCGACGTGACGTTCAACTACGAGAAGGCGGCCGAGCTGCCCTCGTTCTCGCCGCCCCCGCGCGACGCCGACGGCAAGCGCCGGATGGCGCAGATCGACGTGGAGCGCGGCCAGGAGTTCCGGAAGTGCATCGAGTGCTTCCTGTGCCAGAACGTCTGCCACGTCGTCCGCGACCACGAGGACAACAAGGAGGCCTTCGCCGGCCCCCGGTTCTTCATCCGGTACGCCGAGCTCGACATGCACCCGCTCGACACCAACGACCGTCGCGAGCTCGCCCAGGGCGCCGCGGGCATCGGCATGTGCAACATCACCAAGTGCTGCACCGAGGTCTGCCCCGAGGGCATCAAGATCACCGACAACGCGATCATCCCGATGAAGGAGCGCGTGGTCGACAAGAAGTACGACCCGCTGGTGTGGCTCGGCGCGAAGATCGGCCTGCGCAACAAGGACAACGACGACCGGGTCCCTGCCAAGCAGGGCAAGGCCGGTCACATCAAGCGTCCGGCTGCGGACTAGCTCGGGCGCTGGCCCGCCATCGCCTCCAGGCGCTGGATCCGGTCCGCCATCGGCGGGTGCGTCGAGAAGAGCTTCGTCATGCCCTGGCCGCGGAACGGGTTGGCGATCATCATGTGGCTCGCGTTCACCAGCTGCTGGGTCTGGGGGAGCGGGTAGCGGCTGGTCCCGTGCTCGAGCTTGTAGAGGGCGGAGGCCAGGGCGAGGGGGTCGCCGGTCAGCGTCGAGCCGTCCTCGTCCGCGTCGTACTCGCGGGTGCGGCTGATCGCCATCTGCACGATGCCGGCGGCCAGCGGGCCGAGGATCATCAGGCCGATCGCGGCGAGCGGGTTGGGACGCTCGCGGCCGCCGCCGAAGAAGAGGCCGAACTGCGCGATGAACGTGATCGCCGCCGCCATCGCCCCGGCGATGGACGACGTGAGGATGTCGCGGTTGTAGACGTGCATCAGCTCGTGGCCCAGCACACCGCGGAGCTCGCGCTCGTCGAGCAGCTGGAGGATGCCCTCGGTGCAGCAGACCGCGGCGTTCTGCGGGTTGCGACCGGTCGCGAACGCGTTGGGGGCCTCGGTGGGGGAGATGAACAGGCGCGGCATCGGCTGCTGCGCCTTGTCCGAGAGCTCGCGGACGATGCGGTACATCGCCGGCTGCTGCTCCTCGGTCACCGGGTAGGCGTGCATCGCCTTGAGCGCGAGCTTGTCGGAGTTCCAGTAGCCGTAGGCGTTCATGCCGAACGCGATCAGGACGGCGATGATGAGGCCGCCGCGGCCGAAGAAGCTGCCGACCACGATGACCGCTGCCGACATCCCGCCGAGCAGCAGGGCGGTCTTGAGTCCGTTGAAGTGGCGGTGGCCGGTCATGGGAGGGTCCTCTCGGAACAGGTGACTACGACAGGAAGAACGCTGTCAGGTGGCGAAAACGTTCCGAGAATCTGCTGAGAATGCCCGGCTTCGGGCGTTTCGCCCAGCTGACGGTCCACGGCGACATACGCTCCGATGGTTCGGTCGGGCGTGCGTGCGGCGTCATCTTCAGGACGCACCGCACCGCCCCGCGTACGCGGGGTGGCCACCGATCACACGGGAGCATTCCTATGCGCGCCATCAGAGTCTCGAGCTGGCTGACCGCGGCGGTGCTGGTGCCCGCCGCCCTCGTCGTCACCACGTCCTCGCCGGCCCAGGCGGCGGGGTTCGCGCCCGCCGACGGCACGTACGTCGTCGACACGACCGCGATGACCATCACCGGTCCGTCGACGCTGGTCACCGGGACCGACGTCGACGGCGTGGCCCAGTTCGACTTCGACAGCGTCACGATCGGCGCTGGTGTCACGCTCGAGGTGAGCGGGTCGCGACCGGCGCGGATCGCGTCGACGGGCGCCCTGACGGTGGCCGGCTCGATCCTGGCGTCCGGGACCGACACCGTCTCCTGGGGCGGTGCTCCGGTGCCCGGAGGACCCGGCGGCGGAGCCGGCGGCGACACGGGACACCCGGACGGGGTCGGGCCGGGTGGCGGTGGAGCACCGGCCTCCGGGCTGAACGGTGGCGGTGGCGGTGGGTTCGGCGGAGCCGGCGCAGAGGGTGCGCAGGCCGACACCGGGTTCGCCGCGGGAGCCGCCGGTGCGGTCTACGGCGACCTCACCGCGGCTCTGGCCGGAGGCAGTGGTGGCGGCTACGTCTACCTGCCCGACTATCCCGAGTACTCGGTCTCCGGAGGCGGTGGAGGCGGAGCCGTCGAGCTGCAGGGCGGCTCGGTCGAGCTGACGGCGAGCAGCATCGTCGCCGCGGACGGAGGCCACGGTGCCCTCGGTGGCAACGGAGCGTCCGGTGGCGGCTCCGGGGGAGGGATCTCGATCCGCGGCGGGACGGTCGTCCTGGCCGGTCTTCTCAGTGCCGAAGGCGGAGACGGCGGCCTCGGAGGGTGCTGTGGTGACGGCGGCGCCGGTGGCGGGGGACGGGTGCTGTTGTCCTACGGCACCGTGACCGAGACGGGCACGATCAGTGTCGTCGGTGGGTCATCAGGGCTGGTGGTCGGCCGCGGCCCGGCCAGTCCTCAGCCGACCGGTGGCGAAGGCGTCGTCACGCGTCGCAGCATCTCGGTCTCGACGGCGCTCACGACGTTCCAGCGGGCCTCGACCAAGTACGGGAAGCAGGTCGCCCTCCGTGCCCGGCTGCGCGCGGACGGCCAGGCGCTCGGCGGTGCCGAGGTGACTCTCTACACCCGGCCGTCGGCGGGCAACCCCTGGACCGCGCTGGCCTCGGTGACCACGTCGTCCACCGGCGTCGCCGAGAAGGCGGTGCCTGCGTCGGCGCCCCGCGAGTACTACTGGGCCTACGCGGGAGACGCGACCCACGACGCCTCCGAGTCCCAGGTGCGGACGCTGCGCGTGCGGCCCGCACTGTCGCTGCGGACCACCGAGCGCGCTGTCGCCCAGGGCGACCGCATGGTCCTCTTCGGCGCGGTACGCCCGGTCGGCGCGACCGGTGCGGTGACGCTCCAGCAGCGCGTCGGTGGTGCCTGGACCTCGCTCAAGTCGCGGCACCTCAAGAAGCGCACGCTGCCCAACGGGAAGACGACGGTGGGCTACGTGTTCAGGCTGCGTGCCGGCAAGGCCGGCGTCCAGCGGTTCCGGGTGCTGCGCCCGGCCGCCCTCGGCTACGCCCTCGCCGCGTCACCGGTGCTCGAGCTCGAGGTCACCACGCGCTGAGACAGGGCTGGGTGCGTACGCTCGGCCGCATGGGTGGCCGGGTCCTCACCGTCAACATGGCGTCGTCCGCGGAGCCGAACCCGGCCAAGGACGTCGGCAGTACCGGCATCGGGAAGCGCCCGGTGGAGAGCGCCGTGCTGCGCGCGCCCGGTCCCAAGCACGGCGGCCTGGGCAGCGGACTGGTCGGCGACGTCATCTGCGACACCCGGTCCCACGGCGGTGACCGGCAGGCGGTGTACGCCTACGCCCGCGAGGAGCTGGACGCCTGGGCGGACCGACTGGGGCGCGAGCTGCCGAACGGCATGTTCGGGGAGAACCTCACCACCCAGGACCTCGACGTCGACGGTGCGATCGTCGGCGAGCGGTGGCGGGTCGGCGACGAGGTCGTCCTCGAGGTGTGCGGCGGCCGCATGCCGTGCGCGACGTTCGCCTACAAGATGCGTGAGCCGGGCTGGCTCAGGCGGTTCACCGAGGTGGGGAAGAGCGGTGCCTACCTGTCGATCGAGACCGGTGGGACGGTCCGACCGGGCGACGTGATCGAGGTGCTCGACCGACCGGAGCACGGGGTCACGGTCGAGGACACGTTCCGGGCGTTCATGGGCGACCTCGACGCCATGCGCACGGTGCTGGCCGGCGGCTGCCTGCCCGAGGACGAGGTCGAGTGGCTCCAGGAGCGGGTGCTCCGGCGGTCATGACCCCCCGCCGGTGTTGTCCTCGTAGGTGAACGTCACCAGGTACTCGCGGTAGGAGAACTGGCCGCACCCCATCGGGTCGAGCCGCACCAGGTCGCCGCGGTCGGTGCGGGCGACGATCGTCGTGGGGCTGAGACCGGGGTCGGTGCAGTTCGGCGCGTCCATCGAGGCCGTCCGCCAGGCCTCGTCGAGGCGTGCGATCTCGTCGCCCGCCATGGTGACGGCCCTGAGCACGCCGGACCCCGTGCAGGCGATGGCGGCCACGAGGTGCTCGCCCGTCGGCACCGCCGGCGAGATGCCGCTCGCCATGCAGTCCGTCGGCGCGGGCGCCTCGGGCGGTGCGTAGCTGTGCTCGTCGCGCTGGAACCGCAGCGATCCGAGGAAGAGCGCTGTCACGTCGCCGCCGTCCAGCGTGTGCCCCCCGACCTCGGCGTCCTGGCAGATCCCGGCCGGGATCCCGACGGTCGTGCCGTCGTCCAGCTGGAAGAGCAGGCGGCTGTCCGTGGGGATCGGGTCGACAGCCGCGCATCGGGCGGGGTCGGCGTCGCGGGCGTCCGCGAAAGCGTTGCCGAAGCCGTCGAGGTCGGTCACCAAGGCGTCCGCGGGGCCGGCCGCGACGCCGAATCCCATCCCGGTGTCGCGGGCGCAGTAGCGCACCGCGGTGATCCCGGTGAGGTCGGGGACCGCGCCGTTCTCCCACGGCTCGGTGGCCGGCGGGCACGGCGCGGTCGTGAACGGGTCGCTGATGGCCGGATCGTCGGCGACGAGGTCGCGCTCACGCTCGTCGCCGGTGACGGACAGGGCACCGACGACCGTGCCCGCGACGAGGACCGCGGCGAGGCCGGAGACACCGGCGACGCGGAGTCGGCGCTGCCGGCGGGCGGCCCGGACGACCGGGCTGGCGTCGGCGACGCTGTCGGGTGGCTCGGGGACGACGCGCGAGAGGACGTCGCGCAGCTGCTGCTCGGTCATGTCAGCTCCTGGAGGATCGGCGAGGAGCGCAGGGCGCTCAGGGCTCGCGAGGTCTGGCTCTTCACGGTGCCGACGGAGATGCCGAGAACCTCGGCGGTCTGGGCCTCGGTGAGGTCCTCGTAGTACCGGAGGACGAGCACGGCGCGCTGGCCGCGGGGGAGTCCTGCGAGCGCCGCGAGGGTGTCCTGGCGCTCGTCGACCGAGCCGTCGAACCGCACAGCGGTCTCCGGGAGCACCTCGGTCGGTCGTTCGCCGTTCCACTTGCGCCGCCACCAGTCGGTGTAGGTGTTCAGCATCGCCCGGCGCACGTACGCCTCGGGCGAGCCGTCGCGGGTGATGGAGGACCACCTGCTCCAGCACTTGGCGAGCGTCGTCTGGACGAGGTCCTCGGCTCGGTGGGAGTCGCCGGTCAGCAGCCACGCGGTGCGCCAGAGGTCGCGCCCTCGGGAGGCGACGAACTCCTCGAAGGCCGGGCCGGGTTGGTCCATGCCCCCCTCCACGTGGTGGGGGCGCCGAATGGTTGTCACGTGACCCGGGCGGCGACCCGCAGGATCGTCGTCGCGCCTCGACACGTGACCCGCACGCCGACCAGCTGCTGCAGCCAGGCGTTCGCGGGGCTGCCTCCCCGGCCGTCGGGATGGAACAGGGTGACGGCGTGCCGGTGGTCGCCCCACAGCAGCTCGACCCGCCCGTCCGGGCTGGTCCACGGGCTCGGGACGCCGACCCGCGCGTCGAAGAGCGCGACCTCGACCGGAGCATCGGCGGGCAGCGCCGCAGCGGCCAGCCGGTCGGCGAGCCGGCGGACGAAACCTGCGGGACGGACCACGACGATGTCGTCATAGCCGGTGAGGGCGAGCAGCGAGCGGCGTACCTCCGCCGCCGTGCGCACCGGCGCGACGGCGGAGAAGGCGACGGTGCCGTTGACCTGGATGTTGTCCACGTCGGTCGCGCCCGCGGACTCGAAGGCGCCGACGAGCTGCGGACGGGTCGGGGCCCAGCCCTGGCCGAGGTTGAGGTTGCGGAAGAACGCGACGCTCCGGCCCATGCAGGAATAGTCACACTTCGTGGCTCCCGGGCCCGGGCGCTCCTACCCTTCAGACCGTGACTGACGCGACCGTCGAGGGCGGGCTCGACGAGCCCGCCGAGCTGGAGCCCGAGCAGGGCTCGCTCGCGCTGGCGGCACCCCAGGACACCCACGACCGTGCCGAGTGGGAGGCCGCGGCCGCCGCGGTGCTCCGCAAGTCGAGGCGCCTGACCGACGAGGACGACGACGCCGCTGGTCTGGCAGAAGCTGACCCGCCCGACCCTCGACGGCATCGGGATCACGCCGCTGGGCACGCCGGAGCTGCTCGAGGGTGTCGACCTGAGCCACCGCCCGACGCGCTCCGGGGACTGGGACATCCGGGCGCACCTCGGGGTCGTGGACGCGAAGGCGGCCCACGAGGAGGCCATGACCGACCTCGAGAACGGCGTCACCTCCCTGTGGCTGCGGCTCCCGGCCGACGCCGACCTCGACACCCTGCTGGACGGGGTGTTCCTCGACCTCGCGCCCGTCGTCCTCGACGCCACGGACGACGCGCTCGGCGCCGCACGATCCTTCCTCGCCCACGCCGAGGACGTCGAGCTGCACGAGGCCACCAACCTCGGCATCCCCGCCTCCGAGGCGAGCTTCGAGGCCGCGACGCTCGCGGGCGGCGCCGGGGTGCTCGCCTTCGTCGTCGACGCCACGGCGGTCCACGACCGCGGCGCCTCCGACGTGCAGGAGCTGGCGTACTCGATGCAGGTGGCCACGGCGTACCTCCGCTCCCTGACGGAGCAGGGCGTGTCGGGGGAGGACGCCGCGAAGCTGGTCGAGTTCCGGTACGCCGCGACCGACGAGCAGTTCCCGACCATCGCCAAGCTCCGGGCCGCCAGGCAGCTGTGGGCGCGGGTGCAGACGCTCAGCGGCATCGGGACGACCGACCAGCGCCAGCACGTCGTGACGAGCCGGCCGATGATGAGCGCCTACGACCCCTGGGTGAACATGCTGCGCACGACCGTCGCCGCCTTCGCCGCCGGTGTCGGCGGCGCGGACTCCGTCACCGTGCTGCCGTTCGACAGCCCGCTCGGCCGGCCGGACGCGTTCGGCCGCCGGATCGCCCGGAACACCAGCTCGCTCCTCATCTCCGAGTCGCACCTCGCCCGGGTCGCCGACCCCGCCGGTGGCGCGTACGCCGTCGAGAAGCTCACCGGCGACCTGGCCGCCGCGGCCTGGGAGCTCTTCACCCGGCTCGACGGTGGCGAGGACCTGGCGCCGCTGATCGAGGCGACCGTCGCCGACCGCGACCAGCAGGTCGCGACGCGCAGGCGCCCGCTGACCGGGGTCAGCGAGTTCCCGAACCTCGCCGAGGAGCGGCCGCAGCGCGAGCCCGACCCGCTGGCACCGCAGGTCCGCCGCTACGGCGCCGCGTTCGAGGCGCTCCGGGACGAGCCCGCGACGAGCCGCGTCTTCCTCGCGACCATGGGCACGGTCGCGGCACACACCGCGCGGGCGACGTTCGCGTCCAACCTGCTCGCGGCCGGTGGCATCGCCGTCGACGTGGCCGGCGCGACCGAGACCTCCGAGGACCTGCTGGCGGCGTACGACGGTCAGCCGGTCGTGTGCCTGGCCGGCAGCGACAACGCCTACGAGGCCTGGGGCGGCGAGGCCGCCCAGGCGCTCCGGGCCGCCGGGGCGCAGTGGGTCGTCATCGCGGGCAGGCCCACCGACTACGCCGACGACTCCGTCGCGATGGGCGTCGACGCCCTGGCCTTCCTCGGCGCGACCAGGGAGAGGCTCGCATGACGGTCCCGGAGAGCTTCGCGAACGAGCCCTGGCTGAGCCCGGAGGGCATCGACATCCTCCCGGTCTACGGACCTGAGCACCTCCAGGGTCTCGACGCCCTCGACACGTTCCCCGGCCTGAGCCCGTTCCTGCGCGGGCCCTACCCGACGATGTACACGACCCAGCCGTGGACGATCCGGCAGTACGCCGGCTTCTCCACCGCCGAGGAGTCCAACGCGTTCTACCGCCGCAACCTCGCGGCCGGCCAGAAGGGCCTGAGCGTCGCCTTCGACCTGGCGACGCACCGCGGCTACGACTCCGACCACCCGCGGGTCCGCGGCGACGTCGGCATGGCCGGTGTGGCGATCGACTCGATCTACGACACCAGGACGCTCTTCGACGGGATCCCGCTCGACGAGATGTCGGTGTCGATGACGATGAACGGCGCCGTGCTGCCGGTCCTCGCCCTGTACATCGCGGCGGCGGAGGAGCAGGGGGTGAAGCCGGAGCAGCTCAGCGGGACCATCCAGAACGACATCCTCAAGGAGTTCATGGTCCGCAACACCTACATCTACCCGCCGGCGCCGAGCATGCGGATCATCAGCGACATCTTCAGCTACACCGCCCAGAAGATGCCGCGCTTCAACTCGATCTCGATCTCCGGCTACCACATCCAGGAGGCCGGGGCGACGGCCGACCTGGAGCTCGCGTACACGTTGGCCGACGGCGTCGAGTACATCCGCGCCGGCCTGGACACCGGCATGACGATCGACCAGTTCGCGCCGCGGCTGAGCTTCTTCTGGGCGATCGGCATGAACTTCTTCATGGAGGTCGCCAAGCTGCGCGCGGCCCGGGCGCTCTGGTCGCGCCTGGTCCGGGAGTTCGATCCCCAGAACCCCAAGTCGCTCTCGCTCCGCACGCACTCGCAGACCTCGGGCTGGTCGCTCACGGCGCAGGACGTCTTCAACAACGTGGGCCGCACCGCCATCGAGGCGATGGCGGCGACCCAGGGGCACACCCAGTCGCTGCACACCAACGCCCTCGACGAGGCGATCGCGCTGCCGACCGACTTCTCGGCGCGCATCGCCCGCAACACCCAGCTGCTGCTCCAGCAGGAGAGCGGGACGACGGGGACGATCGACCCCTGGGCGGGCTCCTACTACGTCGAGCGCCTCACCCACGACCTCGCCGAACGCGCGTGGGCGCACATCCAGGAGGCCGAGCAGGCCGGTGGCATGGCCAAGGCCATCGAGCAGGGCATCCCCAAGATGCGCATCGAGGAGGCGGCCGCCCGCACCCAGGCCCGCATCGACTCCGGCACCCAGAAGGTCATCGGCGTCAACACGTACCGGCTCGCCGCGGAGG
Source organism: uncultured Actinomycetota bacterium (assembly GCA_963815335.1). Lineage (GTDB taxonomy): Bacteria > Actinomycetota > Actinomycetes > Propionibacteriales > Nocardioidaceae > Nocardioides. Next base: position 379,847 of record CAWFGL010000004.1, read on the forward strand.
ACAGGCTCGACGTCCTCAAGGTCGACAACGACGACGTCTACCGCCAGCAGGTCGCCAAGCTCGAGAGGCTGCGCGCCGAGCGCGACGACGACGAGGTGCGCCGCACGCTCGAGGCCCTGACCACCAGCGCCGACCAGGGTGCGACCAGGGGCTCGCTCGACGGCAACCTGCTCGCCCTCGCGGTCGACGCGGCCCGCGCCAAGGCGACCGTCGGTGAGATCTCCGACGCGCTGGAGAAGATCTACGGGCGCCACCAGGCCGTGATCCGTACGATCTCGGGAGTGTTCAGGGACGAGGCGAGTGCGGCTGACACGCCGGGCGGCACCCTCGTCCAGCAGGTCCTCGACGCGACCGCCGAGTTCGCGGAGGCCGAGGGTCGCCGCCCGCGCATCCTGGTCGCCAAGATGGGCCAGGACGGCCACGACCGCGGCCAGAAGGTCATCGTCTCCGCCTTCGCGGACATGGGCTTCGACGTCGACGTGGGGCCGCTGTTCTCCACGCCGGAGGAGGTCGCCCAGCAGGCGGTCGACAACGACGTGCACATCGTCGGTGTCTCGTCCCTCGCCGCCGGCCACCTGACGCTGCTGCCGGCGCTCAAGAACGCGCTGGCCGAGGCCGGTCGGGACGACATCATGGTCGTGATCGGCGGGGTCATCCCGCCCGACGACGTCCCCACGTTGAAGGAGATGGGCGCCGCCGCGGTGTTCCTGCCCGGCACGGTGATCGCCGAGTCCGCTCTCGACCTCCTGGCCAAGCTGCGGGAGCAGCTCGGCCACTCCGCTGGTTGAGCCGCGAGCGCAGCGAGCGTGTCGAAACCCGTCTCTGACCTCGTCGAGGGCGTCCGTGCCCGCAACCGGGCCGCGGTGTCGCAGGCGATCACGCTGGTCGAGTCGACCAGCACCAAGCACCGCGACCAGGCCCGTGAGCTGCTGACCGCGCTCGCCGACGGCGAGACCGCGCACAGCATCCGGGTCGGCATCTCCGGCGTGCCCGGCGTCGGCAAGTCCACGTTCATCGAGGCCCTCGGCTCGAGGCTGACCGGTGAGGGCCACCGGGTGGGCGTCCTGGCGGTCGACCCCTCCAGCGTCCGCACCGGGGGCTCGGTGCTCGGTGACAAGACCCGGATGAACAGGCTCGCGGCCGACCCGAACGCCTACATCCGGCCCTCCCCGACGGCCGGCACCCTGGGTGGCGTCGCCCGGGCCACCGTCCAGTCGATGGCGGTCCTCGAGGCCGCGGCCTACGACGTCGTGCTGGTCGAGACCGTCGGCGTCGGCCAGTCCGAGATCACGGTGTCCGGGATGGTCGACACCTTCCTGTTCCTCACGCTCGCGCGCACCGGCGACCAGCTCCAGGGCATCAAGAAGGGCATCCTCGAGATCGCCGACGTGATCGCGGTGAACAAGGCCGACGGCGACCGTGAGCAGGAGGCCAAGGCCGCCGCCCGCGAGCTCGCGGGCGCGCTCCGGCTGGTGCGCGGCCATGGCGAGTGGGCGCCGCCGGTGGTCACCTGCTCGGCACTGCACGACGTCGGCGTCGCTGAGCTCTGGGAGCGCGTGCTGGCCCATCGCGAGCACCTCGGCGAGCGGGGTCTCGCCGACAAGCGGGCCGAGCAGCAGCTCGGGTTCACCTGGGCCCTCGTCCGCGACGAGCTGGAGCAGCGGCTGCGACGCTCACCCGAGGTCAGCGGGATCCGGGCCGAGATCCGCGACGCCGTGCTGTCCGGCGACCTGCCGGCGACCGTGGCCGCCGACCGGATCCTCGCGGCGTACGACGGGACCCACCCGCAGGGGTGATTTCCCGGCCTGTCCCGGCGGGGCGGGACAGAGAACCCTGGCACCAGGGACATTCCTGAGGGGAATCTCCGTACTGGCACGGGCTCCTTCCCGTGCCGGTGCATCGCACGATCGATGACACCCACGACCCCGGGAGGATTCCTCATGAGAGCTCGACCCCTGGTCGCCACTGCGGCGGCCCTGACCATCGCGAGCGCGGCGCTCGCCGGCACGACCGGCAGTGCCGGCGCGTCCGAGAAGGCCGACCCGGAGGTGACCACGCTCGCCAAGAGGCTGGTCAGCCCGCTGAGCCTGGCCGTCGACTCCGACGGCGACCGCTACATCGCGCAGAACTTCACCGGCCTGCTGATGCGCCAGGCGGCGGCCGGAGGTGCGCCCCAGGTGATCTACCAGGGGAAGAAGGGCGCCGAGGTCGGTGCCGTGTCCGTCCAGGAGGGCGTCGTCACCTTCGCCGTCTCCGAGGGGAACAACGCCAAGGGCACCATCTACCAGATGGGCCTCGACGACGTCGTCCGCAAGATCGGCAGGATCCACCCGGTCGAGAAGCAGGAGAACCCGGACGGCAAGGTCCGCTACGGGTTCCGACACCTCAAGCCGTCCTGCGCCAAGCGGGTCCCGAGGTTCATCCCGGCGGCGTACACGGGCGTGCCCGAGACGCACCCGTTCGCCACGACGTCCGTCGGGGACACCGTGTACGTCGCGGACGCCGGCGCGAACGCGGTCTACCGGATCGACCCGGAGGGGGAGGTCAGCCCGGTGGCCGTCATCCCGCCCCACCGCGCCGTGATCACCAGGGCAGGGGCCAAGGCCAACAAGCTGCCCGCCTGCACGATCGGCAAGGCGTACTACTTCGAGAGCGTGCCGACCGACGTCGAGTACGGCCCCGACGGGAAGCTCTACGTCTCCTCGCTGGCCGGCGGCCCCGAGGACGGCAGTCTGGGTGCCACCGGCGCGGTCTTCTCCGTCAACCCGAGCACCGGCAAGGTGCGGAAGGTCGTCGGCGGCCTGGTGAGCGCCAAGGACCTGGCCGTCGCCGCGAACGGCGACATCTACGTCGCCGAGCTGTTCCGCGGCCGGATCGCGAGGATCAAGCACGGCAAGCACAAGGTGAGGACCTTCATCGAGCTGCCGCTGCCCGCCACGGTGGAGATCGGACCCGACGGCGTCTACGCCACCGTCAACGCCCTGACCGGCCTCGAGCCGGGTAGCAAGCCGAGGGGCAAGCTCATCCGCATCACGTCCTGACCTCAGGGACGAGACGGGACCCCGGCCTGACCAGGCCGGGGTCCCGTTACCGTGGTCCCCTGATGTCCGCCGACTCCACCGACCTGATCTCGGGTCCGATCACCGACACCGTCGCCAAGTACGACGCCGATCTCGTCGACCTCCGCCGCGACCTGCACGCCCACCCCGAGCTGTCGTGGTCCGAGACGCGCACCTCCGACGCGGTCGCCGCCCGGGTCGAGCAGTCCGGCTGGACCGTGACCCGCGCCCACCGCTCCGGCGTCGTCGCCGACATCGGCACCGAGGGCCCGGTCGTGGCCCTGCGCGCCGACATGGACGCCCTGCCGGTCCAGGACCTCACCGAGGACCCGTGGACCAGCAACGTCACCGGCGTCGCGCACGCGTGCGGCCACGACGTGCACACCGCCGCCCTCGTCGGCGCTGCGCAGGCGCTGGGGGAGGTCCACTCCCGGGGCCTGCTCACCGGCCGGGTGCGCCTCCTCTTCCAGCCCGCCGAGGAGGTCATGCCCGGCGGCGCCGTGATGCTCCTGGACGAGGGTGCGCTCGACGGCGTCGACCGGATCTTCGCGCTGCACTGCGACCCGGGCGTGGACGTCGGCCAGGTGGGCCTGCGGCTCGGACCGCTGACGAGTGCCGCCGACCGGGTCGAGGTGCGGCTGAGCGGCACCGGAGGCCACACCAGCCGCCCGCACCTCACCGGCGACCTGACCTTCGCGCTGGCCAAGGTCACCACCGAGCTGCCCGCGGTGCTGAGCCGCCGGATGGACCCGCGGGCCGGTGTCAGCGTCGTCTGGGGCACGATCCACGCCGGCGCCGCCCCCAACGTCATCCCCGACCACGGCATGGTCTCGGGCACGGTCCGCATCCTCGACGCGGTGGCGTGGGCCGACTGCGAGGCGATCGTCCGGGCCGCCGTCGCCGACATCGTGCGGCCGTACGGCGTCGAGGCCGAGATCGACTACCAGCGCGGTGTCCCGCCGGTCGTCAACGAGCCGGTGTCCAACCGGATCCTGGCCCGGACCGTGCGCACGGTGCTCGGCGACGGTGCCCAGGTGGCCGCCCCGCAGAGCCTCGGCGGCGAGGACTTCGGGTGGTTCCTCGAGCGGGTGCCGGGCGCGATGATGCGGCTCGGCACCCGGACACCCGGCGGGGCGACGTACGACCTGCACCAGGGCAACCTGCGGGTGGACGAGCGCTGCGTCGGCATCGGCGCGAGGCTGCTCGCCGGCACCGCCGTGGAAGCGCTTGCGCACGCGCACTGAGTGCTCGCCACAGGCGAAAGTCACCGCTGGTGGGGCCGTAGGTCGGCAGACCTGTGTCGAATCGGTAACAACTTCAGTCGTGGTCTGCGCGGGGTGTTGCAGAAGGCCCCTCCGGGCTTAGGGTCGGCCAGACCTCTCGCCCGTGCTCGGTGGGCGCCCCGCTTCGACGTGGGACATGGGGCATTTCTGAACACGCACACCTAGGAGGCGTCTTGCGACGCAGCACACGACTGGCAGCACTGCTGACAGCAGGCATCCTCGCCCTGGCCACCACGGCCTGCGGCGACGACGAAGAGCCCACCGACGACCCCAGCACGGGCGGTGACCCGACGACGAGCGAGAGCTCCGAGCCCACCGAGCCGACGTCTGACGTCAAGGTCGGTCTGGCCTACGACATCGGTGGTCGTGGCGACCAGTCGTTCAACGACTCCGCCGCCGCTGGTCTCGACCAGGCGATCGACGAGTTCGGAGTCGAATCGCAGGAGTCCGAGGCCGAGGACGGCGAAGCAGAGACCGCTCGCGAGGAGCGCCTGCGCACCTTCGCGGACGCGGGCTTCAACCCGGTCATCGCCGTCGGCTTCGCCTACAGCGCGTCGGTGGGCAAGGTGGCGACGGAGTACCCGGACGTCAGCTTCGCGATCATCGACGACACCGCCAGCTGCGAGCCCTTCGACGGCAGCGACCCGATCCCGAACGTCGCGTGCCTGGTCTTCGCCGAGGAGCAGGGCTCGTTCCTGGTCGGCGCGGCGGCCGCACTGAAGTCCGAGGCCGGTCACATCGGCTTCGTGGGCGGCGTCCAGGTTCCGCTGATCGAGAAGTTCCAGGCGGGCTACGAGGCCGGCGCCAAGGCGGTCAAGAAGGACATCAAGATCGATGTCACCTACCTCACCCAGCCCCCGGACTTCTCCGGCTTCGGTGACCCCGCCAAGGGCAAGACCGCGGCGCAGGGCATGTACGACGGCGGGGCGGACGTGGTCTACCACGCTGCCGGTGGTTCCGGTGGTGGCGTCTTCGAGGCGGCCTCCGAGGCCGGTGCGAAGGCGATCGGTGTCGACTCCGACCAGTACAACACGGCCGACCCGTCGGTCCAGGACGTCATCATGACGTCGATGCTCAAGAACGTGAACGTCGCCGTCTACAACTACCTCGCCGAGGTGGCCGCCGGCACGTTCCCGACCGGCACCAACGTCTACGACCTGTCGGTCGACGGCGTCGGTTACTCGACCAGCGGTGGCCAGGTGGACGACATCGTCGCCGACCTGGACGGCTACAAGCAGCAGATCATCGACGGAGAGATCGAGGTTCCGACCGCTCCGTGATCGGCTAGCCGGTCAGCTGATACACATCCGGGTTCGCGGTCCCGCCCAGGCGGGACCGCGAACCCGGAGTCATGTGCCGGGCCATTCCCGCCGTCCTGCCCGTTGGGTAGTGTCCGGCGGAGCCGCCTGATCAACGACGTCCTGGGAGGGCCTGTTGTCCGCAACGACAGTCGAGGGAGCCACGGGGACCGACGTGCCGGTCACCGTCCGCTTGCGCGGCATCGGCAAGCGTTTCCCGGGCGTGATCGCCAACGACGACGTCAACATCGACGTCCGCCGCGGCACCATCCACGCCATCGTGGGGGAGAACGGCGCCGGCAAGTCCACGCTCATGAAGATCCTGTACGGCGTGCAACCGCCGGACGCCGGCACGATCGAGATCAACGGTGAGCAGGTGTCCCTGCACTCGCCTGCTGACGCCATCAAGGCCGGCGTCGGCATGGTCTTCCAGCACTTCATGCTGGCCGACAACCTCACCGTCCTCGAGAACGTCGTCCTCGGCGCCGAGAAGCTGCACGGCATCGGTGGCGGCGCCCGTGCCGAGATCCAGCGCATCTCCGACGCCTACGGCCTCGACATCGAGCCGGACGCGCTGGTCGAGGACCTCGGGGTCGGCGCCCGGCAGCGCGTCGAGATCCTCAAGGTCCTCTACCGCGGCGCCAGCATCGTGATCCTCGACGAGCCGACCGCGGTCCTCGTCCCGCACGAGGTCGACGAGCTCTTCGACAACCTGCGCGAGCTGAAGAAGGAGGGGCTCTCCGTCCTCTTCATCAGCCACAAGCTCGACGAGGTCCTCTCGGTGGCCGACGAGATCACCGTCATCCGTCGCGGCACCACGGTCCGCACGGTGCTCCCGAAGGACGTGACCGCCCGTCAGCTGGCCGAGCTGATGGTCGGGTCCGAGCTGCCCTCGCCGAGCACGGAGACCTCCACGGTCACCGACCAGGTGCTGCTCTCGGTGCGGAACCTCTCCCTGCAGGGCGTGGGCAGCCGTCCGCTGCTCGACGACATCAGCTTCGACATCCACAAGGGCGAGGTGCTGGGCATCGCCGGGGTCGAGGGCAACGGCCAGGCCGAGCTCGTCGAGTCGATCATGGGGATGCGGCACGGCGCGACGGGCACGATCACGCTCACCGGCACCGACCTGCACACGATGTCGACGCGCGACCGCCGCGAGGCCGGGGTCGGCTACATCCCCGAGGACCGGCACCGGCACGGCCTGCTGCTGGACGCGCCGCTGTGGGAGAACCGGGTCCTGGGCCACCAGAGCCGTCCGCCCAGCGCCAAGGGCCCCCTGATCGACAAGCGCGCCGCCCGCGCCGACACCGCACGGATCATCGAGGAGTACGACGTCCGCACTCCCGGACCGGACGTGCTGGCCCGGGCCCTGTCCGGCGGAAACCAGCAGAAGCTCATCGTCGGCCGCGAGATGAGCAGCGAGCCGATCCTGCTCATCGCCGCGCACCCGACCCGAGGCGTCGACGTCGGCGCCCAGGCCGCCATCTGGACGCACATCAAGACCGCTCGCCGCAACGGCCTGGCCGTCCTCCTGATCTCGGCCGACCTGGACGAGCTGATCGGCCTGTCCGACACGATCGAGGTGATCCTGCGCGGCAAGCTGGTCGGCACCTTCGACCCGAGTGACGTGACCCCCGAGCAGCTCGGATCGGCGATGACGGGGGCGGGAGCATGACCAGCGCCCGGATGGTCCGCATCGCCCTGGGGCTCAGCGCCCCCGTCCTGGCCCTGTTCGCCGCGTTCCTCATCACCAGTGCGGTGCTCTACGTGGCGGATGACCCCGTCCTCGAGGTGTGGGACCAGCTGCTGTCGATCCCCGAGACCCGGAACCTCGGCAACATCATCGACAACGCGACGGTGCTGTACCTCTCGGGGCTGGCAGCCGCCATCGGGTTCCGGATGAACCTGTTCAACATCGGCGTGGACGGTCAGTACCGCATCGCCGCGTTCACCGCGGCCGTCGTCGGCGGCGAGGCATGGCTCCCCGGCTACCTCAACACCGTGCTCGCCGTCATGTGCGCCATGGCCGTGGGGGCGCTCTGGGCCGGCATCGCCGGCGTCCTGCGGGCCACTCGCGGTGTCAGCGAGGTGATCTCGACGATCATGCTGAACGCGATCGCCACCTTCCTCGTGGCCTACCTGCTTCGCAAGGCCGCCGTCCGTCAGGAGGGCAGCAACGTCGTGGCGACGAAGCCGGTCCCCGAGGACAGCTGGGTCCCCAGCATCACCATCAGCGACGGTCCGCCGGTGGTCGAGATCTACGGGTTCCTCGTCGTCGCCATCGTCGCGGGGTTCCTCTTCTGGTTCATCCTGAACAAGACGCGCTTCGGTTTCGACCTGCGCGCCACCGGCCGGTCCACGACCGCAGCGGTGGCCAGCGGCGTCAGCGTCACCCGGATGACGGTCTACGCGATGATGCTCTCCGGTGCCGTCGCCGGCCTGGTCGGCATGCCGATCCTGCTCGGCTCGGCGCACTCCTACGGCTCGACGTTCCAGTCGGGTCTGGGCTTCGCCGGGATCGCGATCGCCCTGCTCGGCCGCAACAACGCGGTCGGCATCGCGGTCGGCGCACTGCTCTTCGCCTACCTCGACGAGCAGTCGAACCCGCTGCAGATCCTGGTCGACGTCTCGCCGGACATCGTGGCGATCACGCAGGGCGTGATCGTGCTGACCGTGGTCATCTCCTACGAGATCGTCCGGCGCTACGGCGTCCGGCTGGAGCAGCAGGCGGTCGCCCGGGCGCTCGAGCGCGAACGTGAACAGGACCAGCGGGAGAAGGAGGTCACGGCATGAGCGTTCCCTCCACCGCGACCGGTGTCGTCGAGCCCGCCGCGCCCACCTCCAGGAGCAGGCTGCCGCGCTTCTGGCTCCTCTACGCCCTGCTGCTGGGCGTGCTCCTGCTGTCGGTCCTCGAGATCGTCACCGGCGCCAACGACCTCACCTCGTCGGGCACGGTCTCGGCGACGCTCATCGCGACGATGCCGATCATGCTCGCCGCTCTCGGCGGCCTCTGGTCCGAGCGGGCGGGGATCGTCAACATCGGTCTCGAGGGGATGATGATCCTGGGCACGTGGGGAGCCGGGTACTTCGGCTACCACCACGGTGCCTGGGCCGGTGTCCTCGGCGCGATCCTCATGGGCGTGCTCGGTGGCCTGGTCCACGCCGTCGCGACGGTGATCTTCGGCATCGACCACATCATCAGCGGTGTGGCGATCAACATCATCGCGCTCGGCTCGGTGCAGTACCTCGCGTCGCTGACCTTCGCGGACCTCCCGGGCGGCGGCACGACGCAGTCGCCCAAGATCCCGGACGTCCCCGCGCTGACGATCGAGCCGCTGGCCGACAAGCTCCTCGAGGTCGAGAAGAAGGACATCTTCTTCGTGTCGGAGCTCTCGGCCGTGGCCCGCGCGCTGTGCAACAACCTGTCGTCGCTGGTGATCATCTCCCTGCTGCTCGTGGTGGTGACGTGGTTCGTCCTCTGGAGGACGTCCTTCGGGCTGCGGCTGCGTTCCTGCGGGGAGTCGCCGGCCGCCGCGGAGTCGCTGGGCGTGAAGGTGTTGCGCTACAAGTTCGTCGCGGTGCTCATCTCCGGTGGGTTCGCCGGCCTCGCCGGTGGCGTGCTGGCGATGGTCGCCTCGAGCAACTACCGGGACGGCCAGACGGGCGGCCGGGGATACATCGGCCTCGCGGCGATGATCTTCGGCAACTGGCGGCCCGGGGGGCTGTTGGCGGGCTCCGGACTCTTCGGCTACACCGAGACGCTGGGCCTGCGCCAGGGCGGCGACTCCGTGCGCGCGTTGCTGCTCGCTGGTGCCGTCCTTGCGCTCGCCGCGGCGGTCCTCCAGTTCCGGCGCGGTAGCGGCCGGGTCTCCGCGATGGTCATGGCCGGGATCGGCATCCTGCTCGGTGTCACCTACTTCCTCATCGACGAGGTGCCGGGGGACTTCACCCGGATGACGCCGTACGTCATCACCCTGCTCGTCCTCGCCTTCGCCAGCCAACGACTACGGATGCCGGCTGCCGATGGGCAGATCTATCGCAAGGGCAGTGCGGGTTAGCTGTGCCCGACGAGGACGCTGGGTTCGACTGGGAGGCGCTGCGCGCCGAGGCGGTGGCCGCGATGCGACACGCCTACGCGCCCTACAGCGGCTACCCGGTCGGCGTGGCCGGCCGGGCCGACGACGGCCGGACCGTGGTGGGCTGCAACGTCGAGAACGCGGCGTACGGCGTGGCACTGTGCGCGGAGTGCGGGATGGTCTCGCAGCTGCACATCACCGGCGGCGGCAAGCTGACCCACGTCGTGTGCGTGGACGGCCAGGGGTCGGTGATCATGCCGTGCGGGCGCTGCCGTCAGCTGCTCAGCGAGAACAGCAACCGCGACATGCTCCTGTGGACCGTCTCGGGCATCAAGAGGATGGACGAGGTGCTGCCGGATGCCTTCGGACCCGACGACCTCGCTTGACCTGACCGCACCGGACGTCGTCGCCGATCCCTACCCGTACTTCGCGGAGGAGCGGGCGGCACACCCGGTGGCCTGGCACGAGGCCTCGCACACCTGGCTGGCGTTCGACCACGCCTCGGTCAGCGCCGTCCAGCGGGACCGGCGGATGGCCCGGCTCTGGAAGGACAGGGAGCCCGCGGCGTACCTCGAGCCGTTCAACCTGCTGCACCGCAACCAGATGATGGAGAACGAGCCACCGGAGCACACCCGCCTGCGCCGCCCGGTCGCGCAGGTCTTCGCGCGCGGCCACATCGAGCGCCTGCGTCCCCGGGTCGGCGAGCTGGCCCGCGAGCTGCTGGCCGAGGTCGACCCGGCCGGCTTCGACGTGGTCGGCGACTTCGCCGAGCCGCTGCCGGTGCTCGTGATCGCCGAGCTGCTGGGGGTGCCGGCGTCGTACGCGGACGACCTCCGCGACTGGTCCCAGGCGATCGTGAAGATGTACGAGGTCGACCCGTCGCCGACGATGACCGAGCACGCGGTCATGGCGGCCGGCGAGTTCGCCGACCTGATCCGGGAGCTGATCCGGGACCGGCGCGCGAACCCGCGGGAGGACCTGCTCAGCGACCTCGGCACCACCGAGCTCTCCGAGGACGAGATGGTCGCGTCCGCGGTCCTGCTGCTGAACGCCGGGCACGAGGCGTCCGTCAACGTGTTCGGCAACGGGCTGACCGCGATGCTCCGGCGCGGTCTCCGGCCGGGGCCGGACGTCGCCGCCTGCGTCGAGGAGATGCTGCGGTTCGACTCCGCGCTCCAGCTGTTCGAGCGGACCGCGACCGAGGACGTCGAGGTCGGCGGTGTGGTCGTCGAAGCCGGCCAGAAGATCGCCGTCCTCCTCGGCTCGGCCAACCGGGATGCAGACGTCTTCGACGAGCCCGACGAGTTCCGGGTCGACCGGGACCCGAACAACCACGTGGCGTTCGGCGTCGGCGTGCACTTCTGCCTCGGTGCGCCGCTCGCCCGGATGGAGCTGGCCGAGTCGCTGAGCGCGCTGTGGTCCGCCTTCCCGTCGCTGCGGCTGGCGGGGGAGCCGGAGAGCCGGGGGACGTTCGTGTTGCGCGGTTTCCATAGGGTGCCAGTTGGAGGTGTGCAGTGACTGAACCGTTCAGCGCCGTCGAGGTGATCGTCCGCAAGCGCGACCGCGGAGAGCTGTCCGACGCGGAGATCGACTGGGTCGTCGACGCCTACACGCGCGGTGTCGTCGCCGACGAGCAGATGTCCTCCCTGGCGATGGCGATCCTGCTCAACGGCATGGAGCACCGCGAGATCGCCCGCTGGACCAACGCGATGATCGCGACCGGCGAGCGGATGGACTTCAGCGGACTGTCCCGCCCCACGGCCGACAAGCACTCGACCGGGGGCGTCGGCGACAAGATCACGCTGCCGCTGGCGCCGCTCGTGGCCGCCTGCGGCGTCGCCGTTCCCCAGCTCTCCGGACGCGGGCTCGGCCACACCGGCGGCACGCTCGACAAGCTCGAGTCGATCCCCGGCTGGCGTGCGCTGCTGTCGAACGAGGAGATGTTCGACCAGCTCGAGTCGACGGGCGCGGTCATCTGCGCGGCCGGCGACGGGTTGGCCCCGGCCGACAAGAAGCTCTACGCCCTCCGTGACGTCACCGGCACCGTCGAGGCGATCCCCCTGATCGCCACCTCGATCATGAGCAAGAAGATCGCCGAGGGCACCGGTGCGCTCGTGCTCGACGTGAAGGTCGGCTCCGGCGCCTTCATGAAGAACGTCGACCGGGCCCGCGAGCTCGCCGAGGTGATGGTCGCGCTGGGCACCGACGCCGGCGTGAGGACGGTCGCGCTGCTCACCGACATGGAGACGCCGCTCGGGCTCACCGCGGGCAACGCGATCGAGGTCGAGGAGTCGGTCGAGGTGCTCGCCGGCGGTGGTCCTGCGGACGTCGTCGAGCTCACCCTGGCCCTGGCCCGCGAGATGCTCGCCGGGGCCGGCCGCGACGACGTCGACCCGGCCGACAAGCTGGCCGACGGCTCCGCGATGGACGCGTGGAAGCAGATGATCCGGGCGCAGGACGGCGACCCGGACGCGACGCTCCCCGTGGCCAAGGAGTCCCACGTGGTCAACGCACCTTCGACCGGCGTGCTGACCCGGCTGGACGCGATGGCGGTCGGCATGGCCGCCTGGCGGCTCGGCGCGGGCCGCTCCCGCAAGGAGGACCCGGTCCAGGCCGGCGCCGGCGTCCGCTGGCACGCCCGGCCGGGCGACCAGGTCACCGAGGGGGAGCCGCTGTTCACCCTGCTGACCGACGAGCCGGACCGGTTCGACCGGGCGCTGGAGTCCCTGGAGGGGGGCTACGACGTGGAGGACGGCGGGGCGTTCACGCCGGCGCCGCTCGTGATCGACCGGGTGAGCTGACGTGGACCTCACCGCTGGCCAGGAGCTCGCCGTCTCGGGCCGGATCCGCTTGGGTGTCGGCTGGGACAAGGACCGCACCGCCGGGGCCATCGGCACCGGTGCCCCCGACATCGACCTCGACGCGACCGCCGTCCAGTTCGCGAGCGGGCAGCTGTTCGACCTGGCGTTCTACAACAACCTCGCCACGCGGGACGGCTCGGTCGTGCACGAGGGCGACAACCAGACCGGTGCCGGCGAGGGCGACGACGAGTCGCTGACCGTCGACCTCGACAGGGTCCACGGACCGGTCGACACGATCGTGCTGCTGGTCAGCAGCTACCAGGGGCACTCGCTCACCTGGCTGAACCGGGGCTACTGCCGGGTGACCGACGAGTCCGGCGGCGAGGTGGCGACGATCAAGATCAGCGGCGGTCCCGACACGACCGGACTGGTGCTGGCCACGCTCAAGCGGGCTTCCGAGGGCTGGGTGTTGCGCGCCGTCGGTGAGGGTGTGGCGATCACGGTGCCGACGCAGGGGCTGGCGAAGCTGACGCCGTACCTCGGCTGACTCGGTATCTCGACTGACTCGTTCGCTGACCGTGGCGGCCGCGGCGCCTTCGACTGAAGTGTGGAAGATCTGATCAGCCAGGTTGATCAGGTTTTCCACAGATGGGTCCCGAAAAAGAAACGGACGTCCGCTTCTTTCCAGTGGCTTGGTCAGGTGTGCGGTTCTACGCGGGCAGGCACCAGATCAGCCCGAACAGTCAGCCCAGCAGCAGGACGACCGTCTCGGCGACGCAGGCCGGCTTGGCCTCGTCCTCGATCTCGATCGTGTACGCCACGGTCAGCTGCTTCCCGGCGGGGACGTCGGTCAGCGACTGGATCGAGGCCCGTCCGCGGATCCGCCGGCCGACCTTGACGGGGTTGGGGAAGCGGACCTTGTTGAGGCCGTAGTTGAGCCGTGCCCCCGGGGTCTCGACGGCGAAGAGCTGGCTGGTGAGCCAGGGGATCAGCGCCAGCGTCATGTAGCCGTGCGCGATGGTGCCGCCGAACGGGCCGGCCGCCGCCCGCGCCTCGTCCACGTGGATCCACTGGTGGTCCTCGGTGGCGTCGGCGAACAGGTTCACCCTGGCCTGGTCGATCTCGATCCAGTCGGTGGGGCCGATCTCCTCGCCGACGGCGGCCTCGATCTCCTCGGTGGTGGTGAACGTGCGCAACCTCGGCTCCTGACAGGATGGCGTGATGAGTGCAGTGCTGACCGAGCCTAGTCAGGGTCCAGGCGCCACCGAGGACCAGGTACGCCGCGCCCCGAAGGTCGTGCTGCACGACCACCTCGACGGCGGGCTGCGCCCGGCCACCATCGTGGAGCTGGCCGCCGAGATCGGCCACCAGCTCCCGGCCGACACCCCTGACGCCCTCGGCGCCTGGTTCCGCGAGAGCGCCGACTCGGGGTCGCTCGTGCGCTACCTCGAGACCTTCGACCACACCGTCGCCGTGATGCAGCAGGCCCCCGCGCTGACCCGGGTGGCGCGCGAGTTCGTCGAGGACCTGGTCGCGGACGGCGTCGTCTACGCCGAGGTCCGCTACGCGCCCGAGCAGCACGTCGAGAGCGGGCTGTCCCTCGACGAGGTCGTCACCGCGGTGCAGGCGGGCTTCGAGGAGGGCATGGCCGCCGCCGGCGGGTCGATCGTGGTCCGCCACCTGCTGACCGCGATGCGGCACCAGGCCCGGTCCCGCGAGATCGCCGAGCTCGCCGTCGCCTGGCGCGACCGCGGCGTCGCCGGCTTCGACATCGCCGGCGCCGAGGCCGGGTACCCGCCCACCCGGCACCTCGACGCCTTCGAGTACCTCCAGCGCGAGAACGCGCACTTCACCATCCACGCCGGCGAGGCGTTCGGGCTGCCGTCGATCTGGGAGGCGATCCAGTGGTGCGGCACCGAGCGGCTCGGCCACGGCGTGCGGATCATCGACGACATCACCGTCGGCGACGACGGCTCGGTCGAGCTGGGCCGGCTGGCGGCGTACGTCCGGGACATGCGGATCCCGCTGGAGATGTGCCCCCACAGCAACGTCCAGACGGGTGCGGCGGACTCGATCGCCGAGCACCCGATCGGGCTGCTGACCCGGCTGCGCTTCCGGGTCACCGTCAACACCGACAACCGGCTGATGAGCGGCACCTCGATGAACCGCGAGATGAACGCGCTGGTCGAGGCGTTCGGCTACGGCGTCCGCGACCTGGAGTGGTTCACCGTGAACGCGATGAAGTCGGCGTTCCTCCCGTTCGACGAGCGGCTCGCCCTGATCAGCAACGTGATCAAGCCGCAGTACGCCGCGCTCGCGGGCAGCACCCCGGGCGAGGCGTAGCGGTCCGCTTGGCGTGCTCAGGGCATGTGCATCGGAAGGCGCCGGAGCGAAGCCATACCTGGACCGTCTAGCGAGCGACGGCAACGCAGCGAGGTGCGTGTCATGTGTGCGCGAAGCGCGCGCTGCGCCTCGCCCGGGGTGCTGGTGTGACCGCGAACCACAGCCGGTCCCAGCGGCCGAAGGTGAGGCTCCGGTTCTCGACGGCGGCGCGGGTGACCTCGACGCGCTGACCGCGGGCCGGGTCGTACACCCACAGGGCGTCGTCCGCGGCGCGGGAGACCGCCAGCACGACGTGGCGCGGGCTCCAGCGGTTGCCGACGTACAGGGCGACGGGACGATCCTCGTCGACCCCGAGCAGGGCGCGGTCGAAGCCGCGGCCGGGACCGAGCACGGTGAGGTGCCAGCCGTAACGGCGCGCCGGAAGGTCCGGCCCGGAGAGGACCGACAGCTCCCTCGCGACGGCCCACGGGGGCGTGCCCAGCCGTCGGGGCCAGGGCACCTGCAGCCGACCCGCCACGTCGATGGCGCGGGTGGCCCGGCGGTGGGTGCTCAGCGCCTCCGCGCCGAAGACCTCGTCCCCCTGACGGACCGAGTCGGCGAACGACCGGTCGAGCATCATCCGCGCCGCGACGACGGAGCTGGGCCCGCACGTCGTCCGGTCCGGCTGCTTCATCCGGGCCCAGGGGAGGTCCGGCGTGGTCACGCGAGCTCCTGCATGCGCGCCGCCGCCTCGTCGGGACTCACCGGGGTGCAGCCGGCCGCGACCACCTCGGCCACGAGGCGCCGCTGCTCGTGCATCAGCGCGAGACCGCGGCGGACCAGCACGAGCGGCGGCTTGCGGTGCTCCCGGAGGTCGCGGGTGAGCCGCCGCCAGAACGTGACCATCGGGTGCTGGCGCACGCAGTACGCCGCCGCGAGGTGTCCCTCGGCGCGGCAGGCCTGGACGACGTGGTGGGCGAAGATCCCCTCGGCGACGAACAGCGACGACCCCTCGAGGTCGAGGACCTGGCTGCCGCAGCGTCCGTTCTGCGCGATCTCGTAGATCGGCACCTCGGCCTTGCCGTCCCGGCAGAGGTCGGCGAGCGCGGCCAGCGCGTCCGCGAGGATCCACGACTCCGGGTCGTCCCAGTCGACGATGCCGGCGTTCGGCCCCTCGGTGATGAGCGGGAGGGTCGGGTCGCCGGCGCTCTTGTAGAAGTCGTCGAGGCGGAGCACCGGGAGCCCGGACCGTTCGGCGAGGCGGGACTTGCCGGCCCCGGACGGGCCGGCGAGCACGATCACCCGGGCCGACACGGGCCCTAGTCTCGCCCGTGGGGTCCGGCCACCGCTACGCGGGTTGCGGGGTCCAGTTGCCCGGGTCGTTCATCACGTCGCTGTTCGCCTCCTGGACCATCGGCCAGTGGTTCTGGGGCAGCCCCCGGGCGCCGCTCGCCAGCTGCTGCCAGGACGTGGCCGCCGTGGTCGCCTGCTCGATGAGGAAGTCCACGAAGATCTCCGCGAGCTCGACGATGTTCTCCCAGATCGCCTTGGCGAGCTCGAAGGCCGCCGGGATCTCGAAGGTGATGATCGAGTCCGCCTCGGTGGCGACCTTGAAGCAGCCGATGAGGTCGCCGACCCAACCGGCGAACTGCGAGGCGATCTCGCGCCACAGGGTCAGGATCCGGGTGGCCACGGTCGTGGTCAGGGTGGCACCGGCGTCCATCGCGAGGCTCAGGTCGCGCAGCGCGTCGTTCTCGGTGGTGGCGATCGTGCGGTAGTTGTCGGCGGCGTAGCCCCGCCAGTCGTGCTCGAAGATCACCATCTTCTGGGCGAGGTCGCCCTCCTGGTAGATCGTCGCCTTCACGCTGGAGAAGTGACCGGCGTAGTCGATGAGGTTCTGCGGGCGCCCGGCCAGGTCACCGATGGCGTCCCAGACGTTCTCCTGGACCTGGTCGCACATGTCCATGATCCAGGGGTGGATCTCGTTGTTCCAGCGCTCGATCGCCCGGTCCACGGTGTCGCCGGGGAGGATGTCGTCGAAGAAGCCGGAGACGCCCGAGGCGGCGTCGTTGAGGAACCCGGCGATCCGCCGGATCTCCTCACCGACCTGGTCGAGGAAGTCGCCGAGCTCCTCGTCGATCCCGTCGAGGAGGTCCTCGTAGAGGTTGATGGTCATCGCGAGCGCCTCAGATCATCTCGTCGAGGACGGCCATGCCGAGCGCCGAGGTGGCGTCCGACTCGTCGTAGTCGTGCGCCGTCGAGCGGAGCACCGCCTCGAGGTAGGTGAAGCAGCGCTCGGCGTCGGTCAGCGCCTGGCCCATGGCCGTGGACCACGTGTCGTAGTGGTCGGCGACCTGGTTGAGCCCGGCGAGGTAGCCGAAGTCCTCGCCCTTGCCGATGGCCGGCTCGATCGTCGAGTGCGCGGACGCCGCGTCGCTCGCATGACCGGCCCACAGCGAGCTGTGGTCGATGAGTGTCTCCGTCTGGACCTGGAACGACATGGCTCCTACCTGTCCTTCTCGTCGTACGCCGCGCGGAAGGCCTCCTGCACGGCCTGGCTGATGTGCGTGGCGGTGGCCTGGCTGAGCCACCCCGGGTCCGCCTCGACGCCGCCACGGGGCGAGGCCGGGAGCAGCACGACGCGGACGCACCCGTTGCGCGAGACCCCGACGCCGTCGCGGGGGCGTCCGGTCGGCCCACCCGCCGCACGCACGTCGTTGCGGATCCGGTGCCGACCGAGGAGCTCGGCGCTGCGCGGGATGCGGCGCGGAGTCGTCGCCACCGCCTGGGGGCGCCGGCCCTCCGGCGCGGAGGCCGGTGCGAGGTCGCGCGACTGCTCGACGACGGCCTGCCGGTAGGCCCGCTGGACTGCCTCGTCGAGGGCCGCAGGGGTCCGGACTGCGTCGACCCGGTGCAGGTCGACGGCGACCACGCGGTGGTCCTGGTCGAGGGTGAGGCTGACGTCCACGACACCTAGGCTCTCCAGGTCGCGAGCATCCGAAACCACGTTTCGTGAGGGTGGGGGCCGGGAAGGGTCGGACCGTGCTGCGAGCTGCGAGTGCCCTGTTGACGGTCGCCCTGGGGCTGTCGGCAGCGGGGTGCTCGGACGACGAGGCCGACGGCACCTCGACGCCGGTGGGGGTCGAGGTGACGACCGCAGCGGACTGTGCGGAGACCATCCCGGACGCCGTCCCGGAGGCTCTCGGCTGGGACCTCGGGACGGGTGCGACCTACTCCGTGCGCGGCTGCGAGCGCCGGTCCGAGCGCGGCTACGTCCAGGTCCGGGACCTGGCCGGGGACCTCGCCGAGCGCTGCGAGGGTTTCGGCGAGCAGGCGGTCACCTGGCTCGACGACCTGGAGGCGTGCGCCGACGAGCCCGACGCCGACATCGGCCTGACCAAGGTGGTCGTGGCCGGTGACGAGGGCGAGCTCACCCAGATCTGGGTGGCGGCCCTCGAGACCACGGACCAGGAGCGCGTCCGGGCGGCCGTGGCCCTCGTGGCGGAGCGGGTCTAGCGGGTCGGGTCAGACACCCATCGGGTGCCAGACCGTCTTCGTCTCGAGGAACGCGGTCATCGGGTTGATGCCCGGGTCCTCCGACCAGTCCGGCTCGGCGGCGGGGGCACGACGGACCCGCTTGAGGTTGTCCGCGGCCGCCCGCTCCAGCTCGGTCGCCAGGTCGTGGTCACCGGCGACGCCGGTGAGGTCGATCGCGTTGACGTCGAGGTGTCCGGCGAGCCAGGGCGCGATGGTGGCCGCCGAGCCGGTGAGGAGGTTGACCACGCCACCGGGCAGGTCGGAGGTGGCCAGCACCTCGCCGAGCGCGACCGCCGGCAGGGGACGCTCGTGCGAGGTCACGACCACCACGGTGTTGCCGGTGACGATCGCCGGCGCGATGACGCTGACGAGCCCGAGCAGGGACGACTCCTGTGGCGCCAGCACGGCGACGACGCCGGTCGGCTCGGGCGTGGAGAGGTTGAAGAACGGGCCGGCGACGGGGTTCGCGTTGCCGACGACCTGGGTGATCTTGTCGGCCCAGCCGGCGTACCAGACCAGGCGGTCGACGGTGGCGTCGACGACCTTGTCGGCCCGCGCGGCGGTGAGGCCCTCCGCCTGGCTCACGGCGGCGACGAACGTCGGGCGCCGGTCCTCGAGCATCTCCGCGACCCGGTAGACGATCTGGGCGCGGTTGTACGCCGTCCGCCCGGACCAGCCGTGGAAGGCGCTGCGGGCGGCCACGACGGCGTCCCGGGCGTCCTTGCGCGACGCCAGCGAGGCGTTGGCGACGAACTTCCCCTTGGCGTCGGTCACCTCGTAGGAGTGCCCGGACTCGGAGCGCGGGAAGGCGCCGCCGATGTAGAGCTTGGCGGTCTTGCGGACGTCGATGCGGTCAGTGGGAGCGTTCATCGCAGGTAGGCCTCCAGACCGTGGCGGCCGCCCTCGCGGCCGTAGCCCGACTCCTTGTAGCCGCCGAAGGGGCTGGTCGGGTCGAACTTGTTGAACGTGTTGGCCCACACCACGCCGGCGCGCAGCTCGGCGGCCACCTGCAGGATGCGTGAGCCCTTCTCGGTCCAGATCCCGGCGGACAGCCCGAACGGCGAGTTGTTGGCCTTGGCGACCGCCTCGCTCGGCGTCCGGAACGTCAGCACCGAGAGGACCGGGCCGAAGATCTCCTCGCGGGAGATCCGGTGCGCCTGGCTGACGCCGGTGAAGATCGTCGGCGGGAACCAGAAGCCGTTGCTGGGGAGCTCGCACGGGGCCGACCAGCGCTCGGCACCCTCGGACTCGCCCACCTCGGACAGCTCGCGGATCCGGGCGAGCTGCTCGGCGGAGTTGATCGCGCCGACGTCGGTGTTCTTGTCGAGCGGGTCGCCGAGCCGCAGTGTCGCCATCCGGCGCTTGAGCCGGTGCAGCAGGTCGTCGGCGACCGACTCCTGGACCAGCAGCCGCGAGCCCGCGCAGCACACGTGGCCCTGGTTGAAGAAGATGCCGTTGACGATGCCCTCGACCGCCTGGTCGAGCGCGGCGTCGTCGAAGACGATGTTGGCGGCCTTGCCGCCGAGCTCCAGGGTGACCCGCTTGTCGGTGCCCGCCACCGCCTTGGCGATGATCCGGCCGACGTCGGTCGAGCCGGTGAACGCGACCTTGTCGATGCCGGGGTGGCTGACCAGCGCGGAGCCGGTGCCGCCGGCGCCGGTGATGATGTTGACGACGCCCGGCGGGAGGTCGGCCTGCTGGCAGATCTCCGCGAACAGGAGCGCAGTGAGCGGCGTGGTCTCGGCCGGCTTGAGCACGACCGTGTTGCCGCACGCGAGCGCTGGTGCGATCTTCCAGGCCAGCATGAGCAGCGGGAAGTTCCAGGGGATGACCTGGCCGGCGACGCCGAGCGGGGTGCTGCCGAAGCCGCTGTACTCCAGCTTGTCCGCCCAGCCGGCGTAGTAGAAGAAGTGCGCCGCCGCGATCGGGACGTCGACGTCGCGCGACTCCTTGATCGGCTTGCCGTTGTCGATCGACTCGAGCACGGCGATCTCGCGGGAGCGCTCCTGGATGATCCGGGCGATCCGGTAGAGGTACTTCGCCCGCTCGCTGCCCGGCATCCGCGCCCAGGCCCGCTGCGCCTTGCGCGCTGCCTTGACCGCCTTGTCGACGTCGGCGTCGTCGGCCTCGGCGACCTCGGCGAGGACCTCCTCGGTGGCCGGGCTGATCGTCTTGAACGACGAGCCGTGGCCGTCGACGAACTCGCCGTCGATGAACAGGCCGTACGACGGCTTGATGTCGACGATCGCGCGCGACTCGGGGGCCGGTGCGTACTCGAAGGGGTTCGTGGTCTTCGCCATGGCGATCAGTCCAGAGTCACGTAGTCGGGGCCGCTGTAGCGACCGGTGGCGAGCTTGCTGCGCTGCATCAGCAGGTCGTTGAGCAGCGTGGACGCACCGAAGCGGAACCAGTCGGGGTCGAGCCAGTCCTGGCCGGCGATCTCGTTGACCGTCACGAGGTACTTGATCGCGTCCTTGGTGGTCTTGATGCCGCCCGCGGGCTTCACCCCGACCATCTGGCCGGTCGCCTCACGGAAGTCGCGGACCGCCTCGAGCATGATCAGGGTCACGGGCAGCGTCGCGGCCGGCTGCACCTTGCCCGTCGAGGTCTTGATGAAGTGGCCGCCGGCGAGCATCGACAGCCACGACGCCTTGCGGACGTTGTCGTAGGTCTGCAGCTCGCCGGTCTCCATGATCACCTTGAGGTGCGCGCTCTCCCCATCTTTTCGGCGACAGGCCTCCTTGACCTGGGCGATCTCCTCGAAGACCTGCAGGTACCTGCCCGTCAGGAACGCACCGCGGTCGATGACCATGTCGATCTCGTCGGCACCGGCCTCGACGGCGTCGCGGGTGTCGGCGAGCTTGATGTCCATCGCCGCGCGGCCGCTCGGGAACGCCGTGGCCACGGCCGCGATCTTCACACCGCTCGAGCCCAGCGCCTCCCTGGCGGTCGGCACCATGTCGGGGTAGACGCAGATGGCCGCCGTGGACGGGCACGTCGGGTCCGTCGGGTCGGGACGGACGGCCTTGGCGCACAGCGTGCGCACCTTGCCGGGGGTGTCCTGGCCCTCCAGCGTGGTGAGGTCGACCATCCGTATCGCGAGGTCGATGGCGTACGCCTTGGCGGTCGTCTTGATCGACCGGGTGCTCAGGCTCGCGGCGCGCGCCTCGGCGCCGACCTGGTCCACGCCGGGGAGCCCCTCGAGGAAGCGTCGGAGGGTGGCGTCGGACCTCGTGACGTCACTGAAGTGTGATGCGGCGAGCGCGGAAGAGCCCATCAGGCCAGCATAGGCTGGCGAGCGTGCCCGACGAACCCCTCGAGGACCGCGACGGTCCCGTCGAGCACTTCGCCCCGACCGCCGGCCGGGTCACCGGTGTGCTCGGCCTGCTGCTCGCCGCCGCCGTGCTCGTGACCGGCATCGTGCGACCCGGCGGGGTGGTCGCCCCGATCATGGCCCTGGCCGTCCTCGGCGGGGCGGTCGCGTGGGCCGCGCAGCTGCGGCCGCGGGTGTCCGTGAGCCCCGAGACGCTCTACCTGCGCAACATGGTGGAGACGGTCGAGATCCCGCTCGCGGCGGTCGACGAGCTCGTGGTGCGGCAGGTGCTCGCCGTCCGGGTCGGGGACAAGCGCTTCGTCTGCCCGGGCCTCGGGCGGAAGCTCCGCAAGATCGTCCGCAAGCCCAAGGCGCAGTCCCTCTTCCTCCCCGAGATCCCCGAGTCGATGCCCGACGCCATCGGGCCCGCCGCGGCGACGCCCACGGTCGCGACCGAGGTCGACTACGTCGACCACGCGGAGACCAGGCTGCGTGACCTCGTGGACCAGGCCCGCCGACGGCACGGGGTCACCCGCTACTCCGACGAGGCCGAGGCGCTCGCGGCCGGCGTACGGCGGCGCCCGGCGTGGCCGGAGATCGTCGTGCTGGCCGGCAGTGCCGCGGCGTTCCTGCTGTTCCTCGTCCTCTGACGGGCTCTCGGGCGGGTCAGATGCCGAGTGCGGCGCCGATGTCGTGCTTGATCGCGTCCAGGCGGGCCACGGCGGCGATCCGGGACGCGTCGACCCCGGCCTCGACGTCGACCGGCACCACGACCTCGAGGTAGCACTTGAGCTTCGGCTCGGTGCCGCTCGGCCGGACCACGACCCGAGCGCTCTCCGCGAGCCGGAACCGCAGGCCCTCGGTCGGGGGCAGGTCGGCGCTGCCCAGTGCCAGGTCGTCGACGCCGACGACCGCGAAGCCGCCGAGCTCCGTCGGGGTGTCGCTGCGCAGCCGCGCCATGGCGCCGGAGATCAGGCTGAGGTCGTCGACGCGCACCGACAGCTGGTCGGTGGCGTGCAGCCCGTGGGCGACGGCGAGGTCGTCGAGGACGTCGACGAGCGTCCGTCCCTCCGCCTTGGTCCGGGCGGCGAGCTCGCACAGGAGCAGCAGGGCCGAGACACCGTCCTTGTCCTTCACGTGGTCGGGGTCGACGCAGTAGCCGAGCGCCTCCTCGTACCCGAACGCCAGCCCGTCGACCCGGCCGATCCACTTGAAGCCGGTCAGGGTCTCGACGTACGGCTGCCCCGCCGCGCGGGCCATCGCGCCCAGCAGCGTCGAGGACACGATCGTGGTGGCGTACGTGCCGGTGCGGCCGCGCGCCAGCAGGTGGTGCCCGAGGAGGGCTCCGACCTCGTCGCCGCGCAGCATCCGCCAGCCGTGCGGGCCCGGGACGGCGGCCGCGCAGCGGTCCGCGTCGGGGTCGTTGGCCACCACGATGTCCGCGCCGTGCTCCTCGGCCAGCGCCATCGCCAGGTCCATGGCTCCCGCCTCCTCGGGGTTCGGGAAGGCGACGGTCGGGAAGTCCGGGTCGGGCTGCTCCTGCTGGGCCACGATGCGGGGAGCCCCGAAGCCCGCGGTCTCGAGGACCTGCGCGACGGTCGTGCCGCCCACGCCGTGCAGGGGTGTGTAGACGACGGAGAGCTCGCGCGGCCCGTCCTCGGCCAGCTCGGCCACGGTGTCGAGGTAGCGGTCGACCACGTCCTCGGTCAGGGTCTTCGCGGTGGTGCCCCGCGGCAGGTCCAGCACCGCGCCGACCGCGGCGATGTGGGAGGCGATCCCGGCGTCCGCCGGCGGCACGATCTGGCTGCCGTCGCCGAGGTAGACCTTGTAGCCGTTGTCCGCCGGCGGGTTGTGGCTCGCGGTCACCATCACGCCGGCGGCGCAGCCGAGCTCGCGGATCGCGAACGCCAGCACCGGGGTCGGCAGGGGACGGGGGAGCACCCACACCGGGATGCCGGCTCCGGTCATGACCTCGGCGGTGTCCCGCGCGAAGTCCGCGCTGCCGTGCCGGGCGTCGAGACCGACGACGACCGGTCCCGTGGCACCGGACTCCTTGAGGTAGGCGGCCAGGCCCGCCGCGGCGCGGCTGACCACGGCCCGGTTCATCCGGTTCGGTCCGGCGGCGACCGCGCCGCGCAGGCCCGCCGTACCGAACTCGAGCGTGCCGTCGAACCGGTCGGTGAGCTCGGTGAGCGCTGCCTCGTCCCCGGCCTCGACCGCGGAGACCAGCTCCTCCAGCTCGGCTCGGGCCGCCTCGTCCGGGTCGTCGGCGATCCACGCGCGGGCCTGCGTGAGCAGAGAGTCGGTCATGAGGGGCACATTAGGACCTGTGCCTCCACCCAGCAGCGGGAAGCCGCCCGTGGCCGAGCTCATCGTCGGGCTCGCCGAGCGGATCGGGGTGCCCGCGTTCGTCGCGGTGTGCACCGACCTGATGGGCGGCGCGGACCGCGAGGAGCACGTCGAGGCGCTGCGCAGCCTCACCGGCCACGACTGGCACCCGGGCGACGGGGTCTTCGACCGGACGAGCTGGGCGGACTACTGGGTGCGCACCTGGGGCGCCCGCGGGCTGCTGCACGTGTGGGACGACTCCGCCACGGCCGCCGTCGTCGCCGGCCTGGCGGACGAGCACTGGCGACCCGCCGAGATGTGCCTCAAGGTCACCGCCCGGCACGACGTCGCCCAGGCGGGCGACGCCGCGTCCCTGCTGCTCGCGCACGAGCTGCCGCGGGTGCGGGCCCAGGCCCTGCGGGCGCTGGCCGTCGCCGGCGACACCCAGCACGTCGAGATGGTCCGCCACCGGCTCGAGGACGAGGACGAGTCGGTCCGCGCCCAGGCCGAGCGCGCCCTCGAGCGGATGGGCACGCGGATGGACGTCGAGCCGGACCTGTGGTTCCCGGGGTACTAGGGCGGCGGCGATCAGGTTCCACGGCGATCAGGTGCCACACAGGGTCGTTGGCTACCGTGACTGGCTGTTGTCCTCGAACTGGAAGCCGAATCTGTGCATCGACGTCTCCGTCGTCCCACCGCCGCCCTGTGCGCCGTCCTGCTCGTCCCCGCCCTCGCCGCCTGCGGCGACTCCGACAAGGCCGACGACCCCGGCTCGTCCGAGTCCTCGGCCGACGCGGGCGCCGGCGACGGCCTGAAGGAGGTCACCTTCAGCGGTGAGGTGGGCGAGAGCATCACCTCGGAGTGGAAGTCGGAGGTCGCCCTCCCGGACGAGACGACCGTCACGACCCTCGTCGAGGGCGACGGCGACGCCGTCGCGAAGGGCGACACCGTCAGCACCTACCTGTACGTCGGGAACGGGACCTCCCAGAAGGACCTCTACAGCGACTACGAGAGCGGCGCGCCCGAGGCGATCCCGAACAGCGACGAGGTCGAGGACCTGTTCAAGAGGATCTTCGACGGCGCGACGTACGGCTCGCGCGTCGTCGCGGTGACCACGCCCACCGAGGTCTTCGGCGAGTCCGTCGAGGGCAACTCTCTCGGCGTCGCGGCGACCGACAGCCTCGTCATCGTCGCCGATCTCGTCGAGAAGCAGGAGGTCTCGCCGGACCCGACCGACGACCAGGCGCACGACGCCACGCCCGACTCCCAGCCGAAGGTCGTCGAGACCGACGGCAAGCCGACCGGCCTCGACTTCGACGGCATCGACGAGCCCGCGCTCGACACCCCCGTCCAGCGGGTCGTGCTCGAGGAGGGCTCGGGCGCGGCCGTGAAGGCCTCGGACACCGTGAAGGTCAACTACCTCGGTGCGACGTACGGCGCCGACGCCCCCTTCGACGAGAGCTTCTCCGGTGAGCCGCTCACCTCGGCGCTGAGCGGCCTGATCCAGGGCTGGACCATCGGCCTGACCGGGGTGAAGGTGGGCAGCCGGGTGCTGCTCCAGATCCCGCCCGCCTACGGGTACGGGACCCAGGGCAGCCCGCCGTCGATCCCCGCCAACGCGACGCTGTGGTTCGTCATCGACGTCGTCGAGGTCCAGTAGCCCCCACCGCTCAGCGGTTGACGCTGCCCATGTCGGCGTAGCGGTCGCCGACGACCGCGTCGCGCGGGACGGCGTCCTCGAGCGCCTTGAGGTCGTCGTCGGACAGGTCGACCTCGAGCGCTCCGACGTTCTCCTCGAGGTAGGCGACCCGCTTGGTGCCGGGGATCGGCGCCACGTCGTCGCCCTGGGCGAGCACCCAGGCCAGGGCGAGCTGGCCGGGCGTGCAGCCCTTGCCCTCGGCCAGTCCCTTGATCTCGTCGACGAGCCGGAGGTTGGCGTCCAGGGCGTCGCCGGTGAAGCGCGGGAACCGGCCGACGGCACGCGAGTCGTCCGACTCGAGCGAGTCGGCGGTGACCGCGCCGGTCAGCATCCCGCGGCCGAGCGGTGAGTACGGCACCAGGCCGATGCCGAGCTCGCGGACCGTCGGCAGGATCTCGTCCTCGAGGTCGCGGGTGAACAGCGACCACTCGCTCTGGAGCGCGGTGACCGGGTGCACGGCGTGCGCGCGCCGGATGGTGTCGGCGGCTGCCTCGGAGAGACCGAGGTGGCGGACCTTGCCGGCCTCGACGAGCTCCTTCATCGCGCCGACGGTCTCCTCGATCGGGACGGTCGTGTCGACGCGGTGCTGGTAGTAGAGGTCGATGTGGTCGACGCCGAGCCGCTGCAGGGAGGCGTCGCAGGCGGCGCGCACGTAGTCGGGGCTGCCGTTGATGCCGACCCAGCTGCCGTCGGGGTTGCGCTCGTTGCCGAACTTGGTGGCGAGCTGCACCTCGTCGCGCCGGCCGGCGATCGCCTTGCCGACCAGCTGCTCGTTGGTGAAGGGGCCGTACATGTCCGCCGTGTCGAGGAACGTGACGCCCAGGTCGAGGGCGCGGTGGATGGTCTCGATGCCGGTCGCCTCGTCGCCGGTGCCGTAGAACTCCGACATCCCCATGCAGCCGAGGCCGAGTGCGGAGACCTCGAGGGGGGAGACGGTGCCGAGTGTGCGTCGTGGAGTGGTCATGCCCACCACCAAAGCAACTGGAGCGCGCTCCAGGTCAAGCCGAGGTGCGCAGCGACCTCGTCAGCTTGTCCTCGTAGAGGCCGATCTTGAAGTCGATCGCGCCCAGGTGGTCCTGGACCTCCGCGAGCCGGGCCAGCACGACCTGCCGGTGGGCGCGGAGGAGGTCGAGCCGGTCCTGCTCGTTGCCGTCGCCGGCCCGCACCAGGTCGGCGTACCGGCGCACGTCGCGGATCGGCATCCCGGTGGAGCGGAGCTTGGTGATCAGCCGGATCCACGAGAGGTCGGCGTCCTCGTAGCGACGGTGGCCGGACGAGCCGCGCGGCACGCCGCGGAGCATCAACCCGCCCTTCTCGTAGTAGCGCAGCGTGTCCGGGGTCAGGCCCGTCTCGTCCGCGGCCTCGGCGATGGTCAGTCCGGTGAGCTCCACCCGGCCAGTGTCAGGGGTGGAGTGCACTCCAGGTCAAGTCGCGGAATAGTTAGCACAGGTAATGAGTTAGGCTAACGATATGCCCACCGTCGAACGCGTCGCCCGAACCGACAGCGGCCTGGCCTCCGAGCTCCGCAACGCTGTCATGCGGCTGCGCCGCCGACTGGCCAACGAGCGCGAGCCCGGCAACGACCTGAGCATCGCCTCGATGGGGGTCCTCGGGTCGCTCTACCGGCACGGCGACCTGACCGTGGGAGCGCTCGCCGGCCTCGAACGGGTGCAGCCGCCCAGCATGACGCGGCACGTCAACGCCCTGGAGGCCGACGGCCACGTCGAGCGCCGCTCGCACGAGACCGACGGCCGATCGGTCGTCGTCCACCTGACCGACCAGGGGCGGGCCCGCGTGCTCGCCGACCGCAGGCTGCGCGACGAGTGGCTCGCGCGGCAGCTGCGCGACCTGACCGCCGACGAGCGGGCGACCCTGCGCGCCGCCGCCCCGCTGCTCCAGCGCCTCGCCGAGGAGGACTGACACACACTCCATGTCCCAGATGTTCCGCTCGCTCGAGCGCAACCCCAACTACCGCCTGTACTTCGCCGGCAGCGTCATCTCCAACACCGGCACCTGGATGCAGCGGGTCGCCCAGGACTGGCTGGTGCTCAGCCTGCCCGGGACCGGCGGCTCCGAGCTCGGCATCACGACGGGGCTGCAGTTCCTGCCGATCCTGCTGCTCTCGCCGTACGCCGGCGTGATCGCCGACCGCTTCCCGAAGCGGCGGATGCTCCAGGTGACCCAGGCGAGCATGGCGGTGACCTCGCTGGCGCTGGGTGCGGTCGCGGTGAGCGGCCACGCCCAGGTGTGGATGGTCTACGTGCTGGCGTTCCTCTTCGGCGTCGGGGCGGCCTTCGACGCGCCGGCGCGGCAGAGCTTCGTCTCGGAGATGGTCGACCGCGACGACGTCACGAACGCCGTCGGCCTCAACGGCGCGGCGTTCAACATCGCCCGCCTCGTCGGACCGGCCACCGCCGGGCTCCTGATCGCCTGGTGGGGCGGCGGCGCCCAGGCAGCGGGCTGGGTGATCCTGCTCAACGGGGTCTCCTTCGCGGCGATCATCTGGCAGCTCCAGCGCATGGACGTCGCGCTCCTGCACCCCTCCGACCCGCAGCCCCGCACGCCGGGGATGCTCCTGGACGGCGTGCGCTACGTCCGGACCCAGCCGACGATGCTGATGGTGCTCGTGCTCGTCTTCTTCGCGGGCACGTTCGGCATGAACTTCCAGATCACCTCCGCCCTGATGGCGACCCAGGAGTTCGGCAAGGGGGCCGGTGAGTTCGGCGTCCTCGGCTCCGCGGTGGCCATCGGATCGCTGACCGCGGCCCTGCTGGCCGCGCGCCGGCCGCGGATCCGGCTCCGGCTGCTCCTGTTCGCCGGCACCGGCTTCGGGATCGCCGAGATCGTGGCCGGGCTGATGCCGACGTACCTCTCGTTCGTGCTCTTCGTCCCGGTGATCGGGCTCTGCACGATCACGCTCCTCAACTCCGCCAACGCGACCCTGCAGCTGGCCGCCGACCCGGCGTACCGGGGCCGGGTGATGGCGCTGTACATGACGGTCGTCATGGGCGGCACGCCGCTGGGCTCGCCGCTCATCGGCTACATCGGCGAGCACCTGGGTGCCCGCTGGACGCTGATCATCGGCGGCGCGCTCGTGCTCGTCGGCGTCGGACTGTCCGCTCTCGTCTACCAGCGGTCGAGTGCGCGGCTCCTCGGCGGGGAGCGCGCACCGCTGTCGTCGACGCTGGACCCGGCGAGCGAGGCCGCGTAGGAGGATGGGCGCATGCCCGACGAGCCCGACCAGATCGTCACGCCCACCGACGACTCCGTGACCGCCTACTGGTCGGAGTTCGTCGCCGCCACCGGCGTGACCGGGGAGCCGCTCGACGTGTGGGCCTTCGGGGACACACCCGCGCTCGCCGACAAGCTGGCCGAGCTGGTGCTGACCGGCCCGAAGCGGGCGACGGCGGGCCTGCTGGCCGACTTCGAGCGCGACGAGGAGCCGCTGCCGGTCGTGGGCGGGCACAACGTCGTGCACTGGGGCGACGGCCGGCCCGCGATGATCCTGGCGACGACCGATGTGCGGGTGGGGCCGTTGTCGAGCGTCGACGCGCAGTTCGCCTGGGACGAGGGCGAGGGGGACCGGACCCTGGAGTGGTGGCTCGCGACGCACGAGGCGTTCTTCCGCCGCCGGTGCGAGGACCTCGGCATCGTCTTCGACGCCGACATCGCGGTGGTCTTCGAGCGCTTCGACCTCGTGTGGCCGCGCTGAGCGGTCAGGAGGTGCGGTCGAGCGCCGGCCGGTAGAACTCCTCGGTGGCGAACGGTCCGCCGACGAACGACGCCTCGACCTCGTCCTCGGGACGCGCCGTGACCGCCGACGCGAAGGCCTCCGCGTCGTCCTGGGGCTCGTAGCCGAGCTCCCGTCCGGGGCCGAGGTCCCACCACCCGCGGGTGTTGTCCGAGATCCCGTAGATGACGGCGTAGCCCGGTGCCGGCGCGGTGAGCGCGGCCTCGACCATCCGGACGCAGTCGTCGTGGGACAGCCAGGTCGACAGCTGGCGGACGCTCTGGGGCTCGGGCTGGAACGAGCCGATCCGGCAGGACACGGTGTCGATGCCGTACCGGTCCGTGTAGAGGCTCATGACCGCCTCGGCGGCCACCTTGCCGACGCCGTAGAACGTGTCGGGCCTCGGCCGGTGGTCGACCGTGACGATCCCGTCGGCAGGGCGTGGCGTGCGACCCACGGCGTGGTTCGACCCGGCGTAGACGAACCGGCGCACGCCGTGCTCGACCATCGCGTCGAGCAGGGCGGCGGTCGTGACGACGTGCGAGGTGAACGACTCGGTCAGCGAGCCCTCGCCGGGGTGACCGGCGAGGTGGACGACGCCCTCGAGGGGCTCACCCCGCGACGACTGGGCGTCGAACACGGCGGCGACCGCGTCCGCGTCCGCGCAGTCGCCGGTGTGCCAGGGGACGTGGGTGCCGTCGGGTGCGGGGACGCGGTCGAAGCCGACGACCTCGTGGCCGCGGTCCTCGAGCCCGACGGTCAGCACCTGGCCGATCGCACCGGCGGCGCCGGCGACCAGCACCCTCATGCGAGTCGCGGGACGAGCCGGCCGAGCAGGTCGCCCATCCGGGAGGCCGCCGCCTTGCCGGCCTCGAGGACCTCCGCGTGGTCGAGCGGCTGGCTGCTGATCCCCGCGGCCAGGTTGGTGACCAGGCTGATGCCGAGGATCTCCATGCCGGCCTCGCGGGCGGCGATCGCCTCGAGGGTGGTGCTCATGCCGACGAGGTGGCCGCCGAGCACCCCGGCCATCCGCACCTCGGCGGGCGTCTCGTAGTGGGGCCCGGGGAACTGGACGTAGACGCCCTCGTCCAGGCTCGGGTCGATCTCCTTGGCGAGCGCCCTGAGGCGGCTGCTGTAGAGGTCGGTCAGGTCGACGAACGTCGCACCGACGATGGGGGAGCGCGCGGTCAGGTTGATGTGGTCGCTGATCAGCACGGGCGTTCCCGGCGTCCAGCTCTCCTTGAGCCCACCGCAGCCGTTGGTGAGCACGATGGTGCGGCAGCCGGCCTTGCCCGCCGTCCGCACGCCGTGCACGACCGCCTCGACGCCCTTGCCCTCGTAGTAGTGCGTGCGGCTCAGGAACACCAGCGTGCGGACCCCGCCGACGTCGATCGAGCGGATCTTGCCCGAGTGGCCGACGACGGCCGCCTCGCCGAAACCGGGCAGGTCGGTCGCGTCGATCTCGGCCGTGGCCTCGCCCAGCGCGTCGACGGCGGGCAGCCAGCCGGAGCCGAGGACCATCGCCACGTCGTGGCGTTCCACCCCGGTCAGCTCGGCGAGTCGGGCGGCGGCCTCCTCGGCCAGTGCGTAGGGGGTCTGGTCCGTCACCCGCGTGAGCCTAGGCGTTGTCGGTGGTGGCTCCTAGCCTGAGGAGATGCTCGACCACCTGGGTATCAACTGCTCCGACCTGCCCGCCGCCGCCGAGTTCTACGACGACGTCCTGGGCGTCCTCGGGCACCGGCGGCTCATGGACTTCGGCGTCGCCATCGGCTACGGCACCGACAAGCCGGACTTCTGGCTGTCGACGTTCGACGGCATGGGTCCCAACCGCGAGTCGCACATCGCGTTCTCGGCCCCCGACGCCGACGCGGTGCGCGCCTTCGTCGAGGCCGCCCGCGCCCGCGGCGCCGAGGTGCTCCACGAGCCCCGGCTCTGGCCGGAGTACCACGAGGCCTACTTCGGCGGCTTCGTCCGTGACCTCGACGGCAACAACATCGAGGCGGTCTGCCACCGCGGGGACTCGGGCGCGCAGCCCGGCTAGAGCCCGGTCGACCGGCAGGGCCGGGACTGGATGGCGGAGACGTAGTCGGCGGGGGCGGAGGCCGCCTCGGCGGCGTTCGCGAGGACGCCGAGGTACGACGCGGAGGGCAGGCCGCCCTCGTACGCGTCGAGCACGTAGGTCCACACCACGAGCTCCTCGGTGAGCGTCGAGACGCGCACCTTGGTCTTCCGGTACAGGCCGGAGTCGGCGACCTCCCAGCCGTCCATGTTCTTCTCGTCCTCGGCCGTGACGTCGTAGACCGCGACGAAGACCTGCTCGAACGGGTCCTCGACGATCGTCGCGAGCGCCCCGTCCCAGCCCAGCTCCTCGCCGCCGAAGGTCATCCGCCAGCCCTGGAGCCAGCCGGTCCCGCTCAGCGGCGAGTGGGGGCACAGCTCGACCATGCGGGCGGGATCGAGGTTGGTCCCGTAGGCGGCGTAGAGGGGCACGGAGAGCAGGGTAACGACGCGACTAGGCTGATGAGGTGACCGCAGAGACTCACTTCGACGTCCTCGTCCTCGGTGCGGGCCCCGGCGGGTACGTCGCCGCCATCCGCGCCGCCCAGCTCGGCAAGAGCGTGGCCGTGATCGAGGAGAAGTACTGGGGCGGTGTCTGCCTCAACGTCGGCTGCATCCCGTCCAAGGCGCTGCTCCGCAACGCCGAGATCGCGCACATCATCACGCACGAGAAGAAGACGTTCGGGATCGAGGGCGACGCCACGATGGCCTACGCCCCGACCCACCAGCGCAGCCGCGGCGTGGCCGATGCCAGCGCCAAGGGCGTGCACTACCTGATGAAGAAGAACAAGATCACCGAGCTCGACGGCTGGGGCACGATCACCGGGACCAGCGACGGCAGGACCACGGTCGAGGTCGACAAGGACGGCGCCAAGACGTCGTACACCTGCGACGACCTGATCATCGCGACGGGCGCGAAGGTCCGGATGCTGCCCGGCATGTCCGTGAGCCAGAACGTCGTGACGTACGAGGAGCAGATCCTCGACGAGAACCTCCCCGGCAAGATCGTGATCGGTGGCTCGGGCGCGATCGGCGTCGAGTTCGCCTACGTGATGAAGAACTTCGGCGTCGAGGTGACGATCGTCGAGTTCCTCGACCGGATGGTGCCCACCGAGGACAAGGACGTCTCCAAGGAGCTCCTCAAGCAGTACAAGAAGCTCGGTGTCGAGGTGCTGCTCTCGACCAAGGTCGACGGCGTCGAGGACACCGGCAGCGGGGTCAAGGTGACCGTCAGCCCGGCGGCCGGCGGCGACAGCACCGTGATCGAGGCCGACACGTTCCTGGCCGCGTTCGGGTTCGCCCCCCGCCTCGACGGCTACGGCCTCGAGGCCGGCGGCGTCGAGACCACCGACCGGGGCGCGATCGCCGTCGACGCCCGGGGCCGGACCAACGTCAAGGGCATCTGGGCGATCGGCGACGTCACCGGCAAGCTGATGCTCGCCCACACCGCGGAGGCGATGGGCGTCGTGGCCGCCGAGACGATCGGCGGCGCCGAGACCATCGAGATCGACTTCGACTTCATCCCGCGCGCGACGTTCTGCCAGCCGCAGATCGCCTCCTTCGGCTACTCCGAGGAGCAGGCGAAGGAGAAGGGGTACGACGTCAAGACGGCGCAGTTCCCGTTCTCGGCCAACGGCAAGGCCCGCGGCATGGCCGAGGGCGTCGGGTTCGTCAAGATCGTCGCCGACGCCGAGCACAACGAGATCGTCGGCGCCCACATGATCGGGCCCGAGGTCACCGAGCTGCTCCCGGCCCTGACCCTGGCCCGCCAGTGGGACCTCACGGCCGACGAGGTCGCCCGCAACGTCTTCGCGCACCCGACATTGTCGGAGGCGATGAAGGAAGCCGTCGAGGGCATCGCCGGCCACATGATCAACCTCTGAGCCGGCGGCAGCCGTGACCAGCGACCGCGTCGTCATCCTCGGGGGAGGTCCCGGGGGCTACGAGGCCGCCCTCGTCGCGGCCCAGCTCGGCGCCCAGGTCACCGTCGTCGACAGCGACGGGATCGGCGGCTCGGCGGTCCTCACCGACTGCGTGCCCAGCAAGACCCTGATCGCGACGGCCGAGCTGATGAGCGAGGTGCACAGCTCGAACGAGCTGGGCGTGATGATCGGCGACGACGGGGTGCACGTCGACCTGGCGCGGGTGAACAAGCGCGTGCTCCAGCTCGCGGCGGACCAGTCCGCCGACATCGCGCGCCGCCTCGACCAGGAGGGGGTCCGCACGATCCAGGGCCGCGGCACGCTCGCCGGCCCCGACCGGGTGATCGCGACGAAGGACGACGGCGCCGAGGAGATCCTCCGGGCCGACGCCGTCCTGGTCGCGACCGGCGCCGCGCCGCGCACCCTGCCGACCGCGCAGCCCGACGGCGAGCGGATCCTCACCTGGGAGCAGGTCTACGACCTCCACGAGATCCCGACCGAGCTGATCGTGGTCGGCTCCGGCGTCACCGGCGCCGAGTTCGCGAGCGCCTACCTCGCCCTCGGCATCCCCGTCACGCTGGTCTCCTCGCGCGACCGGGTGCTGCCCGGCGAGGACGCCGACGCCTCGGCCGTGCTCGAGGACGTGTCGAAGCGGCGCGGCATGAACGTGCTCTCGAAGTCGCGGATGGAGTCGGTCACCCGCGACGGGGACGTCGTCACGGTGACCCTCACCGACGGCCGCACCGTCCAGGGCTCGCACTGCATCCTGGCCCTCGGCTCGGTGCCGAACACCGACGACCTCGGCCTCGAGGACGCGGGGGTGATCCTCAAGGACGGGGGCTTCGTCAACGTCGACCGGGTCTCCCGCACCTCGGCGCGGGGCGTGTACGCCGCCGGCGACTGCACCGGAGTGCTCATGCTCGCCAGCGTGGCGGCCATGCAGGGCCGGATCGCCATGTGGCACTTCCTCGGCGACGCGGTGCACCCGCTCGACCTCAAGAAGGTCTCCTCCAACGTCTTCACCGCCCCCGAGATCGCCACGGTGGGCTGGTCGCAGCAGGCGATCGACGCCGGCGAGATGCAGGCCGAGGCGGTGACCCTGCCGCTGTCGGGCAACGCCCGGGCCAAGATGCAGGGCGTGCACGACGGCTTCGTGAAGCTGTTCTGCCGGCCCGGCACCGGCATCGTCGTCGGCGGCGTCATCGTCGGCCCGCGGGCCAGCGAGCTGATCCACCCGGTGGCGATCGCGGTGGCCGAGTCCCTGACGGCGGACCAGCTCGCGCAGACGTTCACGGTCTACCCGTCGATGAGCGGGTCGGTCGCCGAGGCCGCTCGCCGGCTGCACCGGTTCAAGGTCGACTGACCATGGCCTCGGCGCAGGCGGCGGCCCAGCAGATCCGCTTCTGCGAGGCGCCCGACGGTGTGCGGATCGCGTACGCCGTCTCCGGCACGGGCCCGCCGATGCTGGTGTCCACGTGCTGGCTCAGCCACCTCCAGCACGACTGGGAGAGCCCGGTCTGGCAGCACTTCCTGGCGGACATCGGGCGGTTCGTCACGATCATCCGCTACGACGAGCGTGGCTACGGACTCTCCGACTGGGACGTCACCGACCACAGCCTGGAGGCGCGGGTCGGTGATCTCGAGGCGGTCGCGGACCACGCCGGGTTCGAGCGGTTCGCGCTGATGGGGATGGCCCAGGGCGGGCCCCCGGCGATCCGCTACGCGGCGCGGCACCCCGAGCGGGTGACCCGGCTGCTGTTCTACGGCAGCTACGCCGGCGCCGCGGCGGGCTCCGCGGAGAGCCAGGAGGACCTGGAGGCCTTCGCCCAGCTGATCAAGGTCGGGTGGGGGCGCCCGCAGCACACCTTCCGGCGGGTCTTCACCACCATGATGATCCCGGGGGCGACCGAGGAGCAGATGCTCTGGCTCGACGAGCTCCAGCGGGTCGCCGCCTCCGCCGCGACCGCGTCGAGCGCCCTGCGGCAGCGTGCGACGGCGAACTGCCTCGACCTGCTGCCGGGCCTGCGCGTGCCGACGCTCGTGCTGCACTCGGTCCGCGACCAGATGAACGACTTCGAGCACGCGCGGATGCTGGCCAAGGGCATCCCGGACGCCCGTCTGGTGCCCCTCGACAGCGACAACCACATCGTCCTGGGCGACGAGCCGGCGTGGCCGGTGCTCGTCGACGAGGTGCGCCGCTTCGTCGCCGCGGACGGTGCCCCGGCACCGGCCGCGAATGCGCTGTCGGCGCGGGAGAACGAGGTGATGGTCCTCGTCGCGCAGGGCCGGACGAACGACGAGGTCGCGGCCGAGCTGCACCTCAGCATCCGCACCGTCGAGCGCCACCTGCAGAACGTCTACGCCAAGCTGGGCGTCCACGGCGCCTCGGCCCGGACGGCCGCGGTGGCCAGGCTGGCACGTACGTAGTCGGGTGCCGCCGGACCACGGTCTTTGCGTAGCTGCACCGATGCCGACGAGGTGCGTGCGGACCTAGCTTCGGGTCATGACCCAGACCCAGATCGACGACACCGCCCTCAAGTCCAAGCACCGCGCCATGTGGTCGATGGGGGACTACCCCGCCGTCGCCACCGAGGTGATCGCCGCGCTCGGCCCCGCGCTCGTCGCGGCGACCGGTATCGGCGCCGGTGACCGCGTCCTCGACGTCGCCGCCGGCTCCGGGAACGCCGCCATCCCGGCGGCCCTCCTCGGTGCCGACGTCGTCGCGAGCGACCTGACCCCCGACCTGCTCGAGACGGGTCGCCAGCACGCGGCCGAGGCCGGCGCGGAGCTGCGGTGGGAGGAGGCCGACGCCGAGCGGCTGCCGTACCCCGACGCCGCGTTCGACGCGGTCGTCTCCTGCGTCGGCGTGATGTTCGCCCCGCACCACCAGGAGGCGGCCGACGAGCTCGTGCGCGTGCTCGCCCCCGGTGGCCGGCTCGGCCTGCTGAGCTGGACGCCGTCGGGCTTCATCGGCCAGATGTTCGCCACGATGAGGCCGTACGCCCCGCCGCCGCCCCCCGGGGCACAGCCGCCCCCGCTGTGGGGCGACGAGGCGCACGTCCGGGCCCTGCTCGGCGACCGCGTGACCGACGTGGTCGCGGAGACCGCCACCCTGCCCGTCTCGGTGTTCGCCGACGGCGCCGCGTTCCGCGACTTCTTCAAGCGGACCTACGGGCCGACCATCGCCGCCTACCGCGGCCTGGCCGACGACCCGGTCCGCACCGCCGAGCTGGACGAGGCGCTGGCCGCGCACGGCGACCGCTACGTGGTCGACGGGGTCATGGAGTGGGAGTACCTCCTGCTCACGGCGCGACGGAGCTGAGGACCCGCTGTCTCGTACCGGCCGCCTAGATCGGCACGTGCGGGCCGCCCGCGTAGAGCGCGCCCTGCGCGTAGCCGCCGCCCCCGCGGGCGTGCAGCTCCATGAACCGTTGGATGGGGGAGTTGTCGGTCTGGTCGGTGAACGCGGTCAGCCGCAGTCGCCGGAGGTACGGCGCGTAGCCGCTCGCGATCCGCTCGGCGTCGGTGCGGCAGACTCCCACCGGTCCGGGCTCCTGGCCGATCGGCGCCCACGCGACCTGGCTGACCGCCGGGCCGTGCTGCGGGTTGAAGAAGCACGGCTCGGAGCTGGTGGGGGGCTCCTCGTCGAGGGAGAAGGCGTCGGCCCGGGCGAGGTGGAACCACGCCTCCCGCAGCGTCGAGTGCACGGCGAGGACGTCCGCGAGCGAGGCCACCTCGCGCAGGGCGGCGCGGCCGGCGGCGTACAGGCCCGCGGCGCTCTTCCACTCGGCCGAGGCGTCGCCGTCCAGCCAGGGCGGGCTGTCGTCGAGGCGGTCGGCCAGCACGTTCAGGTCCTCGCGGGCCAGCCGGATCCCGAGCCGGAACTCCGCGAGCGCCAGCTGCAGCCGCTCGGGCTGCGGTCGACGTCGGGCGCGTCGGGCCATGCGGAAAATCGTAGGTCCGGGTGCCCTCCGCGGAGGTCACGAAGAGGTTGCAGTCAGATGCGGTTCACGAACACCGACGCGGCGTTGGTGGCGGCGAGCGCCGTGGCGATCTGCGCGTAGGCGTCGACGTCGTCGTGCGCCTCCCTGCGCCGGTCCGTCAGCGTGGAGCCCGCGCGCACGTCGTGCCAGGCGAAGGTCCGGTCACCGACCTTGAGCTGGCGGAACCGCGGCGCCTTGCCCGCCGCGATGAGGTCGGCGTCGGGACGACAGCAGGCGAACCTGGTCAGCTCGCCGCCGATCGGCGTCCAGTCCACCTCCACGGTGGCCGGACCGTGCTGCGGGTTGAACTCGCAAGGGTCGGTGCGGGTGGGCGGCTCCTCGCCGCGGACGATCGCGTCGCTGCGGGCGATGTGGACGAATGCCTGCCCGATGCTGCCCTGGACCTCCAGCACGGCGTCGGCGGTCTCGGCCTCGCGCAGCCGGACCCTCGCCTCCGCGGTGATCACCCTGGCCTGCTCGCGCTCGGCCAGGGCGTCCGGCTCCTGGGGCGGAGCCTCGTCCTCGAGACGCTCGCCGAGCTCGACGAGGTCCTCTCGGGCCAGCTTGGTGAGCCAGCGGAGCTCCTCGGGCGCCTGCTCGACGGTGTCGCGCTTGCCCTTGAACAACGCCATGGCCTGTCTCCGTCCGAGCGGTGGTGGTGAAGAGTAGACGATCGGCGCCGGTCGATGAGTTCCCTTACCCTCGGGAAGTGCGCATGTCTCGGCTCCTCGTCCCTGTCCTCGCCCTGGTCGTCGTCGGCGTCCCCGCGCCCGCGAACGCCGCCGACGACTGGACCGTCCCGGCCACGGCGACCGTCCGGATCGACGGCCACGGGTACGGCCACGGGCACGGCATGTCGCAGCACGGCGCCCAGGGTGCCGCCCTCCAGGGCCTGACGCACCGGCAGATCGCCGAGTTCTACTACCCGGGCACGACGTGGGGGACCGCCGCGGGCAAGGTCTCGGTCCTGGTCGGCGCCGACACCACTCCTGACGTCCAGGTGCTCGCGCGCCCGGGGCTGCGCCTGCGGGCGCTGTCGACCGGAGTCGTCACGGACCTGGCGGCCGCCCGGCCGCGGGCCAAGCGCTGGCGGCTCACGCCCACGCGCCGCGGGAAGGTGAAGGTGTTCTACCTGGCCGCGGGCTGGAAGAAGCTCCGCAAGGTCGCCGGAGACGCCGAGCTCTTCGCGAAGGTCGGGCCGACGACCCTGGTCCTGCCGGGCGGCAAGCGGGCCGCCTACCGCGGGGCGCTGCGCGCGACCCAGGGCGACACCGTCAACGTGCTGTCGCTCGAGAAGTACCTCCGCGGCGTGGTGCCCCTCGAGATGCCGGTCTCGTGGGAGCCCGAGGCACTGGCCGCGCAGGCCGTGGCCGCGCGCACCTACGCCGCCAACGGGCGCGCGCACCCGATCGCGTCCCACTACCAGCTGTGCGACACCACCTCGTGCCAGGTGTACGGCGGCGCCGGCGCCGAGCACCCGTCGGCGACGGCCGGTATCAAGGCGTCGAAGGCCGAGGTCCTCCTGTACGACGGGGAGCCGGCGTTCACCCAGTTCTCCGCGTCCAACGGCGGCTGGTCCTCGGCCGGCTCGGCGCCGTACCTCGTCGCGAAGCAGGACCCCTACGACGCCTGGTCGGGCAACCCGCACACCGCCTGGCAGACGACCGTCAGCGACGGCACCATCGAGAAGGCGTTCCCCGGCATCGGCAACCTGACCCGGATCCGGTTCACGAAGCGCACCGGCGACGGCCAGTGGGGCGGTCGGGTCGTGAAGGTGAAGCTCACCGGCAGCGCCGGCACGCGCACGATCAGCGGCGAGGACTTCCGGTTCGGGCTCGGGCTGCGGTCCGAGTGGGTGAACCTCACCGTCAGCTGAGCACGAGCACCAGGTCGCCGCCGTCGACGGCCTGCGTGCCCGGGAGGGCGACCCGCTCGACCGTGCCGGCGACAGGAGCGGTGATCGAGGCCTCCATCTTCATCGCCTCGATGGTGGCCACGGTCTCGCCGGCCGCGACGGTCGCGCCCTTCTCGACGACCACCGTGACGACGCCCTGGAACGGCGCGGCGACGTGCCCGGCGTTCGCGGGGTCGGCCTTCTCCGCGGTCGCGACCTCGGACGAGACGGAGCGGTCACGCACGCTGATCGGCCGGAGCTGGCCGTTGATCGTGGCCAGCACGGTCCGGTAGCCCCGCTCGTCCGGCTCGCCGATCGCCTGGAGGCCGAGCAGGATCGTCTTGCCCTCCTCGATGGTGACCTCGTGCTCCTCGCCGTGCCGCAGCCCGTACAGGTAGTCGATGGTCGGGAGCACCGAGATGTCGCCGTAGGTCTCTCGGGCCTCGGTGAAGTCCTTGGTCGGGCCGGGGAAGAGCAGCCGGTTGAGGGTCTCGCGCCGCACCCGTGAGCTGCCGCCGAGCGCCTCGGACTGCTCGTCGGTGAGCTCGCTGGCCGGTGGCTTCCAGGTGCGGCCCTCCAGCGCCTTGGTGCGGAACGGCTCGGGCCAGCCGCCCGGCGGGTCGCCGAGCTCGCCGTTGAGGAAGCCGATCACCGAGTCCGGGATGTCGAACTTGCCCGGGTTCTCCGCGAACTCGGCCGGGTCGGCGCCGAGCCCCACCAGGGCGAGCGCGAGGTCGCCGACGACCTTCGACGAGGGCGTCACCTTCGGGATGTGGCCGAGCACGTCGTTGGCGGCGGCGTACATGTCCTCGACCTGCTCGAACTTCTCGCCGAGGCCGAGCGCGATCGCCTGCTGGCGCAGGTTGGAGAGCTGGCCGCCGGGGATCTCGTGCCGGTACACCCGGCCGGTGGGCGCGGGCAGGCCGGACTCGAACGGCGCGTAGACCCGGCGGGTGGCCTCCCAGTACGGCTCGAGGGCGTTGACGGCCGCCAGGGACAGCCCGGTCTCGCGGTCCGAGTGGTCGGTCGCCGAGACCAGGGCGGAGAGCGCGGGCTGGGACGTGGTGCCGGCCATCGACGCGCAGGCGGCGTCGACCGCGTCCACGCCGGCGTCGATCGCGGCCAGCAGCGTGCCGAGCTGGCCGCCGGGCGTGTCGTGGGTGTGCAGGTGCACCGGGACGTCGAAGCGCTCGCGCAGCGCGGTCACCAGCGTCCTGGCCGCGGGTGCGCGGAGCAGCCCGGCCATGTCCTTGATCGCGAGCACGTGCGCGCCGGCGTCGACGATCCGCTCGGCCAGGCCGAGGTAGTAGTCGAGCGTGTAGAGCTTCTCGTCCGGGCTGGAGAGGTCGCCGGTGTAGCAGAGCGCGACCTCGGCGACCGTCGTGCCGGTCTCGCGGACCGCGTCGATGGCCGGCCGCATCTGCTCGACGTCGTTGAGGGCGTCGAAGATCCGGAACACGTCGAGCCCGGTGTCGGCGGCCTCCTGCACGAAGGCGCGGGTGACCTCGGACGGGTACGGGGTGTAGCCGACCGTGTTGCGACCGCGGAGCAGCATCTGGAGACAGACGTTCGGCACGGCCTGGCGCAGCGCGGCCAGCCGCTCCCACGGGTCCTCGGACAGGAAGCGCAGCGCGACGTCGTACGTCGCCCCGCCCCAGCACTCCAGCGACCACAGCTCCGGCGTCGTCCGCGCCACGTGCCCGGCGACCGTGATCAGGTCGCGTGTCCGGACCCGGGTCGCGAGCAGCGACTGGTGCGCGTCGCGGAACGTGGTGTCGGTGACCGCGACCGTGTCCTGCTCCCGGAGACGACGGGCGAACGCCTCCGGACCGAGCTCGAGGAGCAGCTGACGGGAGCCGTCCGGGGGCGGCACCCGGAGGTCGGTGGCAGGGAGCTTGGTGGCCGGGTCGATGCTGACCGGCGCGGCGCCGTGCGGCTGGTTCACCGTGACGTCGGCGAGGTACGTCATCAGCTTGGTCCCGCGGTCGCCGGCAGCCCTCGCCTGGAGCAGGTGCGGGTGGGTCTCGATGAACGAGGTGGTGACGCGGCCCGCGGCGAAGTCGGGGTCGGCGAGAACCGCCTGGAGGAACGCGATGTTGGTCGTGACGCCGCGGATCCGGAACTCCGCGATCGCCCGGCGCGCCTTGAGGACGGCGTCGTCGAACGTCCGGCCGCGGCAGGTGAGCTTGGACAGCATCGAGTCGAAGTGCGCGCTGACCTCGGCCCCGGTGTAGGTCGTACCGCCGTCGATCCGCACCCCGGCGCCGCCCGGCGAGCGGTAGGTCGTGATCACCCCGGTGTCCGGGCGGAAGCTGTTGGCCGGGTCCTCGGTGGTGATCCGGCACTGCAGGGCGGCGCCGCGGACGGAGATCGCGTCCTGCGAGAGGTCGAGGTCGGCGAACGTCGCGCCGGACGCGATCCGCAGCTGGGCCTGGACCAGGTCGACGTTGGTCACCTCCTCGGTCACCGTGTGCTCGACCTGGATCCGCGGGTTCATCTCGATGAAGACGTAGTTGCCGTCCGGGTCCAGCAGGAACTCCACCGTGCCGGCGTTGCGATAGCCGATCTCACGGGCGAACCGGACGGCGTCCGCGCACATCCGCTCCCGGATCGCCGGGTCGAGGTTCGGTGCCGGCGCGATCTCGACGACCTTCTGGTGCCGGCGCTGGACCGAGCAGTCGCGCTCGAAGAGGTGGATGACCTCGCCGGCGGCGTCCGCGAGGATCTGCACCTCGATGTGCCGGGGGTCGATGACGGCCTGCTCGATGAACACGGTCGGGTCGCCGAACGCGCCCTCGGCCTCGCGCATGCAGGTCTCGACCGCCTCGCGGAGGTCCTCGGCCCGGTCGACCCGCCGCATCCCGCGGCCGCCGCCGCCGGCGACCGCCTTCACGAACAGCGGCAGCGGCATCTGCGAGGCGGCCGCCACCAGCGCGTCCACGTCGGTCGAGGGCTCGACGCTCGCGAGCGTCGGCACCCCGGCCGCCTTGGCCGCGGCGATGGCCCGCGCCTTGTTGCCGGTCAGCTCGAGGATCTCGGCCGGCGGCCCGACGAAGGTGATCCCCGCGTTCGCGCACGCCTCGGCCAGCGTCGGGTTCTCGGACAGGAAGCCGTAGCCCGGGTAGACGGCATCAGCGCCGGCCCGCACCGCGACGGCCACGATCCCGTCGGGGTCGAGGTAGGCCCGGACCGGGTGGCCGCGCTCGCCGATCTCGTAGGCCTCGTCGGCCTTGAGGCGGTGCTCCGAGCCGCGGTCCTCGTGCGGGAACACCGCGACCGTGCGCGCCCCGAGCTCGTACGACGCGCGGAAGGCGCGGATCGCGATCTCTCCGCGGTTGGCGACGAGGACCTTGCCGAACATGACGCCAAACCTAGGGGGGTGGCGTTGCGGGAAGGTTTCCCGTCTCATGGGGTGCCATGAGCGACGAGGAGGACTTCCACCAGGACCAGGGCGACGGGTACGACGACGACAACCCGTACCTCCCACGCACGCCCGAGGCCTACCGCGAGGCGTGGGCGGACCTCGAGCGGTTGTGGGCCGACACCCTGGAGAAGGCGCTGACGCTCGACGAGGCGCAGCTGCACGAGTCGGTCGGCGGCGAGTGGTCGTTCGTCCAGACGCTGCGGCACCTCGCCTACGCGACCGACCTGTGGGTGTTCTCGGTCGTCCTGGGGGTGCCGGACGCCTACGACCCGCTCGACCTGCCTTTCGACAGCTACGCGCGCTTCCCCAACCCCATCCCGTACGAGCGCGACGCGCGGCCGCCGCTGGCCGACGTCCTCGCGCTCCGCACCGACCGGGTCGCGCGGGTCCGCGCGTTCCTCGACGAGCTCACCCAGGAGCAGATCGACAGCACGGTCGAGTT
Organism: uncultured Actinomycetota bacterium; assembly: GCA_963815335.1. Classification (GTDB taxonomy): domain Bacteria; phylum Actinomycetota; class Actinomycetes; order Propionibacteriales; family Nocardioidaceae; genus Nocardioides. Next base: position 423,016 of record CAWFGL010000004.1, read on the forward strand.
CAGGAGCGAGGGCTGGCCGTTCGACGAGGACTTCCCGGTGGGCCCGAGCCTGGCGACGGTCGTCAACGAGGAGTGGCACCACCGCACCTACGCCGAGCGGGACCTCGACGTCCTGATCGCCCGACTCAGCTGACGAATTGCCGGACCAGGTCGGGCAGCGCCTCGTCGGCCAGGGCGACCGCGAGGTCCTCGGGGACGTCGAGCACGGGGATGGCCTGGCTGCCGCCCGCGGTCGTCGCGACGAGGGTCGTGAGCCCGACCCGGCGCTGGAACCAGGTGGCCCGGAAGTTCCAGCCGATGACGTGGCCGACCTCGAGCGCACGGCGCCGGCGGACGACGCTGCCGGCGCGGGCGACGAGATGACGGTCGACCAGGGCGTGGCCGAGGGACCGGGCCCGGTCGGCGGCCAGCAGCGCCGCGACGGGTAGCAGCACGACGGCCGCCAGCAGCCAGGGCGTCGCGCCGAGGACGACGGCCAGGACCGCACCGGCGACCAGCAGGGCGGCCGGGACCAGGGCGCGGGTCCAGCGCCGCCGTACTGCTGCGGGGCCGTGGTCCACGAGCGGTCCGGTCACCGGCGCCGCGGTGCCGAGCACGGCCACGGCCGCCCGCTGCACGACGTCGAGCGGTGCGGGCGGGACGAGCGTCGAGCTGCCCTGCTGGCTGCGGTCGAGGCCGGTGACGATGGCACTGAGCCGCGCGCCGCCGGCGGCCCGGACGCCGATCGGCTCGGTGACGTTCACGCCCGCCACCCGGTCGGCGTCCAGGGTGGTCTCGCGGGTGGTGAGCAGGCCACGGCTCAGGTGCCAGTCGCCACCGGGGCCGGGTGGCCGCCGGGTCACGCGGAGCGCCCAGTTCGTGACGAGGTAGCCGCCGATCGCGAGCGCCGACATCACGGCCAGCGCGAGCACCGCCCCGATCGGGACGAGGACGACGAGCGGGAGCGTGGGCCCGCTCAGCGACTCGTAGTCCTCGGCGTCCAGGTCGTCCCAGAACCCGCCGAGCTCGAGGAACTGTGCGCTGACGCCAGCGGTCGCCGCGGCGATGACGACGCCGCTCCCGGTCAGCGGGGCGTACCAGAGCCAGCGCGGCTCGAACGCGACGACCAGCTCCTCGGCGACCTGCTGCCCGTCTCCGCCCGGGACCACCCCGGCGTCGTCCGCGGGGCTTGCCCGGAGCAGCTCCTCGCGGAGCTCACGGGCCCGGGCGACGAGCAGGCCGTCGAGGTCGAGGGCCTCGTCGCCGGACCCGGTCCCGGTGCCGATCCGCACGGTGGTCAGGCCGAGCACGCGCTGGATGAGCGACGACGTCAGGTCGACCGTGCGCACCCGGTCGACCGGCGTCGAGAGGACGTGCCGGCTGACCAGGCCTCGCTTCAGCTCGACCCGCCCGGCGGCGACCCGGAAGCGGGTCGTGAAATAGCGCATGAGCCCGATCGCGACCGGGATCACGATGCCCAGGGCCTGCCAGGTCTCGCCGCCGGACGCGCGACCCGCGAACGCGATCGCGATCAGGGCGGGCAGGAACCGGATCACCTCGCGGACCGGGTGGACGAGCAGCATCCGCGGGTCCAGGCGCTGCCACTCGGCGTCCCGGGCGATCTCGGGAAGGTCCGCGGGCTCGGTCACGTGGCGTCGCCCTCGACGGCGTCCGCCTTGAGGGTCAGCTCGTCGACCAGCCGACGGGCGACGTCGCGGTCGAGGCCCGAGATCTGCAGGGCTCCGGCGGCGGAGGCGGTGGTCACCGTGACCGTGGCCAGCCGGAACAGCCGCTCGACGGCGCCCTCGCCGTGGTCGACGGTCTGGATCCGCGACATCGGGGCGATCCGCCGCTCCCGGGCCCACCAGCCGGTCTGGGTGTAGACCGCCGAGTCGGTGACCTCCCAGCGGTGCACGAGGTAGCGCCACTGCGGGACCACGACCGCCCAGGCGAGGTGGGCGGCGGCGACCAGCACGAAGACCCACCACCGCACGTCGACGCCGTCGACGAGCGCGTCGAAGACCGTGAGGGCGGTCAGCGTCATCAGACCCTCGACCACCGAGGAGACCTGCCACATGGTCCGGGCCCGCGGGCTGACCCGGTGGGCGGGCTCTCGCAGCATGGTGGCGAGCCTAGGCTGCCTGGCATGAGGCGTCTCGGAGTGCTCCTGCTCGTGGCGGTCGCGTTGCCCGCGCTCTCGCCGGCCCACGCGGCGGAGGCTCCCACCTGCGGGGGCAGACCCGCCACGATCGTCGGGACCCCTGGCCAGGACGTCATCGTGGGCACGTCCGGACCGGACGTCATCGCGGCCCTGGCGGGCGACGACGTGGTCCGTGGTGGCGGCGGGGACGACGTCATGTGCGGGGGGCGGGGGCGCGACCGGCTGGTCTCCCATCGCGGACGGGACACGTTCTACGGCGGGCCCGGCGGCGATCGGATCGAGGCCCGGTCGCCCCTGCCCAGCCGCATCCTCGGTGGGACGGGCGACGACTTCCTGTTCCTGCCGATCACGGACGAACCGGGCTACGTGCTCGACGGTGGTCCGGGACACGACATCGGGGAGATCAGTCGTCATCGCGGTGCCACGAGCGACGCCGGAGCGACCGTCGACCAGCGCAACGAGAGGTTCGTGCGGGACGGCGTCACGACCGGAGTCGTCCGTGGACTGGAGCTGGTGGGTCTCGACGGCGAGATCCCGTACGTCTACTACGGGACGCGGGCGCAGGACCTGGTCTCGGTCAACAGCGACCTGCCGCTCGTCGCCCGGACGTACGGCGGTGACGACCGCGTGGTCGGCGGAGGCGGCGACGACGTCGTCGACACGGGCCGCGGCCAGGACCGGGTCGACGCGGGCAACGGCCACGACACCTGCCTGAACGCCGAGCGCAGGACCGGCTGCGAGGTGAAGGGCTAAGCCTCGGGCTCGCGGCGCACGCGGGTGACCGCGAGCACCAGCCCACCGGCGATCAGCGACCAGAACGCGGCACCGACGCCGCCGACGGCGTAGCCGGACGCCGCGACGACGAACGTGACCGCGGCCGCCTCACGGTCGCGCGGGTCGGCCAGCGCGGCCGCGGCCGACGCCGCGAACGTGCCGAGCAGCGCCAGCCCGGCCACCGTCTCGAGCACGCCGTCGGGAGCGGCGACCGCGATCGTGGTGACGGCGGTCGCCGCCACGCCCAGGCAGATGCCGGTGACGCCGTTGCTGATGCCCGACGGCCAGCGCCTGTCGAGGTCCGGGTGGGCGTCGGGCCCGGCCGTCAGCGCCGCCGAGATCGCGGCCAGGTTCGTGGAGTACCCGCCGAAGCCGGCCGTGACCAGGCCGGTGCCGCCGGCGTAGAACAGCGCCTCGCGCAGCGGTGCGCGGTAGCCGAGCGAGGCCATCACCGCGACGCCCGGGATGTTCTGGCCGGTCATGGTGACCAGGTAGAGGGGGAGTCCGAGCGAGACCGCCGCGGCCAGGTCGGGGTGCGGGGTGGTCCACGTCAGCTGTGGCACCAGGTCGGCGCCGGCCACCCCGTCGAGCGACCCGGTGGCCACGATCACGACCAGGGCGGCCACGAACGCGAGCGGGATCGCGAAGCGCCGGGCCCGCCAGAGCACGACCAGCCAGGTGAGGAGCACGGGCGCGACGGCTCGGGGGTCGGCGGCGAGCGCCCGGAAGGGCTCGACGCAGAGGGTCAGGAGGACGCCGGCCAGCATGGCGTTGGCCAGGGATCCAGGGATGCGCTGCACGAGGGCGCCCAGCGGCCGCACCAGACCGGTCAGCAGGTAGAGAGCCGCGGCCACGACGAAGGCACCGACGGCGGCGGCGTACCCGCCCCCCGGTGCGGCAGCACCCGCCAGGAGTGCCGCCCCCGGCGTGGACCACGCGAACGTGATCGGGTTCCGGGTCCGCCACGAGAAGAGCACCGAGCCGACGCCCATCACCACCGAGACGGCGAGCAGCCCGGACGCCGCCTCGGCCTCGCTGGCGCCGACGGACTGCAGGCCCGTGAGGACGACGGCGAACGCCGACGTCCAGCCGACGAGCGCCGAGACGACCCCGACCGAGACCGCCTGGCCCGTGCCGGGCCCGGCGGAGGTGTCGGCGGTCAGTCCTTCAGCTCGCAGATCACGGCGCCGTTCGTCACGGTCGCACCGACCTCGGCCTGGAGACCGGTCACGGTGCCGGCCTTGTGCGCCTTGAGCGGCTGCTCCATCTTCATCGCCTCGAGCACGACCACGACGTCACCCTCGGCGACGGCCTGGCCCTCCTCGACCGCGATCTTCACGATGGTTCCCTGCATCGGGCTGGTGACCGCGTCACCGCTGGCCGCAGCACCGGCCTTCTTCCCGCCGGCGCGCTTCGGCTTCTTCGCGCCACCGCCACCGCCGCCGACGGACAGGCCGCCGAGACCACCGGGCAGCACGACCTCGAGCCGCTTGCCGCCGACCTCGACGACCACGCTCTGCCGCTCGGCCGGCTCGTCGGCCGCGGCCGAGTCACCGCCGTACGGCGTGATCTGGTTGTCGAAGTCGGTCTCGATCCACTGCGTGTAGATGCTGAAGGAGTCGCCGTCGCCGATGAACGCCGGGTCGTCGACCACGGCGCGGTGGAACGGGATGACCGTCGGCATGCCGTCGACGACGAACTCGTCCAGGGCGCGGCGCGAGCGCTCCAGGGCCTGGGTGCGGTCGCGGCCGGTGACGATCAGCTTGGCGATGAGCGAGTCGAACGAGCCGGGGATGGTCTCGCCGTTCTCGTACCCGCCGTCGAGGCGGACGCCGGGCCCGCTGGGCGGGCTCCACGCCGAGAGCGTGCCCGGGGCCGGCATGAAGTTGCGGCCGCCGTCCTCGGCGTTGATGCGGTACTCGATCGAGTGGCCGCGGATCTCCGGGTCGCCGTAGCCGAGCTCCTCGCCGGCCGCGATCCGGAACATCTCGCGGACCAGGTCGATGCCGGTGACCTCCTCGGACACGCAGTGCTCGACCTGGAGCCGGGTGTTGACCTCGAGGAACGAGATGGTGCCGTCCTGCGCGACCAGGAACTCGCAGGTGCCGGCGCCGTAGTAGCCGGCCTCCGTGAGGATCCGCTTCGACGACTCGTAGAGCTCGGTCGTCTGGGCCTCGGTGAGGAACGGCGCGGGCGCCTCCTCGACGAGCTTCTGGTTGCGGCGCTGGAGCGAGCAGTCGCGGGTGGAGACCACGACGACGTTGCCGTGCTGGTCGGCGAGGCACTGGGTCTCGACGTGCCGCGGCTTGTCGAGGAACTTCTCGACGAGGCACTCCCCGCGGCCGAACGCGGTGACGGCCTCGCGGACGGCCGACTCGTAGGCGTCGGGGATCTCCTCGAGGGTGCGGGCCACCTTCAGGCCGCGCCCGCCGCCGCCGAAGACCGCCTTGATCGCGACCGGGAGGCCGTTCGCCTTGGCGAACTCGACGACCTCGTCGGCGTCCTTGACGGGGTCCTTGGTGCCCGGGGCCAGGGGAGCGTTCGCCTTGTCGGCGATGTGCTTGGCCTTCGCCTTGTCGCCGAGGGCCTCGATCGCGGCGGGCGGCGGGCCGATCCAGGTGAGCCCGGCGTCGATGACCGCCTGGGCGAACTCGGCGTTCTCGGCGAGGAAGCCGTAGCCCGGGTGCACCGAGTCGGCGCCCGACTTCTCGGCGACCGCGATGATCTTGGCGATGTCGAGGTACGAGTCGGCGGGCGTGGCGCCGCCCAGCGAGTGGGCCTCGTCGGCCAGCCGGACGAAGACGGCGTCGCGGTCGGGGTCGGCGTAGACGGCCACCGAGCCGATCCCGGCGTCCTTGCAGGCCCGGATGACCCGGACCGCGATCTCGCCGCGGTTGGCGACGAGGACCTTCTGCACAGGGCTGGTCTCTGGCACGACGGGCAGGTTATCGCGGGCCCTCCGTCGCCCTTCCCGGAGCCTTCATACTGGGACGCATGAGGTCTCGCTGCGCGGTCTACGTCGACGCCGGCTACCTGCTCGCCTCGGCGGCGACCCGGGTCACCGGCACGTCGCTGCGCTCGGGCGTGCACGTGCTCTACGACCACCTCGTCGACGCCCTCATCGAGCAGGCCGAGGAGCACAGCCAGCTCCCGCTGCTGCGGGTCAACTGGTACGACTCGGGCAGCCGCGGCGGCCTGCCGGACCCGATCCAGGAGCAGATCGGCATGCTCCCGCGGGTCAAGCTCCGCCTCGGGCGGCTCTCCTACACGGGGGAGCAGAAGGGCGTCGACCTGCGGATCGGGCTCGACCTGGTCATGCACGCCCGCAACCAGGCCGTCGACGTGATGTACCTGGTCAGCGGCGACGACGACCTCACCGAGGCCGTCGAGGAGGTGCAGGGCCACGGCATCCCGGTGATCCTGCTGGTGGCGCCGGACCGCGACGGCAAGGCGCACGCCGTGAGCAAGCACCTGCGGCGCGAGGCCGACGACGTCGTGATGATCTCGCCCGACACCATCGACATGTTCGTCCAGGCACGGACGCGCCCCGAGCCCGAGCCGGAGGGGGCGGCCGCGCCCGTCGAGGAGCCCGCTCGCCCGTCGGCCCCGACCCCCGCGCTGCTGGCCGGGCGCAAGCCCGCCCCGCCCGGCGTCGTCCCTCCCTCGCCGGAGGTCGTGCGCGCCTCCTCGCTCGTCTACTCCTCGGCCACCGGCCAGGTCGACCTCACCAACGCCGAGACCCCGCCGGAGCTCATCGACGAGGTGTGCACGAGCGTGCTGACCACCTGGCTCCAGCGGGCCCGGGCGGAGGAGGTCGACCAGCTGCGGACCAACGACCGGCAGATCCCGGGCGACATCGACCGCGCCCTGCTCACCGACCTCTCGGCGCGGACCGGCCACTACTACATCGAGGAGCACGACCGGCACCTGCTGCGCGAGCGGTTCTGGGTCGCGGTGTCGGTGATGGAGTCATGAGGGGTCCGTCATGAAGGTGGGGGTCCTCGGCACCGGCGCGGTCGGTCGCGCCGTCGCCGGCCGGCTGTCCGGGCTCGGTCACGAGGTCACCATCGGCACCCGCGACCCGGCGGACACCGCCGGCCGCGAGGAGTACGCCGCCTGGGCGGCGGAGCACCCGGCGGTCGGCCTGGCGTCGTTCGCCGACGCCGCGGCCGGTGCCGACCTCGTCGTCAACGCGGCGGGCGGTGACGTGTCGCTGGGGATCCTCGAGCAGGCGGCCGCCGGCCTGGACGGCAAGGTCCTGCTCGACATCTCGAACCCGCTCGACCACTCCCAGGGCTTCCCGCCGCGGCTCTTCGTGAAGGACGACGACTCGCTGGCCGAGCAGATCCAGCGGGCCCACCCCGGCGCGAGGGTCGTGAAGACCCTCAACACCATGAACAACTCGGTCATGGTCGACCCCCGGCAGCTCGGTGAGCCGACGACCGTCTTCGTCAGCGGCGACGACGCCGAGGCCAAGGCGACCGTCACCGGGCTGCTGGAGGAGATGGGCCACCAGGACGTCCTCGACCTCGGCGGGCTCGAGACGGCTCGCGGCGCCGAGATGTGGCTGCCGCTCTGGATCCGGATCGCGATGTCGCTCGGCGGCTCGGACTTCAACATCAGGGTCGTTCGTTCGACCGCGCGCTCGGAGGTTAGCGATCGTTAACCAACCCGGCTACGCTGCGGGGCATGACGTTCGAGCTGTCGCGTGAGCACGAGGAGTTCCGGCGCAGCGTGCGCGAGTTCGCGCAGGCGGAGATCGCCCCGCACGCCGCGCAGTGGGACAAGGACCACCACTTCCCGGTGGACGTCGTGCAGCACATGGGCAAGCTCGGGCTGTTCGGCCTGACCGCACCGGAGGAGTTCGGCGGAGCCGGCGAGGACGGCGACTTCACCAGCCTCTGCGTCGCGATCGAGGAGATCGGTCGCGTCGACCAGTCGATGGGCCTCACCCTCGAGGCCGCCGTCGGCCTCGGCATCAACCCGATCCTCACCTACGGCACCGACGAGCAGAAGCAGACCTGGCTGCCGGACCTCGTGGCCGGCCAGGCGCTCGCCGGCTTCGGCCTCACCGAGCCCGGCGCCGGCTCCGACGCCGGTGCGACCCGGACCAGGGCCGAGCTCGAGAACGGCGAGTGGGTCGTCAACGGCGCCAAGCAGTTCATCACCAACTCCGGCGCCGACATCACCACGGTCGTCACGGTCACCGCCCGGACGGGCGCCCGCGAGGACGGCAAGGCCGAGATCAGCGCGATCCTCGTGCCGTCCGGGACCGACGGGTTCGTCGTCGAGCCGGCGTACGACAAGCTCGGCTGGCACGCGTCGGACACGCACCCGCTGACGTTCCAGGACTGCCGCGTCCCCGAGGCGAACCTGCTCGGCGAGCGCGGCCGCGGCTACGCGCAGTTCCTCGCCACCCTCGACGACGGCCGGGTCGCGATCGCCGCGCTCGCGGTCGGCTGCATCCAGGCCTGCCTCGACCTCAGCGTCGAGTACGCGCTGGACCGGCAGACCTTCGGCGTGCCGATCGGCCGCAAGCAGGGCGTGGCGTTCCAGGTCGCGGACCTCGACGTCATGCTCGCCGCGAGCCGCCAGCTGACCTACCGCGCCGCCGCGATGAAGGACGCCGGCGCGCCGGTGAAGGACTTCAAGCAGGCCGCCGCCATCGCCAAGCTCTACGCGACCGAGTCGGCCGTCACCGCCACCCGGATCGCCACCCAGGTCTTCGGCGGCTACGGCTTCATGGAGGAGTACGCCGTCGCGCGGCTCTACCGCGACGCCAAGGTGCTCGAGATCGGCGAGGGCACCTCCGAGGTGCAGCGGATGCTCATCGCCCGAGGACTCGGCCTGCCGGTCGAGTAGGTGTGCCCGGGCCGTCGCCCGGGTACGTGAACCTTTGACCACTCTCGGAGGTTCACCATGGTCCCGTCCTTCCTCGCCCGCGATCGCACGGTCGCCGGCCCGGGCTTCAACCGCTGGCTCATCCCGCCGGCCGCCCTCGCCGTCCACCTCTGCATCGGGCAGGCGTACGCGACGAGCGTCTACAAGAACGCCCTCGTCGACCACTTCGACAGCTCGCTCACCGCGGTCGGCGTGATCTTCTCGATCGCCATCGTGATGCTCGGCCTGTCGGCGGCCGTCGCCGGCACCTGGGTCGACCGCAACGGCCCGCGCGCCGCGATGTTCACCTCGGCCTGCTTCTGGGCGACCGGGTTCCTGGTGGGAGCGCTCGGCATCCAGACCGGCCAGCTGTGGCTGGTCTACCTGGGCTACGGCGTGATCGGCGGCATCGGGCTCGGCATCGGGTACATCTCGCCGGTCTCGACGCTGATCAAGTGGTTCCCCGACCGCCCGGGCCTGGCCACGGGCATGGCGATCATGGGCTTCGGCGGTGGCGCACTGATCGCGAGCCCGCTCAGCGGCCGGCTGATGGCGCTGTACGACGCGTCGTACGACTCGAGCGACCCGACCTCGGTCGCCAGCGGCCACGCCGTCGCGCTGCTGTTCGTGACGCTCGGGCTGGTCTACCTCTGCTTCATGATGTTCGGCGCCTTCACCGTCCGGGTGCCGGCCGACGACTGGAGGCCGGAGGGCTGGGACCCCGCCCAGGTCCAGGAGAAGACACTCGTCACCACCGCCAGCGTCTCGGCGGCCAACGCGATCCGCACGCCGCAGTTCTGGCTGCTGTGGGTCGTCCTGTTCTGCAACGTCACCGCCGGGATCGGCATCCTCGAGCAGGCGGCCCCGATGATCCAGGACTTCTTCCGCGAGAACGGCGAGTCCAGCGTGACCGCGGCCGCCGCCGGCGGCTTCGTCGGGCTGCTGTCCCTGGCCAACATGGCGGGCCGGTTCATCTGGTCGTCGACCTCGGACCTGGTCGGACGCAAGCCGATCTACATGGGCTACCTGGGCGTCGGGCTGGCGGTCTACGTCCTGCTCGCCACGGTCGGCCCGTCCTCGACCGTCCTGTTCGTGCTGTTCGCCGCGGTGATCCTGTCGTTCTACGGCGGCGGCTTCGCCACGGTCCCGGCGTACCTGCGCGACCTGTTCGGCACCTACCAGGTGGGCGCGATCCACGGACGGCTGCTCACCGCCTGGTCGGCCGCGGGAGTGGCCGGTCCGCTGATCGTGAACCGCTACCTCGACACCCAGGGCACGCCGGGCGAGCTCACGGCCGACGCCTACCGCGGCGCCCTGTTCATCATGGTCGGCCTGCTCGCCGTCGGCTTCGTCGCCAACCTGCTCATCAGGCCGGTCGCTGACAAGTTCCACGAGCCCGAGGACGGTGCGGCCGGCGCCCAGCCCGATGCGCGGCCCGCCAGGGAGAGGAGCCACGCATGAGCGCGCGCGTCGCGGCCGCCTGGGCCGTCGTCGGGATCCCGCTGGTCTACGGGCTGGTCGAGACCGTCAACAAGGCGTCCTCCTTGTTCACCAAGTGATGACGAGGTGAGGCGCCCTCGCGTCCTGGCGATCATCCAGGCCGGAGGCGTCGGCGGGCGGATGGACGTGCTCACTCGCGAGCGGGCCAAGCCGGCGCTGCCGTTCGCGGGGATCCACCAGCTCCTCGACTTCCCGCTCTCGAACCTCACCCACTCCGGCTTCACGGACGTGTGGCTGTCGGTCCAGTTCCAGGGCACGACCCTCCAGGACGAGGTCGCGAACGGGCGTCCGTGGGACCTCGACCGCAACCTCGGCGGGCTGCGCCTGCTGATGCCGCACGAGGGCACGGGCGGGCTCGACGAGGAGGGGTTCGCGCGCGGGAACGCCGACGAGCTGTTCCGGCTCCGCGACCAGGTCAGCGTCTTCGACCCCGACGTCCTGCTGGTGATGAGCGCGGACCACGTCTACCGGCTGGACTACCGGGACGTCGTCGACACGCACCTGCGCACCGGCGCCGAGTGCACCCTGGTCACGACCGAGGTGCCCGTCGAGGACGCCGGCGACCACGCCGTCGTCGAGCACGACCCCGACGGGCTGGTGACCGGTTTCGCCTACAAGCCGGACGACCCGGAGAGCGGAACGATCGCCACCGAGGTCATCGCCTACGACCCGCAGGTGCTGCGCGACGTCCTCGAGGGGCTGCACCGGGAGCTCGGCGCGGACGCGGACGAGGCCGACACCGGGCTGGAGGACTTCGGCGACCACCTCGTGCCGCGCCTGGTCGAGCGTGGCCGCACGTTCGTGCACCCGATGGAGGGCTACTGGCGCGACCTCGGCCAGCCGCACCTGTACCTCCGCGCCCACCAGGACGTCCTGACCGACGACGTGGGCGTGCTCGGCGAGCCGCGCTGGCCGATCCTGTCCCGGCAGCCGCAGCGGGTGCCGGCCCGCATCCTCGACGGGGCGACGGTGGACGACAGCCTCGTCTCGTCCGGCTGCCGCGTCGCGGGCGTCGTCCGGCGCAGCGTCCTGGGGCCCGGGGTGGTGGTCGAGCCCGGCGCCGAGGTCGTCGACAGCGTCGTCTTCGCCGACGCCCGGATCTCGGCCGGGGCGAGCGTGCACTGGACGATCGTCGACACCCGGTGCGAGGTCGGTCCCGGTGCCACGGTGGGCGACCCGGGCGCCCGGGGCACCGAGGACTCGGCGGAGGTGACCATCCTCGGCATGGACTGCCGGGTCGGCCGCGACACCCGCGTACCGGGTGGTAGCCGCCTGGAGCCTGGGTCCTCGGCTTAGGCTCTCCCTGTGGAGAACCCCTGGAAGCGGTTCCGCCAGGAAGCTGGCCGGTTCCTCGCCGTGGGTTTCGTCGCGACCGTGGTCGCCCTGATCCTCTTCAACTTCCTGGTGCACGGCTACGGCGCGATGGACAGCGCCTGGTTCAACGACAAGCCCGAGCTGGCGTACGTGATCGCCAACACCGTGGGCATGGTGATCAGCTTCCGCGGCACCAAGGTCTGGGCGTTCCGGGACCGGAGGACCAGCCACGCGGACGGCGGTGTCGTGGCGTTCGTGGTGATCAACCTGGCCACGATGCTGATCCCGATGTCGTGCCTGTGGATCAGCCGCGGCCTGGGCCTCGACGACCCGGTGTCGGACAACATCTCCGCCAACCTGGTCGGCCTCGCGCTGGCCAACGCGGCCCGGTTCTTCCTGTTCCGCGAGTTCGTCTTCCTCCGGGTCGACGACCCCGAGCTGGTGCTCGACCTCGAGCTCGCGACCCTGCACGAGCACACCCACGAGCTCCCGGCGATCACGGACCAGATGGAGCCGCCCACAGGTCTACCCAGGACCGACCCAGCTCCGCCAGCAGCTCCCTGAGCAGGGGCAGGCTCAGCCCGACCACGTTGTGGTGGTCGCCCTCGATCCCGGTGACGAACGCGCCGCCCAGCCCGTCGATGGTGAACGCGCCGGCCACGTGCAGCGGCTCGCCGGTCGCGACGTACGCCGCGACCTCCTCGTCGGTGACGTCGGCGAAGTGCACCGTCGTGGCGGCGGTCGCGGACGCGACGTGACCGCTCGCGGTGTCGCGGAGCGCGTGCCCGGTGTGCAGGACGCCGGACCGGCCGCGCATGGCCCGCCAGCGCTCGGTCGCGTCGGCGGCGTCGTCCGGCTTGCCGAGCGCGAGCCCGTCGAGCTCGAGCACCGAGTCGCAGCCCAGCACCAGGGCGCCGCCCGGCAGGTCGTCGCGGCCGGCCACGGCCGCGCACTTGAGCTCGGCCAGCTGGAGCGCCAGCTCGTGCGGCGGCAGCTCGCCGAGCTGCTCCTCGTCGACCCCGGACACGATGACGACCGGCTCGACCCCTGCCCGGCGGAGGGTCTCCAGCCGGGCGGGGGACTGGGAGGCGAGGACGAGCGGGGTCACGTCAGCGCGGCAGCACGCTGTTGCGCCAGCCACCAGGGCCGTGGGGGAGGGTCACCCGCACCTTGCGGTGGTGGGCCGACCAGGCGGGTGGTTCCTTCCTCGCCGGGGCCTCGCCCCCGCCCAGGCTGCCGAGCACGGCGACGAGCGCGGCGATCTCCTCGTCGGTGGCGTCACCCCTGACCACTCTCAGGAACGGGGTCGTGGGCTCCGGTTCGGTCACAGGGGGATGTTCCCGTGCTTCTTGGCGGGCAGCGACTCGCGCTTCGACCGCAGCAGCCGGAGCGCCCGGACGATCTCGACGCGGGTCTCGTGCGGGGTGATCACGGCGTCGACGTACCCGCGCTCGGCGGCGATGTACGGGTTCGCGAGCGTCTGGTCGTAGTCGTCGATCAGCTGGGCCCGCATCGCCTCGGGGTCGCCGGCGTCCTTGAGGTCGTTGCGGTAGAGGATGTTCACGGCACCCTGGGCGCCCATCACCGCGATCTGCGCGGTCGGCCACGCCAGGTTGATGTCGGCGCCGAGGTGCTTGGAGCCCATCACGTCGTACGCACCGCCGTAGGCCTTGCGGGTGATGATCGTGACCAGCGGGACGGTTGCCTCCGCGTAGGCGTAGATGAGCTTCGCGCCGCGCCGGATGATGCCGTTCCACTCCTGGTCGGTGCCGGGCAGGAAGCCGGGGACGTCGACGAAGGTCAGCACCGGGATGTTGAACGCGTCGCAGAACCGGACGAAGCGCGCGGCCTTCTCGGAGGCGTCGATGTCGAGGGTGCCGGCGAACTGCATCGGCTGGTTGGCCACGATGCCGACCGAGTGGCCCTCGACCCGGCCGAAGCCGACGATCAGGTTGGGCGCGAAGAGCTCCTGGACCTCGAGGAACTCCTCGTCGTCGAGCACCGCGAACAGCACCTCGTGCATGTCGTACGGCTGGTTCGGCGAGTCCGGGATGATCGTGTCGAGGGAGCGGTCGAGGTCGCTGAACGCCATCTCGGCGGGGTCGTCGAACGTGGGCGACTCGTCGAGGTTGTTCTGGGGCAGGTACGACAGGAGCGCCTTGGTGTACTCCAGCGCGTCCGCCTCGTCGGCGCCCATGTAGTGCGCATTGCCGGACTTGGTGTTGTGGGTACGCGCGCCGCCGAGCTCCTCCATCGTCACGTCCTCGCCGGTGACCGTCTTGATGACGTCGGGACCGGTGATGAACATGTTCGAGGTGCCGTCGACCATGATCGTGAAGTCGGTGACCGCGGGGGAGTAGACGTGCCCGCCGGCGCAGGAGCCCATGATCAGGCTGATCTGCGGGATGACGCCGCTGGCGTGCACGTTGCGGCGGAAGATCTCGCCGTACAGGCCGAGCGAGACGACGCCCTCCTGGATGCGGGCGCCGGCGCCCTCGTTGATGCCGATGATCGGGCAGCCGGTCTTCATCGCCAGGTCCATGACCTTGGTGATCTTCTCGCCGTAGACCTCGCCCAGCGAGCCGCCGAAGATCGTGAAGTCCTGGGAGAAGACGCAGGCCTGCCGGCCGTTGATCGTGCCGTAGCCGGTGATCACACCGTCGCCGTAGGGCCGCTTCTTCTCCAGCCCGAACGCCGTCGAGCGGTGCTTGGCGAGCTCGTCCAGCTCGACGAACGAGCCCTCGTCGAAGAGCTGCTCGATCCGCTCGCGGGCCGTCTGCCGGCCCTTGGCGTGCTGCTTCTCGACGGCCTTCGCGGACCCCGCGTGCACGGCCTCGTCGAGGCGGCGCTCGAGGTCGGCGAGCTTGCCGGCGGTGGTGTGCGTGTCGATGTCAGCGGGGAGGTCGGTGCCTTCACCGGGCTGTGCGGTCACGGTGGGCAGACTAGCCGCCATGACCGATGCCCCCGCCGCCCGCCCGGCTGACAGGCCGGCCCTCGACGCCGCCCGTCTGACCGACCACCAGGTCGAGGTGGTCGAGGAGGCCGGATCCACGAACGCCCTCGTCGCCGACCGCGCCCGCACCGGTGGTCCGGAGGGCCTGGTCGTCCTCGCCGAGCACCAGACGGCCGGCCGGGGCCGCCTCGACCGCTCGTGGGAGACCCCGGCACGGTCCGGTCTGACGTTCTCGGTGCTGCTGCGGCCGACGGTGCCGGCGGCGGCGTGGCCGTGGCTGCCCCTGCTCGCCGGGTACGCCGTGAGCAAGGCGCTCCGTGCCGGTGGCTTCGACGCCGCGGTGAAGTGGCCGAACGACGTGCTGCTCGGCTCCGGCGAGGACGAGCGCAAGGTCGCCGGGATCCTGGTCGAGCGCATCGAGACGCCGACCGGGCCCGCCGCCGTCGTCGGCATCGGCGTCAACGTGGGGATGACCGCCGACGAGCTGCCGGTGCCCGAGGCGACGTCGCTGGCCGTCGCCGGCGAGGTGCCCGACCGGACCGACCTGCTCGGCGACCTGCTCGACACGCTGTGGGAGGCCTACGTCGCGTGGCAGGAGGGCGGCGCGGCCGCCGCGGAGCGGTTGGCCACGTCGTACGACGCCGCGTGCGCGACCGTCGGCCGCGACGTCGCCGTGTCGCTGCCCGGCGGAGCGACCCTGACGGGGCGTGCCGTCGAGATCGACCCGGACGGCCGACTGGTCGTCGCGCACGGGTCCGGGGAGCGCACCGCGGTCGGCGCGGGCGACGTCGTCCACGTCCGAGACGCGACGCACGATGAGTGACATGATCCGTCCGTGGCCATCGACAAGGACCTGCTGAACCCGGGCGAGACCATCGTCATCAGCACCCGCACCCACCCCAAGGCGCTGCTGCTCCCGATCCTCGCGCTGGTCGTGCTGCTCGCGATCGGCGTCGCCATCCAGACGATGATCGACCAGGAGATCGTCACCCTGGTCGGCTGGGTCGTGGTGGCGGTCGGCATCGTCTGGTTCGTGCTGCGGCCGTTCCTCGTGTGGCTGACCGCGACGTACGCGATCACCACCCGCCGCCTCATCACCCGGCACGGCGTGATCACCCGCAAGGGCCACGACATCCCGCTGAGCCGGATCAGCGACGTCGCGTACGAGAAGGACCTCATCGACCGGCTGCTGGGCTGCGGCACCCTCGTCATCAGCGACGCCAGCACGCACGGCCAGGTCGCGCTCCCCGACATCCCGAGGATCGAGCAGGTGCAGCGCGACCTGAGCGACCTCCTGCACGACATCCACTCCGAGGACAAACGCGACGAGGGTGTCTGACACGGACGCGCCCGAGGAGGACTACGAGCGCGTCATCCTCGGCGAGGACCCGGTCTTCACCGCCCTGGAGGTCGCTGCCGAGACCGGCGTGACCCTCGAGCAGGCGCAGCGCCTGTGGCGCGCGCTCGGCTTCCCCGAGCACGGCACCGCGGTCGCCTACACGCGGGGGGACGTCGGCGCCGTGTCG
This sequence comes from uncultured Actinomycetota bacterium, assembly GCA_963815335.1. Lineage (GTDB taxonomy): Bacteria > Actinomycetota > Actinomycetes > Propionibacteriales > Nocardioidaceae > Nocardioides. The sequence goes on from CAWFGL010000004.1 coordinate 439,103, forward strand.
ACGCTGCTCACGCTCGTCGAGGGCGGCCTGCTCGACTTCGACCTGGCCGTGAACCTGACCCGCGCGGTCGGCCAGACGATGGCCCGGCTCTCCGACTGGGAGGTCTCGGCCCTCGTGCACCGGGTGGAGGAGATGCGCCGCGACGGCGGCGAGGACGTCGACCCCGTCGACATCGCCGGGCGGATGATCGAGGGCTTCCGGGAGCCCTTCGAGGAGCTCCTCGTCTACGTCTGGCGCCGGCACCTCGCCGCCGCGGTCGCCCGGACCGCCGCGCTCGGTGCCCGCGCGGAGGACCTGCACACGAGCGAGCTGACCGTCGGGTTCGCCGACATCGTCTCGTTCACGGCGCTCTCCAACGAGCTGTCGGAGGACCGGATCGGCGACCTCGTGGAGCTGTTCGAGGCTCGCTGCGCCGACGTCGTCGCCTCCCACCGCGGCCGCGTCATCAAGTCGCTCGGCGACTCGGTGCTCTTCGTGAACGACGACCCGATCCAGGCCTACGACACCGCCGAGGGGATCATCACCGTGATCGGCCGGGACTCCCGGATGCCCGACGTCCGCGTCGGCCTGGCCTCCGGCTCCGTGGTCATGCGGCTCGGCGACGTCTTCGGACCGCCCGTGAACATGGCCTCGCGCCTCACCGGCGTCGCCCGCCGCAACCGGATCATCATCGACGCGCACACCGCGACGCTGCTGCCCGACGACCAGTTCGAGACCCGGCCCCTGCCGGCGCGGCCGGTGCGCGGTTTCGGGATCGTCGAGCCGGTCGCCGTGCGCCGGCACTGATCGGTCCCGGTCAGGCCACGTCGGCGTCGGTGCCCTCGAGGCGGGCCCGCAGGTCGCCGAAGATGCGGGTGAGCTGTCGCGAGACGTGCGTCTGCCCCACCCCCAGCTCGTGCGCGATCTGCGCCTGGGACCTCTCGGCGACGAACCGCAGGTGCAGGACGTGCCGGTCCTCGGGACTCAGGTCCGCGAGTGCGGGTGCCAGCGCCAGTCGAGCCTCGACCACCGCGATGGCGTCGCGGTCGCTGTGGGGCAGCGACTCGCCCAGCGTGAGCGCGTCGTCGGCGGCGCCGGCGGGCAGGTCCAACGACTGCGGGGCGAAGCAGCCCCGCGCGTCCAGGGCCTCACGGATCTCCTGCTCCGTCAGGCCGAGCTCGTCGGCCAGCCGTGCGGGCGAGGGCGGTCGACCCGAGTCGGCTCCGCCGCGGTAGGCGTCGACCACCGTCGACTGGATGTTCTGGATGCGTCGCGGCGGCCGGACCATCCACCCGAGGTCACGGAAGTGCCGCTTCACCTCGCCGGTCATCGACGGCACGGCGTACGTCAGGAAGTCACGGCCCTTGACGGGGTCGAACCTGCCGGCCGCACGGACGAGCGCCGCCGCGGCGACCTGCTCGAGGTCCTCGACGGGGATGCCTCGCCCACCGAACCGGCGGGCGATGGAGTGCGCCACGTGGAGGTTGAGCACCACGACGTCGCCGACGAGCTGCCGACGCGTCGTCTCGTCGTCGGCGGAGACGGCGAGCGCGAACAGGCGAGCGGTCTCCTGGTCGCGAGCCGCTCGTCGAGACGCACCGTGGTCGGACATCGGACTCGCGCCGCCTGCTTCCTTCCTCAGGTCCAAACCTGAACAGGTTGTTCAGATTATGATGCCAAGCATGCACACCTCGTCCACACCTGCACAAGCCGAGCCGGAAGGCCTGACGATCGGGGAGCTGGCCGCGGCCTCGGGCGTCGCGGTGCAGACGCTGAGGATGTGGGAGTCCCGGCACGGTTTCCCCCGGCCGCACCGCCGCGAGAGCGGCCACCGTCGCTTCGTGGCCAGCGAGGTGGACGCGGTGCGGCGAGTCCTCGCCTATCGGGCCGCGGGGCTGAGGCTCGACGCCGCCGTGGCCCGGGTCACGGCCGCGGACGCACCGACCGGGTCGGTGTACGCCGCCGTCCTCGACCGCCACCCGGACCAGCCTCGGCAACGGCTGCGCAAGTCGACGCTGGTCGGGCTCTCGTGGGCCATCGAGGACGAGATCCTGTCGAGCGGTCGGTCCGGCCACGTGTTCGGCGCGTTCCAGCACGCCCACCACTTCGCACGGGCGCGGCGCCGCTGGGCCGAGCTCGCCCGCACCAGCCGGAGCACGCACGTGCTCGCCGACTTCTCCCCGGGTGCCGCGACGGACCTCGTCATGAGCGACCCGCCGGCGAGCATCGAGATGGTCGGGCTCCCGCCCGACTCACCCATGCACCGGGAGTGGACGGTCGTGTGCGACGCGCCGCGCCTGACCCTGCTCCTGACCGCGTGGGAGGTGCCCGGACAGGACGGGATCGAGGACCTCGACCGCCTCTTCGAATCGGTGTGGACCATGGACCCCGGCGCGGTGCGGACGGCGGCGCAGACCTGCGCGGCGGTGGCCGGCGCGGCGGGCAGCCGCTCCGCGGCGGCGCTGGCCGCCGGCGACCTCGGCGACCGCGTCTTCGCCAGCCCCGACTCGACGACGGTCGTCCGGGTCGCCCACCGCGCGATGGCGTACGTCGAGACCCTGAGCCGGCCCCGCTCCCGATCGGACAGGTGAGGCACGGCGAAACCTCTTCCCCGATGTCGTATCAGGAAGCCCCTGTTCGTGGTCCTAGTGAGACCACCCGCACGGACAGGAGGCACCGACATGTGGGACACGCCCGAGACCAGCTCGGTCCACCTGACGCACGACCTGCCGTGCCCGCGCTGCGGGCACGCCGCGCACACCTACCTCGCGTGCAGCGACACCTGCGCGTGCGTGCCGCCGGCGGCGCCGGGCGTGCACGACCACGCCGCCTAGTCAGGTCCCGGTGCGGTGCCGGACCCAGACGTTCGGCTCGACGTACGTCGCCGTGCCGTGCTCGAGGTCGCACCACACGGGTGTCAGGGCCTTGGGCACCTCGACCGGGCCGCTCGCGTCGAACGGGAGTCCGGTCCACTCGCGCCACTCCTCGACCGTGCCGGGGATGCACATGGACCGCGGGGCGACCTTGTCGATCACGCCACCGGCCCGGACGTGCACCCGCAGCCAGGGGTCGACCGGCAGGCCGTCGTCGCGGGTCCGGAACGCGTAGGTCTCCATCGGCTCGTGGACGTCGGGCTTGCCGCTCGGCCGCACCGGCGCCACGAGCTCCGCGAAGCCGTGCCGCGCGGCGTTCTCGCGCATCGCCACCAGCATCGGGGTGGAGAGACCCTGCCCCTGCAGGTCCGGCCGGATGGCGATCTCGATCGCGGAGATGGCGTTCGGGGTGCTGCCGTCGAACGCGGTGAGCACCCCGTTGCGGATCACCCCGCCCCACCCGTTGACCGGCAGCTCGGCACCGTCGAGCTCGAACGGCAGCGAGTACGCCTGCGCGACCACGTCGCCGGATCCGTCCTGGGCGACGAGGACGAACTCCGCGAACCGGTCCTGGACGTTCGAGTAGTACAGCCCGCCGATCGGGTCGTGGCGCATGAACTCCGGCCACGAGCTCGGCATGTCCCAGAACGCGTCCGACAGGTCGGGGCGGTCCGCCAGGACCGAGATCGTCAGCTCCACGAACCGACAGCCTAGGCTTCACCCGTGCCCGAGCTCGCCCCATTTGTCGCCGTCATCGGTGGCGGCCAGCTCGCGCGGATGATGGCCGAGCCGGCCGCGGCGCTCGGCATCCCGCTCCGGCTGCTGGCCGAGGCCGACGGGGTGTCCGCGGCGCAGGTCATCCCCGACAGCATCGTCGGCGACTACCGCGACCTCGAGATGCTGCGGAAGGTCACCAGCGGAGCCACGGTCGTCACCTTCGACCACGAGCACGTCCCGACCGAGCACCTGCACGCGCTCCAGGCCGAGGGCGTCGCGACGCGACCCGGTCCCGAGGCGCTCGTGCACGCCCAGGACAAGTCCGTGATGCGGCGCCGCCTCGCCGAGCTCGGGATGCCGTGCCCCCGCAACGCCGTCGTCGCCTCCGTCGAGGAGGCCGCGGCGTTCGGCCTGCCGTGCGTGCTCAAGACGACCAGGGGAGGGTACGACGGCCGGGGCGTCTGGTTCGTCGAGACCGTCGAGGACTGCGCCGAGGCGTTCGCCACCGCTCGGGAGGCCGGGGTCGAGATCCTGGCCGAGGAGCGGGTCGACTTCCGCCGTGAGCTGTCCGCGCTGGTCGCGCGCAGCCCGAGCGGCCAGGCGGCGGCGTACCCCGTCGTCGCCAGCACCCAGCTCGACGGCATCTGCCACGAGGTCGTCGCGCCGGCGCCGGACCTGTCGCCCGAGCTGGCGATGCAGGCGCAGCAGGTCGCACTGACGATCGCCAAGGAGCTCGACGTGACCGGCGTCCTGGCGGTCGAGCTGTTCGAGACGAACGACGGCCGGATCCTGGTCAACGAGCTCGCGATGCGGCCGCACAACACCGGCCACTGGTCGCAGGACGGGGCGGTGACCAGCCAGTTCGAGAACCACCTGCGCGCGGTCCTCGACCTGCCGCTCGGCTCGCCGGCCCCCCGGGCGACCTGGACGGTGATGGTCAACATTCTCGGCGGGCCCGACCACCAGGTGGGGCGGCTCTACGACGGCTACCCGCACGCGCTGGCCCGCGACCCGCACCTGCGGGTGCACCTGTACGGCAAGGACCTGCGACCCGGCCGCAAGGTCGGGCACGTCAACGCCTACGGCGACGACCTCGAGGACTGCCTGGAGCGGGCGCGGCACGCCGCCGCCTGGTTCCGGGGCGACCTCGGCAACGAGAGCGAGTAGCAGTGACCAACAGTCCCCGCGTCGGCATCGTCATGGGCAGCGACTCCGACTGGCCGGTGATGCAGGAGGCCGCCACGGCGCTGGCCGAGTTCGACGTGGCCTTCGAGGCCGACGTCGTCTCCGCGCACCGGATGCCGGAGCAGATGCTCGCCTACGGGAGGGACGCCGCCGGCCGCGGGCTCGAGGTCGTCATCGCCGGTGCCGGGGGAGCGGCCCACCTGCCCGGCATGCTCGCGTCGGTCACCCCGCTGCCGGTGATCGGCGTCCCGGTCCCGCTCAAGCACCTCGACGGCATGGACTCGCTGCTCTCCATCGTGCAGATGCCGGCCGGTGTCCCGGTCGCGACCGTCGGGGTGGGCAACGCGCGCAACGCCGGCCTGCTCGCGGTCCGCATCCTCGCGGCCGCCGACCCAGAGCTGCGCGACCGGATGTCGGCGTTCCAGGACGAGCTGCGGCAGACGGCCGAGAGCAAGGGCGAGGCGGTCCGCTCGCAGTCGGCGGGACCGCGCAGGCTCGGGTTCTAGGAGGCGTCCGGTGCGGTCGCCCGGCCGGATCGTCGGGCTCGACGTCGCGCGGTACGTCGCCCTGGTCGGCATGGTCGCGACCCACCTGCGCCGGGATGTCGATGCGAGCGGCGCGATCACGACCACCCAGTGGCTGGCCGGCGGCCGGGCGTCGGCGCTGTTCGCCGTCCTCGCCGGGGTGAGCCTCGCGCTCCTGTTCAGGAAGCAGAGCCGGGCGAGCCTGGCGGTCCGCGCGCTGCTCATCGCCGCGCTCGGGCTGGCGCTGGGCTCACTGGACGTCGGGATCGCGGTGATCCTCACCTACTACGGCGTGCTCTTCCTGCTCGCGATCCCGTTCGTGGGCCTGCGCGCGCGGGTGCTGCTCCCGCTGGCGGCCGCCTGGGTGGTCGCCGGACCGGTGCTGAACCAGCTCGTCCGCCCGGAGCTGCCGGACCGGGGGTTCGAGAGCCCGTCGTTCGTGTCGCTCGAGGAGCCGGGCCACCTCGTGAGCGAGCTGCTCTTCACCGGCTACTACCCGGCGGTCGCCTGGCTGGCGTACCTCCTGCTCGGCCTGGCGATCGGCAAGGCCGACCTGCGGAGCCGGCGGGTCCAGGTGGCACTGGTGGTCGGGGGAGCCGCGGCCGCGGTCACGGCCACGCTGGTCTCGCACTGGCTGACCGCCCGGGGCGGGATCGCCCGCCGGCTCCTGGAGGACTCCCCGTTCCTCACGATCGACGACCTCCGCGAGGAGATCGGCTTCGGCCTCTACGGGCAGACCCCGGTCGACGGCTCCTGGGCCTGGCAGCTGGTCGTGGCGCCGCACAGCAGCACGCCGTTCGACCTCCTCCAGACGATGGGCAGCGCCGCTCTCGTCATCGGGGTCTGCGTGGCGGTGGCCGGACTGGTCGGCCGGTTCGGCGAACGGCTGCTGGCGGTGCTGTTCGGCGCGGGCGCGATGACCCTGTCGCTGTACTCGCTGCACGTCCTGATGACCACCGAGGACGTGTGGCCGACCGAGGACGGCGACGCCTTCCGCACCCACGTGCTCGTGCTGACCGCCATCGGCGCCGTGTTCGGTGCGCTCGGTCGCCGGGGCCCCCTGGAGTGGGTCGTCGCGAAGGTCAGCGGCCTCGCCACTCGATAGCCGGGCACGTGTCCATGACCATCGGCACACCCGCGGCCGTCGTCCGCTCGAACGCGGCCTCGTCGACGACGCCGAGCTGGAACCACACGCCCCTGGCGCCGATCGCGACCGCCTGGTCCGCGAACTCGCCGGCCGCCGACGACCGCCGGAAGACGTCCACGACGTCGACCGGGAACGGCACGTCGGCCAGCGTCGCGTAGACCTGCTCGCCGAGCACCTCGCAGGGGGTGTCGCCGGCCTTCGGGTGGATGGGCACGACCCGCTTCCCGCGCCCCTGCAGCATCGCCGCGATCGCGTAGGCGGTGCGGGTCGGGTCGCCCGACAGCCCGACCACCGCCCAGGTCTCGCAGTCGTCGAGCATGAACCGCACGGACTCCGGGTCCTGCCAGTCGCTGGTCACACCCGTGGACGTTACTCTTGAGTAATGAGCGATCTGTTCACCCTCTCCGAGGAGCACCGCGAGATCCGCGAGGCGGTGCGCGCGGTCTGTGAGGCCAAGGTGGCGCCGTACGCCGCCGACGTCGACGAGCAGGCGCGCTACCCCGAGGAGGCGGAGAAGGCGCTGCGCCAGTCCGACTTCCACGCCCCGCACGTGCCCGAGGAGTACGGCGGTGCCGGGGCGGACGCCCTCGCGACCGTGCTGGTCATCGAGGAGGTCGCCCGGGTCTGCGTGTCGTCGTCGCTGATCCCGGCCGTCAACAAGCTCGGCTCGCTCCCGGTGCAGCTGGCCGGTTCCGAGGAGCTGAAGAAGCACTACCTCGGTGCGCTGGCCCGCGGTGAGGGCGGCTTCTCCTACTGCCTCTCCGAGCCCGAGGCCGGCTCCGACGCGGTCGCGATGACGACCCGGGCGGTCCGCGACGGTGACCACTACGTGCTCAACGGCGTGAAGCGGTGGATCACCAACGCGGGTGTGTCGGAGTACTACACGGTGATGGCGGTGACGGATCCCGATAAGCGCAGCAAGGGCATCTCGGCGTTCGTCGTGGAGAAGTCCGACGAGGGTGTCAGCTTCGGTGCCCCGGAGAAGAAGCTCGGCATCAAGGGCTCGCCGACCCGCGAGGTCTACCTCGACAACGTGCGGATCCCCGCCGACCGGATGATCGGCGAGGAGGGCACCGGCTTCGAGACCGCGATGAGGACGCTGGACCACACCCGCGTGACCATCGCCGCGCAGGCGGTCGGCGTCGCCCAGGGCGCGCTCGACTTCGCGCTGGAGTACGCCAAGGAGCGCCGGCAGTTCGGCAAGCCCATCGCCGACCAGCAGGGCCTGCAGTTCCTGCTGGCCGACATGGGCATGAAGGTCGAGGCCGCCCGGCAGCTCACCTACGCCGCCGCCGGCCGCTCCGAGCGCGGTGACTCCGACCTCACCTTCTTCGGTGCCGCGGCCAAGTGCTTCGCGTCCGACGTCGCGATGCAGGTCACCACCGACGCCGTCCAGGTCCTCGGCGGCTACGGCTACACCCGCGACTACCCGGTCGAGCGGATGATGCGCGACGCCAAGATCACCCAGATCTACGAGGGCACCAACCAGGTCCAGCGGATCGTGATGGCCCGCCAGCTCCTCGCCGGGGTGCAGTCCGAGATCTGAGCCGGGCTACTTCGCCCTCTTCAGCCTGACCTTCACCCGCGCGGTGACCGTCCGGGTCGTGCCGTTCTGGTCGGTGACCTTGGCGCGCAGGCGGAGGACGAGCTTCCCGTCCGCGGCCAGCACACGTCGCAGCGACGGCGGGAGCTTCAGCATCACCGTCCTGCTCTTCGCGGCGTCGACTGCGAACTTCTTCGCCTTCAGCGTCACGGGCTTCTTCTTCGTGCCCGGCCTGGTCCTGATCTTCTTGACACTCTTGGCCGACAGCTTGCCGGTGACGCGGAAGACGTTCGCGTTGGTCACCTTGACCGACACCGGCCCGCGGACCTTGATCCTCTTCTTCGCCAGCTTCAGCTCGACGCGGGTGTCGGCGTGGAACTTCGCGCGGCCCCGGACCTCGACCGCGCCGATGTCTGCCCCGTCGCGCACGTCGGGGACCCCTGGGACGTTCGCGGGTCGCGGGAACCCGCGCTGGTCGGTCGTCAGGCCGAAGGCCGAGCCGGCGTCGATCGCCGGGCTCCCCGTCGCCGGAGCCATCGTCCGGGTCGGGCCGCCGTTGACGGCGAGGGGCCCGAGCAGCGGGTCGGTCGTGAGCCATGCGCCGGTGATGGTGCCGCCATCGACCGTGACGCTCGTGCGGACGATGTCGTCGGTGCCGAGCGTGACGTTGGACGAGCTGAGGTTCGCCGGGTTGATGAAGGTCGACGCGTTGGAGACCAGGCCGGCGTCGCCGGTGCCCGTGTCGACGATCGTGCTGCGCAGCGTCGTCTGCGACGTCCGGGCGGTCGCGCCGTCGAAGGCCAGGTTGTAGATCGAGGACCCCTCGGCGTTGACGGTGTTCGGCGTCGCCGAGTTGGCGGCGAAGGTGGCGCCGGTCGCCGTGAACGTGCCGTTCAGGTTGAAGACTGCGCCGCCGAAGCCCTTGCCGGGATCGGGTGAGCCCGCCGAGTCTCCGCCGATCGCGCTGTTCTGGGTGAACGTCGAGCTCCGGACCGTCAGCGTCCCCTGCATGGTGAACACGGCGCCGCCGAAGCCTGCGCCGCCGCCTCCCCGGGCAGGCGTGGCCTGAGCGGCGCCGCCGCCGAAGCCAGGCGCTCCTGCGAAACCGCTGCCGCCGGTGCCTCCGGCGCCGCCGCCGAAGCCTCCGCTGCCGCCACCGGCGATCCCCCAGCCTCCGCCGCCGCCGAAGCCACCGCCGCCGCCGGTGGCTCCGGCGTTGCCGGTCGCGCCGCCACCGCCACCGACGCCACCACCGCCTCCGGAGCCGGGGCCGTTGCCCCCGTCGCCGAAGTCGCCACCCTGGCCGCCGATGAGCGTGCCGCTGCCGTTGCCGTTGCCGCCGCTGCCACCGCCGTTGCCCGCAGCCACTGTCCCACCACCCGACCGACCCGCCATGCCGTTGGCTCCGCCGCCGCCGGCGCCGCCGGTGTTGCCCGAGGGCGTCGCGCCCATGTCGGCCACGCGGAAGCCTGCGCCGCCTCCGGAGCCGCCGCCGCTGGGACCGAACGACCCACCCTGCGGCGGTGGCTGGGGCGAGTCCTGACTTCCACCCATGCCGCCGCCGTTGGAGCCGTTGGACGACGTCAGCATGCCGCCGCCGCCGTTCCCGAAGCTGCCGGCTCCACCCGCCCCGCCCGTGGCGCTGTTGCCCACCAACGTGCTGCGCTCGATGACGACGCGGCCCTGGCTGAAGATCGCCCCGCCCATGCCGGCTCCGCCACCTCCCGCCGACGCGCTCCCGCCCTGGACGAGCCCACCGCTGAGGGTGATGTCGCGCAGCGTCAACCGTCCCGCGCCCGGGCTGAAGTAGTTGAGCGTCCCGGCCGCGGACGGGTCGGCGCCGACGAAGAAGAAACGGAACTGCGGTGCACCGGCGTCGCGCAGGAGCGTGGCCCCGTTCCCCTCGATCGTGATGTCGCTCGCGATCGGCGGGAGAGCGTTCGCGCCGTACCAGTTGTTGTCGAAGTCGGCGTTGGTGAAGGTGTAGGTGCAGCCCTTGCCGAGCCGGATCGTGTCCGGTCCAGCAGCCGCGTTGGCCGAGTCGACGGCCGCTCTGAACGAGGCGACGTCGCCGGTGGATCCGGTGCACCCTGCGGTGAACGTCTTCGCGCCGGCGGAGTCTGCTGCGAGCCCGGGGGGTCCCGCCAGCGCCGACCCCGCCAGGGCGAGCAGCGAGAACGTCAGGGCGGCACGGGTACGCATGGCGGGACGCTACGTGCCCTCGTACGGCCTGACAACGGCCCGACCGGGCCATCGACACCTGCCATAGTTCCCGCGTGACGCGCGAGAACCGCCAGGTCCTGCTCCGCCGACGCCCGAACGGCCTGGTCGTCCCCGAGGACACCGAGCTGGTCGGCACCGCCGCGCCGGAGCCCGCCGACGGCGAGGCGCTCGTCCGGGTCACCTATCTCGGGATCGACGCCGCGGCCCGCACCTGGCTCGACGACGCGCCCGGCTACCTGCCGCCGGTGCAGATCGGCGAGGTCGTCCGCGCCGCGGGATCGGCGAGGTCGTCGAGACGCGCTGCGACGCCTACGAGGTCGGCGACGTCGTGACGATGCTGGCCGGGTTCCAGGAGTACACGATCGTCCGCGACGACGTGTTCTGCACACCGGTCACCGGCTTCGGCGACCAGGGTGTCGACCACCCGGCGGTGCTGTCGGTCTACGGGCCCACCGGCGCGACGGCGTACTTCGGCATGAACGACGTCGGCCGCCCGAAGGCGGGCGACACCGTCGTCGTCTCGGCCGCCGCGGGTGCGACCGGCTCGATCGCCGGCCAGATCGCCAAGATCGCCGGCGCCCGGGTCGTCGGCATCGCGGGTGGTCCCGAGAAGTGCCGGGCCGTCGTCGAGGACTTCGGGTTCGACGCGTGCATCGACTACCGGGCCGGTGGCATCGAGGCCGCCCTGAAGCAGCACTGCCCGAAGGGCGTCGACGTCTACTTCGACAACGTCGGGGGAGAGATCCTGAACGCCGTCCTCGGTCGCCTGGCGATGAACGCGCGGGTCGTCCTCTGCGGCGTGATCTCGAGCTACCTGTCGGGCGAGCACCCCGGTCCGTCGAACTACGTGAACCTGCTGTCCCGGACCGCGACCATGCAGGGCTTCAACGCGCTCGACGAGTGGCCCCGCTTCGACGAGGCGTACGCCGCGATCCAGCGCTGGGACGCGGAGGGCCTGCTCGTCCACCGCGAGACGGTCTTCGACGGGCTCGAGTCCTGCGTGGACGCGCTCAACGGCATGTTCACCGGCGCCAACATCGGGAAGATGATGGTGCGGATCGCGGACCCGTCCTAGACGGGCGGGTCGCCGGTCAGGGTGCCGGGGGCAGGACGATCGACCAGGCGGTCGCCTTGGTGGACGACGCGTTGGTGGTCGCGACGGCGCCGGCGCGCGGACCGGCCGGCACGACCTGGCCGGAGTCGGCGAGCAGGCTGCAGACCCGGCCGGCGTCCGCGCCGCACACCATCTGACGACCTGTCGTGGCGCCGTCGGCCGTCCAGAGGGTCGTGGTGCTGGACTTGTCCGCCCAGTACGACACCACCCACGAGCCCGCCGGTGCCGTGACCCCCGGGGCCTGCCGTGCGGCGTGGTTGACCGTGTCGGCGGCGCTCGCGAACGGCAGCGACGCGGTCTGGTCGACACCGGAGTAGGCCGCGACCGAGACCGTGTACTTGGCGCTGCCGCTCATCGGCACCGTCAGCTGCGTCCCGGCGTCGCCCGCCTGCACGACCTTGGTCCACAGCACCGTGCGCAGGTCGTCGGCGGCGACGTTGTCGAGCTGGGTCCAGCCGGCCACGCCCGTCGGGGCGCCGACCGTGCGGGTCGCGTTGTTGATGCTCAGGGCCAGGACCAGCCGGTCGCCGACCACCGCCGCGGCCGGGACGGTGACCTTCGGGGTCGCGTTGTTGGCCTGGACGGAGGCCGAGCCGACGTGGGCGACCTGGCTCTGGACGGGCGGCTCCTCCGCGACGACCGGGACGGTCACCGACCCGGAGTCGCCGTCGTCGTCGGTGACGGTCAGCTCGACGTCGTACGAGCCCGCGGTGGCGTAGCCGTGCGTGGGTGCGGCCTCGGTGGAGGTGGCGCCGTCGCCGAAGTCCCAGGCGTACGACGCGATCGACCCGTCCCCGTCCGTGGAGGTGGAGGCGTCGAACGCGCAGTCGAGCAGCGTGCAGTCCGCCGAGAACGCGGCGGTCGGCGGCTGGTTGGCGGGCGGGCCGCTGGCCGGCTTCAGCACGAACGACCACATGGTGGCCTTGTCCGACGGGGCGTTGGTCGTGGCCTCGATGTTGCCGTAGGTCCCGGCCGGCAGCCCGATGGCGGAGTCGGCCAGGGCGCTGCAGATGCGGCCGCCGTCGGCCGCGCACGCGGTGCGGCGGGTCGTGACGTCGGTGGACGGAGTCCACGCGACGGTGGTCGCCGACTTGTCGGCCCAGTAAGACGCGACCCAGTCACCCTCGGCCACCGTGACGGTGGGCGTCCGGCGCGAGCTGGACGGCGTCACGTCGGTCGCCCGCGCGTATGCGACAGCGGCCGCCGGGTCGGTGCCGCGGTAGGCGGCCACCGTGAGCGTGAACTTCGCCTTGGCGCTGAGCGGCACGGTCACCGAGGCCCCGGCCTCGCCCGGTTGCACGAGCTTGGTCCACGCGACGGTGCCCATCGTGTCGGCGAGGACGCCGTCGATCTGCGTCCAGCCGGTCACCCCGGTGGGCGGCGACACGGTGCGGCTCGGCTCGTTGTAGCTGAGCACCATCAGCAACCTGTCGCCGACCTGGGCCGCCGCGGGGACGGCCACCGTCGGCGCGATGTTGTTGCCCGCCGACGCCGCAGAGGCGACGTACGCGATGGGGCTCTCGATCGGCGGCGCCTCCTCGACCGTGACGGTCTGGTTCTCGCGGTCGGTGGCGGCCTGGTTGTCGGTGACCGTGAGCCGGACGGCGTAGGCGCCCGGGGTCGCATAGGTGTGCGAGGGACTCGCCTGCGTCGAGGTCTGGCCGTCGCCGAAGTCCCACAGGTACCGGGTGAGGCTGCCGTCGGCGTCCGCTGAGGCCGACGAGTCGAACGAGCAGGTCAGGCCGTGGCACGAGGGGGTGTACGCGCCGGTCGGCAGGAGGTTGGCGGCCTTGGTCAGCTTGAGGTAGTCGATCTGGCCGGAGAAGTAGTCGCACGTGACGTCGACCTGGTCGCAGTCGATCTTGCCGCCGACCGTCATCGGCATCGCGTTGTCGATCGTGCCGGTGGGGCCGTTCTTGCGGTTGCGGAACTCGCCGTCGACGTACATGGTCACGCCGGTCGAGGTGAGCACGCAGGTGAGGTTGTGCCACTGCTCGTCGTTCAGCGGCGTGATGGCGCCGGTCGCGACCTGGCCGCCGGAACCCTTGAAGAGGCAGGACGGGATGCCGCCGGGGGACTGGATCTTCCACTGGCCGCCCGTGGTCTGGGCCTGGCCCTTCTGCGCGATGTTCCCGAAGTGCTCACCGCTGCGGTACCGCAGCTCGATCGTCAGCGGCCCGGAGCCGGGCTCGAGGTTGACGTTGTCGGGCACCTGGATGACCCGCTCGGGCGAGGCCGGGTACGCCTCAGGGTCGCGGTGCTCCCAGGTGTAGCCGACCGCACCTGCTGCCTCGATGCCGGAGACGACCCCCGCCGGGTCGACGACGGCGTCCAGCCCATGGGGACCGCTGTCGTGCATGACCGTGGTCCCGAACGGCTCGTTCATCTCGTAGAAGGCGGTCACCCCCGGGGCCAGCGGAGCACCGGCGGCCGCGGCCGGGGCCATCGAGACCGGGACCGAGATGCCGGCCACCAGGAGGGCGACGGCGCCCGAGCCGATGAGCGCGCGCGAGACCCGCATGCAGTTCCTCCCAGTGCCGCCCGGGCCTCGGCCCGGGCGGACGAACGTCGCGGCACCACCCCTCCGGTGGGGCCACGGTTCATCCTGGGTCCGGCGTCAGGTCACGCCGGCGCGGAGCCGCCCTATCCCGAAAAGTCGGTAGGCCGGCCGCGCGTCACTCGCAGTTGACGCAGGTGCCGCTGGCGGGGATCGACATGTAGCAGACCGGGCACATGTTCACCGGCCGGGCGGCGATCTCGGCCTTGCGGAGCCGCGAACGGCTGGCCTCGAGCCGCGGGGTGAGCGCGGCGAGCCCGCCGTCCTCGGGCAGGTCGGGCGCGTCGAAGAACCGGTAGCACTCGAGCCGGGCGGCAGCGGCGTGGCGGTCGCCGTCCTCCGGTCGCTCGCCGGTCGTCGCGAGGACCGCCTCGGCGTAGCCGTCGCCGACGCTCCCCGACGCGTTGACGCAGAGGGACGCCAGGTTGGGCTCGTCCCGCTTCGCGCAGTCCTGTGCCACCCGGAGCAGCACGTTGCCGATCCAGTGGTGCGAGCGCTGCTCGCTGTGGATGCCGGACCGGGCCTGGGCGTCGTCCGCGAGCTCCTTCTGCGTGACGACCGCGCGATAGGTGCGTGCCGTGTCGAGCAGGAGCTCCCGGGCGGCCTCGGCCCAGGCAGCGCGGGACTCCTCGGCGGAGGGAGCCTCGGCAGCGGGGGCCTCGGTGATGTCGGTGAGCTCGGTGTCGACCATCTTTCGAGCGTACGGGGCGGAGGTGCGCGGGGCACCATCGACGGAAGTAGTCAAGCAACTTGACCAAGTGGGTGAAGGCCTCTACCTTTTGGTCAAGCACCTTGACTACTAGGAGGTTGACCATGGCGGTCCTCGCCATCACCGACGCGCCGAGCCACGACCTCGGGGGGAGCAGGTTCACCTCGCTGGCGACCCCCCGGCGAGGCACCGCCGAGACAGCGGTCTGGCAGGTCGAGATCGACCCCGGGACGCCGGCCGCGCCGCACTCGCTGACCCGCGAGGAGGTCTTCGTCGTCCTCGACGGCCGGGCCGACGTGCGGATCGGCGCCGACCGCGGCCAGGCCGGTCCGGGCGACGCCATCGTGGTGGCACCCGGCGTCGAGCTCGAGCTCAGCAACGCCGGCGACGGGACGCTCCGGCTGCTCTGCTGCTTCCCCGTCGGCGGTCAGGCGGTCCTGGGCGGCGACACGTTCACACCGCCCTGGGCCGAGTAGGTGTGGCGGCCCGTACGGTGACGGTCGTGGACGACGCGATCCCGCTGGCCCGGCTGCTCGCCATGTCGTTCCGGCTGATGATCGACGACCTGCACGACCGGCTGCGGCAGCGCGGGTGGACCGACGTCCGTCCCGCCTACGGGTTCGTGCTCCTGGCGCTGCGCGAGCAGCCCATCAGCGCGAAGGACGTGGCCGCCCTGATGGGCACGACCAAGCAGGCGGCCTCGCAGCTCGTCGACGCGATGGAGTCGGGGGGCTTCGTGAACCGGGTCCTCAGCGCCCGCGACGGCCGGGTCCGCGACCTGGTCCTGGCCGACAGGGGTCGGGAGCTGCTCACCGCGGTCGAGGCGATCTACGCCGAGATCGAGGGTGAGTGGGCCGCCCGGGCCGGAGCCGACGACCTCGCGGCCACCCGCCGCGCCCTGCTGGGCGTCGTCCGCTCGGAGCCCGACAGCGCGCTCCCCGCGGTGCGCCCCATCTGGTAGCCGCGCCGCCGCTAGTAGATCCGAGGGAGGTCGGACGCCTGCCCGGTGAAGGCCGGCGTCCGCTTGTCGTGGAACGCGGCGACGCCCTCCTTGCCGTCGCCGATCGAGGTGTAGAACATCGCGAGCGAGTCGGACAGGTGGGCCTCGAGCGGGTCGGCGACGGCGCTGTTGCGGTAGAGCAGCCGCTTCGCCAGGGCCAGGGCGACGGGGGAGCGGTCGACCACGAACGAGCGGGCCAGCTCCTGGGCGGCGGGCAGCAGGTCGTCGGGCTCGTGCAGGGAGCGGACCAGGCGTCCGGCCAGCGCGGCTTCGGCGTCGAGGACGTCGGCGGAGTAGACCCACTCGAGCGCCTGCTGGATGCCGACGATGCGCGGCAGGAACCACGAGGAGGCGGCCTCGGGCACGATCCCGAGGCGGCCGAACACGAAGCCGATGCGGGCCCTGGTCGAGGCCAGCCGGATGTCCATGGCCAGCGTCATGGTGGCGCCGATGCCGACCGCGGGGCCGTTGATCGCGGCGATCACGGGCTTGGGCAGGGCATGGACGGCGAGCGTCACCCGCCCGCCGGTGTCGCGCACCCCGTCGTGGTACGGCGCCTCGGTCAGGTGGGCGCGCAGGTCCTCGGGCGTCGGGGTGAGCGACTCGTCGAGCCCGAAGACGTTGCCGTCGGCCGAGAGGTCCATGCCGGCGCAGAACGCCCGGCCGGCGCCCGTGACGACGACCGCGCGGATCGCGTCGTCCATGGCGTCGGTGAGGAAGAACGTCTCCAGCTCGCGCGCCATCGTGACGTTGAACGCGTTGAGCTGGTCGGGCCGGGTGAGCATCAGGGTGGCGACGCCCGCGTCGTCGACCTCGCAGCGCAGGGTCTCGTAGGCCCCGGTCACGTGGCGGTCACTTGGCGATGCCCGTGCCGGTGCACAGCTGCGTGGTGATCGCGTCGGTGTCGTCGTCGATCATCGCCTGGAACATCACGCGCGCTCGTTCCTCGTCCAGCTGGGCAGACCCACCGGTGACGGGGATCGTGCAGGTCTTGTCGACGCTCGTGAGCGCGAGCGCCCACATCCCGGCCCGCATCGGTCCCATGTCCTCGCCGAAGGCGAAGAAGTCGGGCACGGAGTGGTTGAGCTCCCACCAGCGCACCGGGTTGACCACGGTCCACGGTGAGAGGACCTTGTCGCCGACGGCGGCCACGACCTCGCGCTGGTGCTTGATCCGGTCGAGGTCGCCGAGCTGCTGGGCGTGCCGCGAGCGCGCGTACGCGAGCGCGGTCTTCCCGTCGACGTCCTGGCAGCCCTTCTTGATGTTGAGGCCGGCGTCCTTGTCGACCATCTTCCGCTCCGGACAGATCTCGATGCCGCCGACGGCGTCCACGACCCCGACCACACCGCCCATGCCGATCTCGACGTAGTGGTCGATCCGGACCCCGCTCAGCTCCTCGATGGTCCGCACGAGCAGGGGAGCGCCGCCGAACGCGTAGGCGGCGTTGATCTTCGTGGTGCCGTGGTCGGGGATCGGGACCTCGGCGTCGCGCGGGATCGACACGAGCGTGTTCGGCCCGGAGCCCGTGTGCAGCAGCATGATCGAGTCCGTCCGGCCACCCCCGGCGTTGCCGGTGTTCAGCTCCTTGCGCTCCTCCTTGGACAGGCCCGCACGGGAGTCGCTGCCGACGAGGAGGTACGTCGTGCCGGGCTGGTCGCCCGGTCGGTCGCCGCCCGGGTCGAAGTCGACCTTCTCGACGCTGTTCCACGACACGACCGGGACCACGACGATGAAGACGAGCCACGCCAGCAGCAGCAGGAACACGTAGCGGACCCGGAAGCGGCGCCGGCGCCGCGGCGATCCGCCGGTCGGCGGGGCGACCGGGGGAGCCGGTCGCGGGGGAGTCGGACGGGTCGACTGCGCGGCGGGCTGGGAGGGACGGGGCTGGGCGGGCATCATCCGGGTGGCGTCCTCGGGTGGCTCGTTGCTCGTGGGTCGCCGGATCGGCCTCGTGGCGTCGTCCGGCGGCGGTCCGGCGTTCCCGTCCTTCTTGCCGCCGTACAACCACCCGTACTCGGGACCCTCGTCTGGCACGGAGCGAACCTACCCGTCCGGACCAGCCTGCCGCTTCGGAGTGTCGCAGCCCACTGTGACGGGTGTGACTGGTGATACTGGCGGTCACAGGCTCCACCCCCAGCTCCAGGAGAACAGGTGTCTTCCCCCACCGCTCCCAGCAGTGCCGCCGACCGCGCCGCCCGCGTGCGGTTCCGGCGCGCGCTCGCGCTCATGGTGATGACCCTGCTCGTGCCGGGCTCGGCCCAGCTCGCGGCCGGCAACCGGAAGGTCGGCCTGGCCGCGCTCCGCACCTGGCTGGCCGCGCTCGTCGCCGGCGTGCTGCTCCTGCTCGTCTCGCTGGTGCACCGCCAGTTCCTGTTCGACCTGGCCTTCGACACCACGCTGCTCCAGCTGTTCCGGCTGGTGCTGATCGCCGGTGCCATGGCTGGGCGTTCCTGCTCGTCGACGCGTGGCGGATCGGCCAGCCGCTGACCCTGTCGATGCGGCACCGCCGCGCCGTGATCGGCGTGAACGGCGCGTTCTGCCTGTTCGTGGCCAGCGCGCTGCTGTTCGGCTCGCACCTCGTCGGTGTGCAGCGCGACTTCGTCCAGGCGATTCGGCGACGGCCAGGCCAGCGACAGCACCACGGCCGCTACAACGTCCTGCTCCTCGGTGGCGACTCGGGCGCCGACCGCTGGGGCATGCGCCCGGACTCCCTCACGGTCGCCAGCATCGACGAGGAGACCGGCAAGACGGTCCTGGTCTCGCTGCCGCGCAACCTCCAGGGGTTCTCGTTCGCCCGGGGTCGGTGATGGAGGAGCAGTTCCCGACGGCTCGACTGCGGCGAGGAGACCTCCATGATCGACTGGGTCAGCGCCTGGGCCGGGACAACACCGGCTCTTCCGGAGTCCAGCACCCGCGCGTGGACGCGACGATCATGGCCGTCGAAGGCGTCACGGGCTCGAGATCAACTACTTCGCGATCGTCAACCTCAAGGGCTTCCGCTCGCTGGTCGACGCCGTGGGTGGCGTGACCGTCGACGTTGAGCCGATCCCCGTCGGCCTCGGCAACGACGTCAACTACGTGCAGCCGGCAAGCGCAGCTCACGGCTCAAGGTCCACTCGTTCTAGCGGCGCGTCAGGGGTCGGACGACTATTCGCGGATGGCCCGGCAGAAGTGCGTGATGACCACAATGCTCGACCAATCGACCCGCAGACAATGCTCACGAACCTCCAGCATCACGAAGGCGAGCTCCGAGATGGTCTCCACCGAGTCCCCGCCGGCAAGGTGGCGGCGTCGACCTGGCCCTCAAGGCGGAGCGCAGAAGATCGCCACGGTGTCGATCGCGCCCCCGCTCGTGCCGGACACGGCGCACCCGGACATCGACACGATCCAGGCCGCGATCGCCGACGCGATCGACAGGTCCAAGGGCGATCTCGAGAAGTCGGACCAGCCGGTGAAGAAGAAGCGAGAAGCAGGACGCCCCGCCCGTCACCGGCGGCTCGGTCGGCTCCTCAAGAGCGGCTACGTCGCCAACGACACCGAGGACGTCGCCG
Source organism: uncultured Actinomycetota bacterium (assembly GCA_963815335.1). GTDB lineage: Bacteria > Actinomycetota > Actinomycetes > Propionibacteriales > Nocardioidaceae > Nocardioides. The sequence continues at coordinate 458,225 of CAWFGL010000004.1, forward strand.
CGGCCTGCTGATGCCAGGGGGTGTCGCGCGCCTAGGCTGGGGCCGATGTCCCAGCCAACCGTCCTCGCCGTCGACGGCAACCTCCTGCTGCACCCGGCGTTCCACGCCTCGGCGCGCACCGGTTCCGCCTCGACGGCCGGCCCGCGTGGGCGGTCCGAGGGTTGCTGTCCCAGCTCGTCGCCGCGGTGGACCGGGTCTCGCCGACGCGGTCGTGGTCGGGTCGACGACCGCGGCAACAGCATGCGCAAGAATCAAGGCCACGTACAAGGCCCAGCGGACGCCGAAGACCGAGACGCTCGAGCAGCAGCTCGACCTCGCGGTCCAGGTGCTGCGCCACCTCGGCGTCGTCGTCGTCGTCCCGCCCGGGCTCGAGGCCGACAACGTGTCGCCAGCGTAGCAGCGCAGGCCCGGCGCTGGGCGCCGCGACGGTCGTCGCGAGTCCGACCGGACAGCTTCTCGCTGATCGACGAGCACACCCGGATGCTGCGGATCCTCAACGGCGGCGTCGACGCCTCGCCGCTCCTCGATCCCGCGCGCCTGGCGATCGTCACCGGGGTGCGGCCCGAGCAGTACCCCCACCTGGCAGCCCTGCGCGGCGACGCCCTCGACAACCTGCCCGGCTGACCGGCTTCGGCGCCCAGACCGCGGTCAAGCTGCTCACCGCCCTGGACACGGCGGACGCGGCGTTCGCCGACGCGCTGTCCGGGGGAGACCGCTGCCGGGCGGCGGTGGGCTGGGCGCGGCCAGGACGCTCAGCACCCCCGAGGGCGCGAGCGCTACGACCTCAGCCGCGAGGTGATGACGATGGTGCGCACCGCCGAGCTCGGCCTCGACCTGGCCGCCGGCCCCGGCCGGCTGCCCCTCGACGAGGCGACGGTGCGCCAGGCGTCGGGCGGTTCGAGCGCAAGCGTCGCCGCCGTCCGCGCGCTGACGCTCCAGGAGCCGACCCGGATGGTGAGCCCACGTTCGTCGACCCGCGCTCGGCCGCCCCGGCGCCGCAGGGTACGCGCCCGCTCCCGGCGCTGGTTCCGGACGCCCCGGCGTACGTCCGAGAAGATTCTAGAACAGTTGCATTCACTGGAACATCGTTCTATGTTCAGGGGATGCGAGACCAACAACGGGTCAATGAACGGCCGACACCAGGCCGCCGCCTCATGACGAGCGCGCCGACCGACACCAACAGCAGGCCGCCGAGACCCGGCGCTGGTCCTGGCGGAGCGACCGCCCTCTTCGCCCAGCGCGGCTGGGCGGCAGGGGGATGCGCGAGATCGCCACCCGGGCCGACATGGCCGTCCAGACGGTGTACGGCGGCTTCGCGTCAAAGGGCGACGTCCTGCTCGCCGCGCTCGACGTCGGCGTGGCCGGGGACACCCGCGACGTGCCGATGTCGGAGCGGGCCGAGTTCGCGGCCCTGGCCGTGGGCAGCCTCGGTGACCGCACCGGCGCGGCCGCGCGGATGCTCACCGGCGTCCACCAGCGCACGTGGGGGCTGCGGCGGGCCCTCAACGAAGGTGCCGGCGGCGACCCCCTGCTCGAGGCCAAGCGGCAGGACCTGCAGTCCAGGCGGCGCGACGACGTGCGGCAGGGCGCGGAGC
>CAWFGL010000005.1:0-132015 GCA_963815335.1 uncultured Actinomycetota bacterium
ATGGCTGGGAGTTGGGTCGGTCGTGTTCTGAAGGCTTGGAAGCAGCGGAGAGTAGGCGTTTAGTCGCGTCGACGATCCAGCGATCTGACGCATCGACTGCGAGTGGGATCGGCGTCCGTTGGACTGCGCGGACCGCGGAGGGCTCGAGGGCAAGGGACACGCTCGAGGGGTCCTCGTGGACGTTCACGTAGCGAAGCACATTGCTCCCGGGGGCGCACACATCAGCCAGATGGGCGTCGCCGAGCCAGTCCGTGGGCTCCTGGTGCACCCCCGGCTCTATCACGCACTTGGGATCGAGTTGAACGCGATAGAGGTAAAACTGCTCTCCCGAGTCACCCTGGTCTTGCATGCGCCTGAACATGCTCTCGATCGCAGCCTCGTAGGTCCCGACATGGAGTGCTTTGGTCCTTTGGCGCTTCGCCCAGTTCTCGACGGCGCCAGCGCCCGAGCCCAGGACCTCCATGCGCCGCCTCGTTTCCGATGTCAATCGCATAGCAGGATCGAAGTTGACGTCCGGCCAGATCTCGTGTGTCGAGGAGTGATACCAGTAGCAGCCGCGGACCGAGGCGTCGTCACGGCGCACCGGATCCTCTGGGTCCGGGCAGGAAATCAGGGCGGTTTTCGCCGCGACAGTCGGTGTTGCAGACCGGGCACGTCTCAAGGCCTTGGTGGAAGCGATCGAGCCACTCCATCGTCACGGGCCAGTCGTGACTGCAGGATCCGCAACGCATCCGGCGGGGGCGCTCGAAGTTGATAGGTCGTTCGATCACGCACCCCAAACTCGCACGAGTCGGGGACGTTGCTGCTGCGAAGAAGAGCGATGTCGCGCACCAAGTGGTCCCGATACACACTCAACGACCCCGAGCCCGGCCCGCCCAACGTCGGGCCCGCGACCGTCGTCGGCCGCGTCGCCCGCCTGAGGCGCGTCACACCGCCGCCTGTATCACCGATCCAAAGGCCGCGCACCGCGCATGTGAAGCTGCCGCAGTCCGCATCGAGGACTACGCGGTAGACCCTGCGAGGCCATCGGGGTGCTGCACCTCGTAGCGACACGCCTTCGCCGGCGCCAACGTGTCATCGTAGGTATCCGACCAATGCGGCTACGTTGATGGCCAGTCAGAACTCTGATCGGGGGACCCCGAATGCAACTCACCCGAGTGGTCGTCAAGAACCACAGCCGCCTCGCCGAGACCGACATCGAGGTCCGGGGCCACCTGATCCTCGTTGGCCCCAACGATGTCGGGAAGTCCAGCCTTCTTCGGTGCCTCGATCTGCTTCTCGGCGCGAACACGGCCCAGATGTACAGCCGCATCTCCGCAGACGACTTCCGGGACCAGGCACAGCCGTTCATCATCGAGGCGACCATCGCCGACCTCGACGCCGACGACCAGGCGGCGTTTCCCGACGAGGCCACCGTCGACCCCATCACGAACGAACTGACGCTCAAGGTGAGCCTCGAGGCCACCATCGAGGACTCCAACGGCACCATCGCGATCAGCCGGACTGCGCCGAACAGCGGAACCAGCGGCAAGCTGTCGCGTCTCCAGATCGAGCAGCTCGGCTGGAACCTCCTCGGCGCCACCGCTATGGCCGTGAACTGCGCGAAGACCGCCGCAACGCGGTCCATGACATCCTGCAGCAGGTCGACCTCGGCACGGAGAAGACCAGCTTCGAGGCGCTCGTCAGCGCAGATCCAGGACGCGCTGAAGACCTCCAAGGTCCTCGACGGCATCCGCGGCAGACCTGTCCGCGCAGCTGTCCAAGGCGCTGCCCGTCGAAGTGGACAAGGACGAGCTGAAGTTCGAGACCGACGCCATGGCCGACGGCGACGTCCTCGCCGGCGTACGCCTTCGCCTCGAACGCGACGGCAAGGCTCAAGGACCTCACCGAGCAGTCCGACGGCCTGCGGGCCCTGTACGCCATCGCGCTGTACGACCTCGTCAGTCAGCCGGCGCGAACATGGTCGCGGTCGACGAACCAGAGATCCACCTTCACCCGACCAGCCAGCGCAGCCTCGCCCGGCTGCTCAGCGACGGACCGAACCAGAAGCTTCTCGCGACCCACTCGCCCGACATCGTCTGCGCGTTCCCGCCTGACTGCATCGTGTCGGTCCGCCCGGCGGGGTCGTCGTGCAGCCGAACGCTGGGTTCCTCTCCGACGACGAGAAGATGGTCGTGCACTGGTGGGTGCGCGACAAGCTCGAGCCGCTGACCGCGAACCGGTGTCATCGCGCGTCGAAGGCATCTCCGACCGCATCCTCATCGAGCGGATCGGCCGACCTCACCGACCGCAACCTCGACCGGCTCGGCGTCTCCCTGGTCGAGACCGCGGGTCGGGCGACATGGGCGGCCATCATCAAGCTCTTCGGCCCGACCGGCTTCGAGATCCCGCTGTCGCTCCTCATCGACGAGGACGCCCGCGACGAGACCGCCAAGAAGTCTCGGCGTCGACCCGGCCCGACGTCGAGCAGCACGGCGTGTTCGTCTCCGACCCGACCTCGAGGCCGAGTACATCGCCGCCCTCGGTGCACGACGAGACCTGGGACATCCTCGAGAACCTCCGGCCTGTTCAGCACGCATCAAGCTGAAGAAGCTGGCCCAAACGGCCCCGGCGGCAACCCGTACCGCCGAGGACGTCCGCGCGTTCTGCCTCAAGAACAAGGTGCACGCCGCCATGGCCGTCGAAGGTCCTCGACCGACGCGACCGCCGAGAAGATCTCAGCGTCGGCGCCGTTCTCGACGAGATCGCGAAGCCGTGATCACCCCCAGCGCCACCCAGGAACACGTCCGCGACCACGACTCCCTCGCCCTGCTCCTCGTCGCGCCGGCAGGGTGCGGCAAGACCGAGACCCTCGCGATGCGCGTCGCCGGACTCATCGAGGCCGGCACGTCAGCGCGCCGCGCCGCGTACTCGCCACGACCTTCACCAACCGTGCCAAGGACAACCTCCGCAGACCGGCTGCGCGACCACGTCCCCTGCATCCGCCTTGCGGACCACGTCACCGTCAGCAACTTCCACGGCTTGCGCGGCCCGCATCATCCGGGCGCACGGCAACGTGGCATCGGCATCGACCCGAGATCGACGCTCCCCGAGAACGGACTGGGTCGGCGAACAGCTCCAGCTCAACTCGGCGTGCAGTACAGGCCAAGCGACGCAGTCGCTGGACATCCTGCGGACGACCAAGCAGCAGGCGCTCACCGACGAGCAGGTCGCGGCAGCCCTCGACGCGCATGGCAACCAGACCGCTATCGCCCTGGAGACAGAAGCGCTCGCCGAAAACCGCGCGACCTACGACGACCTGCTCCGCTATGCCGAACTGATCCTCGCCAACGACGCCGTCGCAGACCTCTACCGGAACCACTTCGGCGCGGTCATCGTCGACGAGTACCAGGACCTCACGCCCCAGCAGCTGCGGGTATGACCCGTATCGGGACGGCAACATCACCTTCGCAGGCGACCTGGCACAGGGCATCTATCGGCTTCGCCGGCGCCAGCCCGGCCGAGATCGATGCCGCCGTGAGCCAGCGCCTGCCGACGACGTCATCGAGTTCAACGAGTCACACCGCTCGTCGCCGGCGTGCTCGACATGGTCAACTCGCTGAACCCGATGACAGGCGGACAGGACCTCCTGTGCGCCGACCCCGCATATGGCCGAACGGCGGAGTCGCGGCGCTGCCACCTTCAGCACCGCTGACAACGAAGCCGCATCAATCGCCCGCCTCGTGCAGCGCATCCTCGACCGCGCGCCGGGCCACCGAGTCGGGGTCATCTCCCGCGTCAAGAGCCGCCTCCGTTTCGTCGACCCAGCCATCGAGGCGACCGGCCTGCCGCTCCACCGCTGGGAGGACGGCGTCCTCGACACCGATACCGCGAAGCTCGTCCGCCACTCTTGCCACGGCTCGACAGCGTCGAGCTCGCAACCTGAACGACAAGCTCACCTACCTCCGAGAGCTGGCAGCGTTCGATCGCGTCGAGGAGCCCGACACCCGAAGGCGCTTGCTGACGCGCTCAGGTGGGTCCTCGACCGCTTAACGAGGGGCTCACCCCTACCCGGTCGCGCGCGCATCCGGGTCGGTGACCAGACGACATTCCTGAACGCGCCCGGTGTCCACCTTCTCAGCGGTCACGTCGGCAAGGGACAGCAGTTCGACTGGGTGGTGGTCGTCGGAGCCGAGGACGGCAACATTCCGTTCTTTCTTGCTGAGTCAGAGGCGGAGAACTCGAAGACTCGCATCCTGTCGGTCATGCTGTCGCGGGCACGGCACGGCGCGTTCGTCACCTACACGCGGAACGTCCCGACTGTCGCCGGCGCTCCCCGCGACCGCGACCTGTCACCTCTGTGGGCCTCGCTGAAAACCAGTGGTGCACTTACTGGGTCGGCCATCAAGGAGTGGCTCGACGATGCCGACTGGGACGCCATCGCCAAACGCTGACTAGTCTCTCGGGTGGTCCCGAACGCTCAGTGTAGAGACGTGCGTCATTCCGCCGAGTGTCGAGGCGCGGATCTGCCGAGTTGCGTGGGCCCATCTCGCCCAACCTGGCACAGGTCTGGTGTCGCGCTCTTGGGAAGTCTGACCGACCCCCCTGGCGAGTACGTTGAGGGCTGACGCGAGCGGCTCGACCTGGGCACTCCGGTGCCAGCAACCCGCACTGGCGCGAACACCTTCCGTACCAAGTCAACTTCCCATCAGATGATGCCGACCAATGGCCTTCGAACTCCGCTCCCGCTGTCACTCCATCGGCTTGACCTTGGCCTCGATGAAGGCGATCTCCTCGGGGTCGAGGCCGTACTTGGCGTAGAGCTGGGCGTCGATCTCGGGGATCGACTTGGTCCAGTCGATGTCCGAGGCGCTCGTGAAGTCCTGCGCCGGGACGTACTTCCAGGTGCTGCGCGGGTTGTGCTGCGTGACCTTCAGGACGCCGAGCATCGCCCGAGCGAACTTCGACTTGATGTACTTCAGGCACGCCTGCGCCTCGGCTTCGGTCTCGAACGAGCCGATGGTGATGAACGTCTGCGTGACCGCCGACGCCTGGCTCGAGCACAGTCGGGTTGTTCAGCGCGACGCCGAAGAAGTCCGTTGTCGACCCCGACCCGTTCGCCTCCGGAACCGCGACCTTGTACTTGTCGAAGCTGTCGGGCCGGTGATGTAGTCGCTGCGAATCCAGCGGGACGCGCGCTTGTTCCTGATCACCCCGAGGACTCGCACGTACTCGTGACCGTCGTCGGGCTGGTCTCGTGGAACAGGAACGAGAACTGCTCGAAGGCGTTCGTGTTGACGCTGAACTGGGTTGCCCTCGGACATCAGAGCTCGAGCGCTTCAGGGTGGTCCTCGTGCATCTTGTCGGTGTAGCGATACTGAGCGCGAACTCGTGATGCCCAGGTCGTCGAGTGAAGGCCGTCCGCCGACTCTGCGACCTTGTGCAGGATCGTGTTGAGCTCGGGGTGCTTCGTGAAGGAGCCGATCGGCCCGAGCTTGCGCTCCGCGTCGCGGTACGTGACGGCGATGCCGCCCTTGATGGGGTCCGTAAGGCCCGGGAACAGACGGTTTGAGTCGGGCACGATAGTGGGCCACGGTCAGGTGCTCGTCCGCGAGCATCTTCTCGTTCCACGCCTTGGGCGTGAAGCCCGCGTTGAACAGGAAGCGGGCCGGCGTGATGAGCACGGCCTTGGTGCCGACCTCGTAGGCGGCGTCCATGAACAGGTGGTAGATCGGGCGTGTCGCGGGTGCCCTCGCCCTGGGCCTCCTCCTGGTAGGGAGGGTTGCCGATGACGACGTCGAACTTCTTGGTCATGTCAGTCGTCTCCCAGCATCTCGGTCGACGGTCTTGTCGCGTTCCTCGGGGGTCATGTGGGCGAGGTTGCCGACCCGGAAGTGCCCCGAGTCCTCGATCCACGCCTTGCGCTCTGGCGACGCCGCCCGAGACGGCTTCGATGGTGATGCGGTGCAGGATCTCGTTGTGGCTCATCTCGAAGATCTGCGAGGTGAGGATGTGCCGCAGCCGCTCGTCCTGGTCAGGGATCGCGTCGGCGAGGCCGGTGTCGAGCCGGCGGACGAGCTCCATGAGGAACAGCCCGGCCGTTGAGAACAGGTCGGCGAAGGTCTTCGTCGGGTCGGTGAAGATGCCGGGGTTCTCGGCCTCCAGGATGTCGACCATCTTCTGCACGACGGGCTTCGGGGTGAACACCAGGGACGTCTTCTGCTGCGGGATGTAGGCGAAGATGTCCTCGGTCTGAGCGTCGGGTCGAAGTAGTCGGCGAGCTCCTCCTTCTTGTCGAGGAACTCCTGGATGGCCTGGTCGAACACGGCCTCGTCGAACAGGCCGGGGATCTTGGTGACGGTGCCGTCCTCCTCGGTGACCTCCTGGCCGTCGCGCAGGATGCGGAACTCCTCCTCGGTGATCCCGGTGATCTCCTCGAACACGTCGTCCGGGGTGTAGTCGTCGAAGTTGGCGAGGCGGATGTCCCGGTCGCCGTAGGCCATGAGGAACATCGGGATGGTCCGGGCGAACCCGCGCAGGTGGCTGCGGGCGTCGTCCATCGTCTTGTCGGCCTGCTTCTGGACCTTCTTGGTCTCCTCGCGGGTCACGACCTCGGGGACGATCTTGTCCATCGTCTCCTCGACGATGCTCGAGGATGTTCGCCTGGAACGCCTGTTCGGCCTCGGCGCGCTTGGTCTCGACGGCCTGCGCCTCGGCCTCCGTCGCCGCCTCCTTGGCTTCGTCTTCGAGGTGCTGCTGGGCGATCTTGTGCTCGACGTAGGCGCGCTCGACCTTGGCCTTCACCTGCGCCTCGGTGGCCTTCTTGTCGCGCTCGACCTGCTTCGCGGTGAGCCCGTACTCCTCCTGCGAGCTCGTTGCGCGTCTCGCGCGCCTGCTCGGTGACGGCCTCGGCGATCTTCTTCGCGGCCGTCGCGCGCGGGCGTGCTCGCGTCGACCGGCGGGATCGTCGTCGGCTGACCAGACGGGCTTGCCGAGCTCGGCGACCTTCGGGTTGATGACGGTCTCGACGTCGACCTTGACGTTCCCGTCCTCGTCGGTGGTCGGGCGGCGGGACGGGCAGCTCCAGGGTCTGCCCGGTCGTGACCTTGCCCTGCTTGGCGGTGGGCAGCTTGTCGAGGATCTCCTTGACGTGCTCGCTGTAGCGGAAGATGCCGGCGACGTTCGCGAACAGCAGGTTCGACAGGAACCCGCGCCGCACGACCTCTCGTGCCTTGAAGACCTGCGGGAAGGTGAGCACCTGGGAGGCGTCGAGCTCGATCATCCGGCCCTCGGAGTCTTCGCCGAGGACGGGGAAGAAGTTGAGCAGCCGCCGGATGTTCTCCGTCCGGCGCTCGCCGGGTCGACCGGCGGGTGTGGGGCGAGGTTGTTGGCGAACGCGTCGAAGATGGTCAGCGTGCGCTCGGGGGCGAAGTCGAAGATGTAGGCGTTCTTCTTCTGGAGCACCGTGTTGTCGCCGCGGACGAACGTGTGGGGGTTCTGCGCGCGGAACGCCGCCTGCATGTAGAGCGCGGGCGAGGAGATGTTGGACAGCATGATGACCGCCGTCCACTCCGGCACCGTGACGCCCGTGGTGAGCTGGCCGACCGAGAGCGTGATCGTCTTGCCGCCGACCGCCTCGGCCTTCTTGATCGCTTCGCGGACCTTGTCGAGCGACTTGCCCGCGGTCGCGGCGTCGTCGCTGGCCTCGTCGAGGCTCTCGTCGCTGGCGGAGCGGCCGTCGCCGGCGGCCAGGACGATCGTGTAGTCCTTGAAGACCTCGTGCTTCTTCAGCAGGCGTTCGAGCGCCTTCGCGGAGGCGACGCGGTTGAGGAGCCAGAACGAGTGCCTGATCTCGTCGCGCAGCTCGGGGGTGGAGAACGGGTACTTCTCGTTGCGTCGTCAGCGTGTCGAGGAACTTGATGACCTCGGCCTCGTACTCGAAGTAGCCGTTGTCCTTGGTGCGGAAGAACTCCGCCAGGTCGAAGGTGTAGTCGACGTTCCCCTCGTCTTCGTCGAGGGCGACGCCCTCGGCGAGGCGGTCGGCGACCATGCGCGACAGCTGGTAGGTGAGCAGGTTGAGCGTCGGGAGCGAGGCGTACGGGTTGTCCTGCGAGCCGTCGGACCACTGCTCGCGGCGGTCTGCTCGTCCTCGTAGGTCCAGTTGAAGATCTGGTCCTCGCTGAACCGGCCGGACGCGAGCGCCTTGAACGGCGTGCCCGACAGGTGCAGGGTGTGGCTGCGCTTGATCTGGTCGAACGCGATGTCGGTCTTCGTCGTGTCGATGCCCTCGTGGGCTTCGTCGATGACGAGCAGGTCCCAGTCCATGTCGGCGATGTGCTTGAGCTTGGGGTAGCTGCCGCCGAAGTACTGCGACCCCTTGAGGTCCTGGAGCGAGACGAACTCGATGATGCGCGGGTCCTCGTCGACGTGCTCTAGCGGAGTACGCCCGCCACTGCTCGCGCGTCATCGGGGAGCGCTCAGCCAGGGACGGGGACTCGGAGACGAACTGGTAGGTGGTCTGGTGGCCGATGAACCGCTGGAAGTCGTCGAACCAGGAGTTGGCGATCGCCGGCCGGTTGGTGACGATGAGCGCCCTGCGGACGTCCATCTTCCGCATGAGGTCGTACGTCGTCAGCGTCTTGCCGAACCGGGGCTTGGCGTTCCAGAGCACCTCGCCCTCGCCTGCCCCGAGAGCGGTCATCGCCTGCGCGACCGCTGCTGCTGCTCGGGGCGGAGCTGTGTAGTCGTCCTGGCGACTCGCCGGGCGGCGTGGCGAAGGACTTCGAGGCGAAGTCGAGGAAGTACTGCTGTGACGTCTTGCGGGGCGCCGGCGAACTTGTGCCACTCGGTGCGGCTGCGGGGTGCTTCGGGGTCGTACTCGCGCTGGATGCCCTGCTGCTTGAGGAAGGCGTGGAAGTCGGTGTCGCGGAACGTCCCGCCGTCTTCGGTGATGAACGCCGCTCGGTACGCCCAGACCTTGATCTTCTTGATGTTGAGCTGGCTCGCCTGCTGGGCGATGCGCGTCGTCCGCGGAGTCCTGCTCGGTGTACCCGATCTTCTCCCAGCCGTCGTACTTGGGGATGTCAGGGGTCTTCCACGAGTAGATGTACGGGACGACCTCGCGGAAGGTGCTGATGTTCGGGACTGGCCATCAGCGGGCCTCGCCTCTTCGTGGACCTGGTCGATCCGGCACGGCAAGTACGGGTTCTCGTAGCCGAGGTCGAAAGTCAAAGAGATCGTTGCGTCCTGCGCCGCTGCGGAGCGACTCAAGCGTGAACGGCTCGCGCTGGACCATGCCGGGCTTGCCGTCGACGCGGTGCCACCACGAGAACTTGATGAGCTCCTGACTGGCCTCGGCGCCGTCCTCGTCGACCAGGTAGCCACTGAGCGTGTTGCCGCGGACGATGTTCGCGTCGACGAGGAACGTCGCGGCCTGCATCAAGTCGGTGCTCGGGCCACAGGGGACGCCGTGGCCTGCGTGGAAGCTCGAGGAACTCTTCGAGCATGGCGTCGCTGGGCGTCGGCGTGGTTGTCCTCGAGCAGCTCGATCCCGTAGATCGAGGCGAGCGCGAATAGAGACTCGATCTGGCCAAGACTCTGGCGGGTAGTGCGCCTGTCAACGCCTGGAGCTTGCGGTGCAGGATTGCCACGAGGAAGTTGCCGTCGCCGGCGGCGGGCTCAAGGAACGTCTTGTCGACGAAGTCTGGGCCGGCCTCCAGCTCGTCTCGCACCAGGTCGAGCATCTGGTCGACCATGTGACGCGGCGTGAAGACCTCGCCATAGGCCTTGACACGATCCCGCGACTTCACCACCAACTCCTTGAAGATCTCTTCGGTCACCGTCACCCTTCAAACTCCAACGTCTCGTCGGCCGGGACCGAGTTCTGGTGCTCCGTGCGCACATTGCGCGGGCGTCCGCTTGAAGTCCACCATCTAGCCAATCCTGCCCTCTACTCCCGACAAGAAGTTGGAGATGCGCTGCGCGGGACGAGATTGAGGTTGAGCAGGCATTCGAAGCATGTCCCGATGAAGGGCGCTCTGCACGCCAGGGCAATTGCGTAGGGCGCAGGTCGCCGGGCGAAATGGCCTTGGCACTTTTCGTAGCCGGGGCCAAATGGCGGCGTGTCGTCGACGGAGCAGGTCCGCGACGCCAGCCGGATCCGCGATCCGAACGACCGATGACGTGTGTCTTCCGCCGCGTAGCCCTCGGTCTATAGCAACCCCTGCCTGCCGGCCGGGGGGGCGGTGGACGTCGCTGCGCACCTGACTCCTGAGAGACGCCGCCCGAGGCGTCGCCCGACTGCAGGAGTCAGGCCATGACGATTTCCACCCAGATGAGCCTGCACGGGTTCATCGCTTCTGCCGCCCCAGCTCAACTTCACGGGCAAGGGCGCAGCCCGGTTCTACGCCCGCGTCGGCGTCGAGCACTTCCGCAAGGAGGCCGACGGCACCTTCACCAAGCTGGACCCGACGTTCCACGACCTGGTGATCTTCGGCGCCAGCGCCGAGCGCGCCTACGCCCGGTTCAGGGTCGGCGACCAGTTCGTCGCCTCGGGCTACATCAACGAGTACGAGCTGGACAAGAACGGCACGACCGAAGCACGCGAGGAGTTCGTCGCCCGCAGGATCGGGCACGACCTGGCCCGCACGAGGTACGCCGTGGACCGCACCCCGTCGCAGAAGCCGAGCCCACGGCCGAGCAGGTCGACCGGCGAGCGCCGCGCCGGCGCAGGCCGTCAGCATCTGATCCGCGAAGCCGATGACCACCGACTTCGACAGGTCCAGCCCGCCATGCTGGAGCCTCGACCTCGACGAGGGCGTTCACCTGCGTTCGGCAGTGGCCCCGTACCCCGGTTCGGGATAGCCGACACCGAGCACGATGAGCAGCTGCGGCCGCTCAACTGGAACCTGCTCACCGGCGACGAGGCCGAGGCCGAGTGGCTCGACCTCAACGCCTGGGTCAACTGGCTGCGCGCGACGTACGGTCTGCCGCCGACGGTGATCCCGCCCTACTGGCACCGCCACGACGAGCTGGTCTGGGAGCTCTCGGCCCTGCACCTGCACTGGCTGAACTCCTACGACCCCGACGGCTCCCCGTCAGGCCCGATCGCCTGGCATCGCGACTTCGCCGACGCCCGCAACCGGCTGCGCGAGTGGGTCTCGACCTCGGGACCCGACTCGACCGCGACCGAGCCACCCGGCAGACCGCTTGGCCCGGCGAGCCGTCCAGCCAGCCGGCGCCGAGGTCGTGATCGAGGACCGCGACGCCGACTTCGTGCAGTTCGTGCTCGAAGACGTCGCCGCGCGACGCCGGATCGAGGACGCGGGTCCGCGCCGCGACCTCGTAGCCGCGACCCCAGCCCTCCGCGTCCTGCGAGTTGTCCACAGGTCGTCGGCATCGCTCGCTTCGCCGATGCACGACCGGCGGTAGCGGTGATGGAGCGGAGCCGGACGGGATCCGCGCAAACAGAGGAGTCAGTCCATGTTGCTCGCCCACGCGGTCACTCTCGCCGAGGCCCGCTCTTACGTCGCTGCGCTCGCTGATGGCGCGCATACGTCCGACGCCTCGGTCGAGTACGAGCGAGTCCTGCTCCAGCTCGACTGGCTCCACGGCGACTTCATCCCCGGCATCAGCCCCGTTCTCACCGACAGAGCCGCGACCTCCTGTTCGGCGTCGCCGAGACCGCCATCGAGGACCTCATTGAGCACGGCGTCGACCGCTCTCCAGGTCGAGCTCGTGCTCGACATGCTCGACGCGGCGCGGGCGAAAGACGTGCCCTGATGTACGGCGAGAACAGCGGCCAGCTCCGCGCCGAACTCGCGATCCTGCTGCGCCAGCACCGCATCCAGCAACGACTCGGCGGCAAGGGCTCCACACGGTCCCCGAGACCACCACCGTCGAGGAACGCCAGGCCTTCGGCGAGCAGATCGGCCGCTACCGCCATCGGTGCTGGTCTGGTGCCTCCAAGCGGTGCGGGCCGCCAACCCGCGGATCAACCTCGAAGAGCACCACCGGACGCGCGCGCGGGCCTGCGGAGACCTTGCGGTCACCGGCTCGAAGCCGCCGTCGCGAGCTCCACCGCCGGGCTCCCTCCCTTGGACGAGCTGACCGCCGAGCAGGCGTTCGCCATGGTCGAGACCTGGCGACAGGCCGCCCGCGCCGCCGCGCTCGGAGAGCACGACTTCGACGCTGGTCGGGTACGGCCTGCCTCGCGAGCTCGCAGTGCATGACCGTCCTCAAGGACGCCGCCGAGATCGCTCGCGGCCTGGTCGCCCTCGACCGCCGCTACTCCAACATCCCCGGCTGGGAGTCGCTCACAGACCAGGGCCGGCTCGGCCGGGCGGCGGAGGTGTGCGCGGCCTTCGCCGGAACGAAGATCCTGACTACACGGTCGACCTGCGCGGCTGGCGGCCCGCGCCCACGACCGATCGGACGGGCCCGCCCTGCCGGGTGTCACGGAGTGCTGCAGGCCCAGCACAACCTGCTCGTCCACCTCGGCACGTTCCCCGACGCCCGCAGCCTGCGCCTCGTCCTCGACTCCCAACGCATCGTCTCCCGCACTGCAGCGGTTCACCTCGAGCCGCACGATCGCCGCGAGCGCCGGAAGTGGCGGGCGCGCGGAGCAGACGTACCAGCGACTGATCCGCGGAACCCGCGACCTCGGCGGCGGGCTCGGCAACGGCGGGCTCGCGGCTGGCCAGGCAGCACTCGTGCGGGTCAGCCGAGGGTCCATCGACTCAAGCCGCGACCGAGTTCGCAAGTCCGGCACCACTCGAGCAGCTCGAGCAGCTCTGCGATCGGGTTGACGAACGGATACGGCAGATCGTCGAGCACGGCGCCTCAGAACGCCTCTACTTCCTCCGGGTGCCTTTCCCGCGCGTGGACGACCAGCGCCGCCGGCCTGGTGAAGCCGATCCGGGAGCGGTACGTGCCCCTCACATGGTCGGTCCGGACCCGACCTGATCGCCATGGTGCGCGCGGAACTCCGTCCGGCAAGTGTCAAGCCGAGTCCGCCCCCGGGCGCGGCTGCAAGCCGAGCCGACTTCACAGCCGCCATCGTCCACCGACCCAACACCCGGGGAAGCCCGGGCGCTCTCAGTGTGTGAGGGCGAACCGCATACTCGAAGTGTGCCTGCGACATCAACCACCCGCTTCTTCTGATCGCCTGGGGTGCCAAGCGACTCCAGGATCTCGGCGGTCACGGGGTTCACCGCCTCGTCGGGCTCGATGTAGTGCTGCTTGGTGATCTTCGACGAGGTGTGACCGAGCATCTCGGCAGCCAGGTCCGCACCGCCCGCCCGGTCGAGCACCGTGGCGACGGTTCGTCGGAACGAGTGAGGCGTGACGCCGGCGATGCCCGCCTCGCTCGAGGACTGCTGCGCAGTCGCCGCCGGACGTTGTTGGTCGTCAGCGGCGTGCGGTTCCGGCTGAAGAAGAGCAGGTGATCCGGCGTCTCGCTGCGCCACGACAACGAGTCGCTCGCGAAGCACCTCGGCGGTGAACGCCGGGACCGAGACCACGCCGAGTCGACTTCTGCGTCTTCGGGTGGGGCTGTCGATGCGTCGGCTTGCCGGCCGGCGACACGATGGTCCCGCAGATCCGCACCGTCGCCGGGGTGACGGTGACGTCGACGTCGCACTTGCGGATCGCCGAGCACCTCCCCGATCCGGGCGGAGGTGCCGAGCATGACCTCGATGATCTGCTCCAGCTGACCGTCCGGCGGCGGGCCGACGAAGCCCGGTCCGCGCCGCCAGCCGCGCACCGCGGCACGGATCGCCTCGACTTGCTCGATCGTCAGGGCCATCGCCTGCGACGGCGGCTTGCGCAGCCTTGCGATGTCGCGGACCGGGTTCTCCCGCAAGGCGTCGTATCGGACGGCCAGCCCGAACGCGAGGCTCAGGACGGTCTTGGCCTGCTTGGCGGTGCTGTAGCTCTTGGTCGCGGCAAGCGTCTTGATGAACTGGTCGACCTTGCGCACCGTGATCTCGCGCAGCGGGTAGTTCTCGAAGGCCGGCAGGACGAGCTGGCGCATGTTGCGCTCGTAGAGAGCGCGCGTGCTCGGCGCAAGCTTGTCCTCCAGGTCGAGGTCGGCGAGCCAGACGTCGACCAACGTCCGGAAGGAGCTGCTCGCGGTCAGCTCGTCGCGCCCGGCGCTCTGTTCTGTGCGGTTCACGAGCAGCTGCTTCAGGTTGCGTTCGGCTGCCTTGTGCGTGTCGCCGGTCGCAGTGACGCGACGCAGTTGTCCGTCGTGGTCGCGGAACCGCGTCAGAGCGCGTACTCGCCCGTTGGTCAGTGTCGTCGAAGCGGATCGTCGCCGAAGGTTCCGATCGGCGTGCGCGGCCTAGCCATGGTCGATCAGCCCCGGCTGCGGCTCAGCCCCGGCGAGACCTCTCGCTGGCTTGCGATCCACGCGTTGACGTCGCTGATCGCGAACTTGAGCTGCCGTCCGATCCGGACCGCGCAAGGCCCTTTGCCGTCGACGCGCCAGTCGTAGATCGTCGTGACCGGCACGTCGAGGTACTCGGCGAGCTCCTCGATGCTCAGCAGCGGTTCCAGGCCGCCCGCAGGGGCCCGATTCTGTCTCCATGCCTCGAAGGTGAGCAGCCACCTCCGACTGGCTCCAACTGGTTCCAGGAAACTCCAGGCTCGTTCGCCAGGGCCGGCGATCCTGTGAGTCCCAGGAGGGGTAAATGGCTAGTTCTTGGCCACTGGTTCAAGTCTCTAAATGCTTTCAGGCTCGGAGGACCACGTCGACTCCGAGCCTGAACTTTGTAGCGGGGGCAGGATTTGAACCTGCGACCTCTGGGTTATGAGCCCAGCGAGCTACCGAGCTGCTCCACCCCGCGTCGGCTCCGCAACCTTACGTGACGGGTGGTTCGGCGTTCAAATCGGGGCTGGCCGCGGTTGAGTCCGAGCCACGGGTTCGAGGTTTCGACACGCTCGCTGCGCTCGCGGCTCGACCAACGGTGAACGGCTGCGCGACGCTCCTGGACGAGCGGCGACCGACGAGCTACTCCGACGGGGACGCTGACTCGCTGGCCGACTCCGACTCGCTCGGCGACTCGCTGGGAGCGATGCCCTGCTCGTCGGCGATGGCGAGCGCTTCCTCGATGTAGCCGGCGGCTTCCTCGTTCTTCTCCTGGTACGTCCCGAGGTCGCCGTCGTCGTAGGCCGCCTTGGCCTCCTCGTAGGCCTTCTGGGCCTTCGCGAGGAGCGCTGCGATCTGCTCCTCCGGGGTCGCCTCGGGATCACCGGGATCGGACGGGTCCGACGGATCCGTCGGGTCGGTCGTGTCCTCGGGGTCGACACCCAACGCTTGGCCGAGGGCCTCGATGAGGGTGGCGCCGATGCCGACGCGCTCGTTGTAGGAGACGAGCACGTACCGCAGGATCGGGTAGGAGCCGTTGGCGCCGGGCAGCTGGACGTAGACCGGCTCGACGTTCAGCAGCCGTTCGCCGACGGGGACGGTCAGCACGTTGCCGTACGTGATCGCGTTGCCGGACTGCTTGAACGGCGCGAGGGTGTCGGCCGCGGACTGGTCGCCGCGCATGGCGTTGGCGACCTGGCTGGGGCCCTGGGTCTGGTCGTCGAGCACGTCGATGACGCGCATCTGGCCGTAGGTGTCCGACGACGCGTCGGAGTCGACGGAGACGAACGCCGCGAGGTTCTTGCGGTCGAACGGCACGAACGTCGAGGTCAGCGACCAGGTCTGCTCGGGCGAGACCGGCGTGTTCTCGTCGGCCACCGGCTTGTTGGTGAACATCCGGTACGGCGGCTGGAGGTTGCCCGCGTTGTTCGGGTCCTCGGGGACCTCCCAGCGGTCGTTGCCCTGGAACCACTGGCTCGGGTCGGTCACGTGGTAGCGCGCGTACTGGTAGCGCTGCACCTTGAACAGGTCCTCGGGGTAGCGCAGGTGGTCGAGCAGCGCCGGCGGGATCTCCGAGCGGGGCTTGACGGTGTCGGGGAACGCCCCGCGCCAGGCCTGCAGGATCGGGTCGTCCTCGTCCCACTCGTAGAGCGTCACGGTGCCGTCGTAGGCGTCGACGGTCGCCTTGACCGCGTTGCGCACGTAGTTGATCTCGTCGGTCGGCAGCGTGCGGAGGCCGGCCTCCTCCTGGAACGCGTCGTCGACCATCGTGGCGAACGACTCGCGCTCCGAGCCGGGGAACCGGTCGGTGGTCGTGTAGCCGTCGACCACCCAGACGATCCGGCCCTCGGCGCCGTCCTCGCCCGGGATGATCGCCGGGTAGATGTCGTCGTCGATGGCCAGCCACGGCGCGACCTTGCGGACCCGCTCCTTGGGGTCGCGGTGGTACAGCACCTCGCTGTTGTCGTTCACGCGGCCGGACAGCAGGAAGTTCGTGGACCCGAAGCGGATCGCGTAGAGCAGCTGGCGGAACGTCGAGCCGACCGGCACACCGCCGGCGCCGTCGTACGTCGTGGTGCCCTCGCTGCCCTCGGTGGCGGCCGTCTCCTCGTCGGTGCCGCCGTCCTCGGGCGCGGTCGTCGTGGAGCGCTTGAGGTCGAGCTCGACGCTCTTGGAGTCCTCGTAGGCCTTGCCGGTGACGGAGTACTCCGGGCTGCGCTCACCGAAGTAGACGCGCTCCTCGAACCCGCCGACGGCGTCGGCGAGGTCGGTCTGGTTGGCGGCGTTGCCCTCGGCCCACTGGGTGCGGTCGTCGTCGGAGTCGGTGTCGTCCGGCGTCCGGTTCTCGCCGTCGCGCTGGTTGGCGTACGCCGCGATCATGCCGTTGCCGTGCGTGTAGACGGTGTGCAGGTTGAGCCAGTTCTGGTCGCTGTCCTTGAGACCGGCCTGGTAGAGCTCGCGGGCGCCGATGACCAGCGCGCGGTCCTCGCCGTTGATCTCGTAGTGGTCGACGTCGAGGAGCTCGGCCACCGTGTAGTAGGCGCGGGCCTGCTGGTTCTGCTCGAAGGTCTGCTGCACCAGCTGCGGGTCGACGAGCGGGATCGAGTCGACCTCGCCGGCCAGCGAGGCCAGCGACGCGGTGCCGTCGGACGGCGAGAGCGACTGCTCCTGCACGTCGTTGATGTCGTAGGCATCGCGGGTGGCCGCGATGTTCTTCTCGATGAACTCGCTCTCCTTGTCGGCCTCCGTCGGCTTGACCTGGAACTGCTGCACCAGGCCCGGCCAGATCAGGCCGAGCAGGATCGCGGAGAGCACGAGCAGCGCGAGGCTGATCGACGGCAGCTGCCAGGTGCGGCGCCACACGTTGACGAAGAACAGCACGGCACAGATGACCGCGATGCCCATCAGGATCGCCTTGGCCGGCAGCACGGCGTTCTGGTCGGTGTACTTGATGCCGGTCAGCAGCCCGCCGGAGTGGTAGACGAGGTCGTAGCGGTCGAGCCAGTAGTCGAGGGCCTTGGCCAGCACGAAGACGCCGAGCAGCACCGACAGCTGCGCCTGCGCGGCGCCGCTCAGCCGGTCACCGGGCGTCTGCAGCCGGATGCCGCCGTACAGGTAGTGCACGACCGACGCGGCCAGCAGCGAGACGACGGCGACCGCCATCACGAAGTCGGTCAGGTAGTGGAACCACGGCAGCTCGAAGACGTAGAAGGAGATGTCCTTCTCGAAGTACGGGTCCTCCTGCCCCCACGGCACGCTGTTGCGCCAGAGCAGGTAGTTGCGCCACTCCCCCGCGCCCGAGGTGCCCGCGAAGATGCCGAGCAGGACCGCGATGCCGGCGACCAGCCACGTGCGGATCGGCGTGACGGCCTGGCGGTAGCGGTCGAGGCCGCTCTGCTCCGGCGACGGCGGGTGGAACAGCGGCCGCAGCCGGAACGCGATCACGACGTTGATCGCGACGACGGCGGCCATGATCGCGCCGAAGACGAGGAACAGCCCGACCCGGGTGAAGAGCAGGGTGTTGAAGACGGAGGCGTAGCCGCCGTCCTTGAACCAGATCCGCTCGGTGTAGAAGTTCGAGAACGTGGTCAGCCCGAAGAAGGCCAGCACCAGTACGACGGCGGTGATGACCAGCGCGCGGGACCGGCCCGGGGGTCGCTCCTGCACGGTGTCGCGGGGATCCTCGTCGAACATCTCGCTCACGCGTCAGGCCCTGTCTCTGGGTGGAGCATGTCGTCATTGTCCAGGGTGGACCCCAGGAGTGTGGTGAGACCCGGCACCAGGTCGGTCCCGCCGACCACGGACTGGGCGTCGTCGTGGGCCCGCAGGCGCATGGCGGAGTACGCCGATCCGGCCCTCGTGACGCCGGCGACGATCCGCACCTCCTGCCGGTCCGGGTGCTCCCGGGCGAACTCCGCGGCGGCCTCGACGTCGTCAGGTACGTCGCCCTCGGCGTCCGGCGGGAGGACCAGCCGCTCGACGACCGCGGCGCAGCCGACGACCGACGGGGGCCAGGTGATCAGGCCGAGCGCGTCCTCGAGCAGGTCGCCCGGCGGCAGCTGGTCCTGCTCGACCGGCGTCAGGCTGCCCTCGGCCGAGGTGTCGTCCAGGCCCATCGCCCGGGCCAGGTCGGGCTCCTCGCGGACCAGGTCCGCGGTCGCGACCAGGGCGTAGAGCCGGGCGGGCTGGTCCCAGCCGGACTCGGCGATGTGGGCCTCGATCTCGAGCACCGCCGCGGCGAGCGCCGGGTCGGCGTCCGGGATGCCGAACTGCTCGTCGATCAGGTCGTCGTCGTCATGTCGTCGTTCAGCTCGTCGTTCACTCGGCGTCCTCGCAGCGCGGCAGCTCGGCGTCGTGGTCCTTCACCCAGGCCTCGACCGAGCCCAGTGCCTGCTCGAACGACTCCGCGCGGACCAGCCGCATGTCGCCGTTGTCGGCGCCGAGCGCGTCCGCGCAGTTGGCCTCCGGGACCAGGAACAGGTCGACGCCGGCCTCGCGGGCGCCGGCGATCTTCTGCTGGATGCCGCCGATCGGGCCGACGATGCCCGCGGAGTCGAGCTCGCCGGTGCCGGCGATCTCCGCGCCGCCGGTCAGCGAGCCGGGCGTCAGGGTGTCGTAGATGGCGAGCGAGAACATCAGGCCGGCGCTGGGGCCGCCGATGTTCTCGGAGACCTTCACCGAGACGGTGAACGGGAAGATGAACCCGGTCCCGAGCTGGATGCCGATCTGGCGGCGCTTCTCGCCGTTCTCGTCGGTGGTCTCCTTGGTGGTCACCGGGACGGTGACCTCCTTGCCGTCGCGCAGCACCACGAACTCGAGCTTCTGCCCGTCCTTGGCGGCCTGGATCGCGTCGAGCAGCGCCTGCTGGCCCTTCTCGTCGGCGGTCAGCTTCACGCCGTCGACCGAGACGAAGATGTCGCGGACCGCGAGGGCGCCGTCGGCGGGCGTGGTCGGCGCGATGGAGAGCACCTCGAGCGCGGGCGTCACCTTGTAGTCCAGCTCGCGCAGCGCGGCCGCGATCGCGTTGTCCTGCGAGGACACCATCTGGACCTGGCCCTCGACCTTCTCCTGGTCGGCCGTGGTGCCGGGCGGGTGCACGATGTCGTACGGGTAGACGGCCGAGTCGGGGTCCACCCAGTCGACCAGCACCTCGAAGATGTTCTTGTCGACGCCCTCCTGCGAGACCGAGACCGTGGTGAACCGGATCTGGCCGTCGTCGCGGTAGGTCTTGGCGCCGTTGACCTGGATGATCTCGTCGCCGTCGTTCGTGCCGAGGACGTCGAAGGTCGGGCCCGGGTGGTACGACGCGAACGGGACGGGCACCAGCACCGCCACGAGCACCAACGCCACGAAGAGCGGGATCGCGATGGATGCCGCGATGCGCCGCTGGCTCATGCGGTGAACTCTCTCATCGCTCCCAATCGAGCGAGGGGGGGGTTGGTGTAGACTGGCGGAGCGTTTGGTGCCGGGGGCATGGGCGACGGCCTTGCTTGTCAGCGGGCTTCTGTCTGTTGGCGGAGCGGGCCGATCGAGGAAGCATCGCGGACGGTGTGCGTGTCAGATCACGCACACGCTACGGAGCAGTGTGCGAGCGCTGCGAGCGGCGGATGTCGATCCGACAAGGTCGATAGAGGCGGGCGCTGCCACCAACTCAGTCTGACGTATCGAGCAAGCACCGAAGGTCAAGCGTGGGCGTCCTGCGCTTGGTGTTCCCGCGGGTGGACGATCCCCCAACTGACGAAACCGAGAAAGCGCGGATTCGTCCAACTTACGAAGGGAACTTGCCTGCAGTTAGTGCCCTGCGCACGAGGCAAGCAGTCTTGGACGATCAATGTCAAGCTGCATGTCCTGGCGCGCCGTCTGAATATCTCGTACTCGAAGGCGCAGGTTCCACCAAAGGAGGGACGCGACCATCGACGCCACAGCGAAGTTCCGGCCGTGGACGAACTTCATCGCCTTTCCAAACCACCGCGCCTCACAGTCCAACTGTCCACATCCGTCGTCATGCGGTTCGTCAGGCAGCCCCCCCGACGATGACGGTCGGTCAACCGATGCTGGCTGGCCCACAGGTTGAGGTCCTTGACCGGTTCGGTAACCGGGTATCCGGTCGTCTGCCGATCACATCGTCCGTACGCACCACGAGTGGGCTTACGACCGCGCCATGTCGACAGCGGCGATAACGGGCTGGCTACGTTCCCCAGCAGAACCATCAACAAGGCTTCAGATGGCTACCGAATCGTGATGAGCGGCGCAGGCCTACCCACGATCACGTCGAACCCTTTCAACGCGTGGGCCACCTGGTTCCGCACCGGCGACCTAGTTGGCTTTCCGAACCTTTGGCACGAGCGCGGCGCCGTGCCACCCCCGACGGCCGCGTACTCGCGGTGGGTGACGCACAGTCCGAAGACGGAGTTGCCTCAACATCGCTGTACGACGTTGCGACCGGACATGGACCCCGTCGAGCGAAACCATGAGTCCGCATGCAGGCGGTGTTGCCCCCGATGCACCGCTCCCCTCCGGCGACGTGTTCTTGGCAGCGTCGCGCATCGGATCTCGTCCGGAAGTCTTGGATGTGTCCTCGATGGCTTGGACCAATGCCGCCGAGCAGCTTCGCTCCCGATGGCGCACACAACGTTGCTTTCAGACGATGCATCTCGTCCGTGCCGTTCGAATCACTCTCTCCAAGCGAGATCTACGACCCGATTGAGGACGAGTGGGTGCCAACGGGCACGGCGAATTTCCTTCATGGCGAGGGCAAGATGGTGACCCTCGCCGACGGTCGAGTCATTGCTGCTGGCGGCCAGAGCGCGCAGGCTGCTGAAATATGGAACCCTACGACCGGACAATGGACTGTTGTCGCCCCCATGCAGCGCAAACGCCGAACGTTTGCAATGGTTCGACTTTCTGATGGACGGGTGTTCGTCGCCGGGGGACTCATGGAACAGACAGCGAACGCAGGAGCGCGGCGCGGCGAGATTTACGACCCATTGACCAACACATGGACGCTGACGAGCGAGCAAACAACTATTGGGATCAATTGGAGTAAGACGGCACAAGACGCCACCCTCTTGCCGGACGGAACGAGTAATCCTGTCCGGCGGATACAACATCTATTGGGCTGCAGGGCCTAACGGCGACTATCAGAGTTCGAGCGAGATCTTTGACCCCTCCACCAACACGTGGTCCAACTATCGTGAATTGCCACAACAGGGACACATGCAATTCGCCGTACTACTGAAGAACGGTCGGGTGCTTCTATCTGGTGACGGGATAGAGCACGCCACGTGGGAATTTGGGGATGAATAATTTTTCATTCGCTCCCAACACGCCTGACGGCCACACCCGTCGAGCGCTCGCGGGCGGTCGGGACGTGCCGACGGACGGCGCGCGGCTCCTTGTCGAGCGCGACGCCGAGGCGGCGTACGGCCTCGTCGCGGTCGACCTCGCCGCGGCCCTCGCGGCTCACCCACGGCGACCCAGACCATGGCCAGCACGGCGACGACGAACGGCGGCACGAGCCACAGCAGGATCTCCACCAGCCCACGGTAGGAACTAGGGTCGCGGCCATGACGGACCCCACGCCGGTGCGGCCCCGTGTTCGGCTCTGCGCCATCCGCGACGAGCCGCTCGAGGTCGACGAGGTGCTCGCCGCGCTCGACGACGAGACGTCGGGCGGCGTGACGCTGTTCGTCGGCCGGGTCCGCGACCACGACGGCGGCAAGGGCGTGACCGGGCTCGACTACTCGGCGCACCCGACCGCGCTCGACAAGCTCCGCGAGGTCTGCGACCGCGTCGCGGCGGAGTACGACGTGCAGGCGCTCGCCGCCGTCCACCGCACCGGCACCCTCGAGATCGGCGACGCGGCCGTGATCGTCGCGACGGCGTCCGCGCACCGCGGCACGGCGTTCGACGCCTCCCGGGCGCTGATCGACACGCTCAAGTCCGAGGTGCCGATCTGGAAGCACCAGCGGTTCGGGGACGGCACCGAGGAGTGGGTGGGGTCACCCTGAGTAGTCCCTGTGATCCCGTTCGGGCCATTGGAAGCGGGGCCATCGGTCCGTACGGTTGAGGTCATGGCAACCAACGACCCGGACGAGGGTCGACCCGACGACGGCAACCCCTTCAAGGGCACGCCCTTCGAGCAGTTCTTCGGCTCCATGAACGCCGGCCAGATGCCGGACCTCGGCCAGATCTTCGGCCAGCTCCAGTCCCTGCTCCAGCCGTACGACGGCCCGCTCAACTGGGACTTCGCGCTCGACCTCGCGCGCAAGACCGTGGCCCAGTCCCCCGACCCGACGCCGAGCGCCGCCCAGCAGGCGCAGGTCGCCGACGCCGTCCAGCTCGCCGACCACTGGCTCGACGAGACCACCGACTTCCCCTCCGGCGTCACCACCGCCACCGCGTGGAGCCGCGCCGAGTGGGTCGTGAACACCACCGACGTCTGGAAGGTGCTGGTCGAGCCGGTCGCCCAGCAGTCCGTCGGCGCGATGGGCTCGGCGCTGCCCGAGGGCGCGCAGGAGCAGGCCGCCCCGATCCTCGGCATCCTCGGCAAGGCGATCGGTGCCCTGCTGGCCAACCAGGTCGGCTCCGGCCTCGGCACGCTCGCCGGCGAGGTGCTCAGCGTCTCCGACATCGGCATCCCGCTCGCCACGCCCGGTCGCGCCGCGCTGGTCCCGGCCAACGTGAAGGCGTTCGCCGAGGGCCTCGACGTGAGCGAGGACGACGTCCTGCTCTACCTCGCGCTCCGCGAGGCCGCCCACCAGCGGCTCTTCGCCGGCGTGCCGTGGCTGCGCGACCACGTGATCAGCACGGTCACCGAGTACGCCCAGGGCATCGAGGTCAACGCCGAGGGCATCCAGCGGCGCGTCGAGGAGCAGATGCGCGGCATCGACCCGACCAACCCCGAGGCGATGCAGCAGATGCTCGACGCCGGCCTCTTCGAGGTCCCCGACTCCCCCGCCCAGAAGGCGGCGCTGTCGCGGCTCGAGGTCGTCCTCGCACTGGTCGAGGGCTGGGTCGACGAGGTCGTCGCCCAGGCCACCGCCGAGCGGATGCCGAGCGCCGGCAAGCTGCAGGAGGCGTTCCGGCGCCGCCGGGCCGCGGGCGGTCCCGCCGAGCAGACCTTCGCGACGCTGGTCGGGCTCGAGCTGCGGCCGCGCCGGCTGCGCGACGCGTCCACGCTGTGGGGCTCGCTCCGCACGCGTCAGGGCATCGAGGCCCGCGACGGCGTCTGGATGTCGCCGGCCCTGCTGCCGACCGACGCCGACCTCGACGACCCGCTCGGCTTCCGCGAGGACGCCGGCGCGCCGGAGGAGATGAGCGACGAGGACTTCGACGCCGGCCTGCGCGCGCTGCTGGACGAGCCCGACGCTCCCGAGGCGCCGACCGAGGACTCGTAGCCGCTCCTCCACGATCGCGTCAGGGAGCCGTGTCCTTGGTGATGGTGCACCTTCCCAGTAGACTTTGCTCCGAGGGGAGTACCTCACCAGTGCGTTCGGTCATCTCGGCGGTTTCGTAGCCGCCTCGGACGCGCCTCGACCACGTCGAGGAGGGAGACCTCAAGCAATGTGCTTGAGGAGGCCCCATGCTCGACTCCATCGGTACCCCGGCGCTCTGGGCGGTCACGATCGCCGCCGTCGTCGCCCTTCTGGCACTCGACTTCGTCGCCACGCGCAGACCGCACGAGGTGTCCATGCGGGAGGCGACCGCCTGGTCGGTCTTCTACGTCGCGCTCCCCCTCGCGTTCGGGGGCTACGTCTGGTCCCAGCACGGCAGCGACCGGGGGGTCGAGTACTACACGGGCTACCTGGTCGAGAAGACGCTCAGCGTGGACAACCTCTTCGTCTTCATGCTGCTTCTCAGCGCGTTCGCGGTACCGACCGTGCTGCAGCAGCGGGTGCTGCTCTACGGCATCGTCGGCGCACTCGCCCTGCGGGCGGTCTTCATCGCGTTGGGCGCTGCCGCCCTCTCGGCGTTCTCCTGGGTCTTCCTGGTGTTCGGCCTGGTCCTGCGTCCTCACCGGCGTGAAGCTCCTCCGAGGCGCGGTGACGGGTCACGACCACGAGGTCGACCCCTCACGCATGCGGGTGGTACGGGCAGCCCGCCGGCTCCTCCCGGTGACCGACGACTACCGAGGGCACGCGGATGCTGACCCGGGTCGACGGTCGCCGGGCGCTCACCCCTCTCGCACTGGTGGTGCTGGCCGTGCTTGCCACGGACCTGGTCTTCGCCGTGGACTCGGTGCCGGCGGTCTACGGCATCACCGAGGACCCCTACCTCGTCTTCGTCACCAACGCGTTCGCGCTGCTGGGGCTGCGCGCGCTGTACTTCGTCGCTCGCAGGGAGCCTTGTCCAGGCTGGTGCACCTGTCGTACGGGCTGGCGGCGATCCTGGTCTTCATCGGGGTCAAGCTGGGTCTGCACTGGGCCCACAAGGAGTGGCCGTCGGTGCCCGAGGTGCCCACCCTGTGGTCGCTGGTCGTGATCGTGGCGGTCTTGGCCCTGGTGACCACCACCAGCGTGCTCGCCACCAGGCGGCAGCCCGAACCCGTCGCTAGTCGTCGTCCTCCTGGCCCGGCGGCGGGCTGACCTTGGACGCCGCGGACCAGCCGAGCAGGTAGCCCTTCGCGCGCTCGGCGTGCGGGTAGTGGTCGACCCAGCCCCAGAACGCCGCGTCGTGGCCCGGCTCGAGCAGGTGCGCCAGCTCGTGCACGATCACGTAGTCGACGACCCACGGCGGCATGCCCTGCAGCCGCTCGGAGAGCCGGATCGTGCGGTCGGCCGGCGTGCACGAGCCCCAGCGCTGCTTCTGGTTCGAGACCCAGCGGACGGTCCGCGGCTGCGCGAGCCCGCCGAGGTAGGCGTCACTCAGCTCGGTCGCGCGCTCGAACAGCTGGTCGTCGGTGAGGACGGCCTGCCGCTCGGACTTCTCGATCCGCGCCACCATCTCCTCGACCCACTCGGCCTCCTGCTTGCGCGACATGTACGCCGGCAGCAGGACGACGATCCGCTCGCCGTCGCGGTACGCCGACACGGTGAGACGCCGCCGCTTGGACCGGCGCACCTCCACGTCGGCCCGCGCACTCATGGCCAGAATCTAGCGAAACGCTAGCCCGGATCGGCCCAGGCGAGCAGGCGGTCGCGCGACCACGTCGTGACGATCCGGTCGGGGTCGATACCGGCCGCCTCGGCCCGCTCGGCGCCGTACCAGAGGAAGTCGAGCTGTCCCGGCGCGTGCGCGTCGGAGTCGATGGAGAACAGGCAGCCGATGTCGCGGGCCAGCTCCAGCAGCTTGCTCGGGGGGTCCTGGCGCTCGGGCCGCGAGTTGATCTCGACGGCGGTGTCGCTCTCCAGGCACGCCTCGAAGACCTTCTTGGCGTCGAAGTCCGACGGCGGCCGGGTCCCCCGGGCGCCCATCACCATCCGGCCGGTGCAGTGGCCGAGCACGTTGGTGAACGGGTTCTTGACCGCCTCGACCATCCGGTGGGTCATCGGCGCGGAGTCCATCCGCAGCTTGCTGTGCACGCTCGCGACGCGGAGGTCGAGCTGGGCGAGCATCTCGTCGGACTGGTCGAGGCTGCCGTCGTCGAGGATGTCGACCTCGATCCCCTTGAGCAGCGTGAACGAGCCGCCTCCCGCTGATGACAGGTGCTGGTTGACCGCCTCGACCACGCCGAGCTGGCGCTGGAGCCGCTCGGCCGACAGCCCGTTGGCGACGCGCAGCCGCGGTGAGTGGTCGGTCAGGACCTGGTACTCGTGGCCGAGCTCGATCGCGGTGAACGCCATCTCCTCGATCGGCGAGCCGCCGTCGGACCAGTCGGAGTGCGAGTGGCAGTCGCCCTTGAGCAGCGCACGGAGCTCGTGGCCGCCCTCGGTCAGCGGACCGCCGTGCTCCTCCTCGAGCGCGGCCAGCCGCTCGGGCGTCTCGCCCGTGGACCGCGGAGGTGATCGCCTTGGCGGTGCTGCTGCCGACGCCGGGGATCTTCGTGAGGGTGCCGGCCTCGACCGCCTCGCGCACCGCGTCGTCGCCCAGCGGCAGGATCGCGGCGGCCGCGTTGCGGTAGGCCTTGACCCGGACCGTCTCCTCGCGGCCGCGCTCCAGGAGGAACGCGATCCGGCGCAGCGCGGCGACGGGACCTCCCGTGTACGGCTCCGGCACCAGGCCACCCTAGGCCGGGTCGCCGGGTGCTCCCGACACGTGGTCCGGGCCACAGCGCCAACTGATTTTCGTCCACAGCAGGTGGAACGACGTTTGTGCAGGTCAGGCCCTATTTCGGGCAGGTAAACAGGAGTTATCCACAGGGTTGTTCAGCACCCCAGGGCCTGTTTCCACGGTCAATCCGGGTTGTGCACACCGTTGTCCACAGGGTTGTCCACAGGCGACACGCCCGCCACGTTGACCGGGCCCCCCCGCGCACCTAGCGTCTGCCGAAGACGAGGCCCCCGGGCCCGGCGAGCAAGATCCGCAAGGGGAAGGCGGGTCTCGCAAGCCGGAACCGGGGGCCTCGCGCGATGTTCCGGCGCTTAGCCGTCCGCCTAGTTGCCGGTGAACTCCGCCGGCCGCTTCTCCTGGCTGGCCCGGATGCCCTCCTGCAGGTCGGCGGTCGCGAGCGTGATCGGCTGGGCCATCGCCTCCCACTGCAGGGCGGCCTCCAGGTCACGGTGACCGCCGTCGCGGAGCGCCAGCGTGGTCAGGCGGGTGGCGATGGGCGCACCAGCCGCGACCCCGGCCGCGATCTCGAGCACGTCGGCCTGGAACGAGTCGGCCTCGAGCACGCGCGAGACCAGGCCGATCCGCAGCGCCTCGTCCGCGTCGACGACGCGGCCGGTCAGCAGCAGGTCCTTGGCATGCGCCTCCCCCACCACCTCGGGCAGCAGGTGGGTGCCACCCATGCCGGCGTGCATGCCGAGCTTCACGAACGGGACGCCGAGCTTGGCCCCGCGCGCGGCGTACCGCAGGTCGCAGGCGAGCGCGAGGCACAGGCCGGCGCCGATCGCGGCGCCGTTGACCGCGGCGATGGTCGGGACCTCCAGGCGGCGGATCGAGAGCCAGGCGCGGTAGAAGGCGATCATCCGGGTGCGGAGGTGGTCGACGCTCGCGTCCGGCTCGCTGGCGATCCACGACGTGTTGCCGCCCGAGCAGAACGCGGAGCCCTCGCCGGTCACCACGACCACCCGCACGGAGCGGTCCGAGGCCAGCTGGTCGATGGCGCGGACCCACGAGTCGGTCATCTCCTCCGACATCGCGTTGCGCATCTCGGGGTTGTCCAGGGTGAGCACGACGACCCCCTCGGAGGGCCGTTCGAGCCGCAAATGCGCGAGTTCGGGCATGAGAGGCAAATTCACGGCACGCCGGGCGCGTCCTACGCCTGAGTCTGAGCGTGGCGTAGGGTCAAAACGACCCCACAGGCAGGCGTGGGTTCCCCGGCGGGCTTCCCCAAGAATCCCCGTCGCGACGACCGAAGAGAACAACAACAGCAAGGAGGCCGTCATGGCGGAGACCTGGAGCGGCGAGTTCTACTGCGTGAAGTGCAAGGCCAAGCGTGAGGCGTCGGGCGAAGTCCGCGTCAACGACAAGGGCACCCGCATGGCCAAGGCCGTGTGCCCGGTCTGCAGCACGAACCTGAACCGCATCCTCGGCAAGGCCTGAGGCAGCACCAAGCTCACACCGGACGGCGGCGCCCCCACGGGGGTGCCGCCGTCCGGCATTGAGGGCCCGGACGCGTCCCTGTGGAGGGCCGCGGCTGAGCGTCGGCGGATCGTGTGACGGTGGGCCCATGCCCGACTCCTACCGCCTGCTCCCCGGCCTGCACCTCGTCCGCCGCGACGCCACGCACGTCCAGCTCGGCGTGGACCCACCGCGCGTCGCGGTGCTGCGGGACGTGCCGGAGGTACGCCGCCTGGTCGGTGAGCTCTCCGTCGGCCGCCGGCCGGCGCAGCCGGGAGCCGAGGCGAGCCGGGCGCTGGCCGCGATCCTCGACGCCGGCCTGCTGGTCCTCGACGAGTCCGCCGCGCGGCGTGAGCGGCTCCGGAAGGCCCACCTAAGGTCGACGCCCCCGCGGAGGTCGCCGAGGCCGTGACCGCGCTGCTGCGGGCGTCCGGGGCCGTCGAGCAGCAGCGTCCGCGCAGCACCGACGCCGTCCTGCTGGTCACCGAGGGCGAGCCGCAGCGCGACCGCCTCGACCCGCTCGTGCGCGACGAGGTGCCGCACCTGCTGGTCCGCGACCACGGCCACGAGCTCGTGGTCGGTCCGTTCGTCGTCCCCGGTACGACGGCGTGCCTGCGCTGCGTCGACTGCCACCACGGCGACGCCGACCCGCGTCGCGGTCTCGTGGTCGAGCAGGTCGCGACCCAGCCGCCGCTCGTCCCCGTCGCAGCGGACCCGAGCCTGCGGGCGATCGCGCTGTCGCTCGCGGTGCGCGACCTGGTGACGTTCGCGGAGGGCGGCCGGCCGGCGACGTGGTCGGCGACGATCCGGGTGACCGCCGAGCTCGACCTGGCGCCACGGCAGTGGCTGCGGCACGCGGCGTGCGGCTGCGCGTGGGACGCGCTCGCGGACACGGGTTAGCGGCTCACCAGTACTCACTGTCGAGCTTGCCCTCCATCGCGCGCAGGTGGTCGCGCGAGCAGGTGTCGCAGTAGGCGCGCTGCCGGCCGTTCTCGACCGACGTGGTCCAGGACAGGGTCTTCGCCTCGTCGGGCTCCTGCCGACCGCAGAAGTCGCAGGTGCGCATGCCTCGACGATAGTCCCGGGAGATGACGAAGGGCCGGATCCCCTGGAGGGGATCCGGCCCTTCGAATGCACACCCGCGATCAGGGTGTCCCGCTGAGGTTTCTCGCTGACGAGCGAGGTCTCCCATCGAGGTCTTACAGAGCGCGGGCGAGGGCGAGACGCGCCTGCTGCGCTGCCTGCTCGGCCTTGCGGCTGAGCCGGCGGGAGCGGGCCAACTGGTGGCCGCGCCGCAACTGTTGCGCCTCTCCCAGGCGCGCGGCCATATGCGCGCGCGCGAGGTTCTCGTTCATGAGGTTCATCTCGGTGCTCCTGATAGTGAAGTCGTTCATGGGTGTGTGTTGGTTCCTTGGTGGATGGGAGATCCCGGGTGATCCGTGAGGATCACGCGGCGACCTCGTTCTTGCGGGGACGACCGCGCGGACGCTTGCGGGGGATCACCACTCCCTGGAGGAAGAGCTGACCGCCCCAAACGCCCCACGGCTCGCGACGCTCGAGTGCGCCGTCGAGGCAGAGGGCACGGACTGGACAGTCCACGCACAGGGCCTTGGCGTACTCGACATCGCTGGGCGACTCCGCGAACCACAGCTCCGGGTTGTTCACCCGGCAGGGCAGCCGCTCGTCGTCCACCGCGCGCGCCGAGTCGTGCAGGTAGCCAAGGGTGGGCTCCTGGTCCACGAGCTCGTCGTTGAGGACGCTGATGGTCATGTGTTTCACCTCCTTCATTCACCTTGATCGCGAGTTGTGCATTGGCTTCTCGGGTTGATCCGCGGTGTTCCTGGTTCTCATCGGTGTCGGAGAAACAGAAAGGCCGCGGATCCCTTGTCGGGTTCCGCGGCCTGGAGGCAGCTCATCAGTTGTCTCAACTGAGAGGTGGACTCCAGGCAATGGTCCCCTGGGCGTACGTGCGGACGGCGAGACCCATGTCTCCCTTGACACGCACGGCATCCGGGCCGGCGATGACGCCGGTGGACGCGTGACCGCACGCGGGCACGCCGAACGGCATGCCAAAGGTGGACGGGGTAGAGGTCATCTCGATCACCGTCTTGCGGGTCTGAATGCTGTTCACGCTGTCCACCTCCTTCGGTGCTTGTAGGCGTCCGGATTCGTCAGGTCCGTAGTGACGCTGTTTTTCGGTCTTGAGCAAGGTAACGCCCGCCCTCTGTCATGGGCAAACGATTTAATGACTATTTCTCGAAAACTTTCTCCGAGCCCTTCGTCCGAGCTTGCGAGGGCGAAGAACGGCGAGGAGGTTGAGGAGCGCCGACGCGGATCCCGAGCTTGCGAGGGAGCTGCGTGGCGCGTCTCGAAACCGGCCAGCCCTAGTTCACGAGCTCGAGGGCTCCTCGCCGTACCGCTCGAGCTTCTGCGGGCCGATGCCGGAGATCTTCAGCAGGGCCTTCTCGGACTCCGGCTTGAGCTCGGCGATCAGCTGCAGGGTCGCGTCGCTGAACACCACGAACGCCGGCACCTCCTCCGCGTCGGCCCGGCCCTTGCGCCACTCACGGAGGCGCTCGAACAGCTCCTCGTCGTACGACGCGGGGCAGTCCGCGCAGCGGCCGACCTTCTTCTCGGGACCGGTCGACAGCGGCTTGCCGCACTCGCGACACGTGCGCGCGCCGCGCTTGCCCTTGGCCGGGCGGGCCTGCACCGCCTCGAGGAGCGTGTCGGGCAGCACCGGGTCGAGGAACCGGCTCGGCTTGCGGGAGCCGCGGCCGCCGGGCTGGCGGGCCAGCGACCACGAGAGCGAGAGCTCGCGACGCGCGCGGGTCATGCCGACGTAGAGCAGCCGGCGCTCCTCCTCGACCGCGGCGGCCGTCTCGGCGTACGTGATCGGGAGCGTGCCGTCCTGGAGGCCGCAGAGGAACACCGAGTCCCACTCGAGGCCCTTGGCGGCGTGGAACGTCGCGAGCGTGACGCCGTCCGCGACCGGCGCGTGCTGCTCGGCGGCCCGGCGGTCGAGGTCGTCGACGAACTCCGCGAGCGTGCCGGGGAAGAGCGCCGCCTGGTCCATCAGCGCCTGCCAGGACTCCCAGCGGTCGCGGGTCTGGCCGCGGGCCGCGGGTGGCTCCTCGGTCCAGCCCATGCCGGCGAGGGTGGCGCGGACCGTGTCGGCGGCGCTGTCGCCCTGCTCGGAGTCCTGGCCGGAGCGGGCGGCGCCGCGGATCCGGGTCACCGCCTCGCGCACCTCGGGCCGGTCGAAGAAGCGGGACGCGCCGCGGATGACGTAGGGGATCCCGCGCCCGGCCAGGGACTCCTCGAAGGTCTCGGACTGGGCGTTGATCCGGAAGAGCACGGCCATCTCGCCGAGCGCCCGGCCCTGGTTGCGGAGCTGGGCGATGCGGGTGGCGACCGCCTCGGCCTCGGCGACCTCGTCGGTGCGCTGGGCGTACTCGACCTCGGGACCGGCCGGCTGCTGCGCGCGGAGCGCGACGCCCTGGCTGGCGGTGCCGGCGAGCAGCCGGTTGGCGGCCTCGACGACCTGCGGCGTCGACCGGTAGTTGCGGACCAGCTCGATCGAGGTGGTGCCGGGGTACTTGGCCGGGAAGTCGCGGAGGTAGTCGGCGTTGGCGCCGGCGAACGAGTAGATGGTCTGGGCGGGGTCGCCGACCACGCAGATCTCGTCGCGGCCGCCGAGCCAGAGGTCGAGCAGCGCCGACTGGAGCGGCGAGACGTCCTGGAACTCGTCGACGACGAACCACTTGTACTGGCGGCGCACCTGCGCCGCGACGCGCTCGTCCTCGGCGAGGAGGCCGGCCGTCAGGAGCAGGACGTCCTCCATGTCCATCCGGCCCTGCTCGCGCTTGACCGCCTCGTAGCCGTCGAAGATCCGCGCGACCGCCTCCGGCGTCTGGCCGGTGACCGAGCGGTTGCGCACCTCGGCCGCGGCGGCGTACTGCTCGGCGCCGATGTTGCTGACCTTGGCCCACTCGATCTCGGAGGCGAGGTCGCGGAGCAGCGCCTGGTCGGCGCGGAGCCGCTGGTTGCGGGTGGCGCTGGCGAGCAGCCCGATCTTGGACTCGATGATCTGCGGCAGCTCGGTGCCGTGCACGTGCGGCCAGAAGTAGCGCAGCTGGCGCAGCGCGGCGGAGTGGAACGTGCGGGCCTGGACGCCGCCGGCGCCGAGCGCGCGCAGGCGGGTGCGCATCTCCCCCGCCGCCCGCGTGGTGAACGTGACCGCGAGGACCTCGTGCGGCGCGTAGACGTTGCTGGCGACGCCGTGGGCGATGCGGTGGGTGATCGCGCGCGTCTTGCCGGTGCCCGCGCCCGCGAGGACCCGGACCGGCCCGCGGAGCGCCTCGGCGACCTCGCGCTGCTCGGGATCGAGCGCGGACAGGAGGTCAGGCACGTCACAGGCTCCGCGGGGGTCGGGATGGAACAACGGGCGGCCGAGGCTGGTTCACTCGGCGTCGGACTCCAACACTAGATGCCGGGACGGACACTCCTCTGATGACCAGCTTCACGATGTACTCGACTCCCTGGTGCGGCTACTGCCACCGCCTGAAGAGCCAGCTGGACCGTGAGGGCATCGACTTCGACGTCGTCGACATCGAGCAGCACCCCGAGGCCGCGGCCATCGTCGAGTCCGCCAACAACGGCAACCAGACCGTCCCGACGCTGGTCTTCGCCGACGGTACGGCGATGACGAACCCGTCGCTGATCCAGGTCAAGGCGAAGCTCGAGCAGCTCGTCTCGTAGGACGGTCACCACTGGCCGGGCAAGCGGCCCGCCGTACCAGTGCTCGACGAGTGACCGGCTGATCGAGACGCCACCGGGCAGGACGAGCGAGCCCGCCTCGGCCTCGGCTTTCATCTCGGCGCGGGTGAACCAGCGCGCGTCCTCGATCTCGTCGTTGTCGACGTTGATCTCCTCCGACGTCGCGCGGCCGATGAACCCGAGCATCAGGCTGGCCGGCAGCGGCCACGGCTGGTTGCCGAAGTACTCGACGTCGCCGACGGCCACGCCGGTCTCCTCGAAGACCTCGCGGCGTACGGCGTCCTCGAGCGTCTCCCCCGGCTCGCAGAAGCCCGCCAGCGTCGAGTAGCGACCCTCGGGCCAGATCGCCTGGCGCCCGAGCAGGCAGCGCTCGTCCTCGGCGCCCGGCTCGCCCGAGGCGACGATCATGATCACGGCCGGGTCGGTGCGCGGGAACTGCGGCTTGCCGCACTGCGTGCACGCCAGCTCGTGGCCGGCCTTGCGGACCTCGAGCGTGCCGCCGCAGCGCGGGCAGAAGCGGGTGACGAACAGCCACTCGGCCAGGCCGAGCGCGTGGAAGACCAGCGGGGCGCCGGAGAGCTCCTGCTCGGCCAGGTGCGGCAGCAGCCCGCGCAGCGGGAACCAGCCGTCCTCGATCTTGGCGCCCTCGGCCGGGGCGATCACCGCGAACCAGGCCGTGCCGTCCCGCTCGCCGAGCAGCACCCGGAGCCCCTCGGGCGCGTC
Organism: uncultured Actinomycetota bacterium; assembly: GCA_963815335.1. GTDB lineage: Bacteria > Actinomycetota > Actinomycetes > Propionibacteriales > Nocardioidaceae > Nocardioides. The sequence continues at coordinate 33,515 of CAWFGL010000005.1, forward strand.
CGCCGGCGAGACCCAGTCGACGACGCCGTCCACCGGGCGCACCCGGGTGCCGGCCACGACCAGCACCCGCGTCTCCGGGTCGGCCCAGCGCTCCTCGAGCCAGGCGTCGTCCGCGCGCCGTACGGCGACCCGGTCGTGCGCCCCCGCGGCCATCCGCTCGTGCTGGAACTCCACGCTGTCCGAGACTAGGGTCCTGCGTTCGTGAGCACCCACATCGGAGCCCAGCCCGGCGAGATCGCGCCCCTCGTCCTGATGCCCGGCGACCCGCTCCGCGCGAAGTGGATCGCGGAGACGTTCCTCGAGGACGCGCGGTGCTACAACGAGGTCCGCGGCATGCTCGGGTACACCGGCACGTGGAACGGCCACCGCGTCTCGGTCCAGGGCTCCGGCATGGGCCAGCCGTCGCTGGCGATCTACGTCAACGAGCTGTTCCGCGAGTACGACGTGCAGTCGGTCATCCGCGTCGGCTCGGCCGGCGGGCTGACCGAGCGCGTGAAGATCCGCGACGTCGTGATCGCCTCCGGCGCGTGCACCGACTCGTCGATGAACCGGATCCGCTTCGAGGGCCTCGACTACGCGCCCGTCGCGGACTTCGGCCTGCTGCGCGCGGCTGTCGACGCGGCTGGCGACGACGTCCACGTCGGCCTGATCTTCAGCTGCGACTCGTTCTACTCCGCCCGGCCGGAGCTGCTCACGCGCATGGTCGAGCACGGCTGCCTGGCCATCGAGATGGAGGCGTCCGCGCTCTACACGATCGCCGCGGGCTTCGGCCGCCGCGCGCTGTGCATCGCGACGATCTCCGACCACATCGTCACCGGCGAGGAGACGACGGCGCAGGAGCGCGAGCAGACGTTCGGCGAGATGGTCGAGATCGCGCTGACGGCCGGGACGTCGGTCTAGCGCTGCTTCGCCCGCACGCTGATCCACACCGCCAGGGCGACGTCCGGGACCGCGAGCCGGCGCGCGAGCGGCAGCTCGGCGAGCTCGTGCCGGCCCGTCTCGATCGCGAACCGCCGCAGCGACGACAGGTGCCCGGTGTGCTCCCGGGCCCAGGCCTTGTCGACCATGAGGACGACGGACGGCTTGCCCGCGCTGCGCGCCTCGCCGATCACGTCCCACGGCACGAGCAGCTCCAGGCCGGCGCTCCAGACACCGGCGTCGCTCACGACGACCGCCGGCCCGGTCGCTCGGAGACGCCCGACGGCGGTCGCACCCCAGACGACGCCGATCAGGGCGAACAGCACGGCGCTGGCGATCCCCTCGACGACCAGGAGCCACAGCGCCACGCAGACGACGGCCCCGGCACCCACCAGCTCCACCCACGCGCGGGTGCGGGAGAAGCCGATCTCGACGGGTTCGCCGCGGGCGGCCAGTCGTCGCCACGAGGCGTGGAGCTCGTCGGCGTCGTCGGTCACGACACGACATCCTGGCGGAGTAACCGGAGACTCGTGAGCGTTGACCCGTCGTGGACGTCATGGACTCGGTGGTGATCGGCGCGGGCCAGGCCGGGCTGTCCACGTCGTACCACCTGCTCAGGCGCGGGATCCACCACGTGGTCCTGGACGCCGACGAGGCGCCCGGCGGCGCCTGGCAGCACCGCTGGGACTCGCTGACGATGCACGACGTGCACGGGATCGCCGCCCTGCCCGACGCAGCGCCGTTGCGTGAGGACGAGGGACGGGCGAACGTCGTCGTACCCGGCTACTTCGCCGACTACGAGCGCGCCCACGCGCTGCCGGTGGTCCGTCCGGTGACGGTCGACGAGGTCGTGGAGGCCGACGGAGGGATGCTCGAGGTGCGCTCGGGCGCCCGCAGCTGGACGACGCGCACGGTCGTGAACGCGACCGGCACCTGGTCGCAGCCGTTCGTCCCGGCGTACCCCGGGGCCGCGACGTTCCGTGGTCGTCAGCTGCACACGCACGACTACGCCGGGCCCGAGGGCTTCCGCGGACGCCGCGTCGTGGTCGTGGGCGGCGGCGCCTCCGCCGTCCAGCTGCTCGGCGAGATCGCGCCGGTCGCGGCCGACACCCTGTGGGTCACCCGCCGCGAGCCTGTCTGGCGCACCGACGACTTCACCCCGGAGGTCGGCCGCGCCGCCGTCGCGCTCGTCGAGGACCGCGTGCGCCGGGGCCTGCCGCCCGCGAGCGTCGTCAGCGTCACCGGTCTGGCCCTCCGTGAGCAGGAGCGGGAGGCGGAGCGCCTGGGGGCCTACGAGCGGCACCCGATGTTCCGGGCGATCGAGCCGGACGGCGTCCGGCTGGCCGACGGCGCCCACTGGCCGGCCGACGTGATCCTCTGGGCGACCGGCTTCCGGCCGGCCGTCACCCACCTCGCTCCGCTGCGCCTCCGCTCGCCCCACGGCGGCATCCAGCTCGACGGCACGACCGCCGTCGCCGACCCGCGGGTGCAGCTCGTCGGGTACGGCCCGTCGGCGAGCACGATCGGCGCGAACCGCGCCGGCCGGGTCGCCGCGCGCGGTGTCGCGGCCTGGCTGGACGGCGCCTCGGAGGCCGCGAGCTAGTCCGTTCCGAGGAGGACGGCACCGCGCACGAGGTGCTCGAGCCCGGCCCGGTCCGGCAGGTCGTCCGGGAACACCGTCTCGCCCGACCGCACGTAGTGGAACGCCGCCCTCACCTGCTCGAGCGGGACGCCGACGAGCTCGGCCCAGGCGAGCGCGGTAGATCGCCAGCTGGAGCGGGTCGGCGGTCTGGGCCTTGTTCGTCTTCCAGTCGACGACGAGGTACGACCCGTCCTCCTCGACGTACACCGCGTCGATCCGGCCGCGCACGACCTGGCCGTCGACCACCAGCGCGAACGACGCCTCGACCGCGTGCGGGACGCGGTCGGCGAACGGGCCGGCCTCGAACGCCGCGACACGGTGTCGAGGTCGTCCTCGTCGGCGATGTCCAGATCGGCGCGGCCCGGCAGGTCGTCGGGGTCGAGCAGGGGCTGCTGCGCGAAGCGGTCCTCGACCCACGCGTGGAACAGCGTGCCGAAGCGGGCGGCGCGCGACGGCGGCCGCGGCATCGGGCGGGCGAGCTCGCGCGCGAACGCGTCGGCGTCCTCGCGCAGCCGCAGGACGGCGGAGGCGGACAGCGACCCGGGCAGCGGGACGTCGATCGCGCGCGCTCCGCTCGGACCGGGCCTCGGCGAGCAGCCGCTCGACCTCGGCGTCCCAGTCGGCGACGCGGGCGGCCTCGACCATGTCGAGCCCGTCGTCCTCGGCCGCGCGGGTCGACCTCGACGGACCAGGGCGGCGACCTCGAGCCGGCGCTCGGGCCTCGACGCCGAGGCCCGGTGGTCGGCCACGGCACCGACGGGTCCTGGTCGGCGAGCGGGTGCGGCTCGACCTTGGGGTCGGGCTTCTCGCGCCACAGCGGCTCGGGCTCGCCCCACTCGGCGAGGAGGTCGCGGATGACCGACTGGTACGCCGAGGCCCGAACGGCGTCGGCCTGGCGCCCCAGCAGTACGACGACACCGCGAGCTGGTGCGCGGCGCGGGTGAAGGCGACGTACCCGAGCCGGAGCTCCTCGGTGCGGTCGTGCGCCTTGGTGTCCTCCCGGTAGGCCTTGAGGGCGGCCGCGTCGTGGCCGCGCAGCTGGGGCAGGTCCTTGGCGTCGCCGCGCAGCGGCGCAGGGATGACGGACGGCGAGGACGTCCACAGCGGTCGCGACCGGTTCGCCGGGAAGCGGGTCTCGCACACACCGACGAGGAAGACCGCCTTCCACTCGAGCCCCTTCGACCGGTGCACGGTCAGCAGCTTCACCGAGTCGGCGGCCGTGGGTGTCGCGATGTCGAGGCCGTTGCCCTGGTCGTCCTCGGCGGTGAGGTAGGCGAGCAGCGCGGGCAGCGTCACGTCGCCGTCGACGGCCTGGAAGTCAGCGACCGCGCGGACGAAGAGGTCCAGGTTGTCGCGCCGGGCCGGCGCGGCCGGGCTCACGGCCGAGGCGAGCTCGACGTCGGCGCCGGAGGTGTCGATGATCCGCCGGACGATGTCGAGGAGCGGCTCGCCGACGTGGGAGCGCAGCCAGCGCAGCTCGCGGCTCAGCAGGCCGAACCGCTCCAGCGCCTCGGGCGAGTACGCGCGGTCGCCCGGGTCGGTGAGGGCGTCGTCGAGGCACGGGATCTCGGCCGGGTCGATGCCGTCGGCGATCTGGACGAGGTGGGCGGTGATCGACGCCGGGCTCGCGCCCCGGCCCCGGCGCCCGCTGAGCTCGGCGGCACGCCCACTCAGCAGGCTGAGGTCGCGCGCCCCGATCGCCCACCGGGGGCCGGTGAGCAGGGTCAGCAGCGCCGCGTTCGCGGTCACGTCGTGCATCAGCCGCAGGGTCGCCACGATCTCCGCGACCTCGGGCAGCCGGAGCAGCCCGGAGAGCCCGACGATCTCGACGGGGATGTCGGCGTCGGTCAGCGCGTCGAACACCTCGGCCGCGTGCGCGTTGTCGCGCGTCAGCACGCCGATCCCCGACCACGCGCCCTCGGCGGCCCCGTCGTGCGCCGCTCGCACCCCGTCGACGAGCGCGGCCAGCTCGTCGACGTAGGTCTCGTGGACGGCGGTCGTCACCACGCCGACGAGCGCACCGTCCTTCGGGTCGAGGCGCTCCACGGCGTCGAGCGCGTCGTACAGCGGAGTGGCCAAGCGGTTGGCGGTCTCGAGGATGCGCCGGTCGGAGCGTCGGTTCACCGTCAGCGGGTACGTCGCCACCGGCCCGGCCGCGCTCGGGAACGTCTGCGGGAAGTCGAGGATGTTGCTGACGGAGGCACCGCGCCAGCCGTAGATGGCCTGGTTCGGGTCGCCGACCGCGGTCACCGCGTGCCCGTCGCCGAACAGCCGGGACAGCATGATCGCCTGCGCGACCGAGGTGTCCTGGTACTCGTCGAGCAGCACGACCCTGAACTTCTCGCGCTCGGCCGTCCCCACCTCCGGCTGCTCCGAGGCGAGCCGCGCACCGAGCTCGATCTGGTCGGAGAAGTCCATGAGCCCGAGGTCCGACTTGAGCCGCCGGTAGGCCGCGACCAGCCCGAGCAGCTCGCCGCGCCGGTCGATGGCGCTCACCGCGTCGGCGATCGGCGAGAGGTAGGTCTTGCGGTTCTTGTCCGCCTCCTCGACGGCGTAGGCGCGCAGGAAGGCCTCCCGCTCGGCTGACGTCGAACGCGCGCACGTCGTCGGGCGGGACGAGGTGCTCGCTCATGGCCGAGTCGAGGGCGAGCAGGTTCTGGATCGCGGTCTCGGCGTGGTCGGTCAGCTGGACGATCTCGCCGGGGTAGCGGTCGACCACCCGCGCGCCGAGCTGGTAGCGCGCCGCGTCGGTGATCACGCGGGTGTCGGGCTCGTGCCCGATCCGGAGGCCGTGGTCGGTCAGCAGGCCGGCGGCGTACGCGTTGTAGGTCGCGACGGTCGGCTCGAGGACCTCCTCGTCGTCCGGCGACGCGTCGTCGAGGGCGCCGGCGGCCAGCAGCGCGTTGCGGATCTTGGCGCGCAGCTCGCTCGCCGCCTTGGTCGTGAAGGTCAGGCCGAGCACCTCGTCGGGGCGGACCTGGCCGGTCAGCACGAGGTAGACGACACGCGCGGCCATCAGCGTGGTCTTGCCGGAGCCGGCCCCGGCGATCACCACGGCGGGCTCGAGCGGGGACGAGATGGCGGCCCACTGCTGGGGGCTGGCCACCCACTCGGCCTGCATGGCCTCGGCCAGCTCCTCGGCCGACCGGATCTCGCGCGGCGTCATCGGGCCACCACGTGACCCGCGCTCTTGGCGGGGCAGATCGGCTCGAACGGGCACTCGCGGCACTGCGGGCCGACCACGGCGGGGAACTCCTCCTGGCGCAGCAGCCCGACCGCGAGGGACAGCTTCGCGTGCAGCAGCGACCTCTCGGGACCGTCGTCCGTCTGCACGGCCTGCGCCTGCACCACGGCCTCCGGGGAGCCGTCGCGGAGCCCGAGGTGCACGAGCTCGGCTCCCCCGGCCTCGGCCTCGCCGACCGCGCCGCGGTCGACCGCGAGCTGGTAGAGCCCCAGCTGCACGTTGTCCGGCAGCGACTTGTCGGTGGGCTTGCTGCGGTTGGTCTTGAGGTCGACGACGACCATCCGGCCGTCGGCGTCGATCTCGAGCCGGTCGGCGTAGCCGGCCAGCTTCACCCTCTCGCCGTCCGGCAGGTCGAGGACGGCCTTGAACTCCTGCTCGATCCCGACGACCTGGCGCTCGTTGCGGTGGTGCCACAGCAGGAACCGGCCGATCGCCGCCTCGACCCGGTCGAGCTCGCGCTGGCGCGCCCACGGCGTCCGGAACTCCATCCGGTCCCAGACCGCGTGCACGTGCACCATCAGCGAGTCGACGCCGGCCGCGTCGGGCGTCACCTCGAGCTCGCCCTGCGCGATCCGCTCGGCCAGCGCGTGCACGATCTCGCCGAGGTTGGCCGACTGGTGCTGCCGGGTGACGCCGCCGGCCTCCTTGGACAGGAAGTGCTTCGTCGGGCAGGTGAGGATGCTGTCCAGCGTCGAGGCCGACATCGGCATCGGCTCGTCCGCCCGGCGCAGCGGCTGGACCGACCTCGTCGCCGCGCGGGTCCCCCACCAGGTCGACGGGTCGGCCATCGGTGCGAGCGGCCGCTCCCCGACCGTCTCGCCGGCCAGGGCCGCGATCCGCTTGGCGGCGGCCAGCTTCAGGGCGGGACTGCTCTCGGGGTCGGCGGCGGTACGGCGGAGCTCGCTGACCAGGCCGCCGAGCGAGAGGGTCCGCTCCGGCCGGCCGGCGATCTCCTCGACGTTGACGCCGAGCTCCGCCAGGAACCGGGACGGCTGGTCGCCGTCGTCCTCGGGAGACGCCACGGCCGTCACCACGAGCCGCTCGCGGGCGCGCGTGCAGGCGACGTAGAAGAGCCGCCGCTCCTCGACCAGGGTCTCGCGCGCGGTCGTCGCCGGGACCAGCCCGTCGGTGCCGATCCGGTCCGCGCCGAGCAGGGTCGAGCGGCGGCGCAGGTCGGGCCAGCCGTCCTGCTGGACGTGGGCCACGACCACGAGCCGCCACTCCAGGCCCTTGGCGCGGTGGGCGGTCAGCAGCCGGACGGCGGCACCGCGGGCACCGCGCTCGGCCAGCGTGTCCGCCGGGATCTGCTGGGCGACGAGGGTGGCCAGGAACTCGGTCGCCCCGACCTTGTCGCGGGTCTCCTCCGCCCGGGCCGCCGCCTCGAAGAGCGCACAGATCGAGTCGAGGTCACGGTGCGCCCGCCGGGCGGTGCCGCCGCCGAGCTCGACGGCGCGGCGCAGCCGGCTCGGCCACGGCGTGCCCGACCACAGCCTCCAGAGCAGCTCCTCGGCGCTCGCGCCGGCGTCGAGGTGGGCGCGGGTGCCGGCGATGAGGTCGGCGACCGCGCGGGCGCGCTCGACCTCCGGGCCGTCGAGGCCGGCGAGCACCGCCGGGTCGAGGACCGCGTGTCGGACGAGCTCGCGCGAGTGGGTGGGGTGCCGGTCCTCGGCCTCCGCGGCGGCCTTCTCGCGCTGCCGCAGCTGGCGCGAGAGGCGGCGCACGTCGCCCGCGTCCAGGCCGCCGAGCGGACCCGTGAGCAGCGCCTCGGCGCGCGCCGCGTCGATGTGGTCGGGGTGGTCGGGGTCGTCGCTGTCGAGGTGCAGGACGACGCGCAGCGCGTCGATCAGGGGCAGCGCCGCCGGGTCCCGGACGAGCGGCACCTCGTCGCTCGCGACCTCGACCGGCACCCCGGCCGCCCCGAGGGACCGGCGCAGCGGCGGGATCGACTGGCGGCCGGACCGGACGAGCACCGCCATCTCGTCCCAGGGGATGCCGTCCTCGAGGTGCGCGCGGCGCAGCAGGTCGGCGAGGTGCTCGGCCTCGCCGCGGTCGCTGTCGAACGTGCGCACCACGACGCGGCCGTCGCCGTGGGCACCCGCGACGGCGGTCGGTGCGAGGAACGCCTCGCGGGCGACCTCCGGGATGGTGCCCGGCAGGCCGATCCGCTCGGCCACCCGCTGGGCGGCGGTGAGGATGCGCGGCCCGAAGCGTCGCGTCGTGCCGAGAGCGACCACGTCGGCCGGACGGCCGTCCGCCTGCGGGAACACGGTCGGGAAGTCGAGGATCCCGCTGACCTCGGCGCCGCGGAACGCGTAGATCGACTGGTGCGGGTCGCCGACCGCGACCAGGTCGCGCCCGTCGCCGGCGATCGCCTTCAGCAGCGCGACCTGACCGGAGTCGGTGTCCTGGTACTCGTCGACGAAGACGTGCGCGAACTCGGCGCGCAGCTCGTCGCGGTGCAGCTGCGACTCGATCGTCGCGCGCCGGATCAGGTCGGCGTAGTCGACGGCGCCGCGGTCGTCGAGGATCGTGAGGTACTGCTCGAGGAACGCGCCGGCGGCGACGAACTCGGGCAGGCCTTCGCTCTCGCCCAGCTGGAGGAGCGCGTCGCCGTCCAGGCCCTTCTCGCGGGCCCGCGACAGCACGGCGTGCACCTCGCGGGCGAACCCGCGCGTGCCGATCGCGCTGCTCAGCGTCTCGGGCCAGCGGATGGACTCGGGGTGGTCCTGGAGCAGCTCGCGGAGCACGACGTCCTGCTCGGGCGCGGACAGCAGCCGGAGCGGCCCGACGTAGAGCTCCGCCGGTGCGTAGCGGCGGATCAGCCCGTAGGCGAACGAGTGGAACGTCGAGCCGATGCTGGCCGACATGGTGCGCCCGACGCGGGCGGCGACCCGGTCGCGGAGCTGCTCGGCGGCCTTCCGCGAGAACGTCAGCGCGAGGACCGAGTCGGGGTGCGCGCCCTCGTCGATGCGGCGCACGATCGCCTCGACGAGCGTGGTGGTCTTGCCCGTGCCGGGGCCGGCGAGGACGAGCAGCGGACCGCCTGTGTGGTCGACGACCGCCTGCTGCTGCGCGTCGAGCTGCGGGACGACCGGGGTCGTCGACGGCCGCACGAGGCGGTACGTCGGCGAGCTCACTGCCTCATTCGATCATCCGGGTCCGACAGCAGCCCGGGTCAGACCTTCTCGAGGTAGAGCTGGGCGAGCGCGATGCTCTTGGGCAGGTTCTCCTCGTCGGAGGCGCTGAAGTCGTACCACTGGGTGGTGAACGAGCCCTCGCCGGCGTACGCCCAGACGCTGGCGAACGGACCGATGAACGCGTCGTTGCCGACCTCGGGCAGCGGGAGCGAGTCAGCGTCCTTCACCGAGTCCGTGGCGCCGGCCTCGGAGAAGATCGTGAGCGTCGCGGTCGAGCCCGCCGACTCGACGCCGTTCCAGACGCAGGTGGTCTGCGTGCCTCCGGTGGTGACCGGGCTGTCCGTCGCGATGCCGGGCGCGACCTCTGAGCCGACCGCCTCGGCGACCTCGTCGACGCTGAACAGCGAGCAGGCGTCCCCGTCGTCAACGGACGCGTCCGGCGACTCCGTCGACTCGGACGACTCGGCGGTCGAGGGCTCGTCCGCGGCGTCCGGCTCGTCCTCGCCGCCGCAGGCGGCCAGCAGCGGGAGCACGAACACCAGGGCAAGGATCCGGCGTGTCTTCACCGGCCGCATCGTAGGCGCGACAATCTGTCGCCATGAGCACCGACGCCCCCACCAAGGCCAGGTTCTCCCCCGTGGCCGCGGGGGTCACCGTCGTCTGCGTGCTGGTCCTGTCGGTGTTCCTCACCTGGATGTACCTCGGCATGCGCGCGGTGATGGGCGTCGGCGGCTCGTGCGCCGACGGCGGCCCGTACGTCAGCGCCCAGCCGTGCCCCGACGGGTCGGTGCTGCTCGCGATCGCCGCTCCGCTGCTCCTCGTCGTCGCGTTCGCCGGCACCGTCGCGGCCGCCGGCGTGGGCGCGCCGAACCTGCTGGTCCCGATGTGGGCCGTGCTCTTCGGGGCGCTCGGCTGGAACTTCCTCGAGTTCGCGTTCAAGGGCCCGGACGTCGTCTGGGGCTGGCTGGTGTGCGGCGTGCTGTTCTGGGCGATGGCGCTGCCGGCGTTCGTCCTGATGGCCGTCCAGCTGCGACCGCTCGTCGCCAAGGCCGCCACGAGCAGGACCTGGCTGTGGAGCCCGGTGTACGGCGTGCTCGGTGCGGCCGGGCTGGCGTTCGGCTGGTGGAGCTACGTCGCGGTGGCGAGCTGACTCAGGCCGGCGGCCGCTCGTTGTAGACGCCGGCCTCGTCCTGCCCGGTGATCCGCTGGATCGCGGCCATGATCTCGTCGGTCGCCTCACGCCGGGCGCGGCCGAGCGGGACGCCCTCGAAGCGGCCGGTGAAGTCCAGGGGCTTGCCGAACTCGATGGTCACCGGCACCACCTTGAGGCGGTTGGAGTCGACCGCCATCACGTGCTCGGTGCCGGAGAGTCCGACGGGGACGACGGGGACGCCGGCGGTCAGCGCGAGGTGCGCGACGCCGGTGCGGCCGCGGTAGAGCCGGCCGTCGCGCGACCGGGTGCCCTCGGGATAGATGCCGAACGCGTCGCCGCGGCCGAGCACCTCGAGGGCGGTCTGGAGGCTCTCGATCGCGGCCTTGCTGTCCTCGCGGTCGACGGGCAGCATCCCGAGGCCCTCGAAGAAGGCGCGCGAGACGAAGCCCTTCACGCCGCTGCCCGGTGAAGTAGTCGGACTTGGTCAGGAACACGACCTTGCGCTTGACCACCGACGGGATCGCGACCGAGTCGATGAAGCTGAGGTGGTTGCTCGCGATGATCACGCCGCCGGTGTCGGGCACGTGCTCGCGGCCGATGACGGTGGGGCGCCAGATCGCTCGCATCAGAGGCGGCACGGTGCCGTGCATGACCTCGTAGAGCATGCGGCCCAGTCTGGTGACTACCCGCGCGTACGCGAAACCGGACACCCAGATGGTCCGGGAAAGACAGAAGGCCTCTCGCAAGTATGAGTTGCAAGAGGCCTTCCTATCCAGCTCCCGAAGGAACTGGGTAAGAGAGTTCTACGCCTCCCGGAACGGCGTGCGCAAGAGGTCGGCGAAACATTCTTCTGGTTCCACAAGTTCATCCACAGGATCCACAGCCCGCCGGCGATTCAGACCACCTCGCCGGGCTCCCAGAAGGCCTCGCGCATGTCGATCCCGCCCGACTTCTTGAGGGGCGTGCCCTCGTCGAGGTAGTGCGGCCGGGCGTTCTCCTCGTGGCTCGGCGGCAGCGACCCGTCGGCGCGGACGACCCGCCACCAGGGCACCGCTCCCCCGTGGCTCGCCATCACGTTGCCGACCCGGCGCGCGCCGTACCGCCCGACCGCCTCGGCGATGGTGCCGTACGTCGTCACCCGCCCGCGCGGGATCGACTCGACGATCGCCAGGACGTCCTCGACGTAGTCATCCGGGTGCTGCACGGCCCCAGCATGCACTCAGCGCACACCACCCGCCCCCGGCGACAGCCGGGGACGGGTGGTGAGTGCTCCCTCGTGGTGGTGCAGTCTCAGAGGATCGGGTTGAAGGGCTCCGTGCCGTTGACGAGCGTGAGCCCGGCGATGCCCGAGTTGGCCTGCGCGAACGCGAGCTCCTTGGCCAGGTCGCCGATGTTGTTGGACAGCGGCAGCGGGGCGAGGCCCAGCGTCGACAGGGTGCCGACCGCCTTGCCGCCGGCGCTGACGAAGGCCGAGCCGGAGTCTCCGGGGATGCCCGGGGTCAGCGTGTAGAGCGGGTGCGACCAACCGCCGTCGGCGGCGTCGTCACCGAGGCTGATGCCGGTCTTCGGCGACAGCTGCGTGATGCCGCCGCGGAGGCTCGAGTTGCCGTAGCTCCAGACGCGGTCACCGGCGGCGGTGCCGTCGGTGTCGATGCCGGTCGGGCCGCCCCAGAACGGGATCGACGGGTTGACCTTGCCCTTGTCGGCGGCCGAGACCTTGACGAGCGCGAAGTCGTTGTAGGCGCAGGTGTTGGCGTCGGTCACGCCGTTCGCGCGCATGGTGCGCCACGACGAGTAGACGAGCGTGCCGGTACCGACCTGCGTGCCCTCGCTGACGAGGCTGCCGCCCTTGTTGAAGGTGACGGTGGTGCCGAGCGGGACGGACTCGTTGAGGCAGCCGTTCGTGTCGGTGGCCGAGCCGAGGCCGGCGCAGTGCGCCGCGTAGCCGACGTAGACGTTGTCGGCGCCGTCGGTGAAGACGAAGTTGCCGGTGCACTGGGCACCCTCGGTGTACATCTGCACGCCGGGGGTGATCGCCGCGGTGGCGGCGGGGGCCCAGGTGGGTGCGGCGTGGGCGGGGGGCGCGGTGACGACCGCGGCGCCGAGGACGGGGGCCGCGAGGAGCGCGACCGCTCCGGCGAGGCGGGCCGCCGTGCTGCGAACGAGGGACATGAGGATCCTTCTCTGTCAGTGCCCGCTTCCGAGTCGGGCTGCTTCGTGGCCTCAACGAGCCGTGGTCCCGACGGGTTACGCCCGAGTAGTCATTTATGACTAGTACCCACCGTGGGAGGCTCGACCGGTGAGCGACGGACCCCTCTCCGACCTGCTCGTCCTCGACCTGACCCGCGCGCTGGCCGGGCCGCACGCCGCGATGATGCTCGGCGACCTCGGTGCGCGGGTGATCAAGGTCGAGCCCCCGGCCGGCGACGACACCCGGTCGTGGGGTCCCCCGTTCGTCGGGACCGGAGGACGCCCGCGAGTCGACGTACTTCCTCTCCGCGAACCGCAACAAGGAGTCGCTCGTCCTCGACCTCAAGGACGACGACGACAAGGACGTGCTCGCCCGGCTGGTCGAGCGGGCCGACGTGCTGATGGAGAACTACCGGGTCGGCGTCCTCGACCGGCTCGGCTTCCCGGTCTCGCGGCTGCACGAGCTGAACCCCGGTCTCGTCGTCCTGTCGATCACCGGCTTCGGCCACGACGGGCCGGAGGCCAAGCGGGCGGGGTACGACCAGATCGCCCAGGGCGAGGGCGGGCTGATGTCGATCACCGGCACGTCGCAGCCGACCAAGGTCGGGGTGCCGATCGCCGACCTCATCGCCGGGATGAACGGCGCCTTCGGCGTGGTGGCCGCCCTGCTCGAGCGCGCCACGACCGGCCGCGGTCGGGTCGTCCGGACGTCGCTGCTCGCCGGCATGGTCGGGGTGCACGCCTTCCAGGGCACCCGGTGGACCGTGGCGGGCGAGGTGCCCGGGCTGGCCGGCGACCACCACCCGTCGATCGCGCCGTACGGCATGTTCGCGACCGCGACCGCGCCGATCCAGATCGCGTGCGGGTCCGAGGGCCTGTGGCGCGACCTGTGCGCGGCCCTGCACCTGGACCCCGCCGAGGACGGCCTGGCCACCAACCCCGAGCGGGTCGCCCACCGGGACCGGCTGATCGCAGACGCTCGAGGGGCTGTTCGCCGACTCCCCCGCCGAGCACTGGCTCGAGCTGCTCGCCGAGGCCGGCGTCCCGTCGGGCAAGGTCCGCTCGATGGACGACGTCTACTCGTGGGACCAGGTGCTCTCGCAGGGCCTCAAGCTGTCGGTCGACCACTCGTCGCTCGGCTCGATCGACCTGCCCGGGTCACCTCTCCGCTTCGACGACAACGCCCACTCCGGCGGCCGCTCCGACCACGTCGCGCCGCCCACGCTGGGGCAGCACAACGACTCGATCCGGGAGTGGCTCGACTCCTGACCTCAGAAGTCGTCGCGCTTGCGCAGCGGCTTCGGGCGGCCGTCGGGGTCGTGCATCCAGAGGTACGACGGCGTCGCGAGCGCGCGCTGGAGCCGGCTGAGTCGCGGCGGCTCGAGCCGGCGCAGCCGGCCACGAGGGCGCGGTCCGGCCCGGCCTCCCTCGTGCCAGGCGTCGAGCGCCTCGGCGCAGCGGGCGTACGCGTCGAACATGCCCTCCGGCCCGAGGCAGTCGGTCACGTCGTCGAGCCCCTCCCGGTCGAGGTGCTCCGCAGCGAGCGTGAGCCGCAGCCGCTGCGCGTACTCGCCGTCGGTGTCGACGACCACGGCGGACAGCTCGGAGTCGTGGGTCCACGACCGGCGGTTGAAGTTGTCCGATCCGATCGTCGTCCAGGTGTCGTCGACGGTGCAGACCTTCGCGTGCACGTAGACGGGGGTGCCGGCGTGGTTCTCGATGCCGTAGATCGCGACCCGGTCGGGCGCGACCTCGGCCATCTGGCGCATGGCGCGGTAGCGGCCGAGCAGCTGCGGCGTGCGCTGCAGGCCCTCGAGGTCCGGGACCATCGGCACCACCGCGATCACCCGCAGCCCGGGCCGCTCGCGGAGCGCCGTCGTGAACACGTCGCCGACGTGGTGGCCCCAGAGGTACTGGTCCTCGACGTAGATGAGCCGCTCGGCGCGCTCGACCGCCTTGGTGTAGCCGCGCGCGACGCTGCGCTCGCCGCCGCGGGCGAAGTCGTAGTCCCGCCCGCGCCGCAGGTTGGGGTAGGTGCGCAGGAGCTGGACGACGTGGGTGCCGCCGTCCACCGGCGGAGGTGCCGGCCACTGGTCCGGCAGCGGGTCGGGTGAGGTGTCGAGGCCGCGGAGCCGGTCGCGGACGAGCAGGATCGGGCTGCGGCTGAGCGTGGTCGGGTCCTCCCAGCGCTCCCGGAAGACCGTCTCGACGTCGTGCACCGCCGGGCCCTCGATGGCCGCCTGGACGTCGTGCCAGGGCGGGTTCGCGCCGTACTCCTCCGCCATCGCGTCCTGCGCCTGCGGGTCGCCGAGGTGGTCGGCGTCGTCGCGGCGCGAGTGGCACAGGTCGATGCCGCCGACGTACGCGACGTCGCGGGCGGGGTCGTCGCGGTGCCGGATCACCACCAGCTTCTGGTGGTGCGAGCCCCGGTGCGGACGCGCATGTCGAGGATGACCTCGGCGCCGCGGCGCTGCAGGACGCGACCCAGGCGGAGGTTCTGCCTGACCGGGGAAGCCGATGGACTCCCGGTGCGAGCGCCAGACCAGCCCGCGGACGTCGACGCCCCGCTCGTCGGCCCGCCCGAGGACCTCGGCGACCTCGCTGCCGGGCTCGCCGGTCAGCCGTTCGTCCGCGTCGCCCTGCCAGTCGGTGAAGAGGACCAGGTCGCCCTCGCGGGTCGCCTCGAGCCGCTCGTGGAGCTCGGCGAAGTACGTCGCACCGTGGATCAGCGGCCGGACCAGGTTGCCCTCCGACCAGGCCGCGTCACCGGGGTGCTGGTCGTCCAGGCGGGTGCGCGGGTTGCCGCGCTCCCGCTTGGTCAGCAGCCAGTCGGTGCTCGTGGGTCTCAGCCCAGGTCGACGATCGCCGCGACCGGACCGCCGCCCTCGGGACCCTGGTGGGCCGCCGAGACCGACACGAAGACCGCGGGGTCCCCGGTGACCGCGGCCGTGACGCCGCCGACGGTGGCCTTGATCTGCCGGTGCCAGTGCACGTCGGAGTCGTCGAGCATCGCGTTGCGGCGACCGCGGACGGTGCCGTCCTGCGACGCCTCGCACTTGAGGAAGACGTTGACGAGCTTGTCCTCCAGGTCGGTGTGGTGAGGACGGTCCGGGAGCTCGAGGCCGGCGTCCTTGATGGCGTTCCAGATGCCGTCCGCGTCGAGGGCGTCCTTCATCACCGAGTGACCGATCCGGTAGCGGCCGCCGACGCCCGTGGCGTTGCCGACGACGACCACCTGGGCCTGGTCGAGCTCCACGCCGGACGAGCACGAGGCGACGCTCGAGAACAGCGACCGGTCGTGCATGACGTCGGCGTCGGTCGGCATCTCGATCTCGCCGAGGGCCACCGCGATGCCGAGCGCCGTGCAGCCGTTGGAGAGGTCCATCGACTGGTGCGTCTCCTCGGTCCACACCGTCTTGCCGCGCGACTTGGCGTCGCGGATGGTGTGGATCGTCAGCAGGGGTGTCTTGGTCTGCACGTAGTGCACGTCCGCCACGTCGGTGATGCCGGCCTTCTCCATGGCGACCTTCACCGCGTCCGCGACCTTCGTGATCATCGGCGTGCGGCCGATGTCCTCGGGCAGCAGCTGCTCGCTCATCGCGTAGCCGACGGTCAGGCGCGGCTCGTCGGACGGGGTGACGTCCTCGGGCGGGACCGTCGCGAAGATCGTGGCGTGCGGGCTGATCACGCCGTCGGTGCCGCCGGACCAGACGATCGGGACCTGCTTGACCTGGTCGGCCGGGGCGCCCTTCTCGACCAGCACCTCGCGGAACGCGCGGTCGGCGATGATCCGGGTGTAGTCGTTGACGCCGCCGTTGCCCTCGGTCTTGCCGATGATCGCGACGACGCGATCGGCGTGGAGCTTGCCGTCGTCGATCAGTCGCGCGAGCTCGCTCGCGTCGGCGACGGAGTGGATCGGGACCTTGCGTACTTCGATGGCGTCGGGCATCCGAGCATCCTCTCTCATGGGGGGGTGACGACGGTGCCACCGTCGCCGTTGATCGCGCTGGTGAGGGTGGCGAGGTCGGTGATGACGGACCGCGAGCCGCCCTGCTCGACGAAGCGGCACGCCGCGTCGACCTTGGGTCCCATCGAGCCGCTGGCGAAGTGACCCTCGGCGGCGTACCCGCGCATGGTCGCGACGTCGACGGTGCCGACGTCGGCGGCCTCGGGGGTGCCGTAGTGGAGGACGGCGTGCGGGACGTCGGTCGCGATGACGAGGACGTCGGCCCCGACCGTCCTCGCGAGGAGAGCCGCGCCGAGGTCCTTGTCGATGACCGCCTCGACCCCGCGCAGGAGTCCGTCGGCGTCGCGGACGACCGGGATCCCGCCGCCGCCGTTGGCGACCACGACGTACCCGTCGTCGACCAGCGTCTGCACGGCCGGCGCGTCCAGGATCTCGAGCGGCTCGGGCGACGCGACGACGCGGCGCCAGCCCTTCTCGCCGCGGTCCTCCCACTTCTCGCCGTGCTCGACCAGCACGATCGCCTGCTCGGCCGGGAGGAACCGTCCGATCGGCTTGGTGGGCTTCTGGAAGCCGGGGTCGTCGGCGTCGACGAGCGCGCGGGTGACCAGGGCCGCCGTACGCCGCTCGATGCCGCGCTCGCTCAGCGCCGACTCGAGGGCGTTCATCAGGATGAAGCCGAGGGTGGCCTGGGTCTGGGCGCCGCACCAGTCGAGCGGCACGGGCGGGACGACGGACGCGGCGAGCTCGTTCTTGACCAGCAGGTTGCCGACCTGCGGACCGTTGCCGTGCGTGATCACCACGTCCACGTCGTGGGCGAGCAGGTCGGCGACGGCGGCCATCGCGACCGTGGCCGCGGCGATCTGGTCCTCCGGCCGCGCGCGGCCGTCGGCGTTGGTCATGGCGTTCCCGCCCAACGCCAGCAGCACCCTCACCTGATCGAACCTACGCGAGCCGGTCGTTGCCCGCACCGCGGCGCTCGACCAGCCGCCGGTGCAGCTCGCGCATCTCGTCCTCGAGCTCGGGCGCAGGACCGTCGACGGGTACGCCCGGCGCGACCTCCTGGATCGACAGGACCCGGACCGGCCCGGCGGGCAGTCCCCACCCGGTCCGCCACTCACCGAGCTGCGCCGACGAGACGGCGTAGACGATGCGGCCGAGGCCCATCCAGCCGTGGGCGGCGGAGCACATCGGGCAGTGCTCGCCCGAGGTGTAGACCGTGGCGGCGGCCCGCTCCTCGGCCGTCAGGTGCGAGGCGGACCAGCGGGCGATCTCGAGCTCGGGGTGACGGGTCTCGTCGCCGTCCTTGACCCGGTTGCGGTCCTCGAACCGGACCTCGCCGGACCCGTCGACGAGCAGCGAGCCGAACGGCTCGTCGCCGTCGTCGAGGCCCTCGCGGGCCAGCTCCACGCAGCGGCGCAGGTGTGCGAGGTCGGTCTCGGAGACGGCCATGACCGCAACCTAGTCAGTGGTCGAGGCGGCGCTGCAGGTCCGCGTAGGAGATCGCGCCGTCGAGGAAGCCCAGGGTCCCGGTGTCGAGCAGCTCGCGACCGGCCCGCTCGAGGCCGCTGAGCGCCGCCCGGGCCAGGCTGCCGCCGAGGCTGACCCGCGTCACGCCCAGCGAGAACAGGGTCCGGGCGTCGGTGCGGCTGGCCAGTCCCGCGACGACGTTGAGAGGTGCCCGGATCGCCTCGGCGAGCCGCCGGACGTCGTCCTCCTCGACGACGCCGGGCACGAACACGCAGTCGGCGCCCGCCTCGACGTAGCGGGTCGCCCGCTCGACGGTCTCGGCGAACACGTCACCCGAGGTGCCGCCGAACCAGGTGTCCGTCCGGGCGTTGAGGACGAACGTCCCCGCCGGTGCGGCGGCCCGCGCGGCAGCGATCCGCTCGGTGGCCTCGTCGACGCCGAACAGGACGCCGCCGACCTGGTCCTCGAGGTTGCCGCCGACCGCCCCCGCCTCGACGGCGCGGCGGACGGTCGCGGCGACGTCGTCGTACCCGGACTCGAGGTCGGCGGTGACGGGCACGTCGACGGCGCGCACGATCCGGCCGACGTGCTCGAGCATCGTGTCGATGTCCAGCGCGCCGCCGTCCGGGACGCCGAGGGACCACGCGATGCCCGCGCTCGTCGTCGCGATCGCCGGGAAGCCGACCTGCTCGAGGACGCGGGCCGAGCCGGCGTCCCAGGCGTTGGGGAGCACGAACCCGGGACCCGAGTGCAGCGCGAGCAGGGCGGCGGCGCGGTCGTCGGTCATGCGACCCACCGTAGGACCGACGACCGACGCGCAGGGTCTGCCAGAGTGCCGCCCATGACGATGCGTCGTTGGTCCGCCCTGACCGTCGGGTCCGTCGGTGCTGCTGACCGTCCTCATCACCTGGTTCCTCGCCGGGATGCGCGCCCAGATGGCGGTCGGCGCGAGCTGCGCGACCGGCGGGCCGTACGTCGTGGTCAACCCGTGCCCGGAGCACTCGACGTCGCTGGTGCTGGTCGGGATGTTCGGCTCGGTCCTCGTCGCACTGGCCGGGACGATCGCGGCGCTGTCGGCGGGCGCGCCGAACCTGCTGGTGCCGTACTGGACGGCCACCTCCGGCGGGATGGCGGCGAACTTCCTGCTCGACGGCTTCACCTCGGACGGCGGCCTCGTCTGGGGCTGGATCCTCTGCGGCGTCGTGATGCTGTTCTTCGCGGTCCCCGGCCTCTACCTGATGAGCCCCTGGCAGCGCGTGTACGAGCGCGAGCCGGCCAAGGGCGCGCTCCTGACCCGCAACCAGTGGTGGCTCGTCTACCTGGGCCTCGTCGTGGTCGGCGTCGCGCTCGGGTCGTGGAGCGCCTACGCCTGGCTCTAGAGGACGTCCACCTCGGCGTGCTCCGGCCCTCCGGACAGCCGGGCGTAGCCGGGGCCGCGGTCGAAGAACACCTCGGTCGGCGCCGGCCGCGACGACCCGCTCGGTCGCCGTCGCGGCCTCGTCGTACGCCAGCGAGTCGTCGTCGAGGGAGCCGGTGAGCACCACGCCGTACGACGCCAGGGCGGCCTCGGGCGACACCTTGCGCCACACGACGTCGCGCACGACGAGCGCCGGGTCGCGCTCGAGCGGGTTGCCCCAGCCGCCGCCACCCGTGGTGCGGATCCGGATGACCTCGCCGGCGACCACGGGCTCGGCGTCGGCGAGCGCGTCGACCTCGCGCTCGTGGGGTCCGCCGGGGTCGATGACGACCTCGAACGGCGCGCCGGCCTTGCCGCCGCGGACGCCCCAGCAGGCCAGGATCGACCGGTCCGCGATGGACATGAAGTGGCCGTCCTTGAGCATCCGGATGTGCTTCTCGTAGCCGAGGCCGCCGCGGAACTGGCCCGCTCCCCCGCTGTCCATCGCCAGCGACAGCGCCTCGACGCGGAACGGGAAGCGCGCCTCGGTGAACTCGGTCGGCAGGTTCCGCGAGTCCGGGACGACGTGGATGGTGTCCTCGCCGTCGGCGTAGTAGCGGCCCCCGGAGCCGCCGCCGAGCACCTCGCGCATCAGGTACGGCCGGCCCTCGAGGTCGTCGCCGTAGACGCCGGTGTAGCGGATCGTCTCCTGGTCGGCCGGCATCTTGCCGTCGACGGCCTTGGCGATCACCCCGGCCAGCACGCCGAGCAGCCGCAGGATCACGAACGTGCGCGCGTTGGTCGGCGCCGGGAAGACCGGTGTGAGCAGCGTGCCCGGGCGGCGGGAACCGCATCTCGATGAGAGGGACGACGCCCTCGTTGACGTCGAGCTCGGCCATCCGCTCGGGGGTGTCGGCGAGGTTGCGCAGGATCGGCGCCAGCCACTTCTTGAGGAAGACGCCGTCGCTGGCGTCGCCGACGTGGTTGATCGGACCCTTGGCCTGCGGCGACGTGCCGCCGAAGTCGAGGATCAGCCGCTCGCCGTCGGGGTCGTCGGCCGCAGTCCGGGTGAGCGTGATCCGCTGGGTGTGCAGCATCGGCTCGTCGACGCCGTCGTGCTCGGCGTAGTCCTCCCAGACCCACGAGCCGACCGGGATCTTGCCGAGGATCTCGCGGCGGTAGGTCTCGGTCGTCCGCGCCAGGATCGCGTCGAAGCAGGACTCGACCGTCTCGACGCCGTACCTGTCGAACAGCTCGCCGAGCCGCCGCGCGCCCATCAGGCAGGCCGAGCACTCGGCGTCGAGGTCGGCGGCGAGCGACTCGGGCATCCGGCTGTTGCGGGTCATGATCGTCAGCGCCGCGCGGTTGGGGACGCCCGCGTCCCACAGCCGGATCGGCGGGACCATCAGGCCCTCCTCGAACACGCTCGTCGCGTGGCTCGGCATCGAGCCGGGGACGGCGCCGCCGATGTCGTCGTGGTGGCCGAACGCCTGGACGAACGCGACGACCTTGCCGCCGGAGAAGACCGGCACGGTCACGCAGAGGTCGGGCAGGTGCCCGATGCCGCCCTCGGAGCGGTAGACGTCGTTGTGGAAGAAGACGTCGCCCTCGCGCATCTCCTCGAGCGGGAAGTCGCGGGCGATCGGGTGCACGAGCGCGGAGTACGACCGGCCCGTCAGCTTGCGCAGCAGCCGGTCGTGGATGCCGGCGCGGAAGTCGTGGGCGTCGCGGATCATCGGGCTGCGGCTGGTCCGGCCGATCGCGGTCTCGACCTCCATCTCGACGCTCGCCAGGGACCCCTGGACGATCTCGACCAGCACCGGGTCGGCGCTCGCGCCGGCGTCGTCGGTGAGGTGGCCGTACGGGAACTGGGTGGGCGCCCTACGCGCTCTCGGTCATGACTCGCTCCTGGTCACGATCAGGTTGAGGAACTCGTCCACGCGGACCTGGAAGCCCGGGTGCACCGGCACCGTCGAGCCGAACTCCTCGATGATCGCCGGGCCGTGGACGACTGTGCCCGGGGGCAGGTCCGGCCGGTCGTACAGCGGTGTGTCGACGTACCCCTGCTCGGCGTCGAAGCAGACCGGCCGGCCGCCGCGGGCGTCGAGTGACCCGTTCGGACGCTCAACGACGCCTTCGGAGCGTCCGTCCGGGTCACTCGACGGCGTCGGGTGGCGCTGGATCTCCGGCCGCTGGATCGGGCCGATGCCGGAGACCCGCAGGTTGACCCACTCGACCTGCT
This sequence comes from uncultured Actinomycetota bacterium, assembly GCA_963815335.1. Classification (GTDB taxonomy): domain Bacteria; phylum Actinomycetota; class Actinomycetes; order Propionibacteriales; family Nocardioidaceae; genus Nocardioides. The sequence goes on from CAWFGL010000005.1 coordinate 54,871, forward strand.
GGGTCGGGTCGCCGGAGAAGTCGTAGCCGTAGAGCGCCTTGTGCTCGGCGTGGAACCGGTCGGCGACCTCGTCGAGGACGCCGGCGTCGACCGCGCCCTCCGGGCACCGCGACCCGCACCTCGAAGGCCTGCCCGAAGTAGCGCAGGTCGGCGGTCCGGACGAACTGGTGCTGCTCGGGCGCGAAGCCCTCCTTGGCGAGCGCCTCCGCGGCGCGGGCGGCGAGGTCGTCGTACGCCGCCGCGACCGTCGCCGGGTCGAGCGCGTCGGCCAGGGCGACGTGGGTCTGCACGTAGTCGTTCTTCACGTCGACCGTGAGCAGCCCGAACGCGGAGACGTTGCCGGGGTTCGGGCGGCACCAGGACGGTCGGGATCCCGAGCACGTCCATGAGCCGGCAGAGCAGCAGCGAGCCGGAGCCGCCGAACGTGGTCAGCGTGAAGTCGCGGACGTCGAGGCCGCGCTTGACGGTGACCTGGCGCAGCGCGTTGGCCTGGTTCCAGGCCGAGATCTCGAGGACGCCGGTGGCGCAGGCCTCGGGCGAGAGGCCGAGCTTCGAGGCGAGCGCCTCGACCCCGACGCGGGCCGCGTCGACGTCGAGCGGGATCTCGCCGCCGAGCAGGTGCGGCGGGATCCGGCCGAGCACGACGTGCGCGTCGGTGATCGTGACCTCGGTGCCGCCCTTGCCGTAGCAGAGCGGACCGGGGTCGGCGCCGGCCGACTGCGGTCCGACCTTGAGCGTGCCCTCGGGCGAGAGCCAGGCGATCGAGCCGCCGCCCGCGCCGACGGTGACCACGTCGATCATCGGGATCTTGGACGGGAACGCGCCGACCGAGCCCTCGGTGGTCAGCGTCGGCTCGCCGTCGATCACGACCGACACGTCGGTGGACGTGCCGCCGCCGTCGGAGGTCAGCACCCGGTCGAAGCCGGCCACCTTGCCGATCAGCGCGGCGCCCAGCGCACCGGCCGCGGGGCCGGACAGCACGGTGGTGATCGGCTGGTGCACGACCTCGTCGGCCGACAGCACGCCGCCGTTCGACTTCATCACGTAGAACGGGATGGCCCGGTCGTCGTGTGCCTTGGAAACGGACGGTCAGCCGGGTCTTGATGTTGGTGACGTACGCCGACAGCCGCGGCTTCACCGCCGCGTCGACGAGCGTGGTCATCGCCCGCTCGTACTCGCGGTACTCGCGCAGCACCTCGCTCGACAGGCTGACGACCGCGTCCGGGTGCTCCTCGAGCAGGACCGCGCGCATCCGCTCCTCGTGCACCGGGTTGGCGTAGGCGTGCAGGAAGCAGACGCCGAGCGTGTCGACGCCCTGCGCCTTGAACCAGCGGGCGACTGCCCGGGCGCCGTCCTCGTCGAACGGCCGCACCTCCTCGCCGTTCACGTCCAGCCGGCCCTCGACGCCCTTGACCAGGTCGCGCGGCACGATCCGGGGCGGCTTCACCCAGAAGTACGAGTTGCCGTAGCCGTCCGGCACCGACTGCCGGGCGATCTCGAGCATCGCCTCGTAGCCGGTGTTGGTGACGAACCCGAGCCGGTCGACCTTGCCCTCGAGCAGCTGGTTGGTCGCGACGGTCGTGCCGTGCGAGACCGCGTCGATGTCCGCGCCCGTCGCGCCGAGCAGCCCGAGGACCTTGTCGATGCCGGCCAGGAACCCGTCCGCCGGGTTGCCCGGCGTGGACGGCGTCTTGGTCGTGACCAGCTCGCCGGAGTCCTCGTCGAACGCGACGACGTCGGTGAACGTGCCACCCGTGTCGATGCCGATGCGGATCCGTCGGGCCATTGTCCCTGTCTACCGGACGCGCCGGGTCAGCGCGGACCGGGCCACAGGACGTCGGCCCGGCTGTAGTGCCCGGCGGCGTCGAACCAGCGCTTGGCGTGCAGGGTCTGCCGAGGTCGCAGTCGGCCACCACGATCCCCTCCTCGTCGTAGAGCGGCCCGGCGATGACCTCGCCCGACCCCGGGGCGACGACGGCGGCGCCGCCCCGGCCGAAGACCTCGCGTGTCGGGGAGCGGCCACGGGAAGTCGTCGGGGAAGCCGGCCGCTGGATGAACTGCGGCACCGAGACCACGAACGCGCCCGACTCGATGGCGATGTGCCGGATCGTGGCCTGCCAGCCGTCGGAGTCGTCGGCGGTCGGCGCCAGCCAGATCTGCGGCCCGCCCTGGTAGACCGCCCATCGCGCCAGCGGCATCCGGTTCTCCCAGCAGATGAGCCCGCCGATCCTCCCGAGCCGCGTGTCGATGACGTCCAGGTCGTCGCCGGCGCCGATGCCGTGGAACAGGCGCTCGTGGTGGGTCGGCATCAGCTTGCGGTGCCGGTGGCAGGACGCCGTCCGGCCCAGGACCAGCAGCGTGTTGTAGACGCTCCCGGGCCGGTCCAGCTCGCGCTCGTTGACGCCGATGGCGCACAGCAGGTCGTGCTCGCGGCAGGCGTCGACGAGCCGGTCGACGGCGGGCGCCCGGCATCTCGACGCGCTGCCCCAGAAGCGCTCCCAGGAACGCGTCGCCGTCCCCGCCCGGCAGGTGCGCCCAGGCGTACGACGGGTAGAGCGACAGGAACGTCTCCGGGAACACCACGAGCTCGGCACCCTGGGCGGCCGCGTCGGCGAGCAGCCCGAGCGCCTTGTCGAGGCTGGCCTCCAGGTCGAGCACCACCGGCATGGCCTGGACCGCGGCCACCCTCACGACGGGGAGCGACTCCATCTGCCGGAGCGTAGCCACTACCGTGCGCGGGTGCGCACGCCCGACGAGCGGTTCGCCGACCTGCCCGGCTACCCCTTCGCGCCGCACTACGCGGAGGTCGTGGCCGAGGACCTGGCACCGCTCCGGATGCACTACCTGGACGAGGGTCCCGCCGATGGCCCCGTCGTCCTGCTGCTGCACGGCCAGCCCACCTGGTCCTACCTCTACCGCAAGGTCGTCCCGGTCCTGGTCGACGCCGGGCTCCGCGCGATCGCCCCGGACAACATCGGGTTCGGCCGCTCCGACAAGCCGGAGCGCGGCCCCGACTACACGTTCGCCCGGCACGTCGCGTGGACGCGCAGCCTGGTCACCCAGCTGGACCTGCGCGACATCACCCTGGTCGCCCAGGACTGGGGCGGGCCGATCGGCTTCGGGGTGCTCGCCGACGAGCCCGACCGGTTCGCGCGCGTGGTCGCCGCGAACACGATCCTGCACACGGCCGACCCGGCCCTCGCCGACCGGCTGACCTGGGCGGTCCACGGGCTGGGTGACTCGCGCGTCGTGCTCGAGGAGTCGCTGGTCGACTACCTCCTCTACACGCAGCGGGCGCCCGACCTGCAGGCGAGCATGTTCGTCGCCGGCGCCTGCGCGCGGCCCGTCGCTCCCGAGGTCCTGGCGGCGTACGACGCGCCCTTCTCCGATCCCGGCCTCACCGCCGGCCTGCGGCAGATGACCGCACTCCTGCCGCTGACGCGCAACGACCCCGGGGCCCGGATCGGCCGCCGGGCGATGCGGGCGCTCGAGGAGTTCGACCGGCCGTTCCTCACGGCGTACTCCGACGGCGACCCGGCGACGCGCGGCTGGGACGCGGTCTTCCAGGAGCGGGTGCCGGGCGCCCGCGGCCAGGCGCACGTGACGATCGAGGGCGCCGGGCACTTCCTCCAGGAGGACGCCGGCGAGCGGCTCGGCGAGGTCGTCGCCGGGCTGGTCCGCTCCTAGCCGATCTCGGTCCGGCCGATCGCGGTCAGGTCGAACGTGGCGAGGTCGAAGATGTTCTTGGCCAGGTACGTCGGCCGCCCGGCCTCGGCGAGCACGACGGTCAGCCCCGCGGCGATGCCGTGCATGGGGAGCTCCATCCACGAGAGCCGCTCGGTGTTGCGCGACAGCGGCGTGAGCCGGCACAGGTCCAGCGTCATCCCCCGGCGACGCTCGGCGGGGATGCAGCCCAGGAGCGTGGGTCGCTCGGCGACGTCGCCCGCGTCCAGCTCCGTGAGGCCCTCCGGCACGGCGGACTCGAGCATCACCTCCAGCGTCGAGGCGAGCGTCAACCCGTGGTGGGTGAAGACGGTCTCCCAGACCAGGAACTGCTCGCCCTCGCCGAGCAGGCCACGCGACCAGGAGCTGCCGCCCTCGACGGCGGCGTGCAGCCGACGGTCCGGGACGAGCGAGCCGCCGAGCAGGTCCGGGAAGGGGTCGGTGATCGACGCCGGCTGCCGCGGGTGCGCCACCCTCCAGCGCCAGTCGTTGTCCCGGGCGAGCACGCCGTCCTCCTCCAGGAGGAGCAGCGACTCGCGCACCACGTCGCGCGAGACGCCCAGCTCGCCGGCCACCACGACCTCGGTGGGCAGCAGGTCGCCCGGTTCGAGCGACTCGCGGGCGACGTACTCCTGGAGGCGGTCGTAGACCTTCACGAACGCCGGGACGCCCTCGCGCACCTGCCGGTCGGGCTCCCTCACGCGACCGCCGCCTCGACGGCCGCGGCCACCTCGAGCAGGAACCGGTCGCGGCCGTGGGCGGCGACCAGCTGGATGCCGACCGGCAGGCCGTCCTCGGTCCGCCCGAACGGGACCGAGATCGCCGGGCAGCCGGTGACGGTGACGTAGTAGCAGGCGCGCATCCAGTCGAGGTACGTCTCCTGGGCGCGGCCGTTGATCGTGGCGGGGTACTCCTGGTCGGCAGGGAACGGGGGGACCTGCGCGGCGGGCAGCACCAGCACGTCGTACCCCTCGAAGAACTCGCGCATGCGGTCGGCGAGCACCGTGCGCTGCCGGTACGCGCGGGCGACGTCGGCGCCGGTGAGGTGCTCCCCCGCGCGGATGTTGTCGGCGAGCGACTGCTTGAACGCGTCGGGGTGCTCCGCCAGCAGGTCGCCGAACATCGCCTGGAAGTGCCAGGCGCGCAGGGTCCGGAACGTGTCGTCGGCCTCGTGCAGGTCCGGGTGGGCGTCGGCGACCGACCCGAACAGCGCGACCGACGACGAGACGATCGCGGCGACCTCGGCGTCGACCTCGAAGGCGCCGCCGAGGTCGGTCGAGAGCGCGACGCGCAGCCCGGCGAGCGACGCGGGATCCGGGTCCGCGAACGCGCTCCCCGGGTCGCCGAGCGCGTTCGGCGCCCGGTCGTCGGGTCCGGCGATCACCGAGAGCAGCAGGGCGAGGTCGCCGACGTTGCGGGCCATCGGGCCGCCCACGGAGGTGGTCTCCCACTGGTTGTAGAGCGGCCACTGCGGCACCCGGCCCAGGCTCGGTCGCAGCCCGACGACGCCGCAGAACGACGCCGGGTTGCGCAGCGAGCCGCCCATGTCCGAGCCGTCGGCGAGCGGCACCATGCCCGACGCGAGCGCGCACGCGGCGCCGCCGGACGACCCGCCGGCCGAGCGGGTCGGGTCGACCGGGTTGAGCGTCGTGCCGAAGATCGTGTTGAACGTGTGCGAGCCGGCCGCGAACTCCGGCACGTTGGTCTTGCCGACCACGGTCACCCCGGCGGCGCGGATCCGCTCGACGATGAGCTCGTCGCGCTCGGGGACGAAGTCGCGGAACAGCGGCGAGCCGAACGTCGTCCGCCAGCCGGCCGCGGCGTGGGTGTCCTTGAACGCGAACGGCAGGCCGTGCAGCGGACCGACCGCGTCGCCCCGGGCGAGGATCTCGTCGGCCTCGGAAGCGCTCTCGCGGGCCCGGTCCTCGTCGAGCGAGACGACCGCGTTGAGCTGTGGGTTGCGCTCGGCGATCCGGTCCAGGTGCAGGTCGAGCAGCTCGCGCGCCGAGATGTCCTTCGTGCGGACGGCGGCGACCATGTCGCGCGCTGTGGAGTCGACGGTGATGCCCATCAGACCCTCACCGGCGGCGCCCGAAGAGGCCCCCGATGACGACGCCGAGCACGACCAGCCCGGCGCCGACGACGACGCCCTTGAGGAAGTCGTCCTGCGAGCCGATGCCGCCGGCCTTGGCGGGCGCGGAGAAGACCGCCGCACCCTCGGCGGTCGTCTCGACCGGCCCGGCCGCGGCCACCGGTCCGCCCGAGATCGCGGTGCCGACGTTGCCGAAGAACTCCCCCGCCATCCGCTTGGACACCGAGCTGAGCATCCGCTGGCCGACGCCGCCGACCATGCCGCCGACGACCGCGTCCGCGTCGTACGCGATCTGGGTCTGGCCGGGGGCGGGCTCGGAGAACGCGACGTTGACGGTCGCGTCGACCGTGCCGGGGGCACCCGCACCGGACAGCTTCATCACCAGCGACTGGTGCTGCTGGAGGTCGGAGAGCGCGCACGAGCCGTTGTAGGTGCCCTTGATCGCGGCGACGCCGGCGGTGACCGTCATGGCGTACTGGTTGTCGCCGGTCGTCTCGAGCCGCTCGCAGCCCGGGATGGTGGCCACCAGGACGCGCGGGTCGAGCAGCGCCTCCCAGACCTTGTCGACCGGCTGGTCGATGACGTTGGACCCGGAGATCTTCATCGGTGCTCCTGCGACTCTCGGAGGTGGAACAGCTCGGACGGCGAGATCGGCATGGCTCTGATGGTGAAGCCTTCCGCATCCTCGATCGCGGAGGCGAACACCGCGGCGGACGGGATCACGCCGGCCTCGCCGGCTCCCTTGATGCCGAGCGGGTTGAGCGGGGACGGAGTCTCGAGGTGGTCGACGGCGATGCCGTCCGGGATCTCGGTGACGTACGGGATCAGGAAGTCCATGAACGACGCGTTGAGCAGCTGGCCCGACTCGTCGTACGCCATCCGCTCGTACAGCGCTCCCCCGACGCCCTGGGCGACGCCGCCGTGGATCTGGCCCTCCACCACCATCGGGTTGATGAGGTTGCCGCAGTCGTGGACCACGGCGTACTTGAGGATCGTGATCTCCGCGGTCTCCGGGTCGGTCTCGACGATCACCGCGTGCATGCCCGACGCGAAGGTCGCGCGCTCGGGCGAGTAGAAGTCCTTGCCCTCGAGGCCGGGCTCGTCGTCCTCGGCGACCGGCGGCTTGCCCGGGTCACCGACCGAGAACTGGGTGGCCGCCTTCGAGGCCTCGTCGAACGCGTAGCGCAGCGGGTTCGACAGCACCGAGACCGTGCCCAGGTCGATCGCGGCCTCGGGCAGGCCCTTGACCGAGACCACGCCGTCGACGATCTGGAGGTCCTTCTCGTCGACCTCGAGCGCCTCGGCCGCGATCCGCAGCACCTTCTCCTTGGCGCGCTTGGCCGCGAGGTGGATGGCCGAGCCGCTCATCACCGCGGCGCGGGAGGCGAAGGTGCCGACGGCGTACGGCATCCGGCGGGTGTCACCCGTGACGACCTCGACGTCCTCGAACCGACCCCGAGCTCGTCGGCCACCAGCTGCGCGAACACGGTCGCGTGACCCTGGCCCTGGGTGGTCAGCCCGGTCGCCACCTTGACCTTGCCGGAGGTCTCGATGTGCACGTGCGCGCCCTCGTAGGGTCCGACGCCGGTGCCCTCGACGTAGCACGCGAGGCCGATCCCGACCTGTCGCCCCTGCGCGGCCATCTCGGCCTTGTACGCCGGGAACTCGTCCCAGCCGACCAGCGCCTTGAGCTTCTCCAGCGACGCCGGGTAGTCACCGGAGTCGTACTCGAGCTCGCGGCCGTCCTGGAAGACCAGGCCGTGGTCGTAGGGGAACTCGTCCGGCTGGATGAAGTTGACCGACCGCACCTCGGTGCGGTCCTTGCCGAGGTACGCCGCGATCGCGTCCATGGTCCGCTCCATCGCGAAGCAGCCCTGCGGCCGGCCGGCGCCGCGGTACGGCGTCACCATCACGGTGTTGGTGTAGATCGACTCGAAGACGACCCGGTAGCTCCGCGGCTTGTACGGGCCGAGCAGCTGGGTCGAGGTGATGATCGGGACGATGAGGCCGTACGGCGTGTAGGCGCCGTGGTCGTGCCAGAACTCGACGTCCAGCCCGAGCAGCCGGCCGTCGTCGTCGAAGCCGACCTCGATGTGCTGCACCTGGGCGCGCTCGTGGGCCGTCGAGATGAAGTGCTCGCGCCGGTCCTCGGTCCACTTCACCGTCCGGCCCAGCGCGCGGGCGGCCAGCGGGACCAGCAGCTCCTCCGGCCACGGGTGGTTGATCTTCACGCCGAAGCCGCCGCCGACGTCCGGCGTGATCACGTCGACCTGGCCGAGGTCCAGTCCGAGCTTCACCGCGATCGCGGCACGGACGCCGGTCGAGGTCTGCGTCGAGCTCCAGGCGAGCAGCCGGTTCAGGTCGGCGTCCCAGCGGGCCACGACGCCGCGGCCCTCCATCGGCTGGCAGGAGCTGCGCTCGATGTCGAGGTCCAGCGTGAGGGTGTGCGGCGCTGACGCGATCGCGGCGCGGGCGTCGCCGTTCTCCTGCTCCATGCGGGCGCCGACGTTGCCCGGCACGTCCTCGTGCACGAGGTGCTCGGCGGCCCGCGACGCGGGGATGCCGACCACCGGCGGCAGGAGCTCGTAGTCGACCCGGATCCGGGCGAGAGCGTCCTCGGCGACGTAGCGGTCGTCGGCGACGACGAAGGCGATCGCCTCGCCCATGTAGTTGACCTCGTCCTTGGCCAGCGCGTACTGCGTGCGGCCGTGGGTCAGCGTCGGGTGCGGGATCAGCAGCGGCAGCGGCTCGGCCATCGGCGCGGAGAGCCCGGCCAGGTCGTCCCAGGTCCACACCGCGTGCACGCCGTCGAGGTCCAGCACGTCGGCGACGTCGATGTCGAGGATCCGCGCGTGCGCGTGCGGCGAGCGCAGCACGGCGCAGTGGAGGGTGGACCCGTCGATCGCCAGGTCGTCGACGTACTTGCCGAGGCCGCGGAGGAACCGCTGGTCCTCCACCCGCTGGACCGGCTGGCCCATCAGCTTGGTCGTCACGGCTCGGCCTGCAGCTCGGCGGCGCGCTCCACGGCCTTGACGATGTTCTGGTAGCCGGTGCACCGGCAGAGGTTGCCGGCGATCATGTCGCGGGCCTCCTCGTGCGTGGGCGTCGGGTTGTCGCGGAGGCCCGCGGTGATCGTGGTCAGGAACCCGGGCGTGCAGAAGCCGCACTGGAGGCCGTGGCACTCCAGGAACGCCTGCTGGACCGGGCCCAGCGAGCCGTCGTCGTTGGTCAGCCCCTCGACCGTGGTGACCTCCTGGCCGTCGACGCTGACCGCGAGCACCAGGCAGGACCGGACCGGCCGCCCGTCGAGCAGCACGGTGCACGCGCCGCAGACGCCGTGCTCGCAGCCGACGTGGGTGCCGGTGAGGCCGAGGTCGTGGCGCAGCGCGTCGGAGAGCAGCCGGCGGGCGGGCACGCGGAGCGGACGCGGCTGGCCGTTGACGGACAACCGGACCTCGAGCTGCTCCTCCGTCACCTGCCCTCCCTGGCGGCTCGCACCACGCGCCTGGTCAGCACGCGGACGAGTTGGGCACGGTACGCCGCCGTGGCATGGATGTCGTCCCCGGGCTCGAGGTGCTCCAGGGCCGCGTCGCCGAGGTCGTCGTCGGCCACGCCGGTGAGGTCGACGACGGTGGGCACGTCGGACACCGACAGGAACCCGGCCCTGACGCTGTCGCCGTCGGCCAGCGCTGCCACGCCCACCAGCGCGTAGTCGCCGTGCCGACGGGCGATCTCCTCGAACGCGACCCCGGCGCCTGTGGCGAGCGCGGGGAAGAACGCGGAGACCGCGACCTCGTCGTGGTGGACGGACGACTCGAGCGGTCCGACGTAGAGCTCGCTCGCCGGGATGGTGCGGCGGCCGCCGGGACCCTCGACGTCGAGCGAGCCGCCGAGCAGGGACAGCACGACCGGCATCTCCGCGGCGGCGTCGGCGTGCACCAGCGAGCCGACGGTGGTGCCGCGGTTGCGGATCGTCGCGTGCGCGACGTTGGCCAGCGCGAGCGAGACGAGCGGCTGCACGCGGCGTACGTCCTCGGAGGCGAGCACGTCGGCGTGCCGGGCCAGGGCCCCGACGCGGACCCCGGCCTCGTCGACCTCGATGGAGTCGAGCCCGGGGATGCCGTTGAGGTCCACGAGCGCGGACGGCGCCGCGAGCCGCATCGAGAGCAGCGGGATCAGGCTCTGGCCCCCGGCGAGGACCTTGGCGCTCGCGTCACCGGCCAGGGCCGCCACCGCTTCGGTGACGGACCCTGGCCGGTGATAGGCGAAGGGAGCTGGCTTCACGGTGCCGAGTATGCGCGTCCCATCACTGGGCAGGCTTGTCCCTGTGCGGAGGGGCGTGGTCGGCCTCGTGGGCCCCCGGGCTGCCGACCGCCATCATCGTGCCGTCGATGTCCGGAGGAGCTACCGCCCGGGCCAGGTGGTACCCAGCGATGATCACGATCGTGCCCAGCGCGATCCCGCCGAGCTGGAAGTCGTCGGTGATCTTGAAGAAGCCGCTGGTTCCCAGGCCGATCGCCAGGATCAGACCGGCCGCCACCGGGACGAGATTGACCGGGTTGGCGAAGTTCACCCTGTTCTCGATCCAGATCTTGGCGCCGAGAAGACCGATCATCCCGTAGAGAACGAGCGTGATCCCGCCCAGCACGCCGCCGGGAGTAGCCGCCACGATCGCTCCGAACTTGGGGATGAAACCGAGCAGGATCGCCACGATGGCGGCGACGAAGTAGGCCGCAGTCGAGTAGACCCGGGTGGCCGCCATGACCCCGATGTTCTCGGCGTACGTCGTCGTCGGCGAACCGCCGACCGCCGACGTGAGGACCGTGCCGACGCCGTCCGCCGCGATCGCGCGGCCCATCACGGGGTCGAGGTCACGGCCGGTCATTCCGGACACGGCCTTGACGTGTCCCATGTTCTCCGCGACCAGAGCGATGACCGCCGGCAGGGCCAGCAGCGCAAACGTGACCGAGAAGCTGGGAACGTGCCACCCGACGAGATCCAAGGTGCCGAGCTCGTTCTGGTTGCCGACCAGGCCATCCGCGGTGTGCCGCGGGAACCCGAGCCAGTCGGCGTTCTTCACGCCGTCCCAGTTGACTCGGTCTCCTTCGACGCCGCCGACGCCGATCGCGTCGAAGACCCACGAGAGCAGGTACCCGAAGATCAGCCCCAGGAAGATCGCGATCCGACCGAGGAAGCCCCGCAACCCGACCGCCATCAGGACGACGGCGGTCATGGTGATGATGGCCATCCAGCGGTCGGCAGGCATGTAGATGTTCGTGGCGACACCGGCCAGGTTGAAGCCGATGACCATGACCACGCCGCCCGTCACGACCGGCGGCAGGATCTTGTTGACGACGTCGGCACCGAGGAAGTGCACGACCACGCCCACGAGTGCCAGCACGACACCCGAGACCAGGATCGCGCCCGTCACGTCGGCCGGACCACCCGGTCCGCCGCTGCCGGAGTAGGTGTAAATGGCCGTCGCACCGCCGACGAAGGACGCGGAGGTGCCGAGGTAGCTCGGCACGGCACCCTTGACGATGAGCAGGAAGCAGATCGTCGCGATGCCGCTCATGAGGATCGCGAGGTTGGGGTTGAGCCCCATGATGATCGGGAACACGAACGTCGCGCCGAACATGGCCACGACGTGCTGGGCCCCGATTCCCACGGTCTTGCCCCAGGCAAGTCGTTGGTCCGGCGCTACCGCCTCTCCCGGTGCGGGATCGACCACCGTCCACTTGAACATCGACATCTCTGACCTCCTCGTCAGAACTGCGCGTCGCGGACCGCCCGAACCGACCCACGCTGAACACTTCATGGGACACCCTCGACAGGCCCCGTGGGGTCACCTGACGGTTACCGACAAGTACGTGTCGCGGGGCTAGCGTGGCCCGGGTGATCCCGGTCGCGGCGCCCGTGAGAGTGCGCGAACGCTTGCGCTCCCTCGCGACCGGGTCCGCGCCGATCATGCACCGCGGACCGGACGCCGTGTACGTCGACGTGGGCGGCTGGTGCGTCGGTGTGGTGGGCACGCGGGCGACCGCCGTGCCGTGCGCGCTGCGCACCTCGCTCGACACGCTCCCCGACGTCGCGACGGCGGAGGTCCGCGACGGCGTGCTGCACCTGGACGACGAGCCCGTCGTCGTCGGGCGGCTGGTGGACGTCCAGGTGCCGCGGCTCGCCCTGTCCGGCACACCGGACCCTGTCGACGTCGCGGCCCTCGTCGGGCGCGGCGACGGGCTGACGCCGTACGGCGACGACGTGCTGTGCGGCTGGCTGGCCCTCCACCGGGCGGCCGGCACGGCGACGCCCGAGGTCGACGACGAGGTCCGCGCCCACCTGCACCGGACGACCCTGCTGTCGGCGACGCTGCTCGACTGCGCTCTCCAGGGCGAGGTGATCCCGGAGTTCGCGGCGTACGTCTCTGCTCTCGGTACTCCCGACGAGGCCGCCCTGGCCGCGGCTCTCGCGGCGGTCGGCCACTCGTCCGGACGTGGTCTGCTCGAGGGCGCGACCAGGGCACTTGGCAGAGTGGCGGCATGACGAGCCCCGGACAGAGCCACGTCGAGCTCCGGCGCGGCGCCTACGCCGACTCGGTCACGCTGCTCCAGGTCAGCCGCACCGTCCAGGGCATCCCCGGCGTCGCCGCGGCCCAGGTCGCGATGGCGACGCCGCTCAACGTCGACGTGCTGACCGAGATGGGCTTCGCCGTCCCGGAGGAGGCGGGGCCGAACGACATGGTCGTGGCCGTCCGCCTGGACGACGACGGCGACCTCACCGCCGCGCTGGCCGGGGTCGACGCCGCGCTGGCCGACAACGGCCGGCGCGACTCGGGCCCGACCGAGGAGGCACCGCCGCGCACGACCGGCAGCGCCCTCCGGCGTACCCCTGGCGCGATCGCGCTGGTCTCCGTGCCCGGCCCGTCCGCGTTCGTCGAGGCCATGGACGCCCTCGAGGCCGGCAGCGACGTGATGGTCTTCAGCGACAACGTGCCGGTGGACCAGGAGGTCGCTCTCAAGACGTACGCCTCCGGGCGCGACCTGCTGGTCATGGGACCCGACTGCGGTACCGCCGTCGTCGGCGGCCTCGGGCTCGGCTTCGCCAACGTGGTCGAGCCCGGACCGGTCGGGATCGTCGCCGCGTCCGGCACCGGCTGCCAGCAGCTGCTCGCCCTGCTCTCCCACGCCGGCGTCGGAGTGTCCTCGGCGCTGGGCGTCGGCGGCCGCGACCTGTCGGCCGAGGTGCGCGGACTGGCCACGCGCGAGGCGCTCGGCCGGCTCGACCGGGACCCGTCGGTCCAGCTGGTGGTGCTGGTCTCCAAGCCGCCCGCGGCCGAGGTGGAGGCGGAGATCCGCGAGTACGCCGCCGGGCTCGGCACGAGCGTCGAGATGGCGTTGCTGGGCGACGGCCACCCCGACCTGACCGAGTCGACCGAGTCGGTGCTGCGCGCGATGGGGGTGCCGGTCCCGGAGTGGCCGGTCGTCGGGTCCGCGGCCGCGGCGTCCGGCGGCCGCCTGCTGCGGGGCCTGTTCGTCGGCGGCACGCTGGCGAGCGAGGCCAGGATCGTCGCGACCGGGCTGCTCGGCGCCGACGCCGGGCACACGTTCGTGGACTTCGGCGACGACCAGTACACCTCGGGCCGGGCGCACCCGATGATCGACCCGACGCTCCGCCTGGACGCGCTCGCCGACGCCGCCGCCGACCCGGAGACGGCCGTGGTCCTGCTCGACGTCGTGCTCGGCCACGGCGCCGAGCCCGACCCCTCGGCACTGCTGGCCCCCGCCGTCGCGGCGGTCGGCAAGCCGGTCGTGGCCGTCGTGGTCGGCACCGCCAGCGACCCGCAGGGACTCGACCGCCAGGTCCGCGCCCTGGCCGACGCGGGCGCCGAGGTGCACCTGTCCAACGCCAACGCCACCCGCCGAGCCGTGTCACTGTTGGGAGAGCTGCTGCCGTGACCACCCCTGTCACCGGAGTCGTGAACGTCGGGGCCGACCTGCTCGCCGACGCCGTCGAGGCCCAGGCCGTCCCGGTCAGCAGGGTCGACTGGCGGCCGCCGATGGAGGGCACCGAGGCGGACCTCGCGACCGTCGCCGCCGACCCGCGCCGGCCCGAGGCCAACGCTCGGGCCCTGGCCGCGATGCTCGGGGTGACCGCGACCCTGGTCGACGTCGTCCCCGCCTCGGAGGCGCTCGGGCTCGAGGGCGGCCAGTTCCTGCACGCCGGCCCGCCGATCGAGTGGGCCCGGGCGTCCGGCCCGCTCCGCGGCGCGCTGATGGGCGGCGCCGCGCTCGAGGGCCTGGTCGAGGACCCCGAGGACGCCGCCGCGCTGTTCGAGTCCGGGACGTCGGTGTCGCTCGACCCGTGTCACCACCACTCGGCGGTCGGGCCGATGGCCGGCGTCATCACGCCGAGCATGTGGCTCTGGGTGCTCGAGGACGCGGCCAGCGGCCGCCGTACGTACTGCTCGCTCAACGAGGGTCTCGGCAAGGTGCTGCGGTACGGCGCCTACGGGCCCGAGGTGCTCACCCGGCTGCGCTGGATGAGCGACGTCCTCGGCCCGCTGCTCCAGAGCGCCGTGCGAGCCAACGGGCCCGTCGACGTCACCGGGATCCTCACCCAGATGCTCCAGATGGGCGACGAGGCCCACAACCGAAACCGCGCGGGCACGCTGATGCTGCTGCGCGACCTCGCCCCGTCGATGGTGACCAGCGGGATGGACGCGGCCGACGTCGCCGAGGCGCTGCGCTTCGTCGGCGGCAACGACCACTTCTTCCTCAACCTCGCGATGCCGGCCTGCAAGCTCGCGCTGGACGCGGCCCGCGGGATCGAGGGCTCGACGATGGTCGTGGCGATGGCCCGCAACGGCACCGACTTCGGCATCCAGGTCGCGGGCACCGGCGACGAGTGGTTCACCGGCCCGGCGCAGCTCGCCGACGGGCTGTTCCTCGGCGACTACGGACCCGACGACGCCAACCCCGACATCGGGGACTCGGCGATCACCGAGACCGCGGGCATCGGCGGCTTCGCGATGGCGACGGCACCCGCGATCGTCCGGTTCGTCGGCGGCTCGGTGCCGGACGCCCTGGCGACCACCCGCCGGATGCACGAGATCACCCTGGGCGAGAACCCGCGCTGGTCGGTCCCGGTCCTGGAGTTCCAGGGCACCCCGACCGGCATCGACGTCACCAAGGTCTGCCGGACCGGGATCCTGCCGCAGATCAACACCGGCATGGCCGGCAAGGTCGCCGGCGTCGGTCAGGTCGGCGCGGGTCTGGTCACTCCCCCGGCCGAGATCTTCCCGAAGGCGCTCGCCCAGCTCGCTCGCCGAGTCGCCACTTCCTGACCCGCGAGTCGCCAGTTCCTGACCTGCGAGATGTCACCGACCGCCATCAAGTGGCGACTCGGCGGTCAGGAAGTGGCGACTCGGGGGGTCAGTAGGTGGGCTGGCTCGGGTCGACCTGGTTGACCCAGGCCACCACGCCGCCGCCGACGTGCACGGCGTCGTCGTACCCGGCACCCTTGGCGATCGCCAGGGTCTCGGCCGAGCGCACGCCGGTCTTGCAGTGCATGACGACCTGCGTGCCGGAGTCGACGCCGGGGAGCTTCTCGAGGGCGGAGCCGTTGAGGAAGTCGCCCTTGGGGATCAGCACCGAGCCGGGGATCTGGTTGATCTCGTACTCGTTGGGCTCGCGCACGTCCACCAGGACGAAGTCGCGGGCACCCTCGGCGCGCTCCTTGAGCATGTGCTCGAGCTGGATCACCGAGATCGTCGAGCCGGCGGCCGCGTCGGCGGCCTCCTCGGAGATCGCGCCGCAGAACGTCTCGTAGTCGATCAGCCCGGTGACGGTCGGGTTCTCGCCGCACAGCGCGCAGTTCGGGTCCTTGCGGACGCGGAGCTTGCGCCACTCGAGCTCGAGGGCGTCGTAGATGACGAGCTTGCCGACCGCGGGCTCACCGATGCCGGTGAGGACCTTGATGGCCTCGTTGACCTGGATCGAGCCGATGCTCGCGCACAGCACGCCGAGGACGCCGCCCTCGGCGCAGCTCGGGACCATGCCGGGCGGCGGGGGCTCGGGGTACAGGCAGCGGTAGCAGGGCGCGTCGACGGAGCTGCCGTCCTCGGCGACCGCGTGCGGCCAGAAGACGGACGCCTGGCCGTCGAACCGGTAGATCGAGCCCCAGACGTAGGGGATCTTCAGGAAGTACGCCGCGTCGTTGACCATGTAGCGGGTCGCGAAGTTGTCGGTGCCGTCGACGATCAGGTCGTAGCCCTCGAAGACCTGCAGGACGTTGTCGTTGTCGAGCCGCTCCTCGTGGAGGACGACGTTGACGTACGGGTTGATCTCGGCGACCGACTCCTTGGCGGACTGGCCCTTGGGCTTGTCGATGTCGCTGACGCCGTGGATGACCTGACGCTGGAGGTTGGACTCGTCCACCGTGTCGAACTCGGCGATCCCGAGCGTGCCGACCCCGGCCGCGGCCAGGTACAGGAGCGCGGGGCTGCCGAGGCCACCGGCGCCGATGACGAGCACCTTGGCGTTCTTCAGGCGCTTCTGCCCGGCCATGCCGACGTCCGGGATGATCAGGTGCCGGCTGTAGCGCCGGACCTCGTCGATGGTCAGCTCCTCGGCGGGCTCCACGAGCGGGGCGAAGGACATCGGGTGGGTCAACTCCTGCGGTCGGCGTGCGTCGTACGTGCGGAAACTGGAACTTGGGGGCAACGCCCCTTCCACGCACGATGTTCCCACTACCTGTGGGTAGGGTTCGGCTCGTGACCGCAGGTCAGTACGACGTCGAGGAGGCCCGCCCCCGTGGCGGCCGCCTGCCCAGGCGCGAGCGCCGCGCCCAGCTGCTCGACTCCGCGCTGGAGGTCTTCGTCGCGCAGGGCTACCACGCCGCGGCCATGGACGACATCGCCGAGCGGGCCGGTGTCTCCAAGCCGGTGCTCTACCAGCACTTCCCCGGCAAGCTCGACCTCTACCTCGCGCTGCTCGACGCCTCCTGCGACACGATCATCGCCAACACCCGCGCCGCGCTGGAGTCCACCAAGGACAACCAGAAGCGCGTCGAGGCCACGATGGCGGTGTTCTACGACTACGTCGCCAGCGACACCGGCGCCTTCAAGCTGGTCTTCGAGTCCGACCTGACCAACGAGCCCGCGGTCCGCGAGCACGTCGAGCGGGTCACCTCCGAGACGGCCGTCATGGTCGCCGGCGTGATCCACGAGGACACCGGCCTGCCCGACGAGGCCTCCCGCCTGCTCGCCGTCTCCCTCGTGGGAATGGCGCAGGTCAGCGCGCGGTTCTGGCTGACGGAAGCCGGCGGCATCAGCCGCAAGGACGCCGCCGCATTGGTGGCCGGACTAGCCTGGCGCGGCATCGCCGGCTACCCGCTGTCCGACGAGCACTGAACCAACCAAGGACGAGAAGGAGCACCTCTGTGGAGGTCAAGATCGGCATCCAGCAGGCCGCCCGTGAGCTGGTCGTGGAGACCGACGAGTCCGGTGACGCCGTCGAGAAGATGGTGGCCGACGCGATCGGCACCGAGGGTGGCGTGGTCACGCTGACCGACACCAAGGGTCGCCGGGTCATCGTGCCCGCCGCGAAGCTCGCGTACGTCGAGATCGGCGGCCACATGGCCGGCCAGGTCGGCTTCCGGAGCTAGTAGGAGCAGCACATGGTGGGGACGATCCTCTGGGCGCTGATCGGCGGCGCCGTCATCGGGTTCCTCGGCAAGGCGTTCGCGCCGGGCAAGCGCGACATCGCGCTGTGGCTGACCGTGCTGCTCGGCATCGGCGGCGTGCTGATCGGCAACTGGCTCTACGTCGACGTGTTCGACTTCCGGGCCAACACCGGCGGCTTCGACTGGTGGCGGCACGCCTGGCAGATCGCCGCCGCGGCGATCCTGGTGGTGCTGGTGACCGGCACCGCCGGCCGCAAGCGCGGCTAGGCGCTCAGGCCGAGCTCGCTCATCCGCTCGGCGTGGCGCTCGGTCAGCCGGGTGAACATCCGCCCGATCGCGGCCAGGTCGAGCCCGGGCCGGTCGATGCCGCCCGCGAGCATCGCCGACAGCGCGTCCCGCTCGGCCGCGACCCGCTGCGCCTGCGTGAGCGCCTCCCCCATCAGCCGGCGGCCCCACAGCGCGAGTCGGCCGCCGAGCCGGTGGTCCGCGGCGATCGCGGCCCGGACGCGGTCGACGACGAACGCCGACGACGTCTCCTCGACCGAGGCGACGATCAGGTCCCGGGTGTCGACGTCGAGGTAGGCCGCGATCTCGCGGTAGAAGTCGTCGGCCAGCCCGTCGCCGACGTACGCCTTGATGAGGCTCTCGTACCAGTCGGCCGGGGCGGTGTGCTCGTGGAAGAGGTCCAGCGCCTGGCGGAACGGCGCCATCGCGAGGAACGGGTCGGCGCCGAGGGTCCGGATCCGGTCGTGCAGCGGCCCGACCCGGCTGAACTGGACGCTGGCCATGCCGGCGATCGCGACCTTGTCCTCGAGCGTGGGCGCCATCTTGCCGTCCTCGGCGAGGCGCTCGAACGCCGAGATCTCGCCGTAGGAGATCGCCCCGAGCAGGTCGACGACCGCGTCGCGGTAGTCCTTGTCGTCGAAAACGACGGGGAGCGCTTGGGGCTCGGATGCGGTCACGCCCTCAACCTACCGATAGACTCGGCCGTGAGGCCGCGCGCTCGCGTGGCCGGGTATGTGCGCGGTGGACGACGCCAACGTCGGCAGAGCTCGCCGCTTGCGAACTCTCGTCCCACCCCGGTCGACGCCGTCCGGGCACATCCGAAAAGAGCCAGATCATCACTGCCACCACCTTCCGTGAGCTCGGGGTCCTTCCCGACATCTGCGACGCCCTCGACCGCGCCGGCATCACCACCCCCTTCGCCATCCAGGAGATGACCCTCTCGGTCGCCCTGATGGGCACCGACCTGATCGGCCAGGCCCGCACGGGCACCGGCAAGACGCTCGCCTTCGGCATCCCGGTGCTCCAGCGCAGCGTCACGCCCAAGGACCCGGCGTACGCGGACATGCCGCAGGGCAAGCCGCAGGCGCTCATCGTCGCCCCGACCCGTGAGCTCGCGCTCCAGGTCTCGAGCGACCTCGCGCTCGCCAGCAAGGACCTCGGCCTGCGCGTCCTCACCGTCTACGGCGGCGTCGGCTACGACCCGCAGCTCGACGCGCTCGAGTCCGGCGTCGACATCGTCGTCGGCACCCCGGGCCGCCTCATCGACCTGGCCAACCGCCGGGCGCTCGACCTCTCGCACGTGCACGCGCTGGTCCTCGACGAGGCCGACGAGATGCTCGACCTCGGCTTCCTGCCGGACGTCGAGAAGCTCATCTCGATGACGCCCGAGACCCGCCAGACGATGCTGTTCTCGGCGACCATGCCGTCCGCGATCGTCGGGCTCGCCCGCCACCACATGCGGCACCCGATGAACATCCGCGCCGAGTCGTCGTACGACACCACGATGGTCCCCGCGACCGCGCAGTTCATCTACCTGGCCCACGACCTCGACAAGCCGGAGATGATCGGCCGGATCCTCCAGGCCGAGGACGCCGGCAAGATGATCGTCTTCACGCGCACCAAGCGCGCCGCCCAGCGGGTCGCCGACGACCTCGCCGAGCGCGGCTTCAAGGCCAGCGCCCTGCACGGCGACATGGCGCAGGTCGCCCGCGAGAAGGCGCTGACCCGGTTCCGCGAGGACAAGCTCCTCGTCCTGGTCTGCACCGACG
This sequence comes from uncultured Actinomycetota bacterium, assembly GCA_963815335.1. Lineage (GTDB taxonomy): Bacteria > Actinomycetota > Actinomycetes > Propionibacteriales > Nocardioidaceae > Nocardioides. The sequence continues at coordinate 74,422 of CAWFGL010000005.1, forward strand.
TCGCGGCCCGCGGCATCGACGTGGCCGGTGTCTCGCACGTCATCAACTACTCGTGTCCCGAGGACGACAAGACCTACGTGCACCGGATCGGCCGCACCGGCCGGGCCGGCGCCACGGGCACCGCGATCACCTTCGTCGACTGGGCGGACATCCACCGCTGGAAGATGATCAACAAGACGCTCGACCTGCCGTTCGACGAGCCGCAGGAGACCTACTCGACGTCCGAGCACCTGTACCACGACCAGGGCATCCCGCCGGGCACGAAGGGGCGCATCGTCGACGCGGCCCCGGTCGAGCGCAAGCCGCGTGAGGACCGCGACCGCGGCGACCGTGGTTCGCGCGGTGGCTCCCGCGACGGTGGCTCCCGCGACGGCGGCTCCCGCGAGGGCGGCCAGCGCAACCGGGACCGCAGCCGGACCCGCACCCGCAGCGGTGAGAAGGTCGCCGAGGGTGCCGAGCAGCCGACGGCCGCCGCCTGCCGCCTCGGCCGGCTCGACCGGCGAGGGCTCGCGCAACCGCAACCGTCGTCGCCGCCGTTCCAGCGGTGGCCAGGGCGGCTCGGGCGCCGCGTCCGCCACGGCGTAGGGGCTCCTAGACCACGACGACGTCGGTGCCGACGGGCGCGAACTCCCACAGGGCGATCGCGTCCTCCTGCTCCTGACGGATGCAGCCGTGCGACTGGGCGGTGCCGAGCTGGTCGACGGTCTGCACCAGGTCGCCGGCGTTGTCGACCGGGATGTCGTGGAAGCCGATGGCCGCGCCCGTGTCGCCCTCGGCGAAGCGGACGAAGTACTTCATGCTGCCCGAGCCGTCGAAGGCGTAGGCCTGCTCCGAGCGTGAGTAGACCTCGTACGTCCCCGGGTCGAGGTTGTCGTACAGGCTGCCCGACACGGGGTAGGTCCGCTGCACCCCGTCCTCGTCGACGAGCCAGACCCGCTGCCTGGCTTCGCTGAAGACGACCCGGTAGCCGTCGCCGGAGTCGGCCGGCAGCGACTCGTCCGCCGACACCCCCTCGGGGCGGTCGCTCTCCGGGCTGTCGCCGGGCTGCTCGTCCGACGCCGTGTCGACCTGCGGGTCGGGGTCCGGCTCCTGCTCCTCGCGGGCGGGGTCCTCCGGGAGCTGGTCCTGCGCGGAGTCGAGGACGAGCACGGCGCTGTCACCGACCGCCGCGAGCGACGAGGTCCCGGTGAGGTCGCGGGCGACCGTGCTGCCCTCGTCCGCGACGGACGGCAGCACACCCAGCCCGCCGAGCAGCGCGATCGCGCAGACCGACGCGGAGACGCCCAGCACCCCGATCCGGCCGTAGCGCGGCTGTGCGGCGTGCCGGTGCTCGGACGGCGCTGCGCGGCGGCGCGGCGGCGCGGCCCGGTGACGGCTCATCGCTCGGTCACCGCTTCGCCCGTGCCACCAGGTTCTCGGCGACCTCGCGGTACGCCTTGGCGCCCTTGCTGCTGCGGCTGGTCGCCAGGATGGAGCGGCCGCGGGCCGGCGCCTCGGCGAACTTGATCGTCTTCGGGATCGGCGGCTCGACGACCTCGAGGTCGTAGGTCTCCGAGATCGTCTCCAGCACGGTCCGCGCGTGGTTGGTGCGCCCGTCGTAGAGCGTCGGGAGGACGCCCCAGACGGCCAGGTCGCGGTTCGTGAACCGGCGGACGTCGTGCACGGTGTCGAGCAGCTGGCCGACGCCGCGGTGCGACAGCGTCTCGCACTGGAGCGGGATGAGCACGCCCTGCGAGGCCGTCAGCGCGGCGACGGTGAGCACGCCGAGGGACGGCGGGCAGTCCAGGATGATCCAGTCGTACGCCGTCCCGGCCTCGGCCAGGTCCTCGACCACGGTCCGGAGCACGTGCTCGCGGCCGGTCCGCGTCAGGAGGTCGGCCTCCGCGCGGGCGAGCTCGATCGTGGCGGGTAGCAGGTCGACGCCGTCCTCGGTCGCGAGGATCGCCTCGCCGGGGGCCAGGCCCTTGGTCAGCACGTGGTGGACCGACAGCTCGAGGTCCTCGGGGTCGATGCCCAGCGAGAACGTCAGGCAGGCCTGGGGGTCGAGGTCGACGAGGAGCACGCGGTGGCCGAGCTCGGCGAGCGCGGCCCCGATCGAGGCCACCGTGGTCGTCTTGGCGACGCCACCCTTCTGGTTGGCGACGGCGAGGACGGTGGGGGAAGAGCTGGTCATCACGGGCCATTGTGCCGGACGCGGGGGTGGTTGACTGACCGCCATGCCCACCGCCTTGGTCACAGGTCCGACGGCCGGCATCGGCCGCAGCTTCGCCGTCCAGCTCGCCGCGACGGGGCACGACCTCGTGCTCGTCGCCCGGGACGAGACCCGACTCGCCGCGCTCGCCGACGAGCTCCGCTCCGCGCACGGGATCGAGGTGGAGGTGCTCCCGGCCGACCTGACCGACCGCGCCTCGCTGGCCCTGGTGGAGTCCCGGCTCGCGGACCTGGCCCGACCGGTCGACCTGCTGGTCAACAACGCCGGGTTCGGGCTCAAGGGCCGGTTCCTCGACAACGACGTCGAGGCGGAGCAGGCGCAGCAGGACGTGCTCGTGACCGCGGTCCTGCGCCTGAGCCACGCGGCGCTCGGCGCGATGGCCGAGCGCGGCCACGGCGGCATCATCAACGTGTCCAGCGTGGCGGCGTTCCTCCCCCGCGGCACCTACAGCGCCGCCAAGGCGTGGGTGAACAGCTTCAGCGAGTGGGCGCACCACGAGTACCGCGACCGCGGCGTGACCGTGACGTCCCTGTGCCCGGGCTTCACCAAGACCGAGTTCCACGAGCGGATGGGCGTCAGCCGCGAGTCGGCGCCGGGGTTCATGTGGCTGGACGCCGACGAGCTGGTCGCCACCGCCCTCAAGGACCACGCGAAGGGGAAGGTCTACTCGATCCCCTCGGCGCAGTACAAGGCGATCGCCACCGTGACCCGGGTCATTCCGGGGAGCGTGCTGCAGCGGTTCCAGTCGCTCGGGCGGAAGTAGCGCAGCTCCACCAGGCGCTCGTACTCCTCGGGCGCGGTCGTGTTGCAGCCGAGGGCGTGGCCGTCCTTGCCCGTGCCGTGGTGGTCGCTCGACCCGGTGACGACCAGGCCGAGGTCGCGGGCGATGGCCCGCAGCCGCTCCCGCGCGGCGGGCGGGTGGTCCTCGTGGTCGACCTCGATGCCGGCCAGGCCGAGTCCGACCAGCCCGGCGAGGGCCTCCTCCCCCATCGCCTCGGGTCCGTGCCGCCCCCACGGGTGCGCGATGACGGGCACGCCGCCCGCCTCGCCGACGAGCCGGAGCATGTCGACCAGCTCGGCGGCGTACCGGTCCACGTAGGCGGGCATGCCCGGGTTCAGCCAGTCCCGGAACGCCTGGCTGCGGTCCGCGACGTACCCCAGGGCGACCATCGCGTCGGCCACGTGCGGCCGCCCGGTGGCCGCGGTGTCCTGGGACGCCCGCCGCACGTCGGCCGCGGTGACCTCCATGCCGTGCGAGCGCAGCCGCTCGAGGATGGCCGGCACGCGCGAGCTGCGCCCGGCGAGGATCTTGCCGAGGGCGGCGGCCAGGGGCGGGTACGCGGGGTCCGGCCGGTAGGCCAGCAGGTGCACCCCGTGGTCCTCGTGACGGGCGCTGATCTCGATGCCGGGGAGCACGGTGAGCCCGGTCCCCTCGGCCGCTCGCGTGGCCTCGTCCCAGCCAGCCGCGGTGTCGTGGTCCGTGAGCCCCAGGACGTCGAGCCCGGCCCCCACGGCGGCGTGCACGAGCTCGGACGGGCTCTGCGTCCCGTCGCTGACCCGCGTGTGGGTGTGGAGGTCGATCCGCACCTGTCGACCCTAGGGCTTGCCCAGGACACCCACCGATGCGAGCGGGACGAGCCCCTTCGCCAGCCTCCGCAGCTCCGGGTCCAGGGCGACCAGTGCGTCGGCCTGCAGCTGCGTCACCGCGACGTACTCGGCCGCCGTGGTCGTCTCCCAGCCCTGCTCCCGCGCGACCTTGAACGAGGTCCACCGCGACATCCGGTCACCAAGGACGCGGATCCTGGTCTCGGTCAGCGCGGTGTGCCGCTCCCGTGCCTGCTTCTCGGTGATCTCGCCCGCGCGCACCTGGTCGAGCAGGATCTGCAGCGCCTGCGAGCGCACCGCGTTGGGCGCGACGAGCTGGTGGTCGGGATGCACCTCCACGCCCTCGGTCACCAGGTGCAGCAGGGCCGGCGCGTCGATCGTGTAGCGCGTCATGCGGCGACGATACGAGCGACCACCGTCACCAGCTCGGGGCCGGACCGCCGAACGGCAGCTCGACGAGTGGTGGGCCGAGGCCGGACACGTCGCGCAGGATCCAGTCGTCGCGCAGCAGCAGGACCGCGGAGGCCGGGCGCATGATCATCCAGAGCCAGCGGCCGCCGGCCTCGCCGGCCAGGACGGAGCGGTCCCACTCGCCGCCGGACTCACTGGTGGACACCGGCCACAGCGGGACGGACTGGCTGTCGACACGCACCCGGACCGTGGGCTGGCCCTGGCCGATCTCGTGGCCGGGGTCGTCGTACGGCGTGCCGGCCACCCGGGCGCCCAGGCCGGTGCCGGCCTCCTCGCTGACCACGACCACGTCGACCGGCCCGTCCAGCTCGCTGGTCCCGGAGACGCAGGTCATCGCCGCCCGGCCGGCTCCCGGGTGGCCCACCGCCGCGAAGTCGGTGACCCGCCAGCCCGGGCTCAGCGGCCAGGGCAGGTACGTCGGGAAGGTGGCCGTCGTGCCGAGGTGCTCCACGAAGGAGTCGTACGACGCCTCGTCCGGCCTCCACAGCGGTGCGATCACGCCGTGCTCCGGACAGGACCAGCCGCCGTCGTCCCCGGTCCGCGCCACGGGAGTGGTGCACCGCGGGCACCCGGCGTTCAGCGGCATGGGGACAAGAGTCTCAGGTGTTCCAGTGCAGGACCACCGGTTGCTCCCGCTCGTGGCCGAGCACCGAGACGGAGCTGGTGTCGAGGTGCAGCAGGCGCCCCTCGGTCACGGGCAGCCCCAGCCAGCGCGCCGCGAGCGCCCGCGAGGCGTGTCCGTGGCTGAAGACCAGGGTGTCGCCGTCCTGCGCCGCCGCTCGGGCGACCACCCGGTCGAGACGTTCCCGGACCTGCTCGGCGGTCTCGCCGTGGGGACAGGGATGGGTCCAGATCGTCCACCCGGGCACGCGCTCCTGGATCTCGGCGGTCGTCACGCCCTCGTAGTCGCCGTAGTCCCACTCGGCGAGGTCCTCGTCCCGTTCCGCGCCGGGGAAGCCCGCCAGCCGAGCCGTGTCCGTCGCCCGGAGCCGGGGGCTGGTCAGGACCTGGGCGAAGACCGTGCCGGCCAGGCGGGGAGCCAGCGACCGCGCGCCGTCCTCGCCCTCCGGCAGCAGCGGCAGGTCGGTGGTCGAGGTGTGCCGTCCGTTCCGGCTCCACTCGGTCTGGCCGTGCCGCACCACCCACAGGTCGCCCATGCCGTCAGTCTTCCGCGAAGACCACCACGGCGTCCCCGGCCGAGATCGTGTACGTCTGCGACTTCGGCGGGTTGACGACCACGCCGAACCTCAGACCCGGGTCGGCGAGCATCTCCGACTTGAGGCCGATCGCGGTCTCGTTGCGGCGCGAGGCGCCGGCGACGACCGTGGCCCAGGTGACGTCCTCACCGGGCTGGACGTACCACTCGGCGGGCCGGAGGTAGATCTCGCTGCCGTCGGCGCCGAGCAGCTCCTTGAAGACCGCCTCGAGCCGGCCGTCCTCGGAGAGCTGGGTGACGACCAGGCTGACGATCTCGCCGCTGACCACGACGTCGTCGACGTCGGCCACCGAGGCGAGCACCCGGTTGCGGTCGTCGAGCATCTCGCTGACGACGGGGACGTCGGAGCCGACCTTGCCCAGGATGTCGCGCACGTGGAGCAGGGTGATCAGGGTCCGCGAGTCCGCGGTCTGCACGTCCAGGTCGCGGTCGTAGCAGAGCACGATGATCTGGTCGAGCGCCTCGGTCACGTGCTGGTTGAGCACCGACCGGCTCGTCGACTGGGCCTTGACCACCGTCACCGCGAGGTTCTGGAAGGGCGGGCAGCTCGGGCTCGCCGTACGTCGTCAGCACGGTCAGCGTCGAGCCTGGCGTCGCGTACCGGTCGAGCTCGCGCACCACGATCGGCGCGCGGTCGTTCCAGCCGATCAGCAGCGCCTGGGTCGGGGTCGCGTCGGAGGACAGCTGCTCGCCGAGCCGGTTGAGCGCCGGCTCGGTCAGCGAGCGGGCCTGGCCCTCGAGGGCCGAGTCGTCCTCCACGACGACGATGAGCGTGTGCTCGGCCGCGAGGACCGTCCCGGGCGGTGGGTTGAGCTTGGTCTGCGTGCCGTCGAGGTAGCCGACGACCGAGGCGGACTCGAACGCGAGCTGCGCCTCGGCGTACGTCGAGCCACCGAGGCCGTGGTCCTCGAAGAAGTAGAACTCGTCGCCCTCGTAGTCGAAGAGCTCGGTGTAGACGGCGGCGGCCCCGGACTGCCGCGACGTCTGGACGACGAGCTTGGCGACCGTCTCGCGGATGTCGAGCAGCGTCGTGCGGCTCCTGCCGACCAGCTGCGCCGCCTCGAGGTTCTCGGGGTCCTGGATCTCGGCCACGATCCGCGGGCCGTCCTCGCCGCTGTGGGTGAGGGCCAGCAGCGCCTTGATGACCTCGGAGTCCGGGTCCTCGGAGTCGGGCGCCAGCAGGATCACCGAGCGGGCGGTCTCGTGGCTGGTCAGCCGCAGGTCGTCGATGTCCATCGGGGAGCCCGACCGGCAGACCACCCGCGTGCCGCGCAGCTCGGGCACCTTGACCTTGAGCTCGTCCTCCATGTCGACCTTGTCGCGGTCGGCGAGGATCACGATCACCGGGTCGGTGCGGCTCTCGTTCGCCAGCGTCAGCTCGCCGATGATCGTGAAGATCGACTCGGACCAGCCGAGGATCACCGTGTGGTCCTTCTCGAGGACGATCGAGCGGCCGCGGCGCAGGTCGGCCAGCTTGGTGTCGATGCCGTTGGCGAGCACACCGATCAGGGCGCTGACGATGAACAGTCCGCCCAGCGTCAGGGCGAGGAAGGTCAGCTTCAGGCGCCACGAGCCCTCGTCGCCGCCGATGGTGCCGGGGTCGAGGGCGTGCAGCAGGTTGTAGTACATGTTCGGGAGGAAGCCCCGGTCGGGCGCGCCCTCGGGCTTCATCCCCGTCGCCGTCAGGATCGCCGCGAACAGCAGGATGAGCAGCAGCGTGGCGCCGAAGAGCCAGGCCACCAGCGCCGGGGTGCCGGACGACATCGAGTTGTCGAACATGTAGCGCAGCCGGTCGCCGAGACCCGACTTCTTCTCGGTCGCGGTCTTCAGCGTCGGTCCCCGGTTCGCGGCCATCGCCTTCGCCGTCCGCACCCGCAGCTGCTGTCCCGTGCGCGCCATTCCCACTCCTGATCCTGAAGGGCCCGGAGCATCCTCCCCCAGCCCGACGCCTCCGTCACTGGCACGATCGGGCCATGACCCCCGCCGACGGTATGGCACGCAGGGCCGTCGCGCTGGCGTTCGCGACGCAGGGATTCGTGTTCATCAGCCTCACGACACGGCTCCCCGACATCCGCAGGCACTGGCACCTGAGCGAGGTCGAGCTCTCGCTCCTGCTGCTGATGATGGTCCTGCTGGCCGGCGTCGGCTCCGTCGTCGCCGAGGTGGTGGCCAAGCGCAAGGACAGCGCCTCGACGCTCCGGGTGGGGCTGGCGATCATCGCGGTCGCCGTTCCGGTCCTGACCACGGCACCCTCGGTCGTGGTCTTCGTGGCCGGGCTCGCGGCGTACGGCGTGGCCCTGGGCGTCGTCGACGCCACCAGCAACATGCAGGCGGTCGCGGTCGAGCACCGCTACCAGCGGCCGATCCTGCCCTCGTTCCACGGCGCCTGGACCTTCGGCGGCCTGCTCGGCGCCGGCCTGGCGCTGGCCATGGGCAGCGCTCCCCTGGCCGCGACCGCCGCCGTCGCGGTCGTCCCCGTGGCGGCGTTCTTCGCGCCGTACCTCGCCCGGGAGCACGGTGAGGCCGTCGTCGCCGCCGAGGCCGTCCCGGTGCCGTGGCGACCCATCGTGATGGTCGGCCTCGGGATGGTCGTGTTCTACATGGTCGACACCGCGTCGCAGACCTGGGGACCGACCTACCTCGAGGACACGCTGAGCAGCCCCGACGACCTGGTCGCCCTGGCGACCTTCCCCTACCTGCTCGCCAGCCTCGTCGTGCGGCTCGCCGGCGACCGCCTGGTCGAGAGGTACGGCGCCGTGCCGGTGCTCCGGACCGGCTCGGTCGTGGCCTGCCTCGCGCTGGTGGTCGTGGTCGCCGCACCGACCTGGCCGGTCGCGGTCGCCGGCTTCACGCTCCTGGGGGCGGGCGTCTCGGTCGTCGCGCCGCTGAGCTTCTCGGCCGCCGCCCGGATCGCCGGCGGCCAGGGCGCCGACCGGGCCGCCGTCGACGCCGTGATCGGCAGGTTCAACCAGTTCAACTACGCCGGTGCGCTGCTCGGTTCGGTGCTGACCGGTCTCGCCGGCTCCGGATCACTCCGGGTCGGCTTCGCCGTCCCGATGGTGCTGGTGCTCGCGCTGATCCCGCTGGCGCGGTCCTTCGCCTCGGTCCGTCAGGACTCGGAGGAGTCCGCCCCGGGCCAGTTCTTGTCGGGCTGAGGGACCGGCCGGCCGGGCTGCTCGCCGCCGCGCTCCTCGAGGTAGCTGTCCTTCGGCACCATCACCTTGCGGCGGAAGATGCACACGACCTTGCCGTCCTGGTTGTAGCCGATCGTCTCGACGTGGACGACGCCACGGTCGTCCTTGCTCTTCGACTCCCACTTGTCGAGGACGGTCGTCTCGCCGTAGAGCGTGTCGCCGTGGAACGTCGGCGCGACGTGTCGCAGCGACTCGATCTCGAGGTTGGCGATCGCCTTGCCGGAGATGTCGGGCACGGACATGCCGAGCAGGATCGAGTAGACGTAGTTGCCGACCACGACGTTCTTGCCGAACTGCGTCGTCTTCTCGGCGTAGCTCGCGTCCAGGTGGAGCGGGTGGTGGTTCATCGTGAGGAGGCAGAACAGGTGGTCGTCGTACTCGGTGACCGTCTTGCCGGGCCAGTGCTTGTAGGTCGCGCCGACCTCGAACTCCTCGTAGCTGCGTCCGAACTGCATGGACGCATTCTGTCGAAAGGCCTACGAGCCTCCGCCACCGGCCTTGCGCCGGTGCATCTTCGGCGCCCCGCCGATCACCTCGGAGCCGTTGGCCTTCTCCCGGGCCTCGGTGTCCTGGTGGACGCCCTTCTCCTTGGTGTTCTTCTTGTCCAGCGCCTCACGCATCTTGGCCTTGAGGTCATCGTTGGTCATGCCCCCACCCTCGCACCCCGGTGGGAACGCGTCGAACGGATAAGCCAGAATCCCGGCATGGCCAGAGATCCGCACGCCGTCGACAACCCGGTCGGCGCGGTCTCCCGGTTCCTCGTCGAGGTGGCCGCCTGGGTCGCCGCTCCGTGGGCGGCGTCGCGGGTGCACTGGGTGCTGGCCGTCGTGGTGCTCGTCGTCCTGCTGTGGCTGCCCGGCGTCTACAGCGTCCCCGGCGACAAGAACTTCAGCGGCCGGCCGGTCTCCGGTCCGGTGCGGATCGGGATCGAGCTGCTGCTGATGGCGGCGGCCGTGGCCGGCGCCTGGGTCGTGTGGCCCGACTGGGCGGCGATCACCGTCACCGCCGTGACCGCGGTCGCGCTGGTCGCGAACCTGCCGAGGTGGCGCTGGCTCGCGCCCCGGCCCGGCTACTACGAGCGCGCGGTCAGCTGAACCCGAGCGCCCGCGCCAGGGGCTCGGACAGCGACCGGCCGTACTCGAGCGTCATGTGCCCGCGGTCGCGGTGCGTCACGAAGTCGCCGACCACGACCGGGCACTTGTCGAAGGCGCAGAACCAGGGCTTCGGGTCGACGTAGTCGACGCCCGTGGTGTCCACCGCGGCCTTCACCGCGCGGCGCATCTGCATCGACCGGGCCTGCGGGTCCGACAGCCCGTCCTCCAGGGTCGCACCCCGCTCGGTGATCACCTCGGGGTCGAACTTGAGGCGCGGGACGTCGCCGATCACCACGATCCGGCCGGCGTACGGCTCGGTCGCCTCGATCCGGTCGACCATGCCCTGCTCGATGAGCGCGGCGATCTCCTTGTTGTCCTTGGTCCGCTCGCCCTCCTCGTTCACGTACTCGAACTGGGTGTCGGTCGACATGAACACCAGGTCGGGCCGGAGCTCCTCGATCTGCTCCTGCGTCCACTCGTGGAAGAAGACGCAGTCCTCGTCGGGGGCGTCCTTGAGCGGCGTGACCGGCTGGACGAGCGCCGGCGTGCAGCCCTGGAGCACGAAGAAGTACGCCGTGTAGTGCTGCTTCTTCGCGATCTTGCTGAGCGCCGGGATCCAGTGCCGCATGTGGGAGTCGCCGACCAGGACCATCGTCTTGTCGCCGTCGGGGTCGCCCAGCGGGCACAGCGGCATCGGGTCGGGGATGCCGAAGTACTCGCAACCACCGAGGTCGGCCGCCAGCGGGTCCTCGTGGCTCACCAGGCTGAGCGGGTCCGGCTTCAGCGGGTTGGGGATCGGCTTGCCCTCCTGGGCGGCCAGCACCGAGGCCTGGACGATCGCGACCGCCGGGTCGTCGGAGAGCTCGGCCTCCTGCTGGTACTCCTCGACCGTGATCGGCGGCTCGGGCTTGTTCAGCTCGCTGACGATCTGGTGGTGCGTCACCCACACGACCAGGCCGAGCAGCGCGACGGACGCCGGGTACAGCGCGATCCCGCGCAGCCTCGGCCTGAAGAACGTCGCGGTGCGGAACGGGTTCTCGACGAACCGGTACGACAGGTCCGACAGCACCAGCGCGGCGCCCGCGACCAGCAGGCCCGACCAGCCCGACGGCGTCCGCCAGACCGCCGCGACGATGATCAGCGCCGGCCAGTGCCACAGGTAGTAGGAGTACGAGCGGTCGCCGACCCAGCGCATCGGGGCGACCCCCAGCAGCCGCTGGGGACCCCACGACGCGGCCGCGGCGCCGCCCCCGAGCAGCAGGGCGGTGCCCACGACCGGCAGCAGCGCGGGGTAGCCGGGCACCCGGGTCTGCTCGGTGAACAGCAGGGCCGAGGCGCCCACCATGCCGAGGCCCAGCCACGACGCACCGGCGAGCAGGCCGCCGGGCAGCCGCCCGATCCGCAGCAGGGCCGCGGCGACGCCGGCGCCCAGGCCGAGCTCCCAGGCGCGGGCCGGGGTGGAGAAGTACGCCGCCAGCGGGTCGGTGCCGACCAGCCGCACGCCGTACGCGAAGGAGACCGCGCTGATCACCGCGATCGTGACCACGACCGCCCGGCGGTCGCGCCCGTGCTTGCGGAAGAGCAGGACGAGCAGCAGCACGACCAGCGGCCAGACGAGGTAGAACTGCTCCTCGACGGCGAGCGACCAGTAGTGCTGGATCGGCGACGTCTCGGCGTCCTGGGCCCAGTAGTCGGTCTCGTCGCGCGCGAACTTGATGTTGGCCGCGAAGAACGTCGCCCAGATCGTCTCCTTGAGCAGCCGGACCGCGTTGACGCCGTTCAGCAGGAAGAACGACGCGATCGCGGTCGCGACGAGCACGACGGTCGCCGCGGGGATGATCCGCTTGGCCCGGCGCGCGTAGAAGCCGAGCAGCGAGATCCGGTGGGTCCGCTGCGCCTCGCCGACGAGCAGGCCGGTGATCAGGAAGCCGGAGATGACGAAGAAGACGTCGACCCCGACGAAACCGCCGTGGAACGGCCCGATCCGCGCGTGGTCGAGCACCACGAGCAGGACGGCCACGGCCCGCAGGCCCTGGATGTCGGGCCTGAAGCCGCTCCCCCGCTCCTCGTGCGACCCGGGAGTGGGGAGGGCGGCCTCCGTGGCGCCCCGGGACTGGCTCAGTCCAGCTCCAGCCAGTCGGGCAGGACCGGACCGTTGAGCATGCCGGCCTTGGCGAGCATCGTGCGCGCCTTCTGGTACTGGCGCAGCTGCGGTCCGCAGCTCGGTGCCGTCGTTCTCCTCGTCGTCACCCTGGTCGAGGACGATGGTGCGGAGGTAGTCGATCTGGTTGGCGTACCGGCGGGCCAGGAGCGGGGCGTCGAAGACCCGCACCCAGACCTCGTCGGACCGGGCGGCGCGGGCGCTCCAGTTGGGCGAGCCGGTCCACACCTGGCTGGCGCTGGTGTCACCGGCGTACACGCCCTGGATCGAGACCGACTTCATGTGCAGGTACCGCTCCGGGACGCCGTCGTCGTCACGGTCCTGGTAGAGGCTGTGGATCGGCACCGGGCCGCGGCCGGCCGGGTTGCGCAGCGTGCGGCTGACGCCCTTGCCGAGCAGGGTGGTGACGATGCGGACGTCGCAGCCGCGGTCCCACAGCGAGCGGACCCGGCGGGCGATCTCCTCGCCGTAGCCGTTGAACCAGCCGGCCACGGCGATCCGGATCTTCGTCCGGTTGCCGGTCGCGCCGGGGCCGGTGGCGCCGTTGCACTTCACCTTGCTGAACGCGGCGGCGACCGGGTTCTGGTCGAACTTCGGGAAGAGCACGACCTCGTACCGGTTGGACTTGAAGCCGTCGTCCGGCTTCACCTGCGGCTTGTCCTTGCGGTACTCCTCGAAGGTCTTCACGAAGAACTCGTAGAGGGGCTTGTTGGTGGTGCTGATCTGGTCGTTCCACTGGCGGTTGCGCGCGGCGCCGGTGAGGTTGGTGGAGCCGAACATGGAGAGGTTCTTGGTCCGGCCGACCTTGCTGAACATGAAGACCTTGGAGTGCATGATCTTCGAGTTGCTGCGGCAGGCGCCGTGGCACTTCTTGGCGAAGTTCTTGTCCTTGGGGTTCTGCGCGAGGAACTTCGCGAGGTTCCGGAAGCTTCCGCTGTCCACGCTGCCGGCGGTGATCACCTGGACGTACGCGCCGCGCTTCTTGGCGCGGATCAGCTCCGAGGTCAGCCAGGGAGCGTCGTAGTTCCAGACGACCAGCCGGATGTACTCCTTCTTCGGGGTGTTGCGGACCGCCAGCGTCACCTGGTCGAGGATGTTGCCCCGGTCGCCCGGCCTCAGCGAGTCGTTGAAGGCGGCGCCGATGAAGGGCTTGAACTTCGGCGGCTTCCTCTTGGGCTTGGCCGCAGGGGACGCAGGGGCCGCGAGGGCCGCCGGAGCCGCCGCGGCCTGGCTCGTGACCGGCGTCGCGTCGGCGGAGGTGGACGTCGCCGCCACCGCCAGCAGAGGGGTCAGCAGGGCCAGGGCGACCGTGGCCGGAACCACGCGAAGGGAACGCATCGGGTGAACACTCCATGACGTGAGGAAAACCGCGGCCAATGTACGACACGGGATCACGCGTTCACGAAATCGACGCGGGCACCCGTTGCAAGCGTTTGTCGAAGCGCTCCCGAGAGCGCCGGCGTTACTGGGCCGACCCTACGACTTGAGCTTGTAGTCCTCGAGGATGCGGCGCCCGATGATCATCCGCTGGATGTCGGCGGTTCCCTCGCCGATGAGGAGCATCGGGGCCTCGCGGTACAGACGCTCGATCTCGTACTCCTTGGAGAACCCGTAGCCGCCGTGGATCCGGAACGAGTCCTCGACGACCTGGGAGCAGTACTCCGAGGCGAGGTACTTCGCCATCCCGGCCTCGAGGTCGTTGCGCTCCCCCGAGTCCTTCTTGCGCGCGGCCCTGACCATCATCTGGTGCGCGGCCTCGACCTTGGTCGCCATCTCGGCGAGCCGGAACAGCACGGCCTGGTGCTCGGCGATCTTCTTGCCGAACGTCTCGCGCTGCTGGGCGTACGCGACGCCGAGCTCGAAGGCCCGGTTCGCGACCCCGCAGCCGCGCGCGGCGACGTTCACGCGGCCGACCTCGACGCCGTCCATCATCTGGTAGAAGCCCTTGCCGGGCTCGCCGCCCAGGATCTTGTCGGCGCCGATCCGGTGGCCCTCCATGACCATCTCGGTGGTGTCGACGCCCTTGTAGCCCATCTTCTCGATCTTGCCCGGGATGGTGATGCCCTGGGCGGTCTCGCCGAAGCCGGACTCCTTGTCGATGAGGAACGTGGTCATGTTCTTGTAGACCGAGTCCGAGCCCTCGTCGGTCTTGACGAGCACCGCCACGAGGTTCGCCGAGCCACCGTTGGTCAGCCACATCTTCTGGCCGGTGATCGAGTAGCCATCGCCTTCCTTGACCGCCTTGGACGTGATCGCGGCGACGTCGGAGCCGGTGCCCGGCTCGGACATCGAGAACGCGCCGCGGATCTCGCCCTCGGCCATCTTCGGCAGGTAGTGCTGCTTCTGCTCGTCGGTGCCGTGCTGCAGCAGCATCCAGGCCACGATGAAGTGCGTGTTGATGATGCCGCTCACGCTCATCCAGCCGCGGGCGATCTCCTCGACCGCGAGCGCGTAGGTCAGCAGCGACTCGCCGAGGCCGCCGTACTCCTCGGGGATCATCAGGCCGAACAGGCCGAGCTCCTTGAGGCCCTCCACGATCTCGGTCGGGTACTCGTCGGCGTGCTCGAGCTCCTGGGCGACCGGGATGATCTTCTCGTCGACGAACTGGCGTACCGCCTTGAGGATCTCGGTCTGGTCCTCGGTGAGTCCGTCGGTCTGGCAGAGGCGAGCCATGCGTGGCGCTCCAAGTCGTGTCGATGTCCTGATGGTCAACCGCGCAGACGTTACTCGCGAGTCACAACGCCTCACCATGACGCAGTTCACGTCCGGCCCGTCGTTATGCTGCCGCAATGCCATCGCGGGTGCTCGTCATCGTGCCCGCGTGGAACGAGCAGGACGCGCTGGCCGCGACCATCAAGGACGTCCGGGCCACCAACCCCGACGTCGACCTCCTCGTCGTCGACGACGGCTCCCGCGACCGGACGGCCCGGGTGGCCGCCGAGAACGGCGCGCTCGTCTGCCGGCTGCCGTACAACCTCGGCGTCGGCGGTGCGATGCGCGCGGGCTACCGCTTCGCGATCCGGCACGGGTACGACGTCGCCGTCCAGATCGACGCGGACGGCCAGCACGACCCGGCGTACCTCCCCTCGCTGCTCGAGCAGCTCGACCGGGGCGACGGCGGCGCCGACCTCGTGATCGGCGCCCGGTTCGCCGGCGAGGGCGAGCCGTACCGGGTCTCCCTGCTCCGCCGGCTGGCGATGACGCTGCTCGCCCGGACGCTCAGCCGGATGGCGAAGACCCGGCTCACCGACGTCACCAGCGGCTTCCGGGTCGCCAACCGTCGTGCCATCACGGTGTTCGCCGCGCACTACCCGGCCGAGTACCTCGGTGACACCGTGGAGTCCATGGTCATCGCCATCCGGGCCGGCTGCTCGGTCACCCAGGTGCCCGTGCAGATGCGGGTGCGCCAGGGCGGCCAGGCCAGCCAGACGCCGTTCAAGGCCGCGCTCTACCTCTCCCGGGCCGTCGTCGCGCTCGCGCTCGCACTCGTCCGGCGCTGGCCCGACCTCCCGCAGGAGCAGCCGTGAACTCCACCGTGACCCTCGGCATCATCGGCTCGGCCGTGGTGCTGATCGCCCTCTTCGAGCTGCTCCGGCGCCAGCGGCTCCGCGAGAAGTACGCCGTCCTGTGGTTCTTCGTCGCGCTCGGCGTGCTCGCGATCGCGATCTTCCCGGGCCTGCTCACCGGCCTGGCCGACCTGGTCGGCGTCGAGCTGCCGGTGAACCTGCTGTTCTTCCTGGCCTCGCTCTTCCTGCTGGTGCTGACGCTCCAGCACAGCTACGAGCTCGGCCGGCTCGAGGAGAAGACGCGCGTGCTGGCCGAGGAGGTCGGGCTGCTGCGGCTCGAGCTGGATCTGTTGCGTCGGGACTCTGACGAGGCCGGCGAGTCGTCGGGTTGACTCGAAGAGTCCGGGCTGGTCGTGGTCCCGCGCGCGGACACCGCACACCCGACCCAGCCACGCGGGGTGTGGAAAGAAGCGGACGTCCGTTTCTTTTTTTCGGGCCCATCTGTGGAAAACCTGATCAACCTGGCTGATCAGAGCCTCCACGCCTCGCGTTCGTCCAGAAGCCTGGCCCGAGAAACGTCAGTCAGCCTTCTTCTGCAGGCTCGGGTCGCCGAGCAGCTCGCCCTCGACCGTCGTGGCGTGCTCGGGGAAGACCACGTCGGCGATCACCATCGGGTGGTCGCTGATCCGGCCCAGGGTCGAGGTGTCGATGCGCTGCGACGTGAAGTCGAGGTCGAGCGTCGAGAAGATCCAGTCGACCGGGCCGTGCCGCGGAGGGCGGCAGCCGCCGCCGACCGAGCCACCGGCGGACGAGTGCAGGAAACCGGTGCCGGTGAACGAGCAGAACACCGTCTCCCGCTCGTTCATGTCGCCCGCGATGACGATCGGGATGTCGGGGTCCGCGGTGCGCAGCTCGGACATCGCGGCGATCTCGATGGCCCGGGCGTTGTTGCGCGACGCCTGCTGGTTCCCGGCCTTGGCCGTCGACGCCGGGTTGTGCACGGCGATGACGCGGATGACCGCACCCGTGTCGAGGTTCTCGAGCATGACGACCGGCATGTGCAGGGTCGTCTTGTACGGGACGAGGATCTCGGTCGTCTCGACGATCTTCCAGTCGGCGGTCTTGAACGCGATCGCGTTGCCGTTGGTGTTGCCGTCGCGGAACGAGTTGTTGGGCGTGGCCCGGTAGAGCGTCCACTCGGAGTCGCCGAGGAACACGTTGGCCTGCGGGCTCTCGAACTCGTTGAGCACCACGATGTCGACGCCGGAGGCCTCGAGCTTGGCCTTGCCCGCCGCGACGCGGCTGGCGCCGTTGCCCCAGCCGGGGCGACCCCCGCCGGGCTGGGTGAGGTGGAAGCCGAGCACGTTGTACGTCGCGATCCGGAAGCCGGTCTCGGGGATCACCGGCGGGGCATCGGGGACCGCCGCGCCGCGGTTGGTCAGGAACTCGACGGGGTCGAGCTCCTTCGGGTCCTGCTGCGCGGCGCGGGACTGGATCGAGAGGCCGAGCGCACAGCTCTCCACCTTGCCGAGGTCGCCGATCTCGGCGAGCGGCTGGCCGACCAGCACCGTGTCGCCGTCACCGACGCGGGGGTTCTGGACGTGGGAGTACCAGGTGACGATGTTCTCGGCGGACTTCACGCTGATCAGCCACGGACCAGCGGCGGCGTCGTCCTGCTTGACGCTGACCGTGCCGGCGGTGGCGGCGACGACCGGCGTCCCGCACGCGGCCTCGAAGAGCGTCTCGCGCTCGACCGGCGCGACGTCGGCGGCGAGGGGCGCGTCGTGCTTCTTCGGCTGCTTGACCTCGAACGACGTGCCGGGCGGCAGCGGCAGTGCGCCGGCGTCCGCCTGGGAGGCGTAGCAGCGCGACGGCGCGCGGCCGCCGGCGGACACGAGGCTCTCGACCGCGCGGGTCTCGGCCGGGGAGAACGACGCGAGCATCTTCACCGCGTTGCCCCAGTGCGGCTCGTAGCGGAACGGGTCGGGCGTGCCGAGGACGCGGTGCACGGCGATGCTCGGCGGGAGGGTCTCCCAGCCCTTGACCTTCTTGAGGTTCTTGAAGAACCGCTTGGTCGCCTTCCCCTTGCCCAGGTCGCCGGCCAGCACGGCCGAGATGGCGAGGGCCTGCGCGCGAGCCGGCATCTTGAGCACGCGGCCGGCGCCGGCGACGGCCCGGGCGATCTTCTGCTCGCGGGTCGGCTTCTTGCCCTTCTCCTCCGGGCTGAGCCGCACGCTCGGCGAGAGGGCGGGCTTGGCGCACGAGCGGACGTGCTTGTCGGTGCGGGCGGCCTCGCGCTTCTCCTGGGGCGTGTCACCCTTGCCGGCGGTCGCCGCGGGCGCCATCGCCAGGGCGCAGGACACCAGGACGGCCGCCAGGAGTGCGGCCAGGGAGCGGAAGCGGTTCGTCATGCGAACATCGACTCCTCTCCCGGGAAGACCACGCGGTTCGCCAGCCAGTCGCCGGTCGCGCCCTTGCGGGACAGGTCGACGCCGAAGACGCCGTCGCTCGTCTCGAACCACACGGTGGCGGTCGCGCCGGACGGGTTGAGCACGACGTGGTCGGCGGTCAGGTCCGCCAGCACGGGGACCTGCCGGGGATCCGTGTAGGCGTACGCCTCGCGGCCACCGGGCGTGAGCAGCGGCTTGAGGCCCTGCCACCACTCGTCGTAGGCCAGCTCCGGCTGGGACCAGCGGTTGAGCACCGCGGCCGCCGCGTCGACGACCTCGTCGCGCTGGGCCTCGTCGACGACGGGGCTGGCCACGACGTCCTGGCCGGCCGGCCGCTTGCCGGAGTCCTGGGGGCCGCTGCCGACCAGCTGGTCGCCGAACAGGAGCAGCACGACCACGGTGGCGAGCAGCGCGACCGCGATGGCCGGGCCGCCGATCCTGACCAGGAGGCTGGTCGGGGCGGGTGCGGCCTTGCGCGCGCCGCCGGACGCGGGCCCGCTCACAGCCGGCCCCCGGAGAGCGACTTCAGGGCCCGGCGCGGTCGCGAGCCGTCCTCGGAGTCGCCCTTGAGCTGGGCGTTCTCGGCGCGCAGCCGCTCGACCTCGCGCAGGAGGTCGGCGGTCGCGTCGAGGCTCGACTCGAGCATCTTCGCCGCTCCCGTGCGCGACCGCTTGGCGGTGACGGGCGCGGGCACGAGGTCCCGCAGGTCGCCGGAGACCCGGTAGCCACGGTCGGTGAGCCGGGTGACCCAGCCCTCCGCCAGGGCGCGGACCCGGTCGGACTGGTCGTCGGGGAGCGTCAGGCGCTCGCCGGACTGGCCACGCAGGATGGTGCCGGCATAGAGGCGCTTGACCACGTCGCCGTACACCCGCTCGTTGCCCTGGCGGGTGACGCGGCGGTTGAGCCGGCGGAGCACCTCGATCTGGACGGCCCCGAGGGACGTGTTGACCTCCTGGGGCGGCATCTCGACCGCGACGTCTCCGACCCCGAGGACGTCGGCGAAGCGCGACCAGAGCTCGACCGACTCCGCTCCCGAGGGCGGGCAGGTCACGACGTGGCAGCGCTCGGGGCCGACGTGGGCGGCCCAGCGGTCGAGGACGGCGACGGGGTCCTGGGCCCTCCAGAAGCGGTCCCGGGTGGAGCGGCGCTGGTCGCCCTCGGGGGCCTCCTCGCCGAGGATCGTCTCGAGGAACGTCGGGTAGGACATGCGTCGCCCGTGCTTCACGCCCTCCTGGTACTCGGCGGGAACCTGTCGCGCCGGGTCCCGCACCGTCACGACCACGTCGACTTCGACGCCGGCGAGGTCGGTGAGGATCCGCGAGATCTGCTCCTGTGAGGCGAGGCACAGCGTCTCGCTGCTGACGACCGTGGTGGCCTGGTGCTTGCGGACGTCGACCGAGATCCGCCCCCACGCGCGGCGGCCGGCCTCGACGGAGCGGCCCCACGCCTCGGAGCGCTCCGTGACGTAGAGGACGGCCAGGAACAGGTCCTGGCTCGGCCAGGTCTCGGCGCCGCTCGGCACCCGGACGCCGTGCCGGCCCAGGACCTCGAGGTTGCCCCGCAGGACGTTCTGCACGAAGGACGTCCCGGTCTTCGGGAGACCCACGTGCAGCACGGCGCGCGGCGTGGTCATCGGGCTCGTTTCAGGCGTCACTGGGGGTGTGCAGGCAGCGTTCACAGAGGCTCGGAGGCCTCCCTCAGGGTACTAGGACGGGCCCATCAACGGGTCCCTTCGACCGCATCGAGGCAGGTCATGGCACCCACCTGGTGCCGGGCGACGTAGCCCGCCGCCTCGTAGATCTCGACGACCCGGTCGGCGTCCTTCGCCTTCGTGACGACGCAGGCCAGCGTGACGTCCAGCTGCCGGAGCGCCTTGGCGGCGTTCCCCTCGCTGACGAAGGGACCCACGCCGTCGGAGATCTCGGCGAGGACGTGCCGGGCGTCGTTGGACGCCTTGGGCTCCCGCATGTTCTCGATGAACCAGTCCCGGGGCACGACCGGGAACGCCTCGGTCGTGTACATCGTCAGCACCTTCATCCGCTGCGGCGGCAGCAGGACCGTGCCCCCGATGTCCTGCTCGGCCAGCTTCTCGACGTCACGCAGCGACGGCAGGTCGACCTTCCACTCGGGCCGCGAGGTGACGGTCAGCGTCCCGGTGTGGCCGGTGTGCGACCAGACCGGGTGGCCGCCGAGCACGAACCCGACGGCGACGGCCGCCAGGGCGGCGTACGCCGTGCCGCGCTGGACCACCGTCGGCTGGGTCTCGTCCGACGGGCGCCAGGGCAGCGCGACGAGCAGGCCGACGAGCACCGGCACCGGCGCGACGTAGAGCATCCGCCAGAGGATGGGACCGGAGCCGGTCACCGCGTTGATGAGGTCGAGGACCCCTGGCGCGTAGGTGAGGACACCGACGAGTGCCGTGGCACCGGCGAGCGCGGCCGGCACACCCCTGCGGGCGAGGAGCGGCGCGAGCGCGAGGGCGACCAGGGCCAGGGCGACGAGCCAGCCGTCGGTGCCGAGCATCCGGTCGAACGAGTCCTTCGCGGACAAGGCTGTCGGCTCCTTGCCGCCGACCTCCTCGACCGAGAACGCGATCACTGCGAGCCCGCTGACGATCGGGCCGACGACCATGAGCGCGCCCCCGACGAGCAGCGCCTTCGAGCGGACGGCCGCGGCCGCGAGCACGACGACCCCGAACATCACCGGGCCCCACACGACGGCGGTCGGGGTGAAGCCGAAGAACGCGACGCCGGCGGCGAGGAGCAGGGCGAGGGCGCGCAGACGGGTCCGCCGGTCCCGGGCCTCGTGGGCCTCGGTCAGGTAGGCCCAGATGAGCGGCATCAGGAAGGTGACCGCCATGACCTTGCCCTGCCACATCCGGACGATCCAGAAGTTGCCGAGCATCGAGTCGCCGCTGAGCATCAGGAAGGCGATGGCGACCACGAGGACCCACAGGGCGCGGCGCGGCGCCCAGCGACGGACCAGCCGCCAGATCGCCCACACGGACAGTGCGGTGAAGACCGGTGTGGCCACGAGGTAGGTCACGGTCCCGGCCCGCAGCCCGGTCATGTGCGCGACCACGCCGAAGAGCGACTCGACGGACGCGATGGGCACGCCGCCGCCGTACGGCGAGTTCAGCACCTCGGGGCTGAACATCGTGTCCAGCTTGGCGGCGTTGCCGTGCTCGGCGACCCAGACCGACCGGTTCACGTAGTACGGGTCGTCCGTGTCGGTCAGGTGGATGAACAGGCTGGCCACCACGACCGCGGCCATCAGGCCCAGCACGACGAGGTCGTCCCGGACGCTGCCCGGGTCCTCCGCCGGACCGTCGCCGTGGCGCCCGTCGAGGTAGGACCACCCGAGCAGGCAGGCGATGGCCAGGACGGTGGCGACCCAGGTGACGCGGAACGTCCCGTCCGACCACACGACCCCGCCGACCGCGGCGACGGCGGTGGCCGCCAGCCCGGCGAACAGCAGTGCCTGCGGCGCGGCCCGGCGGCGGCTCCCGGACGACGGCTGGGCACCGGGCTCCGGCGCACGCCCGCGCCACACCCCGCCGAGCTGCCACACCACGAGCGCGACCGTCACCGCCAGCCAGAGCCAGCCGGACGGGAAGAGCGACCACTGCGTGGCCAGGCCGAGGCAGTAGAGCAGCGTCCAGAACGCGAACGAGACGACCACGCAGTCGAGGAGCGCGTCGAGGAGTCTGCGGAGCACGGCCACTAAGTTATGCCGAATGGCCGTCCCCACCCATTCCGAGGAGGCACAGCCGCGACCGTCCGTGACGGCCGTGATCCTCGCGTGGGGCGACGAGCCGGTGCTCGAGGAGGCCGTGCGGGCGGTGCTCGCGTCCGAGGACGTGAGGCCCGACGTGGTCCTCGTGGACAACGGCTGCACCTCCGACGCGGTCGAGGTGCTGTCCGAGGTCGCGGGCGTCACCGTCGTCCGGCCCGGCTGGAACACCGGGTTCGCCGCCGGCTGCAACCTCGGCGCCCGGCACGCGACCGGTGAGTACGTCGCCTTCGTCAACGGCGACGCCGTCGTCCGCTCGGACGCGCTCGCCCACCTGGTCGCGGGGCTGACCGACGACGTGGGCCTGACGACCGCGTCGCTGCGGCTGTACGACGAGCCGGAGAAGCTGAACTCGGCCGGCAACCCCGTCCACTACCTGGGGCTGAGCTGGGCCGGGGGCCTCGGCGAGCTCGCGACGTCGTACGCCGTCGGGCAGTCGGGTCCCGAGGACGTCGCGTCCACGACGGGTGCCGCCACTGTCGCGCGCGCCGACCGGTTCGCGGCGCTGGGCGGGTTCTGCGAGCCGATGTTCGCCTACTGCGAGGACAGCGACCTCAGCCTCCGGTGCTGGCAGCGCGGCTGGCGGGTCGTGCTGGTCCCCGACGCCGTCGTGCTGCACCGCTACGAGTTCAGCCGCAACGACCTCAAGCTCTACCTGCTCGAGCGCAACCGGCTGTTCATGGTGCTCACCGTCTACTCCGGCCGGCTGCTCGCCGCGGTCCTGGTGCCGTTCCTCGCGATGGAGCTGGCGATGCTCGCGATGGCCGCCAAGGGCGGCTGGGCCCGCCGCAAGGTCGCCGGCTGGTGGTGGCTGGTCCGGCACGCCGGCCTGGTGCGGAGCCGGCGCCGCGAGGTGCAGGCCGCGCGCGTCGTGCCCGACGCCCGCCTCGTGCGCCTGCTCACCGGCGACGTCACGCCGGGCGTCGACGGCCTCTCCGTCCCGACTACGCTCCGACGGGTGTCGGTCGCCTACTGGTCGCTCGCCCGCAGGGCGGTCTGAGTGGCCACCGCCTCCGTCGACCGGGTCGACGACGAGGGCATCGTCGCCCGGACGTCGGGGGACGACGTCGTGGTCGACGTCCTCTTCGACGGCCGCCGCATCTGGTCGTTCTGGGTCCTGCGCGACAGCGAGGCGCTCCCCCACGGCGGTGACCGGTTCATCGCCTGGCCCAAGCGGCTGCGCAAGTTCCTCGACGGCCGGGCCCGGGTCGAGCTGCGCGCGCACGTCGACGACGCCGTGCTGTACGACGAGGAGCAGCGGTTCGGCACCGGCGAGGGCAGCATCGACATCGTCGACGCCCACGGCCGGCCGGTCGGGATCGACAACGACGGCCGGCTGCAGCGGACCTTCGAGACCCGGACCACGGACCAGACCAAGCCGCTGCTCGACTCGGTCGAGCGGATCCTGGACGCCCTCCACGAGATCGGCATCGAGGCGTTCCCCGCCTACGGCACCCTCCTCGGCGCCGTGCGCGAGGGCCGGCTGCTGGGCCACGACTCGGACGCCGACCTGGGCTACGTCAGCCACCAGAAGGTGCCGGTCGACGTGATCCGCGAGTCGTACTTCATCGAGCGGCGGCTCGCCGACATGGGCTACCGCATCGAGCGGTACAGCGGTGCCGGCATCAAGGTGTTCGTCGAGGAGAGCGACGGCTCCGTCCGCGGGCTCGACGTGTTCGGCGGGTTCCACGCCCACGGCCACCTCATGGTGATGGGCGAGATCCGGGTGCCGCTGCCCGAGACCGCGGTCTTCCCGCTCGGCACCACCACCCTCGAGGGCCGCACGCTGCCTGCGCCCGCCGACCCGGACGCGTTCCTCACCGCGACGTACGGGCCGGACTGGCGGACGCCGGACCCGGCGTTCGTCTACGAGACGCCGCGGACGACGTACCTCCGCTTCAACGACTGGTTCCGCGGCACCCGGGTCAACCGCAAGGACTGGGACCGCCGCTACCTCGGCCAGCGCCGCAAGAACCCGCGCCGCACGGTGCCCGAGCTCGCGCAGTGGCTGCTCGACCGCGAGGGCACCGACGTGAAGGTCGTCGACGTGGGCTGCGGCCGCGGTGCGGCGACCCGCTGGCTGGCCCGGCGGGGCGTGGACGCGCTCGGCCTCGACTACGCACCGACCGGCTACGAGTTCATGACCACGTGGGCGGCGGAGCGGCCGGAGCTGAGGCTGCGGTTCGCGATGCTCAACCTCCTCGAGATGAGGCACGTCCTCGGCTGGGGTGCCCGGCTCGCCCACGAGCCCGGCACCCACGTGCTGATGGCCCAGCACGTCGCCGACGCGGTGCCGAGCGCGGGCCGGCGGAACCTCTGGCGGCTCGCCCAGATGGCCTGCGGGCCGGAGGGCCGGCTCTACCTCGAGTTCCTCGCCGGCGCGCCCCCGGGCGACCGCTGGGCCCAGCGCTGGCTGCTGCACCCGCTCGACCCCGAGCTGGTGGTGCGGGAGCTCGCGGAGCGAGGTGGGACCGTGGTGGAGCGCCGGGACATCGGGCCGGATGGCCAGGGACGGACGACGTGCAGGATGGTGGTCGCATGGCACAGCTGAACTCACCCCTCAACCGGGACAACGTCCGCGAGGGCCTGCAGCGGTTCGGGCCGGTCAAGCTGCGGGTCGAGGTCGCGCGCCTGCACAAGCGGGTCGCCGAGCTCGAGGACGAGGTCCGCGAGTGCCGCCGGGACCAGCACCGGCTGGCCGAGCTGACCGACATCGTGCAGGAGCTGCTGATCCCGCTCTCCCGCCGCGACGAGGCGGCGGTCGACGCGATCC
This sequence comes from uncultured Actinomycetota bacterium, assembly GCA_963815335.1. Taxonomy (GTDB): domain Bacteria; phylum Actinomycetota; class Actinomycetes; order Propionibacteriales; family Nocardioidaceae; genus Nocardioides. Next base: position 98,896 of record CAWFGL010000005.1, read on the forward strand.
TGGCCAAGTACACCGACCAGCTGGGCTGACGCTTGGACCGCCGGGTTTTCCTGCACATCGGCCTGCCGAAGACGGGCACGTCGTACCTGCAGACGATCCTGTGGTCGCACCGCGACGACCTGCGTGCGACCGGCCTGCTGGTGCCCGGGCGTGAGCGCCGCGACCACCTGTGGGCGTCGCTGGTCGTGCGCGACGACCCGAGGGTCGGGCGCCGCCACAGCCGCGCGCCGGCGTCCTGGTCGGTGCTCCTGGACGAGATCTCGCAGTGGGACGCCGACGTGGTGATCAGCCACGAGTTCTTCTGCGCCGCCTCGTCGGAGCAGGCTGCCCGCGCGATCGAGGCGCTCGCGCCCGCCGAGGTGCACCTGGTCGTCACGGCGCGCGAGCCGCTGGGCCTGTTCACGTCGAGCTGGCAGGAGTCGCTGAAGAACAAGGGCACGACGAGGCTCGAGGACTACGGCCGCACCGTCTCCGACGACCCCCTCGAGGTCTGGGACTGGCGCGCGCTGGACCTGGGCCTGGTGCTGGGGCGCTGGGCGGAGCACGTGCCCGCCGACCGGGTCCACGTCGTTCCCGTGCCGGGTCGCGGCGCTCCGCAGGACGAGCTGTGGCGCTCGTTCTGCTCCGTGCTCGGCATCGACCCCGGCGTGGTCGGCGAGGCAGGCGGCTTCCCGAACGCGTCGATGGGCGTCGTCGAGGCCGAGACCCTGCGCCGGCTCAACGAGCGGCTCGTCGGGTTCGACGCGGCCTTCGACCGCGGCGTGTGGATCCGGTCCTTCCTCGCGGACGACCGGCTGGTGCCCCGCGACGGCGAGAGGTTCTGGCCGGGCGACGACCAGGTCGAGGACTGCCGCCGCCGCGGCGAGGCGGCCGTCGCCTCGATCCGGGAGCACGGGTACGACGTCGTGGGCGACCTGGACTCGCTGCGCGTCCCGGACGACCTGCCGGAGCGACGGCACCCGTCGTCGGTGACCGACGCCGAGGTCGCCGACGTCGCGCTCGACCTCGCGGCCCGGCTCATGTCGGACCTCAAGGACGGGCAGCGCCCCGGCGCGGGCCAGGGCATGGGGCCGACGACGACCGAGCCGTCGGCCTTCAGGCGCTGGGTGCGCGCCCTGCGCAGGTGACGCCTACTTGAACCGGATCGTGCTGTAGAGGACCGGGTGGTCGGTGATCCGCAGGATCATCGGGTTCCGGCTCCGGGTCGTGGACAGGGCGGACATGTTCTTCGACGCGAAGATCCAGTCGATGCCCATGTTCTTCGGCGGCTTGCACTTCGTCTTGCTCGCCTTGCCGCCGATCGTGGCCTTGAGGTCGGTCTGGCTGACGATCGTGCAGAACGCCTCGGTGCGGTCGTTGAAGTCGCCGAGCAGGATCAGCGGCGTCCCGTCCTTCCGCTTCTTCTTGACGACCTTCACGATCTTCTTGAGCGCCTTGCGCCGCTCCTTGATCCGGTCCGGGGTGTTCTTCGAGGAGTTGTGGATGTTGAACAGCCACGTGGTCTTGCCGGTCTCCTTGTTCCTCAGGAGGACGAGCGGGTGCGGGCGGGTCTTGCCGAGCACCGGCAGGTCGACGTTCTCGCCCGTGACCATCTCCCACTTGGCGGCGTCCCAGGCCACCGTCTGCCAGGCGGCTCGCGGGCCGTTCTTGTTGCCGGGCCAGAAGTCGAAGCGGTCGCCGATGATCCTCTCGAGCGTGCTGATCTGGTCGGGCTGGATCTCCTGGAAGCCCATGATCCCGGTGCTGGTCTTCTGGATCAGGTTGGCCGCCCACTCGGACCGGAGCCGGCCGGGCGCCCACTCGGGCACGCCGCCGCCGGGCTCGGTGTGCTGGCTGCCGAGGATGTTGAAGCTGGTGGCGACGAACTGGTTCGGGTCCTTCTTCTCCTTGATCGGCAGGACCGGGGCGCTGGCCGAACCGCGCGGCGTGCTGCGGTTGATCCGGTCGCCGCGGCCGAGCTGACCCCGCTCGTTGTTGCCCCAGCAGGTGGTCGGGCCGTCGTACGACGGACGGGCGCAGACCGAGAACCAGCCGGCGTCGACGCTGTCCCACGTGCCGGTGACCTTGCGGGCGTCGACGCGGAGGCTGGCCTGGCCGTCGCCGAGCTGGCCGTAGCGGTTGCTGCCCCAGCAGATCGCCTCGGAGCTCGTGGTCACGCCGCAGCCGAAGCTGTCGCCGACCGAGACGGACTTGTAGGTCCGGTCGCCCTGGACCTCACGCGGGGTCGAGGTGTTCGCGCCGCTGGAGCCGACCTGGCCGAGGTCGTTGAGGCCCCAGCAGAGGGCCTCGCCGGTGGTGGTGAGACCGCAGGTGGTGGCCCAGCCGGCGTCGATGCGCTGCCACAGGTGGCCGCCGACGACCGTCGTCGGCGTGCTGCGGTTCGCGGTCGACCCGGTGCCGAGCTGGCCGAACGAGTTCTGGCCCCAGCAGCTGCCGGTGCCGTCGACCCTGGTGCCGCAGGCGAAGTAGCCGCCGAGGCTCACCGAGGTCCAGCCGGTCGTGGTGCCGACGCGGGTCGGGACGTAGCGGGTCGCGGTGTTGCCGGTGCCGACCTGGCCGCGGCTGTTGTCGCCCCAGCACCACAGCGAGGTGTCCGCGCCGATCGCGCAGGTGTTCAGCCAGCCGGTCGCGACCTTCGTGAACCGCTGCGCGGGAGCGACCTGGACCGGGACGAGGCTGCGCGTCTTGCCACCGGTGCCGAGCTGGCCGCGGTGGTTCATGCCCCAGCACCAGAGCGTCTGGTCGAGGCGCACGGCACAGGTCGTGGCGCCGCTGGCGCTGACGTCGGCCCAGCCGGACGTGCCGACCTGCTGCGGGTTCGTGCGGTCGCGGGTGTCGCCGTCGCCGACCTGGCCGTAGGCGGAGCTGCCCCAGCACCACAGCGTCGTGTCCTCGCGGATCTCACACGTCGACTGGCCGCCGGAGCTGACCATCGGCTCGAGGTCGGCGGCGGTCAGGGTGAAGGTGCCGTACGAGACAGGGGACACCGGGCTGGTGTTCTGCACCGAGTAGCTCACGGTCCACGAGCCCGCCGCGGCCACCGTGCCCGAGAGCAGACCGGAGGAGCTCAGGGTGACACCGGCGGGCAGCCCGCCGAGGTGCGTCCACGTGACCGTGCCGGCCTCGCCGGGGTCGACGTCGGTGGAGAGCTGCTGCGAGAACGGCATGGCGACGGGTACCGCGACGGACTTCACCGACGCGCGCGGCCAGCTGGCGACGCGGGTCCACATCGAGGAGGCGGCCTGGGCGACCGCGGTCGCGCCGGCGCCGGAGGCGTACGAGCGGTGCACGGCGACCGCCTTGTTCGCCGGGTTGCCGCGCAGGTCGCAGACGACGTCGCCCTTGGAGCAGACGCTGACGACCGGGGTGCCCGTGGAGGTCGCGGGTGCGTCGACGGTGTTGCCGAGCACGCGGGTGCCGACGCCGCGACCGCGGCGGGGGGCGGCGGGCGCGCCGACGAGGGTGGCGTTCGTGCCGCGGGTCCGGTCGCCGTCGGCCACCAGCACGGCGCCGATCAGGCGCGCGCCGTACGTGCTGGAGAGCGAGGCGAGCGACCGGTGCACGGCCGTGGCGCCCTGGCTGTAGCCGGCCAGCACGATCTGCTGGCTCGGGCAGCGGGCCGCCGCGGCGGCGAGCGCGGAGGCCAACCGGGACTGGCCGGTGCCGACCCGTCCGGCCCACGTGGTCGCGGTGGCGGCGGTGACGGCCTTGCTGGCCTTGGCCGTGGTGGCGTTGCCGACGAGCTTCTCGACGGCGGCGGCGTTGGTCTTGACCCGGACGAGCTCCACGCCGCGCCCGCTGGCGGCGGACCGCTCGCGGAACGTCGCACCGACCTGCATCAGCCCCGGGGAGAACGTCGCACCGGGGGCGCGCTTGTCCCGCGGGCCCTCCACGCCGACGAGCAGCACGGGCGCGCACGGCGTCGCCTTGGCGGCGCTGCTGGTCGGGCCCGCGTTGGCGGTCGACGGACCGCCCGCGACCACGATCAGGGCGGCGAGGACGGACATGGCCGAGACCACGCACAGGGGGAAGCGTGCGGGGAAGCCGAGCCATGCATGACCGGGGGAACGGCGTTGCATGCGAGGAATGTAACTAGTGTGACTGGTGGGAATAAGGGGTTCGAGGGAACTACAAATCTGTAATTCGCTCCGCCCCGCCTGGACGGGCCCTCAGCCCTTGCAGGACAAGAGGTCGTCCTGGTAGTCCTGGCTGTCCGCGAGCGACCCGCCGGCGTCGTTCACCGTGCCGCCCCGGACGGCCCAGAACCGGTCGCCGTAGGTCACCAGCTTCTTGCCGAACTCGCAGTACCGGTTCTTGGCCTTGACCGGGGTGCCCTCCTCGAGGCAGCCCCGGTAGTCACCCGGGAGCTTGGCGTCCGCGACCCACACGTCACCGCACGCCGGCCAGTCGGGGAGCGGCTCCGTCGTCTCGGTCGGCGACATCTCCGACTCGCTCGGTGTGGGCTCCGCCGGGGCCGAGGTCTCGGCCGACGGCGTGTCCGACGCACCGCTCGACCCACCGGGGTCGGTCGCCGAGCCGCCGTCGTCGTCCCCACAGCCGCCGAGCAGCACCAGGGACAGGAGCACTGCCGAGACCACCCGCTTCATGCCGCGAGTGTACGGCCGCGGCCGGTAGCGTGACCCCACGTGAGCACGGCCCCCTCCCGCGTCTACGCGGCCCGCATGGTCGGGCTGCCGATCTTCGACCCCGTGGGGGACCAGGTCGGCAAGGTGCGCGACGTCGTGGTGGCGGTCCGCTCGGAGTCCAGCCAGCCGCGCGTGCTCGGTCTGGTCGGCGAGGTGTTCGGCCGCCGCCGGATCTTCGTGCCGATGACGCGGGTGACCAACATCGACGCCGGGCAGGTCTACACGACCGGCCTGCTCAACATGCGCCGCTTCGAGCAGCGCTCGACCGAGACGCTCGTGGTCGGCGAGCTGTTCGACAAGACGGTCACGATCACGACGTCCGGGGTGACCGGCACGGTGTACGACGTCGGCCTCGAGCAGGCGCGCAACCGCGACTGGGTCATCAGCCGGGTCGCCGTGCAGGAGCCGGCCAAGGCGCTGCGCCGCCGGGGCCAGACGCACGTCGCCGAGTGGGGCGAGGTCGAGGGCCTGACCAAGCGCGAGCCGGCGCAGGGCGCGACCCAGCTCATCCACGCCCTCAACGAGCTGCGGCCCGCCGACGCGGCGAACGTGATCCACGACCTGCCCGTCGAGCGGCGCGCGGCCGTGGTCGCGGCGCTGAGCGACGAGCGCCTCGCCGACGTCCTCGAGGAGCTGCCCGAGGAGGACCAGGTCGAGATCCTGACCCTGCTCGAGGGCGAGCGCGCCGCCGACGTCCTGGAGGAGATGGACCCGGACGACGCCGCGGACCTCATCGCCGAGCTGCCGCCCGAGACGGCCGAGGCCCTGCTCCTGCTGATGGAGCCCGAGGAGGCCGAGGACGTCAAGCGGCTGATGTCGTACGTCGAGAACACCGCCGGCGCGATGATGACGTCCGAGCCGGTCATCCTCGGCCCGGACGCGACCATCGCCGACGCCCTGGCCCACGTCCGCAACCCCGACCTCACGCCCGCCCTCGCGGCGCTCGTCTACGTCTGCCGCCAGCCGCTGGAGACGCCGACCGGCAAGCTCCTCGGCGTCGCCCACATCCAGCGCCTCCTGCGCGAGCCGCCGTCGACGCTGGTCGCCGGCGCGCTCGACGAGTCGATGGAGAACCTGCGCCCGGAGGCCACGATCGAGGAGGTCGCCGCCCACCTGGCGACGTACAACCTGGTCGCGGCGCCCGTCGTCGACGAGAACGGGCACCTGATCGGCGCGGTGACGGTCGACGACCTGCTCGACCACATGCTCCCGGACAACTGGCGCGACCGGGCGGTGGGCCGTGGCTAGGCAGGAGGGCTCGCGCCGCACCCGCCTCGACACCCCGCGCGAGACCCGGCGACAGCCGCTGGTCCGGCGACCGGCGTACGACGCGGACACCTTCGGCAGCTTCGCCGAGCAGTTCGCGCGGTTCATGGGGACCGCGCGGTTCCTCATCTACATGACGGCGTTCGTCCTGATCTGGGTGTTCTGGAACGCCCTGGCGCCCGACGGACCTGCGCTGGGACGACTACCCGTTCATCTTCCTGACCCTGATGCTCAGCCTCCAGGCGTCGTACGCCGCACCGCTGATCCTGCTCGCGCAGAACCGGCAGGAGCAGCGCGACAAGGTGATCGCCGAGCAGGACCGCCAGGCCAACGCGCGGGCGCACGCCGACATGGAGTTCCTGGCCCGTGAGGTCGCCTCGCTGCGGATGGCCGTCGGCGAGGTCGCGACCCGCGACTTCCTGCGCTCGGAGCTGCGCTCGCTGCTGGCCGACCTCGACGAGCGGTCCCGCGAGGACGACGACGAGCCGTCCGCCAAGGTCGGCGACTGATCTCACACGGACCTCGGCGCAGGGATCCCGCAGTGGTGCCGACTACCCTGGCAGCACCATGAGCGTTCCCACCACCGACCAGCTGACCGCGGCCCTGGCCACCGTCCAGGACCCGGAGATCAAGCGGCCGATCACCGACCTCGGCATGGTCGAGTCCGTCGAGGTCGACGAGGCGGGCCTGGTCCGGCTGACCGTGCTGCTCACCGTCGCCGGCTGCCCGCTCAAGGACACCATCACCCGCGACGTCAACGGGGCGCTGCGCAAGGTCGACGGCGTCACGGACGTGGACCTCACGCTGGGCGTGATGAGCGCCGAGCAGCGCGGCGGGCTCAAGGAGATCCTCAGCGGCGGCAAGGCGCAGCGGGAGATCCCGTTCTCGCAGCCCGGCTCGCTGACCAAGGTCTTCGCGATCGCCTCGGGCAAGGGGGGCGTCGGCAAGTCGTCGGTCACCGTGAACCTCGCGCTGGCGATGGCCAAGCAGGGCCTGCGCGTCGGCATCGTGGACGCCGACATCTACGGCCACTCCGTCCCCGCCATGCTCGGCATCGCGGACGCCCGGCCCACCCAGGTCGACGACCTGATCATGCCGGTGCCCACCTCGTCCGGCGTCTCCGTCATCTCGATCGGCATGCTGAAGCCACGCCGCGACCAGGTCGTCGCCTGGCGCGGACCGATGCTCGACCGAGCGCTCGTCCAGATGCTCGCCGACGTCTACTGGGGCGACCTCGACGTCCTCCTGCTCGACCTGCCGCCCGGGACCGGCGACGTCGCGATCTCGCTCGGCCAGCACCTGCCCGGCGCCGAGGTCGTCGTGGTGACCACGCCGCAGGAGGCCGCCGCCGAGGTCGCCGAGCGCGCCGGCACGATGGCCTCGATGATGCACCAGCGCGTCGTGGGCGTCGTCGAGAACATGAGCTACCTGCCCTGCCCGCACTGCACCGCCGAGGGCAAGGAGCACCGCCTCGAGATCTTCGGGTCGGGCGGCGGCGCCCGCGTCGCCGAGACGCTCTCGAGCCGCTTCGGGTACGACGTCCCCGTGCTGGGCCAGATCCCCCTGGACCTGTCGCTCCGCGAGGGCGGCGACGTCGGGAAGCCGATCGTCGACGCGGACCCGACCGCACCCGCGGCGGCCGTGCTGACCCAGGTGGCCGAGCGGCTGTCCGGCCGCCAGCGCGGCCTCGCCGGCATGCAGCTCGGTCTCACGCCCGCCGGCCGGCTCTGACGGGCTGAGGGGACTGACGCGTGTTCGGCATCGGTCTGGCCGAGCTGGCCGTCATCGCGTTCATCGCGGTGGTGGTCTTCGGGCCGGACCGGCTGCCCGACCTGGCCAAGCAGGCCGGCCAGATGGTCCGGCAGGCCCGCCGGTTCGCCAACGCCGCCCGCGACGAGCTGCGCGAGGAGCTCGGCCCCGAGTACGCCGACCTCGAGCTCCGCGACCTCGACCCCCGCACGATCGTGCGCAAGCACATCATCGAGGCGATGGAGGACGCCGAGGAGGATGCCAAGCCGCAGCGCAAGGGCCTCCGCCCCCTCGGTGACGGCGAGCGCCCGCCGTACGACGCCGACGCCACGTAGCCCGGGCAACCATCCGCCCGGCCCGACTGGTCGTTCCAGTCATGAGGAACGTGCTGACCCTGGTGCTGGTCGTCTGCTTCGTCGGCATGGGCGTCGCGGAGTCGGTGCGCGCCCTCACCGGCGACGGCTCGCCGTGGTGGGTGCTGTTCTGGGGCGGCTCGCTGATCGGCGGCGCGGCCCTGGTCCTGGTCGGTCGCTCGTTGCTCGCACGGTCCCCCCGGCTGGCCGTGACGCTCGTGGCGGTGGGTTGCCTGGCCGGGGCCAACGCGACGGTCTGGACGCTGGTCCTGCCGTGCCTCGCCGTCGCGGTGCTGGTGCTGACGGTGCGTGACCGGGAGCCTGCCCTCGCCGGCCAGGGCACCTAGCGCCGGGACTGCACGGCGGCGAGCTGCTCGAACGCGATGAGCACGACCCGCCCGGCGTCGCCGGCCGAGACCTCCGCGAAGTCCGCGCCGACCCGGGTCACCACGCCGTCGTGGCGCCGCCCGTCGACCAGGTGCAGCGAGCACGCGACCCCGCCGTCGGCCAGGCGGCGTAGCGCCGAGCCGATCCGCAGCCTCGCGACGACCGGCCAGGCCACCTCGGGGACGGCTCTCTCCGACAGCCCGTGGGCAGCGGCGACGGCGGCCGTGCGCACCACCCAGTCCTGGCCGTGCCCGCTGAGCACGAGCCACCCGTCCGCGACCCGGTCGAGGCGCCCGGCGACGGTCCCGATGCCGGCCAGCTCGAGGGTGACCTCGGCGTCGACGCTGGCCATCAGCCGGCCGGCGAGGGTGACCTGCTGGTACTCGGCGCGCTCCCGGTCGGCGAGCTCCGGCAGCCGCTCGGCGTCGTACAGGGCGGCGGCCTGCTGCTCCAGGTCGTCGAGGTAGGCGAACAGCTCGTCCTCCCAGCCCATGGCTCCGAGCCTGCCCTGTGGAGACGCTCTTGACCACCGCTTCCAACAGGCGTTGACTCATGCAAACAGAAGCAAACGCATAGATAGAGCACCATGATGCTGACTCGGGATCCGGTCGTGGGCCTCTGCCTGGTCGCGCTCGCCGCGGCCGCGGGCTGGGCGTGCCTCGTCGCCGCCTGCGTGCTGCTCGAGGCCTGGCGGGCCCGGGCGGAGGGCCGGCGGGCGCACCTGCGGCGCGTCGCGCTGGCGTGCTGCGGGGTCGCGATCGCCGTGCCGGCCCCCGGGGCGCTGGCCGACGACACCGGCATCGCCGGCCTGCCGCTCCCCGACCGGGCCGTCGGCCCGGCCCACGCCCGTCCGGTGGCGCGGACCGTCGTCGTCTCCCCCGGCGACTGCCTCTGGACCATCGCCGCCTCCGACCTCCCGCACGACGCCTCGGCGGCACGCGTCGCCGTGAGGTGGCGGGCGATCTACCGCCTCAACCGCACCGTCATCGGCGCCGACCCGGACCTCGTCCTCCCGGGCCAGCGACTCGTCCTCCCCCGCTGACAGAACCAGCCGAACCTCTCGGAGCCACCCATGACCGCAGTCCCCGTCTCATCGATCCAGGGCACGTTCTCCTTCGACCTCGAGGCCGCCCTCGACCCGCCACGAGTGCCGACGGACCGGCGTCGAGGTCGAGGTCGAGCAGTGGGCCCGCCGCTTCGCCCAGGCCGCCGTCGAGATCGTCGGCGGTGACCGTCCGGCCGGCCAGCTGCTGCGCTGGACGACCGGGGAGGTCTACGCCGACCTGCGTCGCCGCGCCGTCCTCGTCGCCCGCGCCGGCGGGCACACTCCGGGCGCCGGACGGGTGACGGCCGTCCGCCCGCAGGTGCTGAGCGTGCACAGCACCTTCGTCGGCGTGCAGGCCGTCGAGTCGAGCATCCACGTGCGGTACGGCGAGCGCTCGCGCGCCGTCGCCGCGCGGTTCGAGCGACGCCGAGGGCGGTGGCTCTGCACCGCGCTGGACTTCGCCTAGCCGGCCGCCATCCGCAGGGCCAGCTCGATCGCTGACACGGACGCCGCGGCGCCGAGGTCGTCGTCGACCAGGCCCTGGTGCGAGGCGGGCGCCGTGAGGTGCTCGCTGTCGGTCGACAGCGCGGCCATCCGGTCCTGGGCCGCCGCCCACCCCTCGGTGTCCTCGGCGTTCTCGGAGGCGGTCACGACGACGAGAGGAGTGCTCCCGAGGGTCGTCAGGGCCTGCGCCTGCGTGAAGAGCGTGGGCAGCACCGAGAGCTCGTCGCGGCCGTTGCGGGCGGCACGCGGGGTGGAGGTGAGTGCCCGCACCGCGCCGGACCCCGACGCCGCCAGAGCACCGGCCCCGACCCGGGAGAGCACGGAACCCACGGCGAAGCCGCGGCGCATGACGGCGTACTGGAGCCGGTAGCCCGGGACGTCGGTGAGCTGGCGGGGACTGCTGCCGTCCAGCAGCACCATGCCGGCCACGTCGCCGGGGTACGTCGACGCGTAGGTCATGGCGTAGAGGCCACCGATCGAGTGCCCGACCAGGACGTACGGCCCCTCCTCCCCGGCCGCCGCCAGGAGGGCACGGAGGTCGCGCGCCGCCGCGATCCCGTCCTGGGGCTCGTCGACGTCGTCGCTCCAGGCCTGTCCGGCCCGGTCGTAGGCGCAGACCCGCGTCGACGTGGCGACCGGCCCGGCGACCTTCTCCCACGAGGCCGAGATCTCGCCGAGACCGTTGAACAGGACCACCGTCGGGCCGCCCTCGCCCCGGCAGTCGAGGTGCAGGCGGTGGTCGCCGACCGGGAGGAGGCCGCCGGGGGCGGGGTACGCGGCCACCGTGTGCTGCGTCGTGACGGTCTGCACCATCGCACCGACACCGGCCAGCGCGAGGACGACGAGCACCGGGGCGAGCAGCCACCGACCGCCGCCGGCCAGGCTGCGGCGCACGCGGACGCCCGTCCACGCGGTCAGCACGAGCAGGGCCGGGGCCCACAGCCACGTCAGCCGGGTCAACGTCCCGTCGTGGGGGTCGACGACCACGAGGACGGCGCCCGTGGCGGCCATCGCCACGGCCGGGACCCGGGCCCAGGTCTGCGGGCGAGTGGTGAGCCGCCCCGAGAGGACCGCGAGGGCCGCCCAGCCGACGCCGAACCCGAGCAGCAGCGAGCCGGTGGTCACGCTCTCCGTGGCACCGGGCAGGACGGCGAGCGTCAGCAGCAGGGCGCAGCCGGCCCCGACGAGCAGGGAGGCGCCGACGACGGCGGAGTCGGTTCGGGTGGGGCTCATGGCGGTCTCGCTCTCGCAGGGTGACGATGTCTGCTGCCGAGCGTCGCGTCGGGACGCGCTGGTCACCCCGGCCAGATGACCGGGTTCTCCGTGACGGTCAGGTCAGGTCGAGCCGCGCGAGCTCGCCCCGCGAGGTGATCCCCGCCTTGGAGAAGACGTTGCGGAGGTGGAACGCCACCGTCCGCGGGGAGATCCAGCACTGGGCCGCGACCTCCTTGTTGGACATGCCCGCGCTGACGAGCTGGGCGATCTTGAGCTCGGTCGGGGTCAGTGCCACCAGGGTGGAGACGTCGCGCTTGCGGGCGGTCTCGCCGGAGGCGCGCAGCTCCTGGCTCGCGCGATCGGCGAGGGCGGGGGCCCGGAGGTCCTCGAACGTCTCCAGGGCTCGACGAAGGTGCTCCCGGGCGTCGACCCGGCGCTGGGCCCGGCGGAGCCACTCGCCGTACGCCAGCCGGACCCGGGCCTCGTCGAGCGGCCGACGGGCGGCCGCGAGCTGGGCCAGGGCCTCCTCGAAGTGTTCCTCGGCTGCCGGCTCGTCCGAGGTCGCCGCCCGGCCGTAGGAGACCGCCGCGAGTGCCCAGGGCCGTCGGCTTCCCTCGGCGAACGCCGTGAGGTCCTCCACGCACGCGCGGACCCGGTCCGGCTCACCCGCTCGCACGGCCGTGTCGATCCGGTCCACCGCGGCCATCCGCGCCAGGAAGGGGAGCCGGATCCGGTCGAGCTGGTGGACGGCGCCGACCGCGTCACCGCTCGCCGACGCGCGCAGGGCCTTCGCCCAGCGCGCGAGGTCGTGGACCGGGTCGGTCGTGATGCCCAGGGGGTGCGAGGCCACGAGGACGTCGAGATCGTCGATCAGGCCGTCGTACTCGTCCCGGCCCTGCAGTGCGGCGAGCACGGCGAGCCAGGCGACGGGAAGGGCGGTCATGGCGGGCTGGCCGACGCTGGACGCGAGCGACCGCGCCTCCTCCGCGTCGCTGCGCAGCGTCACGAGGTCCCCGGCGGCGAAGTGGCCGAAGCACAACCGTTGCAGGACGTAGACGACCGCGGTGACGGCCCCCGCCTCCCGGGCGCGGGACAGCGCGAAGGAGTAGAAGCGCTGGGCCGCGGCGTCGTGGCCGAGCTGCAGGGCGGCGTTGCCCACGTTCCAGAGGACGTCGCGGTCGTCCACCTCCTCAGCGCTGAGGACGGCGGCGTCCAGGGCCTCGACCGCGCCGGCCCACTCCCCCTCGGCCGCGGCGGTCATGGCGGCGAGCAGCGCCCGGAGGCAGCGCGTCCTCGGCGGGTCGTCGTCCCCGGCGGCCGCCACGACGTCCCCCGCCGGCAGCCGCGTGCCGCTGTCCGCTCCGTAGGTGCGCATGATCGCCGCCGCCGTGGCGATCTCCAGCGCGCGACCGGCATCGAGGTCGTGCACGGCATGGGCGGCGTCCACGAAGATCCGGTGCGCCTCGGTCGCCGACCCCACGTTGACCTCGATGTGCCCCCTGAGCCGGGCGATGTCGACGGCCAGCAGGGCGTCGTCCGTCCGCTCGCGTGCGGTCGCGAGCAGCGACTGGGCCCGGGCGGCCTCCCCACAGGCCCACGCGGCCCGGGCCGCGGCGAACGCGAGGTCGGCCCGTCGGCCGGGGTCACGGCTCAGGGCGGCCGCCCGCTCGTACGCCGCCAGGGCCGCGACGTAGCCTCCGCGCCGCAGTGCTCGTGACCCCACGCCCTCGAGGGCCGCGACGACCTCGTCGTCGGGGCCGTCCGCGGCGGCGGCTCGGTGCCAGGTCTGCCGGTCGGGGTCGCCGACCCCCGCGAGCGCCTCGGCGAGCGCTTGGTGGGCCCGGCGCCGCTCCGCGTCCGTCGCCGCCTGGTACACCGCCGTGCGCACGAGGGGGTGGCGCACCCGCACGGTCTCGCGGTCGACCGTCAGGAGACCGGACTCGCGCGCGGTCTCCACCGCGTCCTCCGCGAGGCCGAGGGTCGCGCTCGCCCGACGGAGGACGGCGAGGTCGGCGGTGTCGTCCGCGGCCACCACCAGCAGCAGCGTCTGCACATCGGCGGGCAGCCGGCGGCACCGGTCGAGGAAGGCTCGCTCCACGTGAGCGGTCAGGTGCAGCTGCGTCGGCAGGGCGGTGACGCCCTGGAGCTGGTCGGTGCTCAGCTCGCCCGGCAGCTCCAGCAGGGCGAGCGGGTTCCCCCGCGTCTCGACGACCAGCCGCTCGACGACGCCCGCCGCTGGAGCGCCCACCGGCAGCGCCCCGAGCAGGGCGAGGGCCGACTCCCGGTCGAGGCCCGCCAGCGTCAGCTCGGGCAGCCCCTGCGGGTCGAACACCCCGGCGGTCGCGTCCCGGACCGCGAACACCATCGCCACCCGGTCCGCCCCGAGCCGTCGGGCACAGAAGAGCAGCGCGTCGGCCGACGCCGTGTCCAGCCAGTGCGCGTCGTCGACCAGGCAGACGACGAGGTTCTCCTCCGCCGCGGCGGTCAGGACGGACAGCGTCGCCACCGCCACCAGGAACGGCTCGACGGCCGACCCGTCCTCCTCCCCCAGCGCGACACCCAGCGCCCGGGCCTGGGGCCCCGGGAGCCCGGCACGCAGCCGGAGCACGGGGCGCAGCAACCGGTGCAGCGCCGCGAACGGCAGCGGCGCCTCCGACTCCAGCCCCTGGGTGGTCAGCACGGTCGCGTCGGGCAGACCGACGACCAGGTCCTGGAGCAGTGCCGACTTGCCGACCCCGGGTTCACCGCGCACGACGAGACAGCCGGCCGACCCGTGACGCGCCCGGTCGACGAGCGTCCCCAGCCGTGCTCTCTCGGGCTCCCGGCCGACCAGCACGCCCCGACCGTACTCCCGGGGCCGGCCCGCGCCGCCCGATCCCGGCGCTTTGGCCGGGGCGACGCAGCTCTCACGTGACGAGCCTGGGAGGACCGGTCGAGAGCGACCGGCCGACCCAGGAGGACCACATGCACAGCAACCAGACCCGTCACATCGGGATCCTGCTCTTCGACGGCGTCGAGGAGCTGGACGCCGTCGGACCCTGGGAGGTCCTGTCGTTCTGGACCCAGGAGTACCCCGAGGACGGCTGGAGCGTCTCGACGTTCTCGGACGACGGCGAGGCGGTCATGGGCGCCAAGGGCCTGAGCCTCGGCACCCACCACTCCCGGGACGGCGTACCGGGCCTGCAGGTCCTCCTCCACCCCGGAGGCCCCGGGACCCGGCGCCTCCTCCGCGACGCCGAGCACCTCGACTGGGTGCGGAAGCAGCGCGCATCGGTCCCGCTGCTCGCCTCCGTCTGCACCGGAAGCCTGGTCTACGCGGCGGCCGGCGTGCTGACGGGCCGGCCGGCCACGACGCACTGGGCCTCCCTGAACCTGCTCTCGGAGCTGGACCCCACCGTGGTCACCGACGTCGACGCGCGCTTCGTGGACGACGGGGACGTCGTCACCAGCGCCGGCGTGAGCGCGGGCATCGACATGGCCCTGCACCTGGTCGCCCGCTTCGCGGGCACCGAGCGCGCCCGCGAGGTGCGGCGCGGCATCCAGTACGACCCGCGACCGCCCGTCTGAACCCGGTCATCTGACCGGGGCGACGACGAGCGGTCGCCGCCACGGTGGAACAGCACCCGAACCCGAACCCGAGCCCGACCCGTCCCGAAGGAGTCACCATGTCCCACCACCACTCACCCGCCGCCCACACCGGCTCCGACGAGGCGGGAGAACGGCAGCCCTGGACCGTCCTGGCACTCGCCCTGGTCGCCCAGGTCCTCGTCGTCCTCGACATCTCGGTGGTCAACACGGCCCTGCCGACGATCGGCACGTCCCTCGACCTGCGCAGCTCCGACCTGCAGTGGATGGTCACCGCCTACCTGCTGATGTCCGGCGGCGGCCTGCTGCTCGGGGGCCGCGTCGCCGACCTGCTCCCCCGCCGCCGGGTCTTCATGACAGGGATGCTCGTCTTCACCACCGCGTCGCTCCTCAGCGGGTTCGCCTCCAGCGCGGGCGAGCTCATCGCGGCCCGCGGCGCCCAGGGCGTCGGTGCGGCCCTGATGACGCCCGCCGCGCTGTCCCTGATCATGACCACCTACCAGGGCTCGCAGCGGTCCCGCGGCCTCGCGCTGTGGGGCGCGATCGGCGGCCTGGGCATCGCGGCCGGTGTCGTCGTCGGCGGCGCCCTCACGACCTGGGCGGGCTGGCAGGCCATCTTCTGGGTCAACGTCCCCATCGGTGTCGTCACGCTCGTCGTGGCGGCACACGCACTCCCGCGCGAGAGCGTGGCCAGCCGCAGCCTCGCGCAGTTCGACGTGGCCGGGGCGGTCACCGTCGTGACCGGCCTCGGGGTGCTGATGCTCGCCATCTCCGGCTCCGAGGCCCATGGCTGGACGTCGTTCCGGACCCTGGCCGAGCTCGCGCTCGCCGGCGTCCTGCTCGTCGGCTTCGTCCTGGTCGAGCGCCGGTCCGCCCAGCCCCTCGTGCACCCGCACACCTGGTCGATCAGGCCGCTGGTCTCCGGCACCGTCGTCATGCTCGGCGTGACCGGGGTGCTCGTCGGTGCGGTGTTCCTCGGCTCGATCTTCATGCAGACCGTCCTGGGCTTCTCCGCCCTCGAGGCCGGGCTCGGGTTCCTGCCCCTGGCGGTCGCGCTGGTCGTGGGCACCCACGGCGCCGCCCACGTCGGCGCCCACGCCCCGGCCCGGGTGGTCGCCGGCCTGGGCCTCGTCATCACCGCCGTGGGCGCCGGCCTGCTGTCGCGGGCCGCGGCCGACGGCTCGTACGCCGCCGACGTCCTCCCCGGCCTGGTCGTCCTCGGGTTCGGCACCGGCATGGTCTTCGTGGCCGTGTCCGGGTCGGCCATGGGCGGCATCCCCGACAGCCACGCCGGCATGGCGTCCGGCTTCATGATGACCGGCCACGAGGTCGGCGCGGCCCTCGGTGTCGCCGTCCTGTCCGCGATCGCCACGTCGGCCGGCTCGCTCACCACGGCGGTCGGTGCGGCGGACGCCTTCAGCCGGGGCGCCCTGGGAGCGGCCGTCGCGGCCGTCGCCCTCGCCGGGTTCGCGATCGCCCGGATGCCGGCGACACGTGCCGCCGGCGGTCACCTGCACCTGCACTGACCCGACGCCCACCGCCCCGACGACGACCAGGACCAGGTGATCCGCATGACTCTCACTGCCGCACCCACCCGGACGACCACCACCGTCCCGCCCCGGCCGGACCGTCGCCGAGCCCTCGCCCTCGGCCTGCTCGTGTCGGCGCAGTTCGTGGTCATGCTGGACACGTCGATCGTCAACGTGGCGCTGCCCTCCATCCAGCACGACCTCGGCCTCGGGTCCGGCTCCGTCAGCTGGGTGGTGAACGCCTACGTGGTGACCTTCGGCGGGCTCCTGCTGCTCTTCGGCCGGGTCGCGGACCTGTTCGGCCGGCGACGGGTGTTCGCCGGCGGGTCGGCGCTGTTCGCCGTCGGCACGCTCCTCGCCGCTTCCGCCGGCACGGAGGCGGTGCTGGTGGCCGGCCGGATCGTCCAGGGCGCCGGCGCGGCGGCGCTGAGCCCGGCGGCGATGGCGTTGCTGATGGTCAACTTCCCCGGCGACCAACGGGCCAGGGCGATGAGCCTGTGGGGCGCCGCCTCGACGGTGGGCGGGGCGACGGGCGTCCTGGCGGGCGGGCTGCTCACCGGCGCCTTCGGCTGGGCGTCGGTCTTCCTCGTGACCCTGCCGGCGTCGCTGGCCGCCGTCGTCCTCGCCCCCCGTGTCCTGGTCGACGGTCCACGAGGCGACCGGCGCCGGTTCGACGCCCCGGGAGCGGTGCTCGTCACCGGAGCGATCGTCGCTGTCGTCCACGGCGTCCTCGCCGCGGCGGAGGGCCGCTGGTCGTCACCCGGCGCCGTCGTACCTCTGTCGGTCGGCGTCCTGCTGGCCGTCGTCTTCGTCGTCGTCGAGGCCCGGACCGCCGACCCGCTCGTCCCGCTGGGGCTGTTCCGCTCGCCCGTGCTGTCCGTCGGCGTCGTCCTGGCGGTCCTCGGCGGGGCCACCCGCGCGTCCACCTTCGTGCTCGTCGCCCTGTATCTCCAGCAGGCCCTGGCCATGACGCCCGAGCACGGCGGGCTGGCGATGGTGCCGACGTCCCTGGCCGGGTTCGCAGTGTCGCTCACGCTGCTGCCGCGGGTGCTGCGCAGCGTCGGACCCCGGCGCAGCCTCGTCGCCGGGCTGACGGTCCTGGCCGCCGGCCAGCTCTGGCTCGCGCTCGGCCCGTCGACCTCCGGCTACGCCACCGGGGTGCTGCCCGGCCTGCTGCTCGTGGCGACCGGGGTGGCGCTCAGCTTCACGCCGACGACCATGGTCGTCGCCTCCGCGACGCCGGAGTCACACGCCGGCCTCGCCTCGGGGCTGGCCAGCTCCGCCACCCAGGTCGGAGCCGCGCTCGGCACGGCGACGTTCACCGCCGTCGCCCTCTCCGGCCCCGGGTTCACCGCGGCGTTCACCGCTGCTGCCGTGACGGCGATCGCCACGGCACTGCTCGGCTGCGCGATCGTGCGCCGCTGAACCCCGTCCGGTCAGCCCGCCGGACGAGCCGTCAGCCCGGTCGGGCCACCCGGCCGGCCGTGGCACATCTTGTACTTCTTGCCCGAGCCACAGGGGCACTGCGCGTTGCGGCCGATGTTGGCGAACGGGTCGTCGGCGTTGCTGACCGTGGTGCCCTTCACCTCGGCCTCGCCCTGCTCGGACGGCGCCGAGTAGGACAGGTTCTGCGGCTGGCGCGCCGGCTCGAGGCCCTTGGCCTTGATGAGCGGCCCGTGGTCGTGTCCGGCGTGCTCGTCGGCGTCGGCCGGGAGGGCGTCGGGCTGCGGCTGGCTGCGGATGGTCTGGCGCATCGGCTCGAGGACCTCGTCCTCGTCCTCCTCGACGTCCTCGTCGTCGTCGACGCTGACCTCGAGGTTGAACAGGAAGCCGACGGCCTCCTCCTTGATGCCGTCCATCATCGCCGCGAACATCTCGAAGCCCTCGCGCTGGTACTCGACGAGCGGGTCGCGCTGCGAGTACGCGCGCAGGTAGATGCCCTCGCGCAGGTAGTCCATCTCGTAGAGGTGCTCGCGCCACTTGCGGTCGAGCACGGAGAGCAGCACGCGGCGCTCGAGCTCACGCATGACCTCCTCGCCCACCTCGGCCTCACGGGCGTCGTACGCCGCCTGGGCGTCGGCCTGGAGCTCCTTGATGAGCTCGTCGCGGTCGATGCCGGAGTTGTCGCTGCCGGCCTCCTCGAGGATCGTCTCGAGCTTGACCGAGATCGGCCACAGCTGACCGAGGTCGGTCCAGAGCTGCTCGAGGTCCCACTCGGAGGAGATCTCCTCCGTCGCTCCCGTGACCGTGCCGGTGACGACGTCGTCGATGAACGACCGGACCTGCTCCTCGATGTCGGCGCCCTCGAGCACCTCGCGGCGCTCGCCGTAGATCACCTTGCGCTGGCGGTCCATGACGTCGTCGTACTTGAGCACGTTCTTGCGGGACTCGAAGTTCTGCGACTCGACCTGGCCCTGGGCGTTGGCGATCGCGCTGGTGACCCGCTTGTTCTCGATCGGGACGTCGTCCGGGATCTTGAGGACCTGGAGGACCCGGTCGACCCAGTCGGACTTGAAGAGCCGCATCAGCTCGTCCTGCAGCGACAGGTAGAACCGGGACTCGCCCGGGTCGCCCTGACGGCCGGAACGACCGCGCAGCTGGTTGTCGATGCGGCGCGACTCGTGCCGCTCCGTGCCCACGACGTAGAGCCCGCCGAGGTCGCGGACGTCGTCGTGCTCGGCGGCGACCTGGGTCTTGACCCGCTCCAGCGTCGCCGGCCAGGCCGCTTCGTACTCGTCGGCGGTCTCGCCGAGGGGCTCGAGGCCCTTGGCCCGGAGCTCGGCGTCGGCGAGGAACTCGACCGATCCGCCGAGCATGATGTCGGTGCCTCGGCCGGCCATGTTGGTGGCCACCGTGACCGCGCCCTTGTGCCCCGCCATCGCGACGATCTTCGCCTCGTCGGCGTGGACCTTGGCGTTGAGGACGCTGTGGGCGACGCCGAGCTGCTTGAGCTTGTGGGAGAGGTGCTCGGACTTCTCGACCGAGACGGTGCCCACCAGGATCGGCTGGCCCTTGCGGTGCCGCTCGGCGATGTCCTCGACCACCGCGTCGTACTTCGCCTCCTCGGTCCGGTAGACGAGGTCGGCGTTGTCCGCGCGGAGCATCGGCTTGTTGGTCGGGATCGGCACCACGCCGAGGCCGTAGATCTTGTCGAACTCCGAGGCCTCGGTCATGGCCGTACCGGTCATCCCGGAGAGCTTCTCGTAGAGGCGGAAGTAGTTCTGGAGGGTGACGGTGGCGAGGGTCTGGTACTCCTCGCGGACGGTCACGCCCTCCTTGGCCTCGATCGCCTGGTGCAGGCCGTCGTTGTAGCGGCGGCCGGCGAGCATCCGGCCGGTGTGCTCGTCGACGATGAGCACCTCGCCGTCCATGACGACGTACTCCTTGTCGTTGCGGAACAGCTCCTTGGCCTTGATGGAGTTGTTGAGGAACGAGATCAGCGGGGTGTTGACGGCCTCGTAGAGGTTCTCGATGCCGAGGTGGTCCTCGACCTTGGTGATGCCCGGCTCGAGGACCGAGATCGTGCGCTTCTTCTCGTCGACCTCGTAGTCCTCGTCGATGACCAGGGTCTTGGCGATCTTGGCGAACTCGCCGTACCACTTGACCTCGTCCTGGGTCGGGCCGCTGATGATCAGCGGGGTCCGCGCCTCGTCGATGAGGATCGAGTCGACCTCGTCGACGATCGCGTAGTGGTGGCCGCGCTGGACGCAGTCCTCGATCGACGAGGCCATGTTGTCGCGCAGGTAGTCGAAGCCCAGCTCGTTGTTGGTGCCGTACGTGATGTCCATGGCGTAGGCCTCGCGCCGCTCGGCGGGCCGCATCTCCGGCAGGATCACGCCGGTCGTCAGGCCGAGGAAGTGGTGGATCCGGCCCATCCACTCCGCGTGGTACTTCGCGAGGTAGTCGTTGACGGTGACGACGTGGACGCCCTCGCCGGTCAGGGCGTTGAGGTACGCCGGCAGCGTGGCGACCAGGGTCTTGCCCTCACCGGTCTTCATCTCGGCGATGTTGCCGAGGTGCAGCGCGGCCCCACCCATGATCTGGACGTCGTAGTGGCGCTGGCCGATGACGCGCTTGGACGCCTCCCGCACCGTGGCGAACGCCTCCGGCATCAGGTCGTCGAGGTCCTCGCCGTCGGCGTACCGCTTCTTGAGCTCGGCGGTCATCCCCTGGAGCTCGGCGTCGCTCATCGCGACGAAGTCGTCCTCGATCGCGTTCACCGCGGCAGAGATCGTCTCGAGCTGGCGGAGGATCTTGCCCTCGCCGATGCGGAGGAGCTTGTCGAGGATGGCAGGCACGGGAAACAGGACTCCTGGATAGATGTCAGAGGGGCGCGGTCCATGGTGCGGGTCGGACGCAGCGCCGTCCTAGATCGTAACGGCCGACCCGAGCCGAGCGTTCCTCAGCGCGGACAGTCGACAAATCAGTGTCCATAGGCATTGACATCAATACGCACTTGATGTCCACTACGAGGGACATGAAGACGACCCGTGCCTACACCATGACCACCCGCGCCGAGGCGGCCGAGGCGACCCGCCGCCGGGTCCTGGACGCCGTGATCACCCTGGCGGGCGAGGTGCCCTTCGCCGAGATCACCCTCGACCTGGTGGCGAGCCGGGCGGAGGTCAGCGTCAAGACGGTGCTGCGCCAGTTCAGCAGCCGGGACGGCCTCCTGGCCGCAGCGATGAGCAACGCGATGGAGGACACCGCGGACGAGCGCCGCACCCCCGCGGGCGACGTCGACGCCGCGATCCGCACCGTGGTGGAGCACTACGAGCAGCGGGGCAGGGCGTCGCTCCTGATGCTGGCCCAGGAAGGACACGACGACATCGCGCGCGCCGTGACCGACCGCGGCAAGGCGATGCACCGGGACTGGGTGCGCAGCGCGTTCGACCCGTCGACGGAGGCACTGCTCGACCTCCTGGTCGTGGCGACCGACGTCTACACCTGGAAGCTGCTCCGCCTCGACCGCGGCCACTCGCCGGCAGCCACCGAACAGCGCATGCACGACCTCGTGCAGGCGATCCTCACCAGCACCAAGGAGGCCTGACGTGTCCGACATCCTGTTCGTGACCTGGGACGGCGGCGGCAACGTGCCGCCCGCCGTCGGCATCGCCCAGGAGCTCGAGGCCCGGGGCCACCGGGTCCGCTTCATGGGGCACGCGGGGCAGGCGACCTCGTTCGCCGACCGCGGGCTCGACCTCACGCCCTTCCGCACCGCTCGCGCGTTCGACTCCACCGTGCCGTCGACGCCGCTCACGATCATGGCGACCTTCGGCGACCGCGCGATGGGCGCCGACGTCGTCACCGAGCTGGCCGCGCGGCCGGCCGACGTGGTCGTGGTCGACTGCCTCCTCTTCGGCGTGATGCACGCGCTGCGCGCCTCGGGCCGCCGCTACGTCGTCCTGGAGCACTCGTTCGACACGTGCTGGCGCCGGATGGCACGGGGGCCCCTCGGGCTCCTGTTCCGGCTCCGCGGCATCAAGGCCCTGGCGCTGCTCGACGGGGGCGAGCCGACCATGGCCGTGCACGATCCCCGACCTCGACTCGGGCCACGGCGACGTCGTGCACACCGGGGCGGTCGTGACCGGCGTACCCGCTGCACCCTCGCGGCCGACCGTGCTGATCAGCCTGAGCACCTTCGCGTTCAAGGGCCTCGAGGCGACCTGGCAGCGGGTCCTCGACGCCGTGGCCCCCCTGGACGTGCGGGTGATCGCCACCACCGGCCCGTCTGTCGACCCGGCACGGTTGCGGGTGCCGGCCAACGTCGAGCTGCACTCCTGGCTCCCCCATCAGGACGTGATGCCCGAGGTCTCCGTCGTGGTCGGGCACGGCGGCCACGCCACCACGATGGTGGCGCTCGCCCACGACCTGCCGCTGCTGGTCATCCCGATGGACCCCATGACGGACCAGCCCTACATCGGCCAGGCGATCCAGGGCGCGGGTGCCGGGCGGACCATGGGCCGGAGGTCCTCGCCGGACAAGATCCGTGCCGCCATCGAGGAGCTGCTCGGGGACGGCCCGCACCGGGTGGCGGCCGCCCGGCTCGGCGCCGCGGTGCGCGCCCTGCCCGGGGCGACCACGGGGGCCGACCTGGTGGAGGACGTCGTCAGCCGCGCAGCTGGGGCGCCAGGTCGCCCTTCGGCTCGATCCTGACGCTGTCGAGGCCGAGCCAGGCAGCCAGGACCTCGAGCTCCGCGAGCAGCTCGGACGCGGTGTCCTCGGGGGCACCGTCCTCGGCCCAGGCCGACTTGACCAGCAGCGTGCCGCTCGGCCGGTCCGCCTTCAGGTCGACCCGGGCGACGATCTCGTCGCGGAGCAGGAACGGCAGCACGTAGTAGCCGTGCACCCGCTTCTCGACCGGGGTGTAGATCTCGATCCGGTAGAAGAAGTCGAAGAGTCGCTCCGTGCGCTCCCGCTCCCAGACCACCGGGTCGAAGGGGCTCAGGAGCGCCCGGGCGTCGACCTTCCGCGGCAGCGCCGCGTCGCGGTGCAGGTAGGCCTGCTTGTTCCAGCCCTCGACCCTGACCGGCAGGAGCTCGCCCGCCTCGACGAGCTCCTCCACCGCCCGCTTCACCGGCGCCTGGGTGGTCCGGTAGTAGTCGGCCAGGCACTTGAGGGTGCCGACGCCGTGCGAGATCGCCGCGCGCCGCACCAGCTCGCGCTCGGCGTCCGCCAGGGACGGCGTGGGCGTGGCCAGGACGTCGGCGGGGATCACCCGCTCGGGCAGGTCGTAGCGGACCTCGAACTGGCTGGTCCGGCCGGCGATGGCCACGTCCCCGACCATGTAGAGGAAGTCGAGCCCCTTGCGGGCCTCGGACCAGTTCCAGCCCCAGTGGTCCGTGCGGCGGGGGCCGGCGTCGATGGTGTGCTCCAGCTCGCGCGCCGTCGACGCGCCCCGGTCGGCGATCTCGGCCAGGAGGACCGCGATCACCTCGTCCTGGACACCACGCCACCACTTGCCCTGCTTGGGCCGGTACTCCGCCATCCGGTGCCGCATGACGGGCCAGAGGTCGACCGGCATGAACGCCTGGACGTGGGCCCAGTACTCGACGAGCTTGCGCGGCGACCGCTCCGAGGCGCGGTGCAGCAGCTCGGTGTCGTAGGGCCCCATGCGCGAGAAGAGCGGCATGTAGTGCGCCCGCTGGAGCACGTTGACCGAGTCGACCTGGAGCACGCCGGTGCGCGCGAGGGTGCGGTTGAACGTGCGCATCGTGGGTGCGGTGTGGCGCGGGTCCTTGAACCCCTGGGCGGCCAACGCGACGCGGCGGGCCTGCCGCTGGGAGAGGCTGTCCACGCGACGATGCAACCAGACACCGCCGACAAGCCCGACGCGGGTGGCGTCCGGCGAACCGGTCGCACACCCGCGTCGATCATCGGTGTTTCCCCCCAGACCCACCGTGCGTGCGTCACGCTAGTAGTGGACCGTTCACTTACCCGGTTCTCGGATATGTGAAATCGGGCGGCCGACGGAGGAAAGAGATGCACGGGGAGCAGCCAGGACCTGGTTCCTTCGCGTCCGTGTTCGACGAGGCGCTCACCCGGTCCGGCACCAGCATGGCGGCGCTCCGGAGCCGGCTCGCCGACCGGGGGCACCGCGTGGCGGCCTCGACCCTCGGCTACTGGCGCAGCGGCCAGCGCCAACCCGAGCGAGCGGACTCCCTGGACGCCGTCGCCGAGATCGAGGCGCTCCTGCGGCTGAAGCCCGGGAGCCTCACGAGCGCGATCGGAGCCAGCCGTCGCAGCGGGCCCCCCGTGGTGCAGGCGGGCGTCGAGGACCTCCCGGACATGTCACCCGCGATGACCGAGGCACTCGCGCTCCTGGGCCTGGACTCGCTCCGCCCCGGCCACGTCGAGGAGGCGCTCGACATCGTCGCCGACATCGACGCCGACGGCCGGTGGACGCGGATGACGAGCCGGTCCCGGCTGCGGGCCACCACCGACGGCGTCACCCGGAGCACCGGCTTCTGCCTCGGCGATCCCGGGTCGACCGCGGTGGACATCTCCCTCGACGCCGGCGGCTCCCTGGGTCGCGTCGTCCGGATGGAGGAGCACGGCATCGTGCTGGCCGAGCTCATCCTCGAGCGGCCGCTGGGCGTGGGCGAGACCGCGATGGTCGAGTACACCTTCACCTTCGACGGCGTGGACGACCTGGAGTTCGGCACGTACGCCGCCAACCGGCTGTCCAACGTCAGCGTGTGGGCCAGGTTCTCGCCCGAGCGGAGACCGCGGCGCGGCTGGCGCTTCACCCGGCTCACGGACGACGTCGAGGACCTGACCGAGGTGGACGCCGGCCAGGGGGCGTCACTGCATCACGCGCTGCGGGGCTTCGGCCCCGGGCTGATGGGTATCCGCTGGGAGTGGTGACCGCCGGTCACGGGAGGTCGAGCAGCTTCTCCTTGACGGCGTACATGACCGCCTCCATGCGCGAGTGCAGCTGGAGCTTCTCCAGGATGTTCCGGACGTGGTTCTTGACCGTGTTCTCGGAGATGAACAGGTCGCGGGCGATCTCGCGGTTGTTCATGCCCCGCGCCACGAGGCGCAGGACCTCGAGCTCGCGGTCGGTGAGCTTGAGACCGGGGACGTGCTCCCGCTCGGGACGCGACATCTGCTTGAACTCGTCGATCAGCTTCACCGCCATCGACGGGCTGATCAGCGACTGGCCGTCGGCGACGACGCGGATGGCCTGCGCGACCTCCTCGATCGAGGAGTCCTTGAGCAGGTAGCCGGACGCGCCGCTCTTGACGGCCTCGTAGAGGTCGGCCTCCTCGTCGGAGACGGTGAGGATCAGGATCTTGGCGGAGGGCACGGCCTCCTTGATGGCCAGGCAGGCCTCGATGCCGGAGCGCTTGGGCATCCGGATGTCCAGGAGGACGACGTCGGGTGCCGCCGTCGCAGCCAGGCTGGTCCCCTCGAGCCCGTCGCCGGCCTCGCCCACGACCTCGATGCCCGCCTCGGCGGCCAGCAGCATCGTCAGCCCGCGCCGGAAGAGCTCCTGGTCGTCAACGACCAGGACCCTGATTGGCTCCACCCCGTTGCTGTTGCTGTCAGCCACCCGGTCATCATGACACGCCTGGGTGGTGCCGGTGACCGGTATGGGGGCACGAACGGGGGGTGAACCTGCTGCTCCGAGTGGCCCGAACGGGCCAGCCCACCCGGCAGCCCCCTGGGGTCAGGCGTCCACGTCGAGCGAGATCACGCCGTAGTCGTAGCCGCGACGGCGGTAGACCACCGAGGGCCGCTCGCTCTCCTTGTCCACGAACAGGTAGAAGTCGTGGCCGACCAGCTCCATCTCGTAGAGCGCCTGGTCGAGGGTCATCGGGGTGGCCGGATGCGTCTTCTCGCGGACCACGAGGGGTCCGTCACCGGTGACCGTGATCGGTCCGACCTGGCGGTCGGTGACGACGCCGTCGTCGACGGTCTCCTCGACCGCGGCGCCGTTCTGCTCGGCCATCGCCTGGCCGACGGAGACCGGGGCGTGCCGGCCGTGGTGCACCCGGCGGCGGTCGGCGGCCCGGCGCATCTGCGCGGCCATCTTGTCCAGGGCCATGTCGAGCGCGGACATCTTGTCCGCGGCGCAGGCCTCCGCCCTGATCACCGGTCCCTTGGAGTGGGCCGTGAGCTCGAGGCGGACGGCGCGGTCGTGCTGCCGCGGATTCCGTTCGTGTTCCACCTCGACCTGCACCCGGATGATCCGGTGGTCGTGCTTCTCCAGCCGAGCCAGCTTCTCCTCCACATGAGCCCGATACCGCTCGCTGAGCTCGATGTGCCGTCCGGTGACCACAACTTCCACGTGAACCTCCTCGTCGGAACTGCCTGGGCTGGCCGGTGGTGCAAGGGACAGGTCAGCGGCTCCTTCCGACGGGGGACGGTCGGCTTGCTTCGACGGTACTCGCCTCCTCCGGGGCCGGAAGGGTGGCCGGAGGATCCTCAGGGCCTTCTTGGGGTACGCCGCGGATGCCGCCGCTGCGTGGCCGCGACGACCGCGATCCCGGCCACCTGGAGGCCCACGGCCTCCAGGGCGCGCTGGGCCTCCCGGGCGGTGGAGCCGGTGGTCAGGACGTCGTCGCAGACCACCACCCGCACGTCGCCGCGACGCCGGCGCGAGGCGCCGCAGCCCCGGGCTCGGGCAGCTCATCGACGCCGGCCAGGTTGGCGGCCCGGGCCTCCGCGTCGAGGCCGGCCTGGTCGAGCACGCCCCGGCCGAGCCGCAGCAGCCGGGCGGCCGAGACGTCGCGTCCGGCCGACGCCAGCAGGCGGGCGGCCCGCATCGTGATGGCGGCCGTGGGGTCGTGCCCGCGCGCCCGGACGGTGCGAGGCGCGCGACGGGCACCGGCACGAGGACGGCGGGCCCGTCGACGGCCTCCGCCGCCGCCGCGGCGAGCAGCCCCGACAACGGCCGCGCCAGGCCGAGCAGCCGGCGCTCCTTGAGACCGAGGACCAGCGCCCGCGCGCGTGCCGTCGTACTCCGCGCGGCCCAGGCGGGAGCCAGCCGGCCGGCACCGGGTCGGGCGCGGCGGCGAACGGCTCGTGGGGCAGGCCGGCGCGGCAGGTGGCGCACAGCGGCCGGCCGGCGCGCCCGCAGCCGACGCAGCGGCCGCCGAGCAGCAGGTCGGCCGCGGCGGCGAGCAGGTCGGACACCGCCGACCAGCCCACGGCGTTGTCCGCGCCCGGGGCAAGCCGGCGGTGGCGGGCCTGTGGACTAGCCGGCGTAGCCGAGGCTGGTGACGCCCGGCGCGACCTCGATGTCGCCGTCGGCGGCCTCGACAGGTCGACCAGCTGCCCCTCGGACGATCGCGTACGTGCTCTGCCGCGGGTTGGGCGTGCCCGGCCAGCCCACGGATCGCGGCCGTCGAGGGTCACCGACAGGTCGTCCACGCCGCCGGGTGCGCCGTCGACGGACGCCGTGCGGACCTGGAAGAGGTCGCGGCCGACCGGGTGGAGCACGACGATGCTGGTCGGGGAGAGCCAGGCGATGTCCTTGATCCGCAGGCCGAGCCCGTCCTCGACGTCGACCTGCCGCGCCGGGCAGGGCTCTCGACGCGGCCCCTCGGTCGTCAGCAGCCGGCTGACCACGATCGCGTCGGTGCGCGTTCCCTCGCGCTGGACCACCGCCACCAGCCGGGACCCGTCCCGCGAGACCAGGAAGCTTCACGTCCTCGCCGCTGACGCCGGGCGACGTCGATGTCCGCCGCCCTGCCGCGGCGCAGGTACTGCACGACGGCGCCGTCGGTCCGGCGGTCGACCACCCACAGCCGCCCGCTGAAGTCCCACGCCGGCTCCAGCAGGTCGTGGCCCCGTCGACCACGCGCCGTCACGGCGTCGTCGGCGCGCTGACCGGCCCGACGTACAGCGTCGGTGCCGTCGCGGAGACGCCGGCGGCCCGCTGGGCGAGCAGGTCGGGCGAGATCGTGCGCAGGCCGAAGTCGACCGTGCCGAAGGGCCCGTCACCGGGTCGAGGTTCTGGGCGGCGCCGGCGACCATCTGGCCGTCGTCGAGCCCGTAGAGCAGCGTGCTCGCACCCGCGACGTACGGCGCGAACGTCCCCGCCCGCGTCACGCTGAACTCGCGACTCGCCCGGCAGCTAGACGGGCTCGCCCGTCGACCTCGACCCGCAGCCGCTCGACCGAGGGGTCCTGGCGCAGCGTCCAGGCGAGCTGGGCGACGAGCAGGCTCGGTCGGCGGCCGGGGCATCGTCCGCGGTCGCCGGTGAGGTTCACGTCGCGACGCCGCGGCGGACCGGCACCGAGACCGCCGAGCCGGCACCCCGGCGGGCAGCAGGTTGCGCGAGTTGCTCGGCCAGCTCCGGCGCCGGACCGGCCGAGCAGCCGTGGACCAGGATCGAGGCCAGGTCGACCCCGCGCGGCACGAACACCGGGTCGGGGACGAGCACCTGGGAGGTCGGGTCGAAGAAGTAGAGGGACGACCTGCCGGAACCGCTGCTCGAACCAGTCCTGGGGGACGATCAGCGCGGTCGGCGGGCCGGCGATCCGGAACTCGCCGTCCTCGGGCGACGATCGAGAACGGCTGCTCGTGGTCGGGTCGTCGACGTCAGCGGCGCCCTGCCAGGCACCGCGGTCGTCGACCTGGTCGGCGCCGACGAGGGTCACGTCGACCAGGTTGTCGATGCCCGGCTGCGGGAGCGAGAGGCGTCGTAGATGATCATCGCGGTCGGGCTGCCACGGTCGCGCGGGCCTCGTCGGTGAGGAACTCGCGGGCCACCGTGTCGCGGATCGGGCGTGGCCTGCATCGCGTCGAGGAAGCCCTTGACGACCTCGCTGCGGCGATCTGGCCGGGCTGCGGGCCGCGCGGGTTGATGTTCATCGCGTCGGTCGTGTCCCCGCTGCCCGAACGTCTGCGTCTCGACGACCGGCCCGTCGTCGGGCAGGCCGATGCAGCCGGTCAGGCCGACGGAGCAGGACGAGCCGAGCAGCGCACCGCGATCGCGCGCGGCTCATGCGACGGGCTCCGGGGCGTCCTCGGGCACCAGCGGCAGCGGGCTCTGGCGCAGCACCTCGCCGGCCCGCCGCGGCAGGGTCAGCCGGAACTGCGAGCCCTCGCCGGGCCGCCCCAGGCCTGGAGCCAGCCGCCGTGCAGGTGGGCGTCCTCCAGGGCGATCGACAGGCCGAGGCCGGTGCCGCCGCTGGTCCGGGCCCGGGCCGGGTCGGCCCGCCAGAAGCGGTTGAACACCATCGACGACTCCCCCGGCGCCAGGCCGACGCCGTGGTCGCGGACCGCGATCGCGGCCGCCTGCTCGTCGCCGGCGACCAGGACGACGACCTCCGGCGTCCCGCGCCTGGTCCTCGGCACGCGCGTGGTCGATGGCGTTGGTGACCAGGTTGCGCACGATCCGCTCGACCCGGCGGACGTCGGCCTCGGCCAGGCACGGGTGGTCGGGCGCGCGGACGACGATCCGGACGCCGCGCTGCTCGGCCAGCGGCCGGGTCGCCTCCACGACCCGGTGCGCGACGTCGACCAGGTTGACGTCGTCGAGCTCGAGCACGGCCGCGCCGGCGTCGAAGCGGCTGATCTCCAGCAGGTCGGCCAGCAGGGTCTCGAACCGGTCCAGCTCGGTCTGGAGCAGCTCGGCGGCCCGGGCGGTCGCCGGGTCGAAGCTCGTCGCGCGCGTCGTGCAGCACGTCGCCGGCCATCCGCACGGTCGTCAGCGGCGTGCGCAGCTCGTGCGAGACGTCGGAGACGAACCGGCGCTGCACCCGGCTCAGCTCCTCGAGCTGGCGGATCTGGCGCTGCAGGTTGGTCGCCATCTGGTTGAACGACGTGGCCAGCCGGGCGAGGTCGTCCTCGCCGGTGACCCGCATCCGCTCGGTCAGCCGGCCGGCGGCGAGCCGCTCGGCGACCCGGCGGGCCAGCCGGACCGGGGTGACCACCTGCCGGGTGACCAGCCAGGTGAGCCCGGCGATCAGGACGAGCAGCAGGCCGCCGGCGGTGACAGCGCGCGCGTGACCAGCCCCATCGTCTGCTGCTGCTCGTCGAGCGGGAACAGGAAGTAGAGGGTGTAGGTGCGGCCGTCGGCCGGCAGCTGACCTGGGAGCCGACCACGATCCCCGGCTCGCTGCTGACGACGCGCCGTCGTCGTCGAGGGTGCCGATCGTGGTGTAGGTCCACGCCGATCCGGCGCCCGGGCCGTCGAAGTGCTCCTCGCAGCCGAGCGGCACGCTGGCCAGGTCGAGGTGCGGGCTGGACTCGGTGCCGCCGTCGGCGATCCGGCCGCTCTCGTCGCCGGCCGGTCCGGCCACGACCACCTCGTAGCCGCGGGTGAGGCCGCGCTGGACGATCAGGTCGACCAGGTCGCGGCGCTGCGCGGTCGCGTCGGGGTCCTGGCCGGGCGCCGCGTCGAGCCGGTCGTTGGCCTCCTCGACCTCGTCGGCGACCTCGGCGAGCACGACGTCGACCCGGTTCTCGAGCAGGCCGTCGCGGGTCTGCTGCAGCAGCAGCCAGCCGACGGCGGCGACCACGACGGCGGAGAGGATCACCGTGCTGGCCACGACGCGCGCCTGGATCGAGCGGCGCCAGAACGTCAGCGCGCGGCGGACGGCGGTCGGCGGCCGGCGCGGCGCGCGGGCCCTGAGCATGCGGCCGCCTACTGGTCCCGGCCTTGTAGCCGACGCCGCGGACGGTGACCACGATCTCCGGGTTCTCGGGGTCGTGCTCGACCTTGGAGCGCAGCCGCTGGACGTGCACGTTGACCAGCCGGGTGTCGGCGGCGTGCCGGTAGCCCCAGACCTGCTCGAGCAGCACCTCGCGGGTGAACACCTGCCACGGCTTGCGGGCCAGGCAGACCAGCAGGTCGAACTCCAGCGGCGTCAGGTTGATCGGCTCGCCGTCGCGGGTCACCGCGTGACCGGCGACGTCGATGGCGATGTCGCCGATGGTGAGCGACTCCTGGGGTCGCGTCGTTGCGGCGTACCCGGGCCCGGATCCGGGCGACGAGCTCCTTGGGCTTGAACGGCTTGACGACGTAGTCGTCGGCGCCGGACTCCAGCCCGACGACGACGTCGACGGTGTCGCTCTTGGCGGTGAGCATCACGATCGGCACGCCGGACTCGGCGCGGATCTCCTGGCACACGTCGATGCCGTCCTTGCCGGGCAGCATCAGGTCGAGCAGGACGACGTCGGGCCGGTAGTCGCGGAAGGCCTCCATCGCCCGGTCACCGCGCACGACCGAGCGGGCGTCGAAGCCCTCCTGGCGCAGCACGATGGTGAGCATCTCGGCCAGCGACGCGTCGTCGTCGACCACGAGGACGCGTCCCTTGGTCGCGAAGTCGCTCGCTGGTGCTGCAGCCATGCGCTCAAGTGTGGCACCACAGGGGTGGTGAGCCCTGGCTCAGTAGCGGTATGCTCGGGCTTGTAGGGGCCCTCGACGGCGACGCCGAGGTACGCCGCCTGCTCGTCTGAGAGCTCGGTGAGCTTCACGCCGAGGCTGTCGAGGTGCAGCCGGGCGACCTCCTCGTCGAGGTGCTTGGGCAGCACGTAGACGCCGACCGGGTACTCCTCGGGCTTGGTGAACAGCTCGATCTGGGCGAGGACCTGGTTGGTGAAGGAGTTCGACATCACGAACGACGGGTGGCCGGTGGCGTTGCCGAGGTTCATCAGCCGACCCTCGGACAGCACGATGATCGCGTTGCCGGCGGGGAAGGTCCACACGTCGACCTGCGGCTTGACGTTCTTGCGCGACCACGCCGTCGGCCTCGAGGCCGGCCATGTCGATCTCGTTGTCGAAGTGGCCGATGTTGCCCAGGATCGCCTGGTGCTTCATCCGCGACATCTGGTCGACGGTGACGACGTCCTTGTTGCCGGTCGCGGTGATGATGATGTCGGCGACGTCGAGGACGTCGTCGAGGGTGGCGACCTGGTAGCCGTCCATCGCCGCCTGGAGCGCGCAGATCGGGTCGATCTCGGTGACGATGACGCGGGCGCCCTGGCCGCGCAGCGACTCCGCGCAGCCCTTGCCGACGTCGCCGTAGCCGCAGACGACCGCGACCTTGCCGCCGATGAGGACGTCGGTGGCGCGGTTGATGCCGTCGATCAGCGAGTGCCGGCAGCCGTACTTGTTGTCGAACTTGGACTTGGTGACCGAGTCGTTGACGTTGATGGCGGGGAAGAGCAGCGAGCCTTCCTTCATCATGTCGTAGAGCCGGTGCACGCCGGTGGTGGTCTCCTCGGTGACGCCCTTGATCTCGGCCGGCGATCTGGGTCCAGCGGTCCGTTGTCTCGTCCAGGGAGGCTTGAGGACCTCGAAGATGATCTTCTGCTCGTGGCTCGTCGCGGTCGCGGGGTCGGGCGCGACGCCCTTCTTCTCCACCTCGAGGCCGAGGTGGACGAGCAGGGTGGCGTCGCCACCGTCGTCGAGGATCATGTTGGCGAACGAGTCACCGGGCCAGTCAGGATCTGCTGGGTGCACCACCAGTACTCCTCCAGCGTCTCGCCCTTCCAGGCGAAGACCGGGACGCCGGCGGGGTCGTCGACGGTGCCGTTCGGACCGACCGCGACGGCCGCGGCCGCGTGGTCCTGGGTGGAGAAGATGTTGCACGAGGCCCAGCGCACCTCGGCGCCGAGCGCGACCAGGGTCTCGATGAGGACCGCGGTCTGGATGGTCATGTGCAGCGAGCCGGCGATCCGCGCGCCGGCGAGCGGCTTGGTGTCGCCGTAGCGCTCGCGCATCGCCATCAGGCCGGGCATCTCGTGCTCGGCGAGGGAGATCTCGGTGCGGCCGAAGTCGGCCAGGCCGAGGTCGGCGACCTTGAAGTCCATCTGGTGTCTCCTGGTAGCGGTGGAGTCGGGCCTGCGCCGCGCATCTGCGCGTTGTGGGATCTCCCACGCGGACCCGGAAAGGGTAGGACGGTGGCCGGCCGAAGCAGGAATCCTCGACGCACCCTTTCTCGCTACCGTCCGGCCATGGCAACCCCGGGGAAGGCGCGGTGCTCGTCACCGGCGCCAGCACCGGCATCGGCGAGTGCGACGACGCACCACCTTGCCGGGCTCGGCTTCGACGTGCACGCGGGTGTCCGCAGGGCCGAGGACGGCGAGCGGCTGGCCGCCGCCGACACCACGGGCCGGGAACCACCGGTGATCGTCGACGTCACCGACGGCGACTCCATCAGTGCGGCCCGCGAGAGCATCGGCACCGACCTGGTCGGATTGGTGAACAACGCCGGCATCGCGGTGCCGGGACCCGTGGAGGTCCTCCCGGTCGAGGAGTGGCGCCGCCAGTCCGAGGTCAACGTCATCGGCCAGGTGGCGGCGACCCAGGTGTTCCTGCCCGGGCTCCGGCGGACCAGGGGCCGGATCGTGTTCACCGGGTCGATGGCCGGGCGGATCGG
>CAWFGL010000006.1:0-406494 GCA_963815335.1 uncultured Actinomycetota bacterium
GTTTCTCGTCACGGCCCAGCGCCTTGCCGGGCACGGTGATGTTGCCTTCGTGCTCTGTGCCTCGATGTGGGGTCCGCCAGGGCCACCAGTGGATGAGCCGGTGGCCGGCGGGCACGCCGAAGGGTCTGGTCGTCAGACCCGAGGATCGAGACTACTCGCGGCAGGCGGCCAGGGCCAATCGGGAATGGCGCCCGTTCCCTACGTCAGCCAGTCGGTGATCGGAGCGATCGCGAAGTAGATGAGGAACAGGCCGGCGATGACCCACAGGAGGGCGTGGATCTCGCTCGACTTGCCCTTGACCAGCTTGATCAGCACGTAGGCCAGGAACCCCGCACCGATGCCCACGGTGATCGAGTACGTGAAGGGCATCAGGACGATGGTGAGGAAGGCCGGGATGGCGATCTCGGTGTCCTTCCAGTCGATGTCCGTGACCTGCTGCATCATCAGGAAGCCGACGAGGACGAGCGCCGGGACGGCGGCCTCCGAGGGGATCACGCCGACCAGCGGCGCCAGGAAGATGGTCAGCAGGAAGCAGACACCGGTGACCACGGACGCCAGGCCCGTCCGGGCGCCCTCGCCGACGCCCGACGCCGACTCGATGTAGCTCGTGTTCGACGAGACGCCGCCCAGACCGCCGGCGGCGGCCGCGACCGAGTCGACGATCAGGATCTTCTGGGTGTTCGGCGGCACGCCGTCCTCGTCGAGCAGGCCGGCCTCGGCGCCCACGGCGGTCATCGTGCCCATCGTGTCGAAGAAGTCCGCGAGCATCAGCGTGAACACCAGCAGGATCGCGGTGATGACGCCGGCCTCCTCGAAGCCGCCGATCAGGTTGAACTCGCCGAGGGTGCCGAAGTCCGGCGCCTCCGCCAGGTCACCGAAGCCGGGCACGGAGGGGACGGTGAGGGCCCAGCCCTTGGGGTTGAACGCGCCGTCGGCCCCGAACGCCGGGCCGATGTCGAAGATCTTCTCGACGATGATCGCGACGACCGTCATCGCCAGGATGGTGATGAGGATGGCGCCCTTGGTCTTGCGCACCCACAACGCGATGATCAGCGCGAGGCCGACACCGAAGACGAGCACCGGCCAGCCCTGGAGCTGGTTGCCGTCGCGTCCCAGCTGCAGCGGCGGCGAGCCGAGCGCGCCGGCGAACCCGGCGTCGACGAAGCCGATCAGCGCGATGAACAGGCCGATGCCGACGGAGATCGCGACCTTGAGCTGGACGGGGACGGCGTGGAAGACCGCGGTCCGGAACCCGGTGAAGACCAGGATCAGGATGATGATGCCCTCGATGACGACGAGCCCCATCGCGTCGGCCCAGGTCATCTGGCTGGCGATGCTGAACGCCACGAACGCGTTGAGCCCGAGCCCGGTGGCCAGCGCCAGCGGGTAGTTGGCGAAGACGCCCATGAGGATGGTCAGCAGCCCGGCGACCAGGGCGGTGCCGGCCGCGATGGCCTCGATGTTGGGCGCCGCCCCGCCCCCGAGGAACTTGCCCTCGGCGTCGGGCACGAAGCCGATGATGATCGGGTTCAGCACGACGATGTACGCCATCGTGAAGAAGGTGACCACGCCGCCGCGGATCTCGCGGCCGACGTTCGACCCCCGCTCGGTGATCTTGAAGAATCCGTCCAGGCCCGAGGCCCCCGCGCTGGTCTGAGTGCTCACGGGCGGCATCTTGGCACTGCCGGGTCACCTTGTGAATGACCTCGATGTGTCGGCGGCGTTTCCGGTCTACGGTGGTGCCGTGGAGCTCCGCGACGACCAGCCGACGCAGCACGAGATCGGCAACCGCACCTACATCGTCGCCGACGTCGAGCCGCTCGACCTGGACGGCGTCCGGACCGTCGAGGTCGGCACGATCGCGTTCGTGCTCGGGTTCATCGCCCTGATCCCGTTCTACGGGTCGCTCGCCGACGACGGCCGCACCTGGTGGCTGTGGACGTGCCTGGCGGGCGCGGGCCTCGGCCTGTTCGGCATCGAGTACTGCCGCCGCCGGCGGGTCGCCCGCAAGGCGCGCGACCTGGAGCCCGACGAGGCGGGCTAGCCGCTCAGAAGGACTCGACCTCGTCGTTCATGAGCGTGTCGAAGACGTGGTCCGGGATCGGGACGGGCTCGTGCTTCTTGGCGATCCGGACCTCGGAGTGGGCGCCGCAGCCGTGGTCGAACGTGACCACCCGGCCGTCGTCGTTGGCGTCGCCGTTGGCACAGACCCCGAACGTGTCGCTCAGCGAGCCCGCGATGCGCACCAGGAAGCCGCAGCTGTGGCAGCGGTCCGGCGCGGCCTGCGCGATCGGCGACTCGGGACCCCCGTCGCCGTCCGCCCACCGCTGGGCGGCGAGGTCGCGGCCCTCCGGCGAGAGGGTGCGCACCCGGCCCAGCCCGAGGTCCTTCGAGATCTCGCGGATCTGGGTCTTGGCGTCGTCGTCGAGCGGGTCGTCGCCGAAGGAGTACGTCGGCACCAGCCGCGGGTCGTCGTCGTCGACGGGCAGCAGGTCGCCGGGCGACATGTCGCCCGGCTGGAGCCGCTCGCGGTAGGGCACCCACTCGGGCGCCACGATCGCGGTGTCGCCGGGGACCAGCACGATCTCGTCGATGGTGACCGTGCGCTGCCGGGTCGCCCGGGCCACGGTGACCGACCAGTGCCACCCGACGTACCCCTTGCGGGAGCAGGCGAACTGGTGGGTGACGACGCGCTCTCCCTCGGCGACCGCACCGAGGTGCTCACCGACGTCGGTGGCGTCGACGTCGTGGAGGAGTGCCTCCCGGGCCGCGTCGATCGCGGCGGCCCCGACGGAGTCGGCCTTGGAGTCGGCCTTGGCGTCGGCGATGGCGGTCACGGGCGCAAGTGTGACTGATCGACCTGCGCAGTGTCAGGTCGAGGGTGTCGTGTCCGTGTCGTGGGATCCCCGCGGTGAGGGCAGGATGAGCGCATGGCGGAGGAGGAGCAGCGCTGGCGGGACCCCCATCCCGACGGCCCCTCGAGCCCGACGCCGACCACCGCACGGAAGGTCGGCCAGGGGCTCGTGACCGGCGCGCGCGTGACCGGGCGCGGGCTCGCGGGCGTCGCGCGCGGCACCGGCAAGGTCAGCAAGGTGACGATGGCGTCCGCCAAGCGCGCCTCCGAGGCCCAGGGCGCCGGCGAGTCAGGGCTGTCGCGGCTGATCCAGATGCACGTCTTCAACACCGCCGGCGACGCGGCGGTGGCGATCTCGCTCGCCGGGTCGCTGTTCTTCACGGTGCCGTCGGGCGAGGCACGCGGCCAGGTCGCGCTGTTCCTGGGCCTGACGATGCTGCCGTTCGCGATCGTGGCTCCCCTGATCGGCCCGTTCCTCGACCGCTTCGCGCACGGCCGCCGCTGGGCGGTCGGCGCCACGATGGCGATGCGGGCGTTCCTCTGCTGGGTCCTGGCGTCGTCGGTCGACGACGGCTCGGCGCTCGTGTTCGCGGCCGCGCTCGGCGTCCTCGTCTCGTCCAAGGCCTACGGCGTCACGCGCGCGGCCGCCGTACCCCGCCTGCTCCCCGCGGGCTTCACGCTCGTGAAGGCGAACGGCCGGGTCTCGCTGTCCGGCATCGTCGGCGCCACCGTGTCCGCCCCGATCGCGGCGCTCGCCTCGCTGGCGGGGGCCGAGTGGTCGCTGCGCTACGCGTTCGTGCTCTTCGTGATCGCGACCATCTGCGCGATCCGGCTGCCGGCCGAGGTGGACTCGAGCGAGGGCGAGGGCGTGCTCCGGATGCGCGGCGAGAGCGGCGGCACCTCGCGGCGCGGCCGGCTGCAGACCCGGATCCCGAGCTCCGTCGCGTTCGCCCTGCGCGCCAACCTCGGGCCCTGGTTCCTCACCGGCTTCCTGCTGATGTTCGTGGCGTTCCTGCTGCGCGACAAGGGCGTCAGACCGGACACGTTCAGCCCCGAGCTGATGATCGGCATCGTGGTCGGGCGCGGCCGGCCTCGGTCGACTCCTCGGCACGCTGGCGGCGTCCTCGATCGGCCGGATCTCCCCCGCCATGGCCGTCGTGGCGGCCCTCGTCGCCGACGCGACGGTGGCGCTGCTGGCCGCCCTGTTCTACGGCGTCTGGACCCTGGCGCTGCTCGGGCTGGTCGCCGGCCTCGCCCAGGCGATCGCGAAGTTCTCGCTCGACGCGACCATCCAGCGCGACATCCCCGTGCGCGTCCAGGCGAGCGCCTTCGGGCGCAGCGACACGACCTGCCAGCTGGCCTGGGTGGTCGGCGGCTTCGTCGGCATCGCCCTGCCGCTCGACCCGCCACGGCTCGGGCTGCTGGTCGCGTTCGTGACGCTGGTGGCGTGGACGGTGTTCGTCCTGGCGACCCGGCCGCCCGGGCGCCGACCGCGCCCGGCAGCAAACCGGGTACAGCCCGCCACCGAGGCCCGTTAGTCTTGGCGGCTGCTGTGGCCGGGCCGGCCACGGCGTCCCCCATCAGCAGGTGAAAGAGGTCAGGGCCGTGCCCACTGGCAAGGTGAAGTGGTACGACGCGGAGAAGGGCTTCGGGTTCCTCTCGCAGGAGGACGGACCCGACGTCTACGTGCGCTCCGACGCGCTGCCCGAGGGGGTCACCGCCCTGAAGAACGGCACCCGCGTCGAGTTCGGCATCGCCCAGGGCCGCCGCGGCGACCAGGCGCTCCAGGTGAAGGTGCTCGACGCGCCCGCCTCGGTCAGCCGGAACATCTCGGCGAACAAGCGCAAGTCGCCCGACGCGATGGTCCCGATCATCGAGGACCTGATCCGCACCCTCGACGACATCGGCGAGACGTACCGCCACGGCCGCCACCCCGACCGGTCCTTCGGCCGCCCGCTGGCCAAGGCCCTGCGGGAGATCGCGGACGAGCTCGAGCTGTAGCGGGCCCGCCCGCTCAGACGAGGTCCGGCGCCAGCATCCCGACGCCCAGCACGAGCCCGGCGCAGTTGGCGAGCAGCAGCAGGAGCGTCCAGAGCACGGCCGGCACCCGGGTCAACGCCGCCAGCTGGTCCGGGTCGGACGTCCGCGAGCGGCCGCGGCCGCGGCCCAGCAGCTCGACCAGCGGGCGTGGCGCGGCGAGCAGCAGCACCCAGGTGACCAGGTACGCCGCCACGGACTGCGCGTCCACCGAGCCCCACCAGGTCAGGGCGAACAGACCGCCGCCGAGGGCCAGCACGACCAGCAGCCCGTACCCGTTGCGCACCCAGACGAGCAGCCCGGCGAGCAGCAGGACCAGCAGCCAGAGCAGCCCGACGCCGTGCCCGGCCGCGAGCAGGTACGCCGCCAGCAGGCCGAGCAGGGCGGGCGCGAGGTAGCCGGCGGCGAGCATGAGCACCATGCCCGGCCCGCGCGGCCTGCCGCGCGAGACGGTCAGTCCCGACGTGTCCGAGTGCAGCCGGATGCCGCTGAGCCGGCGACCGACGAGCACGGCGACCACCGCATGACCGGCCTCGTGCACGACGGTGACCCCGAGCCGGACCTTCGGCCACGCCACGACGACCAGCAGGACCGCGAGGACGCCGGTGGCCAGCACGAACGACGCCTCGGGCACCGGCTGCTGCGCGGAGACGCGGTCCCAGAGGTCGGCCATCAGCCGACCGCGACGCGGTAGGCCCGCTCGACGCCGTACTCCGCGAAGCCGGCGCGGCGCAGCACCGGCGCCGACGTCTCGACGCGGCCCTTGACCAGCGCCATCCGGCAGCCGGACCGCCGGCCGTCACGCAGCCGGTGGTCGAGCAGCGCGCGGTAGGCGCCGGTCCCGCGGGCACCGGGCAGGACGGCGCCACCCCAGAGACGCAGCACGTCGTGGGCGACCGAGTAGCCGCCGGTGCCCAGCGCGACCCCGTCGCGGTAGGCGACCAGCATCGGGTTGCGTCCCTCCTCGTCGAGGGCGGCCGCGAGCTCCTCGTCGGTGCGCAGCGTCCCGCCGAACACCTCCACGCCGATCCGGTCCCAGTCGCGCAGGGTTCCGAGGTCGTCGACGGCCCGCACCTCGACGTCGCCCGGTGCGTCCAGCTCGGCCGGGACGTCGAGCGGCCGGGCCAGGATCGCGAGCGTCTCGGCCAGGTCGCCGCCCCGGTCGACGATGTGCGCCTCGAGACCCTCGGGCCGGGTCGCCTCGCCCAGGCCCATCACCACGACCTGCTCCCGGCCGAGCGCGCCGGCCGCGGTCAGCACGTCGTCGAGCACGGCGTCCACGGGCCGCGTCGAGTCGAAGACCACCGGCATCGCCTCGGTGGCCTCGGCGAAGTAGTCGGGGAACGCGATGACGCGGTACTCCGGCGTCGGCAGCTCGCGGGCGAACGGCGGCACCCAGATCCACTCGGCGGCCCGGGCGAGCACGTCCGCCGGGTCCAGGGTCACGACCCCAACGCCTCGTTCATCGAGCCGGACCGGAAGCCGCGCGGGTCGACCACCGCCTCGTCGAAGCCCGCCTCGCGGACCCCGGCGACCACGGCGGCCTCGGCATCGGCCGGGAGGGGGAGCAGCGTGGCGTCGATCTCGACCGACGCCCGCTCGCCCAGGTCGCGGACCCGGAGGTCGCGAGCCGTCGGCAGGGCGGCCCTGACCGCCGCCTCGGCACGCTCCACGCGGGCCAGCCGGTGCGGCGTCACCTCGACGCCGTACGCGACGCGCGACGACAGGCACGCCGCCGCGGGCTTGTCCCACGTCGGCAGGTCCCAGCGGCGGGAGGCCTCGCGGACCTGGGCCTTGGTGAGCCCGGCGTCGCGGAGAGGGGCGACGGCGCCACGCTCGTCGGCGGCGGCGATCCCGGGCCGGAAGCCGGCCACGGCGTCGTCGGCGTTCGTCCCGGTCGCGACCACACCGAGGTCGCGCGCCGCGGCGAGGTCGGACAGCACCTCGACCAGCTCCGCCTTGCAGAAGAAGCAGCGGTCGGCGCCGTTCGCCCGGTAGCCCTCGCGCTCCATCTCGTGGGTCTCCGGCGTGACCACCTCGACGCCGAGCGACTCCGCGAAGCGCCGGGCCGGGTCGCGCTCGACCTGCGGGAGCGAGTCCGAGTAGCCGGTGGCGGCGACGACGTGCTCCGACCCCAGCGCGCGGACGGCGGCGGCCAGCAGGAACGCGCTGTCCGCTCCCCCGCTGTAGGCCACGAGCACCGAACCGCGCGACCGCAGGTCGGCCTCGAGGGCGGCCAGCCGGGTGGCGAGCAGGTGCTCGTCGAGCCAGGCCGGGAACTCCTCGAGGGAGTCCAGGACCACGTGCGTGCCGGCCTCGAGGAGCTCCTCGCGCGTCGAGCCCCCGGTCAGCACGGAGACGCTGAGGACCCCGGCGGCGAGCGCGCCCTCGACGTCGTGGACGTGGTCGCCGACGTACAGGCTGCAGCCCTCGCGGATCAGCACGTCGGCCTTCCCGACGCCCCAGACCCAGCCCTCGAGCACGTCCACGTCGAGCCCGAGGTGGGCCTGGTGCCGGCGCGCGTTGTCGGGGTACTTGCCGGTGACCACGACGGTCCGCCCGCGGTGCGCTCGTACGGCGGCGAGCGCCTCGTGCGCGCCGGGCAGCACCGGCACGGGAGCGATCGCGGTGTCCGGGTAGAGCGCCCGGAACCGGTCGCCGGCCGGCCCGACCGCCTCGGGCGGCAGGTACGGCGCCAGCATGATCTCCAGCGGCGGACCGAGCTTCGAGGTCAGCTCCTCGATCGGGAAGGCCACCCCGAGCTCGTCGCCGAGCACCTCGAGCGTCCGTGAGAAGCCGGGCACCGTGTCGATGAGCGTCATGTCCAGGTCGAAGCCCACGGCGAGCGGGGCGGACGGCGTGGACATGCGGTGAAGCGTAGGCAACCGGGTGAACCGACCACCGCCCTGGGACCCGTGGGACAGAATGAACCCTTTCCGCCGCGCGACCCAGGGAGGTGAGGCATGCGCAGGCTCGTGCCCTTCGCGACCCTCGCCGCCGCCGTCGCGGTCGCCGGGCTGACCGTGCCCAGCGCCCAGGCGACCCCGGTGACGCACGACGACGCGGCGCTCTACCTCGTCACCCTCAACGGTCCGGGGACGGCGGCGGGGACGCTGCCCGAGGACGCGCTGTCCCTCTGGATGCACACCGTGCAGGACCAGGTGCTCGCGTCGGTGGACGCCGACGAGCCGGTCTACCGGTGGACGACCGCCCTCTCGGGGGTCGCCGTCGAGCTGACCGCCGACCAGGCCGGGCAGCTGGGCGCGGACCCGCGCGTCGCCCTGGTGGAACGTGACCGGGTGCTGCACCTCGCCGGCTCGACGACGGCGCCGACGGGCGCGAGCCGGGCCACCCGCGGGCGAGGCGGCGCCGGCACGGTCATCGGCTTCGTCGACTCGGGCCTCACACCGGAGGGCGCGGTGTTCGCGGGCACGCCGGGCCTGGGTCCGCTGCCCACCGGCTACCGCGGCGAGTGCCGCACCGCTCCGGACTGGCCGGAGTCGGCCTGCACCGGGAAGGTCGTCGGAGCGCAGTGGTTCGTCGACGGCTTCGGCGAGGACCGGATCCGCGACGTCGCCTCCCTGTCGGCGCGCGACGACGACGGGCACGGCACCGCTGTCGCATCTGTCGCCGCCGGCAACGACGGGCTCGTGGCGCGCGCCCGCGGGCAGCGCCTCGGCGAGTTCAGCGGCGTCGCCCCGCAGGCCCGGATCGCGATGTACAAGGCGTGCTGGACGGCGCCGGACCCGGTCGACGACGGCTGCTCCGCCTCCGACGTGGTCTCGGCCGTGGACCGTGCGACCGCCGACGGCGTCGACGTCCTCAACGTGTCCGTCGCGTCCGACGCGGCGCCCGACCCGGCCGAGGACACCGTCCAGCGGGCCCTCCTGGGCGCGGCCGAGGCCGACGTGGTCGTCGTCGCCGCGGCCGGCAACGGACCCGGCGAGGTCGGCTACGCCGCCCCGTGGATCTCCACGGTCGGAGCGGTCACGAGCGACGTACGGCGCGGAGTGGTCGAGCGGCGCGGGGCCGGCCGGTTGCGCGGGGTGATGGTCTCGAACCGGGCCGTCGGCCCCGCCCGGCTGGTGCTCGGCACCGACTCCGGCGCCACCGGCACCGCCCGTGAGGACGCCCGGCTGTGCGTGCCCGGCAGCCTCGACGCCGCCAAGGTCGGCGGCCGGGTCGTCCTCTGTGCCCGCGGCGGCGTCGGCCGTACCGACAAGTCGCTCGCGGTGCAGCAGGCCGACGGTGTGGGCATGGTGCTCGCCAACCAGGTCACCGGATCACTCGACCCCGACCTGCACGCGGTGCCGACCGTCCACGTCGACGCGAAGCAGGGCGACGGCCTGGTCCGGTGGCTGTCCAGGCACCCACGCGGCCGGGTCACCCTGACGCCGCGCGGGATCGAGCGGACCCAGCCTCGTGTCGCAGGTTGGTCGCGCTCCGGCGACGACCGGCTCGGCGTCGTCACCCCGGACGTGCTCGCCGACGGCAACGGCGTCCTCGCCGCCGGCCGCCCCGACGCCAGCGACACCCGCTGGCAGCTGGTGAGCGGCACCAGCGTGGCCGCCGCCCGGGTCAGCGGCCTGGCCGCCACGATCCGCGCGCGACCGCGACTGGCCGGCGCCCCTCGTCCGCAGCGCCCTCGCCGGGACCGCCTCGCCCGGTCCGTGGCAGCAGCACCGGCGCGGGCCGGGCGGGCACAGCAGGCCGGCTCGGCGTCGCTCGGCGTCGCGGTCGCACCCGCCGACTACCGGGCCTGGCTCGACGGCCGCCGTGCCGAGCTGGGCACCGCCGTCCTGCTCCTCGACCGCGACCGCCGCACGGTCACCCGCACCGTCACCAACCTGTCGCGGACCACGCGGACCTTCACCGTGCGCGTGTCCGGGCTCCCCGGGCTGACGCGTCACGCCGGGCACCGTGCGGCTCGCACCCGGCCGGTCGGCCGACGTCACGGTCCGGTTCGCCGGCCAGGTCCGCGACCGGGCCCGGGGCCGGCTGGTCTGGCGGGACGCGAGCGGGACGGCGGCGCGCTGGCCGGTGCTGCTCAGCACCGGCGGATAGGGTCACCGCGTGACTCCCCCGGACGACCTCGGTGCTGAGACCGAGCCGGCTCCTGCGAAGGACGCCGACCTGGCCAAGGCTCCCGAGAGGGCCGAGAAGGCCGAGAAGAAGGACAGCCCCGGG
The DNA here is from genome assembly GCA_963815335.1 of uncultured Actinomycetota bacterium. GTDB lineage: Bacteria > Actinomycetota > Actinomycetes > Propionibacteriales > Nocardioidaceae > Nocardioides. Next base: position 10,079 of record CAWFGL010000006.1, read on the forward strand.
AAGGTCATCCGCGAGACGGTGCTGCTGCTGGGCTTCGCGATCCTGCTGGCGCTGGTGGTGAAGACCTTCTTCATCCAGTCCTTCTACATCCCGTCGGAGTCGATGGAGCCGGGCCTGGTCGTCAACGACCGGATCCTGGTGCAGAAGCCGTCGTACTGGAACGGCGAGCCGCAGCGCGGCGACGTCATCGTCTTCGACGACCCGGGCGACTGGCTGAACGGTCTGCAGAACCCGCAGCCGGCCTCGATCCTGACCAGGGGTCTCGCCAAGATCGGGCTCTACCCGACCGGCGGGCACCTCGTGAAGCGGGTGATCGGGGTCGAGGGCGACGTGATCGTCTGCTGCGACGAGGAGGGCCGCCTCAGCGTCAACGGCGTGCCGGTCGACGAGACGTACCTGGCCGAGATGAAGGGCAAGCGGGCCTGCGCCGGCCCGATGCCCGGGGGCCAGCGCAAGTGCAACTGGACCGCCGGCCCGGTGCCCAAGGACAGCCTGTTCGTGATGGGCGACAACCGCGCCAACTCCGCCGACTCGTCGGTGCACGTGTGCTTCAAGGACGTCGACTGCGACCCGCAGCAGGGGTACGTCGGCATCGACCTCGTCGTGGGCAAGGTCTTCGCGCTCGCGTGGCCGCCCGGCCGCGCCGAGTTCATCGGCCGTGCGGACGCGTTCGAGGACGTCCCCGACCCGAGCTGACCGGCATGCTGACCATCGGACTCGTCGGCGGGCTGAGCTGGCACTCGACCCTGGAGTACTACCGGATCATCAACGAGCGGGTCGCCGCACGCCGCGGCGGTCACGCCTCCGCGCGGATGGTCCTCGAGTCGATGGACTTCTCGGTGATCCGCGACTGCCAGACGTCGGGAGACTGGGCGCGCGCCGGCGGGCTGCTCGCCGACGCCGCCCGGCACCTCGAGGCGTCGGGGGCCGACTTCGTGGTCATCTGCGCGAACCTCATGCACAAGGTCGCGGACGACGTGCAGGCCGCGGTCGACGTCCCGCTGCTGCACATCGCGGACGCCCTGGCCGGGCACGCGCACGCGCAGGGCTGGCAGCGCCTCGGGCTGGTCGGGACGTGGTGGGTGATGGACGAGGACTTCTACGCCGACCGGCTCCGGTCCCACGGCCTCACCGTCGACCTGCCGTCCCACGAGGACAAGGTCGAGATCGACCGGATCGTGTTCGAGGAGCTCACCCAGGGACACGTGCTCGACGCGTCCCGGGCGACGTACGTCGAGGTGATCCGCCGCTTCCAGGACGCCGGTGCCGACGCGCTGGCGTCGGCGTGCACCGAGCTCGAGCTGCTCGTCGGGCCGGACGACTCGCCGCTGCCGCTCCTGGAGTCGCTGCGGATCCACGCCGAGGCCGCAGCGGACCGCGCGCTGGACGGTTAGGCGCGTCCCTCGGCCATGGCGGTGAGCGCCTCCATGGCCTTGGGTGCGTCGTTGGTGACCATCGGGCCGATGTCCTCGGCGCCGGGTCCGGTGATCACCGTGCTGACGGTGACCTCGGCCCCGTCCTCGTGCGGTTCGACGACGTGGTCGATCTCGATGACCAGGTCGCCCATCGCGAGGCGGTCGAGGTAGCGGCGGCCGGGCTCGACGACCTCGAGCGTCACCGGCACCTCGATCCCGCCGGCCAGCACCATCGTGCCCCCCGCGCCCTCGCCGAAGTGGCCCTCGAACGCCACCGACTCGACGGCCGGGTCCCAGACGGGCCAGGTGGTCGGGTCGCTCCAGAGGGCCCAGACCGCGGCCGGGGCCGCGGAGGTGGTGACGGTGCGTGAGTACTCGAAGGTCATGGCCGGGACCCTACTGAGGGCCGACGCGCGACACCGTCATCTCCCGGTCGCCGAACCGGACCCGGTCGCCGTCCTTCAGCGTCGCCGGGCGGCCGCCCTCGAGGTGCTTGAAGAGCCCGCCCCGGATCAGCACCGACCCGTTGGTCGACCCGCGGTCCATCACGACCAGCGCGCCGTCGGGCACGACCTGGAACTGCGCGTGCGTCTTGGACAGCGACATGTCCTCCGACGACAGGGGCAGGAGCGTGTGCACGGGCTCCCCCGCCCTCGGCTCCGGGCGGCGCCCGACGAGCACCAGTCCCTCGACGTCCAGCGCCTCACCGGTGTCGAACACGACCCGCCAGACCGCTGGCGGCCGGCCGACGAGCGGCCAGCCGAGCCCCTGCCTCGGCGACAGGCGCGTCTGCGCGTCGGGGTCGTGCGGCGCCGGCAGCGCGGGCGCCGGGGCCGGGGGCGGCGCGGGCACGAGCCGCGCGGCGGTCAGGTTCACGACGGGCGGCGGCTGGTCGTGATCCGGGTGCTCCGGAGGGTTCGGCGGACGGATGTCGACGACGCACGAGCCGGCGCGCAGGTCGTGCCACCCGCGGCGCCGGCCGCCCGGGTCGGCCACCGCGGTCCAGGCGAGCGCGGCGGCGCCGAAGCCGAACGTCGGCAGGGTGGCGAGCCCGAGCACGGCCGTCCGCAGCAGCGCGCGGGGGACGCCGATGGGCAGGCCGTCGTCCGCCGACAGGACCCGGAGACCCACCGCGGCCTTGCCCGCGGAGACACCCCAGACTCCGGTCAGCGCCGACGCGACGAGGCCGAGCAGGAGGACCGCACCCACCACCACGGCGAGGCCCGGCACCCAGCGCTCGTCGCGGAGGAACCACGCGTCGGCACCGGCGGCCGCGGCCGCCACGAGGCTCCAGGACAGCAGCCGGTCGAGGACGAACGCGTAGAACCGGCGGTCGAGCCCCGCCGGGGTCACCGCCTCCCCCGCCGTGACGGCGGAGGGTCCCGAGAGAGTGGCGACGGTCAGGGGCGGACCACCTGGATCGTGATGCCGTCCCCGATGTCGATGAGCGCACCGGGCAGCAGCTGCACCGGCTCTCCGGGAGCGAGGTCCTGCGGACCCAGACCGGGCTGGACGACGACGGTGCCGTTGGTGGACCCGAGGTCGGTGACGACGGCCGACCCGTGGTCGGCCCCGGCGCCGGGACGGACCTCGATGTGCGTGGAGGAGATCTCGAAGTGCGCGCTCGGCACGGTCACGAGGCGGGGCGGGTCGTCGTCGGGGAACTGCTTGGTCTCGGGCGCGCGGCCGATCACGGTGACCCGGTCGACGTCGACGGTCTCGCCGCTGCTGATCACGAGCCGGGCGACGACGCTCGTCACGTCGGGGGCCGGCTCCTGGCCGGGGATGCCCGGCGGCGGGTGCGGTGGCGGCGGCGGCACGCTCAGGGTCGGGCCGTCGAGAGCCGGCTCCGGGATCCAGTCCGGTGGCTCCGGCGAGCGGACCGGGATGTCGACCTCGGTGACCGGTTCCTCCTCGGCGGGCTCCCAGATCGGCGGCTCGTCGGTCTCGTCGTCGGTCTCCTCGGCGGCCGCGAGCTCGGTGACCGCCGCCAGCCCCGGGAACGAGCCGGTGACCGGCGCCTCGACGACGTGCAGTGCGCGGACCGGCCGGAAGGCGTCGTCGCTGCTCGGCACCTCGTCGATCCGGGACACCCGGAACAGCCCACCGTCCACGACGTACGCCGTCGCCGAGTCGTCGTCGTCCGCACCGGTGACCGACTCGACCTCGATCCGCATCCGCTCGACGCCGTGCAGCGACCGCTCGACCCAGGTGGTGGCGTGCGAGCCCTCGACCGAGATCTCCTCGCCGTTGACGACGAAGGTGGCCACGGCGGCCCCACGGATGACGACGTCCGTCTGGCCCTCGTCGGTGCTGACCAGCACGAAGCCGGGCAGGTCGCGGAGGCCCGCCGAGATCAGGGCGTCGAGCGTGACGTCGAAGCCGGCGCCCTCGTCGACCAGCTCCCAGATGGCGGCCACCCGGTGCTTCTCGCTCGGCGGCAGCGCGACGAGGGCCCGGTCGCCGACGATGCCGAACCACGATCCGGGCCGGTAGGACCGGCGCCGACTGTCTGACACGGACGTCATCCCACCACATCCACCACCAGTGCGGTGGCGTTGTCCTCACCGCCCGCGTCGAGGGACGCGGCGACCAGGGCCGCGGCCGCTCCCGCGGCCTCCGTGCTCGGCGACGAGCAGTCGCTCGATGTGACGTGTCGTCGACGAATCCGTTGACGCCGTCCGTGCAGAGGAGCAGCCGGTCCGCGTCGGCGAGGTCGACCCAGAACAGGTCCGGCTCGGCGAACCCGGACCGCCCAGGGCGCGGGTGATCACGTGCCGCTCGGGGTGGTCGGCGACCTCCGCCTCGGTGATGCTCGCCGGCGTCGATGAGGTCCTGCACGAGGCTGTGGTCGTGGCTCACCTGGACGAGCTCGTCGCCCGTCACCCGGTAGGCGCGCGAGTCGCCCAGGTTGGCGATCAGCCAGCGGTCGTCGACCAGCACGGCGACGACCACCGTCGTCCCGGGCGCTGCCCGGCCGACGGCGACCAGCGGCGTGCTCGTCGATGCGGCGCTGGCTCTCGTCGAGGGCGTCGAGGACCGCGCGCTCGGCCTCGTCCGCGGTCGTACGTGCGGCCACCCAGGCGGCCGAGCTCCTCGACCACGATGGCGCTGGCGATGTCACCTCCCGCGTGCCCGCCCATGCCGTCCGCGACCGCGAAGAGCGGTGGCGCGGCGACGTGCGCGTCCTCGTTGACCTCGCGCACGAGGCCGACGTCGGTCGCGGCGGCGTACCGGAGCTCTGATGGCCATCAGGGCGGTAACGGCTAGGGCACTAGCGTTGGCCGGATGACTGCGTCCGGGTTCAGGTCGCTCGCCGACCAGCTGCGCAGCTGGCCGGACGAGCGGCTGGCCCGGCTGCTGTCCGAGCGTCCCGACCTGGCCGTGCCGGCCCCTCACGACTCCGCCCAGCTGGCCTCGCGGGCGGCCACCCGGTCCTCGATCCTGCGCGCGCTCGACCAGCTCACCCGCGCCGAGCTCGCCGTCCTCGACGCCCTCGTGCTCACCGGCCGCTCCAGCGTGACCGGGCTGCAGGAGCCTGGTGAACGCGGAGCCCGACGTCGTCGCCGCGGCCGTCGACCGGCTGCTCGAGCTGGCCCTGGCGTGGGAGTCGTCGGGTGGACTCCGCGCCCTGACCGGTGTCGCCGACGGCCTGACCGGTGGGCCGGAGCAGGGCGTGAGCGGCCTGCGCCCGTTCTCCGACCCGCCGCCCGACCGGGCGTCCGTGACCGCCGCCGTCTCGGAGCTGTCGGATCCGGCCCGGGCGATGCTGGACCACGTCGTCGAGGCCGGCGGCGAGGCCGATCCCGGCTCGGCCCGGGTGACGGTCACGCCGGCCGATGCCGCGTCCCCGGCCGAGGAGCTTCTCGCGCGACGCCTGCTCGTCCCGCGCGGTACGACGGCGCAGGTCCCCGGCGAGGTGGGAGTCGCCCTGCGCGGCGGCCGGACGACGGTCGACCCCGTCGACGCGGTCCCCACTCTCGCCACCGGGGCCCGGGAGCAGGCCCTGGTCGACCGGACGGCGGCCGGGGCGGCGTTCGACGCCGTCCGGAGGATGGAGCTGCTGCTCGACCTCTGGGGCGCGGCTCCGCCGTCGGCGCTCCGCAGCGGGGGCCTGGGCGTGCGCGACCTCAAGACGACGTCCACCGCCCTGCACCTGGACGAGACGACCGTGGCGCTGCTCGTGGAGACCGCGTCCGCGGCCGGGCTGCTCACCACGGTGGCCGACACGAACGGCAACCCGGTGTGGCTGCCGACCGACCAGTTCGACGCCTGGGTCCTGCGGCCCGCGGCGGAGCGCTGGGTCGCGCTGGTGCGGGTCTGGCTGGACAGCCCGCGGATGCCGGGGCTGGTCGGCCAGCGCGACCCCGCCGGCAAGACCTGGAACGCGCTCGCCCCGGAGCTGGCCGCCGTGCACATGCCCGAGGCCCGCCGGATGACGTTGGCGGCGCTGGCCGACCTGCCGGACGGCGAGGTGCTCGCGGCCGGGACGGGCACGCCGTCCGTCGTCGCGCTGCTCGGCTGGCAGCGGCCGCGACGTCCCGCGGCTGCGTGCCGAGCAGGTGCTGTGGACGATCCGCGAGGCGGCCACCCTCGGCGTCACCGGGCTCGACGGCCTGGCGTCCTACGCCCGGCTGCTGCTGGCGGACGACGACGCGAAGGCGGCCACGGCGCTGTCCGCCCTGCTCCCCGAGCCGGTCGACCACGTGCTGCTCCAGGCGGACCTGACCGCGGTGGCGCCCGGGCCGCTCGAGTCGTCCCTGGCCCGACGGCTGCAGCTGGTCGCCGAGGTCGAGTCGCGCGGCGGGGGGTCCGTCTACCGCTTCTCGCCCTCCTCGGTCCGGCGGGCGCTCGACATCGGGTGGACCGCCACCGAGCTGCACGAGTTCCTCTCCTCGGTCTCGCGCACGCCGGTGCCCCAGGCGCTGGAGTACCTCGTCGACGACACCGCGCGGACGTTCGGCACGGTCCGGGTCGGCCATGCCGAGGCCTACCTGCGCGCCGACGACGAGACCGCGCTGACCGAGCTGCTGCACCACGCGCAGTCCGCCGGGCTCGGCCTGCGTCGGCTCGCGCCGACGGTCCTGGTCAGCACCGTGCCGGTCGACGTGCTGCTCCAGCGGCTCCGCGACATCGGTGCCGCGCCGGTGGTCGAGGCCGCGGACGGCACGGTCCACGTCGCCCGCCCCGACCAGCGCCGGGCCCGGACACCGCGCGAGCACCGCGGGTCCGGCGGCGCGGGTGCGGCCTCCGCGCGCCGTACCGCCGCCGTGGCCGCCGTGATCACCGCCGTCCGGGCCGGGGACCGCGCGGCCGCCACCCGGCCCAAGGGGCCCGAGCCGCTCACCACGCCGTCCGGCTCCCTGGCCGCGCTCCGCGACGCGGCCGAGGTCGGCAGCGTGGTCGTCATCTCCTACGTCGACAACCACGGCACCCGCACCGACCGGGTCGTCGAGCCGGTGTCCGTCGAGGGCGGCGTCCTGACCGCCCACGACCACCGGACCGACGACACCCGGCAGTTCGCGGTCCACCGGATCACGACCGTGCGCGCGGTCGACGCCGAATAGTCGGTCACTTACCGAGTTCTGGGCTATCCGCCGGCGCCCCGAGGGCGCAGCATCACTGGCATGCATGCGACCCGACTCGCGGTCGTGGCGATAGTTCTCGGGGTCCTGTCCGTCCCGACCCCTGCCCACACCGCGGAGGCGGCGGCCGCCGCGCCGTCGGTCGCGTCCGCCGTCGATCGCGACACGACGGGGCGGCGCGTGCTGAACGACGACGCGGTCCTGCCCGCGGCCCGCTCGGGGCTCGCCGCCCGGATCAGGAAGTGGCCCGGGAAGAAGATCCCCTACTACGAGTCGATCCCGGGCAAGTGGGACTGGAGCCTCGACCAGGCCCTCGCGCACTGGAACGGCGCCGGCGGCAAGATCAAGTTCGTCGAGGTGCCACGGCGCAAGGCGAAGCTGATCATCGGCTACGGCGACACCGGTGGCGCCGACGGCGTGGGCACCCTCGGCTACCAGTACCGCAACTACATCAACCTCTCCCCGGCGTACAAGAAGGCCGACGAGTTCGAGCCCGAGACCCGGGTCTGGGTCGGCCGCCTGTTCACCCACGAGCTCGGCCACGTCCTCGGCTTCAACCACACCACCGGGCAGTGCTCGCTGATGTACCCGGTCTACGACTTCGGCGTCTGCCAGACGCTGCCGATCAACAAGCCGGGCTACTACAACTGCCGCTGGATCGACAAGAAGCTGCTGAAGCGGTTCACGAAGATGTACGGCGGCAAGCCCAAGCGGCCGCCGGTCACCTGCCCGATCGAGGCGCTCCCCGGTCAGCTGACGGGCGTGACCTTCACCGGCGGCAACACCCAGGGCGGTCCGGTGCGGGTCACCTGGGTGCCACCCGCGTCCGTCCGGGACGGGACCAAGGTGTTCGTCACGGTCTGGAAGGGCGCCGCCTGCACCGTGTACCCGGACACCTTCGAGCGCCGCGTCGCCCTGGACCCGAAGGCCCGGTCGTGGACCGATCCCGCGTTCGGGCAGGGCACCTGGTGCTACTCGGTGCACATCGAGAACCGGTACGGCGCGGCGCAGCCGCTGTTCGGCAGGGCCCTGGCGCGGTGGGCGCCCGTCCCCGCCGCGCCCTCGCTCGCCGCGCCGACCTGGCGCCCGCAGGACGGCGGCTGGCGCTTCACCTGGACGCCCCCCTTCCCCGGCACCCACCTCGTCGTGATGCGGGACTACTCGGACCCGGGCAGCTGCGTGAGCACCTACGACGAGTTCGACGCCGACTACCTCGACGAGGTGACCGCGACCACCTGGCTGCTCCAGGCGTACGCACCGGCCGAGTGCCTGAACCTGTTCGTGGTGACCGACTGGGACACCGTCAGCCCGGCGACGCACGTCGACGTGACGGTCCCGTCGAGCCCGGCCGCGCCCACTGTGGGTCCTCGGACCTGGGACGCGGCGAGCTCCCAGTTCACGTTCGACTGGACCCCGCCGGACACTCACACGTCACTCCGGGCGATGCGCGCCCCGTACGACGACCCGACGACCTGTCCGACCGGCTACGTCGCCGACGACGCCGAGTACCTCGGCCAGGACTGGGACACCGGCAAGTGGCAGCTGTACCCGAACCACGCCACCGAGTGCTGGGTGCTCTACGCCGTCACCGACTGGGGCACCCGCAGCGCCACGGGCACCCAGGTCGTGACGCAGGTGCCCGCCCCGACGGCGACCCCCGTGGTCGGGACCGTCGGTCCTTGGGCGGGGGACACGTACGCCGCCAGCGCACCCGTGACGCTGACGGCGAGCTCGGCCTGGATCGCGATCGAGGTGATCGACGGGGCGTGTCCGGCCGCGGTGCCGAACGGCCTCCAGTGGCAGGACGGCTACGAGGACTGGGAGCACCCCGGCGTCTATGTCTTCTACCCCAAGACCTACGGCGCCACGCAGTGCGCGCTGTTCACGGCGCGCGACGGCTACGAGCAGCACGGGCCGGTGGTCAAGAAGCCTTTCACCGTCGCCATCCCGTGAGCCTTCTGCCCCTCCGTACCCTGGATCCGTGGACTTCGTCCGGTACGCCGACCGTTCGGCCGCGCTGCTGAACGCGGAGATCACCGACGTCGACGCGCTGCAGGAGTTCCTCGGCGACCGTGACTGGCTGGTCGCCCAGGCGACCGACCGCGACTGCATGCTGCTGCGCAAGTTCCAGCGCGAGCTGCGCCCGGTGTACGTGTCGTCGGACGAGGACCGCGGGACCGATGTCGTCGACCTGCTCAACGAGCTGATGGTGCGCTACCCGATCACCCCGCGGATCTCGGACCACGCCGGCGACCTGCACATCCACGCGGCGTCGAAGTCGCAGTCGGTGGCCGAGCTGCTGGTGGGCGAGGCGCTCCTCGGCCTGGCCAACCTGGTCTGCGACCTCGGCCCCACCCGGCTCGGCATCTGCGACGCGTCCCCCTGCACGAACGTGTACGTCGACACGTCCCCCAACGCCTCGCGGCGCTACTGCTCCGACCGCTGCTCGTCGCGCGCCAACGTCGCGGCGTACCGGGCGCGGCAGAAGGCCGGCGTCTCGGCCTAGAGGACCGGTGTCGGGACCGCTCCGTAGACTCGTGCGGTGCATGACGGCCCGCTCATCGTCCAGTCGGACAAGACTCTCCTGTTGGAGGTCGACCACGAGCTGGCAGGCCCCTGCCGCCGGGCGATCGCGCCGTTCGCCGAGCTCGAGCGATCGCCGGAGCACATCCACACCTACCGGCTGACGCCGCTGGGCCTCTGGAACGCCCGCGCCGCGGGGCACGACGCCGAGCAGGTCGTCGACACCCTGCTGGAGTTCAGCCGCTACGCCGTGCCGCACGCCCTGCTGGTCGACGTCGCCGAGACGATGGCGCGCTACGGGCGGCTGCGGCTGGAGAAGCACCCCACTCACGGCCTGACCCTGGTCTCCAACGACCGGCCGGTGCTCGAGGAGGTGCTGCGCGCCAAGAAGATCGCCGGGATGCTCGGCGCCCGGATCGACGACGACACCGTCGTGGTGCACGGCTCGGAGCGCGGCAACCTCAAGCAGGCGCTGCTCAAGCTGGGCTGGCCGGCCGAGGACTTCGCGGGGTACGTCGACGGCGAGGCGCACCCGATCGAGCTCGACCAGACGGAGTGGCACCTGCGCGACTACCAGCGCGACGCGGCCGAGTCGTTCTGGCACGGCGGCTCCGGCGTCGTGGTGCTCCCCTGCGGCGCCGGCAAGACCCTGGTCGGCGCGGCCGCGATGGCCCACGCGCAGGCGACCACGCTGATCCTGGTGACCAACACGGTCAGCGCGCGGCAGTGGAAGGACGAGCTGATCCGCCGCACGTCGCTGACCGCCGACGAGATCGGTGAGTACTCCGGCGCCGTCAAGGAGATCCGGCCGGTCACCATCGCGACGTACCAGGTGATGACCACCAAGCGCGCGGGCGTCTACCGCCACCTCGAGCTGCTCGACGCCAAGCGACTGGGGCCTGATCATCTACGACGAGGTGCACCTGCTGCCCGCGCCGATCTTCCGGATGACCGCCGACCTCCAGGCGCGCCGCCGCATCGGCCTGACCGCGACGCTGGTGCGCGAGGACGGCCGCGAGGGCGACGTGTTCTCGCTGATCGGTCCCAAGCGCTACGACGCGCCGTGGAAGGACATCGAGGCGCAGGGCTGGATCGCGCCCGCCGACTGCGTCGAGGTGCGGGTGACGCTGCCGACCGACGAGCGCATCGTCTACGCCACGTCCGAGCCGGAGGAGCGCTACCGGCTGGCGTCCTGCACCGCGCAGAAGATCGTCGGTCGTCCGCGAGCTCGTCGGAGCGGCACGCCGGCCAGCCGACCCTGGTGATCGGCCAGTACCTCGACCAGCTCGACGAGCTCGGCACCGCGCTCGACGCACCGGTCATCAAGGGCGACACCCCGGTCAAGGAGCGGCAGCGGCTGTTCGAGGCGTTCCGCTCCGGCGAGGTCGGGCTGCTCGTCGTCTCGAAGGTCGCCAACTTCTCCATCGACCTCCCCTCGGCCGAGGTCGCCATCCAGGTCTCCGGCTCCTTCGGGTCGCGCCAGGAGGAGGCCCAGCGCCTCGGCCGCCTGCTGCGCCCCAAGGACGAGGGCAAGACCGCGCACTTCTACACCGTGGTCTCGCGCGACACCGTCGACGCGGAGTTCGCCCAGCACCGCCAGCGGTTCCTCGCCGAGCAGGGCTACGCCTACCGGATCGTCGACGCCGACGACCTCAACGGCCTCGACCGCCTGTCGTGACCCAGTCGCCCGCGTCGCCGGCTGCCGGCGACGGCCGGCTGCGGCTGACGGTCCAGAGCTCGCTCATCGGTCGCCCGAGGTTCGGCGTCCGGGCCCGGGTGGACGGTGAGCCCGTCCCGGTCCAGCACGGCAGCAACGTGATCGCGCTGCCGGCCGGCCGGCACCAGGTCGAGGTCTTCATGGTCCTCGTCCGCGAGTACGGCAACGCGACCGCCCAGGTCGAGGTCCCGGCCCACGGCGAGGCAGCGCTCTGGTACGCGCCGCCGTTCGAGTACTACGTCTCCGGGCGGATCGGACCAGAGCCCCAGCGCGCCGCCGGGACCTGGTTCTTCGTGCTGGTCGCGGTCTTCCTCGTGCTGGGCATCGCCTACACCGTGCTGCGCTGAACCGCGCGCCGGCGGGGATAGTCCGTGACGTTTCGGCCCCACCCGACACGGCTTGGGGGCCTCAAGGTCACGGACTACCCCCGCCCGGCGTGCGAGAGGACTACTTCCCGGCGTCGCGCAGCACCCGCTGGGCCGCCATCCGCCCGGGCGAGCCGATGACGCAGCCGCCGGGGTGCGTCCCGGAGCCGCACTGGTAGTAGCCGTCGATCGGCGTGCGGTACTGCGACCAGCCGGGTGCCGGGCGGAAGAAGTACATCTGCGGCGCCAGGAACTCGCCGGCGAAGATGTTGCCCTCGGTCAGGCCGGTCCGGGTCTCGATGTCGAGCGGGGTGACGACCTCGCGACGGAGCACCAGGTCGCCGAAGCCCGGGAAGTGCGACTCGAGCACGGCCTGCGCCTTGTCCCCGAAGGTGTCGCGCTCGGCGTCCCAGGTCGAGCCGCGGAGCTCGTACGGCGCGTACTGCACGAAGCAGGACATGACGTGCTTGCCGGGCGGGGCCATGTCGGGGTCGATCACGGACTGGATGGCGGCGTCGATGAACGGCTGCTCGGAGTACCAGCCGTACTTCGCGGCGTCGAACGCCTTCTCGACGTACTCGATGGTCGGGCCGATGTTCAGGAAGCCGCCGAAGTGGTCGACGGTGTCCTTCAGCGCCGGGAAGACCGGCAGGCCGTCGAGCGCGAAGTTCACCTTGGCGGAGACGCCGCGGAACCGCATCCGGCGGATGTTGTCGACGAGGTCGAGCGGCAGCTCGCGCGGCTCCACGAGCTCCAGGAAGGTGCGGCGCGGGTCGAGCGCGGACACGACGACCGGCGCGCGGAACTCCGTGCCGTCCTCGAGGACGACACCGACCGCCCGGCCGTTGTCGGTCAGCACCGACGAGACCGCGGCGCCCAGCCGGATCTCCGCGCCGTACGCCGTCGCGGCCCGCCCGAGGACCTGGGTGAACCCGCCGTTCCCGCCCTTGTGGAAGGCCCACGACCCGAGGTGGCCGTCGTGCTCGCCCATCTTGTGGAACAGCAGCACCAGGCCGGAGCCGGGCGACATCGGGCCGACCTTCGAGCCGATGATCGAGGACGACGCGTGGTAGCCCTTGACCGCCTCGTGCTCGAAGTAGTCGTCGAGCCAGTCCGAGGCCGAGCCGGTGAGCAGCCGGACGACGTCGTGCATCGTCTTCCGGTCGATCCCGCCGAGGTGGTCGAGCAGCCACTTCACGTCGACGGCGTCCTCGGGGTCCGTCCCGAAGACGTTGGGCGGCGGGTTGTCGAACAGCGGCCGGATCGCCTGGCACACGCGGTCGAGGTCGCGGTGGTAGCGCTCGTAGGCGTCCGCGTCGCGCGGCGAGTGCCGGCGGACCTCCTGGAGGTTGGCCTGGTGGTCGTCGCCGAACAGCAGGTAGTCGCCGTCCCCGGTCGGGTGGAACGACGACGGCATCATCAGCGGCAGGAAGCCGTGCTCGACGAGGTTCAGCTCGTGGATGATCTCGGGCCGCAGCAGGCTCAGCGCGTACGAGAACGTCGTGAACTGGAAGCCCGGCATCAGCTCCTCGGTGATCGCGGCGCCGCCGACCACGCCGTTCTTCTCGAGGACCAGCGTGCGCAGGCCGGACTTGGCGAGGTACGCCGCGTGGGTCAGGCCGTTGTGGCCGCCTCCCACGACGATGGCGTCGTACTCGTGGGACGTCATGACTTCTTCCACTGTTCCTTTTTCCTGGGAGGGTCGAAGAACGGCATCGAGGTCGTGGTGACCCTGACCGTGGTGTTGTGGTGGTTGATGGCGAGCTCGAGCCGCAGGTCGGTCCCGGCCGCGCCGAGGTCCGGGCGGACCCGCGCGATGCCGATGTGCCGCTGGAGCACGGGCGAGTAGACGAACGACGTGCAGTAGCCGACCTCGGCGCCCGAGTCGTCGAGGACCATCGCCTCGTAGGGCCACGGGTGCTCGGACTTCGGCGGGAACAGGTCGGCCTCGCGGTAGAGCCGGTCCCAGTCCGCGTGGTCGACGACGACGCCCGTGGTCGCCCAGCGCGACGTCCCGTCGACGAGCTCGCGCCGGATCGCCTCGGAGCCGACGAACCGGCGGGAGCCGTCGCGGACGCCGCGGAGCATCCAGCCCCAGCCGAGCTCCTTCGGCGTGGCGCAGTCGGCGTCGCTGAACGTCAGGCGCGCGTCGTGCCACTCGATGTCGATCAGGGACAGGCCGGCCTCGATGCGCAGGAGCATCAGCGCCTCCTCGCCGAACGGCCGGATGCCGTGCTCGCGCCCGGCCTCGAGGACGGCGTCGAGGACGGCGACCGCGTCGTCGGCCGGCACGGTCAGCTCGTAGCCGAGGTCGCCCGTGTAGCCGGTGCGGGAGACGGTGACAGCGGCGCCGCCGATCTTGGCGGGCACGTGGTCGAAGTAGGCGAGCGACTCGGCCTCGGGCACGAGCGACGACAGGACGGTCCGCGACCGCGGCCCCTGGACCGCGAGCATGCCGTGGTGGTCGGTGACGTCCTCGAGGTGCACCCGCAGGCCGGTGGCGAGCTCCTGGAACCACGACAGCGCGGGGCGGGCGGCGGTCAGCAGGAACTCCTCGTCGGAGTGCCGGAACACCACGCCGTCGTGCATCACGAAGCCGCGGTCGTCGCACCAGGCGGTGTACTGCGCCTGCCCGGGACGGCACTGCTTGATGTCCCGGACCAGGGCGCCGGCCAGCAGCCGCTCCGCGTCCGGGCCGGTGACGGCGTACTTGTAGAGCGGTGAGGTGTCGAAGACGCCGACCGAGTTCCGCACCGCGAAGTACTCGTGCTTCGGTGCGTGGGTGTACCGCAGCGGCGAGAGCGTGCCCTGCCAGTGCGTGTAGAGACCCTGGTCGTTGAGCTCGCTCAGCCGTGGGTGGAACGGGGTGGTGCGCACGCAGCTCAGCCTAGGGCTTACTGACTCAGGAGTCAGTAACGAAGTGATCCAGGATCCACGCGTAGACCTCGGCCTCGTACCCGAGGTGCGCGAACCGGCCGGCCGGGCCGACGTGGGCACCGGCCCCGGTCTCGACCCGGAACAGGCAGCGGGGCGCCCACTCGGGATCGGTCTCGCGGAGCCGGGCCACCCACTTGGCGGGCTCCCACACCATGACCCGGGCGTCGTGGACGGCGCCGGTCGCCAGCAGGGCCGGACGGGTGCCGGCCGGGGGCGGGTTGTCGTACGGCGAGTAGCGGCTCATCCACGCGAAGTCCTCAGGCCGCGACGGGTCACCCCACTCGTCCCACTCGTTGACGGTGAGCGGGATCGTCGCGTCGAGCATCGTCGTCAGCACGTCGACGAACGGCACCTCGGCCACGACGGCCCGCCAGCGGTCCGGGCGCTGCGAGAAGACCGCGCCCTGCAGCAGTCCGCCGGCCGACAGGCCGCGGGTCGCGATCCGCGACCCGTCCACGAGCCCGGCCGCGGCGAGACCGTCCGCGACCGCGACGTGGTCGTCGAAGGTGTGCTGCTTGTGCTCCATGCGCCCGTCGAGCCACCACCGGCGGCCGCCCTCGCCGCCGCCGCGCACGTGCGCGTGCACGTAGACGACCCCGCGGTCGAGCAACGACGGGATCGACGGGTCCCACTCCTGGTCCGGGTAGACCTCCTCGTAGGCGCCGTACGCGTACATCAGGCAGGGCGCCGAGCCGTCGAGGGGCGTGTCACGGTGCCGCAGGATCGTCGCGGTCACCGACGCTCCGCCGACCGACGGGAACGAGCGCTGCTCGCCGACGTAGCTCGACGGGTCGAACCCGGGCGCCTCCTTGCGGAGCAGCTCGGTCCGCTCCCCCGTCGCCAGCGACAGCGACGACCAGACCGGCGGCTGGAGGTAGGACTCGTCGACCACGATGACGGAGTCGACCGCGTCCTCGACGTTCTTCTCCTCCGAGAGCACCAACGACGAGATCTCCGAGACCGGGCCGACGACGACGCCGTCGCCGGTCAGGTCGTCGAGCGCGAGGATGCGCAGCTGGTTGCGGCCGTCGACCCGCGACGAGAGCACGACGTGGCCGGCGAAGGCGTCGGCCCGCCGGAGCCGCTCGGCGGGGTCCTCGGGCCGCAGCGCCGTCCAGGCCGACGAGTCCTGGTCCGCGTCGCGCGGCACCGGGCAGCGTGCGAGGCGGTACTCCGGGGCGTCGTCGTCGGTGACGAGCAGCAGCTCGTCGGAGCCGTCGGCGTGGCGCACGTGCTCCGCCTGGTACTCGACGCCCGGCCGACGCCCTCCCACGGACAGCGCGGGCGCGTCCGGCGCGTGCGCGTCGACGACCCACACCTCGCTCGTGTTCCGGTTCTCGGAGGAGATGACGACGAGGTCACCGGTGCGCGACGTCGTGACGTCCAGCTCGAACTGCCCGTCGGGGTCCTCGACCACCAGCACGTCCGAGGCGAGCGGCGTGCCGAGGCGGTGCCGCCACACCTGGTGCTGGCGCCACAGGTCGTCGTGCACGACGTAGAAGAAGGTCGACGAGTCCGCCGACCACGTCCCGACCGGTGCGCAGCGCGGGATCACGTCCTCGAGCTCCGCACCGGTCGTCAGGTCGCGGAACCTGAGCTCGTAGTACTCGTCACCCGAGAGGTCGACCGCGTACGCGAGCACGTTCGCGTCCGGCGACACCGTCCAGGTCCCGAGGTCCAGGTAGTCGTCCGCGCCCTCCAGCTCGTTGGCGTCGAGCAGCAGTTCTTCCGGTCCGGCCTGACCTGAAGCATCGTGACGACGACGTAACAACCGCGCGTACTCCCTTCCCGCAGGAAGGACCGTGTAGTAGGAATACCCGTGCTGCGGCCAACTGACTGACGAGTCAGTAGCCGGAACCCTGTCGGCCATCTCGGCACGCAGCTGCTCGACGAGGGGGCGCAGATGTCCGGTGGCAACGTCGTACCAATCCCGTTCAGCGGTGAGGTGGGCCAGGACGGGCTCGTCGAGCCGGCGCATCCACGCGTACGGGTCCGACCGGGTCACCCCGTGCTCCGTGCGCTCGAACGGCTCCTGGGGAGCGACCGGCGGACCCTCGCGCGTAGGCATGGGCGGAAACGTACTCCCGCCGTCGCCGCCTTCGCGCTGATGATCTCCGCGGCCGCGTTCGGTGCCGGTCTCGCGACGACGCCCGCGGCAGCGAGCAGCGCCGAGGGTGGGGACGGCGGCGCCGGGACGTTCACCGTCGGCATCCTCAACGAGGTCGACTCGTTCAACCCGTTCCTCGGCATCGAGGCCGAGTCGTACGAGATGTGGGCGCTGACCTACGACTACATGATCACGTACTCGATGGAGGACATGTCCCCCGAGCCGGGCCTGGCCGAGTCCTGGGACACCTCCGACGACGGCCTCACCTGGACCTTCGACATCCGCGAGGGAGTCCTGTGGTCCGACGGCGAGCCGCTGACCGCCGCCGACATCGCCTTCACCTACAGCCGCATCATCGACGGCGGCCCCGAGGCCGGGACCTGGTCCTCCTACCTCACCTCGGTGACCGCCGCCGAGGCGCCGGACGACACCACCGTCGTGCTCACCCTGGAGAAGCCCAACGCGGTCCTCCCGCTGCTGCCGATCCCGATCGTCCCGGAGCACGTCTGGTCGAGCATCGACGAGAAGGCCGTCAAGACCTACCCGGCCGAGCCGACCGACGGCCAGCCCGTCGTCGGGTCCGGCCCGTTCCGCCTGGTCGAGGGCACGGCCGGCGGCTCGACGTACCGCTTCGAGCGCAACCCCGACTACTGGCAGGGCTCGGCCTACGTCGACGAGGTCGTCTTCCGCGTCTACAAGGCCGAGGACCCGATGGCCCAGGCGCTCCAGAAGGGCGAGATCGACTTCGCCGAGGGCATCACCGCGCTCCAGGTGCAGTCGCTCCAGGGCCAGGAGGGGATCCACGCCCAGAACGGCGACTCGCCCGGCTTCGACGAGATCGCGTTCAACACCGGTGCCGTCGACACCGAGACGGACGCGCCGATCGGCGACGGGCACGAGGCGCTCAAGGACCCGGCCTTCCGCTACGCGCTCCAGTTCGCGATCGACCGTGACCTGTTGATCGAGCGGGCCTACCAGGGCGCCGGCGAGCCGGGCGACACGATCATCCCGGCGATCTACAGCGACTACCACTGGACACCGCCGGAGAACGACGCGCCGGTCTTCGACCTCGACAAGGCGGACCAGCTGCTCACCGAGGCCGGCTACGCCCGCGACTCCGACGGCTCACGCCTGATGCCGGACGGGAGCGACTTCGGGAAGCTGCGCCTGTTCGCCCGCAGCGAGAGCACGACGTCGTCCACGGTGATGGACTTCTTCGCCGAGTGGCTCGGCGACCTCGGCATCGACTCCGAGACGTCGGTGATGGAGAGCAACAAGCTCACCAACGTCATCATCGAGGGCAACTACGACGCCTTCGAGTGGGGCTGGTACGTCGAGCCGGACCCGGACTCGCTGCTGGCCTACCTGACGTGCGACCAGCGCGGGGTGTGGAACGACTCGTGGTGGTGCAGCGAGGAGTACGACGCGCTGTACACCCAGCAGAACGGCGAGAACGACGACGCCACGCGCCAGGACCTGGTCAAGAAGATGCAGGAGCTCTACTACTACGACGCGCCCTACCTGGTCACGGCCGTCACCTCGGTGGCCGAGGCCTACCGCAGCGACCGGTGGGCCTGCCTCCAGCCGCAGCCGGACCCGGGCGGGATCCTGCTGATCCAGTACGGCATCCACAACTACCTGAGCGTCCGGCCGGCCGACGAGGCCGGCGACTGCGACGGCGTCGAGTCGGCGCTCGGCGCGGAGGGTTCGCCCAGTGCGGGCGGCGGCGGAGGAGCCGAGGACGAGGGCTCCAGCACGGGGGTCCTGGTCGGAGGAGGGGCGCTGCTCGCGGCGCTGGTCGTCGGCGGCGGCATTGTCGCGATGCGGCGCCGGGGGACGGCCGCCGACCGCGAGTGACCGGATGACGCAGGCAGCAGAGCCCGAGCCACCGACCGAGGCCGCACCGGCCCAGGCGGCTGCCCAGGCGACCGCGGCCACCGGACGGCGCAAGAGCTACGGCCGCTACGTCCTCGGCAAGGTCGCCGGTGCGGCGAGCAGCCTGGCGTTCGTCCTGGTCCTCGGCTTCTTCCTGTTCCGGGTGCTGCCGGGCGATCCGGCGCGCACGCTCGGGCGCGGCAAGTTCAGGACCGAGGAGCAGCTCGAGGCGTTCCGGGCCGACTACGGCCTCGACCAGCCGCTGGTCCAGCAGTTCTTCACGTACCTGAAGAACACCGCCCAGGGCGACCTCGGCGTCTCGTACCGCTACCGGGTGCCGGTCTCGGACCTGATCGTCGACCGGTTGTGGCCGACGCTGCTGCTGGTGGGCCTCGCGACGCTCCTGTCGGCGGCCATCGGCGTCTACCTCGGCGTGATCAGCGCGTGGAACCGCGGCAAGCCCGTCGACCGGATCTCCACGGGGGCGACGCTGACGCTCTACTCGATGCCCGAGTGGTGGCTGGGCCTGCTCCTCATCGCCGGGCTCTCGGTCGGCATCGGACCGCTGCCGGGGATCTTCCCCACCGGCGGTCTGCACGGTGTCGACGCCGAGCCCGGCACCATCGGCTACGTCGGCGACACCGCGCTGCACCTCGTGCTGCCGGTGCTCACCCTGGTCCTGGTGTACCTCGCCGACTTCTCGCTCATCATGCGCTCGTCGCTGCTCGACGAGATCGGCGAGGACTACCTGACCACGGCGCGGGCCAAGGGCCTCCGTGACGTCGTCGTGCGCCGCCGCCACGCCACCCGCAACGCGCTGCTCCCGACGACCACCCTGATCGCCCTGTCGATCGGGTTCGTCGTCTCCGGCGCCATCACCGTGGAGACCGTGTTCTCGATCCCCGGCCTCGGCCTGCTCGCCACCGAGGCGCTGACCATCCCGGACTACTGGGTCCTGCAGGGCACGTTCCTGGTGACCTCGGCCGGGGTGATCGTCGCGAACCTCATCGCCAACCTGATCTACGGCCTCCTCGACCCACGGGTCCGCTCGTGACGACCACCCCGGAGGCAGCGAGGCTGACACCGCGCCAGGTGACCCGGCAGCGGCGGGTCATGGGCGCCAAGCGGACCTGGGCCAGCTTCCGCAGCCACCGGTCGGGACTGTTCGGGCTGGGACTGCTGACCTTCTTCATCCTGATCGCGATCTTCGCACCGCTGATCGCCGACCCGGAGAGCATCGAGGTCACCAAGGCGACCGGAGGCGTGCTCGAGTCGCCCGGTGGCGACTACCTGCTGGGCACCGACGAGAACGGCCGCTCGATCGTCGCGCTCCTGGTCTGGGGCTCGCGGATCTCCCTGTTCGTCGGCCTGCTGGCGACGTTGATCTCGATGGTGATCGGCACGCTGGTCGGACTCGCCTCGGGGTTCTTCGAGGGCTGGCCGGCCCGCCTGCTCTACCGGATGACCGAGTGGTTCCTCGTCATCCCGTTCGTGCCGCTCGCGATCGTGCTCGCGACCGTCCTCGGGCGGTCGCTGATCAACATCGTGATCGTCATCGGGATCACGGGCTGGGCGAGCACCGCGATGCTGATCCGGAGCCAGACGCTGTCCATCAGGGAGCGGCCGTACGTCGAGCGCGCCCGGCTCCTCGGCGCCGGCCGCTGGCACCAGATGTCTCGTCACGTGCTGCCCAACGTGATGCCGATGGTGTTCGCCAACACCACGCTCACCGTGGCGCTGGCGATCCTCGCCGAGACCACGCTGAGCTTCCTCGGCCTCGGCGACCCGACCCGGGTCTCGTGGGGCACCATGCTCGACGCGGCCTTCGGGGTGGGCGCGATGACGACCGGAGCCTGGTGGTACATCGTGCCGCCGGGTGTCTGCGTCGTCCTGGTCGTCCTCGCCTTCACCCTGGTCGGCCAGGCCTTGGAAGAGGTCTTCAACCCGAGGCTGCGTGAGCGGTGACCGAGACCCGGGCCACGACCCACCTCCTCGACCTCCGCGACGTCAGCGTCACGTACCGGACCTCCGAGGGCCTCCTCCCGGCCGTCCGCGGCGTCGACCTGACGGTGGGGCCGGGCGAGGTCGTCGGGCTGGCTGGCGAGTCGGGGTGCGGCAAGTCGACGCTGGTCAGCACCGTGCTGCGGCTCCAGCCCACCGGGGCCAAGGTCACCGGGGAGGTGCTCGTGCTCGGCGAGGACGTCCAGACCGTCTCGTGGGGCAAGCTGCGCGCGCTCCGCTGGGCCGGCGCGTCGATCGTGTTCCAGGGCGCGCTGCACTCGCTCAACCCGGTGCAGCGGGTCGGCGCCCAGATCGCCGAGCCGATCCGGCTGCACGAGCCGGACCTCGCGAAGGACGTCGTCGAGAAGCGCGTCGACGAGCTGCTCCAGCAGGTGGGGCTCGCCGCGTCGCGCAAGCGCTCCTACCCGCACCAGCTCTCGGGCGGCCAGCGGCAGCGCGTGATGATCGCGATGGCCCTCGCCTGCAAGCCGCAGCTGATCGTGGCCGACGAGCCCACCACCGCGCTCGACGTGATGGTGCAGGCGCAGATCCTCGACCTGATGAAGGACCTGGTCCGCGAGCTCGGCGTGGGGCTGCTGATCATCAGCCACGACCTCTCCGTGCTCGCCGACATCTGCGACCGGGTCGCGGTGATGTACGCCGGTCGCATCGTGGAGTCCGGCACGGCCGACCTGGTCTTCAGCGACCCGCTGCACCCGTACACCAGGGCGCTGTCCGGCGCCTTCCCGCGGATCGGCGACCCGGCGGCCCGCTACGCGCCCGCCGGGCTGAAGGGGGACCCGCCGGACCCGCGCGACCTGCCGTCCGGGTGCTCGTTCTCCCCGCGCTGCCCGCTCGCGATCGACGAGTGCTCGGCCGCCGAGCCGCCGCTGGTCGAGGTCTCGCCGGGCCGCCCGGTCGCCTGCATCCGGGTGGGCGAGCGTGGCTGAGACCCCGTTCCTCGAGGCGCGCGACGTCGGGGTCGAGTTCACGACCCGCAGCGGCGCGTCCGCGCGCGCCCTCGACGGCGTCCACCTGAGCGTGCAGCGCGGCGAGATCCTGGCCATCGTCGGCGAGTCCGGGTCCGGCAAGACCACGCTCGCCCGCACCCTGATCGGCCTCCAGGCGCCCTCCTCGGGCGAGGTGCTGCTCGAGGGCAGCCCCCTGAAGTACTCGATGAAGGGCCTCCGCGCGCTCCGCCGCCGCGTCCAGATGGTGCTCCAGGACGCTTCTGGCTCCCTCAACCCGCGCCAGACCGTCTACGAGTCGGTCGCCGAGGGGATCCGCCTGCACCGGCTCGTCGACCGGTCCGGCGAGCAACGGTCGGAGTCCGAGCTCGTCTCCGCCGCGCTCGCCGAGGCCGGCCTGCGCCCGCCGGAGCGGCTGTTCCTGCGCTACCCCCACGAGCTCTCCGGCGGCCAGAAGCAACGGGTGCTGATCGCCGGAGCGCTCGCGCTGCGACCCGAGCTGATCCTCGCCGACGAGCCGGTGTCGTCGCTGGACGCCTCGATCCGGGGCGAGATCCTGGCCCTGCTGCTCAAGCTGCGTGAGGACCTCGGCATGGGCGTCGTCGTGGTCACCCACGACCTCGGCCTGGCCTGGAACATCGCCGACCGGATCGCCGTCATGTACCTCGGCCGGGTCGTCGAGTGCGGCACCACCGAGGAGGTGCTCTCGAGGCCGCGGCACCCGTACACGAAGGCACTCCTCTCCGTCGTGCCGGAGATCGACTACCTCGAACCGGTCGTGCTCACCGGCGAGATCCCCGACCCCAGCAGGATCCCCGGCGGTTGCCGGTTCCACCCCCGCTGCCCGCAGCTGGCCAACGGCGAGGCCGAGGCGGCCGGGGTCGCCGACCACTGTCACGGCACGGCACTGCCGGTGCTCCCGGCGGACGGCGACCATCGCGTGGCCTGTCATCTCGACGCGGCCAGATGACGCGTGCCAGAATCCTTACTGACTCGTGAGTCAGTAAGGAGGTTCGTTGATGGCTGAGCCGCTGCAGGCCGCGCTCCCCCGGGAGCTGTACGTCGACGACTCCTCCTGGCTGACCGAGCGCGACGTCGTGCTGTACGGCGAGTGGTACTGCGTCGGGCGCCGCGACGACCTCGGCCTGGCCGAGGCGCGCCGGGCGGCGACCGTCGACGTGGCCGGCGAGTCCGTGCTGCTGACCAGCGACGAGCAGGGCGACCTGCGCGCGGCGTACAACGTCTGCCGGCACCGGGGCTGCCAGCTGCGCCCGACGGACCAGCCCGCCGGAGAGGCGTCTGCGATCCGGTGCCCGTACCACTCGTGGACCTACGGGCTCGACGGCCGGCTGCTCAAGTCGCCGCACGCCGACGTGCCGGACCCCGCCGAGTTCGCGCTGAAGCCCGTCGGGGTCGACACCTGGGGCGGGTTCGTCTTCGTGCACCTCGCGCCCGAGCGGGCGGGGCCGCTCGCCGAGCAGGTGGCCCACGCTGACCGGACGCTCGCGAACTACGCCGTCGCCGACCTCGTCACCGGCCGCGTGCTGACCTACGACGTCGCGGCCAACTACAAGGTGCTCCTCGAGAACTACAACGAGTGCTACCACTGCGGGCCGGTGCACCCCGAGCTGTCGCGGCTGGTGCCGTCGTTCGCCGGCGGCGGCGCGGATCTCGACTGGGACAAGGGCATCCCGCACCGGGAGGGTGCCTGGACCTTCACCACGACCGGCACCACCGACCGCGCTCCCCTGCCCGGCCTCGACGAGGACGAGCGGGTCCGGCACAAGGGCGACCTCGTCTACCCGAACCTGATGCTCTCGGCGTCCGCCGACCACGTCGCCGCCTTCGTGCTCGAGCCCCGGGCGGTGGACCGCACGCGCGTGACGTGCACGCTGCTGTTCGCGCGCGACGAGGCCGTCAAGCCGGGGTTCGACCCGAGCGACGCCGCCGACCTGTGGGACCTGGTGAACCGGCAGGACTGGTCGATCTGCGAGGCCGTGCAGCGCGGGATGTCCTCACGCTCCTACACGCACGGCTGGTTCGCGCCGATGGAGGACGACAGCCTCGACATCCGCCGCTGGCTCCTGCCCAGGCTCGAGGGGCGTTCCGATGGCTGAGCGCGTCGACTACGTCGTGGTGGGGCTCGGCGCGCTCGGCAGCGCGGCCGCCTGGCAGCTGGCGCGGCGCGGGCACTCGGTCGTCGGGCTGGACCGGTTCGCCCTCGGCCACGACCGCGGGGCCAGCCACGACACGAGCCGGATCCTGCGGCACAGCTATCACACGCCGGCGTACGTCGAGCTGACCCTGGAGGCGTACGCCGACTGGGCCGACCTCGAGGACGCCAGCGGCGAGCGGCTGGTCACCAGGGTCGGCGGGCTCGACTTCTTCCCGCCCGACCCGGCGATCTCCCCCGACGACTACACGTCGTCGATGGAGTCCGTCGGCATCGCCTACGAGGCGCTCGACCCGGGGGAGGTCGCTCGCCGCTGGCCGATGTACCGCCTGCCCGACGGCACCCTCACGCTCTACCAGGCCGACTCGGCGATCGTCCCTGCCGGCCCCGGCACCGCGGTGATGCAGGCGCAGGCCCGCCGGCACGGCGCCGACCTGCGCGGCGAGTCGGCCGTCCTCGGCCTCACCGACCGCGGCGACGCCGGTGTCGAGGTCACGACCGCGGCCGGGACGATCACGGCGCGCGGTGTCGTCGTCACCGCCGACGCGTGGACCAACGACGTGCTGCGGCACCTGGGCGCGCACGTCCCGCTCGAGGTGACCTGGGAGCAGGTCACCTACTTCTCCCCCGCCGAGCCGGCCCGGTTCGCGCCCGAGGTCATGCCGCTCTGGATCTGGATGGACGACCCCTCGTTCTACGGCTTCCCGACGTACGGCGAGCCGACCGTGAAGGCCGCCCAGGACTGCGGCGGGCCGCCGGTCGACCCGGACGACCGGGGCGAGGTGCGCGAGGACCCGGAGATGCTGGCCCGGCTGTCGTCGCTCATGGGCGCGCTGCTGCCCGGCTCCGGCGACCCGGTGCGGTCGAAGCGCTGCCTCTACACGCTCACCCCGGACCGCGACTTCGTGCTCGCCCCGGTGCCCGGCCACGACAACGTCGTCGTGGGCCTGGGAGCCGCCCACGGGTTCAAGTTCGCGCCCACGTTCGGCCGGCTGCTGACCGACCTGGTCACGACGGGCTCGTCGGCCACCGACCTGTCGGCGTTCCGGCTGGACCGCGAGGCGCTGACGAACCCCGACTACGTCGCGAACTGGCTGGTGTAGCGATGACCTCAGCGCAGGACGTCGGCGTCGACCGCGAGCTCGTGCGCGACGTGACCCGCCACCCACTCGCGCAGCTGGGCGCGCGTCACCGTCTTGTACACCAGCGTGGCGACGGTGAGGCCGTCGAGCATCGCGGCCACGCGGCGCACGGTGCCGGCCGGGTCCGCGCACGTGAACACGCCCGACGCCACGCCGTCCTCCACCACCTGGCGCAGCGCGACCTCCCACCGGTCGTCGAGCTTGCGCAGGACCTTGCGGATGTGGGTCTCGCGCTGGGCCAGCGCCCAGGCGTCGATCCACACCCGCCAGCCCACGGCCTGGCCGGTCGGCCCGTACAGGTGCAGCAGCCGCTTGAGCTGCTCGACCGGGTCGTCGGGGGCGAGCGCCTTGTCGATGCGGCCGAGGTCGCGCTCGACGGCGTGCGCGAACGCCTCGGCGACCAGGTCGTCCTTGGTGCCGAAGTGGTAGAAGACGAGCGACGCGCTCACACCCAGCTCGGCGGCCACGTCGCCGACGCGGACCGCAGCAAGACCGAGACGGTCGACCAGGTCGACGGTCGCGGTGAGGATCTCGTCCCGCCGGACGTCGACCGAACGGCGCGCCCGGCGGGTCATTCCCGGAGCATAGAGCGGAGAAGGCCATGACTGACGTCAGCGACGACCAGAAGCTGGTGCGGATGATGCCCGCCGAGGCCTACACGTCCGAGGACGTGCTGGCCTGGGAGCGGCGACACCTGTACGCCGGCGGGTGGACCTGCCTCGGGCGGGTCGACGACCTGTTCCCCGACGACCGCACCAACCAGCGGGCGCTCGTGGTCGGCGACATCGGCTGCCTCGTCGTCCGGGATCGCGACGCGCTCAGGATGTTCGCCAACACCTGCCGGCACCGCGGCCACGAGCTGCTGCCGGAGGGCGAGTCGGCGAGCCGCCGGGCGATCTCCTGCCCGTACCACGCCTGGACCTACGACCTGGCCGGGTCGCTCAAGGGCGCGCCCGGGTTCCGCGACGTCGAGGGGTTCGACACCGCCGACCACGGGCTGGTCGAGCTGCCGGTCACCGTCTGGCAGGGCTGGGTCTTCGGGCACGCGCTGCACCCGCTCGGCAGCCCGGACGTGCCGGCCTTCGACACCTACCTGGGCGACCTCGCCGGGATCCTCGCGCCGTACGACGCGGGTGGGCTGGTCCTGGCGGACCGGCACACCTACGAGGTCGCGGCGAACTGGAAGGTGGTCGCCGAGAACTACCACGAGTGCTACCACTGCCCGTCGATCCACCCGGAGCTGTGCACGGTCTCGCGGCCGGACTCGGGCAAGAACTACGACCTGCCCGGCCAGTGGGTCGGCGGGGCGATGGACCTCATCGACGGCATGGCGACGATGTCGCTGACCGGCGAGCTGGCCGCGACGCCGCTGCCGGGCGCACCGACGGACACGGTGGAGTACGACCACCTGCTGCCGAACCTGCTCGTCTCCGCGCACCCCGACTACGTGATGACGCACCGGATCGTGCCGCTGGCGCCGAACAAGACGTGGATCGAGTGCTCGTGGCTGACCCTCCCGGGAGCAGGGTCCGCCGGCGCAGCGGTCGAGTTCTGGGACATCACCAACCGCCAGGACTGGGCCGCGTGCGAGTCGGTCCAGCGCGGCCTGGAGAGCCCGCACTTCGAGCCCGGGCCGTTCGCCCCGAACGAGGACGCGGTGGGCCACCTCGTCTCGATGATCGGGGCGGCGTACCGCGCGGGCGGCCTGGAGCTGTGAAGCGGGCCGGGCTCGGGCTGGTTGTCGCCGCACTCCTCCTGGTCGGGCTCCCGCCCGCTGCGTCGGCGGACCCACGGCCGGGGCCGCACCCGCTCCCCCGGGCCAAGGCCCTGCCGGTCAGCACGACGACCTGCACGGTCATCCACCCGCGAGCCGTGTGCGGCTCGATCCTGCGGCCGTGGGAGCCCGGCAACCCGGCCGCCGGCAAGGTCCGTGTGGGCTTCGCGTTCGTGCCGGCCCGCCGCGGACCCGCGATCGGCACGCTCGTCCCGCACGAGGGCGGACCGGGCTACAGCACGACCGGCACCGGCTCGTCGTACGCCGCGATGTACGGGCCCCTGCTGGAGCGGCGCAACCTGCTCCTGGTCGACCAGCGCGGCACCGGGCTGTCACAGCCGATCCACTGCCCGTCCCTCCAGGACCTGCGGATGGCGTACCGGATCGCCGCCGGCAAGTGCGGCCGCAAGCTCGGCGACCGGGCCGACGACTACTCGACCGCACTGTCGGCCGACGACCTGGCCGCCGTCATCCGCAAGCTGCGGCTCGGCGAGGTCGACGTCTACGGCGACTCCTACGGCACCTTCTTCGCCCAGGTCTTCGCCGGCCGGCATCCCGGGCTCACGCGGTCGGTGGTGCTCGACAGCGCCTACCCGACCTACGGCGAGTCGGCGTTCTACCCGACCCAGGCGCCCGCCATGAACCGGGCGTTCCGGGCGGTCTGCCGGCGCTCGACCGCGTGCCGGAACGACGGCCTGCCGTTCGGCGCCGCGCTGCGCGCGGTGCTGACCGAGGTGCGGACGACGCCGTGGCGCGGGAGGGCGCACGACGCCGACGGCACCCGGGCCCAGGTCGTGGTCGACGCCCGCAACCTCGTGACCGTCGCCTTCGGAGCGACCTACACGCCGGCGTTCTACCGCGAGCTCACCGCCGCGCTGCGGTCGGCGCTGGACGGGGACCGCAAGCCGCTGTTCCGGCTCGTCGCCGAGGCGACCGGCGGCGGCACCGACGCCGGGCCGGCGTACTACTACTCCGAGGGGCTCGACGCGGCGGTCGCCTGCCACGACTACCCGCAGCTCTACGACATGACGCTCGCTCCGGGCGCCGCTCGAGAGGCTCAGTACGCCGCCGCCCTGGACGGCGCGGACCCGGCGACGTACGCGCCGTTCTCGGTGCACGAGTACGCCGCCTCGGACTGGCAGGCCCTCGACTGGTGCACCCGCTGGCCCACCGCGCCGGCCTCGAACCCCGCGGGACCTGTCGTCCCGCCCGGTGGCGCGTACGCCGACGTGCCGGTGCTGGTGCTCAGCGGCGAGCTGGACTCGATCACGACCGCTGCCGAGGGCGACCTCGTCGCGGACCAGTGGCCGGACGCGCGGCACGTCGTGGTCGCCAACAGCTTCCACGTGACGGCCGTCGGCGACACCGACCGCTGTGCCGTGCTGATCCTCCGGTCGTTCGTGGCGAAGCCGTCCGCTCCGCTGAAGAAGGCCTGCGCCAAGGACGTGCCCGCCATCCGGACCCAGGGGTTCTTCCCGGAGTCTCTCGGCAGAGCCGCGCCGGTCGAGCGGGTGGCGAAGCTGACCGCCCTGACCGTCGCGGACCTCCAGGACCGCTGGTGGAACAACTACTCCGGCCACGGCGTCGGCCTCCGCGGCGGCACGTTCACCTACAGCGGCGACACGGTGTTCCGGCTCGACCGCTACTCGCTGGTCGACGGGCTCGCCGTCTCGGGCACCGCGACGTGGGACCGCTACGGCGAGACGATGACCGTCCGCCTCACGATCCGCTCCCACGGGCGGACCGGGACGCTGCGCGGGCACCTGGGACACCCGCACGCCCAAGGCCCGTGCCGTGCTCAGCGGAATGTTCGACGGCGAGCGGGTCCGGGTCGGCTTCCCGGCTCCGTAGGCCCCCGTCCCGCCCGCGGCGATAGTCCGTGACATCTGTGTAGGCCGTGTCCGCCCGAGGCCTACACAGGTGTCGCGGACTATCCCGGCCATCGCGGCCTGGGGATGACGAACGACGCCAACGACCGAGATCGACGACCGTCGGAGCATGGCTCATCGGTCGGGTTCTGCGGGCGCTCGAGGCGCGCCCTCGGCTTATCCTGCCGTGCGCTCGTGACCCACAGGGACTGACCGGACCTACGCCTGCCGAGACTCGTGGTCCTCACTGGCGACGCACGAGCTGGAACCGGTACGTCCCTGCCGACGTCGAGCTATCGGTCGAACAGCGAATAGTCGAAGCGTCGTCGGTCTTGCCCACCCATGGCGGTGTCACCGGCTGGGGTTCCATGCACTGGCATGGCGCGACTCGCTGGTTCACCGGCGCCACCGTCACCGGCATGCCGCTCCCGATCAGCCTGGCTGTCGGGGGTGAGGATGTGCGCCCGCAGCCGGGCATCCACATCTCGGCCGAGCGTCTCGATCCGCGCGACGTCGTGGTCGTCGACGGGGTTCGAGTGACGACGCCGGTGCGGTCCACCTGCTACGAGATGCGCTACGCGTCCGACGAACGGGAAGCAGCTCGTTTCCTGAGCATGGCCGCCTACTCCGATCACGTGTCCATCGAGGAGATGGCCCGCTACGCGCACGAGCACAACGGCTGGATCGGGGTGCCACGGTGCCGGGACGGCGCCGCCCTGGCCGAGGAGAACTGCTGGTCACCACCCGAGCTCGACATGGTCCTGACCTGGCGGCTGGACGCCGACCTACCCCGACCAAGGTGCAACTGGCCGGTCTTCGACCGCGCCGGCCGTCACATCGGAACACCCGACCTCTTGGACGTCGAGGCCGGCGTGGCCGGGCAGTACGACGGTGGTCTCCACCTGTCCGGAGCGCAGCGGGCCCGCGACATCAAGCGCGACGAGCGCTACCGGGCCGTCGGGCTCGAGTGCTTCGTGATGACCGCGGCCGATCGCAAGGAGCCGTGGATGGCGGCACAGCGGATGCGGGCGACGCGCGCCCGAGCCCGGTTCGCGGCGGACTCTCGACGCGAGTGGACGGCCGAGCTGCCGTCGTACTGGGTACCGACGCACACCGTCGCGCTACGCCGGGCCCTGCCGACCGAGCTGCGGGCGTCACTGCTGGCGTACCGCGCGGCCTGATCCTCTTCGCCGGGATAGTCCGTGACGGCTGTGTGGGTCGAGGACAGGATCCACCTACACAGATGTCACGGACTATCGCCGCAAGGTGGCCGACCAGCCGCACGCGGACGTCAGCGGTCGATCATCTTCTGCATGGCCTCGGAGTAGCGCTCGCCCTGGACCTGCACGCTCGCCGAGGCCCGGTCGAGCTCCGCCAGGTCGTCGGGAGTGAGCTCGAGGTCGGCCGAGCCGAGGTTCTCGTCCAGGCGCTCGAGGCGGCGCGTCCCGGGGATCGGCACGATCCAGGGCTTCTGCGCCAGCAGCCAGGCGAGGGCCACCTGTCCGACGGTCGCGTCCTTGCGGTCGGCGACCTTCGTGACCAGGTCGACGAGGGCGAGGTTGGCCGCCAGGGCCTCCTGCTCGAAGCGCGGCAACGAGGCGCGGATGTCGCCCTCGCCGAACTCGGTGGTCGCCGTGACCTGGCCCGTCAGGAACCCGCGTCCGAGCGGGCTGAACGGCACGAAGCCGATGCCCAGCTCCTCGAGCGCGCCGAGGATCTCGTCCTCGGGCTCGCGCCAGAACAGGGAGTACTCGCTCTGCAATGCGGTGACCTGCTGCACGGCGTGGGCACGACGGATCGTGCCGACGCCGGCCTCGGACAGCCCGAAGTGCCGGACCTTGCCCGCCTCGATCAGCTCCTTGACCGTGCCGGCCACGTCCTCGATGGGGACGTCCGGGTCCACGCGGTGCTGGTAGAGCAGGTCGATGGTGTCGGTCCGCAGCCGACGCAGCGACCCGTCGACGGCCCGGCGGACGTCGTCGGGCCGGCTGGTGACCCCACCGTCCTGCGCACCGGCCTCGTCGTACGAGAAGCCGAACTTGGTGGCGATCACGACGTCGTCGCGGACGGGCTCCAGGGCCTCGCCCACGAGCTCCTCGTTGTGGAAGGGGCCGTAGACCTCGGCCGTGTCGAACAACGTGACCCCCCGCTCGACCGCGGCGCGCAGGAACGTGATCATCTCCTCGCGCGGCGGCCGCTCGCCGTAACCGTGGCTCATCCCCATGCAGCCGAGGCCGAGTGGGGACACCTCGAGTCCGTTCGTGCCGAGCCTTCGGGTCGTCGTCAGGTGCTCCATGGGGTGCCTCCTCGGTCAGCGCGGGACGAGCTCCCGCCACTCCTTGTGCGAGACGAGCTCGCCGCCGTCGTAGGCATCGGTGTCGATGGCGACCTGGTACCCCTCCGCGCCGATGTCGACGCGGAGGTCGGAGACCACGCGGACGTCGACACCGTCCCAGGCCAGGGTGAACGTCGTGGTGGCGGTGGCCCACTGCGCGAAGGTGCGCCGGTCGACGGTCACCTCGCCGACGTAGTCCTCGCTCGCGGTGCCGCCCGGGACGTCGTACGACGCCCCGCTGCGCACCGACGCGGTGGTCGTCCGGCGCAGCACGTCCTGGGTGATCGACCAGACGACACCGTCGGGGTCCTCGGAGGACTCGGGCGCGCCGGGCGTGAACACCGGCGGTTCCCCGGACTCCCGCGGCCAGAGCGGCAGCCGGACGGCGCCGCCGTGCACGGTCAGGGTCACCGGGGCGGGCGGGGCGATGGTGTTGGGCCAGTCCGAGCCGGCGATGGAGACGCGGAGCGTGTTGCCGGGCACCGGCCGGTAGGCGCAGGCGTCCAGGACGAGACGCACCTCGTACTGCTCGCCCGCGTGCAGCGCCTCGCGGGAGTCGCCGTTCCGGAACGCCAGGTCGAGCGTGCCCCGGGTGATCAGCGCAGACGTGCCGTCGGGGAACACGTCGCAGAGCTTGACCGACAGGGACGCCCACGGCGCCGATGACGAGACCAGCACCGTGACCTCGGGCTGGCCGACGATCGCGTCGGCGGGCCGGTCGACCAGGAAGTCGTAGGTCAGCGAGCGGGCGTCGTCCTCGCGCTGGTCGCCGGAGAGGCCCCACGGCAGGTGGCCGGCGCAGTCGATCCAGGCCGCGGTGCCGACGTCCGGTTCGACGACGAGCTCGCGGGCGCCGTCCGGCAGCTCCACACGGCTCCAGTGCTGGTCCGGCGGCGGCCACGGCCCGCTGACCCAGTGACCCTCGTGCGTGTCCAGGTCGGGCTCGGGCACCGTCGACTCGCGCACGAAGACGTCTGCCCGCGACGGTTCGTCGCCGACCCCGCGCAGCCAGCGGTCGAACCAGCCGACCATCTCGACGTCCAGGTCGATCCGCGGACCCGGGATCGCGGCCGCGGGGTCGGCGTGCGCCCACGGCCCGGCCAGCAGCCGCCACGGGGTGCCGGCCCGGTCGAGCGCCTCGACGGTCCGGAAGGTGTTGTTGCGGTAGCCGTCGGCCCAGCCGGCCACGATCAGGGTGGCCGCCTCGATGCGCTCGTAGCCGACGTGCCGCAGCGAGCCGGCGCGCCAGTACGGCCCATCGCGGTTCTCCCGCAGCCAGGTCAGCAGCCATGGCTCGTTGGTCTCCAGCCGGCGCCGCCACTCCGCCCGCCAGTCGCCGGGCCACTCCGCCGGCGCGGGCGGCAGCACGCACATCGGCGTCATGTAGTGGCAGTAGTCGACGAGGTCGACGAGCCGCAGCGCGTGCCCGCGCCAGTGCACGTCGTCGTTCCAGCGGTCGTCGCTGGAGTAGATCGCGCAGATCGCCTTCAGCGCCGGTGGCCGCTCGGCGGCGACCTGGAGCGAGTTGAAGCCGGAGTACGACGTGCCGAACATGCCGACGTTGCCGTCGCACCACTCCTGCTCGGCCAGCCACGCGATCACGGTCGCCACGTCGGTCAGCTCGACGGCCGGGTACTCGTCGGTCGCGTCGCCCGCCGACGACCCGGTCCCGCGCAGGTCGAGCCGGCACACGGCGTACCCGAACTCGTCGCGGAGCCGCCGGTAGCTCTCGGCGTACGACGAGGTCAGGTCGTCCTTGCGGTACGGCAGCGCCTCGAGGAGACACGGCTGCGGGTCGCCCGTCTCGGGCACGAACAGCGACGCCGACAGCTCGACGCCGTCGGCCATGGCGATCCGGACGGTGCGCTCAGTGCCGGGCACGGTGCTCCTCGACGAGTCGCTGCACGACCTCGGGGTCCAGCCCCTCGGACTCGTTGCCGTCCCGGCCGATCGTGGTCGGCGACATCAGCAGCGAGTTGAGCACCGCCTCCTCGGCGGCGTCGACGACCGCGGCGAACAGGTCGTCGAGCTGGCGGCCGCCGAGCCGCGGGCCGGTGTCGAGCTGCGCACCGTCACGGTCCGTGCGGGCGGTGGTGCTCGCGGCCAGGAAGATCTCGCCGCTGCCGTGGTAGGCCACCGAACCGGTGCGGGCCAGGCCGAGGCCGATCCGGCGGGCGAGGCGTTCGCACCCGGTCGGGTCGACGGGCGCGTCGGTCACGACGACGCCGATGCACGACCCGGCCGGCTTCTCCACGTGTTGCTGGGGCACGTGCCAGCCGCCCAGCAGCCGGCCCACGGGCACGCCGTCGACGGTCAGGCGCTCGCGGTCGCCGAAGTTCGTCATCAGCAGCACCGCGACCGTGTGCCCGCCGGCCGTCACCCGCGACGAGGTCCCGATGCCGCCCTTGAA
This sequence comes from uncultured Actinomycetota bacterium, assembly GCA_963815335.1. Lineage (GTDB taxonomy): Bacteria > Actinomycetota > Actinomycetes > Propionibacteriales > Nocardioidaceae > Nocardioides. The sequence goes on from CAWFGL010000006.1 coordinate 43,274, forward strand.
GCCGAGGCACGACATCCCGGTGCCGGAGCCGACCGCACCCTCGTCCGGCGGCCGGGTCGAGCCGCGCGAGGCCAGTGCCGCCTCGTGCGCGGCACGCACGTCGTCGTGCGTCACCCACATCCGGCGGCAGTCGTTGAGGAACGAGTCGTCGCACTCCCCCACGACCGGGATGCAGACGTCGTCGGCCACCTCGGGGTGCCGGGCCAGCTCGATCTCGCACGCGGCGTCGTACACCCGCCCGAGCTGCATCGTCGACGTGAGCCAGACCGGCGTCTCCAGCATCCCGGACTCCCGGATCGTGGTGAGCCCGGTGCAGTCGCCGAGCCCGTTGAGCACCGCCGCCCCGGCCACGACCGGTCGTGGGTAGGCGTCCTCGGCGAGCACGAGGGACGTCACGCCGGTGCACGCCGTGTCCTGGGTGAGCGTCACGTGGCCGAGGCCGACGCCCTCGACGTCGAGCACCGAGTTGGTGGGACCTGTCGGCAGCGTGCCGATCCCGATGCCGAGGTCGCGGGCACGGGGCATGGCGCTCATCCTGCCCGAGATTGGATACTGAGTCATGAGTCAGTACGACGTCCCGGTGCTCTGGTCGCCGGACACCCGGCTGCACGACCCGAAGAACGAGGTCTGGGTGGGCGTGCCGACCATCGGCACCGAGACCGCGGCGCGGGTCGACGCGATCCTCGAGGCCCTGGACGCACCGGGCTTCTCGCTGGTCGAGGTCGCGGCGGCGGACACGCGTCCGGCGCTCGACGCCGTCCACGAGCCGGCCCTCGTCGAGTGGCTCGGCACGGCCGCCGACCGGTGGGCCGAGGGGCCGTACGCCGAGCTCGTCGGCCAGGAGCGCGTCGTCCCCTACTACTTCCCCACGCCGGCGATGACGGCCGGGCTTCCGGCGCGTCCGGCCGTGGCGGTGCACGCCGATGCGGGCCGCTTCGCCTACGACACGATGACGCTCGTCGGCCCGGGCACCTTCGCCGCCGTCCTCGCCGCCGTCGACTGCGCGGCCGCCGCGGCCACCCTCGTCTCGGGCGGCGCCCCGCTCGCCTACGCGCTCTCCCGCCCGCCCGGCCACCACGCGACCCCGGCCGGGTACGGCGGGTCCTGCTACCTCAACAACGCCGCCGTCGCGGCCGAGACGCTGCGGTCCGGCGGCGCGTCACGTGTGGGCATCGTCGACGTCGACGCGCACCAGGGCAACGGCACCGCGGCGATCTACTACCGCCGCGACGACGTCCTCTACGGCTCCGTGCACGTCGACCCCGGTGCCGGGTGGTTCCCCCACGTGGTCGGGTACGCCGACGAGACCGGCGCCGATCTCGGCAGCGGCGCCACGCGCAACCTCCCCCTGCCCGAGGGCACCGGCGACGAGCGCTGGCTCGAGGCCGTCGCCGACCTCGCGTCCTGGGTGTCCGGCTGCGACGCGCTCGTCGTCTCGCTGGGCGTCGACGCGGCCGCGGACGACCCCGAGAGCCCCCTGCAGGTCACCGAGGACGGCTACCGCGAGGCGGGTCGGCTGCTCGGATCGCTCGGGCTGCCCAGCGTCGCCGTCCAGGAGGGCGGCTACCACCTGCCGACGCTGGGCGGTCTGGTCGCGGCGTACCTCGAGGGCCACGCGGCCGCCGCGCGCTGAGTGAGGCGCGTCCCACGTCAGCACGACGTTTTCGGCTCGACCGCCGGCGCTCCTACCCTTGACCGGTGAAGGTCCTGCTCCTGGAGAACATCCACCCGGTCGCCGTCGAGACGCTCGAGCGTCACGGCCACGAGGTCGAGCTGCGCGCGGGATCGCTCTCCGAGTCCGAGCTGGTCGACGCCCTCGCAGGGGTGCACCTGCTCGGCATCCGCTCCAACACCACGGTCACGCCGCGCGTCCTGGACGCCGCCGAGGACCTGCTCGGGATCGGCTGCTTCTGCATCGGCACCAACCAGGTCGACCTGGTCGGCGCGGCCGAGCGCGGCGTCGCGGTGTTCAACGCGCCGTACTCCAACACGCGCAGCGTCGTGGAGCTGGTGATCGGCGAGATCATCGCGCTCGCGCGCCGCCTCCCGGAGAAGACCGCGAAGATGCACGCCGGCGTCTGGGACAAGTCCGCCGCCGGCAGCCACGAGGTCCGCGGCCGCACGCTCGGCATCGTCGGCTACGGCAACATCGGCACCCAGCTGTCGAACGTCGCCGAGGCGCTCGGCCTCCGCGTCATCTTCTTCGACACCACCGACCGGCTCGCCCACGGCAACGCGCGCCGGATGCCGTCGCTCGACGCGCTGCTCGCCGAGGCCGACGTCGTCTCGCTGCACGTCGACGGCCGCCCCGGCAACGCCGGGTTCTTCGGCGACGACGAGTTCTCGAGGATGAAGCCGCGCGCGCTCTTCATCAACGCCGCCCGCGGCATGGTCGTCGACGACGTCGCGCTGCGCAGGCACATCGAGTCCGGCCACATCGCCGGCGCCGCGCTCGACGTCTTCCCCGTCGAGCCGAAGGCGCAGGGCGACGAGTTCCGGTCCGTGCTGCGCGGGCTCGACAACGTGATCCTCACGCCGCACGTCGGCGGCTCGACCCAGGAGGCGCAGGAGGAGATCGGCTGGTTCGTCGCCGGCAAGCTCGCGGCGTTCGCCGGCCAGGGCAGCACCGCGCTGTCGGTGAACCTGCCCGCCGTCCAGCCGCCGGTGCTCGCCGAGGGCGCCCGCATCGCCTACCTGCACGTGAACGTCCCCGGCGTGCTGGCCGAGGTCAACGCCTACTTCGCCGAGCAGGGCGCGAACGTGGTCGGGCAGTACCTCGCCACCCGGGGCGAGCAGGGGTACGTCGTCACGGACGCCGAGGAGGCGATCAGCGAGCCCGCCCTCGACAAGCTGCGCTCCTCCCCGCACACGGTCTGGCTGCGCACGTACCCCTCGTAGGCTCGACAGCGTGGTGATCCGCGATCGGCTGCAGGACAGGTTGGGGCAGGCGCTGTTCGCGCGCGTCGCAGGGCCCAACGGCCCGCGGGCGCGCGACCGCATCCACGGCCGGGTGGGCCCGCGCTGGTTCGAGCCCGGCAGCCCCATCACCCGGGTGCACGGCGACGCGTCGATGTTCGTCGGCGGCATCCGGGCGCTGCTGCTGCAGTCGCTGCACCCCGCCGCGATGCGGGCCGTCTCCGAGCACTCCGGCTTCCGCGGCGACATGTGGGGCCGGCTCCAGCGCACCAGCACGTTCCTGGCGACGACCACCTTCGCCCACGAGGAGGACGCCCAGCAGGCGGTCGACCTGGTCCGCCGGATCCACGAGCGGGTCGTCGGCGAGCTGCCCGACGGGACCCCGTACGCCGCCTCCGACCCGCACCTCCTCAGCTGGGTGCACGTCGCGGAGATCGACAGCTTCCTGCGGGCGCACCAGGTGTACGGCAAGCGGCCCCTCGACCAGGCGGGGCGCGACGAGTACGTCGCGCAGACGGCCGAGGTCGCCCGCCGGCTCGGCGCCGTGGACGTCCCGACGACCGAGGCCCAGCTCGCCGAGGCGCTCGCCGACTACCGGCCCGAGCTGGGTGGCACGCCGGAGGCGCGCGAAGCGGTGCGGTACGTGCTGCTCAAGCCGCCGCTGCCGCTGGCCGTCCGGCCGGCGTACGGCGTGCTGACCGCGGCCGCGGTCGGGCTGATGCCCGCATGGACCCGGCCGCCGCTGCGACTCCCCTACCTGCCGGTGTCCGAGCGCACGGTCGTCCGCGTGCTCGGTGGCGCGGCCACCAGCACCATCCGGTGGGCCATGAGCCCGCCCCAGGAGTCGGTCAGCTGACGACCATGTCGTCGTTGCCCCAGAACGCCCGCATCGAGGTGATCCTCCCGTCGTCGTCGAACGTCATCACGTCGATCGGCGAGAGCGTGTAGGTCTGGTCGCCGGCCTTCGTCGCCAGCTCGAACTGGAACGCGGCCTGGCCGCCGGCGATGCGCGCGGCGATGAGGTGACCGGTCTGCTCGAGCGACTCGAGCGGGGCGTAGAACTCGCGGATCGCCTCGGGGGTGCTGCGCACCTCGGTGCCGACCGGGTCCTCGACGGTGGCGTCGTCGGCGTACAGCGCGAGCACCTCGTCGACGGTGCCGTTGGCGACCCGGTCGACGTAGGCCTCGACGACCTCGCGGATGCGCTCGTTGCTGGCGGCCATCTGGTTCCTCCTGGGACTAGAACACGTTCTCGTTCTTGTACGGCGTGAGAGTAGCGGGTTGACTGAGCGCGATGGACCTCAGTGACAGATGGCCCCTCCCCGACTCCGCAGGTCTGCGCGACGACCTGTTCTCGGCGTACGCCGACCCGAGCCGCGGCTACCACGACACCCGGCACCTGACCGAGGTGCTGACCCGCCTCGACGAGCTGGCCGAGGCCGGCACGGCGTACGACGCCACCCCCGTGCTGCTCGCCGCGTGGTTCCACGACGCGGTCTACGACGGCGAGCGGGACGCGGAGGAGCGCTCGGCCGCCTGGGCGGAGGACGCGCTCGGCCCCCTGGCGCCGTCCCCGGTCGTGGCGGAGGTGGCGCGCCTCGTCCGCCTCACCGAGACCCACCAGCCCGACGACGCGGACGCCAACGGCTGCGCGCTGTCCGACGCCGACCTGGCCATCCTGGCGGCGCCCACCGACAGGTACGACGAGTACACCGCCGCGGTGCGCCGCGAGTACGCCCACCTCGACGACGACGTGTTCCGGCCCGGCCGGGCGTCGGTGCTGCGCGCGCTCGCCGAGAAGCCGCACCTGTTCCACACCCCGTACGCCCGCGAGCACTGGGAGGGCCCGGCGCGGGCCAACCTGGAGCGGGAGCTAGCCGTCCTCGAGGCCTGAGAGGCTCTGCGGCTTGCGGCGGCGCAGCCCCGCCCTGACCAGCCGCACGACCAGCTCGCGCGAGGAGACCTCCTCGACGCCGAGGGCGACGACGGTGTCGTACCACTCGGCCGGCACGTCGTAGTGGTCGCGGTCGAAGCCGCGCTCGGGGATGCCGAGCTCGCGCGCGAACACGTGCAGCTCGTCGAACGACGTGTCGCTGGCGAGGTGCGACCACATCCGGCCGCGGGACGGCACCGCCGGCGGGTCGATCATCAGGGCCATCAGGTCCGCGCCACCGCGTCGTCGAGCAGCAGCCGCCACGAGCGCACCAGCTCGACGTCGACGTACGCCTTGGCGCTGCCGCCGGTCCGCACCTGGGGCCCGAGGTGGAACGCCCGCACGCCGGCGCGGACCAGCCACGGGACGTGCTCGGCCTGGAGCCCGCCGCCGGGCATCGCCAGCGCGGCGACGGCGGGGTCGGACTGCACGATCGCCAGCAGCTCGTCGTACCCCTCCCCCATGCCGCGCGCCGCCCCTGCCGACCGCACGTTCACCAGGCCGGGCAGGTCGAGCACCCGGCGCCAGGCGCGCCGCGCGTCGAGGGCGTCGTCGATGGCGCGGTGGAAGGTCCACGGCACGTTCGGCAGGGATTCGGCGAGGTGGGTGCACGTCGCGACGTCGATCTCCAGGTCCGCGTCGAGGAAGCCGAACGCGACCCCCGACGCCCCGCAGGCCAGGAAGTCCTCGCCCAGCCCGACGAGCCGGGTCATCTCGCCGCCGGTCGTGGTCCACGACTCGCTCAGGCGCAGCAGCACGAACACCGGCAGGTCGCTCTCGCGGCACACCGCGGACACCGTCGCCGGCTCGGCGAGAGGGCCACCGTCGAGCCGCGCGAGACCAGGTGCAGGCGGGTGGCGCCGCCCTCCTGCGCGCCCGGCACGTCCCGCTCGGAGGCGACCGTGACCTCCAGCAGGACCTCAGGCGTCATGGTGGTCAGCCTAGGGTGAAGAAATGGACCCCCAGGCGCTGTTCGAGGCCAGGGCGCGGGTACTCGCGGATCTCGAGGCCCGCCGCACGGCCACCGCGGAAGCCGTCTCGATGCTCGAGGACGCGATCTCGTCGCGGACGTGGTGGGCCGACCAGTGGCCCGAGGGCGTGCAGTACGTCGCCGGGCTGGTCGCCCAGGACGTCCAGGACGCGCTCTTCGAGAGTCACGGTCGCTGGCCGCTGTGCCGGAGCTGCAACGGCGCGGAGCACTCGCTCTACATCCAGCCGGACCTCGGCGGGCCGGACCCGGTGTGGGTGTGCGAGGAGTCGGGCGACGTGGTGGCGCCGCTCGGGGGGCTCGACTAGGGGCTAGGCGTCCTGGCGGAGCTGGACCCAGAGGGTGTAGCGGTCCGCGCGGAAGACGCTGCGCGAGACCTCGACGGCCTTCTCGCCGACGAGGGCGCGCCGCGAGTGCCGGAGGACGACGGAGTCGGCCTCGACCTCGAGGTGCTCGGCCTCCTCGGCGTTCGCGACGTCGGCGGTGATGGAGTCCTCGGCCCAGGTCGGGCGCAGGCCGCGCTGCTCGAGCGACTCGTAGAGGCTCGTGGGCATCCCGCTCTGCAGGAAGCCCGGCAGCAGGATCTCGTTGAGGTAGGCGTCCTCGATGCACATCGGGACACCGTCGGCGCGACGGAGCCGCTTCCAGTGGATGACCGCGTCACCCTCGGAGATGCCGAGCGCCCGGGCCACGCCCGGACCGGCCTGCTCACGCCGGGCCAGGAGCGTCTGCGACTCGGCGAGCAGGCCGCGACGTGACATCTCCTCGCTGAACGACGCGATGCCGCTCGAGGCGCGCGGCGGGCGGGCCACGAAGGTGCCCTTGCCGGGGATCCGGTCGAGCAGACCCTCGGACACGAGCGCGTCCATGGCCTGGCGGACGGTCATCCGGGCGACGCCGAAGCGGTGGACCAGCACCCGCTCGGACGGCGCCGGCGAGCCCGGTTCCATGCCGGCGACCAGGGTGCGGACGTACTCGCGCACGACGACGTGCTTGAGCGCCCTTCCCTCGTTCACGAGTACCTCACTCATGCAGCCAGACTAGACCGGGGTGGCGTCGTCCGTCCCCGCTTTGCATATGCCCGTCCCCATCGCTGGGGTCAGGCGTGCCGAAAAGGCTAGTTCACCCGCACGGGTGAGGGGTCCGATTCGACCCGATCGGCTCTCGGTCAGTCCGTCGCGATCGCCTTGAGCACGTCGAGCCGGGCCGCCCGGCGGGCCGGCAGGACGGCCGCGAGCACGCCGATGACCAGGGCGAGGACGAAGAACGCCCCGAGCTGCAGGAACGGCACCCTGATCACCTCGAGCCCCTCGTCGCGCAGCGCGTAGGTGATGATCACACCGAACACCACCCCCATCGTCACGCCGAGCACCGCGCCCAGCAGCGAGATCACCACCGACTCGAGGCGGATCATCCGGCGCAGCTGCTTGCGGCTCAGGCCGATCGCGCGGAGCAGCCCGACCTCGCGGGTGCGCTCGAGCACCGAGAGCGCGAGCGTGTTGACGATGCCCAGGATCGCGATGATCAGGGCGAGCCCCAGCAGCGCGAAGATGATCAGCAGGAACTGGTCGATGGAGGCCCGGCGCTCGTCGGCGAACTCCTCCTGGTCGAGCACGGTGACGACCGGGAGCTCCTTCACGACGTCGTCGAGCGCCTTCTTCACCCCGGTCGCGCCGTCGTCCTCGTAGATGATCAGCGCGTTGTCCGCGGGCTCGAACCCGGCGGCGTCGAACGTGCCGATCGTCGTGACGGCGCCGGTGAACAGGATCGGGGTGTCCTCGACGACGCCGACGACCTGCCACGACTGCTTGCCGGCGGGGACCTGGACGTCGAGCGAGTCGCCGACCTGGAGGCCCAGCTCGTCGGCGTAGAACTCCTGGAGCAGCACGGTCCGGTCACGCATCTCGCCGGAGCCCTCGAGCACGTTCAGGTCGAGGAGGCCGACGGCTGCGGGGTCGAGCCCCGTGGCGAAGCTCTGGTCGTTGTCGACGAGCAGGAACTGGAACCGCATCCGCACGACGTCGGCGACGCCGTCCACGGCGGCCATCTGGTCGGCGATGCCGCTGTTGAACTCGCCGTTGAAGACGTTGGAGACGACGTAGTCGCCGACGAAGGCGTCCTCGATCGCCGCATCGGTCGAGGCCTTGGCCGAGTCCGCGATGACGACCATGGTCCCGGCGAGGGCGAGCCCGATCATCAGCGCGGACGCCGTGGCCGCCGTGCGGCGCGGGTTCCGGCGCGCGTTCTCGCCGGCGAGCATCCCCACGGTGCCGTACCGGCGCCGGAAGAGCGCCGCCGTCACGGCCAGCAACGGCCGCGCGATCATCGGGCTGGCGGACGCGACGCCGAGCAGGACCGCGAGCACGCCGGCGCCGACGAACGCGAGCGGCTTCGGCACGTCGAGCACCAGCCCGAACACGAGGGACATGAGCCCGCCCGCCGCGAGCAGCACACCGCCCGCCAGTCGTCGCCGGATCGAGGTCTCGGGCAGGGCGATGTCGTCGCTGAGGGCCTGGACCGGCGCGATCCGCGACGTGCGGCGGGCGGGTCCGTAGGCGGCGGCCATGGTCACGAGGACGCCGACGGCGTACGACGCGATGACCGTCCGCGGGCCGAAGACCAGCGGTGTGCCGGACAGGTCGAGACCGAACTGCCCGAACAGCAGCCGCAGCAGCATGGCCAGCAGGACGCCGAGGCCCAGACCGATCGTGGCGCCCAGGACCCCGACGACGAACGCCTCGACCTGGACCGACCAGGTCACCTGTCTGCGCGAGGCGCCGAGCGCGCGCAGCAGCGCCAGCTCGCGGCTGCGCTGCGCCACCAGGATCGAGAACGTGTTGACGATGATGAACGCGCCGACCACGAGCGCGATCCCGGCGAAGACCAGGAGGAACGTCGTGATGAAGCCGATCGCCTCGAGCAGGTCGTCGGCGGCGTCGTCCGCGGCCTGGTCGCCGGTGACCGCTTCCGCGTCGCCGGGGAGGACCGGCTCGACCGCGTCGCGCAGCTGCTCCTGGGAGACGCCGTCCTCGGCGGTGACCCAGACGTCGTTGTAGACGTCCTCGCCGTCCTGGAAGAGCTCCTGGGCGCTCCTGGTGTCCCACAGGGTCAGCGTCGCGCCGTTCAGCGAGCCGCCCTCCGGGTAGTAGAGGAGCCCGACCAGCTCGGCCTCGAACTGCGCCGTCCCGCGGGGCAGCAGCAGCTTCACCGTGTCGCCGACCTGGTAGTCGGCCTTCTCGGCGGTGCGCTCGTCGAGCAGCACCTCGTGCTGGCCCTCCGGCGGCCGGCCGCCGTCCTTGATCTCGAGCCCGACCCCGCCGGGAGACGGGGCGTTGGTCCAGTTGCTCCCGATGGACGGCGGGCCGAGGCCGCCGACCGCCTTGCCGTCCTCGCCGACGACGTAGACGCCGAACGCGTTCACGTTGCCGTCGACCCGGGCGACGCCGTCGACCTGCTCGAGCTCGTCGAGCAGGGAGCCCGGCAGGGTGTTGGCCGACGGCGCGCCGTTCTCGGTGACCGCGCCGACCGGCTGGACCACGACGTCGCCGACGGTCGAGGCGAAGAGCGCGGTGAAGCTGCGGTTGAGGGTGTCGGAGAAGACGAGCGTGCCGGAGACGAACGCGACGCCGAGCACGATCGCGAACGTGCTGAGGACGAGCCGGACCTTGCGGCCGAGCAGGCTCTTGAGAGCCGCCTTGATCATGACGCGACGGGGTCGGCCAACCGGGCCATCACCTCGAGCACCGAGTCACGGGTCGGGCCGCGCAGCTCCTCCACGATCCGGCCGTCGGCGAGGAACAGCACGCGGTCGCAGTACGCCGCGGCGACGGGGTCGTGGGTGACGATGACGACCGTCTGTCCGTGGTCGTCGACGCTGCTGCCGGAGGAGCTCGAGCACCTCGGCGCCGGACTTCGAGTCCAGGTTGCCGGTCGGCTCGTCGGCGAACACGATCTTGGGCCGGCTCACCAGCGCTCGCGCGATCGCGACCCGCTGCTGCTGGCCACCCGAGAGCTCCTTGGGCTTGTGCGTCAGCCGGTCGGCGAGGTTGACCGTCTCGATCACCGAGGCGTACCAGTCCGGGTCCGGCCTGCGGCCGGCGATGGCGAGCGGCAGCAGGATGTTCTCCTCGGCCGTCAGCGTCGGCACCAGGTTGAACGACTGGAACACGAAGCCGACCTGGTCGCGGCGCAGCTCGGTGAGCGCCTTGTCGTTCAGGCTGGTGAGGTCGACGTCGTCGATGACGACCGAGCCGGCGTTCGCCGTGTCGAGGCCGGCGCAGCAGTGCATCAGGGTGGACTTGCCGGAGCCGCTCGGGCCCATCACGGCGGTGAACCGGCCGGCCTCGAGGTCGACGCTCACGTCGTCGAGCGCGACGACCTGCGCCTGCCCGTCGCCGTACGTCTTGGTCAGGTTGCGCACCGACGCGGCGACGGCGCCGCCGGCCGGGGCGGCGGTGGGGGCCTCGGTCATGGGTCGATCCTCGCGCCTCGCACCAAGGCGTGACCATCGGGTATCACCCTGAGAGTGTTTCGGGAGGGCACCCCCTGGCTACCGTCGCGCCATGCACGTCGAGCGCACCTTCACCGTGGACACCCCCGTCGACACGGTCTTCGAGTACCTGTCCGACTTCACGCACACCAACGACTGGGACCCCGGGACCGTCGAGACCCGCCGGACGGCGGGCGACGGCGGCGTCGGCACGACGTACGCGAACCGGTCGAGGTTCATGGGACGCGAGGTCGACCTGACCTACGAGACCACCCAGCTCGAGCGGCCGACGAAGGTGCAGTTCCGCGGCAGGAACAAGAGCGCGACCGCGACCGACACGCTCACGTTCAGCCCGACCGACGACGGCGGCACCCGGGTGCACTACCGCGCCGACTTCGAGTTCGGGCCGCTGGTGCGGCTGGTCGCACCGCTCGTGGTGAAGCCCAAGCTCGACCGGCTCGCCGACGAGACGGTGGCCCAGCTCCGGGACACGCTCGGGCGAGCTCACCCCCTGAGGTGTCGAACAGGTGTTCGATCCGGTGCTAGCCTGCGCTGGTGGACTTCCAGTCGACCCTCTTCGCCCCTGACCGCCCCGACTCGAGCCGGGTCGACGACTTCACCGGCCTCGAGCGCACCGAGCTGACGCGCGGCGCCTGGGTCGACGTCTGCCGCGGCTGGCTCCCCCGCGCCGACGACGTCTTCGACGCGCTCGTCCGCGACGTGCCCTGGCGGGCGGAGCGGCGGCAGATGTACGACCGGCTGGTCGACGTGCCCCGCCTGGTGCACACGTACATGATCGGCGACGAGCTCCCGCACCCCGTCCTGACCGAGGCGCGCGACGCCCTGACCCGGCACTACGAGCCCGAGCTGGGCGAGCCGTTCCGCACCGCCGGCTGCTGCTACTACCGGGACGGCCGCGACAGCGTCGCCTGGCACGGCGACACCATCGGCCGCGGCAAGACGAGCGACACCCTGGTCGCCATCGTGTCGGTCGGCGACCCGCGCAGGCTGCACCTGCGTCCCCGAGCCGGTGGGGCCGACCCGATCCAGGTCCAGATGGGCCACGGCGACCTCGTCGTCATGGGCGGCTCGTGCCAGCGCACCTGGGAGCACGCCGTCCCGAAGGTCGCCCACGCGGGCCCGCGCATCTCGGTGCAGTTCCGGCCGCTGAACGTCTTCTAGCGGAATAGGCCGGGGACGAGGAGCCGTTGGGCCTCATATGACCCAGACCAGCACCGAGAACGTCGCAGCCCAGTCCGGCACCTTCCACCTCGGGGGTGACCTGGAGGTCAACCGCCTCGGATTCGGGGCCATGCGCATCACCGGCACCGGGATCTGGGGCCAGCCCCGCGACCGCGACGAGGCGCTGCGCGTGCTCCGCCGGACGGTCGAGCTCGGCATCAACTTCATCGACACGGCGGACTCCTACGGACCCAACGTCTCCGAGGAGCTCATCGCCGAGGCCCTGCACCCGTACGCCGACGAGCTGGTGATCGCCACCAAGGTCGGACTGACCCGTCAGGGCCCGGACTCGTGGATCCCCGTCGGTCGGCCGGCCTACCTCCGTCAGCAGGTCGAGCTCGGACTGCGCAAGCTCGCGGTCGAGCGCATCGACCTGCTCCAGCTGCACCGCATCGACGGACAGGTCCCGCTCGAGGACCAGGTCGGCGAGCTCAAGGCCCTCCAGGACGAAGGGAAGATCCGACACCTCGGGCTCTCCGAGGTCGACGTGGACGAGCTCGAGGCCGCACGCGCGATCGCGCCGATCGTGTCCGTGCAGAACAAGTTCAGCCTCGGCGACCGCAGCGCCCAGGCGCTGCTCGACCACACCACGGCCGAGGGGATCGCCTTCATCCCGTGGCGCCCGGTCGCCGACCACGTCGACGACGGCGCCCTGCAGGAGGTCGCGGCCGCCCACGACGCCACCCCGTCGCAGGTGGCGCTCGCGTGGCTGCTCAGCCTGTCCCCGGTCGTCCTGCCGATCCCGGGGACCTCGTCGGTCGCGCACCTGGAGGAGAACACCGCCGCCGCCGGCCTCCGGCTCTCGGACGAGGAGCTGGCCCGGCTCGGCTGACGCCTGGCTGACCCGCAGAAACGCACGCTCCCCCGCTGATGCTTCAGCGGGGGAGCGTGATTTTCACCGGCTCACCGGTGAATCTGGTCAGGCGGTGGGCGGCGCCGGAGGCGTGCCCCCCTCGGCCGGCGGTGCGGCCGGCGGGGCGGCCGGCGGAGCGGCCGGAGCCACGGGCTCGGCCGGAGCAGCGGGCGCAGCGCGGTGCGGCCGGTGCGGCCGGCGCGGCGGGTGCGGGCGCAGCGGGAGCCGTGGGCGGTGCGGCCGGCGGGGCACCGCCACCGGTGTCGAACGACACCGTCGGCGCGGTCTGCTGGCCCTCGGGGGCGTCGTAGAACTCGCGCTTGTGCACGTTGGCGATCCCGGTGAAGAACATCCACGGGATGGTGAGCACCAGCTTGTTCAGCGTCGCCACCGCGTCGTTGTAGAACTGGCGCGAGAAGGCGATCTGGTTCTCGGTCTCCGCGAGCTGGCTCTGCAGCTCGAGGAAGTTCACGTTGGCCTTGAGCTCCGGGTAGTTCTCCGCGACCGCGTTGAGGCGGATCAGCGACTGCTGCAGGGCGGCGTCGGCGGCCGCGCGGGCCTGGACGTCGTCACCGCCTGCTGCCGCGATGACACCGGCACGGGCCCGGGTGACCTCCTCGAAGACGCCCTTCTCGTGCGCGGCGTACCCCTTGACGGTCTCGACCAGGTTGGGGATCAGCTCGGCGCGCCGGGTGAGCTGGACGTCGATGCCGCCCAGGGCCTCCTGCGCGGCCACGTCGGTGGTGCGCAGCTTGTTGAAGCCGACGATCACGAAGCCCACGAGGGCGACGATCACGGCGATCACGATGAGTGCGATGAGCATCGCGGACTGCCCTTCTCTCGGGTGTGGGTGAAACCTACTGCGTCTTCAGGCGGCGGTCACCAGGAACCGCCGCCGCCACCGCCGCCTCCTCCGCCGCCGGAGAAGCCGCCTCCCCCGCCGCCGCTGGACGACGAGGACTGGGTGGCGTTGTACGACGAGATCGCCGAGTCGACGGTGGCGCCGAAGTCGGCGGCCATCGAGGACACGAACGCCGCGGGGTTGGATCCGGCGTAGGAGCCGGCGAAGTAGTGCGGCACGGGCGGCTCGGTGCCCATCTCCGTGCGGTACTTCGCCGCCCACTCCTTGGCGCAGTCGAGCGCGACCGCCCACGGGATGTACGCCGTGTAGAGCTCCTCGCGGCCGGAGAAGTCGAACCGCTCCTTGCTGGACGGCGTCGCGAGGATCCGGCGGAAGCCGCCGACGCGGGACCACAGGTCGCGGCCCGCCTTGGTGCGCTTGGTGCCGGAGCCGGTCGCCATCAGGGAGGTGCCGCAGACGGCGAAGGCGCCGGGGATGAGGCCGATCATCGTCATCGAGAACGGGTTCCAGATGGCGACGGCCAGGACGCTCGCGAAGCCGGCCAGCACGAGGAGGCCGCCCAGGCCACCCAGTCCGGCGGTGACGAGGTTGCCCGAGGACTTCGCCCAGCTCTCGACGCTGTTGTCGAACAGGGAGATCTCGTCCCGCAGCCGCTGGCCGGCGGCGACGTCCTTCTTGCTCGCGGTGAACGAGGAGCCCGCCCCGCTGAGGATGTGGGCGGTGCCGAGGGTCACCGGGTCCAGCTTCGCCCAGCCGGCGGGACCGTTGCGGTCCTTGATGGTCCAGGTGTCGCCGTCGCGGGTGAGCTCGACGGCCTCCTGCTCGGCGGCGTACATCAGCGTGGCGACGTAGGTCTCGCGGTCGACCGTCTCGCTGTAGATGTACTTCGCCTGCGCCGGGCCGATGCCCTCCGGCGGCGCGTAGAGCACCGGGAAGCCCGGCTGCTTCTCGCGCGAGCGGGCGCCCGCGATGCCGCCGAGGATGCCGGCGCCGAGCCCGAGCAGCAGCACGATCGCCAGGACCGGGACGCTGCGGCCGAGCACGCGGTCGAAGCGACCGGACCACGGCACGGCGTTGCCCGGCTCCGGCGTGTCCAGGTCCAGGCCGGTCGCGATCGACAGGGGCGTGCGCGGTGCGATCGGGCCCGTCTCGATCGTCAGGTCGGTGGTGCCGGCGCCCTGGACCTCGCAGCCGGTCGTGGACGTCCAGCCGATCGCGCAGTCGACCTCGGACTCCGAGGGCACCGGGAGGTGCACGGTCAGGGTCGCGGCGTCGATGCTCTGCTGCCAGCCGCCGGGGACGAGCTGCCAGAAGAACATGCTCGGCTCGCTCGTGATCTTGTCGTCGCCCTCGGTGATGACCCCGTCGATCCGGTACGTGATGACGTACACGTGCTCGCCGAGGTCGAGCGTGGTGTCGGCCGAGCCGATCTTGGCGACGCGGAACCGGCCGTGGTCCTCGTTGCTCATGTCGAACGGCTCGGACCGGCCGTCGCGCGTCACCGAGATGTCGTCGGGGTCGCGGCGCGCGTTGTCGTCGTTCGGGTCGACGCGGTCCCAGAAGCGGAAGATGCCGTGCTTGCCGTAGACCGGGAAGTCGACGGTGATCGTCTCGGTGACCTTCAGGTCGCCGTTCTTGGCGAGGTCGAAGTCCGCGACGTACGACGTGATCGTCGTGTCCTCGGAGTTCGGGGTCGGTTCTCCGTCGCCGAAGAACAACGCCGGGATCGAGAGGAGCGCGGCCAGCACAGCCACGCCGATCGTGTAGCCCACCAACCGGATCACGTGCCGGAGCCTAGTGGCTTATCGGGGTGCGGACCGTCGGTTGACGCTGGAACACTCGCGATTGATGACGACCTCCCCGAACGCCTCCGACACCGGCCTGCGGGCGTTCTGGCGCGACCTCCCCCGTGCGGGCCGGATCCTGCTCTCGATCGTGGTCATCGAGTTCCTCGGCACCGGCCTGGTCCTGCCCTTCCAGGTCGTCTACCTGCACGAGGTCCGCGGCTTCCCGCTCGGCGACGTCGGGCTGCTGCTCGGGCTCTCGCCCCTCCTGGGCCTGCTCGTCGTCGGACCCGGCGGGCTGATGATCGACCGGCTCGGTGCCCGGCGGGTGGTGCTCGGGATCCTCCTGCTGCTGATGGTCAGCAACGTCGTCCTGACGTTCAGCGAGACCCGGTGGCAGGCCGCGATCGCGCTGGGCCTCCAGGGCACCGCGTTCGGCCTCTCGTGGCCGGCGTTCCAGAGCCTGATCGCCTCGGTCGTGCCCACCCACCTCCGGCAGCGCTACTTCGGCGTGAACTTCACGCTGCTCAACCTCGGCATCGGCATCGGCGGTGTCGTGGGCGGCTTCTACGTCGACGTCGACCGGGTCGAGACGTTCCAGACGATCTACCTCGCCGACGCGGCGAGCTACGTCCCCGCGTTCTGCGTCCTGTCGCTGCTGCTGCGCGACGCCGGGGCGAAGGTCGAGACCGAGCCGGGCCAGGACGCTCCTGCGATGTCCTACCTGGCGGTGCTCCGCAGCCCGGCGATGGGCGCGCTGACGCTGCTCGGCTTCGTGTCGTCCTTCGTCGGCTACTCCCAGCTCAACGCCGGCATGCCGGCGTTCTCCCGCGCGGTCAGCGAGGTGTCGACCCAGGCCCTCGGCATCGCTTTCGCGGCCAACACGCTCGTCATCGTGCTGCTCCAGCTCGTCGTGCTGGGCCGGATCGAGGGTCGCCGCCGCACCCGCGTGATCGGGGCGATGGGTGTCGTCTGGGCGTTCTCGTGGCTGCTCCTCGGCCTCTCGGGCCTGGTGCCGGGGACGTGGGGTGCCGCAGCACTGGTCGCCTCGTGCGCCGGCGTCTTCGCGCTCGGCGAGACGCTCCTCCAGCCGACGATCCCCGCCCTGGTCAACGACCTGGCCCCGGACCACCTGCGGGGGCGCTACAACGCGCTGAGCTCGGGCGCCTTCCAGCTGGCCGCCGTCATCGCGCCCGCGGTCTCGGGCCTGCTGATCGGCCGCGCCCTCGGCGAGGTCTACATCGGACTGCTGGTCGTCGGCTCGCTGCTCATCGGGGTGGTCGCGATCGTGCAGCTCGAGCACCAGCTGGAGCCGCGCGTCAACGGCCTCACGGTGCCGCCGGAGGGTCCGCCCCCGGCGACACCGGAGCCGCAGATCCACGCGGCGACCGACTAGGGCCGCCGTCTTCGACGCCGGCCTACGTCCGCCTGTGGAAGGTGATGTCGCCGTCGGGATGCACCCGGGTCTCGTAGCGCGGGTCATGGGCCCGGTGATGGTGGAAGCAGCAGAGCAGGGTGCCGTCGGCGAGGTCGGTGGCGCCGCCGGTGACCCAGGGTTGTCGTAGGTGGTGGGCTTCGGTCCAGGTGGCCTTGACCCGGCAGCCCCGTGCTCGGCATCTCTGGTGGATGAGCCGGAGCGCCTTGCGCTGCGCTCGGCTGAAGAGTCGCCGGGCGCGTCCCAGGTCGAGGACCTCGGAGTCACCGCCGAGGACGACCGGGATGATCGTGGCCGTGCACGCCAGCCGGCGTACCGCCATCGCGGAGATGGGCTGGTCGTCCATGGTCGCGACACCCGATGCCCCGAGCCGCTCGGCCAGGGAGTCGTGGTCGATGGTGACCATCACGGTGGTGGCGTCACCGCCGTGCAGCGGGAGGCGCTGCGGGTCGACGTTCTCGAGGAACGACGCGAACCCGGCGCCGAAGCGCATCTCGTACGGTCGACGGTCGTCGGGGTTGCCGGGCTCCTGCCCGGGCTGGCGGGGTGAGAGGTACGGCTCGACGCAGGTGACCACCCGGTCCCACACCGCGTCCGGGATGTCGCCCACCACCCTGGTACGGCCGTCGCCGCGACGGCGGCCGGTCAGCCAGACGCGGTCGGAGGCGGCCTGCTCCTCGGCCTCGAGCGCCTTGCGCTCCTGCTCCTCGGCCAGCTCCGGTGCGACCACGTCGAGGATCCGGCGACCCATCACCCGCAGCTCCTGGGGACCGAACGAGCCGGCCTCCGCCACGAGCCGCTGCTCGGCCAGCGCGAGGACCTCGGGGTCGAGGTGTTCGGGAAGCCTGTCGAGGGCGCGGGTGATGACGTCGGCCTGGCGGAACGAGACCTCGCCCTCGCGCATCCCCGCCTGGACCTGCCGCCAGCGACGTCCGAGCGCCTCGGACACCCGCTGCTCGGCCCGGGCCGCGGACCGGTCGAGTCGGGCGTGGTGGTCGAGCCACGCCGCCTGGTCCCGCGCTCCCTCCTCGGCCGCCACGTCTCCCGCGACCGCGAGGACCCGCAGACCGAGCTCCTTGAGCCGACTTTCGACCCGGGCGGCCCGGACCAGGGCGCTTCGCTTGTCGACGGTGGACATGAAGACGGGGTCGACGTCAGCCACGTCCTTGAGCGCTGCTTCGGCCAGCTCCAAGGCCTTGAGTACCGGATGCTGATCCACGGGCACGCTCCACGTTCGACGGGCTGCCCGGGGAGTCGAACCACCGGGACTGACGAAAGACATCCGTCGAACCAGGGGGCTCATCGTGAGCCAACTTCCGGAGCACTGCCGGCGAGATTCCTGAGTCGGGGTCGAGCTCTGCGTGCTGCGCACTATTCAAACATGCGTTCGAGTGCATGTCAACCCGTCGAGCCCAGCGTCCGATCGCGTCCAGGCTCAGTCCGCGACCAGCCAGAAGGGGGCGGTCGTGTAGAGCGCATCAAGGTAGACCTTCACCGGAAGATCGCCGTACTCCGGTCCGGCCGTCTCCACGCGGCCCCACCGGTTGACCCGGATGCCGTTCTTCTCGTTCGACGAGTGGTTGAACGTGGCGCGCGACTCCGGATGCGCCACGCTCGTCGTGGTCATGAACCGCGCAGCCGCGATGGTCCGCCGGTCCAGCTGCGTGGCAGTGTCGCCAGCGACGACCGAGAGCGTCCAGTCGTGACCATCGACGACCTGCACCAACCGCATCGTCCCTTCCGGCAACGACGTCATGAACTCGTCGTACCACTCGGATGCGCCGAGCTCGGCCAGCGTCTCAGCGAAGTCGGCCCGGGTCAGGTCACGGGTCTCCCACCGCCCCTGGTGGTGCTCGAGACTCGGGTCGGGTGCCTCCGTGGACGTGGGACCAGACGTGGGACCAGGAGTGGACGAGGGAACCTCGGCGGGCTCGACGGTCGACCCGTCGCCGCTTCCCAGGAGGGTGGCTACGCCGGTGGCAGCGACCGCTGCGAAGGTTGCACATCCCACCGCCGCGCGGGTGCGCAGCGTTCGCCGCCGGGCTGCGGCGTGCACGCTGGTCAGCGACGTCTTGACATCGATGTGCGGGTCCTGGTCGGCCGCGAATGCTTCGCGCAACCGGTCGTCAACAGACATCGTCCACCTCCTCCTCGGCAAACACCTGTGCCAGGCGGACCACGGTCGGAAAGCTGGCGGTGAACAAGGCGTCGAAGGCATCCCGGTCACCTCTGTCTTCGTGCACTCGCCACATCTCCTCCGGGCTCGCCGCGCGGGTCGTCAAGATGTAGACAGGCGCGAGAGCCAGGGAAGTTCCACTACGGACGCGAACCAATGGCAGGCACGCCGTCGATGGGATGCTGCGAAGCATGCGTGGTGGTTCGAGACTGGTCGTCGCTGCAACGGCAGTCGGCGCGGTGCTGGTGTTGTCGGGACTGCTCCTCGGCTTCGCGCAGGTCGGCGGAAAGTACGACAGCGAGAGCTTCGACTGCGGTTCTCCGTTCATCGCCACCGCTGACGATGGTGGCTACGGCGTCACGGAGCAGTGGGACGGGTGCGACCGGGAGCGTCGACACCTGCGCTGGGTCGCCGTGGGCAACGTGCTGCTCGGCCTCACGTTGCTCGGCGCGGTGGCATCGACTGCGCGGAGGCCTACGTGACGTCCATCCACAGCGGATGACGACGTCCGGTCCCCGGGCGCCGACCGTCAGCTCACCAGCAACCAGACCACCAGCGCGATCAGGACGAGCACGGCCAGGCCCTGCTTCCAGTACGTCCTCGCCAGGATCGGCAGCACCGTCGTACCCAGGTTGAGCGCGTCGTCCTGCTTCGCGAGGTGCGGCCGCCGCCATCGGCGGCGGGACCGACGCGGCGGGTGCCGGTGCCGGTGCGTCGTCGGCGGTGGTCGCCTCCGCCGCGGTGGGGGGCTCCGCGACGGAGGCGACGTCCGAACCACCGAGCCGCTGCTCCAGGCAGGCCACGAACTGGCCGAGCAGCTTGTCCGAGACGTCCTGCATGACGCCGCGGCCGAACTGGGCGGGCTTCCCGGTGATGGCCAGGTCCGTGTGCACCGAGACGTCCGTGCCCCCGGAGGGGGCGGACGCCATCGCGAGGGTCACCGTCGCCCCGGCGGTGCCGTTGCCGCGCTTGTCCTTGCCCTTGGCCTCGACGACGAACCGGTGCGCGGCCTCGTCCTTCTCCGTGAACGTGCCCGAGCCGCCGTAGACCAGGGCGATCGGGCCGAGCTTGACCTTGCACGTCCCCTGGAACGTCGGGCCGTCGACCGCGGTGACCGTGGCGCCCGGGAAGCACTCCGCGACCGACGCGATGTCCTCGAAGTGCGCCCAGGTCGTCTCGACGTCCGTCGGGACGCTGAACGTGTGGTCGAGCTCCATGCCGTCGGCTCAGCCCCCCGCCGCGGCCAGCAGCGCGCGCCGGGTCAGGACCGTGGCGAGGTGCCGGCGGTACTCGGCGCTGCCGTTGAGGTCGGACGGCGGGTTCGTGCCCTCCGCCGCGGCGGCAGCCGCGGCGCCGAGACCCTCCGCGGTCGCCGCGGCGCCGGCCGCTGCCGACTCCACGGCCGAGGCGCGCAGCGGGGTCGAGCCCATGTTGGTCAACCCGACCCGGGCCTCCGCGATCGAGCCGCCCTCGGTCCGGACGGTCGCCGCCACCGCCACGATCGCCCACTGGTGCTTGATCCGGACGAACTTCTCGTAGTGCGCACCCCAGCCGGTGTGCTTGGGGATCCGGACCTCGGTGAGGATCTCGTCGTCGCCGATCGCCGTCTCGAAGAGGTCGACGAAGAAGTCGGCCGCCTCGACGGTCCGGGAGCCGCCAGGCCCGGCGATGACGAACTGCGCCCCCAGGGCCAGTGCCGGCGCCCCGAGGTCGCCGGCCGGGTCGGCGTGGGCCAGGGCCCCGCCGAAGGTGCCGCGGTGCCGGATCTGGGCGTCGGCCAGCTCGGCCTCCGCCTTGGCCAGCAGCGCGGCGTGCTCGGCCACCAGCGGGTCGGACCGGACGTCGGAGTGGGTGGTCATCGCCCCGATCACGATCGCGTCGCCGTCGTCGCGGATGCCCCGCAGCGAGTCGATCTTGCCCAGGTCGATCACCATCTCCGGCGCGTTGAGCCGCATCCGGAGGACCGGGAGCAGGCTCTGGCCACCGGCGATGATCTTGGCGTCGTCACCGTGCTCGGCGAGCGCGCTGAGGGCCTCCTCGACCGTGGACGGTGCGACGTAGTCGAACGCGGCGGGGATCATGCGCCCGCTCCTTCCGTGCTGCTGGTGCCCGGTGTCTCCTGGTTGCCGGCGGCCTCCTGGTCGCCGAAGTGCGGCATCGCCGCGCCCTCGGTCGACGACCCGCGGCCGCCGTCCTGGATCGCCTGCCAGACCCGCTCGGGCGTGCACGGCATCCGGACGTCGTTGACGCCCAGGTGCCTGATCGCGTCGACGACCGCGTTGACGACCGCCGGGGTGGACGCGATCGTCCCGGCCTCGCCGACGCCCTTCGTGCCGAGCGTGTTGGTCAGCGACGGCGACGTGGTGTGGTCGATGTCGAAGCTGATCGTGTCAGCCGCCGTCGGCAGCAGGTAGTCGACGAACGACCCCGACACGAGCGTGCCGTTGTCGTCGAAGACCGCCTCCTCCCACAGCGCCTGGGCGATGCCCTGCACCAGCCCGCCGTGCACCTGACCGGCCACGATCAGCGGGTTGATGATGTTGCCGATGTCGTCGCAGCACGCGTACTTGCGCATCTCGATGGCGCCGGTCTCGGTGTCCACCTCGACCGCACAGAGGTGCGTCCCGTGGGGGAAGTTGAAGTTGATCGGGTCGTACGTCGCGTCGGAGTCGAGCGAGGGCTCGACCCCGTCCGGCAGGTTGTGCGCCGCGAACGTCGCCAGCGCGATCTCCTGGATGGCCATGCCCTGGTCGGTGCCCTTGACCGAGAACCGGCCGGCGTCGAACTCGATGTCGTCGACCGAGGCCTCGAGCAGGTGCGCCGCGATCGGCTTGGCCTTCTCGATCACCTTGTCGACCGCCTTGACGAGCGCCTCGCCACCGACGACCAGCGACCGCGACCCGTAGGTGTCGAGACCCTTGGGCGCGATCTGCGTGTCGCCGTGCAGCACCTCGACGTCGTCGAAGGGGACGCCGATCCGGTCGGCGACGATCTGGCTGAACGCCGTCTCGTGGCCCTGGCCGTGCGCCGAGGCGCCGGTGACGATCTCGACCTTGCCGGTGGCCAGCATCCGCACGCTCGCGTGCTCCCAGCCGCCGGCGCCGTAGTCGAGCGAGCCGAGCACCCGGGAGGGTGCCAGACCGCACATCTCGGTGAACGTCGAGACGCCGATGCCCAGCTGCACCGGGTCGCCGGACTCGCGCCGCTGCTTCTGCTCGGCCCGCAGCTCGTCGTACCCGAGCATCTCCTTGGCCCGCGCCGTCGCCGCCGCGTAGTCACCGGAGTCGTACTCCATCCCCGCCACCGTGGTGAACGGGAACTCGTCGGCGTTGATCCAGTTCTTCTCGCGGATCACGAGCGGGTCGACGCCGACCTCGACCGCGAGCTCGTCCATCATCCGCTCGATGCCGAAGGTCGCCTCGGGACGCCCGGCCCCGCGGTAGGCGTCGGTCCACGTCGAGTTCGTGAGGACCGTCTGCACGCCGAACTGGTAGGCCGGGAACTTGTAGATCGAGTTGAACATGAACGCGCCGAGCACGGGGACGCCGCCACCGACGATCGCGACGTACGCACCGAGGTCGGCCAGCAGCTCGACCTTGAGCCCGGTGACGGTGCCGTCCTTCTCGGCCGACAGCGTCAGCTTCTGCCACTGGTCACGCCCGTGGTGCGCGCTGACGAGCGACTCGCTGCGGGTCTCGGTGTACTTCACCGGCTTCATCAGCCGGCGCGCGGCCGCCCAGGCGATCCACTCCTCGGGAGTGGTCTGCAGCTTGCCGCCGAACCCGCCGCCGACGTCGGGCGCGATGACCCGGATCTTGGACTCGGGCACCCCCGTCGTGGCCGCCAGCGCGAACCGCAGGATGTGCGGGATCTGCGTCGCCGAGTACATGGTGATCTGCTCGCCGGTCGGGTCGACGACGACCGAGCGCGGCTCCATGAACGCCGGGATCAGCCGCTGCTGCCGGTACTCGCGCTCGATGACGATGCCGTCGCCGCGCGCCTTGTCGATGGCCGCGTCGACGTTGCCGCCGGTGCCGGCCTCCTCGCTGTCGAACTTCCAGTACGCCGACTTGTTGGTGCCGAGCTCGGGGTGCGCGAGCACCTCGTCGGCCGCGGCGCGCTTCAGGTCGAGGATCGCCGGGAGCTCCTCGTACTCGACGTCGACCAGCTCGGCGGCGTCCCGGGCCTCGGCCGCCGTCCGGGCGACGACGCACGCCACGATCTCGCCGGCGCAGGCGACGCGCTCCGTGGGCATCGGCAGGTGCGGCACCGACTTCTGGTCGGGGGTGATCGGCCAGGCGTTGATGTTGACGCCCTGGCCCTCGCCGAGGTCGGCGCCGGTGATCACGTCGACGACATTGGTCGCGGCCTTCGCGGCCGCGGTGTCGATCGAGACGATCTTGGCGTGCGCGAACGGGCTGCGGACCATCGCGAGGTGCAGCATGCCGGGCAGCGTGATGTTGTCGGTCCACCGGGTGCGGCCGGTGATGAGGCGCTGGTCCTCCTTGCGGCGCCGGTCCCGGCCGATCTCCTTCTGGGCCGGGGCGTCCTGCACGGCGGTCATGCGTGGCTCTCCTGACCGGACGCGTGCTGCACCGAGCGCACGATGTTGTGGTAGCCGGTGCACCGGCAGAGGTTGCCCTCGAGGCCGTCCCGGATCTCCTTCTCGGAGGGCTTCGGGTTCTCGTTGAGCAGGTCGATGCTCTGCATGATCATCCCGGGGGTGCAGTAGCCGCACTGGAGTCCGTGGCACTCCCGGAACGCCTCCTGCACCGGGTGCAGCTCGCCGTCCTGCGCGAGCCCCTCGATCGTGGTGACCTCGGCACCGTCGGCCTGGACGGCCAGCACGTTGCACGACTTCACGCTGCGGCCGTCGAGGTGCACCGTGCACGCGCCGCAGTTGCTGGTGTCGCAACCGACGACGGTGCCGGTCTTGCCGAGCTTCTCGCGCAGGTACTGCACGAGGAGCATCCGGGGTTCGACGTCGTCGGCCACGCTCGCACCGTCGACCTTCAGGCTGATCCGCGTCATGAACTCTCCCTCTGAGGCGCACGAGTGTGGTCTGGGTCACTCGTGCGCCAACCTAGGAAGGGCCGGTTGGGGACCGGTTGGTCGAGGGGCGGCGGCGGACGGCGCCCGGGTGCCCCGAGCGCCGTCCGGCCCTCAGCAGTCGGCGATCTCGACGTCCACCCCCACGCGCCGCAACCGGACTCCCGAGACCTTGTGGCCGGGCAGGTCCAGGCACCTCAGCAGATCGGCGGCCGCTCCGCTGCACCGGTCCCCGCGCCCACAGCCTCCGCCGCAGCCGCACTCGCCGGCGTCGTCCTGGGGCAGCGGCTCCTTGCGTCCCGGGTCGAGCCGGTAGCTCATGCCGCCGAGCAGGATGCCGTCGCCGGACACGCTCACCACGACGTCCCGGCGGGGACCCGAGGACACCTCGTCCGGCGTCACGTCACCGCCCGGGACGACGGCCAGGGTGACCCTGCGAGACGTCCCGGCGGCCAGGCTGAACGCGCTCCCGCCCTTGCCGGAGAGCCCGACCGACCAGCCCTTCTCGACCAGGACCGGCGGCAGGGACACGTCGAGCACGATCCGGGCCCGGTGGTCGAACGGGTTGTGCACGGTGAACGCCCGGCCGTCGAGGACCGCCATGATCCCGGCGGCGCCGCCCGCTGCCGGGACGGGGTGGACGTTGCGCTGCCCGATGTTGTTGTCGTGCGGGACCAGCCGCCACTCAGGGATCGACTCGCCCGGCCCGAACGCGTCCACGTTGCTCGGGTCGCCCGAGGACGACGCGATCATCAGCAGGCACTCGTGGTCGGCGGTCGTCGGCGTCCACGAGAAGGGGCCGACCATCACCTCACCGCCCGGCGGGATGTCCGGCACCGCGATCTGCGCCGTGGTCATCGCCTGGAAGTCGTCCGGCCAGGTGAGCCCGGCACCCGGGTCGGTGTGGAACGCCTTGACCACCACGTTCGTCGCCGTCTGGGTGCCCCGGTTGCGGACCCGCGTGTAGGCGAAGTTCGTGCGGTTCAGCCAGGGGTCCTCGTGCGCGGTCCCGTCGTCGGCGTACCGGCGGTTCCAGATGTTCTGGCAGTCCCAGTGCACCGGCTGGTACTGGTACTCGCCGTGCCGGCCGTCGTCGATGTAGACGTCCTGCGCCGGCGGCTTGCCCTCCTTGGTGACCGGGGTCGGTGCGCCCGGCGCCTGGTAGAGGCCCTGCTTCTCGAAGGCCCACCGGATCACCTTCCCGTAGGCACCGCCGGCCAGCCCCTCGCTGGTCCAGTCGCCGGCGTCCGCGGCGAGCAGCGCGTTGACCCAGCCGCTCGCGTTGGACGGGTTGGTCGCCGGGGTGAGCGTCGAGACACCGCGCAGGATCAGGTACGCCGTGACGCGCGCCGCGAACCGCTTGGTGGCCGGGCTCGCCGAGTCGCCGCCGAGGCTGCGGTAGAGCCGGAAGTGCGAGGTGCAGAGGATCTGCTCGGAGCTGTAGCCGCCGCTGTCCTGGGTGCCGCCCCACGCCCAGCCACCGCCGACCGGCCGGTCGTGGCGCCGGTTGATGACACCGGACACCCACGGGAACGTCAGGAACCGGTCCGCCCCCTGGTTGTCGGGGTCGCACAGGATCGCCGCGAAGCTGTCACCGGCGGAGTGGGCGAAGCCGAAGTTCGGCGAGTTGACGTGGTCGTAGAGGATCCCGTGCCCGCCGAGCTCGTGCAGGGCGACCCGGTTCATGGTGGCCAACCCGATCGGGTTGGTCGTGTCGCCGAGGTGGGCGAGCTCGTAGTCGACGTTCGCGATGCCACCCGTGCCGGTGCCGCTGCAGGAGGCGTTGATCTCGATGCCGTCGGCGGAGCCGAACCGGCCGCGGTGGTCGACGGGCACGGGGAAGGTCGTGCCGCCGAAGAACGAGGTGAAGCCCATGCCGTCGACCAGCCTGAAGAACGCGTCGTTGTGCACGTAGGCGTTGACGGCCGCGAAGTCGTTGGTGCGGGCGTCGTAGTCGAAGTTCGTGCCCACCGGCTCGGTCGGCGGGTCAGCGTCGGCGAGCTCGAAGTCCGAGACGTTGACGAAGCTGCCCGTCAGCGCCTGCTCCGCCCCGGCCGCGGGGGCCGTCAGGCCGAGCAGCGTGGCCGAGGACCGCAACGGGTTGAGCTGGGCCGAGGTCCCGTTGGCACCGACCGCGCTGCCCTGGTCGGCCGGGTCCTTGGCGAACACCAGGCCCGTGGCGTCGGCCACGAACGGGCGCAGCCACAGCAGCGCCCCGGTGGCCACGTCCAGCAGCACCATCCAGGTCACCACGCCGCGCGGGGGCGTGGAGATGCGGAAGACGACCTCGCGGGCGACCCGGAAGGCGCCGTCCGCGACCTCGGGCTCGCCCGGGACCGGGAACGGGAACTCGACCGCGCCGTGGGCGTCGTCCGCGAGCCCGATCTCCGGTGCCTGCGCGGTCTCGTCGGTGAGCCGCCGCGCGGCGTCGTACCGGTAGACGACCAGGGTGTTGCTGACCACCTCGACCTGCTTGCGGTCGTCGCTCGACCTGGCCGTGCGCAGCGTGAACGCCGTGTCGAAGCCGGTGCGCATGAGCCCGCTGGTGCCGGTCACCCCGCGCTTCAGGTCGGACCTGGTGGGGAGCTCGACCTCGATCTCCGGGTGGGCCGTGCTGTGCACGTTGGCCACCCGGGCGGGGTCGGTGCGCAACGTGACGGTCACGCCCGAGCGCCAGACCGGCAGCCCCCGCCAGGTCTGCTGGTAGGCCACCGTGGTCGTGTCGAACTGCTGCTTCTCGCCGTCGAAGCGCAGCTCGATGTCGCCGGACCCGCCGTTCTCGAGGTCGAGGTCGAGGCCGCGCGGACAGCGCGGCTCCGGTGAACCACTCCGGGCGGACGCCGACGACGTCGGCGTGGTCGGTCAGGAACTCGGCGGCGGCGAGCTGCGGGAGCTGGGCCGTCGTCCGCCGGTTGCGATCGGATGGCCGGACCACCCGGGTCGACGCCGCGGGGGTCGTCGTCGATGTAGAAGCGTCGGTCGTCGTCGTAGAGCTGGGACATGGTGGGCTCCTGGTCCTGCGCGGGTCCTGGTCGGACATCGCGTCAAGGACTAGGAGCGGCCGAGGTCGCCCCGTGATACGCCCCGGGGCATCCCGTCAGCCCGAGAGGTGCACGGTGCCGAAGCCGCTGCGGTGGAACACCAGCGGCGACGAGGCCAGGCTCGCGTCGACGTGCGCGACGGCGTGCAGCTCGAGCAGCACCACGATGTGGTCCCCCGCCTCCACCTCGCGGTAGATGGTGCAGTCGAACTGGGCCAGGCCCTCGTCCAGGGTGACCGCGCCGTTCTCGGTGGTGGAGTGCGAGACGTCGCTGAACCGTGACTCCACGGGGCCGGCGAGCTGACGGCACACCACGTCGTGGTGGTCGGCGAGGACCGTGACGCCCAGGTGGTCCGCCCGCCGCAGGTCGGGCCAGGTCTTCGACGTGGTCGCCAGGCTGATCGAGACCAGCGGCGGGTCCAGGCTCACCGAGGTGAACGAGCTCGCCGCGAGCCCGATCGCCTGTCCGTCGACCTCGGCGGCCACGGCGACGACGCCCGTCGGGAAGACGCCGAACGCCTCCCGCAGACGATCGGGGTCGAGGTCCTGGTTGGTGGGGAACGACGGGTGCAGCGTGGTCATGTGATCCTTCCTCCGAGAATGGCCGAGGCGAAGGGGCTGTCCCTGAGCCGCCCGAGCAGTCCGGGCGGGTCAGCGCGTGAGAGCGCGGGCGAGGACGGTGCGGCCGACCTGCGCGGCCTGGGTCCGGATCTCGGGGATCGCCGTGGACTCCCAGAGGATGCCCTTGCGCGGCGGGCCGACGGCGTACAGGCCGGGGACGACGGTGCCGTCTGCGGCCTTGACCTGCCCGTCGGGCGTCGCGGCCAGGCCGAGCCGCAGCGGGTCGGGTGCGATCAGGCCGCGGCGCTGGAGCGACTGGAGCAACGGGTCGGTGGACCGCGTCAGGTCGGTCAGCGGACCGGTGCAGTTGACCACCGCGTCCGCGACGATCTCCTCGCCGCCGACGCGCAGGCGCGCACGGCCACCCTGCGTGTCCGCGCCCTCGATGCCGCCAGCGAGCACCTTCAGGCGGCCGAACTTCCGGTAGTCGTTGATGCGGTCGTAGACGGCCGGCGCCATCCGGTGACGCCGCACCTCCCACTGCCGGGCGTGCGTCGACAGGAACCTCCGCCGCTCGTCGAGGTCGAGCCGCTGCCAGAAGAGCTGGGTGTGGGGTCGGAGGCCGTCGAGGACGTTGCGCCAGTTCACCCCGGACCGCCGGGCGGCCAGGACCTGGCCGCGCACGAACTCGGCCAGGCCGTCGGCGGTCAGGTTGCCCGGCGGCAGCGGGCTGACCCAGCCCGTCGACTGCTGCTCGATGTGGGTGTGCGGCAGCAGCCCGTGCCGGCTGACCATCACGGCGCGGCGCCGGGGGCTGTCCTCGAGCAGGGTGATCGCCAGGTCGATCGCGGTCAGCCCGCTGCCCACGAGCACCACGAGGGCGTCGTCGGGCAGTGCACGGATCGCGCCGAGGTCCCACGGGTCGGCGAGGTGACCCGGCAGCTCGGCCACGTCCACACCGTCGGCCACGACGGACTGCGGCGCCTGGTTGCCGTAGGCCAGCACGACGGTGCCGGCGCGGGCGACGCGGTGGTGCGTGTGCAGCTCGAACCCGTCGGGCCCCGCGACGATGTCGTCGACGCGGCCGGCGCTGATCGTCAGCCGGTGGTCGGCGACGTCGGCCAGGGTGTCCTGCAGGTAGTGCGCGTACTCGGTGCGGGGCAGGAAGCCGAGCGGGTCCGGGTCGCGACCGCTGCGCCGCGCCCAGTCGAGCAGGTCGGACGGCACGTCGGCGTAGGCGCTCATGTGCCGGGCCCGGACGTTGAGCAGGTGCCGCGGGTCGGACGTGCCGTACGCGACACCGCGGCCGAGCACGCCGCTGGCCTCGTGGACGGTCACGGCCAGGTCGGAGTCCTTCGAGCCTGCGAGGAGCTGGAAGGCGGTGAGCAGCCCGCTCGCGCCGCCGCCGACGACGGCGACGTGGTTCCTGAGGCTCGTGTCGGAGCCTGTGCCCGACTCCGTGCCCGAGTCGATCGTGGCCTGCGCTGCGGCGTGCATGAGCAAAGTGTAGTGACTACATGTACTTTGCGGCTATTCAGCGCATCGCGACGGCGAGGCGACCCTTCAGCAGGGGCACCACCGGGTGCTTCTGGTCGGTCCGCGCCAGGCACACCTCCAGCACCTCCGCGTCGTACGGCGCGAGCTCGCTGTAGCGGACCACGGCGTCCGGCTGGGGGTCGGCCAGCAGGGCCTCGCGGACCGCCACGGCGACGTACTCGGCCATCTCGGCGAGCGCCGGGGAGTTCGTGCCGGGCAGCAGGTCGCCCCCGTAGGACTCGACCGCCGCGACGACCTCCCCGCGCCGGACCAGCGCGAGCACGTGCTCGACGTCCGTCGAGATCGGCATCAGCAGGCGGTAGGGACGCGAGCCGAGCTGACCGCCCACGGCGTGCCGCAGGTGGGAGACCTCCGCCTTGAGCGTCGAGAAGGTGACCGCCTGGTCGCCGTAGACCATGGCGTGCAGCTGCTCGAGCGACAGTCCCTCGGGGTGCAGCGCGAGCAGGGCGAGGACCTCCGTCTGCCGCCGGTTGAGCAGCAGCCGCTGCCCGTCCAGCCAGGTCTCGGCCGTCCCCAGGAGCGTCATCACCAGGCCGGGGGTCGAGGTCTCCTCGAGCAGGGCGCTGGGGTGGTGGTGGGACAGCGGCATCGCGGACTCGATGAGCCGGGCCATGACACGGGCCGTGGCCAGGCCGATCGGGTGCGTCCGGTCCCACGACGTCGACAGGTCGATGACACCGAGCTTGGCGCCGGACGTCGGGTCGTACACCGGCGCCGCCCAGCAGACCCAGTTGTGCACGATCGACGCGTAGTGCTCGGCGCTGAACACCATGGCCGGCTCGGCCAGCCGGTTGGCCAGGTCGAGGGCGTTGGTGCCGACGGACTCGTCGTCCCAGCGGCCACCGGCCACGAAGTTGACGGTCTCCGCCTTGCGCCGCATCACCCGTCCGCCGTACGTCCACAGGATCCGGGTGTCCGCATCGGTGATCGCGATGACGAGGTCACCGTCCTCGGCGGTACGGCGCAGGTCCTCCTCGACGCGTTCCACCGCCGTCTGCAGCGGCGAGCCGCGCCAGATCGACTCGGTCTCGGACTCGTCGGCCAGCGGCGCCTCGGCGACGTCCGGCGGAGATCGCCGACCCCGAGCGGGTCCAGCTCGACAGGATCTCCGGGCGGACCTGCGGCGCCGCCTCGTCCCCACGCTCGACGAACGAGGTCCAGGCGCGCACGGCTGCGTGCCGGCGCTCCTCGAGGGCCCTGTCGACCGTCATGCCAGCCATTCGATGCCGCACCCCGTTCCGGATTGTGACTGCCGTCACGGTAGTCCTCGCGCCAAGCGGCCGTCACCCCTCCAGGTGCTCCCGCAGGAACCGGATCGTCCGGTCCATCGCCAGCTGCCACTGGGGGCCGAACGCGTGCGCCTCGCCCTCGTAGACGAACAACCGGCTGTCGACCCCCGCGCCCTTCATCAGCCGCTCGGTGTCGCGGGCCCACGGGAAGGGGCAGGTCTCGTCGGTGGTCGCGTGGTGGACGAGCACGGGCTCGGTGATCCGGTCGAAGTACGTGCGCGCCGACAGCTCGGCGTAGACGTCGGGCGCCTCCTCCGGCGTGCCGAGCCGGTCGTAGAGGTCCTGCGCGGCGTCGGGCCGGCCGGGCTCGGTGAAGTGCCGGATGTTCTCGACGAGGTCGGAGCTGACGCTGGACCAGCTGATCGCCGCGTCGACCAGGCCGGGGTACGCCGCGAGCACGTTCATCGTCACGCCGCCGCCCATCGACCGGCCGAGCATGCCGATCCGCTCGGCGTCGACGTACCGCAACGACTCCAGCGCCCTGACCGCGTTGGCCGAGTCGCGGGTGTAGGCCAGCCGGGTCTCCCGCTCGAGCGGCCGGACCGGGTCGGACGTCGCGTGGCCGCTGTAGTCGGTGTGCAGGACGACGAACCCCGCGCGGGCCAGGGCGTCCTGCTCGCGCGCCAGTCCCTGCCCGGTCACGTAGATCTCCGGCTCGATGTAGCCGTGGTTCAGCACCACGGCGGGGAACGGACCGCGACCCCGCGGCCGGAGCAGGACCCCGGACACGGTGTGGTCGCCGGAGCGGTACTCGACCTGCTGGCGCGTGTACGCCTCGTTCTCGAGCTCGGTGCGCAGGACTCGGACGTCGCCGCCCGACGGCTCCTCGCGCATGAGCGCGGGCAGCGACAGCGGCCGGTTGACGGGCGGCAGCGCCTCGGGTGCCGGTCTCGGTCGGCGTCTCGGTCGGCGCTTCGGTCGGCGTCTCCTCGGCCGGCGGGCTCACCGTCGGCGGCGGCGTCGTCTCGGTGGGCGCGGGGTCGTCGGGCAGGTCGTCGGTGCAGCCGCCCAGCACGAGCAGCGCGACCAGGACCGCGGCGGCGCGCCTCATGTCAGCGGCGTGGTCTCGCCGTGGATCCGGCCGTCGGTGTGCGCGAGGCGCTCCCCCGACCCTCCCCAGCGGCCCGCGATGATCTCGGCGGCGATGCTGATGGCGGTCTCCTCCGGGGTCCGGGCCCCCAGGTCGAGGCCGATCGGGCTGGAGAGCCGCTCGAGCTCTCCCTCGGTCAGCCCGGCCTCGCGCAGCCGGTCCAGCCGGTCGTCGTGCGTACGGCGCGAGCCCATCGCGCCGATGTAGGCGAGCTCGGGCAACCGGAGGGCCACCTCGAGCAGCGGGACGTCGAACTTCGGGTCGTGGGTGAGGACGGTCAGCACCGTGCGCGGGTCGATGCGGCCGGCCTCGTGCTCCGCGGTGAGGTACCGGTGCGGCCAGTCGACGACGACCTCGTCGGCGTCCGGGAACCTGCTGGCCGTCGCGAACACCGGCCGGGCGTCGCAGACGGTCACGTGGTAGCCCAGGAACGACCCGACGCGTGCGACCGCCGCGGCGAAGTCGATGGCGCCGAAGACCAGCAGCCGCGGCTTGGGCGCGAACGACCAGACGAAGACCCGCATGCCCTCGCCGCGCCGCTCGCCGTCCGGGCCGTAGGTCAGCGTCGCGTTGGTCCCCGCCGCGAGCAGTCCCATCGCGTCGTCGCGGACCGCGTCGTCCGCGCGCGGCGACCCGAGCGTGGGGGTAGTCCGTGACGTTTCCGCCCCACTTTCCCCGTCCTGTGGGGCCTCAGGGTCACGGACTATCCCGTCAGGCCGCACGATGAGTCGCCGGCCGAGCCAGGCCGGGTCGGGGTGCTCGATCACGGTGGCGAGCGCCACCGGGTGGCCGGCCTCGATGTCGGCGGCGATCCCACCCAGCTCGGGGAACGTCTCCCGGCTGACCTTCTCCACCCAGACGTCCAGGATCCCGCCGCAGGTGAGTCCGACGGCGAACGCGTCGTCGTCCGAGACGCCGTAGCGCTCGAGGACCGGGTCCCCCGACGACACCACGGTCTGGGCCAGGTCGTAGACGGCACCCTCCACGCACCCGCCGGAGACCGAGCCGACGGCCGTCTCGTCGGGTCCCACCAGCATCGAGGCGCCCGCTGGCCGGGGAGCCGACTGGAAGGTCGCCACCACGGTGCCGACACCCACGGTCTCGCCGGCCTCCCACCACTCCATGAGCTCCCGCAGCACGTCACGCACGCGCGACCACCTCCAGGAGGTCGGCGTACGTCGCCAGCGAGTGGCCGGCCAGGAACTCGTCGCAGTACGGCAGCGCCGCGACCACGCCCTGCTGCACCGGCTCGTAGCCGACCTTGCCGCGGTGCGGGTTGACCCAGACGACCCGGTGCGCGACGCGGCGGAGCGACGCCATCTGCTCCGCGAGCAGCGTGGTGTCACCGCGCTCCCAGCCGTCGCTGAAGACGACCACCACCGCACCGCGGGCCATGCCGCGGCGGCCCCAGCGCTCGAGGAACATCTGCAGCGTCTCGCCCAGCCGGGTCCCCCCGGACCAGTCCGGGACGGTCTCGCCGGCCGCGACCAGCGCCCGCTCGGGGTCGCGGCCGCGCAGGGCGCGGGTGACGTGGGTGAGCCGGGTGCCGATCGTGAACGTCTCGACCGGCCCGGCCTGGGTCATCCGGTGCGCGAGCCGCAGCAGTGCGTCGGCGTACGAGCTCATCGAACCGGACACGTCGATCAGCAGGACGACCCGACGCGGCCGGTGACCGCGCCGCCGCCAGGCGATCTCGCTCGGCTCGCCCATCCGGCGCAGGCTGCTGCGCAGGGTCCGCGACGCGTCGACCGACCCGCGGTGCCAGCGCTCGTGCCGCGAGGTCCGCCGGACCGGGTGCCGCGGCCGCAGCGTCGCGAACATCGACGCGAGCCGGTGCCGCTCGGCCGCCGTCAGCTCCCCGATGTCCCGGTGCCGCAGCACCTCGGCGTCGCTGGCCATCGCCCGGGCGGCCTCGACGTCCGTGTCGTCACCGACGACGTCCAGCGAGTCCTCGCTCATCGGCATCCCCGAGAACGACGGCACCCCCGCCTCGGCCTGACGGGCCCGCGGCAGCCCGTCACGACTGTTGAAGTACGCCTCGTAGATCTGGTCGTAGCGCGCGAGGTCGTCCGGCGACGCGCACAGGGTGGCCCGCCCGGCGTCGTACGTCGCGCGGGCGTCGTCCAGCCCGACGATCGCGACCGCCGCGAGGAACCCGTGCGCGCGGTCCTGCGTCACCGGGACGCCGGCCGACCGCAGCGCCCGGGTGAAGCCGAGGAGCACCTCGTCCGGCTGTCGGTTCACGCCCGCAGCATCTGGTCGAGGGCGTGCTGGACCTTGGTCGCGTCGTCGCGGTACTTCACCAGCGCGCCGAGCGTCCGCGCCGACGACTCGAGGTCGAGCTCGGCGGTGCCGAGGTGGTTGAGCGCCCGCGCCCAGTCGAGGGTCTCGGCGACGCCCGGCGGCTTGAGCAGGTCGGTCTCGCGCAGCCGCTGGACGACGCCGACCACCTGACGGGCCAGCTCCTCGGAGACCTCGGGGGCGCGCGACCGGACGATCGCGATCTCGCGCTCCAGTCCCGGGTGGTCGATCCAGTGGTAGAGGCAGCGCCGCTTGAGGGCGTCGTGCAGCTCGCGGGTGCGGTTCGAGGTGAGCACCACGATCGGCGGGGTCGCGGCGGCGACGGTGCCGAGCTCGGGGATGGTGACCTGGTACGTCGACAGGACCTCCAGCAGGAAGGCCTCGAACTCGTCGTCGGCGCGGTCGACCTCGTCGACCAGGAGCACCGCCGGGCTCTGCTGGAGCGCGGCGAGCACCGGCCGGGCGAGCAGGAAGCGCTCGTCGTACAGCGACTTCTCGGCCTCCTCGACGTCAGCCCCCGAACCCGCCGCCTCGAGCGCGCGCAGGTGCAGGATCTGGCGCGGGAAGTCCCAGTCGTAGAGCGCCTGGGTGGCGTCGATGCCCTCGTAGCACTGGAGCCGGATCAGCGGGAGGTCGAGCGACTCCGCGATCGCCTCGGCCAGGGCCGTCTTGCCGGTGCCGGGCTCGCCCTCGACGAGGAGCGGCCGCTGCATGCGCAGCGCGAGGAACGTGACCGTGGCGAGCGCGTCGTCGGTGAGGTAGCCGGTCGAGCGCAGCGCGTCGGCGATCTCCGCAGCGGAGCCGGTCTCCATGTCTTCAGGCTACGGGCCGGGGTGTTGGGTGCCGGTTGGTCGCGATCATCCGTTCGGCACAGAACTGCCTGAGCCCGCTGTGGACCCGAGATCGATTCGTCAGTCGAGACCCAGCTCGGCGGCGTTGACCGCGACGGCCCGCCGGTTCGGCAGGTCGAGCTTGGCGAGGATCGCCGACACGTGGTGGTCGGCGGTCTTGGGAGAGATGAAGAGCCGGTCGGCGATCTCGGCGTTGGTGTGGCCCCGCGCGACCAGGCGGGCGACGTCGAGCTGACGGTTCGTGAGGCCACCGGGGTTGGCCCTCGTGCTCTCGCGCGGTCGCTGCGGCACCATCGTCAGCCCGTCCTGGCGGAGCTCGACCCGCAGCCGGTCCGCGGTGCCCACCGCGCCGGCCTTGTCGAGCAGGGTCACGGCGGTGACCCGGTGCGCAGGGTCCGTCGAGTCGGCGTACGCCATCGCCTCGAGGAACGGGTCCCCGGCCAGGCGCCACCACGACGCCGCGTCGGCGTGCCGGCCGTCCAGCTGGAGCCGGAACGGCTCGGCCACGTCGGGGACGTCGACGTCGAGCCCCAGCCGACGCAGCCAGACGAGCAGGTTGCCGACCGCCCACCGGGTGTCCGGGGTCGCACCGAGCTCAGCCACCCGTCCGGCCGCGTCGTGGAAGACGCGCGGGTCCTCGCGGCCGGTCATCCAGGCGGCCTCCGCGAGCGCGGCGTACGCCGAGAGGTAGCGCAGGGGCTCGTCCGCACCTCGTGCCATCGACAGGGCGTCGTCGAGATGCGCCGACCCGTCGCCCTCCCCGCGGCGCAGCGCCAGCAGCCCGAGGACCACGTGCGGCTGGGTCATCCCCAGGGTGGCAGCGCCGAGGGCCGCCTCCGAGTCCTCCTGGGCCGCGCTCCAGCGCCCCATCAGGAGGTGCAGCATGCCGCGGAACGAGATGTGCCAGTTGCGGGCCACCGACAGGTCACGCTCGGTGACGAAGGACAGCGTCTCCTCGATGAGCAGCTGGGCGCCCCGCAGGTTGCCCTGCTCCATGTCGGTGATCACGAGGATCACGTAGCCGCGCCAGGCGAGCTCGTCCCAGCCGCCCTCGCGGGCGGCCTCGGTCCACTGCAGGAGACGGGTCCGGGCACCTGTCTCCCCCGACACCCAGCTGACTGCGTCGGCCATCATCCGGCCCGCCACCACGAACTCGTCGAGCCCTGCCTCGGTCGCCACCTCGAGGGTCCGGGCGGCGCAGGCGGCCGCGCGCGGGAGGTCGCTGCCGATCCAGGCCAGGATGGCCGCGTCCGTGTGGACCCTCGCGATGGTGGCGGGCTCACCGGTCGTCTCGGCGATCTCGCAGGCCTTCGCCGCGTGCTCGTCGCACTGTCGCCGGCGGCCCAGCTGGTACTCGAAGACGGCCAGGCCCGCGTGCGCCTCGGCGACCCCGGCGAGGGCACCGACCTGCTCCCACAACGGGATGCTCGCGCGTGCGCTGGCGCTGGCCTCGGCCAGCCGGCTGGTGAGGTACTGCTGGTGGCTCAGCTGGGCGAGCAGGGCGGCGCGGTCCAGGGGCGGCGCGGTCGTCGGCAGGTGGGTGAGGGCGGTCTCGAGGAAGGCGGCGGCCTCGGTGTTCGACGCGGCGGCCACCGCCTCGGCGGCAGCGGCCCGTGCGTGCAGCAGGGCTCGAACGGAGTCCCGAGCACCCACGGCGTGGTGCGTCAGGACGGCGGGATCAGGCGGCTCGAGTCGCTCGAGGCCGTCGAGCAGCCGTGCGTGGAGCACGGGAGCACCGCCCGGGGGGACGGTGCTGAGGACAGCCAGCCGCCCCAGCTCGTGCCGGAAGGCCAGGCTGTCCGACGTACGGGTGAGCAACGCGGTCGCGTCCAGCCGGCGCAGCGTCGGGAGGTCGACGCCCAGCGCCGGAAGGACCCGGTCGTCCAGGCCGTCGGGCGCCGTGGCGACCAGCTGCAGCACCTCGAGGTCGCCGGAGTCGACCTCGACCACCTTCGACAGCACGGCGTCCCTCACGGAGCCGGGCATCGGGAGGTCCGGCTCGCGCACGACGGCGCTCACGAAGAACGGGTTGCCCCCGGTGACCGTGTGCACCCTCCCCGCGTCGAGCGTCGTCCCCGCCACCAGCTCGGTCACCGCCTCGATGGTCAGCGGCCGGAGCTGGAGGGTGCGCAGCCCGTCGAGCGACGCGAAGTCGCCGAGCAACGGGCGGACCGGGTGGTGCGCGTCGATCTCCAGGTCGCGGTAGGTCACGAACAGCGCCAGCGGGGCCGTCTCGATGCGCCGGGCCAGGAAGCGCAGGAGGTCGGCGGACACCGCGTCGAGCCAGTGCAGGTCCTCCACGATCAGCAGGGTCGGCTGCGTGCACAGGTCGGCGAAGACGCGGTCGCACAGCTCCGACAGCCGCGACGCCTCCGCCCCGGTCGTGGAGAGCCCGTCGAGTCCCAGCCCACGGAACGGGCCCAGCGGTCGGGGGGTGTGCAGCGGGTCGCAGTGCCCGCGCAGGACACGGAGGCCGTGGGCCTCGGCGGACACCGCGTCCACGAGCGCCGACTTCCCGGCGCCCGCCTCTCCGACGATCGCGTACCCGACACCCTGTCCGCTCACCGCCTCGTGCACCGCGGCGCGCAGCCGCTCGAGCTCGTCCTCGCGCTCGAGCAGCCGCACGTCGTCAGCATATGGATCCCGGGGGACCACGCCGGCTCTCCTCAGTCCCGCTGGTGGACGACGTCGCGGCCCGGACCGCCCACGAGACGGTCCTTGCCGGACCCGCCCACGAGGTCGTCCACGCCTCGCTGGCCGAGGAGCAGGTCCTTCCCGGCACCTCCGACGAGACGGTCGGCACCGTCGCCGCCGCAGACGACGTCCTTGCCGCCGAGGCCCTTGACGACGTCGTTGCCGCCGAGAGCCACGATCACGTCGGCCTTCGCCGTGCCTCTCATCCGGTCCTTGCCCGGCGTACCGACGATGGTGGCCTTCCTGCCGTGGCAGGTCCCGGCGCGGGCCGTGGGGGTACCGAGGAGCCGGACGACGACGATGTTCGAACGGCTCGTGCCGTCGTCGCCGGTCACCAGGATCCGGCCGTCGGGCTGGACCGTCGCGTCGTAGGCGATGTCGCTCCCGCCGCCCAGCCGGCGCAGCCCCCGGGGCCCGAACCCCGTGTCAGGCTTCCCATCGGCCCGCAGCCTTCCCACGACGGCGTCGTAGCCGGCCGAGGTGTGACCCGCCACGACGACCTTCCCGTCCGGCGCCACGTCGACGGAGAAGGACGTCTCGTCGGCGCCGAGGTCCAGGCGGGCGCCGGTGGGTCCGCCGAAGGTCGCGTCGACGGCGCCGGCGGACGTCAGCCTGATGACCACGCCATCGCGGTCGAGCCCGTTGTAGGCGTCGCCGGCCACGAGCACGGACCCGTCCGGGCGGAGGTCGAGGTCGCTCACTCGGTTGAGGGTGCCGGGGACCTGCGCGACCCCGTCACCGCTGAACGTGGAGTCCGGCAGGCCGTTGGTGAGCAG
The DNA here is from genome assembly GCA_963815335.1 of uncultured Actinomycetota bacterium. GTDB lineage: Bacteria > Actinomycetota > Actinomycetes > Propionibacteriales > Nocardioidaceae > Nocardioides. The sequence continues at coordinate 81,160 of CAWFGL010000006.1, forward strand.
GCGGCGAACCCGCATCGTGTTCTCGGTCGAGTCCTCCCCTGCGACGAGGATCCGGCCGTCGGGCAGCACCGCGACCGACGTGGCCTCGTCGTGGCCGTCACCGCCGAGGCCGAGGGCCCCGTCGCCGTCGAAGGTGCCGTCCATCCGGCCGTCGCTCGTGAGTCGGTAGACGGCCAGCGACCCTCCCGGCCCCACCGTGGTCTCCCCGACCACGACGATGCGACCGTCCGGCGCGATCGCGACGTCCCTCGCGTCCTCCGTGCCGCCGCTGTCGATGGCGAAGAACCCGTCGCCGCTGAACGAGCGGTCGGGCTGCCCGGAGGGCAGCAGCCGCCAGACGGCGACGTCGTTGTTCGTGGTGGTCCGTCCGGCGACCACGATCCGCCCGTCGGACTGGATGGCCACGGCACTGGCGCTCTCCTGCCCACCGGCGACGTCCAGCACCCGGTTGCCGAAGGCGCGGTCAGGGGTCCCGTCAGCGCTCAGCCTGAAGGCCACGCCGTCCGCACTGGTGGGGCCGCCGGTGTAGCCGACCCCGACGATCCTGCCGTCCGGCTGGAGCGCGAGGTCGAAGCCCGCCTCCGAGCTCGTCGGTCCCAGGTCGAGCGTGGCGGTCCCGTCGACGCCGAAGCCCGGGTCAGGGTCGGCAGGGGCCCCGTGCGACGCCGACCCGAGCAGGGCCGGCGTCGCGAGACCGAGCGCCACCGCGACGACGCGGCCCACCCGGTGGCGGTTCACGAGACGGAGACCGTCGCGCTGTGCGGGCCGAACTCGTTGGCGACCGCGTTCACCGCGTTGGCGGGGAACCCACCGCGACGCGCGTGCTCGAGGATCGTCTCGGCGTCCTCGGCCTCGTGGACGCAGTAGATCTTGTCGCCGGCGACGTAGCTGGTGACCCAGGTGTAGGGCACCCCCAGCGACGCGACGGCCTCGTTGGACGTCTGCGCGATCTCGGCCAGCTGGTCCTGGGTCAGGTCCTTGGCGCCGGGGATCTCGCGCTCGATGACGAAACGGGTCATTTCTTGCTCCTTGTGAGGTCCGGTGACCCTGTGCCACCGGAGTGCCTCCACGGTCGCCCCGGCCACGGGGTCCTCACATCGGGAGCACTTCCCTAAGTTCCGCCCTCCGGCGAGTCCACGTCGCGTCCGGTCGCCAGGTCGGCGCACTCGACCGCAAGGACGGCGTGCGTCTCGAGGTAGTCACGGGCGCCACGGTCGCCCACGGCGGTCGCGACGACCCCGGCCCAGTGGTCGCGACCGATCAGCACGGGATGACCCGGCTCCCCGTCGTACGTCGCACGCGCGAGCGCGTCGGTGCCGTCACCGGACCCGATGACCCGGCGCACGACGTCGGCCGTGAGGTCGGGCAGGTCGACCAGGAGGACCAGCGCCGCGTCGACGTCGTCCGGCAGGGCGGCGAGGCCGGCGCGGAGCGAGGCCGACATCCCGGACTCCCAGTCCGAGGCGACCACGACGTCCACCCCCAGCCCGTCGAGGAGACCGACGGCCTCCGCCGACCTGGCTCCCAGGACGACGGTGACGCCGGCGCAGCCGCCGTCGTCCAGCACCCGCACCCCGCGGGTCAGCCAGGCGCCGCCCGCGTCCGACACGAGGGCCTTCGGCGTGCCCATCCGGGAACCGGCACCCGCCGCGAGCAGCAGCCCCTGGGTGGTCACCGGTCGGTCACCGGAAGGCGACGTCGTACAGCTGCGTCAGCTGGGAGTCCGAGGCGGCGCCGCTGTAGCCGCACGCGGAGACCTCGCCACCGGCGGCGGACACGTAGTAGGTCTCGCCGACCTCGAAGTCGACCTGACCGGCGAGCGCCCGCAGGTCCGGGGACGAGCCGACGATCTCGATCTCGTCGGCGGACTCCCCGACGAACATCTCGGTCGGGGCCAGCGTGACGACGTCGCCGTCGATCGCCGTGACGGTGCCGGAGAAGACGGTGTCGAACTGGGCCAGGATCTCCGGGCTCGGCGCCGCGCACTTCGCGCCCAGTGTCGGCGCCTGGAGGGTGACGACCACCGGGTCGGTCGTGGTCGTGGGGTCGGTCGGACCGCCGGCCTGGGGCTTGACGGGGTCGTCGCCGCCCATGGAGGAGGCGACGGCGAAGCCGCCCCCGGCGATGACGGCGACCGCCGCGGCACCGGCGAGCCAGGTGAGCGCACCGCGCCGGCGGACCGGGGTGGTGCCGGTGGTGGTGCCGGTGGTGGGGCGGGGTGGTCTCGGCGTCGTTCATGGTGTCCTCCAGCAGTCGGGCCAGACCCTGGGGGTCGGCCGGGGTGAGGTCGCGCGCCGGGTCGGCCTGCCCGAGGATCGCCCGCAGCTGCGGGTCCTCGTCGAAGTCGTTCCGCTCGGTCATCGCTCCACTCCTCTCGTCTGCCTCTTCATGTCCGGCGTCCGCCCCGGTCTTTCAGGTCGGCCCGAGAATCTCCCTCAGCTTCCCCCGGGCCCGGTGCAGCCGGATGCTCACCGCGTTCGGCGTGAGGTCCAGCACCGTCGCGATCTCGGCGGGCGACAGCTGCTCCCACGCCCACAGGCGGACCAGCTCGGCCTCGTCGGGACGCAGCCGGGCGAGCGCCGCGGCGACCCGGTCGTCACCCTCCTCGGGCTCCGGCGGCGCCTCGGACGGCGGGTCGACGACCGTGATCCGGTACGCCAGCCGACGCTGGCGGCGGAGGCCGCGCTCGGCGTTCGCCAGCGCGTTCCGCGCGACGGCGTAGGCCCAGGGCAGCGCCTCGTCCCCGTCCGGCACGTCGGACAGCCGGCGCCAGCACACCAGCAGCGTCTCGGCGAGCACGTCGTCCGCGGTGTCGGCGTCGGTCCGCCGGGCGAGGAACCGGCGGACCGGCTCGGTGACGAGCGCGGCGACCTCCTCGAAGCGTTCCCGCTTCACCGGCTCCTCGGGCGACGTCACACAGAGGAGGGTGCCAGCCGAGCGGGGACCACGATCCGGGCCCCGGTCCAGATCGCTCGGCCGGGCTGTCCCGAAACCCACCCCGGGCAGCGGCCGGCGGTGGGACCATCACGGCATGCGTCGACTCGCCGCACTGCTGGCGGTCCTGGTCCTGGGGACCGGGCCCGCGCACGCCCTCGACGACGTCGACGGCGACCTGGTGGAGCCGCCGAAGGACAAGTGCCCGACCGTGGCCGAGCCCGACCGCACCAACGGCTGCCCGCTCGTGAAGCGCGAGATCACCCGCGGCTACGCGCCGATCGACCACCTCTTCATCGGTGAGCTGTCGGGGCCGTCGAAGGCGCTGTACGCGCGCCAGACCGTCTACCTGTACCAGCGCAAGACCGGCAAGGACCCGCTGCTCGCGAAGGGCCGGACCAGGGCCGACGGTTCGTACTCGGTGCGGTTCGCGGCGACCAAGGCGACGTACTACCTGAAGGTCAAGCGCACGATCGACCCGCGGACCGGGCTGGCGAAGAAGATCCTCACCGACGACCTCGTCCTCCACGCGATCAGCTGACCGGCCACACCACGTCGTCCCGGCGCTCCCTCGGACCACCGGCCCCCGGCTCGGCGAGACCGATCGCGGACAGGGTCGTGACCTCCCAGTGCGGGGGGACGCCGAACGCCGCCGTCAGCGCGTCCCGGTCGAAGGCGCGGAACTGCCGGACGTGCAGCCCGAGAGCACGGGCCTGGAAGGTCATGTGCGCGACGGCCTGGCCGAGGTCGTAGAGCGCGAACTCGGAGTACTCCCAGTCCGTGTCCTCCACGAACCGGTGGCACAGGTTGGCCACCAGCAGGCTCGCGCTCGGGGCCCAGCGCGCGGAGCTCGGGGCGAGCGCCGGGACGAGCCGCCGGTGGACGTCGTCCCCTCGGCGACCCACCACGAACGACCACGGCTGCGAGTTGCCGGCCGACGGTGCCCAGCGCGCCGCTTCCAGCAGCCCGTCGACGTCCGCGGCGGACAGCTCGTGCGCCGGGTCGAAGGCGCGCGGGCTCCAGCGGCTCGCGAGCAGCTCGTGCAGGTCGGACATGCGACGTCCAACACCGGGACGACGCCATCCATGCCCGGACGTGCGACAGGGCCCCGCCGGAGCGGGACCCTGTCGGTGGCTCGGTGGCGTCAGTAGCTGAAGGTGGTGGCGCCCTCGTCGCCGATCCACTGCCACATGGGCACGGTGCCGCCGAGCTCGGCGTGCTCGATCAGTCGCTCGGGGTCGAGCGCCTTGGCGTTGAAGCAGATCGGGCAGACCAGGTAGGTGCCGCCGGCGGCGACGTACCGGGCCATCAGGTCCGGCAGCGCCGGGCACCCGTCGCAGGCGACGCCCACGCCGACCCCCTGCTGGCTCAGGCGCACGGCCTCCTTCGTCAGGAACATCAGGGTCGGGCGACCCTGCTCGGCGGCACCGACGGCCACCAGGAAGGCGATCGTCACCTTCTCGGCGTCCTCGAGCCCGGTGGTCAGGCTGATCACGGCCTTGTTCGACATGTCTGTCTCCTTCGTCCGTCGTCTGAGTCAGACCGTCGGGGCGGGAACGTGCCCGCCCATCGCTCGCGGGGCGCGCGTGCTCCGGCCGTCGCCCGAGGTGCCCTCCGGCACGTCGACCCGGTGGGGGTAGGGCGAGAAGCTCCAGCTCGGGGTCTCCTCGGCGGCCGGCGCGGTGGCCGGCGGCTCGTCCGCCGATCCGCAGGCGGAGAAGGCGAGCGCCCCGGCCGCGATCATCAGGACGAGGGTGCGCTTGGTGCCGTTGCTCGGGATGTCGGTGTTCATCGTGTCTGTTCCTCTCGGTTGCGGACGGCGACCTGCCGTCGGCACGACGGTAGGAACCGGAGAGGGGTCGGCTCATCGGCGCGGACGCGTAGCTGCGGACGCCGCCGGGGCGGCCCGTGGCGGTCGGCGCGTAGGTCAGGAGAGGACGCGGGCGACCGCGGCGGTGCGAGCCGTGCGTCCGGAGAGTCCGAGCTTGAGGTAGGTGTTCTGGAAGTGGCGTTCGACCGTGCGCACGCTCAGCACCAGCCGGTCGGCGATCTCGGTGTTGTCCAGCCCCTCCGCGGCCAGCAACAGGATCTCGCGCTCACGGTCCGACAGCGCCGTCATCGACGGGCTCGACCGGTCCTGGTCGACGAACGCGGCGACCTCCTCGCGGAACACCTGCCACGCAGGCTCGTCGGCGAGGAGCACGTGGTTGCGCGAGTCGAGCATCACCAGGCGCGCGTCCGGGATCGCTGCCGCCAGCTCCGGTCCGGTGTCGGGGGCGACCCGGTCCCCGCGTGCGTGCAGCACCAGGGTCGGCACGGTGATCTCCGGGAGCAGCGCGGTGACGTCGATCTGGTGCCGGGCCACGCGGCTGCACACGGCGTTCTCGGTGTTGGTGGAGGTGCGCTGCAGCTCGTCCATCCACTCCATCTGCTGCTCGCTGGCGTCCGGGATGAACGCCGTCGTGAACACCCGGCGGAAGATGCTGTCCGGGCGGGCCCAGCCGGCGCGGATCATGGCCAGGAACGCCGTCCTCGGCCTCCTCGTCCTGCTCCTTCACCAGGTTGGCGCCCTTCGACATCCCCCCGTAGACCACCATCCGCGTCACCCGCTCGGGGTGCTTGTGCGCGTACGCCAGCGCCACCGGTGCCCCGCCGGACATGCCCATCACGGCGAACCGGTCCAGGCCGGTCGCCTCGATCAGGGTCTCGAGGTCCGCGAGCCGTCGCTCCAGCGAGAAGTCGGTGACGTCCCACTCCGACATGCCGAACCCGCGCTCGTCGTAGCGCACGACGGTGGCCACCTCGCCGAGGTCGTCGAGGAAGTGCCGCCAGACCGGGCTCTCCCAGTCGTGCTGGAGCTGGCTGAGCCAGCAGGACACGATGAGGAGAGGCGGGCCCGATCCGTGGCGTGCCCAGGCAAGGCGAACTCCGTCGTCGGCGCGGCAGAAGCGGACCTCCTGCTGCTCGAGACCTCGGTCGCGGGACAGCACGCGCCCAGATTATGCCGACCGGACCGGGCTGGACGAGGGCCACGGCCGGGAGATGACGCCGGCCCGGCAGGTTCCCCTGCCGGGCCGACGGTGTTGCTAGGAGGTGGCGGGACTCAGAAGTCCATGCCGCCCATGCCGCCCGACGGGTCGCCGCCCATGGCGGGCGCCTTCTCGGGCTTGTCGGCCACGACGGCCTCGGTGGTGAGGAAGAGCGCCGCGATGGACGCGGCGTTCTGCAGCGCGCTGCGGGTCACCTTGGCCGGGTCGATGATGCCCTCGGCGATCATGTCGACGTACTCGCCCGTGGCCGCGTTGAGGCCGTGGCCGGCCGGGAGGTTGCGCACCTTCTCGGACACGACGCCGCCCTCGAGGCCGGCGTTGATCGCGATCTGCTTGAGCGGGGCCTCGATCGCGACCTTGACGATGTTCGCGCCGGTGGCCTCGTCACCCTCGAGCTCGAGCTTGGCGAAGGCCTCGACCGCCGCCTGCACCAGGGCCACGCCGCCGCCGGCGACGATGCCCTCCTCGACGGCCGCCTTCGCGTTGCGAACGGCGTCCTCGATGCGGTGCTTGCGCTCCTTGAGCTCGACCTCGGTGGCCGCGCCGACCTTGATCACCGCGACACCGCCGGCCAGCTTGGCCAGGCGCTCCTGCAGCTTCTCGCGGTCGTAGTCGGAGTCCGACTTCTCGATCTCGGCGCGGATCTGGTTGACGCGACCGGCGATCTGGTCGGCGTCACCGCCGCCCTCGACGATGGTGGTCTCGTCCTTGGTGATGACGACCTTGCGGGCCTGGCCGAGCAGCTCGATGCCGGTCGACTCGAGCTTGAGGCCGACCTCCTCGGAGATGACCTGGCCGCCGGTCAGGATCGCGATGTCCTGCAGCATGGCCTTGCGGCGGTCACCGAAGCCCGGCGCCTTGACGGCGACGGACTTGAAGGTGCCGCGGATCTTGTTGACGACCAGGGTCGACAGCGCCTCGCCGTCGGTGTCCTCGGCCAGGATCAGCAGCGGCTTGCCGGACTGCATGACCTTCTCGAGCAGCGGGAGCAGGTCCTTGACGCTGGAGATCTTCTGGTTGGCGATGAGGACGTACGGGTCCTCGAGCACCGTCTCCATGCGCTCCGGGTCGGTCACGAAGTAGGCCGAGATGTAGCCCTTGTCGAACCGCATGCCCTCGGTCAGCTCGAGGTCGAGGCCGAACGTGTTCGACTCCTCGACGGTGATGACGCCTTCCTTGCCGACCTTGTCCATCGCCTCGGCGATGATCTCGCCGACGGTGGTGTCAGCCGCGGAGATGCTCGCGGTCGACGCGATCTGCTCCTTGGTCTCGACGTCCTTGGCCATGGTCAGCAGCTGGGCGGAGACGGCCTCGACGGCGGCCTCGATGCCGCGCTTGAGACCCATCGGGTTCGCGCCGGCGGCCACGTTGCGGAGGCCCTCGCGGACCATCGCCTGGGCGAGCACGGTCGCGGTCGTCGTACCGTCACCGGCGACGTCGTCGGTCTTCTTCGCGACCTCCTTGACGAGCTCGGCGCCGATCTTCTCGTACGGGTCCTCGAGCTCGATCTCCTTGGCGATGCTCACACCGTCGTTGGTGATCGTGGGGGCGCCCCACTTCTTCTCCAGGACGACGTTGCGGCCCTTGGGGCCGAGGGTGACCTTGACGGCGTCGGCGAGGGTGTTCATGCCCCGCTCGAGACCGCGCCGGGCCTCCTCGTTGAAAGCAATCAGCTTCGGCATAGCTCCTGGGTTTCCTCACAGGTAGATGGAGAACGTTTTGTCACTCTCAAGAGGAGAGTGCCAACGTCAAGTATTAGCACTCGACCTAGGCGAGTGCAAGGCGGGTCCCCCTGTGGTGCGACGAGTCAGGACGTCGGTGGATCCACCAGGTCGGTGAGGAGCCGGGTCACGCTGGCGATGCCGTACTCACCCTCGATCCGCGAGACCAGCCGGAACTGGTTGGTCCCCACGATCCAGGCGACGAACGCCGGCGAGGTCCCGCGGGACTCGTAGACGATCGTCCGGTCGTCGAGCCAGCTCGCCACCGGGCAGCAGTTCTTGAACCGGCCACCCTGGTCACCGCCGGGGATCTTCCACATGAAGGCGAGCGCCTTGGGCTCGCCGCGGTCGTCGACGCTGAGGAAGTCGGGCTGCGAGACGTACTCCCCGGCGTGGCGCACCGGGAGGTCCGCGCCCATCCCCCAGGTCTGGGCCGCGCCGATGGCTCCGGTCCGGGTCCGGCCGTACGGGGCGGCGGAGCCCACGTCGAAGCCGGGGTCGGGCGGGTTGATGACGAGGCGTCCCGCCCGCTCGCCACTGACGTAGAACGCGTCGCCGAGCCGGCCGGGGGCGTCGGGCAGGATGAAGCTGTCGTCGCTGACCCAGACGACGAACCGGGTGGTGCGGTCCCCGGCGTCGATCCGCCGCCAGGTGCCGTCGGCGATCGTGTAGACCTGCACGCTGCCGTCCTGGGGGAAGACCAGGTAGCGGCCCGTCGGCGAGAGCATCGCCTCGTGGACGGGCCGGTAGGCGTACCCGTTGGGCTTGGTGACGTCGTCGAGGAACGAGATGTCGAGCGACAGCTGCGCGCCCGACGGGTCCGTGAGGAACACCCGCCGGCCGTCGACGTCGGAGAACGCCGCCACGGCGTAGTCGATCGCCGTCACCCGCGCGCCGAGGTCGATGACCGGCGGCAGCTGGGAGTCGATCGACGGGAGGGTGAGCTCCTGCGTCTCGTCCGGGCTCCACCACACGGGCACGCCCTGGTATTTCGTGTCCGGCTTGCGGCTGAGCTCCGGCTGGGTCACCGGCGGCGAGACGTCCGCGGTCGGGGTGGGCGAGCCCGGGGCCGGTGAGGGCTGCACCGAGCCACCACGGTCGCCGAGCACGGAGACACCGGTCGCCACGCCTGCGGACACCACCACGACGGCACCGACCACGGCGAGCCGTTCGCGGCGCCGGGTCCGGCGTCCGGCCCGCCAGGCACCTGCGGTCACGTCCGGCATCGACACGTCGGCGACCCGCTCGTGGAGCAGGTCGCGGAGCTGCTGGTCGGTCATGGTCGTCCCTCCACGGACAGGTCGCCGAGCAGGTCGGCGAGCTCGGGCGACGACTCGCGCATCCGGCGGAGGGCGTCGTGGGTCGTGCTCTTGACGGTGCCGACGCTGACGCCGAGCACCTCGGCCGTGTCCCGCTCGGACAGGTCGTCGTAGTAGCGCAGCACCACGACCGAGCGCTGGCGCGCGGTCAGCCGACCGAGCGCGAGGTCGAGCAGCATCCGCCGGTCCGCCGCCGGCTCCTCACCGACGACCGGGCGGTCGCCGGGGTCGGCCACGACCTCGCGACGCTGCTTGCGCCACCACGAGATGTTGGTGCGGACGATCACCTGACGCGCGTACGCGTCGGGGTGCCCGTCGCGCAGCCGCCCCCACCGGGCGGCCACCTTGGCGAGCGCGTCCTGGACCAGGTCCTCGGCGCGGTGGTGGTCACCGGTCAGCAGGACGGCGGTGCGCAGCAGCGCGAGCTGGCGATCGCTCGCCCACCGCGTGAACGACGCCTCCTGCTCGGACTCCACGACCTCAGCAACGCCCCGTCCGGTGGAAAGGTTGGGTCAGAGCAAGGATCGCACCAGGTCGGCGAACCGGTCCGCGTTCGCGGGGTCCACGTCGAGGTAGAGGCCGGGCTCGATCAGCTCCAGCTCGCTGACCGCCCAGGCGTCCTCCCAGCGCATCATGTCGACGCGGCCGTAGGACAGGTCGCCACCCCAGCGGGCCGCGGCAGCCGACACGGCCGCCTCGGCGAGCTCCCGCTGCTCGGCACCGAGCTCGACGGCCCGGCTGCTCCCGCCGTACAGCTCGTGCACCCGGATCTCGTCGCCGGCCACGACCTTGTCCACCTGCGACACCGCGCGGCCGGCGAACACGTGCACGGACGTCTCCCCTGTCGTCCGCACCGACTCGACGACCGGTTGCACCACCCACGGCGCCGCGGTCAGGCCCTCCAGCCGCTCGTCCCTGATGGACGACGCGATCACCACGCCGACCCCGCCCGCTCCGGTCCGCGGCTTGACGACCACCTCTCCCCAGCGGTCGATCGCCTGCTCGAGGCCACGGACGAGCGTCGCGTCGTCCAGCAGCGCGGTCGGCACGCAGGCCACGTCGTCGGCCAGGTCGACCAGGTAGCCCTTGTCGGCGTTCCAGGCGAAGACGTCCGACCCGTTGAGCAGCCGGGTCTCGCCCTCGACCTTGCGGGCCCACGCCAGGAACTCCGCCGTCCGCCGGTGGTAGTCCCACGTGGAGCGGACCGCGACCACGTCCGCCGCCGCCCAGTCGACCGCCGCGTCGTCCCAGACGACCCACCGCGCGTCGATGCCGCGCGCAGCGAGCGCGTCGACGACGAGCCCGCCTCCCACCTCGCCGTCGGGCAGCAGGGACGAGGTCGCCAGGAGCACCGTGGTCACCACCGAAAACTAGTGGGTGCGGTCCTGTCGATTCGCCCTGCCCTCGTGCGTCATCCCGGTGCCAGACTGACCACGACCGAGGAGAACAGCATGAGCCGCTACATCGTCCTGATCCCTGACGACGAGGCCGCGTGGGAGGCGAGCACGGAGGAGGACAAGCAGCGCATGTACGCGTTGCACGCCCGGTTCTCCGACCTGCTCGAGGAGCGCGGCCACAAGATGACCGGCGGCGCCGAGCTCGCCCACTCGCGGACCGCCAAGACGCTGCGCCGTTCCGCCGACGGCTCGACCACCGTGACCGACGGGCCGTACGCCGAGGCGGCCGAGCAGCTCACCGGCTTCTACCTCGTCGACACCGACGACCCCGAGGGCCTGCTCGACGTCTGCAAGGTCCTGGCCGAGGGCGAGAGCGTCATCGAGGTCCGTCCGTACGCCAACGGCTGATGTCCGCTGTCGAGACGGCGGTCCGCGACGAGTGGGGCCGGCTCCTGGCCCTGCTCGTCGCGCAGTACCGCCGTCTCGACCTCGCCGAGGACGGTCTCGCGGACGCCGTGGAGTCGGCCACCCGGACGTGGCCCGGCCTGCCCGGGGGCGCACCCGCCAACCCCGCGGCCTGGCTGATGACAGCCGCGCGCCGCCGGATCGTCGACCGGCTGAGGCGCGAGGGCGTGGCGGCGCGCGCGCTGCCGCTGCTGGCCGTCGACGCCGGACTCACGGCCGACGCGACCCGGACCATGGTCGACTGGGGCGACCCGACCGAGCTCGCCGACGAGCGCCTGCGGCTGGTGCTGCTCTGCGCGCACCCCTCCCTGCCGGCCGAGGCGGCGGCGGCCCTGACGCTGCGGATGGTCCTGGGCGTCTCCACCGAGGACCTCGCCCGGTTGTTCCTCGTCCGCACGAGCACGATGGCGGCCCGGCTGACCAGGGCCCGCAAGTCGCTGGCGCGGGAGTCCTTCTCCGTCCCGACCGGGACCGAGCTCGGCGTCCGCATGACCGTCGTCGCCGACGTCGCCTACCTGGCCTTCACCGCCGGCTACGCCGCAGGCTCTGGCCCTGACCTCCTGCGCGCGGACGTCTCGGCCGAGGCGATCCGGCTGGTGCGTGTCCTGCGCGACGTCGTCGCGCAGGGGTCCACCGAGCTCGACGCGCTGCTCGCGCTGATGCTGCTCCAGCACTCCCGGCGCGACGCCCGCCAGGTCGACGGACGGCTCGTGCTCCTACCGGACCAGGACCGGTCCCGCTGGCACCACGACGAGATCGAGGAGGGTCTCGCGCTGCTCGAGCCGCTCGTCCACGAGCCGCCGGCGCCGTACCTGCTCCAGGCGCTGATCGCCGCGGAGCACGCGATCGCCCCGGTCCCCGACCGCACGGCCTGGGGCAGGATCGTCTCCCGCTACGACGAGCTGCTCGAGCTCGCGGACTCCCCCGTCGTCCGTCTCAACCGTGCCGTCGCCGTCGCCGAGTCGGACGGCCCGCTGGCCGGCCTCGCCGCGCTCGCCGAGTGCCCCGCGACCGGGCACCGGTACGACGGCGTCCGCGCCGAGCTCCTCGCCCGGACCGGCCTCGTCGACGAGGCCCGGGCGGCGTTCGAGGCGGCCCTCGACGCCTGCGGCAACGAGGCAGAGCGGGCGCACCTCGCCGCGCGCCGCGACCTGCTCAGCGACGCTGGTCGTTGAGCCGCCCGCGCATCTCGCGGACCTTCTCCTGGCGGCGGGCGAGCTGCCTGCGCAGGCTGCCGACCTCCAGCTCGAGCTCCGCGACGCGCTCGTCGCGCTCCGCGATCGTCCCCGTCAGGGCCGCGGTCGTCTGGTCGAGCCGGAGCTGGAGCTCCCCGAGGCGGGCGACCGGTGGCCGGAGCGAGTCCGAGACCTGCCAGATGTGCCGTCGACCGGACCGGCTCTCGACGCCGAGCCACTCGTGGACGTCGGACCGGTAGTTGTCGATCTCGACCAGCCGCGGCTCCACGCCGGTGCGCGCCATGGTGTGCACGAAGGAGAGCTGGTCGCGTCGCGAGTACCGCACGACATGGAGCAGCCACTCGGCCATCGCGCGCTCGACCTCGGGGGTACGGCGCCGGGCGACCAGCGCGGTCCACGGCACCGGTGCCTCGAGCAGCGCCGGCGCGGTCGTCGAGTAGTGGGTGAGCTGCTCGTAGAGGCGGCTCGACTCGTCGAGGCCGGCGACCAGCACCTCCTCGAACTCGGTCACCACGTCGGCGCGGAACGAGTGCCGGGCGACCGCGAGGTCGACGCCGTCCAGCCAACCGTCCAGGACCACGTCCGGGTCCGCGACCAGCCGCACGCGCGCGTCGACCCACAGGGTCTCGTCGAACTCCGCCAGGTCGGGGTGACCGGTGATCTTCAGCGTGCGGGCGCTGCGCACCGGGTCGAGCTCGAGGGCCGGCGCGACCTGCCGGACCTCCCAGGTGTCGCTGCGCAGGTCCGGGTCGTCGGTGAAGCAGATGAAGGGCACGCTGCTGGTCGCCGCGACCGGTTGCTCGGCGAGAGCCTCGTACCGGCCGAGCAGGGCGGTGTAGACGGCGCGCTGACCCACGGCCGTGAGCCTAGGGCTCGCGGCCCGCGGGCGTCGTGGGGCTCAGCCCCCGGCGACGGCGGGGATGACCGAGATCTGGGTGCCGTCCGGCGTCGGTGTCGCCAGGTTGTCGAGGAACCGGACGTCGTCGTTGCCGACGTACACGTTGACGAACCGGCGGAGCTCGCCGTTGTCGTCGAGGATCCGTGCCTTGATGCCGGCGTAGCTGCCGTCGAGGTCGTCGAGGACCTCCTGCAGGTTGGCACCGCTGGCACTCACCTCGGACTCGCCGCCGGTGTAGGTGCGCAGGATGGTCGGGACGCGGACGGACACGGGCATGTCTGGTGCCCCTCTCATAGGGCTAGTTGTGTCTGGGCGAAGGCGGCGTAGGTGGGTTCGATCGTGACAGCCGCGCCGACCCGGTCCGAGACCGCGTCCAGCGTCTTGAGGCCGTGGCCGGTGTTGATGACGACGGTGTCGAGCTCCGTGTCGAGCTGGCCGGTCTCGACGAGCTTCTTGAGGACGCCGACGGTGGTGCCGCCGGCCGTCTCGGTGAAGATGCCCTCGGTCCGGGCCAGGAGCACGATGCCGTCGCGGACCTCGTCGTCGGTGATGTCCTCGACGGCGCCACCGGTCTCCCGGCAGATGTCGAGCACGTAGATGCCGTCGGCGGGGTTGCCGATGGCGAGGCTCTTGGCGATCGTGTCGGGCTTGACCGGACGGATCGCGTCGACGCCCGCCTTGTAGGCGACCGACACCGGCGAGCAGCCGGTCGCCTGCGCGCCGAAGACCCGGTAGGGCGTGTCCTCGACGAGTCCGAGCTTGATCAGCTCCTGGAACGCCTTGTGCACCTTGGTCAGCTGGGAGCCGGACGCCACGGGGATGACGATCTGCTCGGGCAGGCGCCAGCCGAGCTGCTCGGCGATCTCGTAGCCGAGCGTCTTGGAGCCCTCGGCGTAGTACGGGCGGACGTTGACGTTCACGAACGCCCAGCCGTCCTCCTCGCCGGCGATCTCGGACGCGAGCTTGTTGACGTCGTCGTAGTTGCCGTTCACCGCGACGAGGTTCTCGGTGTAGATGGCCGAGTTGACCTGCTTGGGCTGCTCGAGGTTGCTCGGGATGAAGACGACGGTCTTGATCCCGGCCCGCGCGCCTGCGGCGGCGACCGCGTTGGCGAGGTTGCCGGTGCTCGGGCACGCGAAGACCTTGGCGTCGAGCTCGCGGGCCGCGCTCAGCGCGCACGCGACCACACGGTCCTTGAACGAGTTCGTGGGGTTGGTCGAGTCGTCCTTGACCCACAGGTTCCGGATCCCGAGCTCGCGCCCGAGGTTGTCGGCCTTGAGCAGCCGGGTGAACCCGGGCTCCATGTTCGGGCTCTGCTCGATGTCGTCCGGCACCGGGAGCAGCGCCTTGTAGCGCCAGATGTTGGCCGGGCCGGCCTCGATCTCCTCGCGCGTGACGACCGGGAAGTCGTAGGCGATCTCCAGCGGGCCGAAGCACTCCGGACACGCGTAGAAGGGACCCAGGTCGACCAGGTGCCCGCACTCGCGGCAGCTCAGCGAGGTGGCATGACCGAAGGCGCCGGCCCGCAAGGTCGTGGTGGTCGGCTTCTCTGCGACGACAGCGCTCATGTAGTCCTCCTCCTCATCTTCCCCGGCGCGTATCTCGCGTCCGGGACGGATTTGGCACCGTTTCCGCGTCCGACTCCGGTGGTGCTGGAGCCAGGGGACTCGCGGCGGTTGCCGGGACTTCACTGGGCCGTACCCTCAGTCCCTCTTGATGAGCTGATCGGAACTCTACGGGGCGGGTGCGCTGATCGCGCAGCCGGTATCCCGACATGTGGACCCGACGTCCAGGATACGGACACTGTCGATGGGCCGCGATCCACGCCCGGCTCCGCTAATCTCCCACCCGTGTTCTGTCCTCGGTGCGGCGCGGAGAGCCCCGACGACGTCCGCTACTGCGCCGCCTGCGGCGCCGAGCTTCCCCGGGCCTCCGCCACCGAGCCGGGAGGGGACGGCACGATCACGAGCCGGATCGCCGGCCGCCTGCGCCGTCTGGTCGGTCGCAACCGTCGCGAGCGGGTGATCTCGGGGCTCACCGTCGGACTCCTGGTCGTGGCCGTGCTCGCGTTCCTGTCCCTCGATCCCCCGGAGGACGAGCAGGTCATGGCGGACCGCGAGGCCCTGGACGCAGGGTGCGTGGCGGCCAAGGCGCAGGTCGTCGAGGCCGGCAACGCCCTGGCCGGGCCGGGCGGGCCCGAGCAGTACGCCCTGCTGGTCGTGGTGGCCATGATGGATCTGCGTGACGCGGCAGCCGAGAGCGGGCTGAGCGGGGTCGATGAGCTGCGCTCCGCGGCGCTCGACGCGGCCGTCGCCGCCGGACGCGTCGGACGGCTGTCGCGCGAGCCGTCACCCGCGACGCCGTTGGACGAGGCGGTCCAGGAGAGCGTCGAGGCGCTCGACGCGCTGAGCGCCCCGACCGAGGATCTGGGGCTGGCGACCTGCACCGACGCCTCGATCGAGCAGGTCGGCTGACAGGCCGGATCCCACCCGTGGATCGGCCCGCCCGAACCGCTCCAGATGACCAGTGACGGGGCGGCACCGAGCCGCTAGTCTGCGAGGCACCTGGGCCGGCCCACACGGCCCGTGAACGAATCGGAGTCGTTGATGAAGAGCCGTTTGGTCCTCTTGGGAGTCGCAGCCGTCCTGGCCCTCGCACTGACCGCCCCGGCCGTCGGAGCGTCGAACATCGTCTCGTCCAGCGCGGCCTCCGCGAAGACGACCGCCGAGAAGGCGCTCGCCAAGGCCAAGAAGGCCAACCAGCGCGCCAAGGCCGCGCAGGCCTCGGCCGACGCCGCCCAGGCCTCGGCCGATGCCGCCCAGGCCACTGCCGACAGCGCCCTGGCCACCGCCAACTCCAAGTTCGGCAGCCTCACCTACCAGACCGAGGCGCCTCGGCGCAGCGACCAGTCCGACAAGATCGAGGGGATCGCCAACTGCCCCGGCGGGCAAGCGAGGCGACCGGCGGCGGCTACGTGCTCACCGGCGGGGACAACGCCGCCTACGTGCAGCATCAACTTCCCGTACGGCAACGAACGCCTGGCTCGTCGAGGCAGTGGACGACACCGCGGGATCGACCCAACTGGTGCGTGACAGTCGCGGTCAACTGCATCGGCTCCTGATCCATCGTGCGTTGAGGCAGCTCGTCAGCCAGACGTGTCGCTCCGGCGTCACTGCTCCTCGGACTCCTGACCGCGCTCGCGGTCGGCTGCTCGGGCAGTGACGCCGGGTCCGACCCTTCGGCATCGTCACCATCCGCGTCCGTCGAAGCGGACCCGGCGCTCGTCCGCGAGGCGGACGCGATCTGCACGGCGGCGCGCGACGACCTCGTGCGTCTCGGCCAGAATGTGACCCTCGATCCCACAGCCACGGATCCCCTGCTCGAGGCCCTGATCAGGCCGGGGCCGAGATCTACCAGCGCGAGGCCGAGCGACTGGCGCGGAGCGGAGGACCGCATCGAGCCGACCGACGCGGTGCGTCACGTACTCGAGCTACTTCGAGATCATGGACGCCCTGCTGGCGCTCGGCTCCGGGTCGGTGAGCCCGGAGCACCCGTCAAGGCCGACGCCCAGCAACTGGAGGCCCGCTTCCAAGCAATGGCCGGTCGAGCAGGCCGAGGCGGCCTCGGCAGCCGGGCTGCCCGGCTGCGCGTTCGACGTCAACGACACGATCTTCAGCTCTTGAGCCGTCACCACCGTTCCTTTCCCCTCTCTGAGGGAGTCCGCGGACTGACCGCCCTCGCGATCGTCAGCCTGCACATCTTCATGGGGACCAACGGGTTCCACGAGGGCCTGGGCTACCGGCTGATGTACCGGCTGGACGTCTGCGTCGCGATGTTCTTCGCGCTCTCGGCGTTCCTGCTCTACCGGCCGATGATCGCCCACCGGGCCGGCGGGCCGGCCGGTCCCAGCGTCGGCGACTTCGCGCGCCGCCGGTTCTTCCGGATCTACCCGACGTACTGGTTCGCGCTCGTGTGCCTGGCGATCTACCCCGGACTCAACGGCGTCTTCAGCGACTCATGGTGGAAGTTCTTCACGCTGGCCTCGAACTGGTCGACGGAGTACTCGAGCCAGGAGTGCTACGGGAGCACCGACCTCTGCGGGCTGCCGCAGACCTGGACGCTCGCCACCGAGATGACGTTCTACGTCGCGCTGCCGGCGCTCGCCGCGGCCGGCGCCTGGCTCCACCGGCGCGGCGGCTCCCGGGCCGAGCTCGTCTGGCTCGGCGTCCTCGCCGGGCTGTCCCTGCTCAGCCACGCGGTCGCGCCCGGGCTCCGCGGCAACCCCTGGTACGACAACACCCTGCTCGCCCACTTCGACTGGCTCGCCATCGGGCTCGTCCTCGCCGTCGCCTCGGTGGCGCTCGAGGGACGCGACCGGCTGCCCCAGCCATTGGAGTGGCTCGCGCGGCACCCCGGCCACTGCTTCCTGCTCGCGGCGGGTGTCTACGTGCTCATGGTCGCGACACTGCCGCCCGTGCCGTTCCGGTTCGAGGGCAGCACCACCAACTACGTGGCCATGCACGTCGGGCACACCGTGCTGGCCGCGCTGCTGCTCGTCCCCGTCGCCTTCGGCAACCCCAACCAGGGCGTGACCCGCCGGATCCTGGGGCACCCGTTCCTGATCTGGTTCGGCCTGGTCTCCTACGGCATCTACCTCTGGCACTTCTCGGTCGCCTACGAGCTGCTGTTCAACGACCCCACGGCGTCGTTCGGCATCGTGCTGTTCCTGACGCTCGCCATCTCGGTGCCTCTCGCCGCGTTCAGCTGGTACGTCATCGAGAAGCCGTTGATGCGGTTCAAGTACGGCAGCTCGTGGCGGCGCGCGCAGGCGGCCCGCGACGAGCAGCGGCTCTGAGGAGCCTCAGGCCGCCGCCGTCACCTCGCCGGCCGGCGTGAGCGCGCCGCGCACCACGTCGAGGACGTCGCCTACCACGTGGACGGTCAGCGCCTCGAGGACCTCGGCCGGGACGTCGTCCAGGTCGGGCTCGTTGCGCAGCGGGACGAACACCTCGGTCAGCCCGGCCCGCTGGGCGGCGAGCAGCTTCTGCTTCAGGCCGCCGATCGGGAGCACCCGGCCGTTGAGGGTGACCTCGCCCGTCATGCCCACCTCGGAGCGCACCGGCCGTCCGGTCGCGAGCGAGGTCAGCGCGGTGACCATGGTGATGCCGGCGGACGGGCCGTCCTTGGGCGTCGCCCCGGCCGGGACGTGGACGTGGATGGCCTTGTCCTCGAAGAACGCCCGGTCGACACCGAGGTCGGCGGCGTGCGACTTCACGAACGAGAGCGCGATCTGCGCGGACTCCTTCATCACGTCGCCGAGCTGGCCGGTCAGGGTGAGGCCGGCGGTGCCCTCGTGCGGCGGAGGCCTCGATGAAGAGGACGTCGCCACCGAGGCCGGTCACGGCCAGGCCGGTCGCCACGCCCGGGACCGAGGTCCGCTCCGCCGACTCGGGGGTGAACCGCGGCCGGCCGAGCAGGTCCTTGAGGTCGGGCTCGTCCACGTCGATCCGCTCCTCCCCCAGCGCCAGCCGCGTCGCGGCCTTCCGCAGCGCCTTCGCGAGCAGCCGCTCCATCTGCCGGACGCCCGCCTCGCGGGTGTAGTCGGCCGCGAGCTCGCGCAGGGCGGCGTCGGTGATCGAGAACTCGTCGGCGGTGACCGCGGCGCGCTCCAGCTGCCGGGGCAGCAGGAAGTCGCGGGCGATGGCGACCTTGTCGTCCTCGGTGTAGCCGTCGAGCGTCACCAGCTCCATCCGGTCCAGCAGGGCCGACGGGATCTGCTCGACGACGTTCGCGGTCGCGATGAACAGGACGTCGGACAGGTCGAGGTCCAGCTCGAGGTAGTGGTCGCGGAACGTGTGGTTCTGTGCCGGGTCGAGCACCTCGAGCAGCGCCGCGGCCGGGTCGCCCCGGTAGTCCGAGCCGAGCTTGTCGACCTCGTCGAGGAGCACCACCGGGTTCATCGAGCCCGCTTCCTTGATGGCCCGCACGATGCGACCGGGGAGCGCGCCGACGTACGTCCGGCGGTGGCCGCGGATCTCGGCCTCGTCACGGACGCCGCCGAGGGCGACGCGGACGAACTCGCGACCCATCGCCCGGGCGACGGACTCGCCGAGGGAGGTCTTGCCGACCCCGGGAGGGCCGGCGAGCAGCACGACGGCACCGGAGCCGCGGCCGCCGACGACCTGGAGCCCACGCTCGGCGCGGCGGGACCGGACCGCGAGGTACTCGACGATCCGCTCCTTGACCTCGTCGAGGCCGTGGTGGTCGGCGTCCAGGACCTCGCGGGCGCGGGTGACGTCGTTGCTGTCGTCGGTGCGGGTGCCCCACGGCAGCTCGAGCACGGTGTCGAGCCAGGTGCGGATCCACTGCGCCTCGGGGTTCTGCTCGCTCGAGCGCTCGAGCTTGTCGACCTCCTTGAGCGCGGCCTCGCGGACGGCGTCCGGCAGGTCGGCGGCCTCCACCCGGCCGCGGTAGTCGTCAGCACCCTCGGGCTCGCCCTCGCCGAGCTCCTTGCGGATGGCCGCGAGCTGCTGGCGCAGCAGGTACTCGCGCTGGGTCTTCTCCATGCCCTCGCGGACGTCCTCGCCGATCTTGTCGGCGATCTCGGCCTCGGCGAGGTGCTCGCGGGTCCAGGTGATGAGGGTGCTCAAACGGGCCTCGACGTCCGGGGTCTCGAGGAGCTCGCGCTTCTGCCCGTCGGAGAGGTACGGCGCGTAGCCGGCCGCGTCCGCGATCTGGCTCGGGTCGCTCATCGTGTTGACGGTGTCGATGATCTGCCAGGCCTCACGGCGCTGGAGGACCGCGACGACGAGCCGCTTGTACTCCTCGGCGAGCTCGCGCGCGTGGTCGCTCACGACCTCGTCGACGGGCTCGACCTCGACCCAGAGGGCGGCACCGGGGCCGGTCACTCCGCTGCCGATCCGGGCCCGGCGGCCGGCGCGCAGCAGCGCACCCGGCCCGCCGCCCATCAGCCGGCCGACCCGCTCGACGGTCGCCACGACGCCGTACGACGCGTAGCGGTCCTCGAGCCGCGGGGCGATGAGCAGCTCGTTCTCGCCCGTGGCCTGGGCCGCGTCGACCGCGGCCTGGGCGGCCTCGTCGAGCTCGATCGGGACGACCATGCCGGGCAGGACGACGACGTCGGAGAGGAACAGCACCGGGAGCGAGGCTTGAGTCATGTGGGCTCAACTATCCGGAGCCGTCCTCCTGTTCCGGCGTTCGCTGTGGGCGGACGCCGGGCGGAGTCCCCGGATATCCGGGGACTCCCTCGCTTCTGCGCCGAGATCTTGGTGCAGAAGCGACGGGGTCGGTACAGATCCGGGGACTCCGCCGCTCAGGCCCGAAGCGCGGCCGCGTCCGCCGTCAGCTGGCGCAGGAACGCCATCACGCCGTCGGGGCCGTGCACCACGACGTCCGAGAGCGGGACGAGAGCGGACTGCTCGGACGACGCGGAGCAGACCAGCAGGGTCGGCAGGCCCTCCTTGGCCAGGGCGGCGACGGCCTCGAACGCCTCGATGTCGCCCAGGTCGTCCCCGATGAAGCAGAACGCGCCGGCGCCGACCTCCTCGGCGAGCCGGTCGACGACGAGCCCCTTGTGCATGCCCGGCGAGCGGATCTCCACCACGTTGCGGCCGGGCTCGACGACCAGGTCGTGGCTGGACGCGAGGTCGCGGAGCAGCGGCAGCAGGACGTCCTCCGCGCGGCCGGGGTCGGACATCCGCCGGGTGTGGACGGCGACCGCGAGTCCCTTCTCCTCGACGTGGGCGTCCTCCGCGCCGGCGCGGCGCAGGAACCGCGGCAGCTCCCGGAGGAACGACGCCAGCCCGTGCGGCGGCCGGGGGCTGATCACCCGGCGGTTGGTCGAGCTCCACCGCTCGTTGCCGTACTGGCCGAAGACGAACAGCTCCTTGCCGGCGTCGCCGATCGCGTTGCCCACGACCTCGAGCCCGCCCAGGTCGAGCGCCTGCCGCGCCGGACGTCCGGTGATGACCGCGACGGCCCGCACCTGCGCGGCGAGCTCGACCAGCACGTCCGCCGCGTCGTCGTGGATGTGGGCGGACGCCGGGTCCTCGACGATCGGCGCCAGGGTGCCGTCGAAGTCCAGCCCGACGACCGCGTCCGCGGCCGAGCGCACGAGCGCGGCGTACCGCTGCTCGCCCTCGGGTGAGCTGAACTCCATGGCCCAACCCCACCACATGACGTGGTTGCTGCCCACAGGACCCACGGCACCGCTACCTTCGGGTGATGCTCCGCGGCCTGGTTCTCGCTCTCGTCGGCACCCTCGTGGTCCTCGCCCAGCCCGCCCTGGCGGCGGACGGCGACGCACCCGCGGTGGGGACACCGACGATCGTCGCGACGACGGCGGCGTCCGTGTCCGTGTCGGTCCAGGTCGACACCCACAACGCCGAGACGGTGGTGCAGGTCGAGTACGTCACCGCCGGTGCCTACCGCGGTCGGCGCGTGCCGGGCGCCGCCACCACCGTGACCATCGCGACCGTCCCCGCGTCGGCCGCGGGCCCGACGACCGTCACCGGCCAGGTCACCGGGCTCGACCCGGCTGCGACGTACCGGATGCGGGTCAAGGCCTCGAACACCGGCGGCGAGGCGACGCCCTCGGCGGACGTGACCGTCACGACACCCCGCGCACCCAAGACCGGCTTCAAGGCCAAGGTCGGGAAGAACACGACCCGGCTGACCAAGCTGACCGTCGCGGGCGTCCGCGGCGGGGAGGTCGTGAGAATCCGGTGCAGGTCGGCCGCCAAGGGCTGCCCGTTCGGCAGCAGGACGGTCACGAACCTCGTCCGGGGCACCGCGTCCTTCTCGCCGCTGCTGAAGAGGTCGCGGCTGGAGCCGGGAGCCAAGGTGACCGTCCAGGTCAGCGTCTACGGCGTGAGGCTCTCCACGCTCACCCTGGTGATCCGCGACGACCAGCAGCCGAAGGTCAAGCGGAAGTAGCTACGGCAGCGGGCCGGTGAGGATCAGCGTCAGCCGGTCGAGCCGCATCGGGTCGACCGCCGGCGCGGTGCGCCGGATGCCCAGGTCGAGCGCGAGCTGCTTGGCCTCGGCCTTCAGACGCCGGGGGTAGTAGACCGTGGTCGCGTCGACGCTGCCGTACCAGTTGTCGGACCCCACGACCTGCCAGCCGATGCGCGAGGCCTGCGAGGCGACGCGGCCGGCGAGGCCGCTGACCCCGGAGTTGTTGTAGACCTCGACCGGCACCTTGCCGCGGTCGACGGTCGGCTTGGTCGGCGGCTTCTTGGTCGGCTGCGCCTCCGGCGTCGCGGTCACGCTCGGCTTGTCGGAGATCGTCGCGATCTCCTTCTCGGCCGGCGGCGAGTTGCGGGTGGCGACGAACGCGACCCCCGCCATCAGCACGGCGAGGATGCTGAGCATCACCACCGGCGAGGGGAGGACCAGTCCCCGGCGCATCAGAGCTCGAAGCCGAGACGGCGCGCGGAGCGCTGCCGCTGCCGGGCCGCGCGCAGGCGGCGGAGCCGGCGCACCAGGAGCGGGTCGGCCTCGAGTGCCTCGGGGCGGTCGATCAGGGCGTTCAGGACCTGGTAGTACCGCGTCGACGACATGTCGAACTTGTCGCGGACAGCGGTCTCCTTGGCCCCGGCGTACTTCCACCAGTGCCGCTCGAACTCGAGGATCTCGCGGTCGCGGTCGCTCAGCGCAGCACTGTCTGGCTGCGCAGCACTAGCGGCGACGTTCGCGGCGTCCATGGGGCCACTCTAGACGACGGAATCACAGCGTTGTCATTCATCGTCCCGGCGTGTACGCAGGACCTATGACTCCCACGAGATGGGGCATCCTCGGCCCCGGCCGGATCGCCCGCCCGTTCGCCGCCGACATCGGGCTGGTGCCGGACGCGGAGCTCGTGGCCGTCGGCTCGCGCTCCGAGGAGCGTGCCCGCGCCTTCGCCGAGGAGTTCGGCGCCGCGGCCGCGTACGGCTCGTACCAGGAGCTCGTCGCCGACCCGGACGTCGACGTCGTCTACATCGCCTCGCCCCACGCGCTCCACCTCGAGCACGCGCGGCTCGCGTTCGAGGCGGGCAAGCACGTGCTCTGCGAGAAGCCGCTGGCCCTCTCGGTGGCCGAGGCCGAGGAGATGATCGCCCTCGCCGACCGGCACGACCGCTTCCTGATGGAGGCGATGTGGACGGCGTGCCACCCGGTGATCCAGGAGGTCCGGCGCCGGCTGCGCTCCGGTGACCTCGGCACGCCCCGTCACCTGCACGCCGAGCTCGGCTTCGTCGTCCCGCCCGACGCGTCCGCCCGGATGAGCGACCCGGCCCTCGGCGCCAGCGCGCTCCTGGACATGGGCATCTACCCGCTGACCCTGGCCCACCTGCTGCTGGGCGAGGCCGAGGCCATCGTCGCCACCGGGTCGCTGTCCGAGGCGGGCATCGACTCGGACGTCGCGATGGCCGGGCGCTACCCCGGTGGCGCGCTGGCCACGATGTGCGCCTCGATGACCTCGTGGTCCTCGCGACGCGCCGAGATCGCCACCGACCTGGGCCGCCTCGTGATGGACGACTTCCACCACCCCGACGTCGCGACCTTCCACCCGTTCGCCACCGGCAACGGCGACGGGACCGACCCCGGGTCGCCGGTGCGGATCCACGGCGAGGTCCCGGTGATCGGCCGCGGCTTCGGCCACGAGATCGCCGAGGTCGGCCGGTGCATCGACGGCGGGCTCAAGGAGAGCCCGTTCGTCACCCACGCGCAGACCCTGACGATCATGCGGCAGATGGACGACGTACGACGCCAGGTCGGCGTGGCCTTCCCGACCGCCGGCTAGACCCTCAGGTACCTGATCACGGCCTGCACCCGGCGGTGCTGGGTGTCGTCCTGGCGCAGGCCGAGCTTCGCGAAGATCCGCTGGGTGTGCTTCTCGACCGCGCCCAGGGTGACGACCAGCGCCTCGGCGATCGAGGCGTTGGAGCGGCCCTCGGCCATCAGGGCGAGCACCTCGCGCTCGCGCGGGGTCAGCTCGGCGAGCGGGTCGCGCCGCCGGCCCATCAGCTGCTGCACGACCAGGGGGTCCAGGACGGTCCCGCCGTCGGCGACGCTGTCGAGGGCCCGCAGGAAGTCGTCGACGTCGCTCACCCGGTCCTTGAGCAGGTAGCCGGTGCCGCCCTCCCCCGACGCGAGCAGGTCGTCGGCGTACGACACCTCGACGTACTGCGAGAGCACCATGATCCGCGCCTCCGGCCAGGCCCGGCGCACCTCGACCGCGGCCCGCAGGCCCTCGTCGGTGTGGCTCGGCGGCATCCGGACGTCGACGATGCTCGCGTCGGGGCGCAGGTCGAGGACGGCGCCGACGTACGCCGGCCCGTCCCCCACCGCCGCGACGACCTCGTGCCCCGCCTCGGCGAGGAGCAGCTGCAGCCCCTCGCGCAGCAGGACCGAGTCATCGGCGACGACCAACCTCACAGCGGGATCGTCGCACTCAGCACGGTCGGCCCGCCGTCGGGCGAGGTGACCTCGAGCGTGCCGTCGACACCGGCGACCCGCTGCGCGAGGCCCGCGAGCCCCTGTCCCTTGCCGAGGTGGGCACCGCCCCGGCCGTCGTCCTCGACCCGCACGCCGACCTGGTCCCCCTCGGCCACCACGTGGACCGACGCCCGCGAGGCGCCGCTGTGCTTGGCGATGTTGGTCATCGCCTCGGCCACCACGAAGTAGACCGTGGTCTCGACGTGGGGCGGCAGGTCCTCGGGCACCCGGACGACGGCCTCGACCGGCAGGTCGCTGCGCACCATCAGCTCGCCGAGGGCGGCGCGCAGACCGCGGTCGACCAGCAGCGGCGGCGCGATGCCGCGCGACAGCGAGCGCAGCTCGTCGACGGTCTCGCGGGCCTGGAGCAGAGCGGCGTCGATGGTCTCGGCCGCGCGCTCGGGGTCCTGGTCGAGCTGCTTGCGGGCGCGCCCGAGGTCCATCGACAGGCGCACCAGCCGCTGCTGCGGACCGTCGTGGATGTCGCGCTCGAGCCGGCGCAGGGACGACGCCTCGGCGGCGCGGGCGGCGTCCCGGCCGCCCTCGACCCGGGCCACCTCGCGCTGGAGCTCGGCGCGGCCGCACAGGATCGCCTCGGCCAGCCCGCCGTGCAGCATCGACATCGCGCGGACGACGAACGGGAGCGTCAGGAGGGCGACCAGGCCGATGATCGTCTGCAGCGCGACGTCGGCGAACCGGGTGTCCCCGAAGCCGATCAGCGAGGCCAGCGACTCGTCGCGGTCACCACGCGGGATGTAGCGCTCCCAGAACCAGTAGGTGAGGCCGTTGACGGCCGCGGCCCACCACGCCAGCGTCACCGCGAACACGACGGTCCCCGTCACGAACGAGATGACGCCCCACACCACGTCGAGCCACGACTGCGCGTCGCCCAGCGGCGTGAACCACCGGCGCAGGAAGCCCGCGTCCGCGGGCGGGCACTTGTACGACGGCGACGCGACGTCGCGGCCGAGCCAGGTCCGGAGCCGGAACCGCTCCAGGCGGGCGAAGCCCCGCGCGACCATCGCGGCGAGGACGACGAGCAGGACGCCGCCGACGATGACGGCCGTGCCGACGCCGACGGTCACCAGGATGACCATCAGGAGGAACGACGCGAGCCCGATGGGGAACGCGGTCAGGTTGTAGGCCGACTCGCGCAGGGTCCGACGGAGGTCGGTGAAGTCGAAGCTCACGGGCTCTGTCTCTTGGTATGCGGTCATGTCCGCCAGCCTCGTCCGGCCGGGGCGCGGTCACGATCCTGCCAGCACCACTCCTGCTGTCGGGCCAGCCCGACAAGGGCCGAGGCTCCGCCCACAGGGGTGGGGGTCCGCCGTGCGGACGCCCACCTAGGCTGCACGTGTGCCCCATGACCTGGTGATCGTCGCCAACCGGCTGCCGGTGGACCGGGTCGAGAACCCTGACGGGACGATCGGCTGGCGTCGGTCCCCCGGCGGGCTGGTGAGCGCGATCGAGCCGGTGCTCCGCGACTACGACGGCGTCTGGATCGGCTGGCCGGGCGGCACCGAGGAGGACCTCGAGCCGTTCGAGGAGGACGGCCTCGCGCTCGTCCCCATGTCGATGAGCCCGGAGGACATCGAGGGCCACTACGAGGGCTTCTCGAACGCCACCCTGTGGCCGCTGTACCACGACCTCGTCGCCAAGCCCGAGTTCCACCGGGAGTGGTGGGACAGGTACGTCGAGGTCAACGAGCGCTTCGCGCGCGTGGCCGCCGAGCACGCCTCCGAGGGCGCGATGGTCTGGGTCCACGACTACCAGCTCCAGCTGGTGCCGCGGATGCTGCGCGAGCTGCGGCCGGACCTGCGGATCGGCTTCTACCTGCACATCCCGTTCCCTCCGGCCGAGCTGTTCCAGCAGCTGCCCTGGCGCCGGCAGATCCTCGAGGGGCTGCTCGGCGCCGACCTGGTCGGCTTCCAGCTGCCCGGCGGCGCGGCCAACTTCGTCCGGCTGGTGCGCCAGCGGGTCGGCCACAAGACGCACCGCGACCTCGTCTACCTGCCCGACGGCCGCACGGTCCGCGCGGCGGCGTTCCCGATCTCCATCGACGCGGCCGGCTTCGAGGCCCTGGCCACCGCGCCCGCCGCCGAGGCGCGCGCCAACGAGATCCGGGCGGCGCTCGGCAACCCGCGGCGGGTCTTCCTCGGGGTCGACCGGCTCGACTACACCAAGGGCATCTACGCCCGGCTGCGCGCGTTCAGCGAGCTGATCATCGACGGGCGCTTCGACGTCGAGGACGCGGTGTTCGTGCAGGTGGCCGTGCCCTCCCGCGAGCAGGTCGAGCAGTACCAGATCCTCCGCGACGAGACCGAGCGCCTCGTCGGGCGGATCAACGGCGAGCACGGCCGCATCGGCCGGCCGGCCGTGCACTACCTGCACACCTCCCTGTCCCGCGAGGAGATGGCGGCGTTCTACCGGGTCGCCGACGTGATGGTCGTGACGCCGTACCGCGACGGCATGAACCTGGTCGCCAAGGAGTACGTCGCCTGCCGGGCCGACGACGACGGGGCGCTGGTCCTCTCGGAGTTCGCCGGCGCCGCGGACGAGCTGCGCCAGGCCTGGCTGGTCAACCCCTACGACATCAACGGCATGAAGGCCGCCCTGCTCGCGGCGTACGAGGCCGAGCCGCAGGAGGTCACCCGCCGGATGCGGGCGATGCGCAAGCAGGTCACCCAGCACGACGTGACCGCCTGGGCCGAGAGCTTCATGGACGCGATGGCCGACCAGCGCGACAGCCACCACGACAAGTCCGTGCGGCCGGCCAAGCGGTCCTAGCCGCCGCTCGCCGCCCGCTACCTGTGCGGTGCGTGCTCCGGCGCGGGCAGCTCGGCGCACATCAGGTCGACGATCTCCTTCTGCAGCGACTCGCCGAGCGCACCCCAGCCCGGCTCGTAGCCGTACACCTCGCGCAGCGGGCGGGACGACTCGATGCCGTGCGCGATGTCGATGTCGTCGGGAGTCATCAGGCCGGGATGCACGACCCCGACGGCCTCCGCGACCTTGAGCAGGTCGCGCCGCAGCGAGACGATGTAGTTGCCGACCCGGACGGACTTGAGGTGCGGGTCGAGCCCGCGTTGCAGCCAGGCGTTCTGGGTCGCGACCCCGGTCGGGCACTCGTCCGTGTGGCACTTCTGCGCCTGGATGCACCCGAGCGCGAACATCGCCTCGCGGGCGACGTTGACCGAGTCGGCCCCGAGCGCGAACGCGACCGATGCGGACTCGGGCAGCCCGAGCTTGCCCGCGCCGATGAAGTACACGTCGTCGGTGAGCCCCGCGGCGGCGAAGCGCCGGTAGACCTCCGCGAAACCCAGCCGGAACGGGTAGGCCACCGCGTCGGCGAACACCAGCGGGGCCGCGCCCGTGCCGCCCTCGCCGCCGTCGACGTTCACGAAGTCGACGCCGCGACCGCCCTTGCCCATCTCGGCGACGAGGTGGTCCCAGAAGTCGACGTTGCCGACGGCCGACTTGATGCCGACCGGCAGACCGGTCCCCTCGGCGACGAGCTCGACGAAGTCGAGCATGGAGTCGACGTCGTGGAAGACGGAGTGCCGGCTCGGCGAGGCGCAGTCCTCGCCCGCCGGGATCCCGCGGATCCTCGCGATCTCCTCGCTGACCTTGGCGCCGGGCAGCATGCCGCCGAGCCCGGGCTTGGCGCCCTGCGACAGCTTGATCTCGATCGCCCTGACCGGCGCCGACGCGACCACCTCCTTGAGCCGCTCGAGGTCGAACCGACCCTGCTCGTCGCGGCACCCGAAGTACGACGTCCCGATCTGGAAGACCACGTCCCCGCCGTTCCGGTGGTACGGCGACAGCGCGCCCTCACCGGTGTTGTGCCAGCACCCGGCGAGCGCGGCGCCCTTGTTCAGCGCCTCGATGGCGTTGGCCGACAGCGACCCGAAGCTCATCCCGGAGATGTTGACCACCGAGGCCGGCCGGAACGCGTGGCGCCGGCCACGGGGCCCGCCCAGCACCTTCCCGGCCGGCAGGGGCACGGCCTCCTGACCGTGCTGGGCCGTGGCGGCTCCCGGACCGGTGAAGGTCCGGTGCTTGATCACGGGCCAGGCCTCGGCGCCCTCGATGTTGTTGTCGGTACCGAAGCCGAAGTAGGAGTTCTCCAGCTTGGCCGAGGAGTAGATCCAGCGACGCTGGTCGCGGCTGAACGGCCGCTCCTCGTCGTTGCTCGTCACGATGTACTGCCGGAGCTCGGGGCCGAAGCGCTCGAGCAGGAAGCGCAGGTGGCCGACCACCGGGAAGTTCCGGATGATCGCGTGCTTGCGCTGGAGCACGTCGTGAGCGGCCACCGCGCCGATCGCGGCGGCCCCGGCCGCGGCCACCCGAGAGAGCTTCATGCTCCTGTGTGTAGTCCACAGCACTTCCGCTGTCGAGAAGCGGGGCCGCGGAGCTACGGTTCGCCCCATGGACCTCATCCCCAAGCCGGACCAGGTGGTCGCAGCCGCCGGCAACGTGGCGCACAAGGTTCTGTACGGCGGGCTCGCCGACCTGCGGCCGATGCCGCGGACCCTGATCGACGAGGGTGAGCTGCGCGAGGTCTACCACTACCGCCCGACCGCCGGGGTCCGCGCCGACGGCGACCCGGTCCTGATGGTGACGCCGCTCGCCGCCCCCTCGATCTGCTACGACCTGCGTCGCGGCTGCTCGCTGGCCGAGCACTTCGTGTCCGGCGGCCGGCCGACGTACCTGCTGGAGTACGGCGAGGTCTCGTTCCGCAACCGCAACCTCGGCATGGAGCACTGGGTCGACGAGGTGCTGCCCGAGGCGATCGCGGCGGTGTCGGCGCACGCCGGCGGCAGGCCCGTGCACCTCATCGGCTGGAGCCTCGGCGGCATCTTCGCGCTGCTCACCGCTGCCGACCGGCAGGACCTCCCGATCGCCTCGCTGTCGGTCGTGGGCTCGCCGGTCGACGTCGCGCAGGTGCCCCTCGTCGCTCCCCTGCGCCCCCTGCTCAACCTCACCGACGGCCGCGGTGCCATCACCCGGGCCTACCAGCTCATGGGCGGCGCCCCGAAGCCGCTCGTGAAGTGGGCCTTCCAGCTCTCGTCGGTGCAGAAGCTGGTCACCAAGCCGATCGCCCTCGCCACCCACCTCGACGACGCCGACTTCCTCGCCCAGATCGAGGCGGTCGACCGGTTCACCGACGGGATGATCGCCTACCCGGGCCGGACGTTCGGCCAGCTGTACCACCGGTTCGTGAAGGGCAACGCCCTCGTCACCGGCGAGATGGAGCTCGGCGACCGGGTCATCAGGATCGCCGACATCACAGCGCCCGTGCTGGTCTTCGGCGGCGCCACCGACGGCATCGCGCCGGTCGCCGCGGTCAAGGCGATCGTGCCCCGGCTGACCGGCTCGAAGGAGGTCCGCTTCGAGATCGTCCCCGGCGGGCACCTCGGCATGCTGACCGGCCGGGCCGCCCGCGGCACGACCTGGCGGGCCATGGACGAGTGGATCTCGCAGTGGTCGACCGCCGAGGAGGAGCCGGCCACGAAGCCGAGGAAGGCCGCCTCCAAGAAGGCCGCGGCGAAGAAGGCTCCGGCGAGGAAGGCTCCCGCCAAGAAGACGGTCGCCAAGAAGACGGCCGCCAAGAAGACGGCCACCAAGAAGGCTCCCGCGGCGAAGAAGGCTCCGGCCAAGAAGACCGCTCCCCAGCCGGCACCGGCCGAGGGTGCCGACGGCATCGGCGCCAACCCGACCCGGCGCTACGGCTCGGCCGGGTCGCGGAGCCTCGCTCGCTAGTCTCCGCGCATGACCAGCACCGAGGCTGACCGGGCCGTCCTGCCACGCTCGGTCCGGATCGGCTACGGGTCCGGCTCGGTCGCGACCGGCGCGTTCGGGACCGTGCCGGGGCTGATGCTGCTGCCGTACCTCACCGACAGCCTCGGCATCGCCACGCTCGCGGCCGGGTTCATCGTGTTCCTGCCGAAGGCGTGGGACGTGATCCTCAACCCGATCGCCGGGCGGATCAGCGACCGGACGCAGGACCCGCGCGGGCCGCGCCGGCCGTGGCTGCTGCGGGCGGGCCTGGCGCTGGCGGTGGCCTTCGCGCTGCTGTTCGCGGCGCCGGACATGGGCCGGGCGGCCGAGGCCGCCTGGGTCCTCGTGTTCTTCCTGGCCTGCGCGACGGCGTACGCGTTCTTCCAGGTGCCGTTCGTCTCGATGCCGGCGGAGATGACCGACTCGTACGACGAGCGGACCCGGCTGATGACCTGGCGGGTCGCGCTCCTGGCGCTGACGATCATGGTCGCCGGCGCGACCGCTCCGGTGATCCGCGACGCGGTCGGCGGCCGCGACGGCTACCGGGTCATGGGACTCGTGATGGCGGCGATCATCGCGGTCGGTGTGGTCAGCGCCTACCGCGGCACCCGGCACGCCCCCATCGGCGCGGTCGAGCCCGGCGCCGGGTCGCTGCGGGACCAGCTGCGGATCGTCGCCGGCGCCCGCGACTTCCGGCTGCTGCTGGTCACGTTCGTCGTCCAGGCGCTGGCGACCGGCTGCATGCTCGCCGGCGTCGACTACCTGGCCAGTGACGTGCTCGGCAAGAAGGGCGCGGCCACCGTCCTGTTCGTCTGCTTCGTCGCGCCGGCGCTGCTGCTGACCCCGCTGTGGTCGCGGTACGGCGCGCGCTTCGGCAAGAAGCAGGGCTACCTGCTCTCGTCGGTCATCCTCGCCGCCGGCGCCCTGCTGAACGTCTCGGCGCGCGAGGCACCGGCGGTGGTCGTCTTCGTCGCCACCGCGCTGGTCGGCGTCGGGTACGCCGGCGCGCAGGTGTTCCCGCTCGCGATGCTGCCCGACGCCGCGGCCGTCGACGCGAAGCGCACCGGCTCCGGACGGGTCGGCGTCTACACCGGCGTCTGGACCGCCGGCGAGACGCTCGGCCTGGCCCTCGGCCCCGGCCTGTTCGCGGTCGTGCTGACCATCGGCAGCTACCGGTCGAGCACCGACGGCGACGTGGCGCAGCCCGACAGCGCGCTCAACGCGATCACCCTCGGGTTCTCGGTCCTGCCGGCCGCCCTCATCCTGCTCAGCCTGATCTGGCTGGTCCGCTACTCACTGACGTCGTCCGAGGTGGACCGATGACCGACATCCTGGCCCGGCTGAAGGCCCTCCAGGCCGACGACCTGCCCGTCCACGGCGGCCGCACGCTCGCCTACGTCTACGACTCCGGCCTGCCCGACATCGACCGGATCGGCCGCGAGGCCGTCGCGGCGGCGGCCGCCACGAACGGGCTCGACCCCACCGCGTTCCCGAGTCTCCTCCGGATGGAGAACGACCTCGTCGGGTTCGGGCTGCGCCTGCTCGACGGCCCGGACGGCGCGGTCGGGACGGTCACGAGCGGCGGCACCGAGTCGGTGCTCCTCGCCGTCCAGGGCGCCCGGGACTCGCGCCCGGACATCGACCGGCCGGTCATGGTCGTCCCGTCGACGCGGCACGCGGCCTTCGACAAGGCGGCGCACTACTTCGGCGTCGAGAAGCGGGTCGTGCCGGTCGGCGCGGACTTCCGGGCCGACGTCGCCGCGACCGAGGCAGCCCTCGACGACCGGGTCGTGCTGGTGGTCGGGTCCGCACCGTCGTACGCGCACGGCGTGGTCGACCCCATCCCGGCGCTGGCGGCGATGGCGTCGGCGCGCGGGATCCGCTGCCACGTCGACGCGTGCATCGGCGGCTGGGTGCTGCCGTACGCCGCCCGGCTCGGCCGCGACGTGCCGCCGTGGACGTTCGCGGTCGAGGGCGTCACGTCGATCTCGGTCGACCTCCACAAGTACGGCTACGCCCCCAAGGGCACCTCGCTCCTGCTCCACCGGACCGCGGAGCTGCGGCGGCCGCAGTACTTCGCGTCCGCCGACTGGCCGGGCTACACGATGCTGAACTCGACGATGCAGTCGACGAAGTCGGGCGGCCCGCTGGCCGGCGCGTGGGCCGTCGTGCAGTCGCTGGGCGACGACGGCTACCTCACGCTGACCCGGCAGGTGCTCGAGGCGGTCGACGCGATCGTGTCCGGGGTCGGGTCGATCTCCGCGCTCTCGCTCGTCGCCGCGCCCGACTCGTCGCTCGTCGCGTTCTCGACCGATGCGACGTGCGACGCCTACACGGTCTGCGACGAGATGCTCGACCGCGGCTGGTACGTGCAGCCCCAGATGTCGTACGCCGGCCACGGGCCGTCGGTCCACCTGTCCGTCAGCGCCGGGACGCGCGCCCACGTCGCGGAGTTCCTCTCCGCCCTCGCCGAAGCCGTCGCCGCCGCCCAGCAGGCCGGGCCGATCGCGGTCGACCCCGGCATCGCGGCGTACATCGAGTCCCTGGACCCGGCGACGCTCAGCGACGCCGACTTCGACGGCCTCCTCGCGGCGTCCGGGCTCGTCGGCCAGGGCGACAGCGGCGAGCTCGAGCTGCCCCAGCGGCTGGCCGAGGTCAACGCGATGCTCGACATCGCCTCCCCGCCGATGCGCGAGGCCCTGCTGGTCACGTTCCTGGACCGGCTCCAGCGGCCCAGCGGCGTCGAGTGACCCGAATGGCTCGTCCTTAACCGTGAATGACAGTCCAAACGGGTCACTCGACGCGGCGGTCCGCCGCCTGGAGATGCTCGAGGTCCTGCACGGCTGCGGACTCCAGCTGCTGCGCGGCACGCCGGCGATCGCGCCGAGCGGCCTCTACTGGCGGCTGACCGTCGGGGTGGATGGCTGCGAGGACGTCGACCGCTACACGACCGGGAACCCCGACGAGGGGCTCTCGGGCGCCGAGCTCGCCGACCGGTTCCTGACCGAGCACCCGGTCCTGGCCGAGGCCGGGCGCGGCGACGACCCGGCGTACGCCGCCTGGTGGTCGGGTGCCGTCGACCTGGCCCGCCGCGGCTGGCTCATGTACTTCTTCGCCGACTGGCCCACCGACGACGTCGAGGGCGTCCCGCTCTCCGGTCCCGAGCAGGGTCGGCCGGTCCTGCCGTGGCCGCCGGGGTAGTCCGTGACGTTTCCGCCCCACGATCACTGATTTGTGGGCGAAAGGGTCACGGACTACCACCCGCGTCGGCGTCGAGGCCATGAACGCCTCGACCGACTCGAGGGAGTACGAGCCGGCGTCGGTGCCGAGACCCTGGGCGACCTGGGCGGCAGTGGCACAGCCCAGCCGGGCGGAGTCCGCGAGGGAGCGACCGAGGGAGACCCCCCGCAGGAACCCGGCCGAGAACGCATCGCCGCAGCCGGTCGTGTCGACCACGGCGATCTCGTACGCCGGGACCTCGATGACCTCGGTGGCGGTGACGACGACCGCCCCGCGCGAGCCGGCCGTGGCCGCGACGCACCCGGCACCGGCCGACACCAACACACGACAACCCTCGACCAGCGAGGAGGCGCCGGTGAAGCCGAGCACCTGCTCGTCGTTCGGCAGCAGGTAGTCGGTGTGCGGCAGCGCGGCGCCGATCCACGCCAGCATGTCGGGGTCTCCCGGGGCGAGGACGTCGAGCGAGGTGACGGCACCGCCAGCGCGAGCAGCAGCGAGCAGCTCGCCGGCCGCGTCGCCGCCCAGGAACTCCGGCCCACCCAGGTGCACGAAGTCGGAGCCCTCCAGGACCGACAGGTCGAGGTCGTCGAGCGTGAACGCGCCGTTCGCCCCGATGCAGTGCCACGCCGGTCGGTCGCCGTTGGACCGCACCGGGATCACCGACGAGGACGTCTGGTGGTCCGCCTTCACGACGAGACCGGACACGTCGACGCCCTCGGCCGACAGCAGGGCGACGAGCGAGGCCGCGATCGGGTCGGCCCCCACCGCGCCGTACGACGACACCTCGGCTCCGATGCGCGACAGCACCACCGCGGTGCCACCCGCCGTGCCCGCGGGCGACATCCGGATGGTCTCGACGAGCTGGCCGTCGGACCCGTCCGGGATGGACTCGATGCCGATGACGTGGGTGTCGAGGACGTGCACCCCGACGGTCGCGATCTTCACTCGGACCTCAACTCCGTCGGGGCGCCGTAGTTACGTGAGAGTGCCTGGTCGACGACGGCTTCCTGCTCGGCCTGCGTGAGCACCCGCGGGGTGCCGAGCGCGGACGCGCGGTGGTGGAGCGCGGCGAGCCACTCGAGCAGCACGGCGGCGTCGACGGCCGCGCGCAGCGAGGGTCCGGTCGCCACCGACCCGTGGTTGGCCATCAGGGCCGCCTGCCGCCCGGCCAGCGCCTCGCGCACGGACGCCGCGAGCTCGGGCGTGCCGAACGTGGCGTACGGCGCGACGCGGATCGCACCTCCGAGCAGCAGCTGCGAGTAGTGCAGGACCGGCAGCTCGTCGAGCACGCAGGCGACCGCGGTCGAGTACGGCGCGTGGGTGTGCACGACGGCCTGCGCGTCCGTGTCGGCGTAGACGCCCAGGTGCAGCGACAGCTCCGACGTCGGCACCAGCTCACCCTCGACGACGTCGCCGGAGATCGACACGACGGTGACGTCGTCGGGACGGCAGCCGCCGAGCACCACGCCGGAGGCGGTCACGCCGACGAGGTCGCCGGAGCGCGCCGAGACGTTGCCCGCCGTACCGACCAGCAGCCCTTCGTGCGCCGCCCGGCGGGCCGCCTCGGCGACCTGCTCGCGTAGGAGAACGGTCACGATCCGCACTCACCGCGTGACGCTCCGGAGCCGGCGCCGTTGATCTCCATAGCCTTCGACCCACTCACCACGTGCGCAGTGTAGGAGTCCCTGTGACCGACGCCAGCCTGTCCCGCCGCGGCCTGTTCGGCGGCCTCGCCGGCGCCGGCGTCGTCCTCGGCACCGGCGCGCTCACCGCGGAGACCGAGGCCGCGGTCGTCGCCGGCACCCGCCAGGGTGCGCTGCCCGCCAAGGTCGACGTCGTCGTGGTCGGCGCCGGCATCGCCGGTCTCGTCGCCGCCCGCAAGATCGCCCGCCGCGGTCACGACGTGCTCGTCGTCGAGGCCCGCGGGCGCGTCGGCGGCCGGGTGCTCAACCACCACCTGGGGCACGGCAGGCACCGGGACACGATCGAGTCCGGCGGCGCCTTCGTCGGGCCCACCCAGGACCACATCCTCAAGCTGGCTCGGCGCCTGAAGGTGCCGACGTTCCTCGAGTACAACACCGGCAGCAGCGTCTACATCTCGTCCACCACCGGGCGCATGGAGTACCAGGGCACCGTCCCGCCGGACCCGACGATCCTCCCGGACGCCGCCCTGCTGCTCGCCCAGATCGACAGGTACGCCGCCGAGATCGCCGTCGACGCCCCGTGGTCGCACCCACGGGCCGTCGAGTGGGACTCGATCACGCTCGGCGAGTGGATCCGCAGGA
This sequence comes from uncultured Actinomycetota bacterium, assembly GCA_963815335.1. GTDB lineage: Bacteria > Actinomycetota > Actinomycetes > Propionibacteriales > Nocardioidaceae > Nocardioides. Next base: position 116,945 of record CAWFGL010000006.1, read on the forward strand.
ACACGCTGATCAACCCCGCCGGCGTCGAGAACCTCATCCGCTGCTGGTCCCAGCCCGGCTTCGGCGCGGACCCCAACGAGCTCTCGTTCCTCTTCACCCTCTGGTACGTCGCCTGCTCCGGCAACGAGCGGACCGTGGGCACGTTCGCCCGGAACTCCGACACCGCGAACGGCGCCCAGGAGCGCCGGTTCGTCGGCGGCTCCCAGCTCATCCCCCTGCGGCTCGCCAAGAAGCTCGGTGACGTCGTGGCCCTCAAGGCGCCGGTCGACCGGATCGTCCAGCGCCACGGCCACGTCACCGTCCACACCGGCCGCGGCGTGGTCCGGGCGAAGCGGGTCGTCGTCGCCGCTCCGCCGCCGATGGTGCTCGACATCGACTGGTTCCCGAAGCTGCCCGTCCAGCGCCTCAACCTGATGCGCCGCCTCGACATGGGCCAGCTGATGAAGTGCGACGCGATCTACCGGACGCCGTTCTGGCGCAAGGACGGCCTGAACGGCTTCGGCATCAACGACTCCGGCGCGGCGCGCGCGGTCTTCGACAACACGCCCCCGGACGGCGGACCGGGCGTCCTGCTCGCGTTCGTCGGCGGGTCGACCTGGCGCAGGTACGGCACCATGACGCGGCCCCAGCGCCGCGCCGCCGTCCTCCAGGGCTTCGCCGCGATGTTCGGCGACCAGGCCCTGCACCCGGTCGACTACGTCGAGCACGACTGGACCAAGGAGCGCTGGACCGGCGGCGGACCGACCGCGATCCACGCGCCCGGCTCGCTGGTCGAGTTCGGCCCCGCGATCCGCACGCCGCACGGCCGCGTCCACTGGGCCGGCACCGAGACCTCGACGTACTGGTCCGGCTACATGGACGGCGCCGTCCGGTCCGGTGAGCGCGCCGCCCTCGAGGTGCTGGACCGGCTGTGAAGCGACTCGCGCTCCTCCTGCTGACCGCCACCCTCCTCATGCCGGTCGCACCGGCTCACGCCGTCGAGCGGTTCGAGACCACGGTCTTCGCGAAGGTCCCCTCACCCGGCGCCCCGGCGTACGTCTTCGCGCACACCAACAGGCGCGTCTACGCCGGCACGTACGCCGCGGTGGAGCCCGGGACGCCGTCGCGGGTCTTCGAGTGGGACCGGAAGGGCACGCTCCTGCGCTCCTGGCAGGTGCCCGGCCAGAAGGCCGGCGCCGAGCACGGGGTGCAGGTCGCCAACCAGACCCGCTCGGGCCGGCTGGTCGTCCTCGACACCTCGACGTCCACCGTGCGCACCCTCGACATCCGGACGGGGAGGTGGCGCACCGTCGCCCGGCTCCCGGGCGCCGTGCCCAACTACGCGACGTGGGGTCCGGGCGGCGTCCTGTTCGTCACCGACTACGCCGCAGGCCGGATCTGGAAGGTCGGCCGCCGCGGCCACGCCAAGGTCTGGTTCAGCTCGTCGGCGCTCGACGGCGCCCTCGGCTTCGGCACCACCGGCATCGTGTTCCGCACGAAGCAGCGCGACCTGCTGATCACCCAGCAGACGACGCTGGACGGCGGCGGGGTCACCCCGACCCAGGGCTTCCTCTACCGGCTGCCGGTCCGCCGCGGCGGTCGCGCGGGCACGCTCGAGACGCTGTGGACCTCCCAGCCCGGCGACCTGCCCGACGGCTTCGGCATCGGCCGGCGCACGGGCCACGTCTACATCGCGATGGCCGGGCTGACGAACCAGGTCGTCGAGGTCGACCCGAGGACCGGGACCGAGGTCGCCCGGTTCCCGGAGGTCCCGATCACCGGCGACAACGGCTCGCCGATCCCGTTCGACACCCCGTGCAGCGCGACCTTCCTCGGCACCAGGATCCTGGTCGCCAACCAGTCCGCGATCCAGGGCGACGCCGGCCACCACGCGATCCTGGCCGTCGAGGTCGGGGAGCGGGGTCGACGCCCGTTCCTGCCTAGGCGACCATTCCTGGGTGGCTGAGGGAATCGCAGGGCTCCTGGAACGCGACCTGATCTCCCGCGACTGGGCGGAGGCGCTCGCGCCCGTGGACGAACGCATCGCCGCGATGGGCCGGTTCCTGCGAAGCGAGCCCGCGTACCAGCCGGCCGGTGACCGGATCTTCCGGGCCTTCCAGCGGCCGCTGGCGGACGTCCGCGTGCTGATCGTCGGCCAGGACCCGTACCCGAACCCCCGGCACCCGATCGGCCTCTGCTTCGCGGTCGACCCGGACGTCCGGCCCCTTCCGCCCAGCCTCGCCAACATCTACCGGGAGCTGCAGGACGACGTCGGCGTGACGCCGCCAGCGCACGGCGACCTCTCGGCGTGGAGCGACCAGGGCGTGATGCTGCTCAACAGGGTCCTCACCGTCCGCCCTGGCGCCTCGAACTCGCACAAGGGCAAGGGCTGGGAGGACGTCACCGGCTGCGCGATCGACGCGCTGGCCGCCCGCGGCGGCCCGCTCGTCGGCGTGCTCTGGGGCAACGACGCGAAGAACCTCCAGCCCCGCCTGGGCGGCGTCCCGGCCGTCACCTCGGTGCACCCGTCGCCCCTCTCGGCGCACCGCGGGTTCTTCGGCTCCAAGCCGTTCAGCCAGGTCAACGCCCTCCTGGAGGCGCAGGGTGCAGCGCCCGTGGACTGGGCCCTTCCGGAATAAAGTTGAATGTGAAACCATTGAGCTGTCATGACCACTGACCGCATGCCTGCCCTCTACATCGGGCACGGCGCGCCCCCGCTGCTCGACGACCCGATCTGGTCCGGGCAGCTGGCGGCGTGGGCCCAGGACCTGCCGCGCCCGAAGGCCATCCTGATCGTCAGCGCGCACTGGGAGTCGGCGCCGGTCAGCCTCTCCGCGGACAACGTGGAGCTGGTCTACGACTTCGGCGGCTTCGACGCGAAGTACTACGCCATGACGTACCGGACGCCGGCCGCGACCGCGCTCGCGGAGCGGATCGTCGCGATGATGCCTTCGAGCGAGCCGGTCCACCAGCACAGCAGCCGCGGCCTCGACCACGGCGCCTGGGTGCCGCTCCGGATCATGTACCCCGACGCCGACATCCCGGTCCTGCAGATGTCGCTGCCGACCCACGACCCGCACCGCCTGCTGGCGCTCGGCGAGCGGCTGCGCCCGCTGCGCGACGAGGGCGTGCTGATCATCGGGTCGGGCTTCCTCACCCACGGCCTGCCGTTCCTCACCGAGTGGAAGATCGACGCGGCGGTCCCCGGCTGGTCCGCGGACTTCGACGCGTGGGCCGGCGAGGCGCTGGCCCGCGGCGACGTCGACGCGCTCGCCGACTTCAAGCACCGGGCGCCGGGCATGCCGTACGCGCACCCGACCGTCGAGCACTACAGCCCGCTCTTCGTGACGCTGGGCGCCGCGAGCGACCCGGCCGAGGCCGGCCTCCAGGTGATCGACGGATTCTGGATGGGCCTGTCGAAGCGCAGCCTCCAGGTCGCCTGAGCTAGCGGATCCGCGTCTTCCGCATCATCCTGAGGCCCGACAGCATGCTCTTGACGTACTTGTCGTAGTCCTGGCCGGGACGCGCGCCCATGACCTGCTTCTTGAGGACCGCGAGGTTCTGCACGTCGGTGTACTTGAGCAGGCCCTGGTCGCCGTGCCGGGCGCCGACACCGGACTGCTTCACACCGCCGGACGGGGTGCCCTTCGAGGCGAACGCCGTCGCGAGGATGTCGTTCACGTTCACGTTGCCGGACTCGATCCGCCGGCCGACAGCGCAGGCGGTGTCGACGTCGCCGCCCCACACCGAGGCGTTGAGGCCGTACTCCGTGTCGTTGGCGAGCGCGACCGCCTCGTCGACGGTCTTGTACCTGTACAGGCCCACGACCGGGCCGAACGTCTCGGTCACGCCGGCCTGCATGTCCTTGGTGACGCCCTCGAGGATCGTCGGCTCGAAGAAGGCCGGACCGAGGTCCGGGCGCGCCTTGCCTCCGGTCAGCACGGTCGCGCCCTTCGCGACGGCGTCGTCGACGTGCGACTGGACGCGGTCCTTGTGGTCGGGCGAGACGAGCGAGCCGATGTCGGGGCCGAAGTCGTACGCCGCGCCGAGGGTCAGCGACTCGGTCGCCTTCACGAGCCGGGCCTTGTAGTCGTCGTACTGCGACTCGGGCAGGTAGACGCGCTCGATGTGCATGCAGATCTGGCCGGTGTTGCCGAAGGCGCCGAACATCAGGCCCTGCACGACGTCGTCCTTGTCCGCGTCCTCCAGCACGATCATCGGGTTCTTGCCGCCGAGCTCGAGGCAGGCGCCGATCAGGTTGCGCCCGGCGCGCTCGCCGATGACCCGGCCGGTCGCGGTGGAGCCGGTGAACATCACGTAGTTGGCGTTGTCGATCAGCGTCGGCCCGACGTCCGGGCCCTCGCCGCAGACCACCTGGAACAGGCCCTTCGGCAGGCCCGCCTCCTCGAGCAGCTGCACGCCGTACAGCGGCGACAGCGCGGTCTTGTTGTCCGGCTTGAGGACGATGCCGTTGCCGGCCATCAGGGCCGAGATCGAGTCGGAGATGCCCGTCGCGAACGGGAAGTTCCACGGGGCGATGATCCCGATGACGCCCTTGGGCTGGCGGATCTCGGTCGACGTGGTGAGGAACGGCACCGGGCCGCCCCGCTTGACGGTCTTGAGCAGCTTCGGGGCGCGCTTGAGGTAGTGGCTCATCACCATCACCGGGTCGCACGTCTCCTCGATCGCCATCCGGCGGTTCTTGCCGGACTCGACCTGGATGAGGTCCGTGGTCGTGTGCGCGTTGTCGATGAAGAGCGCGTGCGCGCGCTCGAAGACCGCGAGGCGATCCTTCAGCGGGCGGGCGGCCCACTCCTTCTGCGCGACGCGGGCCGTGGCGTACGCGCGCTCGACGTCCTCGGGCGTCGACTGCGGCAGCTCGACGAGGACCTCACCGGTGTAGACCTCGGTGAGCTTCCAGGTGCCGCCGCTGGTGGACGGGACCCGGGCGACGAGCGCGTCCAGGAAGGCGTCGGTGACGGACGCCGGGCGGGTCAGGGTCATGTCAGTTCTTCCCGAGCACGATGGCCGCGCCCATCTCGCCGATCATGATCGCGGGTGCGTTGGTGTTGCCGCCGGTGATCGACGGCATGATCGAGGCGTCGCAGACGCGGAGGCCCTCGACACCACGGACCTTGAGGTCGGGCCCGACCACCGCGAGCTCGTCGACGCCCATCCGGCAGGTGCCGACGCCGTGGTAGACCGACGTGGCCCGGTTCAGGATCGCGTCGCGCAGGGCCTGGCCCTTGAGCTCGACGCCGGGATGCGACTCGGCCTTGATCGAGCCCTTGAACGCCGGCTGGGCGAGGATCTCCCGGACCAGCTCCGAGCCCTCGGCCAGCACCTCGAGGTCCGAGGGGTCCGACAGGTAGCCGAAGTCGATCAGCGGCGCGGCCGTCGGGTCGCTGGACGCGAGTCGGAGCGTGCCGCGGCTCTTGGGGTAGATCAGGGTGCTGAGCACGGTCAGCGACGTGCGCTTGTCGACGTCGTGGCGGATCGGCTCGTCCTGGTTCGGCGACACGTAGGCCCACGGCAGCAGGTGCAGCTGGAGGTCCGGGATGCTGCCCGCCTGCGACGTCTTGAGGAACGCGAGCACCTCGAAGACCGAGTTGGCCATGAAGGTCGTGTCGGGCCGCAGGATCTCCATCGCCGTGTTGCGGGCGAAGTACGGCGCGGTGCCCTTGTTCTTGCTGGCGCTGCACTGGAACGTCAGCGCGTGGAACATGTGGTCGTGCAGGTTGTCGCCGACCGGCAGGTCCGCGACGACGTCGATGCCGTGGTCCTTGAGGTGCTGGGCGTGGCCGATGCCCGAGAGCATCAGGATCTGGGCCGACCCGACGAAGCCGGCCGAGAGGATGACCTCCTTGCCGGCCCGGATCGTGCGCGTCGCACCGTTGCCGTTCTTGCTGACGTCCTGGACCTCGATGCCGACCGCGCGGCCGTTCTCGACGACCACCTTGCGGGTGAGCGTCTCGGTCTGGAGCTGGAGGGTCCGCGGCGCGAGGTGGTGGATGTAGCCGCGCGACGCGCTGTAGCGGAGCCCGCCGGAGGCGTTCTGCTGCATCCGGCCGACGCCCTCCTGGGACGCGCCGTTGTAGTCGTCGAGGATCTCGCAGCCGGTGGCGTCGGCGGTCGCCTGGAGGAACTGGAGCGAGCCCTCCTGGGGCCGCTTGTTGATGGTGACCTTGATGGGGCCACCGGCGCCGCGGAAGGCGTTCTCCCCGCGCTCGAAGTCCTCCATCCGCTTGTACGCGGTGTTGACGCTGTCGGCGTCCCAGCCGGTGTTGCCCTCGGCCGCCCAGTCGTCGAAGTTCTGGCGGTTGCCGCGGACGTAGACCATCCCGTTGATCGAGCTCGAGCCGCCGACGACCTTGCCACGCGGCACCGGCATCCTGCGGTCGAGGATGTGCTTCTGCGGCACCGAGTAGTAGCCCCAGTCGACGGTCTTCTTGATCTCGGGGACCGAGTGCATCGGGCCGATCATCCCCGGCTTCTTGACCAGGAACTTCTCGTCGGACTTGCCGGCCTCGACCACGATCACGCTGGCGCCGGACTCGGCGAGACGGCCGGCGATCGCCGCGCCGGAGGAGCCGGATCCGACCACGACGTAGTCGGCCTCGTCGGCGTAGGGAGCACTCTTTGCCATGGGCGGAACTGTAACGCGTTCTAGTTTCTGCTGGTAGGTCTGCCCAGCGGCCCGTCGCTGGTTGGATGAGGGTCGTGGAGGTCCTCTCGATCCAGTCGTCCGTGGCCTACGGGCACGTCGGGAACTCGGCCGCGGTCTTCCCGCTGCAGCGTCTCGGCCACGAGGTCTGGCCCGTCCTCACGGTGCACTTCTCGAACCACACCGGGTACGGCGCGTGGCGCGGCCCGCTGCTCGACCCGGCCGACGTCCGTGAGGTGATCGCGGGCATCGACGACCGCGGCGCCCTGGCCGGCGTGGACGCGGTCCTCTCCGGCTACCAGGGCGACCCGGCCGTCGGCGGGGTGATCCTGGACGCGGTCTCCCGGGTCCGTGAGCTCAACCCGGACGCGGTGTACTGCTGCGACCCGGTGATGGGCGACGTCGGCCGCGGCATGTTCGTCCGGCCGGGGATCCCCGAGTTCATGCGCGACACCGTCGTGCCCGCGGCCGACGTGATCACGCCCAACCACTTCGAGCTCGACTTCCTCGCCGGCACCACCACGACGTCGATGGCGGACGTGCTCGCGGCCGTCGACGTCGTCCGGGACCGCGGGCCGCGCGACGTGCTCGTCACCAGCGTGCTGGTCGACGACACCCCGGCCGACTCGCTCGACGTCGTCGCCGTCTCCGACTCCGGCGCCTGGGCGGTCACCACTCCCCTGCTGCCGATCACGCCCAACGGCTGCGGCGACGTGACCGCCGCGCTCTACCTCGCCCACCTGACGACGACCGGGTCACCGGCGGCCGCACTCGAGAACACCACGTCGTCGGTGTTCGCGATCCTCGAGACGACGCTGGCCGCCGGCACCCGCGAGATCCAGCTCGTCGCGTCCCAGGAGGCGATCGCCTCGCCGCCGATGACGTTCACTGCCCGTCGGCTGCGATGAACGAGCACGTCGCCCTCACCCTCGACCTCACCGGCGTCTTCGTCTTCGCACTGACCGGTGCGCTCGTCGCCGTCCGCAAGCGCCTGGACATCTTCGGCACCCTGGTCATCGCCTTCGTGACGGGTCTCGGCGGCGGACTCATCCGCGACGTCCTGCTCGGCGACGTACCGCCGCCCGGCCTCACCGACTGGCGCTACCTGCTCGCCGCCTCGCTCGCCGGCGTCGCGACGTTCTTCTGGCACTCCGTCGTGGCGCGCTGGGAGAACATCATCCTCACGCTCGACGCCGCCGGGCTCGCGCTCTTCTGCGTGAACGGCGCGGTCAAGGCGTCCGAGGCCGGGCTGTCCGTCGTCCCGGCGGCGCTGCTCGGGATGATCACCGCGATCGGCGGCGGCATGCTGCGCGACGTCCTGGCCAACCGGGTCCCGGTCGTGCTCGAGGCGAACGTCGGCTGGTACGCCGTCCCCGCCCTGGCCGGTGCGACCCTCGCCGCGGTCGGCAGCCACTTCGGGTGGGTCACCCCGCTCGTGCTGCTGCCGGGCATGGTCCTGTGCTTCGGCTGGCGGGTGGTCGCGATGCGCCGCGGCTGGGCGCCGATGCCGGCGCGCGGCATCTGACTCCGGCTCAGCCGGGCCCCTGCCACCCGGGCAGCGGTGAGTGAGGGCCGCTTTCCGCCCACCGAACCGGCATTCACTCACCGCCGGACCCGCGCGACCAGGTGAGTACGACGGCGGATCCGCGATCGCTGGTCCGAGGCGCCCACTGGGACGCATGGATGGACTCGACCGTGCCGCCGCGTACCTCTTCACGACACTCGCCGCCTCGTTCGTCGGCTGGGAGGCCGGCACGTACCTCGGCGGACCGTGCAACGGCGGTGAGTGCGACACCCTGTTCCTGAGTGGGGCCCTCGGTGCTGCCGTGGCGGTCGCGACGTGCTTCATCGGCATCGCCGTCTGCGAGTGGTTCGCCGTCGGGCGGGACAAGTGAGCTTCGGGGACCGCGTGGTCCTCTACGGCCTGATCACGTCGGTGGTGGTGGCGCTCAGCTCCGTCGTCGCCGGTGGGGTCGCCGACTCGGCCTGCGAGAGCGATCCCGAGGCCAGCGACTGCGACCTCGGCATCTTCTTCGCGATCGAGGGCGGCCTCGTCGCCCTGCTGGTCTGCTTGTTCGTGATCCTGGTGACCGAGGCGATCGCCCGCCGCTCCCGCTGATCGCCGAGCCGGTGGCTAGCAGGCGGTGCCGCGGTCGACCGAGAGGACGGCGCCGGTCACCGAGGCAGCCGCGTCGGACGCCAGGTAGGCGACCGCGTCGGCGATGTCCTTGGCGGGCATGAAGCCGTAGCGGCCGCCGGCGGTCTCGGTCAGCAGTCCCCAGTCGAGGTCGGAGTCGAGCCCGTGCTCGGACGCCGCGGCCATCGGCAGCTCGGTGTCGACGCCGCCGGGGCAGACCGTGTTCGCCCGGACGCCGTCGGCGTACAGCTCGAGGGCCAGCGACTTCATCAGCATCACCACGCCGGCCTTCGAGGCGCAGTACGCCGCCTGGTACGGCTGGGCGCGGAGGCCGGCGATCGAGGCGATCGTGACGATGTTGCCCTTCGACGCCCTGAGGTGCGGCAGCGCCGCCTGGCTCATCAGCATCGGGCCGGTGAGGTTGACGCCGAGGTGCCGGTTCCACGTCTCGACGTCGAGGTCCTCGAACTTCCGGAACTGGTCGATGCCGGCCACGTTCACGAGCACGTCGATGCCGCCGAGCTCCTCGGCCGCGGCCGCGACCGCCGCCGTCACCGACGCGGGGTCGCTCACGTCGCAGGCGCGGACGCCGTCCGACTCACGGAGGTCGACGCCGACCACGGCCGCCCCCTCCTCGCGGAGCAGGTCCACCGTCGCGCGACCGACACCGCCCGCCGCGCCGGTCACCACTGCCCTCTTGCCTGCGAACCGTCCCGTCACGCGGCGCATCCTGACAGGTCAGGTCGTCGGCCGCGACGCCGCTCTGTACCGGCCCACGATCAGGGCGATGCCCCCGGCGAGCAGTGCCAGCCAGATCAGGAGCTCGACGGTGCCCACCCCGAAGCCCCCGACGACCTGGAGCACCAGCACCATGAACACGACGAACCCGACGAGGACCATCACCAGGTTGGGCACTCTGCTGCGCTCTGACATGACCACCCGGTACCCGGTCCGGTCAGCCTGCGACGTCCGGCTTCACAGCAGCGGCGAGGGCCCTCGCGCGCTCCGAGGTCATGACGTCCTCGAGGAGGATCGGCACGCCGTCCGGCCCGGACAGCGGGACCCGCCAGTTGGGGTACTCGTCGACGGTGCCCGGCTGGTTCTGCGCGCGCCGGTCGCCGACGGCGTCGGTCAGGGCGATGTTGAGCATCCGGGCCGGGGTCAGCGCGAGGTAGCGGTGCAGCGCGAGCACCGTCTCCTCGACCGAGGCGCCCTCGGCCAGCACGCCGCGCGAGCGGACCTCGGCCAGCCACGTCTCCCGCTCGGCGGCGGCCGCGGCGAGATCGTCCTCGAGGTCACCCGACAGCAGCCCCAGCTGGTGCTGCAGCCGGACGTGGTCCCCGGCCAGGTAGCCCGCCGACGGCGGCAGGTCGTGGGTGGTCACCGACGCCAGGCACCACTCGCGCCAGCGCTCGGCCGGCACGGGGCCGTCGCCGTCCCGCTCGAACCAGAGGATCGAGGTACCGAGGATGCCGCGCTCGCGGAGGTACGACCGCGCCTCGGGCGCCACGACGCCGAGGTCCTCCCCGACCACGACAGCACCGGCTCGGTGCGCCTCGAGCGCCAGCACGCCGATCAGCGCCCGGTGGTCGTAGTGGACGTAGGTGCCCTGGTCGGCGGTGTTGTCCTCCGGGATCCACCACAGCCGGAACAGCCCGATGACGTGGTCGACCCGGACCCCGCCGGCGTGCCGGAGCACCGCGCCGATCAGCTCGCGGAACGGCGATAGGCGAGCTCGGCCAGCCGGTCCGGTCGCCACGGCGGCTGGCTCCAGTTCTGGCCGAGCTGGTTGTAGGGGTCCGGCGGCGCGCCGACACGGACGCCGCCGGCGTACACGTGCCGGAGCCGCCAGGCGTCCGCGCCGCCCGGGTGCACGCCGACCGCGAGGTCGTGCATCGTGCCGAGCCGCATCCCCGCCGCGGTCGCGCGGGCCTGGGCGCCCGCGAGCTGCTCGTCGAGCACCCACTGCAGCCACATCGCGAAGCCGATCCGGCCGACGTGACGGACAGCGAGGTCGGCCACCTCCTCGCTGTCCATGTCTCGCAGAGCCTCGGGCCACTCGCGGGCGTCGTTGCCGTGGTCCTCGGCCAGCACGCTCCACGTGGCGAACTGGAGCAGCGCGTCACCCTCGCGGGCCCGGAACTCCGCGAACGCCCGCGCCCTCTCCGGGCTGCGCTCGACGTCGTGGACGATCAGGAGCGCGGCCAGCTTGGCCGCCCACGCCGGGTCTCGCTCGATGGCCGAGTCCCGCTCCAGGCCCGCGGGAACCTGCGCGCGGATCTGGTCGATCATCGCTCGGCGCGACACCGGCAGCTCGGCGTACTCAGGGATGTCCTCCACCCGGAGGTAGAGCGGGTTGAAGAACCGCCGGCTCGACGGCAGGTACGGCGACGGCTCGAGGTGCGGCAACGGCTCCGCGGCGTGCAGCGGGTTGACCAGCACGTAGTCGGCGCCGAGTCCCGCGGACCACTCGGCGAGCGACCCGAGGTCGGCGAGGTCGCCGACTCCCCAGGACCCGCGCGACCGGACGCTGTAGAGCTGGGCCGCGAAGCCCCACGAGCGGCCCTCCTCGGCCTGCGCGGGCAGGCCGACCCACGCCGGCGTCACGATCAACGTGCCGCTGACCTTCGCGTCGTCGGACGACGCGTGCAGCCGGTGGTAGCCCAGCGGCAGGTCGGCCGGCACGGCGAACGTCGCCTCACCCACCAACGTCCCGTCGACGTCGCGCGGCTCGACCCAGTGGTCGACCTGGTCGAGCCGACGCCAGGTGCCGTCCTCGAGCTCGACCTCGAGGCGTGCCGGGTCGCCGTCGACCACGTGCACCCAGCAGGTGGTCGACTCGCCCTGCACCACGACCAGGCACGCCGGGACCATCCGCCGCCAGTCCGCGAGCGCGTGCTCGGCGAGTGCCAGCGCAGGGTCGGCGACGTCGACCCCCATCGCCTTCAGCACCGCGGTGATCGTCTCCGCCGACACCTCGACCCTGCTGCCGCGGAAGTCGACGTACTCGGTGAGCACGCCGTACGCCCGGGCGAGCTCGACCAGGTCAGCGGCGGGGGAGGTCACCGGCAGATCTTCTCAGGGTGTTCCCAGGAAAGTTTTCTTGTTTATGTCTATTGAATTGATCTAGATTGAGCCGAACCCCGTCGCGCACTGACACGTACGTAGTCGACGCACGACGCGACCCGAAGATGCGTAGCGGCACCGATGCCGCGAACGTCTCCTCGTTCCTAGGTTCGTCGCATCACCCACATCCAGGGACAGACCCAAGCCCAGACAGACCCCGAGCAGCTCGGCATCTCGTTCGCCCACTGATCCACCCATCCACCTCAGGAGCACAGCAATGACCGCAACGATCGACCACAGCACCATCGACAACGGCGTCAACGTGGAGGCCCTCCTCGGCGCCCGCGCGGCGATCACCGAGACGCCGCAGCTCGGCAAGTTCACCTGGCGGGTGAGCAACACCTGGCTCAACGGCGCGCACAGCCGCAACGAGATCGAGAAGTTCTACGGCCTCAACGACGACCAGGCCCACACGCAGAAGTTCACGATCGACGCCGACCACCCGCCGCAGTTCGCCGCCGACGACAACGGCGCGACCCCCGTCGAGATCGTCCTCTCGGCGCTCGGCAGCTGCCTCACCGGTGGCATCGCGGCCGTCGCCCAGCAGCGCGGGATCCAGCTGCGCTCGGTCAAGGCCGTCGTCGAGGGTGACCACGACATCGCCGGGATCCTCGGCGCCGACCCGGAGGTGCCCAACCGCTTCACCGACGTGCGCGTGAAGTACGAGGTGGACGCCGACGCGTCGCCGGAGGACATCCAGGCGCTGGTCGCGCAGTCGCAGAAGCGGTCCGCCGTCTTCGACCTGCTGGTCAACCCGACCAACGTCACCGTCGACGTCACCGCTCTCTGACATGCCGTCGACCACCACCCGCACCACCACGGTGGTGGTCGGTGGCGGCCACAGCGGCCTCGCCGCGAGTCGCTGCCTGACCGACCGCTCGATCGACCACGTGGTCCTCGAGCGCGGCCAGGCCGCTCACTCGTGGCGCACCCAGCGCTGGGACTCCCTGCGCCTGCTGACGCCCAGCTGGATGACCCGGCTGCCCGGGTTCGAGTACGACGGCGACGACCCGGACGGCTTCCTCACCGCGTCCCAGGTCGCCGACCTCGTGACCGACTACGCCGCCGGCGCTCCGTTGCGCACGGAGACGGCGGTGTCGTCGGTCCGAGCCGTCGACGACGGCTTCGAGGTCGTCACCTCCGACGGCGTCTGGCACGCCCGGACCGTCGTGCTCGCCGCCGGGCTCACCCGCGCCGCCGTACCCGACGTCGCCGCGGCCCTTCCCGCGGGCGTCACCTCGCTGCACGCGCTGGACTACCGCAATCCCGACCAGCTGCCCGACGGCGGGGTGCTCGTCGTCGGTCCGTCGTCGAGCGGCGTACAGATCGCCGAGGAGGTCCACCTCTCCGGTCGCCCGGTCACCCTGGCCACCGGTGAGCACGTGCGACTTCCTCGGCGGTACCGCGACCGCGACATCCTCTGGTGGATGGACGCCGTCGGCATCCTCGACGAACGCTACGACGAGGTGGACGACATCCTGCGGGCCCGCAACCTGCCGTCGATGCAGCTCGTCGGCGGTGACCGGTCCCTCGACCTCAACACCCTGCAGTCGACCGGGGTCCGACTCGCGGGCCGGCTCGCGGGCATCCGCGACGGGCACGGCCTGTTCTCGGGCTCGCTGCCCAACGTCTGCGACCTGGCCGACCTCAAGCTCAACCGCCTGCTCGGCACGATCGACGAGTTCGCGGGCGGTAGCGGCGAGCGGTTCGAGCCCACCAAGGCGCCGGACGCGCCGCTCGACATCGACCTCGGCTCCGGCGAGATCCGCACCGTCCTCTGGGCGACCGGCATCAAGCCCGACCACGCCTTCCTCGACGTACCCGTCTTCGACGCCCGCGGCCGGCTCAAGCACGACGGCGGCGTCACGCCGTGGCCCGGCCTCTACGTCACCGGGCTACCCGTCCTGCGCCGCCGCCGGTCGACGTTCATCGACGGCGCTGCCGCCGACGCGGCCGACATCACCGACCACCTGGCGGGTCACCTCGCCGCCCGTACCCCGGAGAGGACCGCCTCGTGAAGGGCGACCCGACCGCCACCGCCGTGGCCGAGCTCGTCGCCGTGCGTGACCACGTCCGCCTGGGCGAGCACCTGACCGACGACGTACGCCTGCGCGCCCTGCTGCCGAAGGGACCCGTCGAGGTTCATGGGCGGGCCGAGGCGCTCGCGAAGCTCGACGAGTGGTTCGAGGACCACGTCATCGAGCTCCAGGACGCCGAGGGCGAGCTCGTCGGCGACCGGCTGCTCGTGCACTACCGGCTCGGCTTCTCGTTCACGGAGGGCCCGCACGTGATGACGCAGACCTGGGTGGCCTCGGTCGGGCACGACGGCCGGATCTTCCGCATCGACCTGCTGTGCTCCGGTTTCCGGAAGGTGGCACCGTGACCTCCGTGCAGATCGACGCGCTGCGAGCCTGGGGCGACTACGACCTCGACAACCCGTTCCCGCTGTTCGCCGACGTGCTCGCCGCCGGGCCCGTCCACGACGTCGTGCTGAAGGACGGCGTCCGGGCGTTCCTCGTCGTCGGGTACGACGCCGCACGGGAGGCGCTCAACCACCCAGACCTGTCCAAGGACATGGAGGTGGCCATGGACGCCGCCTCCGAGGACGGTGACGTCGTCTCGGAGGGCCTGCCCGGTCGCGACTTCGCCCGGCACATGCTCTCGGTCGACCCGCCCGACCACGCGCGGATGCGCGGGCTGGCCACGCCCGGCTTCACCAAGTCGCGGCTGTCGGGGCTCGAGGGCCGGATCGACCGCGACGGTCGACTCCCTGCTGGACGACCTGGCCGAGGCGCGACGGAGCCGGTCGACCTGGTCGAGGGGTTCGCGCTGCCGCTGCCGTTCTCGGTGATCGGCGAGCTGCTGGGCATCGACGCGGCCGGCCAGGAGTCGCTCGTCGCCTGGTTCGCGACGCTGATGGCGCCGTACTCCGGCAGCACGCCCCCGCCCGAGGCGGTCGCGGCGTCGGACGGGATCGTCGGCTACCTCAACGACCTCGTCGACCGACGGCTGGCGGCACCGACCGAGGACCTCGTCGGCGACCTCGCCCGCTCCGCCAACGCAGGAGCGATCACCCGCAAGGAGCTGCTCTCCTCGCTGTTCCAGCTGATCGTGGCCGGGCACCACACCACGACGTCGCTGATCGGCAACGGCGTCGCGGCGCTGCTCGCCAACCCGTCGCAGCTGACGGCCCTCGTCGACGACCCCGCCCTGATCCCGAAGGCCGTCGAGGAGTTCCTGCGGTACGACGCCCCCGTCCCGCACTCGACGTTCCGCTACGCCTCGCGCGACGTGGTCATCGCGGGCACGACGATCCCCGCCGGCGTCCAGGTGATCGTCAACCTCGCCGCCGCCGGCCGCGACCCGTCACGCCACGAGGACCCGGACGTGCTCGACGTACGTCGCGCCTCACCCGACCACCTCGCCTTCGGCCACGGCATCCACCACTGCCTCGGCGCGCGGCTGGCGCGCCTGGAGGCCGTCATCGCGTTCCGGGCGCTGCTCGGACGCTTCCCGGACATCCGGCTCGCGGTCGACCCGTCCGAGCTGCACTGGAACCACGGCGACGGACTGGTGCTGCGGGGGCTGTCGTCGCTGCCGGTCAGCCTGCACTGACCCGCGCGGCCGGAAGTGGAGCCGGTGACAGGGATCGAACCCGCGCGCTTCCGCTTACAAGGCGGATGCTCTACCAACTGAGCTACACCGGCGTGCTGCGCCGGTCATCGTAATCGGCTCAGCCGGTCATCCCACCATCGAACGCCAGCACCGCACCGGTGATCATCCGGGCCTCCTTCGAGGCGAGGTAGACGATGGCGCTGCCGATCTCGGCGGGGGCGATCGCGCGGCCGGGGAGCATCATCATCAGCCGGTCGGCACGCGCGGGTCGAGGTCGTCGGGGTAGATCTCGGCGACCGCGGTCGACCAGCGGGGTGTCGACGGTTCCGGGGCAGATCGCGTTGACGCGGACACGGTCGGTGGTGAGCTCGAGGGCCAGCGCACGGGTGAGCATCGTGAGGCCGCCCTTGGCGGCGGCGTACGCCGTGGCGTACGGCTGGGCCTTGTTGCCGGCGACGGAGGAGATGTTGACGATGTTGCCGCGGCAGGCCTTGAGGTACGGCAGCGCGGCCTGCATGAGGAAGAACGGACCCTTGAGGTCGACCGCCTGGACGCGGTCGTACTCCTCCTCGGTGATCCCGTCGAACCGCCCGAACTGCACGATGCCGGCGACGTTCGCGAGCACGTCGATGCGACCGTGCTGCCCGCAGTGCGCGATGGCCGCGTCGACGGCGGCCTTGGAGCCGACGTTGCACTCGACGTACTCGACGCCCTCGGGGACGGTCGGGTTGATGTCCAGCGCGTAGACGAGGTCGCCCAGGTCGCGGAACAGCTCGGCGGTCGCGAAGCCGATCCCTGAGGCGGCGCCGGTGATGACGACGACGCGCTGGCCGTCGGCGGGAGCAGAGGTCATGCGCGGACGCTACCGCAGAACTAGAACACGTTCTATGTCTCGTGACGGTCGCTGCGCGACCTCCTCGACAACCGACCTTCAACTAACCTTCAACTCCGTGAGCACCCTGACCATCGGCCAGCTCGCCGAGCGCGCCGGGGTCGCGACGTCCGCGATCCGCTTCTACGAGACGCGCGGGCTGCTGACCTCGGACCGCACGACCGGCAACCAGCGCCGCTACCAGCAGTCGACCTTGCGCCGCGTCGCGTTCATCCGGACCGCTCAGCGCGTGGGCCTGACGCTGGAGGAGATCGGCGACGCGCTCGCGACGCTGCCGGACGGCCGGACGCCGACCAAGGCCGACTGGAACCGGCTCAGCCAGAGCTGGCGGCCGCGCCTCGACGAGCAGATCCGTCGCATCGAGCTGCTCCGCGACCGGTTGGAGGGCTGCATCGGCTGCGGCTGCCTCAGCCTCCGCTCCTGCGCGCTGACCAACCCGGGCGACGACCTGGCCGAGCTGGGGCCGGGCGCGGTCCTCCTCGATCCGGACCGGCGGCCCTGGTAGCGGACTAGCCTCAGGGCATGGCGCTCCGGATCGTGGCGAGCCGGCCGGACCCGGCGATCATCTCGCTGCCCTGGTCGACCGACCTGGAGGACTGGGGCGAGCCCTACGTCGTCCCCCTCCCCCGGGGCCTCTCGCGGCACATCGTCCGCATCGTCCGGCTCGGCGAGCGCACGTACGCCGTCAAGGAGACCGTCGAGGACATCGCGTTCCGCGAGTACCGGCTCCTCCGCGACCTGCAGCGGCTCGGACTCCCCGCGGTGGTCCCGCAGGGCGTCGTCACCGGACGGGTCGGCAAGGACGGCCGGGAGCTGCCCGCGGCCCTCCTGACCGAGCATCTCCGCTTCTCGCTCCCCTACCGCAGCCTGTTCTCCCACGGCCTCTCCGCGGACAACCTGCCGTCGCTGGTCGACGCCCTCGTCGTGCTGCTGGTCCGGCTGCACCTGGCCGGCTTCTTCTGGGGCGACGTCTCGCTGTCCAACGTGCTCTTCCGGCGCAGTGCCGGCGGCTTCTCGGCCTACCTGGTCGACGCCGAGACCGGGGAGTTCAAGCCCGAGCTGAGCACCCGGCTGCGGCAGTACGACGTCACCCTCGCGACCGAGAACGTCTTCGGCGAGCTGCTGGACCTCGAGGCGAGCGACGCGGTCGGCTACGAGCTCGAGGCGCACGAGGTCATCGAGCTGCTCGAGGAGCGCTACCACGCGCTCTGGGGCGAGCTCACGGCCGAGGAGGAGTTCGGCGCCGACGAGCTGTGGCGGATCGAGCAGCGCATCGAGCGCCTCAACGACCTCGGCTTCGACGTCGACGAGCTCGACATCGTCACCGACTTCGACGGCGACAAGATCCGGATCCAGCCCAAGGTCGTCGAGCTCGGGCACCACCAGCGCGAGCTCCAGGCCCTGACCGGGCTGCACGTCGAGGACCTCCAGGCCCGCCGCCTGCTCAACGACATCGCCGCGTTCACCGCGCACTTCGACCTCGGCCGCGAGGACCGCACGCTGGTCGCCAACCGGTGGCTGACCACGATCTGGGAGCCGCTCCAGGCGATGGTGCCGCCCGAGGCCCGCGGCAAGCTGGAGCCGGCGGAGGTCTTCCACGAGATCCTCCAGCACCGCTGGTTCCTCTCGGAGCAGTCCGGCAAGGCGGTCGAGACGTTCGACGCGGCCGCCGACTACATCGCCAACGTGCTCAGCACGAAGCCGGACGAGGCCCTCGCCGCCCCGGGCGGCGAGGCGGAGGGAAGTCCCTAGTCAGGGCCGGCAGACCCGGCAGGTCGTGAGGTGCGCGTTGTCCTCGCCGACCGGCCGCAGGTCGTCGCGGTGCGCGATCAGCGCGCAGTCGCGGCGGTGCATGGTGCTGCCGTCGCCGGCGGTGACCGGCAGCGCGTCGACGTCGATGCCGTGGTCGTTGACCGCGGCCGACCGCGAGGTCACGTCGGCGAGCACGAGCAGGGTGTCGGCCAGCCGCTTGTTCGACTCTCGGCCGTCGTTGGCGATGCGGGCGAGCCAGGCGCCGAAGTAGAGGAACCCCCCGACGAACGTCAGGCCGAGGCCGAGCAGGCCACCCGACACGAGGTACGACAGCTGGTCGTACTGGTACGGCGTGTTCGCGGCGCCGTACCAGCCCAGGATGATCACCACGAGGCCGAGCGGCAGGAGCACCGCACCCGCCCAGAACAGCACCACCTGGAGCAGCTGGTAGTTGTTGTTCTTCAGGGGCGCGGCGCCCGAGGCACCGGCCCTGGGCAGGGCGGCTCCGGATCCCATCCGCGCGCCGCTGGCGCGCTGGGCCGTTCCGTGGGGCGTGGCGGGGACGCTGGTCATGAGTTCGCCTTTCGCAGGTCGGGCAGGCCCGAGTCGAGGCCGTGGGAGCAGGCGGCACCCGCGCCGAGCGCGGCGACGCCGAGGCGGCGGGCGTAGCTGCCCGCGACCACGGCCGCGCCGATGCCGGCGACGAGCAGCACGCCGGGGATGGAGAAGAGCGGCGGGAGGTTGGACGACGCCAGGGCCGCATCGGGCAGGTCGCCGACCGGGGCGTCGCCCGTCGGTGCCACCGCGGTGTCCGCCGGGGGCGTGGTGGTGCCGCCGAGGCCCCCGGTGCCCGTCCCGCCACCGGTGCCGCCGGAGGTGCCGTCACCACCGGGGTCGTTGTCCGGGACCACGTCGGGGATGTCGATCGGGTCGACCGTCTCGACCTTCGAGGTCGCGCGCCCGAGGTGGAGGACCAGCCGCGGAGCCAGGTTGACGGCCGCGCCGAGCGCCTTCGTCAGGTCCGCCATCTCCGGCGGCAGCTGGTTGAGGATGTCCTGGAGCGGCAGCGTGCGCAGGACGTCGGTGAACACCTTGGAGTCGATCTCGACGACCAGGCCCTCGACGACGCTCTTGACCTCCTTGCCGTCCCGCTCGAACACGGGCTCCGGCACGGTCAGCGTGATGCCGAGCTGCTTCAGGGCGGCCTTCGGCTCGTCCGGCAGGCCCGGGATCGGGTTCGTGGAGCCCGAGGCCTCGACACCGTCCGGACCGATCCCGAAGGCCTGGCCGGCGATCGTGATGGTGCCGTACGACGCCTTGCCCTTGCCCGTCGGCGTGGTGCCGTCGCTGCGGGAGGTGACCTTCGAGGTGACCCCGGAGAGCGTGACGACGCCGCCGCCGAGGCTGATGTCCCCGACCTCGGACCGCGAGGTGCTGACGACCTCGGTGGCGGTGCGCTCCGTGTAGCTGTAGGCCTGGAAGCCGCCGAAGCTCGCCAGCGCGCTGAGCTGCGCCGGGATCTGGCAGGGTTCCTCGGCCGCGGCGTCCCGCGCCGACGAGCGCGAGGTGGGCGCCGACCGGTCGGCGGACGTGACGCTCAGCAGCTGGTCGAGGAGCTGCGGGAGCGGCAGGCCGGGCAGTCCCGGGATCTCCGGCAGGCCCGGGACCCCGCCGCCACCCTCGCCACCGCTCTCCTCGCCACCGGAGGTGTCGCACGTGGTCGAGTAGCCGGTCTGGGCGTACGTCGCCGTCTCCGTCGCGCCGGTGCGCATCACCGTCCCCGGGATCGGCTCGTCGGCCTCCGCCTCCGGGCCGGACGGGAAGCCGGAGTTCACCTGGACCGGGTAGCCCTGCTCGGCGATCGGTCCGGAGATCTCCGGCGGCAGGCCGAGGTTCTCGACGATGGTCTTGAGCCCCTCACCGACGGCGTCGCCGGGCCACAGGAACGAGGCCCGGCCGCGGGACGCGCTGCTGTCCGCGATCACCTTGGTGTAGCCGAACTGCATCTCGGCCTGCGGTGTCGCGGGGATCGGGATCGTCGGCTCGTAGATCTCGACGTAGACCGGCGTGGCGACGGTCAGCGAGGAGTACCCGAAGTCCGTGCCCTCGGCGGCCACGGCGGGAGCGCCGGCCCCGACGGGGAGCGCCAGGGCCGTGAGGCCGGCGGCGAGCGCTGGGACGACGACGCGGCGGGGACTCACGCGGCACCTCCCAGGATGACGTCGGACATGGTGGCCATGATTTCCTCCGGTTCACCGGTGGCGACGACGCGCCCTCCGGTCATGACGGCCGCGTAGTCGGAGACCCGCAGGGCGGTCCGCGCGAACTGCTCGATGCACAGGATCGAGACGCCGCTCTGGGCGATCTCGGCGACGGTGTCGTAGAGCTCGTCGACGATCAGGGGCGCGAGGCCCATCGACAGCTCGTCCAGGATGAGCAGCGCCGGGTCGGACGCGAGGGCCCGAGACATGGCGAGCATCTGCTGCTCGCCGCCGGACATCGTCCCGGCGAGCTGCTTGCGCCGCTCGAGCAGGCGCGGGAAGTACGCGAAGGCGGTCTCGAGGACGGCGTCGGCGGGGACGCCGGCGTACGACATCAGCTGGAGGTTCTCCTCGACCGAGAGGTTCGGGAAGACCGAGCGGCCCTCGGGGACCGTGCACAGGCCGACGCGGGCGAGCTCCTCGGACGGCGCGTTGCGGACGTTGACCCCGGCCAGGTGGACGTGGCCGCTCGTCGCCTCCTTCTGGCCGCTGATGATCTTGGTGAGGGTCGACTTGCCGCCGCCGTTGGGCCCGAGCAGGGCCATGACCGCGCCCTTGGGGATGGTCAGGTCGACGCCGCGCAGGACCTCGATCCGGCCGTACGCCGCGTGGAGGTCGACGACCTCGAGGATCGGGATGCTCATGCGCGCACCGCCGGGATCGCCTGGGTGTCCTCGATCGGCCGGATGTCGGTGCGGGTGACCTCGGCGGGCTCCTCGTCGGAGTAGCCGAGGTAGGCCTTCTGGACGGCCGGGTCGGTGCGGACCATGGAGGGCGGGCCGGAGGCGATGATCGAGCCGAAGTCGAGGACGTGGATCTCGTCGCAGACGGCCATCACCAGGTCCATGTCGTGCTCGACCATGAGGATGGCCCGGCCCTCGGCCGCGAGGTCCTTGAGCAGCTCGCCGAACGCGTCGGTCTCGGACTCGTCCTGGCCCGAGGACGGCTCGTCGAGGAGCAGCAGCTTCGGGTCGCCGGCCAGGCAGCGGGCCAGCTCGAGCAGCCGGGCGGTGCCGGTCGGGATGGAGTCCGCCCGCTCGTCGGCGTACGCCAGGATGCCGACGCGCTCGAGCAGGCCCTCGACGTCGTTCCTCGCCGGACGGACCAGCCCGAGCAGGCCGGCGTGGATGTCGTGGGCGACCCGGACGTTCTCGCGGACCGTGAGGGAGCCGAACGCCTCGAGCCGCTGGAAGGTGCGGCCGATGCCGCGCTTGGCCCGGCGGTGCACCGGGGTGCCGGTGACGTTGCGTCCCTGGAACCGGACCTTGCCCCGCGTGGGCTTCTGGAGCCCGCTGATCACGTTGAAGCAGGTCGTCTTGCCGGCGCCGTTCGGGCCGATCAGCCCGGTGATCCGGCCGCCGTCCACGGTGAAGCTCGCGTGGTCGACCGCGGTGACGCCGCCGAACTGCACCACGACGTCCTCGACGCGCAGCAGCGGCGCCCCGCTCCCACCGGGCAGGTCAACGTGCGACATGGGCGCGCACCTCCCTGGCGTCCGCGGTTCCCTGGATCTCTGCCAGGTCAACGAAGCCGTCGTCGATTCGTGACGCGGGCTCGTCGTACTCGTCCGCCTGCTCGTCCTCGCCCCGGTCCAGCTGCGGGAGGCTGGCCAGCAGCCGCGGCGCGAGCATGCGCTGCAGCCAGCTGCCGGCGCGGAACAGGTACAGCGCCAGGCCGTTCGGGTTGCGGGCCAGCAGGATCGCCGCCACCGCGACGCAGACGAAGAGGACCGCCTGCGCGTCGGGGTTGTTCTTCAGCAGCATCAGGCCCACGCCGCCGGCGGCGGCGCCGGTCACCGACGTGACCCCGGCGACGACCACGAACAGGAGGAGCAGGAAGCTGTTGAACGAGTCGAACTCGGCCGCGCCGACGGTCTGGCGGAGGCCGGCGTAGAGGCCGCCCGCGAGGCCGGCCATGCCGGCGGACGCCGCGAACAGGCCCACCCGGAACCAGCGCATGTCCAGGCCGAGCGTCCCGCAGGCCGCCGGGCTGTCGCGCATGGCGATGAGCATCCGGCCGACGACCCCGCCGCGCATCCACAGCAGCAGCAGCGCCATGACCACGAAGAAGACGGCCATCACGAACACGTAGCCGCCGGTCGAGGTGATCGACGTGCCCAGGATCGAGAGGCGCTCGGCCGGGAGGGTGCCGTTGAAGCCGAACGCGAAGTCGGCCTGGAACACCATCTTGTCCATGATCTGCGCGAACGCGAGCGTCGCCAGGGCGAGGTAGAGACCGGTGAGCCGCAGCACCGGGAGGGCCACGAGACCACCGACGCCGGCCGCGATCAGCGCGGAGAGCAGGAGGCCGAAGAGGTTGGGCTCGTCGAGCTTGGCGTAGGCCAGCGCGCCGACGCCGGTGAAGGTGAACTGTGCGAGCGACACGTGGCCGCCGTAGCCGGTGAGCAGCACGAGCGACAGCATCATGATCGCGAACGTCGCACCGATGCCGACGAGCAGCAGGTTGGCCTCCGACATCGAGCCCGAGAGCAGGGCGACGACGACCAGGAGGCCGAGGCCCCAGCCGACGGCCTTCCACAGCGACGGCAGCGGGGCCGACCTCATCCCCTTGACCTGGCCGATCCGCAGCTGGGCCTGCGGCATCGCGATGACCACGACGAACAGGAACAGGGCGGGCACGACGTTCTTCACCTGGCCGAGCAGGCCGGTCGCGTGGATGTAGCCCGACGCGTAGGACGTGAGCAGGCCCAGGCCCATCGCGCCGATGAACGTGAGCGGCAGGTTCTTCAGCCGGCCGAGCATCGCGGCGGCGTACGAGTTGATGACCAGCAGCGTGAGCGAGTAGGTGTCGAGGCCGACCTGGGCCACGAGCAGGATGCCGCCGAGCCCGGCCAGCGAGATGCCGATCGCCCACGACAGCGCGGCCACCTGGTCGGGCTTTCCGCCGAACAGCTTGAGCAGCTCGGGGTTGTCGACGGCCGCGCGCATCGCGGTGCCGATGCGGGTGCGGGTCAGCAGCAGGTAGAGCGCGACCGCCACGGCGATCGAGCACAGGATGGTGATCAGCTGGTGCGCCGTCACGACGGTGTCGCCGAGCTGGAAGCTCTTCTCCGGGAGGAAGTAGGGGACGGCCCGCGTCTCCGGCTTGTAGATGATCCCGACCAGGCCGATGCAGATCACCAGCAGGGCGACGGTGACGACCAGCCCGACGCTGACGGGCGCCTCGCCGAGACCGCGGGCGATGAACCGCGAGATGAACCAGCCGATCAGCGGCGCGACCACGAAGAGCGTCAGGAACAGCGACAGCCAGATCGGCAGCTCCTGCTTCACGCTGAAGTCCCAGAACAGGTACGACAGCAGCATCCCGAACGCCCCGTGCGCGATGTTGAAGACGCGGGTGGTCGTGTACGTCAGGACCAGGCCGCTGGCCGCGATCGCGTAGGCGGCCCCGGAGAAGAGGCCGAAGATCGAGTAGGCGAGGAATGAGGTATTCTCCGGGGTCCCCTCGAAGAGTGCTTCTCCGGCGCGGAGCGCCTCCACGGCGCTGTTTCGTGGGGATTTCATGTCTGCGTCCTAGTTGGCCTTGATCAGGGGGGCGCAGACGTATCCGTTGCCGGAGATCTTGCTCCACGTGCCGTTGGTGAGCTGGAAGATCGCGGCGCAGTTGGCGGTCAGCTTGGCGCCGACCTGCTGCGGGACGTGGAGGCCGTTGCCGGTCCAGTCCTTGACGCCCTTCATGGCGGTGACGATGCCGGCGCGGTCGAGCTTCCCGCCGAGCGCGACGGCCTGCTCCACGAACAGCCGGGTGGCCGACCAGGCGTAGAGGCCGTAGTAGTTGGGGACGGCGCCGGGGCTGATCTGGTCGAGCCAGGACCGGTAGAGCGCCATCTCCTTGTTCTTGAGATTGTCGAACAGGTCGGTGGTCGAGTAGACGTACGTGTTCTTCGCGACCGAACCCGCCGACTCGACGTACCCCTCGTCGTAGATCGTCGCGTCCTGGAGGTAGACCTCCGGGACGTAGGCCTGCTGCTGCATGGCCTGCTGGAGCTTGACGGTGTTCTGGTACGGGCCGACGTAGGCGACGAGCTTCACGCCCTTGTCCTTGAGCTGCTGGACGTAGGACGAGTAGTTGAACTCCGAGACGTCGATGCCGGCGAAGACGTCCACCTTCCAGCCGACCCGCTCCCAGGCGGCCTTGAAGTACGCCGCGTTGGGGGCGGCCGAACCCGCGTTGATGTAGAGCAGGCCGACGTGCTGGGTGGCGTCCTGGTGCTTCTTGGAGAAGTACGACGGGTAGCCGCCGTTCACGTACGCCGGGTTGACCGACTGGGACGCGAAGCAGACCGCGCAGGACGTGCGCTCGGGGCTGGTCGTGGTCGAGCGGATGTCCGGCAGGCCGCAGGCCTCGGCCTCCTTGACCCCACCGGAGTCGAACGCCGACATCGAGCCGACGGCCGCGAACGTCTCGGTGCAGGCCTTCGTGTAGGCCTGCTGGTTGGCCGACGCGTCGCTCCGCGCGTCGTACAGCACGAGGTCGAGCTTGCGGCCGCAGATGTCGCTGGTGGAGTTGAAGTAGGAGATGTAAGCGCGGGTGGCCTGCTGGGCCGACTCGAAGATGCCGGGCACCGGGCCGGAGATGTCGGAGGCGTTGCCGAGCACGATCTTGTCGTCGGTGATGCCGGTCTGGTTCTTGAAGCCGTCGCAGTCCCCGGCCTTCGTGCCGCCGTCCGCCGCGTTGTCGCCCTCGCCCTGCGTGGCGTCGCCCCCACCGCCGGTGCCGGCGCCATCGCCGGACGACGCGGTACCCGGAGCCGTCGTGGTGCCCGGGGCACCGGTGGTGGTCCCCGTGGAGCCACCACCGGTGCCGGTCCGGGTGCCGTCGCCGGCGGCGTCGCCGGCCGTCGTCGTGCCGTCCTGGCCGGTCGTCGCTCCGGCCCCCGCGACCTCGTCGGGATCGAGCTGCGACCCGCACGCGGTCAGCGTGGCCGCTGCCAGGAAGGCAACGGCCACGACGGTGTGCCGGCGACGGAGCACGGTCAGCCCACCGTCACGCCACGACACTGGTAGTCACTGCCACCGACGGCGCTCCACCTGCCGTCGTTCAGCTCGATGAAGCGCCAGCAGTCACCGGTGTGCTTGCTGCCGACGTTCTGGGGGGCATGGATGCCGTTGCCGGTCCACTTGCTCGTCGACTTGAACGAGTTGACGAGCGAGGCGCGGTCGAGCTTGCCGCCCAGCCCGGTCGCCTTCTCGACGAACAGCCGAGCCGCGGACCAGGCGAAGACGCCGAAGAACGTCGGGTCGGCGCCAGGGTGGACCTGCTGGAGCCAGCTCAGGTAGAGCGCGGTCTCCTTGTTCTTGTCGGCCTCCTCGAACGGCGTGAAGTTCGTGAAGACGACGGTGCCGTCGACGGCCGACCCGCCGGACTCGACGTAGTCGGGGATGTAGTCCGTGGGGTCGCGCATGTAGAGCTTCGGCGTGTACCCCTGCTGCTGCATCGTCTGCCGCAGGCGGACCGACTGCTGGTAGGCGCCGGTCCAGAAGACGATCTCGACCTTCTTGTCCTTGAGCTGCTGGACGTACGGCGCGTAGTTGAACTCCGCGATGTCGATGCCCTGGACCACGTCGAAGTTCATGCCGCGCTTCTCCATGGCACTCGCCTGGACGGGTGCGTTCTGGGCCGCGGCACCGGCGTTGATGTAGAGGAAGCCGGCGTGCTGGGCCGAGCTGCCGTAGTTCTTGAGGATGTAGTCGGCCACGACGTTCTGGTGCTCGCCGGTGTTGGTCGACTGGGCACCGAAGCACGTCGTGCAGGCGCTGCGCTCGCGGGTCACCGCCGCCGCGCGGATGTCCGGGAGACCGCAGCCCTGCGCGGTGCCGGCACCGCCGGAGTCGAACGCCGAGTTCGACCCCACCATCGCGAAGGCCTCGCTGCACGCCTTCGTGTAGGCCTGCTGGTCGGCGGACGCGTCGGTACGGCTGTCGTAGAGGACGAGCTTGAGCTTGCGGCCGCAGATGTCGCTCTGCGAGTTGAAGTAGGCGACGTAGGCGCGCGTGGCGTCCTGGGCGGCCTCGAAGAGGCCGGGCACCGGGCCGGAGATGTCGGACGAGTTGCCGATCACGATCTCCTTGTCGGTGATGCCGGTCTGGTTCTTGAAGCCGTCGCAGTCACCGGCCTTGGTGTCGCCCGCGGGTGGCGGGTCGTCGCCCGTGCCACCCGAGGTCCCGCCGGTCGTGCCACCCGTCCCGCCGGTGGTCCCTCCGGTGGTGCCGCCGGTCGTCCCGCCGGTCGTGCCGCCGGTCGTGCCCGCGGTGTCGCCCGTCGTCCCGGTGTCGGTCCCCCCGACGGTGCCGCCGGGCTCGACCACGCCTCCCTGTGCCGTGCCCCCGCCGTCGGAGCCGAGGCCCTGCACGTCCTCCGGGTCGATGTTCGACCCGCAGGCGGCCAGGCTGACGGCGAGCGTCACCGCGGCCACTGCCGAGGCGAGCTTGCTGGTGCGGTGCACGGGACCCTCCACAAACCGTCTGGTGCATGACGTCCGGAACTAGAACGCGTACCAGTTCCAGCGGGTCCAACGACCGCTGGCGGGAAAGGTGACGGCAGCCACACGGGCCCCGCTAGGACCCGATGGCGTCCAGGGTCACGAAGTCCCCGACGACGAACTCGCCGTCGGTCTGGAGGAGCACGGACTGGATCCCGACCGGCACGCCGTCGCGGTAGGTGACCAGCCCGATGTCGGCGTCGCGGCGGGGCTTGCTGCCCAGCGCGATGGCGTACGCCGCGCCCCCGGTCGTGCCGGTGGTGAAGGAGTAGCCGACCTCGCCGTTCTCGCCCGCGACGGCGGTCGGACCTCGACGCACGTGGAGGTGACCGGCGAGGACCAGGTCGGCGCAGCCCCGCTCGAGTGCGGGGTCACCCAGGTTCGCGTCGTGGACCAGCAGCGTGGCGATCCGCTCGCCCTCCTCGTCGGCCTCGCAGGCCGCGTCCGCGAGTCGGTCCGCGACCTCCTCGAACGTCAGGTCGGTCTCGTCCCGCCAGCTGCCGAGCCCGCTGGAGCGCGGGTCGTTCACCCCGAGCATCCGTCCGCCACCGGGGCCCTCGACGACCTCCCCGTCGAGGACGGTCCAGCCGTGGTCGGCGAGGTGGCCGCTGACGAACGTGCCGTTGTCGTGGTTGCCGGCCACCGCGAACCGACGCTCGTCGTAGGTGTCGTCGTCGAAGGCGGCCACGAGCGAGTCGAGCGAGAACGCCTCCCAGGGCTTGCCCGTCGACGTGTCGTCCCCCGCGTCGATGACGACGGTCGCGCCCGCCCGGTCGGCCACGGCGCGGGCGACCGCGTCCATGCCGATGTTGTCGTGCCGGTCGGAGACGAGCACGGCCACGGTCTCGCCGTCCTCCGGCTCGCGGAGGACGAGCCCGGCGGCCTCCTCCGCCGCCTGGCGGTAGAACGACCGGCTCTTGTCGTAGGTGTCGATGGCGCTCTCGATCAGCCGGCGCGTCTGCGTCGTGGTCACGTCGCCGCGCACCTGGACGGCCCGGAGCTCCTCGGGGACCAGCACGTCGTCGCCGAGGTAGTCCTGGATCGGCACCCACTCCTCCCCGGCGCCGAGGGTCGCCGGGTCCTCGTGCCACGGCTGGGTCAGCGCGAGCGTCACCGCGCCGACCGACACCACGACCACGATCCAGCGCGGCCGCCACAGCCGCGAGGCCAGCTCGCGGCGCCGGTTCCTGCCGACCAGCACCCACACCAGCAGCGGGACGACGCCGATGGCCGCGCCGCGCTGGGCGGAGTCCGCCAGCAGCGCGCCGAGGTCCTCGCGGATGCGGGTCTCCGGCCCGTCCGGGTCACCCGCGATCAGGGCGTAGCGCTCGACGAGGTCCTCGGTGGTGTTGGCGTTCGTCTTGCCGAGGGTCACCTCGACGCCGACCCGGCCACCGGAGTCGATCCGGAGGTCGGGCAGCACCGGTCCGGTGCGGAGCACGACCCACCCGTCGAGGTTCGGGTGCACGACGGCGTCGTGGCTCGCCAGGGTGGTCGTGCGGCTGCTGTGCAGGAACACGACCAGCGTCGCGACCGCGGCGACCAGCAGCCACGCCGCGACGTACGCCGCCGCGGTCAGCCCGTGTCTCAGGCCCGGGCGCACGCCACCGCGTAGAGCGCGACGCCCGCCGCGACGCCCGCGTTGAGGGACTCGACCTGGTTGACCATCGGGATGGACAGCAGCTGGTCGCAGGTCTCGCTGACCAGCCGCGACAGCCCGCCGCCCTCCGACCCGATGACCAGCACGAGCGGCCCCTCGGCGAGCTCGAACGAGGTCAGGTCGACGTCGCCGTCGGCCGCGAGGCCGACGACCATGCAGCCGGCGGCCTGGTAGTCCTTCAGCGCGCGGACCAGGTTGCCGGCCTGCGCGACCGGGATCCGGGCGGCGGCGCCGGCGCTGGACTTCCAGGCGGACGCGGTGATGCCGGCGGCGCGGCGCTCGGGGACCACGACGCCGTGCGCACCGAACGCCGCGGCGCTGCGGACGGCGGCGCCGAGGTTGCGCGGGTCGGTGACCTGGTCGAGCGCCACGATCAGCGGCTTCTCGCCCATCTCCGCGGCCCGGTCGAGCAGGTCGGCGGGATGGGCGTACTCGTAGGCGGGCACGCGCGCGGCGAGCCCCTGGTGCACCGCGCCGCCGGTCATCCGGTCGAGCTCGTTGCGGGTGACCTCGAGGAGGCTCACGCCGCCCTCGGCCGCGAGCTTGAACGCCTCGCGCAGCCGGGCGTCGCGCTCGGCGCCCTCGGCGACGTACAGGCCGTTGACCGGGACGCCCTCGCGCAGCGCCTCGACGACCGAGTTGCGGCCGGCGATCCACTCGGCGTCGCCGGTGGTGCGCCGCTTCGGACGCGTGGCCGCGACCTTGGCGGCCTTCTTCGCCTTCTTGTGGGCC
Source organism: uncultured Actinomycetota bacterium (assembly GCA_963815335.1). Classification (GTDB taxonomy): domain Bacteria; phylum Actinomycetota; class Actinomycetes; order Propionibacteriales; family Nocardioidaceae; genus Nocardioides. The sequence goes on from CAWFGL010000006.1 coordinate 146,265, forward strand.
TGGTGGTACGGCCGGTCCTTCGCCTTCGGCGTGGGACCCCGGCCCTCGAGCCCGCGGCGGACCTGTCCGCCCGACCCGACGGTCGGACCCTTGCCCGACTTGCGGATCGATCCCTTGCGCTGCGAGTTCCCTGCCATCAGGCCAGTGTCCACTTCGGACCCTGAGGAGTGTCCTCCACCTCGATGCCGGCCGCCTTGATCGTGTCGCGGATCGCATCGGCGGTGGCGAAGTCCTTGGCCTCACGGGCCTCCGCGCGCTGCTCCAGCAGCCGCGCGACGAGTGCGTCGACGGCACCGGTGAGCTTGGCGTCGCTGCCACCGCTGCTCGGCCAGCTCGGGTCGAGCGGGTCGAGGCCGAGGATGTCGAGCATCGCGCGGACGCTTGCCGCGGAGGCGGTGGCATCCTCACCTGCGGCGAGCTGTCGGTTGCCCTCGCGGACGGCGTCGTACAGGACCGCGACGGCCGCCGGCGTACCGAGGTCGTCGTCCATCGCCGTCGCGAACGCCTCTGGCACCTCGCCCCGCTCGGTGCTGCCCACGCGGTCCAAGAAGTTCTCGATGCGCCGGAAGCCCTGAGCCGCCTCGTCGAGAGCCTCGAAGGAGAACTCCACGTGCGATCGGTAGTGCGCGGCGACCAGGTAGTAGCGCAGCTCGATGCCGCGGACCCGCTTCAGCACCTCGGGGATGAGCAGCGAGTTGCCCAGCGACTTGCTCATCTTCTCGCCGGCCGTCGTGATCCACGCGTTGTGCATCCAGTACGACGCGAACGGGTGCCCCGCCGCGCGGGACTGCGCCTGCTCGTTCTCGTGGTGCGGGAACCGCAGGTCGACGCCGCCGCCGTGGATGTCGAAGGCGTGGCCGAGGTACTTGCCGGCCATCGCCGAGCACTCGATGTGCCAGCCCGGGCGGCCGGGACCCCAGGGACTGGGCCACGCGGCGGTCTCGGGCTCGGTCTCCTTCTTCCACCCCTTCCACAGGGCGAAGTCACGCGGGTCGCGCTTGCCGCGCGGGTCGGCGTCCTCCGCGGCCTCCATGTCGTCGACGCCCTGGTGGGTCAGCTCGCCGTACTGCGGCCACGACCGGACGTCGAAGTAGACGTCGCCCGACCCGTCCTCGGCCGCGTAGGCGTGGCCCTTCTCGATCAGCTGCGCGATCAGCTCGAGCATCTCGGGGATGTGCCCGGTCGCCGCCGGCTCGTAGGTCGGCGGCGCGACGTTCAGCGCCTCGTAGGCGCGGTCGAGCTCGCGCTTCATCGCGTACGCCAGGTTGTACCAGGGCCGGCCCTGGGCCTCGGCCTTGGTGAGGATCTTGTCGTCGATGTCGGTGACGTTGCGGATGAACGAGACGTCGTACCCGCGGTACCGCAGCCAGCGCTGGAGCACGTCGAAGTTCACCGCCGACCGGACGTGGCCGACGTGCGGCTCCGACTGCACCGTGAGACCGCAGACGTAGAGACCCGCCTTGCCCTCCAGGAGGGGCACGAAGTCACGGACCTCGCGGGTCTGGGTGTCGTAGAGCCTCACCGGCGTAACTGTAGTGAAGACGCGCACCCGGATATGCGGGACTGCTGGGACTGGTGTGACTACGGTGACGTAGTGCGTCGGTTGTCCCTGCTCCTGGTTGCACCGCTCCTCGCGGTGACGACTCCCCCCAGCTCCGCCCAGGAGCCCACCCAGGGCGCCGCGCACCTCGCTCGACGCGACCCGGTCCGCCTCGTCGCCGACGCCCACTGGGACCTCGGCGAGGAGTGGCGCACCGGCACCAAGCGGGGCGTGCGGGTGCGCAACGGCGGGCTCGTCCTCACGAACACGTCCCTGTCGCGCCGCTACCGCGGCACGCGGTACGACGTCGGCCAGTGGACCTCGGCCTGGACGTCGCCGGGGTTCGGGCTCACCGAGCTGATCGCGTCGTGGCAGGCCGCGACGCCCCGGAACAGCTGGATCGAGGTCCGGGTGCGCGGCAAGGACGCCGACACCACGGCGAGCTGGGACGTCCTCGGCCGCTGGGCGGCCGGCGACCGCAAGGTCCGCCGCACGTCCGTGCCCGGCCAGGGCGACGACCTCGCGGACGTCGCCGTCGACACCTGGCGGGTGAAGGGCGCGGGCGGCGTCGCGTCGTACCAGGTCCAGGTGCGGCTGATGCGCCGCGCCGGCGCCTCCTCACCCTCACCGAGGGTCGACACGCTGCACGTCGTCTCCTCGCAGCTCCCCGACGCCCTGCCGTCCGTCTCCCAGCCGGGCTCGGCTGCCGGGACCGTCCTCGACGTCCCGCGCTACTCGCAGATGGCGCACGCCGGCCACTCCCCGGAGTACGGCGGCGGCGGCGAGGCCTGGTGCTCGCCGACCTCGGTCTCGATGGTGCTCGGCTACTACGACGCTCTCCCCGCGCCGGCGTCCTACACGTGGGTGGGCGGCGGGCACACCGACCCCTGGGTCGACCAGGCGGCGCGCGCGACCTACGACACCGACTACGAGGGCACCGGCAACTGGCCGTTCAACACCGCGTACGCCGCCTCGCTGGCCGGGCACGCCTTCGTCACCCGTCTCGAGTCGCTGCGGGCCGCCGAGAAGTACGTCGCCGCAGGGATCCCCGTGGTGCTGTCGATCTCGTTCAGGTCCGGCCACCTCGCGGGCGCGCCCATCTCGTCGACGGCCGGCCACCTGCTCGTGCTGGTCGGCTTCACCGCCGACGGCGACCCGGTCGTCAACGACCCCGCCTCGCGCAGCCGCACCGGCGTGCGCCGCACCTACGACCGGGCGCAGCTCGAGGCGGCCTGGCTCGGCGGCTCGGGCGGCACGGCGTACGTCATCCACGACGACGCGCACCCGATCCCGGACTAGCCGCGAGTCACACCGAGTAGCCGCCGTCGACGTCGAGCTTCTGGCCGGAGACGAACCCGGCCCGGTCCGAGGCCAGGAAGCAGACCGCCTCGGCGATGTCGGTCGCGGTCCCGAAGCGCCGCATCGGGATGTTGCGCCGGGTGGTCGCGAGCGCCTCGTCCGACAGGTCGCCGGACGCGATCAGCCGGGCCGCCATCCCGTCGGTCAGCATCCCGGGGCCCACGCAGTTGACCCGCACGCCGAACCGGCCCTCCTCGGCGGCCAGCGCGCGGACCATCGCCTCGACCGCGCCCTTCGGCGCCGAGGACAGCCCGTCGCGCACCGGGTAGCGCGAGGTCGCGGCCGTCGTCACCGCGACGATCGAGCCCTCGGACTCGCGCAGGTACGGCAGCGCCGGCTGGGCGAGGTTGAAGAACCCCGCCGCGTCGGCGGTGAGCTGCTGGGCCATCTCGGCCGGCGGTACCGAGGAGAGGTGCACCATCGGCACGTGCGGGCCGGCCGCGTGCACGAGCGTGTGCAGCCCGTCGTAGGCCGTGGCGACCTCGGCGACCACCTCGGCCGCCCGGTCGGCGTCGGTCACGTCGAGCTGGAAGGCGCCGCCGCGCACGCCCCAGCCGCGCACCGAGTCCACGACCGCGTCGGCCGCGTCGGCCCGCGACCGGTAGGTCACCGCGACGTCGCAGCCGCGGCTCGCCAGCATCCGGGCGACGGCGAGGCCGATGCCGCCGCTGCCGCCCACGACCAGCGCCCCGCCGACGCGCCCCGCGAAGTCCTTGGTGGTCATGGATCCACCTTGTCAGGGGCTACTCGGCGGAGAAGTCGCGGGCGTGCAGACCGGTCGAGCCGTCCGGCAGGACGTCCTGCTCGACGCTGGTCTGCACGGTGCCCTCCTTGTCCACGGCGCGCACGCGCACGAGGTGGTCGCCGGGCTCGACGTCGGCGGTGCCCGACCACTGCACCCAGGTGTCGTCGGTGGGCACCGTGGCCAGGTCGGCCGGCTGCCAGTCGCCGCCGTCGATCGCGAACTCGACCGCGGAGATCCCGGTGTGCTGCGACCACGCGACGCCCCCGAAGACGACCTGGCCGGCCTCGACCTCCTCGCCGGACCGCGGCACGTCGACGCGCGACGACATCTTCACCGGGCCCAGCTCGCCCCAGCCGCGCTCGGTCCAGTACGACGTGATCCGGTCGAACGACGAGACCTCCATGTCGACGACCCACTTGGTCGCCGACACGTAGCCGTAGAGGCCGGGGACGATGGTGCGGACCGGGAAGCCGTGGTCGATGGGCAGCGGCCGGCCGTTCATGGCGAGCGCCAGCATCGCGTCGCGGTCGTCGGTCAGCGCGCTCAGCGGGGTGCCGCAGGTCCAGCCGTCCTCGGACGTCTGGAGCACGGCGTCGGCGCCCGGGAGCAGGCCCGCCTCGGCCAGGATCGGCGCGAGCCGGACACCGCTCCACCAGGCGTTGCCGATGAGGTCGCCGCCGACCTCGTTGCTGACGCAGTTGAGCGTGACCCACGCCTCGGTGAACTCGCGGGCGAGCAGGTCCTCGTAGGTCAGGGTGATCTCGCGCTCGACCATCCCGTGGATGCGCAGGGACCAGTCCATCGGCTCGATCGCCGGCTTCACGAACGCCGTGTCGATCAGGTAGAAGTCGTCGGCCGGTGTCATCCAGCGGCTGACCCCCTGGACGCCGATGACGGCGCCGTCCGGCACCGCCGGGCGGGTGACCTGCGGCAGCCGCAGCAGGTTGCGCACCTCCTCGACGTGCCGGCGCCCCCGGCCCACGACGCGCCCGACCACGCCCAGCACCCCGGCCGCCGCCGCGATGGCCCCCGCCCGGATCAGGAAGGCCCGGCGGGTGTGCTCGCCGCCGTCGTCCACGGCGCCCGGACGCTCCTCGGCGATCCGCAGCGGCTCGGTGAGCAGGGACAGGGTGACCAGCCAGGTCACGAAGCCGACCGCGACCGGCAGCTGGTCCGTCGCGGTGCTGCCGCGCTGGGTCGCGACGCCGACGGCACCCGCCGCCGAGAGCGCGGCGTACACCACCGCCGGCGCCCACCAGGTGCGCTGCGCGAGCCGCCCGACCCAGGCGAACGTCACCCCGAGGAACACGAAGATGCCGACCAGCAGCAGCGGCTTGTCCAGCCGCCCGACGAGCGAGATGAGGTACTCGGCGATGGGGCCGGGAGTGATCCGGATGATCAGCTCGGCGACCGCGACCACGGGGGACTCGCGGATGGTCATCGCCATCGCGGTGAAGTACGACGTCGCCAGCCCCGCCACGCCGGCGGCGACGCCCGCCAGCGACCACGACCCACGGAACGACCTCACGCCTGGATTGTCTCCCACAGGTGTCCATCCGTTACGTACGGCATGATCGACGGGTGACCAGCAGGGTGGGCATCGGCACCGACGTCCACCGCCTGGCGGACGGCGTACCGATGAACCTGGCCGGGCTCTCCTGGCCGGACGAGCCGCAGGGGCTCGAGGGCCACTCCGACGGGGACGTCGCCGCCCACGCGGTCTGCGACGCCCTGCTCTCCGCGGCAGGACTGGGTGACCTGGGCGAGCAGTTCGGCACGGCGGACCCGCAGTGGGCCGGAGCCTCGGGGGCCGCGCTGCTCGAGGAGACCGCCCGCCGGGTCCGGGCCGCCGGCTACGAGATCGGCAACGCCGCCGTGCAGGTCATCGGGAACCGGCCCAAGGTCGGCGCCCGCCGGGCCGAGGCCCAGGAGGCGCTCTCCGCGGCGATCGGCGCGCCGGTGACGGTCTCCGCCACCACCACCGACGGGCTCGGGCTGACCGGCCGGGGCGAAGGCGTGGCCGCGCTCGCCACGGCACTCCTGGTGGGCAACCCGGCCTGACCTGCGGGCTACGCGGCCGCCGTCTTGCGGTGACCGATCAGGACGACGCCCTCGACGATCTTGACGTCGTACGCCGCCACGGAGACGTGCGCGTCGTCCAGGCACTGCCCGGTGCGGAGGTCGAACGCGTGCTTGTGGACCGGCGAGGCCACGAACGGCACGTCACCCCGGTGACCCACGATCCCTCGCGCCAGGACCGACTGCCGGGCGAACGGGTCGTGGTTGGCCAGCGCGTAGACGGTCTCCTCGTCCACCCGGAAGATCGCGACGGCCTGGCCGTGCACGAGCGCCGCGGCCCCGCGCTCCACCTCGAGCTCCGCCACGCGGCACACCGGGTGCCAGTCGTCGGCACCCTCCGAGAGTCGCGGCGTCACGCAGGCGAAACTAGGCGCGCCAGGTTTCGGTGCGACATCGCCGTGTAACGAGCATGTGAATCCGCGGCCGTCCCGCGCGGCTACGGTCTGACCCATGCCCTCCGCCGTCGTCGTCCTCGCGGGCGGCTCCGGCAGCCGGGTCGGGGCGACGGCCAACAAGGTGCTGCTCCCGCTCGGCGACGCACCCGTTCTCGCGTGGTCCGTGCGCTCCGTCCTGGCGCTCGACGACGTCCGGCACCTCGTCCTCGTCGTCCGGGACGGCGACGAGACGGCGGTCCGTGACGCGGTCGCACCGGTCCTCGGTGACCGCGAGGTGCTGCTCGTCCCCGGCGGCGCGACCCGGCACCAGTCGGAGTGGCAGGCGCTCCAGGTGCTGGCCGACGAGATCGACGCGGGCGGGATCGACGTGGTGGCGATCCACGACGGCGCCCGGCCGCTCGCGACGCCCGATCTCTTCGCGGCAGTGCTGGAGGCTGCTCGCGAGCACGGTGGCGCGCTGCCCGCCGCACCACTGCCCGGCCTCGTCACCCGCGAACTCCGCCCCGTCGAGGGCGAGCTGGTCGGTGTCCAGACCCCTCAGGCGTTCCGGGCGGGGCCGCTGCTCGCGGCCTACCGGTCCGCGGCGTCGGACGGCTTCGAGGGCACCGACACCGCGGTGACGTACGAGCGCTACGCGGACGGCCGGGTCGCGGCCGTCCCCAGCGGACCGCGGAACCTCAAGATCACGTTCCCGGAGGACGTGGCCCTGGCGGCGTCAGTGCCTCCAGCAGACGCAGGTCGTCCTCGGCACTGATCCGGCGGGCCGTCGCCGGCGCCTCCGCCGTCACGACCGGGAACCGCTCCGCCAGCGCGGTCACCAGCACCGAGAGGTCGGTGGTCGGCAGGCCGTCGAGCTGCGCCACCACTGCCGGCGGCAGGACCACCGGGGACACGACCTGGAGCAGGCCCTCGCGGTCGACCGTGCCGCCGACGTACCCGTCCCGGACCACCTTGACCGTGTCGGTGACCGGACGGACGCCGACCACGACCGCGTCGCCCGCGGCTGCGACGCAGGCGGCGATGAAGTCGGGCGGGGTGAGCGGGCACAGCGGGTCGTGCAGCACGACCGGCTCCTCCGACACGACCAGGGACGACCACTGGGTGCCGGCGTCGACCAGTGTCACGCCCGCCTCGCCCAGCGCCCAGGCCGCGCAGGCGACCAGCGGCTCCCCGTGGACCAGGGCGAACGGCAGCGCGCCACGGTCCTGCTCGAGCACGAGTCCCAGCGCGTCGACGGGCTCGGAAATGCCAAAACCCCCGGGATGGTCGTCCCGGGGGTCTCGGTACTGCGGAATCAGGAGGCGAGCACCTCGTCGAGGATGGCCTCGGCCTTGTCCTCGTTGGTGTGCTCGGCCAGGGCCAGCTCGGAGACGAGGATCTGGCGCGCCTTGGCCAGCATCCGCTTCTCGCCGGCCGACAGGCCACGGTCGCGCTCGCGGCGCCACAGGTCGCGGACGACCTCGGCCACCTTCATGACGTCACCGCTGTGCAGCTTCTCGAGGTTGGCCTTGTAGCGGCGCGACCAGTTGGTCGGCTCCTCGACGTGCGCGGCGCGCAGCACGTCGAACACGCGGTCGAGGCCGGCCTTGTCCACCACGTCGCGAACGCCCACGAGGTCCAGGTTGCACGCGGGGACGCGCACGACGAGGTCCTGCTGAGCGACGATCCGGAGAACGAGGTACTCCCGGTCCTCCCCCTTGATCTGCCGCATCTCGATGTCCTCGATGATGGCGGCGCCGTGGTTCGGGTAGACGACCGTTTCGCCGACTGTGAAAGTCATATTGCGTTGTTCCCCTTTGCTTCGGTCCTCCAATCTTAGCACGCTCTCAGGGAGGCCGAGTCCGCGTTTCCGCAGGTCAGAGCCGTAATCGGCACTTGACAGAACGCCGCCGAATGTGGTGCGGGCCACTCTCCGGAGATGCCCGGCAGGGCATCGTCCGCGACGAAGTCGCAGGTCACCGGCCGGGTCGGGCCCGTCCGTCGCGCACCGTGGTCGATACTGCGGGCATGGTCTCGCTCCGCCGCCGGCGCCGCCCTGACGACGGCGACGGAGCCGTCGAGGACGCCGTCGAGGAGCCTCTCGAGACACCTCTCGAGGAGCCCGAGACCGCGGCACCCGAGCGGTCGTTCTCCCTCCGCGACCTCACCCCCCTGCTGCTGATCCGCGCCGCGCACCCCCGCCAGGCCCTCGTCACCTCGCTGGCGATGGGCGTCGCCGCGGCGCTCGCGGGCCGGCCGGGACGCGAGCTCGCGCTCGTGGCCGCGACGGTGCTGGTCGGTCAGATCTGCCTCGGGTGGTTCAACGACCTCGTCGACCGCGGCCGCGACGCCCGGCACGGCACCGCCGGCAAGCCCGTGGCCGACGGCCGGCTCGACCCCGGCACGGTGTGGTTCGTGCTCGCGATCGGGGTCTTCGTCGTCGTTCCCCTGGCGATCGCCAACGGCGTCTACGCCGGTTCGGCGTACCTGATCTCGCTGGCCGTCGCCGTCCTCGGCTCCTGGATCTGGATCCGCAAGGGGTTCTTCTCGTGGGTGCCGTGGGCGGCCTCGTTCGGGCTGTTCCCGGCGTTCCTCTCCTACGGCGGCTGGGGCGGCCAGGACAACGGCTCCCCGCCGGAGATCTCGGTGACCGTGCTGGCCGCCGCGCTCGGCGTCGGGGTGCATCTCCTCCGGGCCCTGTGGGGCCTCGTGCCCGACAACGCCGACGGCTGGACCTACCTGCCGCTGAGGCTCGGGCTCAAGCTCGGCGCCTCCCGGCTGCTCTGGGTCGCCTCGATCTACACGGTCGCGGTCCTGGTCGGCCTGGCTTTCGCCGCGACCTCCGTCGGCCTCACCCAGTAGCAGCACTAGTCTTAGCGCCATGCACCTGCGACGCCCGCTCGCGCTCAGGGCGGGAGCCCTCGTCCTGGCCCTCGGCGCTCTCACGTCCTGCGGCTTCGACCTCGCGACCGACCGGCCCTACACGCCCGGCGAGGGGACGAACGACCAGAGCGGCGACGTCGAGGTCCTCTCGGCGCTCGTCGTCGCGGCGCAGCCCAACGAGGGCACCATCGTCGTCACGCTCGTGAACTCCACGCTGGACGACCAGACGCTGACCGGCGTCTCCGCCGGCGACCTCGAGGTCACGGACTTCGACCCGATCGACGTGCCTCCGCGCGGCCACGTGAACCTCGCCGACGACGGCGGCATCCTCGTGAGCGGCGACTTCGACGCCGGGCAGCTGATCCCGATCACGTTCTCGTTCGAGGCCGGGGACACCGCGACCCTCAACGTGCCCGTGGTGACCGCCTGCGACACCTACCTCGGTCTCGACCTGACCGAGGACTCCGAGAACATCCCGTACGCCTGCGACGCCGAGCCCGAGCCGGTGGGCGGCGAGTGAGCCTCACGCTGGTCCTCCTCCGTCACGGGGAGAGCGAGTGGAACGCCAAGAACCTCTTCACGGGCTGGGTGGACGTCCCGCTGTCCGACAAGGGCCGCGACGAGGCCGTGGCCGGTGGCCGGCAGCTGCTCGACGCAGGTCTGCTGCCCGACGTCGTGCACACCTCGCTGCTGCGCCGCGCGATCACCACGGCGTCCCTCGCGCTGGACGCCGCCGACCGGCACTGGATCCCCGTCCGCCGTGACTGGCGCCTGAACGAGCGGCACTACGGCGCGCTCCAGGGCAAGGACAAGAAGCAGACGCTCGAGCAGTACGGCGAGGAGCAGTTCATGCTCTGGCGCCGCTCCTTCGACGTCCCCCCGCCGCCGATCGAGGACGACTCGGAGTTCTCCCAGGCCGGCCTGCCGCAGTACGCGGACCTCGGCGCCGACATGCCGCGCACCGAGTGCCTCAAGGACGTGATCGACCGGTTCCTCCCGTACTGGGACTCCGGCATCGTGCCCGACCTCCGCTCCGGCGCCACCGTGCTCGTGGCCGCCCACGGCAACTCGCTGCGCGCCCTGGTCAAGCACCTCGACGGCATCAGCGACGAGGACATCGCCGGGCTCAACATCCCGACGGGCATGCCGCTGCTCTACGAGCTCGACGACTCGCTCGCCCCGGTCACGCCCGGTGGCCGCTACCTCGACCCCGACGCCGCCGCGGCCGCTGCAGCCGCCGTCGCCAACCAGGGCCGCTAGCCCCGAGCGTCAGCTGGCGGACAGGGCGCTCGGGTTCTCACCCGTGACGACGAAGACCACCCGGTTCGCGACCGAGACGGCGTGGTCGGCGATCCGCTCGTAGTAACGGCCCAGCAGGGCGACGTCCACCGCGGCCTCGACGCCGTGGGTCCACTCGTCGGAGAGCAGCTCCATGAACGAGGTACGGCGCAGGCCGTCCATGACCTCGTCGTCGCGGCCGAGCTCGATCGCGGCGGCGACGTCGCGCTCGGTGATGATCCGGAACAGCTGCTCGACCATGTGCTCGGCGACCTCGGCCATCCGGGCCATCGTCGGCTGGATCTCGACGGGCACGGCGACGTTCGGGACGCGGAGCCGGGCGATCTTGGCGACGTGCACCGAGAGGTCGCCCATCCGCTCGAGCTCGGTGACCATCCGCAGCGCCGCGACGACGGTGCGCAGGTCGCCGGCGACCGGCTGCTGGAGCGAGAGGAGGGAGAACGCGTTGTCCTCGATCCGCTCGCGGGAGATGTCGATCTCGACGTCGGCGCTGATCACGCGCTCGGCGGTCTCGCTGTCCCCGGTGAGCAGGGCCTCGGTCGCGAGGTGGACGGCGTCCTTGACCCGGCCGCAGATCTCGGCCAGGTCGACGAAGATCGAGTCGAGCTGGTCATGGAAGGCATCACGCATGAACCGGACCCTAGAAGGCCAGAATGACCAACCGGGGTGGAGACGTGAACGCCGGGTGAACGTTCGGAAGCCGACCCGCAGAAGGTCGGGACCCATCTGACCAGGCCATACCCTAGAAACCGTGGATCCGACGTTCCAGGCGTTCCTCGCCGCGATCATCGGCGCCGTCGTCGCCGGCGGTGCGGTGCTCGCCTGGCACATCAGCGACCGCCAGCAGAACGTCGCGCTGACCGTCACCCCGCCGACCATCCCCCAGGAGGTCGCCGCGGTCCTGTCCGTCCTGCGCAGCAGCTCGGTCCTGGTCGACGAGAGCGACGCGGTGGTCAAGGCCTCCGCCCCGGCGTACGCCTTCGGCCTGGTGCGGGGCGCCCAGCTCGTCAACGAGGAGCTCGGCGACGTGGTCCGGCAGGTCCGGCGCGACGGGCAGATCCGTGAGGTCGAGCTGGTCATCGGCCGCACGGGCGAGGCCAGCCGCCACGTGACCGCGCGCGTCGCGCCGCTCGGGTCGCACCTCGTGCTGGCCCTCGTCGAGGACCGCACCCGCGAGCGCCGGATCGAGGAGGTCCGCCGCGACTTCGTCGCCAACGTGAGCCACGAGCTCAAGACGCCGGTCGGCGCGATCAAGCTGCTCTCCGAGGCGGTCGCGGACGCGTCGGACGACCCCGAGGCCGTGAAGCGGTTCGCCGAGCGGATGCTCACCGAGTCCGACCGCCTCACCCACCTCGTCCAGCAGATCATCGAGCTCTCGCGCCTCCAGGCCGACGACCCGCTCGAGACTCCGACCCGGGTCGGCCTCGACGACGTCATCGGGTTCGCCATCGACACCAGCGCCATCGACGCCAGCTCCAAGGGCATCGAGATCGTCAGCTCCGGCACGCCGGGCCTCGAGGTGCTCGGCAACGAGAAGCAGGTCACCGCGGCGATCGCGAACCTGGTGGCGAACGCCGTCTCCTACTCGCCCGAGGACTCCACCGTCCTGGTCACCACCAAGGAGGCCGACGACAACGTCGAGATCTCCGTCGTCGACCAGGGCATCGGCATCCCGCAGGCGGAGATCGACCGGATCTTCGAGCGGTTCTACCGCGTCGACCCGGCGCGGCACCGCTCCACGGGCGGCACCGGCCTCGGCCTGTCGATCGTCAAGCACGTCGCCGCGACCCACGGCGGCGAGGTCCGCGTGTGGTCGGTCGAGGGACAGGGCTCGACGTTCACCCTCACGCTCCCGCACCACGTCTCCGACGGCTTTCTCGACGCCGCGGAACCCATCGAGGAAGTAGCCCGATCATGACCCGAGTGCTCGTCGTCGAGGACGAAGAGAGCTACAGCGAGGCCCTGGCGTACATGCTCCGCAAGGAGGGGTTCGAGGTGGCGGTCGCCGCCGACGGCAACGCCGCCCTCCTCGAGTTCGACCGCAACGGCGCCGACATCGTCCTGCTCGACCTGATGCTCCCGGGCATCCCGGGCACGGAGGTGTGCCGCACCATCCGCCAGACCTCCAACGTCCCGGTGATCATGGTGAGCGCCAAGGACGACGAGGTCGACAAGGTGGTGGGCCTCGAGCTGGGCGCCGACGACTACGTCACCAAGCCCTACTCCCCGCGCGAGCTCGTCGCCCGCGTCCGCGCCGTCCTCCGCCGCGGCACCGAGCCCGACCTCGCCCCGATGACCCTCGAGGCCGGCCCGGTGCGCATGGACGTCGAGCGGCACGTCGTGACGGTCGACGGCCAGGAGCAGCGGCTGCCGCTCAAGGAGTTCGAGCTCCTCGAGATGTTCCTGCGCAACCCCGGCCGGGTGCTCACGCGCGGCCAGCTCATCGACCGGGTCTGGGGCTCCGACTACGTCGGCGACACCAAGACCCTGGACGTCCACGTGAAGCGGCTCCGCGCCAAGCTCGAGCCCGACCCGGGTGAGCCGAAGTACCTCGTCACCGTGCGCGGGCTCGGCTACAAGCTCGACCTGTAGCGATTCGTCTGCGGTCCGCGGGGGGTTCCTCCGCTCGCGCACGCAGACGAATCGCGTCGGGCGTCCACGCTGGCCGCATCTCGGCGAACCCGGTCCGAAAACCGCGTGTCCGGCGTCGGTGCCGGTCCCTAGAGTCGGGGCGTGACCTCGAGCCCGCCGACCAGCACCGAGCCCGAGACCACCGCACCTCCGGCCTGGCTCCCGCTGGCGGCGGTCGGGGTGACGCTCGTGCTCTGGGCCTCGGCCTTCGTGGCGATCCGGCACCTCGCCGGCGCGTTCGAGGCCGGCTCCCTCTCGCTCGGACGGCTCGTCGTCGGGGCCCTCTGCCTGGGCGCGGTGGCCCTCAGCCGCGGCGTCCCGAGGCCGACCGGCCGTGAGTGGGTCTCGATCGTCGCGATCGGGGTGCTGTGGTTCGGCATCTACAACGTCGCGCTGAACGCCGGTGAGCAGCACGTCGACGCGGGCACCGCGGTGATGCTGATCCAGGTCTCCCCCGTGCTGGTCGCCCTGCTGGCCGCGGTGTTCCTGTCCGAGCGCTTCACGACGTACCTCGCGCTCGGCCTCGCCCTGGCCTTCGGCGGCGTCGCCCTCATCGCCACGGCCGCCGACTCCAGCGGCGGCCGGAGCGTCACCGGCGTCGTGCTCTGCCTCGTCGCGGCGGTCGTCTACTCGGTCAGCCTGGTCCTGCAGAAGCCCCTGGTCGCGCGGCTGCCCGCCATCCACGTCACCTGGCTGGCGTGCACGATCGGCGCGGTCGTGTGCCTGCCGTTCACCGGGCAGCTCGTCGACGACCTCGGTGCCGCGTCGACGGTGGACGTCTGGTGGGTCGTCTACCTCGGGATCTTCCCGACCGCGATCGCGTTCACCACGTTCGCGTACGCGCTGCGCACCATGACGGCCAGCAGCCTGGGCGTCACCACCTACCTCGTGCCGCCGATCACGATCGTGATGGGCTGGCTGTTCCTCGACGAGGTGCCGCCCGGGATGGCGTACGTCGGCGGCGCGCTGGCCCTGGTCGGCGTCGCCGTGGCGCGCCGCAAGCCGCGAACCGTGGCCGACGAGGTGCCGACCACGGCATAGTGCGCGCCGTGGAGATCCTCGCGAACGTCCTGGTCGGCCTGGTGGCAGCGCTGCACGCGTACTTCCTGGTCCTCGAGATGTTCCTCTGGACCAAGCCGCTGGGCATCAGGACCTTCGGCAACACCCCGGCGTTCGCCGAGGAGTCCAAGGTGCTGGCCGCCAACCAGGGCCTCTACAACGGGTTCCTCGTCGCCGGCCTGGTCTGGGGGCTGATCGAGGACAGCACCGACATCAAGGTGTTCTTCCTCGCGTGCGTGATCGTCGCGGGTGTGTACGGCGCCGCCACGGTCAGCAGCCGGATCCTGGTGGTCCAGGCACTACCGGCCGCCCTCGCCCTGGTCGCCGTCCTCGTCGCCTGACCCGTCGCCCGACTCCAGCCAGCCCCGGAACGCCTCGAGGTTGGCCGTCGACTCACCCCGCTCGGTGCGCCACTCCCACTCCTTGCGGATCGCCGAGGAGAAGCCGAGCTCGAGGATCGTGTTGAACGACTCGTCGGCCGCGGTGAGCACCGCGCCGAGCAGCCGGTCGAGCTCGTCGGCGTCCACGGCGACGAGGGGCAGCCGGGCGTCGAGGTAGATGTCGCCGAGCCGGTCGATCGCGAACGAGACGGCGTAGAGCCGCAGGTTCCTCTGGAGCAGCCACTCGTAGACGCGCTCGTGGTTCTCGTCCGGCCGCCGGCACACGAAGGCGTGCACGCCGAGGGCGTGCCGCCCGACGTCGAGCCGGACCGCCGTCTGGAGCTTCTTCTCCCCCGGCAGCGAGAAGCTGAACAGGCCCGCGCCGGACTCGTCGAACTCGATCTCGTTGTCGGCGAGGTAGGCGCGGACGGTGGCGAGGGGTTCGCTCATGCCGGCTCGCGCACGAGGGCGGCGGCGCGCTCGTAGACCTCGAGGGTGCGGTCGGCGGTCGCCTCCCACGAGAACAGCCGGGCCTGCTCCAGCGCACCGGTCTCGAGCCGGGTCCGCAGGGAGCGGTCGTCGAGCACCCGGGTCAGCGCGGCCGCCCAGTCGCGCGGGTCGTGGCCGTCGACGAGCAGGCCGCTGTGCTCGTCGCGGACGACGGTGGTCAGGCCGCCCACGGCCGCGGCGACCACGGGGGTGCCCGTCGCCTGCGCCTCGGCCGCGACCAGCCCGAAGGACTCGTTGTACGACGGGACGGCGACCGCGGTCGCGGCGGCGTACCAGCGGGCGAGCTCGGTCTGGGTGACCGGCGGGACGAACCGGACGATGTCGGCGATGCCCAGGTCGGCGGCCAGGTCGGCCAGCGCCTGCGGCTTCTCGAGCCCGGACCCGGACGGTCCGCCCACCACCGGGACGACCAGGGACGAGCGGCGGGACGGATCGCGCGCGAGCATCTCGGCCACCGCGTGCAGCAGCACGTCGGGCGCCTTGAGCGGCTGGATGCGGCCGGCGAACAGGAGCACGTCGGCGTCGACCGGCAGGCCGAGACCGGCACGCGCCTCGGCGGAGGAGACCGGGCGGAACACGTCGAGGTCGACGCCGGGGTGCACCACCTCGACCCGGCCGGGGTCCGCGTCGTACAGCTCGATGAGCTGCTTGGCCTCGATGTCGGTGTTCGCGATCAGCATGTCGGCGGCCTCGACCACCTGCTCCTCGCCGATCAGCCGGGCCGCCGGCTCGGGGGTGTCGCCCTCGGCGAGCGCGTCGTTCTTGACCTTCGCCATCGTGTGCATCGAGTGCACGAGCGGGACGCCCCAGCGGTCGCGGGCGAGCGCGCCGACCTGCCCGGACAGCCAGTAGTGCGAGTGGACGGCGTCGTAGTGGCCGAGCGGCTGCGCGGCCTCGGCGCGGAGGACCTCGCGGGCGAACACGCAGAGCTGGGCGGGCAGCTCCTCCTTCGTGAGCCCCTCGAACGGGCCGGCGTGGATGTGCCGGACCGTGATGCCGTCGGCGGGGTGCACCTCCGCCTCGAGCGTCGAACTGGTCGCGCGCGTGAAGACGTCGACCTCGAGTCCGCGGTGGACCAGTCGCTTGGCGAGCTCGATGACGTAGACGTTCATGCCACCGGCGTCGCCAGTCCCGGGCTGGTCCAGTGGAGACGTGTGGAGGCTGATCATCGCCAGCCGCCGCAGGGCGTCACCCATGCCGTGCCTTTCGTCCCGTCGGGCGTTCCGAGACTCAACACCCGAGTTCCCGGTCCGATTCCCGCCGGTACCCGAGACGCTACTGGGCGCTACTTGGCGTGGCTCCCACGCCGGGCCTCGCGCTCGTCCTTGGGCACGCCGCCGAGCAGGGACGCCGCGCAGATGAGCGCCAGCGCCAGGCCGAAGCCGCCGTCGACGACGTTGTCGGAGGTCTGCTCGTGCAGCACCGAGACCACCGCCCAGACGAGGAGCGGGAGGCAGCAGCCGACCAGGATGCGCAGCCACGGTGCGCCGGACACGAGCTCCGCACCCAGTCCGACCAGGGCGACGAGGACCAGGGCGATGCCGCCCCAGTAGAGCGCGTTGACGGCCGCCTCCGCCGCGTCGTACTGGTTCACCGCGGCCTGACCGAGCAGGCAGAGGCCACCGGCGACGCCGGCGATCCTGATCAGCGTCCTCGTGGACACGGTCGATCACCTCCCCCGAGGTCCGTGCGGCTTCCGCGCGGACAGTGTGCCAGAGGCCACCGGCGAGGTGGGCGCGAACTCATCCCTTGGCGGGGGGACCAGAATGGGCCGGTGCCCACACCCACGACCCCCGTCGCCGTCGTCACGGGAGCCAGCAGCGGGATCGGTGCCGCCACGGCCCGGCGCCTGGCCCAGGAGGGCTTCCACGTCGTGTGCGCCGCCCGGCGCGCCGACCGTGTCGAGGCCCTGGCCGGCGAGATCGGCGGCTCGGCCGTGGTCTGCGACGTCACCTCGGCCGCGTCGGTCGCCGGGCTCGCCGCGGCCGTCGGCGACCGCCTCGACGTGCTGGTCAACAACGCCGGTGGCGCCTTCGGCGCGTCGCCGGTGGCCGAGGCGGACGCCGAGGACTGGCGCGCGATGTACGACGTCAACGTCATCGGCCTCATGCAGGTGACCCGGGCCCTGCTGCCCGCGCTGCTCGCCAGCGGCGCGGGAACCATCGTCAACGTCGGGTCGACCGCGGGCCGGATCGCCTACGAGGGCGGCGCCGGCTACACCGCCGCCAAGCACGGCACCAAGGTCGTCACCGAGACCCTGCGCCTCGAGCTCTGGGACCAGCCCGTCCGCGTCTGCGAGGTCGCGCCGGGCATGGTGCGCACCGACGAGTTCGCGCTGGTGCGGTTCGAGGGGGACGAGGAGAAGGCCGCCGCCGTCTACGCCGGGGTGGCCGAGCCGCTCGTCGCCGAGGACATCGCCGACGCGATCGGCTGGATGGTCACCCGGCCGCCGCACGTGAACGTCGACGAGCTGGTGATCAGGCCGCGGGCCCAGGCGGCCCAGCACAAGGTGCACCGTGTGCTCGACCAGGAGTCAGTGGAAGAGTGAGCCCCATGGCGGAGATGCAGACCATCGGCCTCGTCGGCGGCATGAGCTGGGAGAGCAGCGCGGCCTACTACCGCGACCTCAACCTCGGCGTCCGGCGCCGGCTGGGCGGGCTCTCCTCCCCCAAGCTCGCGATCAGCACCGTCGACTTCGCCCAGCTCACCGAGCTGGAGGACGCCGAGAAGTGGGACCAGATCGGCGTCCTGCTCGCCGATGCGGGCCGCAGCGTCGAGCGCGCCGGCGCCGACTTCCTGCTGCTCTGCACGACGACGTTCCACAAGGTCGCCGACCAGGTCGAGGCCGCCGTCGACATCCCGCTGCTGCACCTCGCCGACGTCGTCGCCGACGCCTGCAAGGCGGAGGGTGTCGGCACCGTCGGCTTCATCGGCACGACGGTCGCGATGTCCGACGGCTTCTTCACCGACCGGATGGAGACCCACGACCTCGAGGTCGTCGTCCCGGACGCCGCCCACCACGAGTTCCTCAACAACGCCATCTACGAGGAGCTCGTGCACGGGCACGTCCTCGACCGGACCCGGCGCCGGGTCGTGGAGATCATCGACGAGCTCTGGGACGCCGGCGCCGAGGGCGTGCTCCTCGGCTGCACCGAGCTGGAGCTGCTGATCCACCAGGCCGACTGCAACATCCCGGTCTTCCCGTGCACGACGCTGCACGTGGAGGCGGCGCTGGACCGCGCGCTGGGCGCCTAGGGCAGCCGGACCCGCACGTACCGGAACCCCACCATCCGCTGGAACTGCCGCACGCCGTTGGTCTGCGCGCCCGGCGGCTCGGTGTCGAGCAGCCAGCGGACGCCCAGCGCCGCGAGCTCGCGCACGAGTGCGTGCGTGACCAGGTAGCGCGCGTCGCTGAACCGCGGCCCGCTGCCGAGCGTCCGGAAGTAGCGCAGCGTCGCGAGCGTGCCGTCGACCGGTGTCACCGACAGCAGGATCGGCGTCCCCTCGACGTCCTCGGCGACCAGCCAGAGGTCGTGGTCAAGAAGGTCGCCGTTGTCGGGGTCCGGCACGACGTAGCGCGGGTCGGCGTGGCGCCGCTCCGCGTCGTCGGCCAGCCCCAGCAGCCGGCGCTTCTCCGCCGGGTCGGTGACCCGGTGCCAGGTGGTGCCGGCGCGCTCGGCGGCGCGGATCTTGCGGCGCAGCGTCTGGGCGCTGCTGCCGACGAGGTGGTCGTCGGGGTCCGGGGGAACGCCGAGGGCGGCGTTGCCGAGGACCCGGGCCGGGGTCCGGAGCGGGCCACGGCGGCCCACGACGTCCGTCACGGCCGCCCCGCCGGGCGTGGACGACGGGTCGGCGTCCACCACCGGGAGTGCCCGGATGGCCTGCACGGCACGCCACAGGGCGACCGGGTGCCGGACGAGGTAGGGGGCACCGCGCCACGAGGAGTCGCGGTACTCGGTCCAGAACTCGGCGAGGCCGCGCTCGGAGTCGCGTGAGTCCTCGGTCACCATGGCGTCGCAGAGCGTAGTCGGCGATGCGGGTCCGTCAGGCGACAACTCCTACAGTTGACCCTTGTGCCTGAGCTCCTGAACGCCCCTCTCCGCAACGTCGCGATCGTCGCGCACGTCGACCACGGCAAGACCACGCTCGTCGACGCCATGCTGCGCCAGGCCGGCGCCTTCACCGAGCACCAGGCGGAGAGCGTCGTGGACCGGGTCATGGACTCCGGTGACCTCGAGCGCGAGAAGGGCATCACCATCCTCGCGAAGAACACCGCGGTGCAGTACGGCGACCTGACGATCAACATCATCGACACCCCGGGCCACGCCGACTTCGGCGGCGAGGTCGAGCGCGGGCTGTCGATGGTCGACGGCATCGTGCTGCTGGTCGACGCGAGCGAGGGCCCGCTCCCCCAGACGCGGTTCGTGCTGCGCAAGGCGCTGAACGCCGACATGCCGGTCGTGCTCGTGGTCAACAAGGTGGACCGCCAGGACGCCCGGATCAGCGAGGTCGTCGACGAGACCTACGAGCTCTTCATGGACCTGCTCGACGACAGCCACAGCCAGGACGCGCTCGACTTCCCGGTCGTCTACGCGAGCGCCAAGGCCGGCATCGCCTCGCTCGAGCAGCCCGCGGACGGCGGCATGCCGGACGGCGACAGCCTGACGCCGCTCTTCAAGACGATCCTCGACACCATCCCGGCGCCGACGTACGAGCAGGGCGCGCCCCTGCAGGCGCACGTCACCAACCTCGACGCGTCGCCGTTCCTGGGGCGCCTCGCGCTGCTGCGCATCCACGCCGGCGAGCTGCGCAAGGGCCAGACCGTGGCCTGGATCCGCCGCGACGGCGAGGTCAAGAACGTCCGCGTGACCGAGCTGCTCATCACCGAGGGCCTCGAGCGCAAGCCCGGCGAGGTCGCCCGCGCCGGCGACATCGTCGCGGTCGCCGGCATCCCCGAGATCACCATCGGCGAGACCCTCGCCGACCCGGAGAACCCGGTCGCCCTGCCCCTCATCCACGTCGACGAGCCGGCGATCTCGATGACGATCGGCACCAACACCTCGCCGCTCGTCGGCCAGGTCAAGGGCCACAAGGTCACCGCGCGGCTGGTCAAGGACCGCCTCGACGCCGAGCTGGTCGGCAACGTGTCGCTGAAGATCCTCCCGACCGACCGACCGGACGCCTGGGAGGTCCAGGGCCGCGGCGAGCTGGCGCTGGCGATCCTGGTCGAGCAGATGCGCCGCGAGGGCTACGAGCTGACCGTCGGCAAGCCGCAGGTCGTCACCAAGGACGTCGACGGCAAGGTGCACGAGCCGATGGAGCGGCTGACGATCGACGCGCCCGAGGAGTACCTCGGCACGATCACCGAGCTGCTCGCGACCCGGAAGGGCCGGATGGAGCAGATGACCAACCACGGCACCGGCTGGGTCCGCATGGAGTTCATCGTCCCCGCCCGCGGCCTGATCGGGTTCCGCACCGAGTTCCTCACCGACACCCGCGGCACCGGCATCGCGCACCACATCTTCGAGAACTACGAGCCGTGGCACGGCGAGATCCGCTCGCGCAACAGCGGCTCGCTGGTCGCCGACCGCAAGGGCGCCGCGACGGCGTACGCCATGACCAACCTCCAGGAGCGCGGCGTGATGTTCGTCGAGCCCACCACCGAGGTCTACGAGGGCATGATCGTCGGCGAGAACTCGCGCGCCGACGACATGGACGTCAACATCACCAAGGAGAAGCAGCAGACCAACATCCGGTCCGCCACCTCCGACAACTTCGAGAAGCTGATCCCGCCGCGCAAGCTCTCGCTCGAGCAGTGCCTGGAGTTCTGCCGCGAGGACGAGTGCGTCGAGGTGACGCCCGAGTCCGTGCGCATCCGCAAGGTCGTGCTGGACGCCAACGAGCGCGCGAAGACCGCGAGCCGGGCGCGCAAGGCCAGCAAGTAGGCATCCCCCTGGTCCGTAGGGACGATGCGGAGAAGGTCGTCAGCACCTAGGTTCTCCGCATGAACGACAGCCTCATCGGCTTCGAGGACAGCTCGCTGATCCAGCAGTGGATGCTCACGATCTCGTTCCTCGGGCTCGCACTCTTCTGCCTGCTCCGGCTGCGGTCGGGCGCCTACGCGGCCCTGGGCGCCGTCGGAGGTCTCGCCGGCGGCGTCTCGTCCGGTGTCTACGCCGTCGCGCTCGTCGAGAACCGCGACGGCAGCGCTTCGGACGTCCTGACCTGGCTGGTCAACCACCCGACCTGGTTCGACCTGGTCAGCTGGGGCGTCCCGCTCGGCGTTCTCCTGGTGGTCGCGTCCACCCTGGTCGACCGCGCATCGGTGTGAGCATCGACCCATTTTGTGGGAGCGCTTCCACATTCAACCACCGCGCTGACCTGCGACTTCACGCTCAGCCCTTGACGCCACCTGTGACGGCTGGCACTGTGTGCGCCGTCACAGCGTGAGAGCGCTCTCACACCTCTCACGCCCAACCGGTAGGAGTAGCACCGTGCACCCACACCACATCCGGTCCCGGAGGACCGGCCTCGCCCTGGCCGCGGTCGCCGCCCTGGTCCTGGGCCTCACGACCGCCTGCGGCGACGACGCCGACGGCGGCGACGACGACGGAGCCGTGACGATCACCGTCGCGACCTTCAACGAGTTCGGCTACGAGGACCTGATCGAGGAGTGGAACTCCAGCCACGACGACATCACGATCAAGCAGGTCAAGGTCGGCACCTGGGACGACGCCAAGGCCAACCTGTACACCAAGCTCGCCGCCGGCTCGGGGCTGTCGGACATCGAGGCCATCGAGGGCGACGCGATCGCGGCCGTCCTGGCCGAGAGCGACGCGTTCGCCGACCTGAGCGACCCGGAGCTCGACGGTCGCTGGCTCGACTTCGTCGTCGAGAAGGGCACCAACAGCGACGGCGCCCTCATCGGCTACGGCACCGACGTCGGCCCGGAGGGCATCTGCTATCGCGCCGACCTGTTCGAGAAGGCCGGCCTGCCGACCGACCGCGCCGAGGTCGCGGCCCTGATGGGCACGTGGGACGACTACTTCGCCACCGGCGAGGAGTTCGTCGCCGCCGTCCCGGACACCGCCTGGTACGACTCGTCCGGCGGTCTCGCCCAGGCGATGCTCAACCAGGTCGCCAACCCGTTCGAGACCGACGACGACGCGATCGAGACCGACAACCCCGAGCTCAAGGCGGTCTGGGACTCGGTCACCGGCAACGCCGAGTCGCTGTCGACCAAGCTCTCGCAGTGGGGTGACGACTGGACGGCGTCCTTCCAGAACGACGGTTTCGCCACGATGGCCTGCCCCGGCTGGATGCTCGGCGTCATCGAGGGCAACTCGGAGGGCGTCGAGGGCTGGGACATCGCGGACGTCTTCCCCGGCGGCGGTGGCAACTGGGGCGGCTCGTACCTCACGGTGCCGGCGCAGGGCGACCACATCGAGGAGGCCACCGAGGTCGCCGCCTGGCTGACGGCCCCGGAGCAGCAGATCAAGGCGTTCAAGGCGAAGGGCACGTTCCCGAGCCAGGTGGAGGCCCTGTCCTCGCCGGACGTCACGGCCGCGGCGAACGCCTTCTTCAACGACGCACCGGTCGGCGAGATCCTGGCCAACCGGGCCGAGGCCGTCTCGATCCAGCCGCACAAGGGCCCGAAGTACTCGGACATCCTCCAGGCCTTCCAGGCCGCGGTGCTCCGGGTCGACGACGGGTCGCAGTCGGCCGACGAGTCCTGGGACCAGTTCCAGACAGACGTCGCGGCGCTGGGCTGACCAACCACAGTGCACCAGTCCACGCCCGGCCACACCGACACCCGGGACGACGGCACCGCCTCGCCGTCGTCCCGGGTGACCGGTGACCCGGGCGCGCGGCCGACGCCACGGCTGACGTGGCGTCAGCGGATCTCCCGGTGGGACGCGCGCCTGGCGCCGTACCTCTACATCTCGCCGTTCTTCGTCGTGTTCGCCGTGGTGGGCCTCTTCCCCCTGGCCTACACGGGCTACGTCTCGCTCCACGACTGGAGCCTGCTCGGCGGCAAGGGCGAGTTCGTCGGCCTGCAGAACTACCGGGACGTCCTCGACAACCCCTACTTCCTCAAGCAGACCGTCAACACGCTGAGCATCTTCGTGCTCTCCTCGGGCCCGCAGATCGTGTTCGCCGTGGTGCTGGCCGCGCTGCTCGACAACCGGCTCCGCGGCCGCACCTGGTGGCGGATGGGCATCCTGCTGCCCTACGTCGTCTCGCCCGTCGCGGTCGCGATCATCTTCGGGAGCCTGTTCGGCGACCGCTACGGCCTGATCAACGAGCTCCTCAACGGGATCGGGCTCGACGGGATCGACTGGCACACGAACCGGTTCGCCAGCCACGTCGCGATCGCGACGATGGTGAACTGGCGCTGGACCGGGTTCAACGCCCTCATCTTCCTGGCCGCCATGCAGGCGGTCCCCCGCGACCTCTACGAGTCCGCGGAGATCGACGGCGCGAGCCGGGTGCGCCAGTTCCTGTCGGTCACCCTGCCGATGATCCGGCCGACGATGATCTTCGTCGTCATCACCTCGACCATCGGCGGGCTGCAGATCTTCGCCGAGCCGAGGCTGTTCGACGAGACGAACGCGCGCAACGGCGGCGCCGACCGCCAGTTCGGCACGATCACGATGCTCGTCTACGACTTCGGCTGGCAGCTGCGCGACCTCGGGCGCGCGTCGGCCACCGCGTGGATGCTCTTCCTGCTGATCCTGGTCCTGGCGCTGGTGAACTTCCTGCTCATCCGCCGGATCGGCAGCCTGGGGAGGAGCCGATGACCCGGCGTCCCGGCTTCGTGGTCTACGGGCTGCTGGCGGCGTTCCTGCTCGGCTCGGCCCTGCCGTTCTACTGGTCGTTCCTGCTCGGGTCGCACACCGCGGAGATCGCCGCCCAGGGCGTGCCGCCGCTGCTGCCCGGCGGCCACTTCCTCGACAACGCGAAGCGCGCCGTCGACACCATCCCGTTCTGGAAGGCCGTCGCGAACAGCGTCCTGGTCTCGTCGGTCGCGGCGACGTCGACGGTCGTCTTCGGGACGCTCGCCGGCTACGCGTTCGCCAAGCTGCGCTTCCGCGGCCGCGACGGCCTGCTGGGCTTCGTGGTCGCCACGATGGCGGTGCCGACCCAGCTGGGCGTGGTCCCGCTCTTCATCCTGATGTCCAAGCTCGGCTGGACGGGCACGACCTGGTCGGTGATGGTGCCGTCGCTCGTCACCGCGTTCGGCGTCTTCTTCATGCGCCAGTACCTCGTGGACGCGGTGCCCGACGAGCTCATCGAGGCCGCCCGCATCGACGGGTGCTCGCAGATCCGGGTCGTCCTGCACGTCGTCGCGCCGGCCGCCAAGCCCGCCGCGGCCATCCTGTGGCTGTTCACGTTCATGGCCACGTGGACGGACTTCTTCTGGCCGCTGATCGCCCTGCCGGCCGACAACCCCACCATCCAGGTGGCGCTCAACCAGCTCCAGAGCGGCTTCTTCAAGGACTACAGCCTCGTCCTCGCGGGCACGACGCTGGCCACCCTGCCGCTCCTGGTCCTCTTCGTCCTCACCGGCCGCCAGCTCGTGGCCGGCATCATGCAAGGAGCCGTCAAGGGATGACCGACCTCAGCACCCGCCCAGGACCGGAGCAGTCCGAGGACGCCGACCTCGCGTTCCCGGCCGGCTTCCTCTGGGGCGCCGCCACCGCGTCGTTCCAGATCGAGGGCGCCGTCGACGAGGACGGCCGCAGCCCGTCGATCTGGGACACCTTCAGCCGGGTCCCCGGCGCCGTGGTCGACGGCGACACCGGAGACGTGGCGTGCGACCACTACCACCGGATGCCGCAGGACGTCGCGCTCATGACCGAGCTGAACCTGGCGTCGTACCGCTTCTCGGTGGCCTGGGGACGCGTGCGCCCGGACGGCGGCGCCGTCGACCAGCGCGGCCTGGACTTCTACCGGCGGCTCGTGGACGAGCTCAACGACGCGGGCATCGCGCCGTGGCTGACGCTCTACCACTGGGACCTGCCGCAGGCGCTCGAGGACGCCGGCGGCTGGACCAACCGGGACACGGCCTACCGGTTCGCCGAGTACGCCGCCTCCGTGCACGAGGCGATCGGTGACCGGGTCCCGGTCTGGACGACGTTCAACGAGCCGTGGTGCTCGGCGTTCCTCGGCTACACCGGCGGCCAGCACGCACCGGGCCGGCAGGAGGGCGTCGCGGGCCTCGTCGCCGCCCACCACCTGCTGCTGGGTCACGGGCTCGTCGTGGACGCGCTGCGGAGCCAGGGCGCCGACAACGAGCTCGGCATCACCCTCAACTTCACGGTCGCCGACCCGCACGACCCCGCGGACGAGGCCGACGTGGACGCCGCCCGGCGCATCGACGCGCTGCACAACCGGGTCTTCCTGGACCCCGTGCTCCGGGGCGCCTACCCCGCCGACCTGCTGGCCGACACCGCTCACCTGCCGTGGCACGGCAGCGCGTGGACCGACGTCGTCCGGGACGGCGACCTGGAGCTCATCAGCACCCCCCTCGACGCGCTCGGCGTGAACTACTACAAGGGCGACTCCGTCTCGGGCCGCGCCCACGACGCCGTCACCGGCGCCGACGCGGCCCACGCCGAGCGCGCCACCTCCACCCCGTTCGTCGGCTGCGAGGACATCACCTTCCCGAGCCGTGGGCTGCCCGTGACCGACATGGGCTGGGAGGTCCAGCCCGAGGGGTTGACCCGCCTGCTGGTCCGGCTGGCGCGCGAGTACGACGCGCCGCCGATGTTCGTCACCGAGAACGGCGCGGCCTACGTCGACGTCGTCGGGCCCGACGGGTCGGTCCACGACCCGGAGCGGATCGCGTACGTCGACGCGCACCTGCGCGCGGTGCACGCGGCGGTCGAGCAGGGCGCCGACGTGCGCGGCTACTTCTGCTGGTCGCTGCTGGACAACTTCGAGTGGGCCTACGGCTATGCCAAGCGGTTCGGGCTCGTGCACGTCGACTACGAGACGCTGGAGCGCCGTCCCAAGGACAGCGCCCGCTGGTACGCCGGCGTCGCGGCTCGCAACGGTCTCGGATCGGTACCGTGACGGGCGTGTCGCCCACGCTCGAGGAGGTCGCCCGGCTCGCCGGCGTCTCCCGGGCGACCGCGTCACGCGCGATCAACGGCGGCAACCGGGTCAGCCCCCAGGCGCAGAACGCCGTCGACGAGGCCGTCCGCGCGCTCGGCTACACGCCGAACCCGGCGGCCCGCAGCCTGGTCACCCGGCGCACCGACTCCGTGGCCCTCGTGGTCCCCGAGCCCGACGAGCGGGTCTTCTCCGACCCGTTCTTCGCCAGCACGCTGCGCGGCGTCTCGCGGGTCCTGACCGAGCGGGACATCCAGCTGGTGCTCCTGATGGCCCGGCCGGGGCCGGAGGAGCAGCGGATGCTGCGCTACCTGCGCAACCGGCACGTCGACGGCGCCCTCGTGGTCTCGCACCACGAGGCCGACTCGCTGGCCGACCACCTCGCCGCCCTCGACCTGCCGTGCGCCTTCGTCGGCCGCCCGTGGTCCAGCGCCGAGCGGGTGTCCTACGTCGACACCGACAACGTGGCCGGGTCGCGGCTCGCCACCCAGGCGCTGGTCGACCGCGGCTGCCGACGGATCGGCGCGATCGCCGGACCGGCGGACATGACCGCCGGCCAGGACCGGCTCGCCGGCTTCCAGGAGGCGATGGCCGCGGCGGGGCTGCCCGCCGACGCCGTGATCCACGGGGACTTCACCGAGCGGGGCGGCGAGTCCGCGGCGGCCTCCCTCCTGGCCGACCACGCCGACATCGACGGTCTGGTCGTGGCCTCGGACCTGATGGCGCTCGGCGCGCTGCGGCACCTCTCGGTCGCCGGCCGCACGGTGCCGGACGACGTGGCGGTGGTCGGCTACGACGACCTCGGCGTGGCCGAGACGGCCGACCCGCCGCTCACGACCGTGCGCAACCCGATCGTGGAGATGGCCGAGCAGGCCACCCGGCTGCTGCTCGAGCAGGTCGACGGCGGCCGCGGCGCCCAGGCGATGCGCGTCATCTTCCCGCCGGCGCTCGTGCGGCGTACCAGCGCCTGACGCCCTACCCTCCTCGGGTGGAGCAGGACACGGGGACCACACAGCGAGTCGACCACCTGGACGGCGTGCGCGCGCTCGCCATCGGCTGCGTCCTGGGCGTGCACTGGGTCGGCCAGTACGCCCCGGTCGGCCGTGGCGGCCCCATCGGCGTCGACATCTTCTTCGTGCTCAGCGGCTTCATCATCACCACGATCCTGTGGACCTGGCGCGGTGACGGGAGCCTCGGCCGGCAGGTCGGGGCGTTCCTCCGGCGCCGGTTCCGGCGGCTCTACCCGGCGCTCATCGGGCTCTGCCTCCTGACGCCGCCGATCTGGCTGCTGCTCCCCGAGCCGCCGTTCGCCGACGCCGACGTGATCGAGCGGAGCGGCCTCGCACTGGTGCAGCTGACCTGGCTCCCCGAGACGCTCGACCACACGATGGACCCGTTCCGGCAGACGTGGTCACTGGCCATCGAGTGGTACTTCTACCTGCTCTGGGCGCCGCTCGTGCTGTGGGTCCGGCACCGGGTCGGCCCCCTGACCCTGCTCCGGTGGGTCGTGCCGGTGGCCGTGGCCCTCTACGTCGTCCCGGCGCTCGTCCTCGACACCAACGCGTTCTACTTCGGGCCACTGCCGCGGTTCGGCGAGATCCTCGCCGGCGCCGCTCTCGCCCTGTTCGCCCGGTCCCGTGCCGACGGCCTGCGCGGGCTGCGCGTCCCGCACTGGCTCGTCTGCGCGGTCATCGCGGTCATCGCGGTGTACGTCCTGGTGGCTCCCGACCCGAAGAACGACGTGCGCTGGGTCGGCATCCCGATCGCCGTGGCCGGCGCCCTCGTCCTGGTCGCGGCCGGGTACGCCGGCACCGAGGGCCCGGCGATGCGGCTCCTCAGATGGGGGCCGGTCACCGCGCTCGGCCGCGTGAGCTACAGCCTGTACCTCTGGCACGTGCTGCCGCTCTACCTGCTGGACAAGGACCAGATCGCGCTGCCGACGCCGGTGCTGGGCCTCCTCGGCGTGGGCATGGCGTGCCTGTTCACGTGGCTGAGCTACGTGTTCCTGGAACGACCGTTCGTGACCAGCCGCAGCGACGCGCTCGCCCCGGCGGCGGTGCAGCGCGCCTGACCGCGGCCCGATCTGCCACGATCCACCCGTGCTGCTCGATGTCCAGCTGGACGGCCGTCCCGACGAGGCGGCCTCGCGCGCCCGCGAGCTGGCCGGCGCCGGCGTGGCCGGCCTCTTCACGTTCGAGGGTCCCCACGACGTCTTCCTGCCCCTGGCCGCCGCTGCCGCGTCCGGTGTCACCGCCGACCTGATGACCAATGTCGCGATCGCGATGCCCCGCTCGCCGATGCACCTCGCGAACGCGGCGTGGGACCTCCAGCTGATGTCGGGAGGCCGCTTCCGGCTGGGCCTCGGCTCCCAGATCCGGCCGCACATCGAGAAGCGGTACGGCGCGACGTGGTCTCCCCCCGCCGCGCGGATGCGCGAGATCGTGCTGGCGGTCAAGGCGATCCTGACCTCCTGGCAGGACGGCACCCGGCTCGACTTCCGGGGCGAGCACACCCAGCACACCCTGATGCCGCCGACGTTCGTCCCGGGACCGAACCCGTTCGGGCCGCCACCCGTCCTGCTCGGCGCCCTGGGCCCGGTGATGACCCGGACCGCCGCCGAGGTGGCCGACGGGCTGCTCGTGATGCCGTTCCACTCCCACCGGCACGTGCGCGAGCGGACGCTGCCCGCGGTGGCCGAGGGTCTCGCCAGGACCGGCCGCGCCGCGGACTCGTTCGCGATCTACCCGCAGGCGATCCTCGCGATGGGGCGGACGCCGGAGGAGCTCGAGGCGGCCTCCCTCGGCGTACGTGGGCTGCTGGCGTTCTACGGCTCGACGCCGGCGTACCTGCCCGTGCTCGACATCGAGGGCTGGGCCGACCTCCAGCCCGAGCTCAACGCGCTGTCCAAGACCGGGGACGTCATGGCGATGATCGCGCTCGTGTCCGACGAGATGGTCGACCGCCTGGCCGTGCGTGGGACCCCCGAGGAGTGCGCCGCCGAGCTGTCCCGCCGGTTCGGCGACCTCACCGACCGGGTCTGCTGCTACTTCCCCGGCTACACCGCACCGCTGGACCAGGTCCGCGACCTGGCGGCCGCCCTAGCCCACTAGCGCGGCGACCCGCTCCACCTGGGCGGGGTCGGAGCCGGTCGGGATGAGGTGCACCTCGTCGGCGCCGATGTCCTCGAACCGGCGCAGCACGTCCCGGAGCTCGGCCTCGGTGCCGGCGAACCCGGTCGTCGGGGCCATCGCGTCCACGAACGTCGACGGGATCCAGTTCATGTAGTGGAGCAGGTGCCGGTGCACCTGCTCGCGGGCGGCGCCGGACCCGTCGTCCAGGGCGAACCAGAACGACGTCGTCAGCCGCGGCGCGGGACGGCCGGCCTCCGACCACGCCGACCGGGCGAGGTCGAACAGCCCCGAGACCGCGGCGGTGTCGAGGTCGAGGGTCACCCCCGCGAGCCCGTCGGCCCACGCCGACGCCGATCGGATCGTCTTCGGGCCCATGGTGCCGACGAGCAGCTCGGGACCGCCGGGCTGGAGCACGGGCGGGCCGACCGGCCGGACCGCCTCGGTCACCTTCTCGCCGGCCCAGACCCGCTTCATCACCGCGACCCGCGACGCCATGCCGCGCATCGTCTGGGTCGCGAAGTCGGCTCCCGCCGCGCGGTAGTCCTCCTCGCGCCCGCCGACCCCGAAGCCCACCGTCAGCCGGCCGTGCGAGAGCCGGTCGGCGGTCGCGAGGGCCTTGGCCAGGGGGACCGGCTCGTGCAGCTGCGGCACGATCACGGTCGTCACCAGCCGCACCCGCGACGTCCAGGCCGAGCAGGCGCCGAGCAGCACCAGCGAGTGCGGGTTGTCGAACGCCATCCGCTCGCCGAAGCACAGGGACGCGAACGGCCCGTCGTCGACCAGCCGCGCCCACCGCTCGAGGGTGTCGTCGGCCTCCCACAGGTCCGGCTCCATCACCGGCAGCGTCATGCCCAGGTCCACGCCCGGAACCCTAGATGTATCAGGGAGCCCCCGTGCGCCCTCCTAGCCACGTGACCGACACCTTGACCCCTGCCCTGACCGGGGTCGGGTCCGCACGGACGGCCACCACACCCACTCCCTACCTCGAGCTCGACGTGCCGCACGCGGTCGCGAGCTACGGCCGTCTCGCCGCCGCCCTGCCCGGGACCGCGATGCACTACGCGGTGAAGGCCAACCCGGACCCGACGCTGCTCGCGGCCCTGTCCCGCGCCGGGTGCCGGTTCGACGTCGCCAGCCCGGCCGAGATCACCGCCGCCGTCCTGGCCGGCGCCCGGGCCGGGGAGCTCGTCTACTCCAACCCGGTCAAGCGTCGCGACGACGTGCGGTTCGCGGCACGCCTGGGCGTCGACCTGTTCGTCGTCGACTCCGTCGCCGAGGTGGAGAAGGTCGCCGAGGCGGCCCCGGGCGTCGGCGTCCTCTGCCGGCTGGTCACGTCCGGCGAGGGCTCCGACTGGCCGCTGTCGCGCAAGTACGGGTGCTCCACCTCCGAGGCCGTCGGCATCCTCCGCCACGCGGCCGCGCTCGGCCTGCGCGTCGACGGTGTCAGCTTCCACGTCGGCTCCCAGCAGCGCGACCCCGAGCGGTGGGCGGCCCCGATCGCCGCCGCCGCGACCGTCTTCGAACGGCTCCGCGACGTCGGCATCGAGCCCTGGCTGCTCGACATCGGCGGCGGCTTCCCCGCGTCGCTGGACGACGGCTGCCCCCCACCTGAGGCGTACGGCGCCTCCATCGAACGCCACCTCGCGACCTCGTTCGGCACCCGACGGCCCACCACCATCGCCGAACCAGGTCGCGGGGTCGCGGGTGACGCGGGCGTCCTCGTCTCCGAGGTCGTCGGGGTCGTGCACCGGGCCGGGACGCGCTGGGTCTTCCTCGACGTCGGCGTCTTCACCGGGCTGGTCGAGACCCTCGAGGAAGCCATCCGCTACCCGCTCGTCACCGGCCGCGACGGCGGCCCGTCCGGCCCGTGCGTCCTGGCCGGACCGACCTGCGACAGCGCCGACGTGCTGTACGAGCGGACGATGGTCGAGCTGCCCCTCGACCTGGCCGAGGGCGACCGTCTGGAGTTCCGCTGCGCGGGTGTCTACACGGCCAGCTACTCCACCGTCGGCTTCAACGGCTTCGCCCCGCTCGCGACGGTCCTCCGGACATGACCAGGCGTCTCCTCACGTCGTACGTCTTCGCGTCGCTCGGCACCGGCCTGCCCTGGCCGCTGCTCCTCGTCCTGGTCTGGGACCAGTACGGCGCCGGGCCGCACGGCGTGTGGGTGGTCGGGCTGGCGGGCGCCGCCCGGATGGCGCCGTACGTGCTGTTCTCGTGGGCGGTGGGGTCGCTCGGCGACCACGTCCGGCGCGACCTGCTGATCCGCACGACCTACGCCCTCCGCTTCGTGTGCCTCGGCGCGGCCGCCGTCGCGGTCCAGGCCGACCGGGTCGGCCTGGCCGTCGTCGCCGCCGCCCTCGCCGTGACCGTGGGGACCCCGACCTACCCGGCGATCGCCGCGTCCCTGCCGACGGTGGCCGGCGCGCAGCGCGCCCGGGCCACCGAGGTGCTGGTCACGATCGAGGTCTCGTCCTGGGTGGTCGGTCCGGCCCTCGGTGGCCTGATGCTGGCCCCGGCGACGCGCCCGATGACCCTCGTCGCCGCCGCGGCACTGGCTGTCGTCGGCTGGGCACTGATCCTGGACGTCCGGATCCCGGGACCCGCCCAGCGCGCGCCCGACGCCGTGGCGGGCATGCTGCGCGCGGTCACCGGGTGCCCGCCGGCCGTGCGGGCGCTCGCGGTCGCGGGGTCCCTGAACCTCGCACTCACCGCGATCGGGATGGCCCTGCTCCCCCTCAGCCGGGTGGGCTGGGACAGCGGCGACGCCGGGTTCGGGGTGGCCACCGCCTTCCTGGGCTTCGGCGCCCTCGGGGCACCGCTGCTCGCACGGCTCGTCACGCCGACCGTCCCGCGGGGCCTGGCAGTGGTGGCCGGCGCCGTGCTGGTCGTCGCCGTCAGCCCGGTCCCGTGGGTGGCCCTCGTCCCGCTGGCGCTGGGCGGTGCCAGCGCGGTCGTGGTCGAGAGCGTGCTGACCGGCACCCTCCAGGAGGCCGTGCCCGACCGCTACCGGGCCGGCGCGCTCGGCGTCGGCGACACCGTGATGGTGGGTGCCTGCCTGGTCGGCAGCCTGCTCACCCCGACCTGCGTCGCCGTGATCGGCGCCCGGCCCACCATCGCCCTCGCGGCCCTGCTCGCGGTCGCCCCCGCCACGTGGCGGACCCGGCCGTCGAGGCGTCGGCACGTCGGCCGGCACCGCGCCGGAGATCGGACCAGTCTGGCCCTGGCCGGCAAGTAGCTCCCTGGACGGCGGTGCCGCCTGCGTCGCACGCCCACCTAGGCTGCTCACCGATGACCAGCGAGCGCGACCCCATCCGCGAGGCGCACCGGCAGTGGGTGGCCCACGGCTGGGACTCCGCCGCGGACGGCATGGCCATGGTGACGTCGGTGGTCCGCGTCCAGCAGCTCCTGCTCGAGCGCATCGACGCCGTGCTCCGCCCCCTGGGTCTGACCTTCGCCCGCTACGAGGTGCTGCGACTGCTGTCCTTCTCGTCGGCGGGAGCCATGCCGATGACCCGGATGGGCTCCCTGCTGCAGGTCCACCCGACGTCGGTCACGTCGGCGGTCGACCGGCTCGAGAAGCAGGGGTACGTCGCCCGGTCCCGTCGCGACGACGACCGGCGGGTCGTCCTCGCGACGATCACCGACCCGGGCCGCGAGGTCGTCGAGCGGGCGACCTCGGGCCTCAACACGGAGGTCTTCGAGGACCACGGACTGGCGCCGGCCGAGCTCGCCGAGCTGACGCGTCTCCTCGGCGCCCTCCGGGCCACCGCTGGCGACCACGTCGACTGACCGGTACGATTACTAGGACGTCCAACTAATCTGCGAGGACCCCAGTGAGCGACCTTCACGTCCCCTCCAACCCGGTCCGGGTGGTGACCGCGTCCAGCCTGTTCGACGGGCACGACGCGGCGATCAACATCATGCGGCGGATCTTCATGGCGCAGGGGTGCGAGGTCATCCACCTCGGCCACAACCGGTCGGTGGCGGAGGTCGTCGACGCCGCGATCGAGGAGGACGCCCAGGGCGTCGCGGTGTCGTCGTACCAGGGTGGGCACGTCGAGTACTTCGAGTACCTCGTCGAGTCGCTGCGCGAGCGCGGCGCCGGCCACATCCAGGTCGTCGGCGGTGGCGGCGGCGTGATCGTGCACGACGAGATCGAGCGGCTGCGCAGCAGCGGCGTCACGATCTTCTCCCCCGAGGACGGCCAGCGGATGGGCCTGCCCGGGATGATCAACTCCGTCGTCCGCGACCTCGACGTGGACCTCTGGGCGCAGCACCCGGTCAGCGCCGACGCCGTGCTGAGCGGCGACCGCTCGGCCGTCGCCCGCGCGATCACGGGCGTCGAGCTGGGCCGCCTGCCCGCGGCCGACCTGGCCGCCCTGGTGGACGCCGCCGCCCAGAAGCACGTCCCGGTCCTCGGCATCACCGGCACGGGCGGATCCGGCAAGTCGAGCCTCACCGACGAGCTCGTCCGGCGCTTCCGCGTCGACCAGCAGGACAAGCTCCGCATCGCGGTCCTCGCCGTCGACCCGACCCGCCGCAAGGGCGGGGGTGCCCTGCTCGGCGACCGGATCCGGATGAACAGCCTGTCGCTCGGCCGCACCAGCGACGACGACACGGTCTACTTCCGCAGCCTCGCCACCCGCGGCGCGCACGAGCTGCCCGAGCACCTCGGTGACGTGATCGCCGTCCTCAAGGGGTCCGGCTTCGACCTCGTCGTGGTCGAGACCCCGGGCATCGGCCAGGGCGACGCCGGCATCCTGCCGTTCGTCGACACCAGCCTCTACGTCATGACGCCGGAGTACGGCGCCGCGTCCCAGCTGGAGAAGATCGACATGCTCGACTTCGCCGACGTCGTGGCGATCAACAAGTTCGAGCGCCGGGGCGCCGAGGACGCGCTGCGGGACGTCGGCCGACAGCTGGTCCGCAACCGCGAGGCCTTCGGCAAGCAGCCCGACGACATGCCCGTCTTCGGCACCAGCGCGGCGACGTTCAACGACGACGGGGTCACGGCGCTCTACCAGCACCTGCGCGGGATCCTCGGCGACGAAGGTCTCTCCCTGGACGAGGGCGTCCTCGAGCACGTCGAGGTGCGGCACTCCTCGAAGCTCCAGGCCGTCGTGCCGCCCGAGCGGGCGCGCTACCTGTCCGAGATCACGGAGACGGTCCGCGGCTACCACGCCGCGACGGACGTCCTCGCCGAGCAGGCCCGCCGTGTCCAGCGGCTCGAGCTCGTCGCCGAGGAGCTGGAGGCCGCACGCGAGCTGGCGTCGTCCGCCCGCGCCGAGCTCGACGACGACATCAGCACCCAGCTCGAGCAGTGGCCCGCGACGGTCCGCGAGTACGACGAGCAGCCCGGCCGGGAGTCGCTGTCCGGCAACCGCGTCCCCCGCGTCGCGGTCCCCCGCTACGCCGACCACGGCGAGCTCGTGCGGTTCTGGAGGCGCGAGAACCTGCCCGGCCGGTTCCCGTTCACCGCCGGCGTCTTCCCGTTCAAGCGCGAGAACGAGGACCCCGCCCGGATGTTCGCGGGCGAGGGCGACCCGGCCCGCACCAACCGCCGCTTCAAGGTGCTGAGCGAGGGACAGCCGGCGACCCGGCTCTCGACGGCGTTCGACTCCGTGACCCTCTACGGGCGCGACCCCGACGAGCGCCCCGACATCTACGGCAAGGTCGGCACGTCCGGCGTCAGCGTCGCGACGCTCGACGACATGAAGGACCTGTACGACGGGTTCGACCTGCTCGCACCGACCACCTCGGTCTCGATGACGATCAACGGGCCGGCGCCGACCGTGCTCGCGTTCTTCCTCAACACCGTCCTCGACCAGGCCGCCGCGCAGGGCGTCGACGCCGCGACCGCGCTGCAGACCGTCCGCGGCACGGTGCAGGCCGACATCCTCAAGGAGGACCAGGGCCAGAACACCTGCCTCTTCTCGACGGAGTTCTCGCTGCGCTGCATGGCCGACATGCAGGAGTGGTTCATCGAGAAGGGGGTGCGCAACTTCTACTCGGTCTCGATCTCGGGCTACCACATCGCCGAGGCCGGGGCGAACCCCATCAGCCAGCTCGCGTTCACGCTCGCCAACGGGTTCACCTACGTCGAGGCCTACCTCGCGCGCGGCATGGACATCGACGACTTCGCGCCCAACCTGTCGTTCTTCTTCAGCAACGGCATGGACCCCGAGTACTCCGTGATCGGCCGCGTCGCCCGCCGGATCTGGGCGGTCGCGATGCGTGACAGGTACGGCGCCGGCGAGCGCTCGCAGAAGCTGAAGTACCACGTGCAGACGTCCGGCCGGTCCCTGCACGCGCAGGAGATGGACTTCAACGACATCCGCACCACGCTCCAGGCGCTGATCGCGATCTACGACAACGCCAACTCGCTGCACACCAACGCCTACGACGAGGCGGTGACCACCCCCGGCGAGGAGTCGGTCCGGCGCGCGCTCGCGATCCAGCTCATCATCAACCGCGAGTGGGGGCTGGCGATGAACGAGAACCCGCTCCAGGGCTCGTACGTCATCGACGAGCTCACCGACCTCGTCGAGACCGCGGTCCTCGCGGAGTTCGACCGGATCAACGACCGCGGCGGCGTCCTCGGCGCCATGGAGACCGGCTACCAGCGCGGCCGGATCCAGGACGAGTCGATGCTCTACGAGCACCGCAAGCACGACGGGACACTGCCGATCATCGGCGTCAACACGTTCCGCCGCCCGGGTGGGGACGACGGCACCCCCGACCACGTCGAGCTCGCCCGCGCCACGACGGAGGAGAAGGCGTCCCAGCTCCGGCGGGTCCGGGACTTCCAGTCGGTGCACGCGACCGAGGCCGAGGCCGCGATCGCCCGGCTCAAGGACGCCGCGACGTCCGGCGAGAACGTGTTCGCCGTCCTCATGGACGCCGCCCGGGTCTGCTCGCTCGGCCAGGTGACCGAGGCGTTCTTCGAGGTCGGCGGCCAGTACCGTCGCAACGTGTGACAGCAAGCCGCGTCGTCAGCCTGGTCCCGTCGATCACGGAGGCGCTGGTCTCGGTACGCCGCGACGCGGTCGTGGGGGCGACGGACTGGTGCACGCACCCGGCTGACCTGGACGACTCGCTCGAGGCGCGGGTCCGCGGCACGAAGAACCCCGACCTCTCCGCGATCCGCGCGCTCGAGCCCGACGTCGTGATCGCGAACAAGGAGGAGAACCGCGAGCTCGACGTCCGGCGGCTCCGCGAGTCGGGTGTCCGGGTCGAGGTCACCGACATCGAGACCGTCCCGCAGGCGGTCGAGACGTTCGCGCACCTCTTCGACGACGTCCTCGGCTGGGAGCGTCCGGGCTGGCTCGCCGAGGCCGAGCGGCTCTGGTGCGGGCCCGCTCCCCCGGTCACGCGGACCGTCGCGATCGCGATCTGGCGCGACCCGTGGATGGTGGTCGGCCGGGACACGTTCACCGGCGACCTGGTCCGGCGGCTCGGCTGGCAGAACGTGTACGCGGGTGAGGCCGACCGCTACCCGACGGTCGACCTCGACGACCTCGACGCGGCAGGCGCCGACGTGGTCCTGCTGCCCGACGAGCCCTACGTCTTCACCGCGGACGACGGCCCCGAGGCGTTCTCCCGGACGCCGGCGCAGCTGGTCAGCGGACGGCTGCTCACCTGGTACGGCCCGTCACTCGTCGAGGCCCACGACGCACTGCGGCTATGAGATCCGGAACGGCTTGTCGTTGACCGCGAAGAAGTAGTTGTCGACGGCCTCGACCATGATCCGGGCCTTCTTCGACCGCACCCGCGGGATCCGCACCGAGGCGCGGCCGTCGTTGGCGGTGGTCGCGAGCGAGGTCCAGGTCCTGCCACCGTCGGTCGACAGCCTGATCCGGACCTTCGGGGCCAGGGGCCGGGTGCCGTTGACCCTCCAGGTGACCAGGCGACGGGAGCCGGCGCGGACGACGGAGCCCTTCTTCTTCTGCGAGGTGACCAGGAACGGCCCGGCGTTCGGGTCGATCTTCAGGGTCACGTCGGCGTGGTCGACACCGCCGCCGGTCGGGTCGGCGTCACGGACGGTGACCCGGAAGTGCATGGCGGGCTTGGTGTTGCCCGGGCGGCCCAGGTACCCCTTCACCGGCAGGAACTCCGAGTAGCAGTCGGTGACCGAGCCCTTCGGCGGCACGTAGTCGTCCAGGTCGTCCGGCAGCAACGGCACGATCGGGCAGTAGCCCGACTTCGCGTTCGTGTTGCCGGCCAGCACCTGGGCGAGGTCCGGGAAGTAGCGGGTCGGCGTGCCCTTGGCGAGGTTCTCGTTGGGCGACGGGGTGATGAGCGTGCCGCGCTCGGTGACCTTGGCGCGCGTCCCGAACACCCGGAACAGCGGGCCGTTGGTCTTCTTGTTGGCGACCAGCTTGGTGCCCCGAGGACCGCCGACGTCGTTCTGCTCCCACAGGTAGGTCAGCTTGTCGCCGTCCGAGTCCTTCCCGGAGCCGGTCAGCCTGAACGGCGTCCGGAGCGGGATGGTGCGCGACGTCGGTGCCTTCGCCGTGGGCGCGTGGTTGCGCGTGGAGACCGAGCGGCCGCGGTTGCCGGCGGTGCCGCCCTGCGCCGTCTCACCCACGAAGGCGGAGACACCGGCGGACGGGCTGCCGACCTCCAGGGCGGGGACGTCGCCGGCACCGCCGTACACCTCGGGGTCGGGCGAGCCGGAGAAGATCACCTGGAAGCCGGTGTCGTCCGGTGCGGTCAGCGGAGCGATCAGCTCGACCGGGTCGCCGAACGGGTCGTAGCCCCAGCCGGCGATCGTCACGGTGCGACCGGTGACCGCCTCGACGGCGGCCTCGATGCCCGCGGCGTCGTAGTCGGTCCCGCGGGTCAGCGTGACCGGCCCGGACGCACCCGGGAAGTCGATGCTGACCTGCTCGCCGTCGGTGTCGAACCCGCTGAGCGAGACGGTCTGCACCTCGGTGACGGGCAGCGTCGGCGACTCGGTGTAGGCGTTGACCTCGTCGTTGGTGCGCTGGCTGAAGTACGGGTCGGTGTGCGGCTGCAGGTCGTCCTGCAGGCAGATGCCGGCGTACGCCATGACCGACGAGCCCGAGCCGGGCTCCACCGAGGCGCCGGGCTCGCGGTTGCCGCCCGCGCAGGCGTACTGGACGCCGTTGAAGGTGTGGTTGCCGCCGAACTGGTGGCCGAGCTCGTGCGCGACGTAGTCGAGGGCGAAGAAGTCGCCCTGCGGCTGGGGCAGGCCGGTGCAGCCGCTGCCCTTGTAGTCCCAGCCGACCACGCCGAGGAACGCGACGCCACCGCCGTTGACGCCGAGGCCGATGTGGCCGATGTCGTAGTTGGACGCGCCGATCAGCTGGCCCAGCACCGTCCGGTTGCGGCCGAGGGTGCCGATGTCGCAGAAGTCGAGCTGGCTGTACTGGTCGGGCGGCGGGTCGGCCGGGTTCGCCACCTGGTCGAAGCACGCGTGCGCGCCGCACGGGCCGTCGTCACCGAGCGCCTCGGCCGTCGTGTCGAGGTTGAGCTTGTCGGTGCCGTTGACCAGGCGCATGGTGATCGCCATGTCGTCGTTGTAGATCTGGTTGACCCGGTTGATCAGGGTGACCTTCTCGGCCAGCACGTTCTCGGTGCCGAAGTACGCGGCGTACGACGGGTCGCTGGTCAGCGCCAGGCGGTAGACCTGCTGGACGACCGTGGCGCCCTTCTTGGCGCGGACCGCACCGCGGGCCAGGGAGTTGGTGATGCCGCGCGCCTCGCGCTCCACGAACTGGTCCGCCGAGCTGGTCTCGACGGCCGCCCGGTAGTAGCTGAGGTGCGTGGTGGTGCCGGGCTTGTTGTACGCGGGGTCGACCAGCCAGGAGCCCTGGCCGTTCGCGCCGCGGACCGACGCGTGGAAGCCCATCGGCGTGACGTCGAGGGCGATCGTGGTGCCCGGGTTCTCGAGGGAGACACCGGACCAGGTGCCGATCTCGGGGTGCGCCGCGGCGAGCTCGGACTCCATGGCCTGGGTGCGCTGCACGGCGAAGCGCTCCGAGCCGCCGGTCGGCGTCGGCACCCGGAAGGACTGCGTGGCACCCGACTTGCCCGCGACCGGCGCGTTGCGCAGCACGGCCGCCACCCGGCGCGGGTCGACCTGCACGACGGAGTACTCGGACGGCGAGACGCGGACCTTGGCGGCCTTCGCGTCGTACGAGCCCCCGGACCGGAACAGCGAGTCGTCGGCCGAGGCAGAGCGGGCGGACGGCGACGCCTGCGCTACGGCGACGGCCGGCAGGAACCCTGCGGCCAGGACCAGTGCGGCGCCCACGGCGACACGACGAAGCATGCGGATCTCCCCCAACGAACGGACCCGGCAACCGCCGGGCGCTTGCACCCTACGCCTCCCCTTTACCCTCCAAGCGTGGAGATGATCCTGGGCGTGACACCCGGCCCGCTGACCGCCGACGAGGTCGTGGCCGCCTACCCGTGGCCGGCGGAGGGCCGCTGGGTGCGGGCGATGATGGTGACCACGCTCGACGGCGCCGCGTCGGGGCCGGACGGGCTGAGCGGCTCGATCTCGGGCGAGGCGGACAAGTCGGTCTTCGACGCCGTGCGACGCGAGGCCGACGCCGTCCTGATCGGCGCCGGCACGATGCGCGCCGAGCGCTACGGGCCGTTCCGGAACCGGGCGCGCCTGGCGATCGTGAGCAGGTCGCTCGACCTGCCCTGGGACGAGCCCGTGTTCAGCGAG
This sequence comes from uncultured Actinomycetota bacterium, assembly GCA_963815335.1. Classification (GTDB taxonomy): domain Bacteria; phylum Actinomycetota; class Actinomycetes; order Propionibacteriales; family Nocardioidaceae; genus Nocardioides. The sequence continues at coordinate 186,078 of CAWFGL010000006.1, forward strand.
TCCGCGCAACGGCCGTTGATCCTGACCGCCCACGACACCGACACCTCGGCCGTGCCGGACACCTGCGAGGTCGTGACCGTCGACGACAGCCCGGCCGCGTGCCTCGACGCCCTCGAGCAGCGCGGCCTGCACCGGATCGTCTGCGAGGGCGGGCCGACCCTCCTCCGCGACCTGGTCGCCGCGGGGCTCGTCGACGAGGCCGACATCACCGTCTCCCCGACGTTCACCGGGACCGCCCACAGCCCGGAGACACCGAGCCTGTCCTCGGTCGTCGACTGGGACCTCGAGCACCTCCTCACCGAGGACGGCTTCCTCATGGGCCGCTACGTCCGCCGCGGTGCCCGGTGATCTCGCTCGAGTCGCTCGCCGCGCTCGCCGCCGCGTACCCCGACGACGTGGGTCTCCCGGTGGCGCCGCTGGAGATCCGCGGCCGGGTGTTCGACACCGACCGGAGCGCCGTGGTGATGAGCGTCGTGAACCTGTCGTCGGACTCGACGTACCGGACCAGCATCGCCCCGACGGTCGAGGCCGCGATCAGCCGCGGTCGCGTGCACGCCGCCCAGGGTGCGGACGTGGTCGACGTGGGTGCCGAGTCCACGACCACCAGGGCCGACCGGGTGTCCGGCCCCGACCAGATCGCCCGGCTCGTCCCTGTCGTGGAGGCCCTGGCCGCCGACGGGATCCTGGTGTCGAGCGAGGCCTACGACGTCGATGTCGTGCGCGCGACGCTGGCGGCCGGCGCCGCCGTCGTGAACCTCACCGGCTCCGCGGGTGACGACCCGGTCTTCGCGCTCGCCGCCGAGCACGGGGCGGCCGTGGTCCTCTGCCACGTCGAGGGCGAGAACCCGCGCGACCTCGACGGCGCCGACCTGTCGGCCGATCCGGTCCCGCGGATGCTCGACGGGTTCGGTCGCCGGCTCGAGCGCGCCCGGGAGCTCGGCGTGACCGGCCTCGTCATCGACCCGGGCGCCGGCTTCCACTTCGGCGTCCAGCAGACCCCCGAGGAGCGGCTCGCGCACCAGACCCGGATGCTGCTCCACGCCTTCCGGCTCCGGCGCCTGGGCGTGCCGGTGTGCCAGTCGGTGCCGCACGGCTTCGCGCTGTTCCAGGACGAGTTCCGCACCGGCGAGGCCTTCTTCACGGTCCTCGCCCGGCTCGCCGGCGCCGGGATGATCCGCACCCACGAGGTCCCGCGGGTCGTCCCGGTGCTGCAGGCGCTGCGGGAGCTGCCTACCTGAGGAACATCCGCACCGCGCGCGCCAGCGCGGCGGCGTAGCGCGCCCGGCCGTCCGCGGACGTCATCACGCCGGCGTCGCCGGGGTTCTTCATGTTGCCGAGCTCGACCATCACGGTGGGGACGTCCGACAGGTTGAGCGTGCCGAGGTCGGAGCGGAAGTCGAGGCCGTCGCCGCCGGCGATGTAGGTCGCGTCGACGAAGTCCTTCTTGCGGAGGGACGCCCGGGTGAGCAGCGCCAGCCGACGGGAGGGCTTGAAGATGTCGTCGGTCCAGGGCGCCCGGTCGGTCGGCGCGATGACGTGGAAGCCGTGGGCACCGGCGGCGAAGGAGCCGTCGCCGTGGACGCTGATCTTGAGGTCGGCCGGGATCCTGTTGCCGGTCCTGCCGCGCTTGTCGACGCACGGACCCCAGCGCTTCTCGCTGTTGACCTTGCGGGTCAGCACGACACGGGCGCCGAGCTTCTCGAGCTTGGTCTTGAGCCGGAGCGAGACCCGCCAGGCGAACGTCGCCTCGGCGTAGCCGCCCCGCGTGGCGGTCCCGGTCGTGTTGCACGGCTTGGTGAAGCCGCCCGCCGGCACCGGCGCGTTGATCTGGCTCGGGAAGTGGTGGTTGCCCAGCTGGTGTCCGGGGTCGATGACGACCGTCCGGCCGGCGAGCAGCCCCTCGTGGTGGAGCCGTCCCGTGCCAGGGCCGTGCGGTCCTCGGCGTACGCCGGACCAGCGGCCAGCAGCGCGACCGCGACGACTCCGGCGAGGACGACCTTCACTCGTAGCCCAGGATCTCCTGGCGCTTCTCGCCCCAGGCGAGCGCCGAGGCGATGGCGTCCTCGAGCGTCAGCTCGGTCCGCCAGCCGAGCAGCTCGGCCGCCGTGTCGACGTTCGCGTACGCGCCGACGGCGTCGCCGGGACGGGGCGGGGCCTCGGTGATCGGCACCGGCCGGCCGAAGACGTTCTCGAACGCCGTCACGAGCTCGCGGACGGTGGTGCCGTCGCCGGTGCCGAGGTTGATGACGACGCTCGTCGAGCCGACCTTCGCCAGGACGTCGTCGAACTGCTCGATGGCGCGCACGTGCGCCCGGGCGATGTCCCAGACGTGGATGTAGTCGCGGATGCCGGTGCCGTCGCGGGTCGGGTGCTCGACGCCGGTGATCGTGAACGAGTCCTTCTGGCCGCGGGCGGCCATCACCAGCTGGCCGAGGACGTGCGACGGCTCCTTGGCGTAGATGCCGGACTCGAGGTCCGGGTCGGAGCCGATCGGGTTGAAGTAGCGCAGGATGATCGCGCGCAGGTCGGTCGCGGCCGCCATGTCCTGCAGGACCTGCTCCATCATGTGCTTGGTCCGCGCGTACGGCGAGGTGGGGGCCAGCGGGTCGGACTCGACGACCTCGAAGCCCTCCTTGGGCGCGTACAGGCTGGCCGAGCTGGAGAACAGCACCCGGGGCTTGCCGAGCTGCTCGAGCTGGTCGAAGAGCTCGAGCGACTTGGCGACGTTGTCGCGGTAGTACTCGTAGGGCTGCTCGACCGACTCCGGCACCACGATCCGGGCTGCCATGTGGATGGTCGCGTCCAGGTCGGGGTGCTCCTCGACGATGCGGGCGAGCAGGGCCCGGTCGGCGATGTCGCCCTCGTAGAAGATCCGGTCGCGCGCGAAGACCTGGGGGCCGGTGAGGAGCGAGTCGAGGACCACCGGGACGTGTCCGGCCTGCTCCAGGGCCTTGGCGGTGATCGAACCGATGTACCCGGCGCCGCCGGTGACGAGGACCTTCATTGGCCGAACTCTAGGCGGCGGCCGGTGGCGGCACCCCAGCAACTTCCCGAAACCCCAGCGGCGTGCGGGCGCCCCGCCCAGACTTGACGGGTTCTGGCCCGTCCTCCGCAGGAGCCTCCCCCCATGCCTGAGACCGTCTCGGTCACCTCCGCGACCCGTCGCGGCCTGCACCGCGCCGTCGCCGGCGGGCTGGCCACCGCGGCCGTGGCACCCCTGCTGGCCGCCCAGGACGCGCACGCCGCGCCCGGCGAGGGCACACCGTTCGCCCGGCCGAAGCGCAAGTGGCACCGGTGCAAGGTGCACCGCAGGCACACCTGCTGGCGGGCGCGGACCTGCAAGCACCGCAAGCACAAGCCGCACGCCCCGGACCCGGAGCCGCCGCAGGTGGAGCTGCCCGACCCGCCGGACCCGCCTGACCCCGAGCAGCCCCAGGTGCCCACCGAGCTGCCGAGCGCGGCCGCGCTGCACCTCGCCAGCCGCTTCACCTACGGCATGACGCCCGCCCTGCACGCGGAGATGCAGTCCTTCAGCAGCGACGCGGCCTGGTTCGCGGCCCAGCTGCAGCCGGCGACCGTCCCTGACCAGGTCGCCGACGGGTTCCAGTCGTGGTGGCTGTCGCTGGACCTCGACGCGCCCACCCTCTGGAGGCGCGACCAGGACAAGGTCGAGGCGACCTGGGTGGCGATGGCCAACTACCAGCGCTGGTGCCTCATGCGCCGGATCTACTCCAAGCGCCAGGTGCTCGAGGTCGTCACCGAGTTCTTCGAGAACTACCTCCACGTGCCGGTCCACGACGACGGCGTCTTCGGGTTCCGGGCGGCGTACGGGAAGCTCATCCGCTCGCACGCCCTCGGTCGGTTCGACCAGATGCTCGTCGCGGCGATCACGCACCCCGCCATGGGGACCAGCCTGGACAACGCCAGCTCCACGAAGTCCGCGCCCAACGAGAACCTCGGCCGGGAGCTCCTCGAGCTGCACACCGTGGGCCGCGGGAACCACACCGAGGACGACGTCAAGAACTCGGCGCGGATCCTGACCGGCTACCGGGTCGACATGTGGCGCACCTGGAACTCCTGGTACGACGCGCCGAGCCACTGGACCGGTCCCGTCAAGGTCCTGGACTTCACGCACGCCAACACGGCCACGGACGGACGTCCCGTCGCCGAGGCCTACCTCACCTACCTGGCGCACCACCCGGCCACCGCCCGGCGGCTCGCCAGGAAGCTGGCCGTCCGGTTCGTCTCCGACGCACCGTCGGACGCCCTGGTCCAGCACCTCGCCGACGTCTACCTGGCGAACCAGACCGCGATCGTGCCGGTCCTCCTGGCCCTGGTCGCGCACCCGGAGTTCGCGGCCGCCGCCGGCGCCAAGGTCCGCACGCCCACCGACGACGTCGCGGCCACCTTCCGGGCCCTGGACGTCGCCGTGGCCCGCCCGGTCACCGGCGACTCGACGGCCAACACGATGCTCTACCAGGCCCAGAACATCGGCCAGACGCCGTTCGGCTGGGCCCGTCCCGACGGCCAGCCCGAGACCGGCGGTGCCTGGTCGTCGGCCTCGCGGATCCTCGCGTCCTTCGAGACCCACTACGCGATGTGCGGCGGCTGGTGGCCCAAGCAGGACGCGACGTACCACCCGCTGACCTCCTGGGTGCCGCTGACCGGCACGCAGTCCATGACCTTCGAGGCGCTGGTCGACCACCTGTCTCGCCGGCTCCTCTGCCGGCCGGCCGACGCCCGGGTGGTCGACGCGTGCTGCCTCGCGAGCGGCGTCACCCGGACGACCGCGATGACCCTCAACCACGCCGTCGTCCGGTGGGGCATGCCGGTGCTCCTCACCACCGTCCTCGACAGCCCCGAACACATGAGCCGGTGACCCCCATGACCTCCGACCGGACCCACGAGACCTGCTGCGACGAGTTCGCCCGCACCGACCGCGCCCGGCTCAACCGGCGCAGCTTCCTGCGCACCGCCACCGTCCTCGGCGGCGCCGCGGCCGTCTCCACCGTGCACGGCACCGCGTTCACCTCGACGTCGTACGCCGCCGCGCCGGTCGAGCGGGTGCTGGTGGTGCTGTCCATGCGGGGCGCCTGCGACGGGCTCAGCCTCGTGGTCCCCCACCAGGACCCGGTCTACTACGCGGCCCGGCCGAGCATCGCGGTGCCGTACACCCGGCTGCTCGAGCCGGACGACCACTTCGGCCTGCACCCGGCCCTGGCGCCGCTCGTGCCGTGGTGGACCGCCGGCAAGATGGCGGCCGTCCACGCGACCGGGCTGCCCAGCCCGAACCGCTCCCACTTCTCCGCGATGGAGGAGGTCGAGGACGCCGACCCCGGGTCCGACAAGCGCGTGGGCTGGCTCAACCGGCTGATCGGGCGCAACGGCACGGGCTCGCCGATCGAGGCGATCCAGTTCGGCGGGGGTGTGCCCAACGCCGCCGTGTCCGGGCCGGAACCGGTCCTCGTGACCTCCGACGCCGACTCGGTCACCCTGTCCGCGGCGGACGACGCGGCGTCGAGGCTGCGGCGCCACCAGTCGATGTCCCGTATGTGGGAGGACCTGCCCGGACCGCTCGGGGGCGGGGCACGCACCGCGCTCGACGTCGTCGAGCAGTTCGCCCCGGTGACGACCGGCTCCGCGACGCCCGCCAACCAGGCGGTCTACCCGACCAGCTCCGACCTGGCCAAGGCCCTCGCCTCGGCCGCGCGCACCATCCGGGCCGACATCGGCGCCGAGGTGATCACCGTCGACCACGGCTCCTGGGACCACCACACCTGGATCGGGCAGCCCGACAACGGCAACCTGCGCCGGATGGCCGACGAGTTCGCCCTGAGCGTGGCGGCGTTCATGACCGACCTCGGTCCGCTCGCGGACCGGGTGACCGTGGTGACGCTCAGCGAGTTCGGCCGCCGGGTCAAGGAGAACGCCAACCAGGGTCTCGACCACGGCTACGGCAACGTGATGTTCCTGCTCGGCGCCGGGGTGAAGGGCCGCGCGTACTACGGCACCTGGCCGGGGCTGACCAACACCACCGACGCCGACCTCCTGGTGACCACGGACTACCGCAGCGTGCTCAGCGAGGTCGTCACGACGCGTCTCGGGGCCTCCTCGGCCCAGGTGTTCCCCGGCTTCAGCCCCGAGACCGTCGGGGCCATGTCCAGCCTCTGAGGCCCCTCAGCGCCTTCGTCCTGCTGGAGGTTCGAGCTCGGTCCGGGCCGGGGGCGACCTCCGCGGACGCCCACACCGGCCCGGACCGTGGGGATCGGCTTTCACCCATCCCGATGTGACTCCCCCCAGAGTCACACCACGCAAACGTCTGTCGTCACGCGGGAGTTACGCAGGAACTCCTCCTGTTTCGAGCGGTCCAGACCGGATGTGACGGGTGGGGCGCCAAGGCACTCCTGTGTCGTCCTGCGGCGGGCCCACCGCGTGACCGAGACTGTGCTGGTGCTCCCCCGCCGACGATCGCGCCGCCTCGCCGCCCTCGGCGTGGCGGCGGCGCTGGTCGCTGGCGGCGGCACCCTCGTCGCCCGCCACGTGCTCGACGACCCGGACGACGAGAACCCGTTCGCCGGCCGCCCCCTCCTGGTGACTCCCGAACCCCGGCTGGACGCGGCCGCGCAGCAGGCGGCCGCGGACGGGGACCAGCGGCGGAGCGCCCAGCTGGAGCGCCTGGCCGACGTGCCCACGGGCACCTGGCTGCTGCCCGAGCAGCACCCCACGCCCGCCGACGTGGGCGCGTACGTCACCGACGTCGTCCGGCGGGCGGCGGGGCAGGACGCCCTGGCCCTCCTGGTCGTGTACGCGATCCCGGACCGCGACTGCAGCGGCGGCCTGTCGAGCGGCGGGCTGACCGCCGAGGAGTACGTCCCGTGGGTGCGCGCCGTCGCCTCGGCCGCCGCGGACGAGCACGCGGTCGTCGTGCTCGAGCCGGACGCCCTCGTCAGCGCGGACCAGTGCGGCCTTGCCGACGCCCGGACCGCGCAGCTGGGCGACGCGGTCGCAGCCCTGGCGGACGCCGGCGCCGCGACGTACGTCGACGCCGGCCACTCGGCCTGGCGGGACGCCGACGAGGTGGCCGACCTGCTCGAGGCCGTCGGCGTCCAGCGCGTCCGGGGGTTCTCCGTGAACGTCGCGAACTACCAGCCCACCGCGGTCGAGAGGCAGTGGGCCGAGCAGGTCAGCACGGCCGTCGGGGGCGCGCACTTCGTGGTCGACACCGGCCGCAACGGCGCCGCCGGCGGGCGCGTCGACGACTGGTGCAACCCACCGGGCCAGGCCCTGGGCAGCGAGCCAGGCGTCGTCACGGACGACACGCGGCTCGACGCGCTGCTGTGGGTCAAGCCGCCGTGGGAGAGCGACGGCACCTGCCAGGGCGGCCCGGAGGCCGGTCAGCTGTGGCTCGAGCGGGTGGTCGACCTGGCCACCGCCGCCGGGTGGTGAACCTCTCGACCGACGTGGGCCAAACCCGGCACGTCCAGACCAGTTCCGACCTACCATCGACACGTGAGTGAGACCCGCGTCGCAGTGGTGATCGAGGACGAGCCGGAGCTGCGAGAGCTGACCGAGATGATCCTGACGCAGTCAGGGTTCGCGGTCGTGACCGCCGGTGACGGCCCGAGCGGCATCCAGGCGGTCCGCGAGCACACCCCGCTCCTCACGACGCTCGACCTGAACATGCCGGGGATGGACGGCTTCGCGGTCGCCAAGCAGCTGCGCAAGTTCAGCGAGACCTACCTGATCATCATCACCGGCCGGGCGGACGAGATCGACGTCGTGACCGGCTTCGAGGCCGGTGCCGACGACTACCTGGTCAAGCCGTTCAGCCCCCGCGAGCTGCGTGCGCGTGCCGACTCGATGCTCCGTCGGCCCCGCCGGATGCAGGGCTTCGCCACCGGCGAGCCCGAGCCCGAGCCGGAGCCGGAGTCCTGGGCCAGCGCCGCGGCCCGCGAGCTCCGCGAGAGCCCGCTGGCGCCGATGGCCGCCGCCGCGGTGGCCGAGATGGCGACGGCCGCAGCCGAGCATCCTCGCGGACCCGGCAGCCGCGACCGAGCCCGGCCGGGTGCTGGGCACCAACGGCCTGACCATGGACCTGGCGACGGGTGTCACCACCCTGCACGGGCAGCGTGTCGACCTCTCCGACGCCGAGCGTGAGCTGCTGGCCAGCCTGCTCTCGACGGGCCGCCGGGTCCGCAGCAAGGCCGACCTGGTGCTGGCGCTGCGCGGCCAGCCCTACGTCACGTCGTACTTCGTCAAGGAGATCGACAAGAAGAACGTCGACGCCCACATCTCGAGCCTGCGCGCCAAGCTGGGTGACGACGGCGCGACGCCCAAGTTCATCGAGACGGTCCGCGGCGTCGGCTACCGGCTGGCCTCCTGACCCACGGCAGCCGTCAGTTGGCGTTGACCGGGATGTCGGCGACCACGGTCTCGTCGTCGGAGGCGAAGATCGCGATCGGCACCGACTGCGTCACCTCGCGCCTGACGAACTTGCGCGACCCGGCGCGGGTCTCGATGCTCACGGTGGCGGTCAGCTCCAGCGTCACCCCGATCGTGTCGCCGGCGACGGTCCCGATGCGCTGGTTGCGCAGCTCGAAGGCGCCCTTGGGCGAGGTGATGAGCATGCCGAACCGGGTGGTCAGCGGCTCGGGGTCGAAGGTCGCCCGCGAGGCCGGGGTGTCGAGCTCGTACGGGGTCTCGGTCGCGCCGCCCGCGCTGGTCGTGGTCGCCGACGTCACGACGATCCTGCTGAGGTAGACCTTCCGCTTGGTCTCGAACGGGTCGCGCAGCTCGCGGTCGAGGTCGTAGGCCTGGAAGGTCACCGTGAAGAACTTGTCACCGCGCGGGTACCACTCGTTGGTCCGGGGCGTCGCCTTGGTGGGGTAGAGCGTGTAGACGAAGTCCACGCCCGACGCGCCGTCCACCTCGATGTGCGACTGGAACGTCCCGTCGCGGGTGAACTGCGAGTCGAACACCGGGGCCGCCGTCGTCGACGGGGCCTCGGCCGGGGGCGGTTCGGCGTCGTCGCCCAGCACCGAGCACGCGGACGCCGACGTCGTCGCCAGCACGGCGACCACGACGGCAGCGAGCCGGCGGACACCCCTGACGCTCATGCCTTGAACCCGCGGTAGCGGCGCAGCACCTTGAGCGCCATCCACGCCGTCTGCAGGACCGTGATCACGCCCAGGACCGGCCACGCCACCTCCAAGAAGCTCGACCTCGCACCGACGGAGAGCTGCGCCCAGATCGCGCTCACCGCCGCCAGGAACACCAGCAGCGCCAGGAACGGGTAGAGGTACGACGACCCCTTGCCCCGCTCGGCACGCGCCTGCGCCGCCCAGTTGTCGGACTGGTGGCTGCCGAAGAACTTCGCCCAGGCGCGGACGAAGTGACCCATCCGCACCCACATGTAGACCTCGGCCGGGACCAGGGTCGCGGCGAACAGGTAGTCCCGCTTGTGCGCGAACGCCATCGACCTGGCGACCTTGACGTTCAGCGCGATCGCGACGACCGGCGGGATCAGCCACTGGAGCTCGAAGACGTACGCGTCGATCGACAGCGATCCGGACAGCAGCAGGAGGAAGCCGAGCCGGGTGACGATGTTCAGCACCATCGAGAGGTGCTCGAACCAGCGGATCCGCAGGTTGGGGTGCAGCGGCTGGCCGCGGGTGTCGCCGCGCTGTCCGGGCCACATCAGGTCGATCGCGCCGTAGTTCCACTTCACCTGCTGGGCGTCCAGGCTGCGCAGGGTGGTCATGCCGCCCACGTGCGCGTACGCCGACGCGCTGATCTTGGTGAGGAAGCCGGCGCTCTTGATCTGCAGCGAGAGGAGCGAGTCCTCGACCTCGCTGTCGTTCACCCACGGCGTGCGCTGGTGGCTGTCGTCCAGGACCTTCCGCAGTGCTCGCGTCGAGAAGATCGAGAACTGGCCGCCGAGCACCGCCATGTTGCGGCCCTTGAGCAGGTTCTGCATGTTGAAGGCGGAGAACTGCGCCCGCTGGCCGGCGATCAGGAACTTGCCCACCGCGCCCTCGAGGGCGCTGTCGTCGATCGAGTAGATCGCCGAGATCCCGCCGATCCGGTCGTCGCTCGAGATCTCGTCCACGAGCATCTCCAGCGCGTTGGGCTCCGGGGTGGTGTCGCCGTCGACGCCGAGCAGGTAGTCCATCGACTCGACCAGCGAGTAGCCGTAGTTGAGGGCCCCGACCTTCTTGTCGGGGTTCTTGCCGATGTCGTGCACGTAGACGACGGTGTGCTGCTCGCCGCTGGGCGTCATCCGGGTGTGCGGACCCGCGTAGTGGCTGGCGATCTCGACCGAGTCGTCGGTCGTGTTGTTGATGATGACGTGGATGGAGTCCGGCAGCCGGGTCTGCATCAGCAGCGAGTCGATGACCCCGGCGATCGTCTCGGCCTCGTTGTACGCAGGGATGACGCAGCCGACCGTGGGGCGCTGCTCGGGGATGGCCGCGACCGCGTCGAGGAACTCCTCGGCGTACGCGCTCAGCGAGGGGTCCTGGGTCAGGATGTACGGGTTGCTCGGGGCAGCCCGGTCAGTTCCGCTCGCGGTCGCACGAGACCCGTCCAGTGTCACCCGCCCAGTGTCGTCAATCCTGGGCTAGTCCACCGGCGAACGGCGAAACTCGAGCCTCCGGATCCCGATCAGGGCGGTGGCGTGTGGCACTGCTCACCGTCCTGCTGGTCGTCCGGCAGGTGCGGCAGCAGGACGTCGCCCAGCGGGGTCGCGTAGCCGGTGGTCACCGCGACCGGCGCGCGCGTGGCGGCGGCGTACTTGCAGTAGTGCGTGCCCTGGCCCAGGTAGGGCGAGTACGGGCCGGGCCCCGCCCGCACCGTGAGGTCGCTGCGCGTGAGCAGCTCGCCACCGAGCGTGAAGGTGCCGTCGGCGGCGGAGGTGGCGGAGTCGAGGACCCTGCCCTGGCCGTCGACGAGCGTGACCGAGCCACCCGACAGCGGGTACGACGGGTCGTTGCCGTCGACGACCCGGCCGGAGACCCAGGCGCCGCGCTGGGTGAGCCGGGCGCTGCCGAACGACGTCCGGCCGGCCTTCACCTTGCCCTTCACCAGGACGGTGGCGCCGACGTAGCCGCCGCCCGCGGGCACGACGAGGCGGTACCTCCCCGGGAAGAGACCCTGCAGGGTGACGGTCCCGCGGCGGAGCCTCGCGGTCCAGAACTGGCCGCTCTTGCGGCTGACCGCCGTGACGAACGCGGTGCCCGGGTACGAGGCGCCGCCGGCGTACACGTCGACGATCATCCGGCCCGCCTTCGTGGTGAGCCCGATGTCGGTCGGCGTGTAGCTGCCGGCCTTGCGCTTGCGCAGGTAGGTGCTCTTGCCGACCCACTGCTTCCTGCGGTCGTAGGTGAAGACGGAGTAGGTGCCCGGCGGGAGCCCGCCGAGGGCGTACCGGCCCAGCTTGTCGGCCCGCACCTCGAAGGAGTTCTCGTCGGTGTTGGCGGCCACGACCCGCGCGCCGCCCGCCGGCTTCCCGCCCGCCCGCACGGTGCCGCCGATCGCGGCGCCGCGCTTCATCCGGACGCTCCTCAGGGTCGTGTCGCCGGCGCGCACGGTGACGGTGACGTCGGCCGGGTAGTACTTCGTGACGTCGTACGCCGGACGCTGGTCGACGAACTGGAGGTGGTAGGTGCCCGGCTGCAGAGACAGGGAGTACCCGCCGCCGTACGCCTTGCGGGAGCCGAGGTACGTCCAGTCCGCGGCGAACCACAGCAGCTTGACCTCCGGCGAGGTGTCACCGCCCTGACCCGTGATGGTCCCGCGGACCCGACCGGTCGCCGCCGACGCCGGCGGGGCGTGGAGCGAGGGGAGCAGGCACGCGAGCACGAGGACGGCGAGCGCGAGCAGCCGTCGCTGCGACCTGGTCGTCACCATGCCACGACCATAAGTAGCGATCGTCGCGCCCGGGCTGGAACGGCGAACTCGACACGCTGCTGCGATGATCTGGCCGTGCCCACTGCCCTCATCACCGGGATCACCGGCCAGGACGGCCTGTACCTCGCCGAGCTGCTGCTCGCCAAGGGGTACGACGTCCACGGCGTGATCCGGGGGCAGAACAACCCCAAGCGCGACCTGGTCGAGCACCTGCTGCCGGACGTCCGGCTGCACAACGGCGACCTCACCGACATGTCGAGCCTGATCCGCGCGCTCCGCGACTCGGACCCCGGCGAGGTCTACAACCTCGGCGCGGTCTCCTTCGTCGCCTACTCGTGGGAGAACGCGCACCTCACCACCGACGTGACCGCCAAGGGCGTCCTCAACATGCTCGAGGCGATCCGGCTGCACACCGGCGACGACCCCGCCGGCGTCCGGTTCTACCAGGCGTCCAGCTCGGAGATGTTCGGCAAGGTGCACGAGTCGCCGCAGCACGAGCGCACCCTGCTCTGGCCCCGCTCGCCGTACGGCGTGAGCAAGGTCTACGGGCACTACATGACGATCAACTACCGCGAGTCGTACGGCATGCACGCGTCCTCCGGGATCCTCTTCAACCACGAGTCGCCGCGGCGCGGCCAGGAGTTCGTGACCCGCAAGGTCAGCCAGGCCGTGGCCCGCATCTCGCTGGGCCTCCAGGACGACCTGGTGCTCGGCAACCTCGACGCCGAGCGGGACTGGGGCTTCGCCGGTGACTACGTCGAGGCGATGTGGCTGATGCTCCAGCAGCCGGTCGGCGACGACTACGTGGTCGCGACGGGCGAGACCCACTCGATCCGCGAGCTCGTCGACGTGGCGTTCTCGCACATCGGGATCGACGACTGGACGCCGTACGTCAAGCAGGACAAGCGCTTCATGCGGCCGGCCGAGGTCGACCACCTCGTCGGCGACGCCACCAAGGCCCGCGAGGTGCTGGGCTGGGAGCCGAAGGTCGGGTTCGACGAGCTGGTCCGGATGATGGTCGACGCCGACATCTCCGCCCAGAGGGCCGGCTGGTGACCCTCGCCTTCCTGACGGGCATCGGTGGGCAGGACGGCAGCTACCTCGCCGAGCGGTTGCTGGACGAGGGCGTCGAGGTGCACGCGCTGGCCCACGAGGCCGAGCCCGCACCGGACTGCCCCGGTGTCGTGCTGCACACCGGCGACCTCACCCGCGTCGACGAGGTCCGCGCGCTCCTGCTCGACCTCGCCCCGGACGAGGTCTACAACCTCGCCGCCCTGAGCTCGGTCGCGCAGTCGTGGGCCGAGCCCGACCTCACCGCACGGGTCAACGGCCTCGCCGCCGTGGCCCTGATGGAGTCCGCGCTGCAGGTCCAGGACCGCACCGGCAGGCCGGTCCGGTTCCTCCAGGCCTCGAGCGCCGAGATCTTCGGCGAGCCGGCCACGAGTCCCCAGGACGAGTCGACGCCGATCCGGCCGGTGAACCCGTACGGCGCCGCGAAGGCCTACGCGCACCTGATGGTCGACGTCTATCGCCGCCGCGACCTGCACGCGGTCGCCGCGATCCTCTACAACCACGAGTCCCCCCGCCGCCCGGCGCAGTTCGTCACCCGGAAGATCACCTCGACCGTGGCCGCGATCGCCGCCGGGCGGGCCGACACGCTGGTCCTCGGCAACCTCGAGGCCCGCCGCGACTGGGGCTGGGCGCCGGACTACGTCGACGCGGTCGTGCGCGCGACCCGGGCCGACGTGGCGCAGGACTACGTGGTGGCGACGGGCGAGGGCCACTCGGTCGAGGACTTCGCGGCCGCGGCGTTCGCGCACGCCGGGATCGACGACTGGGCGTCGTACGTCGAGGTCGACCCGAGCCTGCTCAGGCCCGCCGACCCGGTCGAGCTGACCGGCGACGCCACCCGGGCGCGGACGGAGCTCGGCTGGGCGCCCACGGTGGGGTTCGCCGAGCTGGTCGGGCGGATGGTCGACGCGGACCTGGAGTCCGGCTGAGTTTCCTCACCATCTCCGCGGTGGTCTTGTTTTCGAACATCTGTTCTAGTAGGCTGGCCGCACGATGACTTCCACGGCCGACCTCCTCCCCGATTCCGCCCCACTGGGGCGGGACCTGCTGGTGCAGGTGCGTGAGGAGCGGCAGGCCTCGGACCGTGCCGAGATCCGGATCATGGAGCTGGCCGTGGAGTACGCCTACGCGAACCCGGCACTGCCCGGCCAGGAGGCCTGGGCGCCGACCACGCTCCCGGTGTGGACCGACCCGCACTCCTACGCCACCACGGACGCCGACGAGGTGGAGTGGTACCGGCTCCCCGCGCTGCGGTGGGACGCCCCGGCCGCGTTCGCCGCCGCGAACGGCATGTCGACCATCGCCGGGAAGGCCGTGATCCGCGACGCCCTGGTCCTCACCCACCGAGCGCCGGCCGTGCGGGCCGCGATGTGCGCCGGGCAGGTCACCGTGCGGCGGGCCCGCAGGATCGCCGAGCAGCTCCTCGGCCAGCACGACGACGTGTGCCGCTACGTCAACGACGCCCTGGCCGAGCGCCTCCACGACGGCCGCCCGCTCGGCCCCGTGGTCGCCGAGCGCCTCGTCGAGGAAGCGATGCTCCGGCTGCACGCCGAGGAACGCGAGCTCGACCAGCTCGAGGCCCTCGACCGGCGCCACGTCACCATCGACCCCGCCTCGATCAACCACCACGGCATCGGCGACCTCGGCGCCCGCCTGGACTGCGCCGACCTGCTCAACCTCGACGAGAAGGTCGCCGAGCTCGCCGAGGCCATCAAGGACCTCCCCGAGCACGCCCACGAGTCCCTCGACGTCCGCCGCTCCATCGCCCTGGGGATCCTCGCCGACCCGCCCCGCGCCCAGGCGATCCTCGACGGCCACACCGACGCCAAGCCCACCCGCCGACGCGAGCTCGTCGCCGACCTGAACCTCACCGAGGCAAGCCTGCTCCTCGGCGACCCCGTCATCACCGACACCGACCTCAAGGCCCACCTCACCCAGGTCATCCAGACCTGGGTCGGCCGCCACGACATCGCCCTGACCATCAAGCCGGTCCGGCACTGCGGCGGCACCGCCGGCGGCTGCACCCACTGCCCCGCCCACATCGACTGCACCAACCACACCCCGCACGCCACCGAGGACTACGTCCCCACCCAGCTGGACCGCACGATCGTCGAGCTCGCCGACCGCCGCTGCGTCCACCCCCACTGCCACCGGTCAGCCCGCCGCTGCGACTGCGACCACATCACACCCTTCGACACCGGCGGGCCCACCTGCCCCCGATGCAACCTCGCACCCCTGTGCCGACATCACCACCGACTCAAGACCCACACCGGCTGGCGCTACCAGAAGCTCGGACCACAGACCTACCTCTGGACCGACCCCCACGGACTCCACTACCTCCGCCAACGCGACGGGACCCGCCAGCTCGAATAGCCGACATCCGCGCATGCCGATGCGCGACCTCGACGCCACCTGGCGTCATTCTGCGGAAAATGGCGGACGCGCAGCTGTGCCATACGACGTAGACGATGGCCAGGATCAAGACTCCGCGCAGGACGCCATCTCCGACTTCTTCGCGGTTGTCGTGCCGTTGCAGGGCAACCCCCGCGATGAGCGTGATCAGAAGGGCTCCGGCCGTCGCCGCTACCCAGACCTGGTAGTCGGCCACGACGTCGCCAGCGCGGCAGATCAGCAGCCACAGGGAACCGGACCACATGAGGTTGCTCGCGAGAGCGACGAGGACTCCCGTGCGATAGCTCGTCGTCTCACGTATCGCCGCGTCGTCGAATCGCATGCGTCAGTGTGACCGGCCTTCAGACGTGGTGTCGACCATCCGGAGCTCGCACGCCCCGAATCAAGAAGCGTGCGTAGAAAGGCGGCAGATGACCCGTCGGCGCCCCGATCGCGCGCGATATGCCGCCTTTCGAGAACGCCTTGGCACCGGGCAGCCGGACGACGGCCTCCCCGGCGACGTGGAAGTGTCCATGTGCCAGCGACTCAGCGAGCGCCCGGGTCCTCGAGCAGGCCCAGCAGGTAGGCGCCGTACCCGCTCTTCATCAGCGGCTCGGCCGCGGCGGAGAGCTGCTCGTCGGAGATGAACCCCATCCGCCAGGCCACCTCCTCGGGGCAGCCGATCTTGAGGCCCTGCCGGTGCTCGATCGCGCGCACGAAGTTGCCGGCCTCGTCGAGGTCCTCGAACGTCCCGGTGTCCAGCCACGCCGAGCCGCGCGGCAGCACCTCGACCTGGAGCCGGCCCTCGTCGAGGTAGACGCGGTTGAGGTCGGTGATCTCGAGCTCGCCGCGGGCCGAGGGCTGCAGCACGGCGGCCTTCTCGACGACGTCCGAGGAGTAGAAGTAGAGGCCCGGGACGGCGTAGCTGCTCTTGGGGTGCGCCGGCTTCTCCTCGAGCGACAGCGCCATGCCGTTCTCGTCGAACTCCACGACGCCGTACGCCGTCGCGTCGGCCACCCGGTAGCCGAAGACCGCAGCACCGTCGATGTCGCTGAACCGGCGCAGCCGGGAGCCGAGCCCGCCGCCGTAGAAGATGTTGTCGCCGAGCACGAGACCGACCGGCTGGTCACCCACGTGGTCGGCGCCGATGACGAACGCCTGCGCGAGACCGTCGGGGCTCGGCTGGACGGCGTAGGTGATCGAGAGCCCGAACTGCGAGCCGTCGCCGAGCAGCCGCCGGAACGCGTCCGACTCGTGCGGCGTCGTGATGACCAGGACGTCCGTGATCCCGGCCAGCATCAGCGTGGTGAGCGGGTAGTAGATCATCGGCTTGTCGTAGACCGGCATCAGCTGCTTGCTCACCGCGAGGGTGATGGGGTGCAGCCGGGAGCCGGTACCGCCGGCCAGGATGATTCCGCGCATGGGCCCACACCCTAGTTAGGTGCCTGGGGGCCGAGAAATTAGGCTCAACACCCGTGGCTGACCTTCTCGTGACCGGTGGCGCCGGATTCATCGGCTCCAACTTCGTGCACCACGTCGTGAACAACACCGACAGCTCGGTGACCGTGCTCGACAAGATGACCTACGCGGCGAGCCGCGAGTCGCTCGAGGTGCTCCCCCAGGACCGGGTCGAGCTGATCGAGGGCGACATCACCGACGCCACCCTCGTCGACAAGCTGTTCAGCGACCACGGGGCGGTCGTGCACTTCGCCGCCGAGTCGCACAACGACAACTCCCTGCACGACCCCAGCCCGTTCATCCAGACCAACATCGTCGGCACGTTCACGCTGCTCGAGGCCGCGCGCAAGCACGACGTCCGGCTGCACCACGTCTCGACCGACGAGGTGTACGGCGACCTCGACCTCGACGACCCGAAGCGGTTCACCGAGGACACGCCGTACAACCCGTCCTCGCCGTACAGCGCCTCGAAGGCCGGCTCCGACCACCTCGTCCGCGCCTGGGTCCGCAGCTTCGGCGTCCGCGCGACGATCTCGAACTGCTCCAACAACTACGGCCCCTGGCAGCACATCGAGAAGTTCATCCCGCGGATGATCACCAACCTCATCGACGGCGTCCCGCCGAAGGTGTACGGCGACGGGCTCAACGTGCGCGACTGGATCCACGCCGACGACCACTCCTCCGCGGTGCTGGCGATCCTCGAGGGCGGCCGCGCCGGCGAGACGTACCTCATCGGCGCCGACGGCGAGCGCAACAACCTCCAGGTCGTGAAGGCGCTGCTCGCCCTGTTCGGCCGCTCGGAGGACGACATCGAGTTCGTCACCGACCGCGCGGGCCACGACCGCCGCTACGCCATCGAGTCCGGCAAGCTCCGCGCCGAGCTCGGCTGGTCGCCGCGCTTCGAGGACTTCGAGGCCGGCCTGGCCGACACCGTCGGCTGGTACCGCGGCCACGAGGACTGGTGGCGGCCCGCCAAGCAGGCCACCGAGGCCTTCTACGCCGCCAAGGGCCAGTGACCGAGCTGTCGGTCGAGACGACCGACATCCCGGGCCTCCTCGTCGTCCGGCTCCCGCTGCACGAGGACAGCCGCGGCTGGTTCAAGGAGAACTGGCAGCGCGCCAAGATGACCGCGCTCGGCCTGCCCGACTTCGGCCCGGTCCAGCACAGCGTCGCGTTCAACTCGCGCCGCGGCGTGACCCGCGGCGTGCACACCGAGCCGTGGGACAAGTTCATCAGCATCGCCCACGGCCGGATCTTCGGCGCCTGGGTCGACATGCGCGAGGGCGAGTCGTTCGGCACGGTCGTCACGCTGGAGGTCGACCCCGGTGTCGCCGTCTTCGTGCCACGCGGCGTCGGCAACAGCTACCAGGTGCTGGAGGACGGCACGACGTACTCCTACCTGGTCAACGACCACTGGCGCGCCGGGCTCGCCTACCCGGCGCTGAACCTCGCCGACCCGACCGTCGCGATCGCCTGGCCGATCCCGCTCGCCGAGGCCGAGATCTCCGAGAAGGACCTCACGACGCCGATGCTCGACGAGGTCGAGCCGATGAAGCCGCGCAGGACGCTCATCGTCGGCAGCAAGGGCCAGCTCGGCCGCGCGCTCGCGGTCGCCTACCCGGACGCCGACCAGGTCGACCTCGACGAGCTCGACGTGACCGACCCCGAGCAGGTCGGCGCCTGGCCGTGGAACGAGTACGGCCTCGTGCTCAACGCCGCGGCCTACACCGCCGTCGACGCCGCGGAGACGCCCGACGGCAGGCGGACCGCCTGGGCGGCGAACGCCGGCGCCCCGGCCACCCTGGCCCGACTGTCCCGCGAGCACGGCTTCACGCTCGTGCACTACTCGACCGAGTACGTCTTCGACGGCACCGTCGAGCCGCACACCGAGGACGAGCCGCTGTCGCCGCTGGGCGTCTACGCGCAGACCAAGGCGGCCGGCGACATCGCCGTCGCGACCGCACCGCGGCACTACGTCCTGCGGACCTCCTGGGTGATCGGCGACGGCAACAACTTCGTCCGCACGATGCAGCGGCTCGCGAACGACGGCGTCAGCCCGGCCGTCGTGTCCGACCAGGTCGGCCGGCTCACGTTCACCGCCGAGCTCGCGCGCGCCACCCGGCACCTGCTCGACAGCGCGGCGCCGTACGGCACCTACAACGCCAGCAACGGCGGCGAGCCGATGGCCTGGTGCGACATCGCCAAGGCGGTCTTCGAGCTCAGCGGCCGCTCCCCCGACGACGTCGCCGCGGTGACCACGGAGGAGTACTACGCGGGCAAGGAGGGTCTCTCACCGAGGCCGCTCCGCAGCGTCATGGACCTGTCGAGGATCGAGTCGTCCGGGTTCGAGCCGGAGGACCAGCTCGTGGCGCTGCGGCGCTACCTGTCGGACTAGGAGTCCGCGCGGCCGAAGTCGTCCTCGAGGCGGACGATGTCGTCCTCGCCGGTGTAGTCGCCGCGCTGGACCTCGATGACCACGAGCGGGTAGTCCTCGTCGTTGCAGATGCGGTGCGGCTGCCCGACCTCGACCTCGACGCACTCCCCCGGGCCGGCGATGGTGGTGACGCCGTCGACGACGCAGGTCGCCTTGCCCGCCGCGACGACCCAGTGCTCGGCGCGGTGGCGGTGGTACTGGTACGACAGCCGGCTGTGCGGGTTCACGACGATCCGCTTGACCTTGTAGCCCTCACCCTCGTCGAGGACGTGCCACGATCCCCATGGGCGGGTCTCCGACGGAAGACTCACGGGCTCAGGATAAGTAGCGTCGCGTTCGCGCGTGGTCACAACGACCGAAACGGCGTCATCGACGCGTCAGCCCGGCGAGCGCGGGCCGGACGTCGGCGAGGTAGACGAACGCGGCGATGGTGAAGGCCAGGCTGAGGATGAACAGCCCGCCGCTGAACAGCAGCTGCAGCACCACGCCGAGGCCCAGGATGATCGACCAGGCCGGCTTGGTCAGCTTGCCCGCCGCCTCGTAGCTCTGCGCCGAGAAGGTCAGCGAGCTCACGAACGCGTAGATCTTGACCGCCAGCAGGACGAAGAAGACGAGCAACATGATGTTGCTCGTGATGCCGAAGACGTCCATGGCACAAGCCTAGAGGGTGCTGCGAGGGCTCAGCCGCCCCAGACCGCTTCGATGACGGCGGGGGTCTGCTCGGCGGACGACTCGGTCACGCCCCACGACGCCCACGGACCCGCGAGCAGCTCGACCCGCGGGTCGGAGGCGGTCGTGGTCGCACCCGTCGGGTCGACGACGAACGCCTGCTGGCCCTCGCGCAGGATGGAGAACGTCGCCGGGCCGGGGCCGACGTCGTACGTCCCCTCGGCGAGCACGCTCTCCTGGCCGCCCTCGAGGACCGACAGCGTCCACTCGCCCGGGACGGCCACCAGCCGGAACCCGGTGTCCGGCGCGGTGTCCGAACCGGCTTCGAACCCGGCGGCGAGGCTCCTCTGCCAGGCCACCAGCGTGACGGCACCGGAGTCCGTCTCGGCGAACCGGACGCGGAAGCCGAGCGAGCGCACGTCGGAGGCCAGCTCGGTCTCGACGAACCCGGCTGCGTAGCTGCCGCTGGTCGGCCGTCCGTGGACCAGGCCCTGGCGGGTCAGCTCGAGACCGGACGCGTTGCCACCGCCGTCGACGAGGAGCGCACCTTCCGGGAGGGGGTCGCCGGCGGCGAAGTCCGCGCGGCGCTGGTCGGCCACGGTCGGCGGGGTGGTGCTGACGGTCGGCGACGCGGACGGCGTGGACGCCGTCGGCTCGACGCTCGGGGACTCGTCGGAGCTGAGCGACGACGTCGTCCCGTCCGTGGCCTCCGAGTCGCCGTCGCCCTCGACGTTCGTGACCGCGAGGTAGCACAGACCGGCGGTGAGGACCGCCAACGCGAACAGGCCGACGTAGTGGCCCAGGGGCCGCCCGTATCCCCGACGTCGCATCCGAGAACCGTACGCGACGGCTGGGGCAGGAGATGCGAAAACCCCCGCAGCGAAACGCTGCGGGGGCTCCCGGTGAGCAGAGGTCAGCCGGCGGACTTCGCCGGCGCCTTCTTGGTCGCCTTCTTGGCGGTCGCCTTCTTGGCCGGAGCCTTCTTGGCGGTCGTCTTCTTCGGCGCAGCCTTCCTCACGACCTTGTCGGCCGGGGCCACGGTCTGGGCGGCCTCGCCACGGAGCTTCTTGACCACGGTCTCGCCGCGCTTGGCGAGGACGTCGTAGGTGTCGGTGGCGGTCTCGATGTTCGTCGAGACGAACTTCTGGGCGTCGGCCTGGAGGGCCGCGACGCGCTTCTCGATCAGGTCACGACGGGTCGTGGCCTCCTTCGAGAGCTCGTCCACGCGGGCGGTGACGACGGTCGTGGCCTGCGAGCGCAGGGCCTTCGGCTGGAACTCGAAGCCCTTGACCGACTTCTGCACGTCCTCGAACGCCTTGACGGCGTCCTTCTGCACGCCCTCGAGACGCTTCTGCGCCTTCTTCTGCGCGTCGGCGACGTAGGTCTTGACGGTCTCGACGGCGAGGTCGGCCGCGCCGACTCCGGCGTGCAGCGTCTTGGTCGCCGGGGTCTGGATGGTCTTGATGTCGAACTTGGCGGTGGCCATGTTCACTCCTTCTCTTGGTGGTTTTCGTTGATCGCCAGGAATGACGAGTAGACGTCGAGCAGCGACTGCTTCTGGCGCTCGGTCAGCCCGGTGTCGCCGAGGATCGCGAGCTCGACCGAGCCCCCGACCCCGTCCTCCGGGCTGATGATCCCGGCGCGGACGTAGAGCGACTCCGCGGAGATCCGCAGCGCCTTCGCGATCTGGGCCAGCACCTCGGCGGAGGGCTTGCGCAGGCCGCGCTCGATCTGGCTCAGGTAGGGGTTGGACACCCCTGCCTGCTCGGCCAGCTGTCGCAGGGACATGCGCGCACTCGCGCGCTGCTCCTTGAGGTAGTCACCGAGCGACTCGACGGTCTTGTTGACCGACTCGCCGACCCGCTCTCCTACCGTCACCTTGGCCATGTCCCCATTGTGCTAACTGGAGTTAGCAAAATGCAAACTCAGAGCCTGTGCATCGAGTCACATCCCGCTAGGACACAGGCATTCAGCCGCTAGCAGAACGCCAGACCCACGCGGCGTAGAGGAGCCCGGCGAGACCGATCAGGTCGGCCGCGACCAGTCCGTGGTCCGGGGTCACGGAGACGAGAACCGGCCCCTCCATGCTCTTGTTCGCCGGGAACCAGGCGGCGCAGGAGAGTGCCAGGACGACGGCCGACGGCCGCGGCCAGCGGAGGGTCAGCGCCGCCGAGCAGATGAGCGCTCCCAGCACGAAGCCGGGGATCACAGGAGCGTCGCCGTGACCCACCCGACGGGCTCGCCGCCACCGAGCAGCTGGTGCAGGCCCGTCGATCGGACCGCCTCGGTGTCGACGCCCGGCTCGAGGTCGACCCCGGAGCGGGCGAGGGCGGCCGCCATCACCACGGGGCGGGCGCGCTGGCCACCGTCGTCGGTCTTGAGCGCGAACGCGCGGCCGTCGGGCAGGGCGACGGCGTAGCAGGACTCGGCGCCGGCCTTGCCGATCGCGCCGGGGATGGCGGTGAGCAGCGTGCGCTCGTCCCGGCGGGTGCCGGACACCATCGCGGGGTGCGTGCGGATCGCCACGGCCACCCGCGCGCGAGGCCCGTCCGGCGCGGTGGCGACCGCCGCGAAGCCGCGTGCCAGACCGACCAGCGACGTCGAGAAGAGCGGCGCGCCGCAGCCGTCGACCGCGGTCGCCACGATCGGCTCCCCCGTCAGCCGGCTGAACGCCTCCGCCAGCGCCAGCTGCAGCGGGTGGTCCACGGCGCGGTACGTCGCGACGTCCCAGCCGTTGATCACGCAGGTCGCGAGCATCGCGGCGTGCTTGCCGGAGCAGTTCATCGCGATCGGCTCCTTGCCGCGACCCTCCCGCAGCCAGGCGTCGCGCTCGGTGTCGTCGAGCGGCACGTCGGGTGGTGTCTGCAGCGCGGACGCGTCCAGCCCGGCGCCGTCGAGGATCCGGCGCGCACCCTCGACGTGCATCGGCTCGCCCGAGTGCGACGCGCACGCGAGGGCCAGGAGGTCCGGCGGCAGGTCAAGGCCGAGCTCGACCATGCCGACCGCCTGCAACGGCTTGTTGCACGACCGCGGCAGCACGGGCGAGGTCACGTCGCCCACCGACCAGTCGACGGAGCCGTCCGCGGCGAGCGCGACGACCGACCCGTAGTGGTGGCCCTCGACGAAGCCCGAGCGGACGACCTCGGCGACGACGACAGGACCTGGCATGCCGTCAGGCTAGCCAGGTCCTGTTCAGTGCTCAGATGTCGGTGCGGCGGTCGCTCACGACGTGCCGGCCGGCGCTGTCGGTCGTGGTCTCCGTGGTGCGGACGCTGCGCGCCCGGTTGGCGGTGACGGCGGTCAGGACGAGGGACAGGATGCCGACGAGTGCCAGGATCCAGCCGACCATGGTGAGGTCGACGCCGTTGACCTGGTCGGTGACGGCGAGGGCCAGGATGAGGCCGACCGCCAGCAGGAATGCTCCGAGGCCGTAGCCCATGATGATCTCCTAAGGTTGGGAGTGCCCCTGAGTTGTCCCCTCGGGGAGCCCGGGGCAAACCCCTGCCCGCGTGACGTGACACATGGCCCTGGGGCGTAACAGAACGTGCCCCCCGAGACATGGGGCGCTCGACCCCCTCGCCTTTGACAGGATGACGCCGTGCCCGAGTCCGCTCCCCAGTACTGCCCGAGCCCGGTCGAGCTGGACGACCTGGAGCTCCTGCTCGGTCGTGCGGTGCCCGGTGTCGACGCGTTCAACGCCCCCGGCAGCCCGATCACGCTCCGGCTCCCCGGGTCCGTGGACGAGCAGGCCGGCGCGGCCGGCGCCGTCGAGATCGTCGACCCCGAGGGACTCCCGCTGGCCCGGGTCGCCTGGCCGGCCGGCACCGTGGAGCCGCTGTCGCACGCGGCGTACGGGCCGTTCCGGCGGCTGCGCCTGACGCCCGAGCAGTACCGCGCCGAGCACGCGGGCCGCACCGTCGTCCCCGTGGCGGACGCCCTCACCTCCGCGCAGCTCGCCGCCCTCGCGGAGCTCGGCCCCGTCACCCTGCTGACCCTGGACGGCACCGGCACACCGGTGCTGTCGCCGGTGGCCCTGGTGCGCGCCACCCTCGCCGCAGCCGCGCTGCTGGACGACGCCGTCGTCGTCACCGTCCCCCTCGCGTCGCACGGAGACCCGGAGGTCGACCACGCCCTGGGCATCGAGGTCGTCTCGGCGTACGTCGCCGGCGACCCGGTCCACGCGCTCGCCGACGACGACGAGGGCGAGTACCCCGCCGTGATCGGCGAGATCGTCGAGCGCGACCTCCCGGAGCCCGACCAGCAGGGCCTGGTGCTGTTCTTCACCGGCCTGTCGGGCAGCGGCAAGTCGACGCTCGCCCGCGCCCTGCTCGACAAGCTGCTCGAGCAGGGGCTGCGCACCGTCACCAGCCTCGACGGCGACGTCGTGCGACGGCACCTGTCGGCCGGGCTGACGTTCTCGAAGGAGGACCGGGAGACCAACATCCGGCGGATCGGCTGGGTCGCCGCCGAGATCGCCCGGCACGGCGGTGTCGCCGTGGTCAGCCCGATCGCGCCGTTCGACGAGACCCGACAGCAGGTCCGGGCGATGGTCGCGGACGCCGGGGGCGCGTTCTTCCTGGTCCACGTCGCAACCCCGCTCGAGGAGTGCGAACGGCGGGACCGCAAGGGCCTCTACGCCAAGGCGCGGGCCGGCGAGATCCCCGAGTTCACGGGCATCTCGTCCCCCTACGAGGAGCCGCAGGACGCCGACGTCCGTGTCGACACGACCGGGCGCACCATCGAGGACGCGCTCGACGACGTCCTCGCCGGGCTGCGCGAGGCGGGCTACCTCGACCTGTCGCCGGCCGGGCCGGAGCCCGAGGGCCCGCTGAAGGTGCTGTTCGTCTGCACGGCGAACATCTGCCGCTCCGCGTCGCTGGAGCTGCTCGCCCGGAGGTCGCGTCCGGACACGGACGACATCGTGTTCTCCAGCGCCGGTGTCCACGGCTTCGTCGACGAGCCGCTGGACGGCGTGATGGCGGCGGCGCTCCCCGACGGGCTCGACACCGGCTCCTTCCGCAGCCGGGCCCTCGACGACGCCATGCTCGCCGAGGCCGACCTCGTCCTCACCGCGGAGGGCGCGCACCGGACGGCCATCCTCGACGAGCACCCCGAGCTGGCCCGATCGGTGCTGACGCTCGGCCAGGCCGCCCTGGCCCTGGGTCGCGCCCCCGAGGGGCTCGACCGCCGCGACCTCCTGCGCTGGCTGGGCGAGAACCGCGGGCCCGTCGATACCGCACTGGATGTCGCCGACCCCTATCGTCGGGGTCCAGAGGCGGCTTCAGGGTGCGTTGCCCGCCTCGCGGAGCTGCTGGACGTCGTACTGCCGGCACTGCGCTGACCTGCTGATGCGCCCGGAAGAGGGCGGCAGCGGATGGAAGACCTGATCACCACCACGTTCTTCTCGATCCTGGCGGCGGGCTTCTTCGTCGGCATCGTCGTCGGCCTCACCGGCATGGGCGGTGGTGCGCTGATGACGCCCGCGCTGATCTTCCTGGGCGTCGGCGAGACGGCCACGGTCGTCACCGCCGACCTCACCGCCGCGGCGATCTACAAGACCGGCGGCGCGATCGTGCACGCGCGGGAGGGCTCCCCCAACCTCCAGCTGGCGAAGTGGCTGATCCTCGGCTCGGTGCCGATGGCCCTCCTCGGCCCGCACCTGGTGGCGGCCCTCACCAGCGACCCCGACGAGCTGGACTACGTCCTGAAGATGTCGATCGGCATCGCGCTCCTCCTGGCCGCGTCGACGTACGCGCTGCGGCTGTACATCGGCCTCCGCCGGCTCGGCGGAGGCAAGCCGGACGCCGACCCGAACCCTCCGGTGCGCCCGCTGCCGACCCTGCTGGTCGGTGCCCTCGGCGGCCTGCTCGTCGGCATCACGAGCGTCGGCTCGGGCTCGGTGATCATGGTGGCGCTGCTGATGCTCTACCCCGGTCTGGCCGCGGTGCGCCTGGTCGGGACCGACCTGGTGCAGGCCGTGCCCCTGGTGCTGGCGGCCGCGATCTCGAACATCGCCCTCAACGGTCTCGACTGGGACCTGCTCATCCCGCTGGTCATCGGCTCGGTCCCCGGCACGCTCATCGGCGCCCGGATCGCCCCGCGCGTCCCGCAGTCCTTCATCCGCCGCGCCATCGTCGTGGTCCTCACGATGAGCGGTGTCGCGCTGCTCGACAAGGCCGGCTGGGCGCCGCTCGGCAAGGACGAGACGCACCCCCTGCTGATCGGCGTGGTCGGCCTCGTGATGGTCGTGCTCGTCCCTCTGGTGTGGGGGCTCCTGAGGCGCTCGGAGGGTCTGCCGATGTTCGGCACCCCGACCGTGGCCCAGCTCGAGGACCCGGAGTACGTCGCGCGCCGGCGCGGCGGTTAGCCCGCCCAGACCGCCTCGAGGGACGCCGGCGTCTGCTCGGGACCGGTCTCGGAGAGACCCCAGGACGCCCACGTGCCGGCCAGCCGGGCGGCCCGCTTGTCCTTGACCACGGTCACGGCTCCGGTCGGGTCGACGACGTAGACCGCGCCCCCGACCCGGCGGACCTCGAAGGTCGCCGGCCCGTCGACGACCTCGTAGCTGCCGGAGCCGATCACCTCGACGTCGCCGTCGACGACGGTGAGCTCCCACCGCCCCGGGGACGCCACGAGGCGGAGCCCGGTCGACGGGGTCGGGCCACCGGCGCGGTCGGCGCCGACGAGAGACGACTGCCAGCCGACCAGGGCGACCGAGCCGGAGTCCGTGGCCGGGAACCGCACCCGTGCGCCGAGGAGCGCCACCTCGCCCGCGAGCTTGGTCTCCACGAAGCCCGCCGCACCCGACGCCTCCGGGGCGCCGTGCGCGAGCAGGCCGCCGGCCAGGGCCATGCCCGAGGTGTTCCCGCCCGTGTTGAACACCCGGGCGCCGTCCGGCAGGCCGTCGCCGATGGTGAAGTCGGCGTGCCGCTGCTCGGCGACGTCCGGGAGCGGCACCGACGGCAGCACGACGTCGACCTCGATGCTGTCGGCCGCGGCCGGCGCCTCGGCGGCGCCACCGGACGCGAGCGCGCTGCTGCCGGCGGGGCCGATCAGCACGCCCGTCAGCGTCACCGACACGGTGACCGCGGCGGCAGCGCTCAGCTGCCGCAGCGCACGCGTCCGAGTCGTCACACTCGATTGTTGCGGCGAAGCGACCCTGCTCTCAGGGAAACGGCAGAACTCAGTCCCGGCCGTACAGGTCGCGCGTGTAGACCTTCTCCGCGACGTCCTCGAGGACCGGGGACCGCCGGTTGGCGATGATGAGGTCCGCGCGGCGCTTGAACTCGTCGAGGTCCCGCACGACGTCGGAGTTGAAGAAGGTGTCCTCCTCGAGCGTGGGCTCGTAGACGATCACCTCGACCCCCTTGGCCTTCAGCCGCTTCATGACCCCCTGGACCGAGGAGGACCGGAAGTTGTCCGAGCCGGCCTTCATGATCAGCCGGTAGATCCCGACCGTCTCGGGCCGCCGGCTCAGGACGTCCCAGGCGATGAAGTCCTTGCGGGTCGTGTTCGCGTCGACGATCGCGCTGATCAGGTTCTGCGGCACGTCCCGGTAGTTCGCCTGCAGCTGCATCGTGTCCTTGGGCAGGCAGTAGCCGCCGTAGCCGAAGCTCGGGTTGTTGTAGTGCGTCCCGATGCGCGGGTCGAGGCCGACCCCCTCGATGACCTCGGCGGGGTCCAGCCCGTGCAGCGCCGCGTAGGTGTCGAGCTCGTTGAAGTACGCCACGCGCAGCGCCAGGTAGGTGTTGGCGAACAGCTTGATCGCCTCCGCCTCCGACGACCCGGTGAGCAGCACCGTGACGTCCGGGTCGAGCGAGCCCTCCCGCAGCAGGTCCGCGACCTGCTTGCCGCGGTCGCCCTCGTCACCCACGACGATCCGCGACGGGTGCAGGTTGTCGTGCAGGGCCCGGCCCTCGCGCAGGAACTCCGGGCTGAAGACGACGGCCGCGTCGGGGTGGGCCGCGCGCAGCCGCTCGGTGAAGCCCACCGGCACCGTCGACTTCACGACCAGCGTGGCGTCGGGGGCCGCCGCGTGGGCCTGCGCCAGCACCGCCTCGACGGAGCGGGTGTCGAAGAAGTTGGTGTCCGGGTCGTAGTCGGTGGGGGTCGCGATCAGCACGACCTCGGCGCCGTCGTACGCCGTCGCCGCGTCCGTCGTGGCGGTGAGGGACAGGTCGCGGTGGGCGAGGTAGTCCTCGAGCTCCGGGTCCTCGATCGGCGACTCGCGCCGCTGGAGGGCCGCCACCCGGTCCGGGTCGACGTCGAGCACTCTGACGTCGTGCCGCTGGGCCAGCAGGACCGCGTTGGACAGCCCGACGTACCCGGCTCCGACCACGGTGATCCTCACGCCCGGAGTTTAGGCGGGAGCCGTGTCGGGAGGCGTGTGTCGCGCGGATGTCGCGCTGATGTCGGTCGCAAAACAAAACGACGTGCCTTACCCGACATTCGGTACTTGCTTTCGTGACCATCGGGAGTCGCGGCTACTGTGAGGGGTCGCAACCACCGATCCAGAGGTCACCGCTTCCCTATGACAGCCACGCACGTCGACTACCGGCTGAGCCAGCTCGACCAGCTCGAGGCCGAGTCGATCCACATCTTCCGCGAGGTCGCAGCCGAGTTCGAGAAGCCGGTCCTGATGTTCTCGGGCGGCAAGGACTCCATCGTGATGATGCGCCTCGCCGAGAAGGCCTTCTACCCGGCGAAGATCCCGTTCCCGGTGCTCCAGGTGGACACCGGCTACGACTTCCCCGAGGTCCTGGAGTGCCGCGACAACTGGGTCAACCGGCTCGGCGTCCGCCTGATCGTGGCCAGCGTCGAGGAGGCCATCAAGGACGGCATCGTCGTCGACGACGGCAAGACGTCGCGCAACCGGCTCCAGATCGGCACCTTGCTCAACGCGCTCGAGGAGGGCGGCTTCACCGCGGCCTTCGGCGGCGGCCGTCGCGACGAGGAGAAGGCCCGCGCCAAGGAGCGCGTCTACTCCCACCGCGACGAGTTCGGGCAGTGGGACCCCAAGAACCAGCGCCCCGAGCTGTGGAGCCTCTACAACGGCCGCCTGCACGAGGGCGAGCACATGCGGATCTTCCCGATCAGCAACTGGACCGAGCTCGACATCTGGGACTACCTCGGCCGCGAGGGCATCGAGATCCCGACCATCTACTTCTCGCACCAGCGCCGGGTCTTCGAGCGTGACGGGATGCTGCTCACCGAGTCGGACTTCAACCCGTGCCGCGAGGGCGAGACCGTCGAGGAGCGCACCGTCCGCTTCCGCACCGTCGGCGACCTGACGCTGACCGGCTGCGTGGAGTCCGAGGCGGCGACCATCCCCGAGATCATCGAGGAGATCGCCGTCGCCCGGCTGACCGAGCGTGGCGCCACCCGTGGCGACGACCGGTTCTCCGAGGCAGCCATGGAGGACCGGAAGAAGGAGGGCTACTTCTGATGGCCGACGAGACCACCGAGAGCGCCCGCGACGAGCAGGGCAACATCCACGGGCTGGCCGGCCGCGACGCCGACCTGCTCCGCTTCGCCACCGCCGGCAGCGTGGACGACGGCAAGTCGACCCTGATCGGCCGCCTGCTGCTCGACTCCAAGTCGATCTTCGAGGACCAGCTCGAGGCCGTCGAGGCGACCTCGGCGTCCAAGGGCTACGACTACACCGACCTCGCGCTGCTGACCGACGGTCTGCGCTCCGAGCGCGAGCAGGGCATCACCATCGACGTGGCCTACCGCTACTTCGCGACCCCGAGCCGCAAGTTCATCATCGCGGACACCCCGGGCCACGTGCAGTACACGCGGAACATGGTCACCGGCGCCTCCACCGCCGACCTCGGCCTGGTGCTGGTCGACGCCCGCCAGGGCCTCACCGAGCAGTCCCGCCGGCACGCGGTGATCCTGTCGCTGCTCCGGGTCCCGCACCTCGTGCTCGCGGTGAACAAGATGGACCTGGTCGACTACGACCAGAAGATCTACGAGAAGATCCACGCCGAGTTCACGCAGTTCGCGACCAAGCTCAACATCCCGGACCTCGAGGTCATCCCGATCTCGGCGCTGAACGGCGACAACGTCGTCACCCGCTCCGACCACATGCCGTGGTACTCCGGACCGACCCTGATGCACCACCTCGAGCACGTGCACGTGGCCTCCGACCGCGACCTGGTCGACGTCCGCTTCCCGGTGCAGTACGTCGTCCGGCCGAAGTCGGACGAGCACCACGACTACCGGGGCTACGGCGGCATGGTCGCCGGCGGCGTCCTCAAGGCCGGCGACGAGGTCGTCGTGCTGCCCAGCGGCATGACCTCCCGGATCGCCGGCATCGACCTCTTCGACGAGGAGGTCAGCGAGGCGTTCCCGCCGATGTCGGTGACCGTCCGTCTCGAGGACGACGTCGACGTCTCGCGCGGCGACATGATCGCCCGGGTCAACAACGCCCCGGTGCCCAGCCAGGACATCGACGCGATGATCTGCTGGATGACGCCGACGCCGCTGCGTCCGCGTCAGAAGCTCGCGATCAAGCACACGACGCGCACGGCCCGGGCGCTGGTGAAGGACATCCAGTACCGGCTCGACGTCAACTCGCTGCACCGCGACCAGGAGACCAAGGAGCTCGGCCTCAACGAGATCGGCCGCATCCAGCTGCGCACCACCCAGCCGCTGCTGTGCGACCCGTACTCGAAGAACCGCACCACGGGCTCGTTCATCCTGATCGACGAGGCGACCGGCGTGACCGTCGGGGCAGGGATGATCAACTCCGGCAGCTGAGGCCGGATTTGCCGAAGTCCACCACATCGGCCGCGGGACACCGCTAGGTTCGCCTGACGTGCTTTGAGGGAGGCACGGGGGGCACACGGGGCGACCAGAGGGAGTGCCCACGTGGCGAAGCTCGGCATCGGCCTGTTCACCGGAGCGCTCGTCGCGAGTGCGCTGACCCTGGTCGTCAGCGGCCCCGCCCACGCGGACGACCCCGTCGCCGGCGCGCTCACCTCGGGCGACTCGCTGTTCCCCCACCAGGGGAACGGCGGCTACGACGCCCTGCACTACGACGTGCGCCTGACCGTCAACGTCGCGGTGTCCGCCACCAACAACGCGGTGGCCACCACGACGCTCCCGGAGGCGAGCACCTCCATGCGCGCGACCACGACGGGCGCGCCGCTGTCGTCGTTCGGCCTCGACTTCCAGGGCTCGACCGGCAACCTCGCGGCCTCGACCCTCGACGTCGGATCGGTCACCGTCAACGGCGCTCCGGCCACCTTCTCCCGCATCGAGAGCACCACGCCGACCAACGTCACCACCGACGTGCACAAGATCGTCGTGACGCCGGCGACCCCGGTGAGCGGTGAGTTCACCACCGTGGTCACCTACTCCGGCACGCCGGTCCGGCACACCGACGCGGACGGCTCGGCCGAGGGCTGGAACAACACCACCGACGGCGCGACGTTCGTCAACCAGCCGGTCGGGTCGATGACCGCGTTCCCGAACAACAACACACCCAGCGACAAGGCGACCTACACGTTCACCGTCGACGCGCCGAGCAGGCTGACGACCTCGGCGCAGGCCGTCGCGGCCAACCCCGGTCTCAGGGACGCTGCCGTGGCGAGCAACGGCGAGCTCGTCTCCAGGACGCCGAGCCCCGACGGCACCCGCACGACCTGGGTCTGGGAGCAGACCCGGCCGATGGCCAGCATGCTGGCGCTCGTCTCCGTCGGCCGCTACGACGTCCACGAGTCCGACATCACGCTGGCCAGCGGCCGCACGCTGCACGAGTGGACCTTCATCGACCCCGCGATCTCGGCGCAGAGCCAGCTCGTCACGCAGGCGACCCGGGCTCAGACGAAGCAGATCCTCGACCACCTCGAGACCCAGTTCGGCCCCTACCCCGGCGGCAGCACCGGCTACGTGACCGACGTCGTCCCCAGCGCCATCAACTACGCGCTGGAGACCCAGGACCGCTCGTTCTTCCCCAACTCGGCGAGCCGGTCGACGGCCATCCACGAGCACACGCACCAGTGGTTCGGTGACGGCGTCTCCCCCGGCGACTGGAACGACCTCTGGATCAGCGAGGGCACGGCGACGTTCGCCGAGAACCAGACGGCGTACGGCAGCTCCGGCACCTCGACCACCCCGAACGAGACGTCGTACTACAACGCGTGGAGCTCGAGCAGTCCCACCGCGGCCCTCTGGACGACGCCGAGCGCGGGCATGACGAACGCCTCGCAGCTGTTCGGCTCGCAGGTCTACCAGCGCGGCTCGTGGACCCTCGAGGCGCTGCGCACCGTGATCGGTGCACCGGCGTTCAGCCAGGTCATGCACGAGTGGCAGAGCCGCTACCAGGGCACCAGCCGCCGGACCGCGGCGTTCATCGCGCTGGCCGAGGAGATCTCCGGCCGCAGCCTGACCGCGTTCTTCCAGCCCTGGCTCTACGGCACCACCAAGGCCCCGTGGCCCTCGCGGTCCACCCTCACGGTGGCCGGGCCGGCGGCGCTCGTCTCGCCGGGCGACCCGGTGTCGTACACCCTCACGAACCGCAACACCGGGAAGGTGACCCAGGCCGGCAGCGTGGTGGCGCTCGACCTGACCGACGTGCTGGACGACGCCACCATCGGCACCCTGCCCGCCAACACGACCCTGGTCGGGAGCACGCTGACCTGGAACGTCCCGTCGACGGCGGTCGCCGCGAGCTCGAGCGTCGTCGTGCCGCTGACGGTCGACCCCGGCGCGGCGGGCGCCACGCTCCGGGCCGTCGCGTCGGTCTCCACGCTCGGTGGCACCTGCATCGACTGCACCCCGACCGTGACGGTCGGCGCACCACCGGTCAGCCCGTCCCCGGCGCCGACCGTGGTCGGTACGGCGACCGCCGGGGTGCCACTCGGCACCGGCAACACCGACACCTGGCCCGCCGGCACGTCCCTGACCTACCAGTGGACCGTCGACAACACCCCGGTGCCCGGTGCGACGTCGGCGACCTTCACCCCCGACGTCACGCACGTCGGGCTCGCCGTCCGCGTGCAGGTGACCGGCGCCCTCAGCGACCTGTCACCCGTGACGACGACCAGTGCCCCGACGGCCAACGTCGTCCGCGCGACCCAGACCGGCTCGATGCCGGTGATCAGCGGAACGCCGCAGTTCGGCAAGCCGTTGACCGTGGACGTCGGCTCGTGGGAGCCCGGCACCTACTTCACGTACCAGTGGCTGACCAACGGCGTGAACGTCGCGGCCGGGAGCGGCGGCACCGGCCCGACCTTCACTCCCTCCGTCGCGACGCAGGCCGGCCAGACGGTCACGGTGAGCGTGACGGGCACCAAGGCCGGCCAGAACAGCGTGGCGAGGACCAGCGCCGCCACGGCCGGCATCGCGGCCGGTGCGTTCGTGCTCTCGCCGACGCCCACCATCAGTGGCGCGGCTCGGGCCCTCGCGCCGATGACGGCCGTCCCCGGCCAGTGGGACGACGGCACCACGCTGACCTACCTGTGGAGCGTCGGTGGGACGCCGGTCGCGGTGGGCGGGACGTCGGCCGGCTTCACGCCGACCCTGCTGCACCTCGGCCAGACGGCGACCGTCACGGTGACCGGCACCAAGCCCGGCTACCCGACCACGGCACGGACCAGTGCCGAGACCGCCCCGATCGCGCTCGCGCTCCAGGTCCTGAGCCCGACCCCGGTCGTGACCGGCACCGGCAAGGTCGGCCAGACGCTCACCGTCGAGCCCGGGATCTGGGACGTCGGCTCGACGCAGGCGGTCCAGTGGAACGTCGACGGCGTCCCCGTGGACGGTGCCACCGCCACGACGTTCACCCCGCTCGCGGGCCACCTCGGCGCGGCGGTCACGGCCTCGGTCACCAGCACCCGGCTCAGCTACGTCCCGGTGACGCGGACCAGCCTCCCCCGGACAGTCGTGCCCGGCGACCAGGCCCTGACGCCGACGCCGACGGTCACCGGCACCCCGCAGGTCGGCCAGCCGCTCCAGGCCCAGCCGGGCACGTGGGACGACGGCGTCGTGCTCGGCTACCAGTGGGCGGTCGACGGCACCGAGCTCCTCGGCGCGACGGGCGACTCGTACACGCCGCTCGCCGGCGACGAAGGCGAGACGGTCAGGGTCGCGGTCACCGGTACGAGGACCGGCTACGCGACGGTCACGAGGACCTCGGCCCCCACGGCCGCGGTCTCCGCCGGCGCCCTGGCCCTGACGCCGGTCCCGACCGTCTCCGGCACGGCGCGGGTCGGGTCCCTCCTGACCGCCGTGCCCGGCACCTGGGACACCGGCACCGCGCTCGGCTACCAGTGGCAGGTCGCCGGCGAGGACGTCGCCGGGGCGACCGGGCCGGCCTACGCCCCGGTGCCCGCCGACCTCGGCGGGACGGTCACGGTCGAGGTCACCGGCAGCAAGCCCGGCTACACGAGCGTGACGCAGGAGTCCGACCCGACGACCGCCGTGACGACCGGTCTCCAGGGCAGCACCCCGGCACCGACGGTCAGCGGAGCGGCGAAGGTGGGCGCCACGCTCACCGCCAACGCCGGCACGTGGGACGACGGGGTCTCGCTCGCGTACCAGTGGACGCTCGACGGCACGGACGTCGACGGCGCCACCGCGTCGACGTACGTGCCGGGACCGGGTGACCTCGGCTCGGCGGTCCGGGTCGAGGTCACCGGCACCAGGCCCGGCTTCGACGCCGTCGTCCGGGAGTCCGACCCCACCGCGGCGGTCGGGCCGGGCGACCTCGTGTCGACCCCCACCCCCCAGCTCGGCGGGTCCGCGGCCAAGGTCGGCGTCCAGCTGACCGCCCTCCCCGGCACCTGGGACGAGGGGGTCTCGTTCGGCTACCAGTGGACCGCCGACGGCGACGACATCCCCGGAGCCACGTCGGCGACCTACACACCGGTGCCGGGAGACGTCGGGGAGTCGATCGCCGTGGAGGTGACCGGGACCAGGACCGGGTACACCGCGGTCACGCGGACCTCGCCCTCCACGTCGGGGATCGAGCCGGGCGACCTGTCCCTGACCCCGACGCCGACGGTCACGGGCGACCCCGAGGTCGGCACCGAGCTCACGGCGGTCCCGGGAACCTGGGACCCGGGCGTCGCCCTGGCCTACCAGTGGGCCCTCGACGGAGCCGACGTCGCGGGTGCGACGGCGACGACGTACACGCCGCTCTCCGCCGACGCCGGCAGGAGCGTGACCGTGGCGGTGACCGGCACGAGGACCGGCTACGCCCCGGTGACACGGGTGTCGGACCCGACGGCCCAGGTCCTCATCGGCGACCAGACGCTGACCCCGAGGCCCTCCGTCACCGGCACCGCGCGCGTGGGCGATCAGCTGACCGCCGTTCCCGGGACCTGGGACGACGGCGCCGTGCTGAGCTACCAGTGGGCGTCCGACGGCGACGACATCAGCGGGGCGACGGCGCCGGCCTACACCCCGGCTGCCCGCGACGTCGGCGCCGGGATCACCGTGCGGGTGACGGGCACCAGGCCCGGCTACTCCCCCGCGTCGAGGACGTCCGACCCCACGACGGCCGTCGCGCGGGGCGTGCTCGGCACGACGCTGGACGTGCGGATCAAGGGGACCGCGAGGGCCGGCCGGAAGCTCACGGCCAAGGTGGGCAGCTGGCCGCCCGGCACCACCGTCACCTACGCGTGGACGGTGAAGGGGGTCGTGAAGAGCAGGCGGTCCACCCTCGCGCTCAAGCGCGGCATGACGGGCAGGCGGGTCACGCTGGTGGTCACCGTGTCGAGGCCCGGCTACGTGCCCCAGCAGGACCGGGCGAGGACCTCGAAGGTGCTGTAGCCACCCGGGACGACGCCGACCCGCCCGAACAGTACGGGCGGGTCGGCGGTCGGGGGCCTCAGATCGAGACGGTCACCTCGGCGACCGACCCGACGGCTGCGTGCACCGCGTTGTCGACCGGCTCGGCCTGCGGCGCGAGCGTCCGCAGGGTCCAGTCACCGTCGCCGGCGAAGAACCGGAAGTGGCCCGTGGCCGAGGTCGGGACCTCGGCGGTGAACTCACCGGTCCGGTCCAGCAGCCGCACGTAGGCGTTGCCCACCGGCTCGCCGTCGCGGACGACCTGGCCCTGGATGATGGCCTCCTTGGCGACGTCCACGCCGTCGAGGGACAGGCCGCCCTCGGTCGCGCCGCACATCAGGCTTCGCCAGCCTCGTCGCCGAGAGCCACCGGCACGCCCACGAGCGAGCCGTACTCGGTCCACGAGCCGTCGTAGTTCTTGACGTTGTCCTGGCCGAGGAGCTCCTTGAGCACGAACCAGGTGTGCGACGAGCGCTCGCCGATGCGGCAGTAGGCGATGGTGTCCTTGCTCCAGTCGACACCGGCCTCGGTGTAGATCTCCTTGAGCTCGTCGTCGGAGCGGAACGTGCCGTCGTCGTTGGCCGCCTTGCTCCACGGGACGTTGGCCGCGGTGGGGATGTGGCCCGCGCGCTGCGCCTGCTCCTGCGGGAGGTGCGCCGGGGCGAGCAGCCGGCCGGCGTACTCGTCGGGGCTGCGGACGTCGACCAGGTTCTGGGTGCCGATCGCGGCGACCGTCTCGTCGCGGAACGCGCGGATGCTCGAGTCCTGCTCCTGGGCGGTGTACGACGTCTCGGCGCGGTCCGGCAGCTCGTCGGTGAGCTCGCGCGAGTCGAGCTCCCACTTCTTGCGGCCGCCGTCGAGCAGCTTCACGTCCTGGTGGCCGTAGAGCTTGAAGTACCAGTAGGCGTAGGCGGCGAACCAGTTGTTGTTGCCGCCGTAGAGCACCACGGTGTGGTCGTTGCCGACGCCGCGCGAGGACAGGAGCGCCTCGAACTGCTCCTTGTTGACGAAGTCACGACGGACCTGGTCCTGGAGGTCGGTCGTCCAGTCGAGCTTGATGGCGCCCTTGATGTGGCCCTTGTCGTAGGCCGTGGTGTCCTCGTCGACCTCGACGAGAACGATGTCGGGGTTGTCCAGGTTGTCCTCCACCCACTGGGCGGAGACGAGAGAGCTCTCGCGGGTCATGTCTTGTCCTTCACTTGTTGAGGTTCTGGATGGATGTGAGCAGGAGGAAGACCTCGCAGCCCAGGCAGAAGCCGAAGACCGAGTTGAGGATGGCGGCGACGAGGGCGAACCCGAGCGCCACCTGGGCGAGCAGCGTCGCGCCGGCGGCGAAGCCGACCACCGCCACGACGAGGAACACGAGACCGACCGCCTGGGCGAACCGCGGCGGGGCCGGGTCCTCCAGCGCGGACGGCGCACCGAGGCGCGGGCGCACGACGGTGCGGAAGACCCACGACTGCGGCGTGTGCTGGACACCGCGGGCGGCGCCGATGCCGAACAGCACGGCCTGGATCGCAGCGAGCACCGGGCCGACCGGGTCGGGCGCGAGCAGGGCGGCCGCGACGACGACGACGGTGATCCCGGCGACGAAGCGCGGGCCCCGCGGGTCGATGCCGGCACCGACGCCGGTGCTGGTGCCGGGTGCTCGTGCTGGTGCTCGTGGACATGTCGTCCTCCTGCTGGTGCGCGTGGGCGCGGGTTACTGGACTAAATCAGTCTAGTTACTTCAGCAGGATCGACACAGGCTCGAGCGGACGCGGCAGTGGTCGACTGCGCGGCGCTTGGTGAGCATGGTCGTGAACACGACGGTCACGCTACGGGTGTCGGGGCCGTCGTCCGAGGGTGCGTCCCGCGATGCGAGACGGCCATCCATCATGTGGACACGCCGGGAAGTGCGTCCAGGGCGGACTCGACCTGCTCGCGGCGCGGGGCACCGGTGGCCCGCATCCGCTCGTGCCCGTGCCGGTCGAGCACCAGGGTGGTCGGCGTCCGCATGATGCCGAGCCGGCGGACCAGGTCCAGGTGTGCCTCCGCGTCGATCTCGACGTGGGCGACGCCGTCGTTCCTCGCCGCCACGTCGGCGAGCACGTGACGGGTCGTGCGGCAGGGGGCGCAGAACGCCGACGAGAACTGCAGCAGCGTCGCCCGCTCCCCCAGCCCGTCGCCCCAGGAGGTGCCGGCCAGGGCGGAGCCGGGCGCCGGGACCGCCGCCGAGGCCTCGGCGCCCTCGTGCGTGCGGATCCGGTGCGTGCCCCGGAAGCGGCCGTCGACGGCGGCCCGGTACATCCCGAAGCCGAGCGCGAGCACGACCGCGACGACGACCACCCACAGCCCCGTGCTCATGTCGCTACCAACCCGGCGAGCTGGTGCGGCATTCCGCTACCCGCCGGCGAACGGCGGAAGGAACTCGACCGTCGCACCGACGGGGACCTCGACCTCGGCCGGGTCCCGGCTGCCGACCGGCTGCTCCCCCACCAGGGCCGAGCACGCACCGAGCACGTCGGCGAGCCGCGTCCCGGGATGGAGGTCGACCGCGCGGCGGCGTACCTCGTGGAGGGTGACCGGTCCTGTCACCTCGATGTCATCCCCGGCGGTCCCGGCGGCGGCCTTTGCTGCGGCCCAGTAACGGACGTGGACGACGGCGCCGGTGACAGGCGTCTCATCCACGATTGGATCCTTCCAATGCAACGTCCGGGTTTCGTAGGATGTCAGTGTCGCACCGGAGCCCAGCGCTGTGTTTCCGGTCCAGGCCCGCCATCGGGAGGACCCATGAGCAC
Organism: uncultured Actinomycetota bacterium; assembly: GCA_963815335.1. GTDB lineage: Bacteria > Actinomycetota > Actinomycetes > Propionibacteriales > Nocardioidaceae > Nocardioides. The sequence goes on from CAWFGL010000006.1 coordinate 224,589, forward strand.
TCTCCTGCTCCTCACCAGCGCACTCCAGCCGTCCGCCGAGGTGATCCCCGGGCTCGCCCTGCTGGGCCACCAGGTCAAGATCCTTCCCTCGGAGGGCAGCGCCCTCCTCGAGGCGCCGGACTCCGACCTCCTGCTCGTCGACGGCCGCCAGGACCTCGCCCACGCGCGCGACCTGTGCCGGCTGATCCGGACGACGGGCACCGACGTGCCGGTCCTCCTGATCGTCACCGAGGGCGGTCTCGCCGTGGTGAACCACGACTGGGGCATGGACGACGTCGTGCTGCACACGTGCGGGCCCGCCGAGCTCGAGGCGCGGATCAAGCTGTCGATCGGCCGGCTGGCCGCCCAGCGCGAGGCCGCCGACCCCGACGCGCACGTGATCCGGTCCGGCGAGGTGGTCGTCGACGACGCGACGTACACCGCGAAGGTCAGCGGCCGGCACCTCGACCTCACGTTCAAGGAGTTCGAGCTCCTCAAGTTCCTGGCCCAGCACCCGGGCCGCGTGTTCAGCCGCCAGCAGCTGCTCCAGGAGGTCTGGGGCTACGACTACTTCGGCGGCACCCGGACCGTGGACGTCCACGTCCGGCGGCTCCGCGCCAAGCTCGGCCCCGAGAACGAGACGCTCATCGGCACCGTGCGCAACGTCGGCTACCGGTTCGTGGTGCCCTCGAAGGAGACCGCGAAGGAGCCGGCGCCGCAGTCCGAGCGCCCGATGGTCTAGTCCGCGCGATGTCGCCGCTGTATGGACCGTCAGCGCAGGGGGCGGACGTGCAGACCGACCTCGGGGTCGACGACGACCTCCTGGGTGGCCGGCATGCTGTCGACGCTGAGGTCCGCGTCGACGTCGACGTTGCGCTTGAGCAGGGCCAGCGCGATCGGACCGAGCTCGTGGTGCCGGGCGCTGGAGCCGACGACGCCCACGACCTTCTCGCCGAGGAGGACGTCGGCGCCGTGCGTCGGCAGCCGGTTCTCGGTGCCGTCGAGGTGGAGCAGGGTGAGGCGGCGCGGCGGGCGGCCGAGGGTGTGCACCCGCGCGACGGTCTCCTGACCGCGGTAGCACCCCTTGTCGAGGTGCACGGCGCTGCCGATCCAGCCGACCTCGTTGGGGATCGTGCGGTGGTCGGTGTCGACGCCGAAGCGCGGCTCGCCGCGGGCGATGCGCAGCGCCTCGAAGGCCCACGTCCCCGCCGCCGGTCCGGCCGCCTCGGCGTACGCCGTCAGCCGGTCGCGCGGGACCAGCTCGTACGGGTCGTCGCTCCGGCTGGGTCGCCACGTCACCGCGAGCTCGTCGGTGACGTCGGTGACCTCGACGCGCATCATGAACTTCATCCGCTCGAGGAACGCGATGAGGCCGGCAGCGGCGCCCGGCTCGGTGTGCAGCGTGAAGGCGGAGCCGTCGTCGACACCCCGGAACGCGTGCTCGACGTGGCCCTGGGGGCTGAGGACCAGCGCCTGGGTCGGGACGCCCGCCGCGAGCTCGGAGAGGTGCTGCGTCGTGAGGTCGTGCAGCCAGCGCAGCCGGTCGGGGCCCTCGAGGCGGACGACGTCGCGGTGCGACAGGTCCACGAACCCGTCGAGCTCCTCGAGCGCGCGCTGCTCCTTGTTGAACGAGCCGTAGTGCGCGGCGACGGGAGCGTCGACGCCGTCACCGGCCACGGCACCGGGCAGGTCGAGCAGCGGGCTGGTCACGAGTGCTCCGAGCAGGTGCCGAACACGGTGAGGTGACCGACGTCCACGGTGAACCCGTGGTCGGCCTCGAGACGCGTCAGCAGTGGGGCGAGCACATCAGGTCCAACAGAGATGACCCTGTGGCATTCCCGGCAGACGAGGTGGAAGTGCTCGTGGTCGGTCACGGAGTGGTACGTCGGGGCGCGGTCGGAGATGTGCGCGTGCCGGATCAGGCCGAGCTCCTCGAGCACCTCGAGGGTCCGGTAGACCGTCGAGATGTTGACGGCGTCCGACTGCTTGCGCACCTCGGCCAGGACCTCGTCCGGCGTCGCGTGGCCGAGGGTGTCGACGGCGTTGAGGATCAGCTCGCGCTGGGGAGTGAGCCGGTAGCCCTTCTCGCGGAGCCTCGCGCGCCAGTCGGTGGTCACTGGGCCCTCATTGGCGCTGCAGCCTCGCCCAGGTGTGCGGCTGGAGCTCCTGGCCGACGCCCGCCATGTCGTACGCGTAGAGCAGGTCGCCCTCGACGTAGCCGTACAGCCGCTTCCCCGCGGTGTACTCCTTGGCCGACTCGGTGCGCACCACCGCGTCCGTGACGAGCTCGAACTTCGCCGTCTCGGCCTCGCCGTAGTAGATCTCGACGAACCCGGTGTTGTGCGTGAGCAGGAGCTCCAGCTTGCGGTCGGGCCGGCAGCGCAGGAAGCCGGTCTCGATCGCGGCGTCCCGGACCTTCTCGCCGTTCTCGTCGAGGATCCAGGCGCGCGCCAGGTAGTGGAAGAACGGCCGGCCGTCGTGGGTGAAGATCAGCTCCTGGCCGAACTGGTAGGGCTCGATCGTCGGGTAGTCGCCGTGCCCGTTGCCCAGCCAGGTCCCGAGCAGCCACGCCACCGGGGCGCAGTCGGGGTGCAGGTTGTCGGGGAGCTCGAACGGCACCTCTCCACCTTAGGGCGACTCGAGCAGGACCGTGACCGGCCCGTCGTTGACGCTCTCGACCCTCATGTCGCCGCCGAACACCCCGCGCTCCACGTGGGCGCCCCGGCGCTCGAGGGCTTCGCAGAACCTCTCGTACGCCGGCTCGCTGGTCTCCCGCGGTGCCGCCGCGATCCAGGTGGGGCGCCGGCCCTTGCGCGCGTCGCCGTACAGCGTGAACTGGCTGACCACCAGGACCGGGGCACCGAGGTCGCTCGCCGACCTCTCCTCGCGGAGGATCCGGAGCTCCCAGACCTTCGCCGCGAGCCACTCGACGTCCCGGTCCGTGTCGGTGTGGGTCACGCCGACGTAGACGAGCAGGCCGTCGGCGATCCGTCCCGTCACGTCGCCGTCGACCGTGACGGACGCGCTGAGGACCCGCTGCACCACCGCTCGCACCGGACCACCTTGTCAGGCCGGCCGGACGGGATAGTCCGTGACGTTTCGGCCCCACCGACGGCATTTTGTGGACTGGTAGGTCACGGACTACCCCGCCGTGGCGGCTCGCTGGCACGATGCAGCGGTGTCCAACCCCCTACTCATCACCGTCGCGCCGACCGGCGCGGAGACCGCCAAGGCCGACTGCCCACAGCTGCCCACGACGCTCGAGGAGCTGGTGGCGACCGCCACGGAGTGCGAGGCCGCCGGCGCCGGGATGATCCACGTCCACATCCGCGACGACGAGCACCGGCCGACGCTCGACCTGACCCGGCTGACCGACACCGTCCAGGCGCTGCACGAGGCGACGGACCTCGTGGTCCAGCTGTCCACGGGCGGCTCGGTGCACGACCCGCTGGACCAACGGCTGAAGGTGCTCGACGCCGAGCCGGACTCGTGCTCGCTCACCATGGGCACGACCAACTTCGGCGACGACGTCTTCTCCAACCCGTGGCCGTTCGTGACCGAGCTCTACCAGCTCGCCCAGGAGCGCGGCGTCGTGCCGGAGTTCGAGCTGTTCGACCTCGGCCAGGTCGCGGCACTCAACCGGCTGCTGGACAAGTACGGCCTCCCCTCCGGCGGCAAGGTGCACGTCGACTTCGTGATGGGGGTGCCGGGCGGCATGCCCGGGACGACGGCCGCGCTCGTCGCGGGTGTGCAGGCGCTGCCGGCCGCCACGACCTCGTGGTCGGCGACCGGGATCGGGCGTTCCACGCTGGACGTCATGTACGCCTCGCTCTCCCAGGGCGGCCACCTGCGGGTGGGCATGGAGGACGTGCTGACGATCAGTCGCGGCGTCCCGGTCGACTCGAACGCCCAGCTCGTCGAGCGCGCCGTCGAGGCCGGCCGGATCGCGCAGCGGGTGCCCATGAGCGGCGCCGAGACCCGCGAGCTCCTGGGGCTGCCGTGAGGCCGCTGGTCGTCAAGGTGACCTGCGGCCAGGAGGAGGCCGAGCGCTGCAACCAGGCGCTGACGGTCGCGGCGACGGCGGCGGCATCGGGCGCGGACGTCTCCCTCTGGCTGACCGGCCCGGCCGCCTACCTGGGGACCCCGGGTCACGCCGAGAAGTTCCGCCTCGAGCTGGCCACCCCGATGGCCGACCTGCTGGCCGCGGTGCTCGCCGCCGGGCGGGTGACCGTCTGCTCCCAGTGCGCGGCCCGCCGCGAGCTCACCGAGACCGACCTCATCCCGGGCGTGCGGATCGCCGGAGCGGCGGTGTTCGCCGAGGAGGTCCTCGCGGACGGCGTGCAGGCCCTTGTCTACTGAGCCGTCCGCCGACCTCGGCGTCGTCGCCGACGTACGCCGCCGCTGCCTGGACGCCGGCGAGCACGACCCGCTCGACGAGGCCGCGACGCTGCGGCTGAAGCACCACGGCCTCGACGGGTCGACCCTCGTCCTCGCGGGTCACGACGGCTTCGCCCTCACCCACGGCTCCGGCGTCGACCTGGCGGTGGCCCCGGACGCCCGCGGTCGTGGCCTCGGCCGGGACCTGGCCGCCCGGGCGCTCGCGGGCGACGGACCGGTGACGGCCTGGTCGCACGGCGACCACCCGGCCGCGGCCCGGCTGGCCGCGGCGCACGGCCTCGCCCGGACGCGCGAGCTCTGGGTGATGCGGCGACCCACGAGCGAACCCGTCGGCGAGCGCCCACCCCCGGCGGGCACCACCGTCCGGGCCTTCCGGCCCGACGACGCCGAGGAGGTCGTGCGGGTCAATGCCGCCGCGTTCGCCGGCCACCCGGAGCAGGGCGCCATGGACCTGGCCGAGCTCGGTGAACGGATGGCCGAGGACTGGTTCGACCCCGCCGGGCTGCTCGTCGCGGACGCCGGCGACGGTCGTCTCCTCGGCTTCCACTGGACCAAGAGGCACTCCGCCGGGCTCGGCGAGGTGTACGTCGTCGGCATCGACCCCGCCGCCCAGGGCACCGGCCTCGGCAAGGTGCTCGTGGCCGCCGGGCTCATCCACCTGGCGTCGGCCGGTGTCGACGAGGTGCTGCTGTACGTGGAGTCCGACAACGCGGCCGGGCGCCGGCTGTACGAGGGCCTCGGGTTCACGCACGCCGCGACGGATACACACGTGCAATACCAGCGACCTAGACTCTGAGGCACGATGACCCGCTCGGCATTCCCGCCCGCAGAGCCGACCGGGCCCCACGACACACCTGTCGACGACTCGGACCTGCTCGACCTGGATGCCGTGCAGGCCCGGCTGGCGGAGCACGCCCGCGCCTCGGCGCGGGCCGCGGCGCTGAGGCGCGCGGCCGAGGAGGCCGCCGCGGAGCAGGCCGCCGGACGGCTGGCCGCCGAGGAGGCCGCCCAACGCGCGGCGACCGCACGCGAGGCGGCGGAGGCCGCGGCCGAGCAGCACGCACACTCGGCCCGTGAGGCCCACGAGGCCCGGCTCGAGGTCGAGCAGCGGATCGCGGAGGTCGTCGAGGCCCGCCGGGTGGCCGAGGAGGCCGCCCTCGACCGGACCCGGGAGCGCGAGGAGGCCGAGACCGCGTCCGCCGCCCAGGCGGCCGAGACCTCGGCGGCGATCCGCGACCGCCGGGCGGCCGAGCAGTCGGCCACCGACCAGGCCCACGCCCGGCAGGCCGCCGAGCAGGCCGCGCGGCACCACGCGGACCAGGCCGTCGAGGCGGCGACCGCGCGCGAGGCCGCCGAGATCACGGCACGGACCCAGCTCGAGGCGGCCGAGGAGGCGTTCCGGGCCCGCCAGGAGGCCGAGGCGCTGGCCACCCAGCACGCGTCGGGTGCGGCCGAGGCGCACCGGGGACGGCAGGCCGCCGAGTCCCGGGCGGCCGAGCTCGCCCTCGAGCTCGAGGAGGCCCGGCGTGAGCTGGACGAACGGGTCCGGGTCGCCGTCGAGGCCCGCGAGGTCGCCGAGCAGGCGGCCACCGAGCAGGCCGGGCACCGCGAGGCCGCCGACGCCGCCGCCGCCGATCACGCGCAGGCCCGCGGGGTCGCCGACGCCGCGGCCGCCCGGCACGCGCAGCTCGCGACCGAGGCGCACGCCGCGCGGCTCGAGGCCGAGGAGAGCGCCCGCGACCTGGTCGCCGGCGCCGAGGAGACCGCGCGGGCCGTGGTCACCGAGGCCGAGCAGCGCGCCCGCGCCACGATCGCGCGGGCCGAGACCCGGTCCCGCGACGCCATCGTGCTGGCCGACGAGGCCGCGAGCCAGGCCCGGGCGGTGGCGGAGGAGTCCCACGCCGCGAGGCTGGCCGCCGAGGGCGTCGCGACCGAGCAGGCCGAGGCGGCCCGGCTGGCCGCCGAGCTGCAGACGCAGGCGCACGAGGCCGCCGCCGGGGAGGCCGAGTCCGCACGCTCCGCGCACGAGGCCCGGACGGCGGCGGAGACCCTCGCCACCGAGCAGGCCGAGGCGGCGCGGCTGGCGCACGAGCACCTGGTGGCCGCCCAGGAGGCCGCGGCCACTGCGCACGAGGCCCGCTCCGCCGCCGATGAGCAGGCCGCCTCGCACGCGGACCTCGCGGCCCGGGCCCACGAGGCGCGGACGACGGCCGAGACCGCCGCGCAGGAGGCCGCGGAGGCGGCCGAGGCCGCGAGGAGGCTGCGCGAAGAGGCGGAGGCGGCCACCGCGCAGCAGGCGGTGACCGCGCGCGCAGCGGTCCTGTCGGAGCAGACCGCGCACGAGGCGGCGGAGGAGAAGGCCGAGCAGGCCCGGCTCGCCCACGAGGCCCGGGAGGAGGCCGAGCAGGCGGCCGCCGAGCACGCCTGGCTGGCCCGGAGCGCCCACGAGAGCCGGGCGACCGCCGAGGACATCGCCGAGTCCGCCGCCGTCCAGCGGGCCGCGGCCGAGGAGTCCGCGGCAGTGCACGCCGACGCCGCGGACTCCGCCCACCGGGCGCGGCTGGCCGCCGAGGAGGCCGCCCGCGAGGCTGCCGACCGGAGCGAGGCGGCACTGCTGGGGCGCCGTGACGCCGAGGACGCCGCCCGCGAGCGGGCCGCGCACGCCGAGCAGGCCGCTGCGGCCGAGCACGCCGCACGCGACGCGGCGACCGAGGCTCACACCGTCGCGGAGCAGGCGCACCACGCACGTCAGGCCGCCGACGAGACCGCGGCCGAGCACGCCGAGCAGGCCCGGCTCGCCTTCGCCGCCCGCGAGGAGGCCGAGCGCCTGGCGGCCGACGCGATCGAGCAGCGAGCCGTCGCCGAGGGCCGGATGCGGGACGCCGCCACCGCGGCGACCGCGGCCCACGCGGACCGCACCACCGCCGAGCAGGCCGCCGCCCAGGCTGCCCACCAGGTCGACGCCGCGGGACTCCAGCGGGCCGAGGCCGAGGCGGCCGCCAAGGAGTCGGCGCTGCGAGCCGCCCACGCCGCGTCGGCCGAGCACTCCGCACACACCGCGGCCGAGGAGGCCGCGGAGGCCGCACGCGCCGCGCACGAGGCGCGGGCCGCCGCCGACGCCGTCGCGCTGGACCACGCCCTCGCCGCCCAGGAGGCCCAGGCCGCCCGAGAAGCGGCCGAGCGCGCGGCCGAGGAGGCGCACCAGGCACGGCTCGCCGCGGAGCAGCAGGCCGCCGAGCACGCGGAGCAGGCAAGGCTGGCGCACGAGTCGAGGGACGCCGCCGAGCGCGCGGCCCGGGAGGCGACGGCCTCCGCCGCGTCGGCGTTCTCCGGCCGGACCGATGCCGAGGCGGCGGCCGGCGCCGCCGCGGAGCGCGCGGCCAGGTCGGCCGAGGCCGAGCAGGAGGCGCACGACCGTGCCGCCGCGGCGGTGACCCACGCCGCCCAGGTCGTCGCCGAGCGCGAGGCCGCCGAGCAGCGCACCACGACGCAGGCGGAGGCGGCCGCCGCGGCGTACGACGCCCGCACCGTCGCCGAGGACGCGGCCCGCGAGGCCCACGAGGCCACCGCGCAGGCCCAGGCCGTCGCGGCCGCCCGGGCCGAGGAGGCCGCCGCCGCGCACGAGGCGCGCACCGCCGCCGAGCGGGCCGCCGAGGAGCGGGCCGCCGCGGCCGAGGAGTCCGCCCGGCTCCGGGAGGAGGCCGAGGAGCGCACCGCGCAGCAGGCGACGGCGACCGCCGCCGCCGCCGAGGCCCAGCAGGCCGCGCACGCCGCCGCCGTCGACGCCGCCGAGCAGGCACGTGGGGCGCACCAGGCACGGCTGGCCGCCGAGGAGGCCAGCAGCGCGCAGTCCGAGGCCGCCCGCGCCGCCGAGGAGGCACGCACCCGGGCGGAGGAGGCCGCGGTCGCGGCCCAGCAGGCCCGGGAGGAGGCGGAGGGGGAGGCACGGGCCCAGGCCCAGGCCGCCGTCCGCGCCGGTCGCGAGCGGGCGACCGCCGAGTGGCGCACGGCCGAGGCGCTCGGCAACCTGCAGGTCACCGCCGAGGAGTACGAGCAGAAGCTCAGCTCGGCCATCCAGGGCCGGATCGACGCCGAGCGGCAGGCGGCGCGGCTGGCCGAGGAGCTGGCCGAGGCGCGGGCCCGCGTGCTCGAGCTCGAGCGCGACGAGCTAGGCGCCGAGGTTCCGTAGCGCCCTCGTCAGCTTCCTCGCGCAGATGCGGTGGCCCCGCGGGGACGGGTGCGTGAAGTCGGGCCCGATCAGGTCGAAGTGCCCCTTGAGCCACGCGCGCGCGTCGACGTACGCGACGCCGCGCTTCCTGGCGGCCTTGCGCAGGGTCTTGTGGACCGGCGTGGTGTCGGCGTAGTCGCCGTCCGTGTCGAGCGGACCGACCAGCACGACGGTGGCGCCGGGGAACCGGCGCTGGGCGATGCGCAGCACCTTCCGGGCGTTCTTGCCGACCTGCGCCATGTCCAGGAACCGGTCGTCGTTGCCGCCCTCGATGACGACCCACCTGCGCCGGCCCACGTCGAACGCGCCGTCGTCGATCTGGCCGAGGAAGTTGGGCAGGTCGTACTCGGGGTTGTCCTGCACGAAGCCGGTCCCGCCGCCCCCGTTGATCTCGGACACCCAGCCCAGCCGGTTGCTCGCGATCCGGGCCATCGAGCTCGCCTCGTCGGTGTAGCCACCGCCGATGAAGTAGGAGTCGCCGAAGAAGAGCGCGCGCGTCCTGCCCCTCTCGACCGGCGCGGCCGAGGCGGTGGCGCTCGGCTCCGGCGCCGGCGTCGGTGTCGCCGAGCTGGGCGTCGAGCTGCTCAGCCGTTGCGCGCCGTCGGACGGGGGGCCGGGCTCGTTCACGACGACCAGGGCGACCACCGGAACGGTGACGGCGAGCGCCACCAGCAGCGCGGCCCAGAGGCCGGCGCGGCGGGGACGGCGCTGCTCGTCGGACGTCGGCATGGTGCTCTCAGGGTAGTCAGCCACCCCGACGTCACCGCATCGCCGAGCGCAGGGCCTCGGCGGTCCGGACGTTGGCGGCGATCGAGCTGCGGCCGACGCCGACGACGTTGAAGTAGCCGTGGATCTGGTCCGGGAACCGGGTGTGCTCGACCTGGGCCCCGGCGTCGGCGAGGTGCTGGGCGTAGGCCTCACCCTCGTCGCGCAGCGGGTCGAAGCCCGCTGTGTAGAGCAGCGCGGGTGCGAGCCCGGGCGGCACGTCGTTGTGCAGCGGCGAGAGCCGCGGGTCGTCCAGGTCGGTGTCCGGCGCCCGGTAGCTCCCGTCGGCCAGGTCCATGTACGCCTTGGTCAGGTAGAAGCCGGTCGCGAAGAGCTCGACGCTCCGGGTCGCGCGTCCTGCCTGCGTGGTCGGGTAGACCAGCAGCTGGACCCGGCACGGCCAGCCGCGGAGCGCCGCCTCGCGCGCCGTCCCCGCGGCGAGGTTGCCGCCGGCCGAGTCGCCGCCGACGCCGATGGCGTCGCGCGTGCTCCCCAGCTCCTCGGCGTGCTCCAGGGCCCAGCCGTACGCCGCCACGGCGTCGTCGTGGGCTGCGGGGAACCGGTGCTCCGGCCCCAGCCGGTAGTCGACCGCCAGCACCCGGACGCCGGAACGCTCCGCGAGGAACCGGCAGGCCGCGTCGTGGCTCTCCAGGTCGCCGTGCATGAACCCGCCGCCGTGGAAGAACACCAGGAGCGGCCCGGTCGCCGCGGCTCCGGTCGGCACGTAGAGCCGCGCCGGACGCTTCCCGGCCACGAGGTCGAGGACGCGGCCGATCGGCTGCTCGCCGCCCGTGAGCCGGGTGTGGTGGCGCAGGGCGCGGCGCCCCTCGGCCATCGGGAGGGTCTCGGTGTTCGGCAGCCCGCTCAGCCGCTGGAGCCGCAGCATCAGCTGGACGTCGGGCGCCAGCGTCTGGCCGTCGACCACGACGGGGCGGCCGTTCAGCAGCCGCTGGACGCGTGCGGGCAGCGCCGTGCCGGCGACGAGACCGGCGCGCTCGACCGGGTAGGGCAGCTTCACGGGCCGCCAACCTACCGAGACGGGTCCGGCTCGACGTCACCGTCCGTTCACCGAGCGATGACACACTGGCGGGCATGTCGCTGGACACGCACGTGGAGGAGGGATCAGGTCCCTCGGACGAGGTCTTCGACGTCGACCCGCCGTACGTGCCCGACGACGCCGCCCTCGAGACGATCGAGAAGCACGAGGACCGCTTCCTCGACCGTGAGCTGTCCTGGCTCCGGCTCAACCAGCGGGTCCTCGAGCTCGCCGAGGACCGCCAGCTGCCGCTCCTCGAGCGGGTCCGGTTCGCGGCGATCTTCACCAGCAACCTCGACGAGTTCTTCATGGTGCGGGTGGCGGGCCTCAAGCGCCGGATCGCCGCCGGCGTGGCCGTGCGCGCGGCGTCCGGGCGGCTCCCCCGCGAGATCCTCGAGCTGATCTGGACCCGGTCGCGCGAGCTCAGCGAGCGGCACGCGCAGCTGTTCCGCGACGACCTGGTGCCCGCGCTGTCGGACAACGGCATCGACCTGGTGCGATGGGCCGACCTGGACCGCGACGAGCAGAAGTACTGCAAGAAGCTCTTCAAGGAGCGGGTCTTCCCGGTGCTGACCCCGCTGGCGGTCGACCCGGCGCACCCGTTCCCGTACATCTCGGGGCTGTCCCTGAACCTCGCGGTCGCCCTGCGCAACCCGAAGTCCGACAAGCAGCACTTCGCCCGGGTCAAGGTGCCGCCGATCTTCGCGCGGTTCGTGCCCCTCGGGAACCAGCGGTTCGTGCCGCTCGAGGACGTCATCGGCGAGCACCTCAAGCGCCTGTTCCCCGGCATGGAGATCCAGGAGGTGCACACCTTCCGGGTCACCCGCAACGAGGACCTCGAGGTCGAGGAGGACGACGCCGAGAACCTGTTGGCCGCCCTCGAGAAGGAGCTGCTGCGCCGGAAGTTCGGGCCGCCCGTCCGGCTCGAGGTCGAGGAGTCCATGCCCGACTCCGTCCTCGAGCTCCTCGCCGACGAGCTGGGCGTGAGCGTCGAGGAGGTCGTCCACCTGCCCGGCCCGCTCGACCTGCGCGGGCTGCACGGCATCGCCGACCAGAACCGTGAGGACCTCAAGTTCCCGGCGTTCGTGCCGACCACGCACTCCCTGCTCGCCGAGGTGGAGTCGGCCGCGCCGGTCGACGTCTTCAAGGCGACCCGGCGCCACGACGTCCTCCTGCACCACCCCTACGACTCGTTCGCCACGTCGGTGCAGCGCTTCCTGGAGCAGGCGGCCGCGGACCCGCACGTGCTGGCGATCAAGCAGACGCTCTACCGCACCTCCGGCGACTCCCCGATCATCGACGCCCTCATCGACGCCGCCGAGGCAGGCAAGCAGGTGCTCGTGCTCGTCGAGATCAAGGCGCGGTTCGACGAGGAGGCGAACATCCGCTGGGCCCGCAAGCTCGAGCAGGCGGGCTGCCACGTCGTCTACGGCCTGGTCGGTCTCAAGACCCACTGCAAGCTGGCGATGGTGGTGCGAGACGAGCCGGACGGCATCCGCCGCTACACCCACATCGGCACGGGCAACTACAACCCCAAGACCTCCCGCTCGTACGAGGACCTCGGACTGATCACGACGGACGAGCAGATCGGCGAGGACGTCGCCCACCTGTTCAACAACCTGTCCGGCTGGTCCCGCAACGCGGAGTACGAGCACCTGCTCGTCGCGCCCGACCACGTGCGCGGCGGGCTGCTCGAGCGCATCCACCGCGAGATCGAGCACCAGCGGGCCGGCCGGCCGGCCCGGATCCGGATGAAGATGAACTCGCTCGTGGACGAGCAGGTCATCGACGCGCTGTACCTCGCCTCGACCGAGGGCGTGCCGGTCCAGCTGATCACCCGGGCCATCTGCGCGCTCCGCCCCGGCGTACCCGGCCTGTCCGAGTCGATCGAGGTGCGGTCGATCCTCGGCCGCTTCCTCGAGCACAGCCGGGTCTACTGGTTCGACAACGGCGGCGAGCCGGAGGCCTGGATCGGGTCGGCGGACATGATGCACCGCAACCTGGACCGCCGGGTCGAGGTGCTCGTGCGGCTGCCGGAGGTCGAGCTCACGCAGTCGGTCGGCGAGATGCTCGACCTGGCGTTCGACGCCGGCACCGCCGCCTGGGAGCTCCGGAGCAACGGCGACTGGGTCAAGAACGACGGCACGCTGCAGTACCAGGAGACGCTGATCGAGCGGCAGCGGAGGCGGCGCGTCAGCGTCTGATCCACGCCTGTGGGTCCCCGGGGTTGCGGTTTGCCCGAACCCTCCCCCTAGGCTGTCGGACGGTCCCGCACCGTCTCGCCAGGAGTACTCAGTGGCTTTCCGCCTACGTCCGGTTGACACCGCGTTCTACGACTTCTTCACCGAGTCGGCTCAGCACCTCGTCGTGGGTGCCGGCCTGCTCGCCGAGATGCTCGCCGAGGGCGCGGATCACAGCTCCGTCGCGCAGCGGATGCGCGAGGCCGAGCACCAGGCCGACGAGACCACCCACGGTCTCTTCAAGCGGGTGAACTCGACCTTCGTCACGCCGTTCGACCGCGAGGACATCTACCGCCTCGGGTCCGGCCTCGACGACGTGATGGACATGATGGACGAGGCCGTCGACCTCGTCCTCCTCTACGAGGTGCGGGTCCTGCCGCCGGAGCTGTCGGAGCAGGTCGCCGTCATCCAGCAGTGCGCGGACCTCACCGCGGCGGCGATGCCGGGTCTGCAGTCCCCGCAGTCGCTGGAGGAGTACTGGATCGAGATCAACCGGCTGGAGAACGCGGGCGACCGCAACCACCGCCGGATCCTCGCCAAGCTGTTCTCCGGTGAGTTCAAGACGATCGAGGTCCTGAAGCTCAAGGACATCGTCGAGGCGCTCGAGCACGCGATCGACGCGTTCGAGACGGTCGCGAACATCGTCGAGCAGATCGCCGTCAAGGAGTCCTGAGCCCCTCATGGACCTCGCGATCGTCATCGCGGTCGTGGTCGTCGCGCTGGCGTTCGACTACACCAACGGCTTCCACGACGCCGCCAACGCCATCGCCACGTCGGTCTCGACGCGCGCGCTGACACCGCGGGTCGCGCTGCTGCTCGCCGCGGTCATGAACTTCGTCGGCGCGCTGCTCGGCCAGGAGGTCGCCAAGACCGTCCAGAGCGTGCTGAGCCTCGACGGGGTCGGGGAGAACCACGGACTCGTCATCGTGTTCGCCGGCCTGCTCGGCGCCATCACGTGGAACCTGACCACCTGGTACTTCGGCCTGCCGTCGTCCTCGTCGCACGCCCTGATCGGCGGCCTGGTCGGCGCCGGCCTCGCCGGCGGCGTGACCATCGACTGGCACACGATCGTCGAGAAGGTCCTCATCCCGATGATCGCCTCGCCGCTCGTCGGCTTCTCGCTGGCGTTCGTCGTGATGCTCTCGATCATGTGGATCTTCCGGCGCCGCAACCCGCACCGGGTGTTCCGCGGCTTCCGGATGGCGCAGACCGTGTCCGCCGCCGCGCTGGCTCTCGGCCACGGCCTGCAGGACGCCCAGAAGACGATGGGCGTGATCTTCCTGGCCGTGACGACGGCCGGCTACTACACGTCCGCGAACGGCGAGGTCCAGGAGGGCCTGCCGCTCTGGATCGTCTTCGCGGCGGCGGCGGCCATCTCGGCCGGCACGTACTCCGGCGGCTGGCGGATCATGCGCACGATGGGCCGCAAGATCATCCACCTCGACCCGGCCCGCGGCTTCGCCGCCGAGGCCGCCGGCGCGTCGGTGATGTACACGACGGCGTTCGTCCTCGGCGCCCCGATCTCCACGACCCACACCATCACCACCGCGATCATGGGCGCCGGCGCCACCAAGCGCTTCTCGGCCGTCCGGTGGGGTGTCGCCCGCACCATCGTGACCGCCTGGATCCTGACCTTCCCGATGGCCGGTACCGCCGCCGCGGTCGTCTACTTCATCTGCCGGTTCGTCTTCCAGCTGCCGTAGGTGGCGGCCGGGGCGGGATAGTCCGTGACGTTTCCGCCCCAGGATTGGCAGGTTGTGGGCGAGAAGGTCACGGACTATCCCGACAGTCGCCCTCAGGCCGCACGGCGATATCCGAGCAGCCGGTCTCGCTCATGAGGCGAGAGCGCACGACGCAGGTCGACGGTGTGCGTCGGCGTCCACCACCGCGGCGGTACGGCGGTCCAGGTGCGCGTCGACTCGCGCTCGAACCGTGCTCGCCCGCGCGCCTCGAGCATCCGACCGACGAGCTGGCTGCGGTCGGCGAGATCAGGGGCGACGACGGTGAAGCACTCCAGTCCGTGCGACCGGTAGCGCTCCTCGACCCGCAGGTCCCTGGCGTGCTGGCCGAGGCGCAGATGATGAGCTCCGTTGTACTGGCCGACGACCCCGGCCTCGACGTCGAGGAGATCAGGCGTGCCGATGTGATTGCCCCGGCGGTCGAACAGTGGCTCGTTGCACAGCGGACGCGGCAGCTCGGCCAGCACCTCCCACGTGAACGCCATGCTCACCTCGGTCGGCGACCAGCAGTTCTCGTGGCCGATCGCGAGCGCCGCCCGGCAACGCGGCGCACCGGTCCAACCCGGACGTTCGCCGGCGAACTCGGCCACCTCCGCGATCGAGACGAGGTCGTCATACGCCGCCATCGACAGGACGACGGCGGCGTGCTCGTCACTGGCGGCGTAGCGCATCTCGAACCACACCGACCGCGCCCGGAGCGTCAGCCGGACACCCTCGACCACGACCAGCTCTCGGGGATTCAGTCGCTCAGCGGAGATCGCGATGCCCGGCTGGGACCGGACGTCGTCGCCCGCAGTGACCAAGGTGACCGGTCGGAGCAGGCCACCGGCGCCCTGACCCGTGAACCAGGTCGCTCTCTCCCAGGCCAGGCCCGCCCATCCGGTCACTCCTCCGTGCTCTGGCAGCACCTGCGCTGCCTCGACCACCCGCTGGCGCGGGGTGATCGGCACCGACATGGGCACGCGACGACCCCGGCTCGATGTTCGCCAGTAGGGCCCTCGAGCGCTCTTGTGCGTCGGCCCGGCCACGCCACTCGGGTCATCCGTCACCGGCACGAACAGCGACTCCGGGTCGTCGTCGCGCCGTGGGATCCAGGCACGGGCGGGCATGCACGCATCCTGCGAGGCGACGTCCGACTGGCGCGGGCGTCATCCACAGGCCGCCTCGTCGGGATAGTCCGTGACGTTCTGGCCCTAGTTCGTGGCCTTTGTGGGCCAGAAGGTCACGGACTACCCCCTCAGCCCCAGCCGGATCAGCCGAACCGGCCCGACACGTACGCCTCGGTCGACGGGTCGTCCGGGTTGCTGAAGATCTTCTTCGTCGGGTTGAACTCGACGAGGCGACCGGGCTGGCCGGCGGCCTTGAGGTTGAAGAAGCCGGTGTCGTCGGAGACCCGGGCGGCCTGCTGCATGTTGTGGGTGACGATCACGATCGTGTACGTCTCCTTCAGCTCGAGGATGAGGTCCTCGATGGCCGACGTGGAGATCGGGTCCAGCGCGGAGCAGGGCTCGTCCATCAGCAGGATCTGCGGCTCGACCGCGATCGCGCGGGCGATGCAGAGCCGCTGCTGCTGGCCGCCGGACAGGCCCATGCCGGGCTTGCCCAGCCGGTCCTTCACCTCGGTCCAGAGGTTGGCGCCGCGCAGCGACTTCTCGACGATCGCGTCGGCCTCGGACTTCGGCATCCGCTTCGAGTTCAGCTTGTTGCCCGCGAGCACGTTGTCGTAGATCGACATCGTCGGGAACGGGTTCGGCCGCTGGAAGACCATGCCGATCTGGCGGCGGACGGCGACCGGGTCGACCGCGGTGTCGTAGAGCGACTGCCCGTCGACGACGACCTTGCCCTCGACGCGGGCACCGGGGATCACCTCGTGCATCCGGTTCAGGGAGCGCAGGAACGTCGTCTTGCCGCACCCGGACGGGCCGATGAACGCGGTGACCTGCCGCGCCCGGATGCTCATGTTCACACCTTCGACGGCGAGGAAGTCGCCGTAGTAGATGTTCAGGTCAGAGACGTCGATGCTCTTGGCCATGGATCAGCCCTTCTTGGGTGCGAAGACGGCGCCGATGATGCGTGCCACGAGGTTGAGCAGCATCACGATGGCGATCAGGACGAGCGCGCCACCCCACGCGTACGAGTAGCCCTTGTCGGTCGACTGGGCGTACTGGGTGAAGATGAAGACCGGCAGGGTCATCATCCGGCCGTCCATCAGGTTGGTGTTGACGGAGTCGGTGAAGCCGGCCACGACCAGCAGCGGGGCGGTCTCGCCGATGACGCGCGAGATCGCGAGCACCACGCCGGTGACGATGCCGCCGAACGCCGTCGGCAGCACCACCTTCACGATGGTCCGCCACTTCGGCACGCCGAGGGCGTACGCCGCCTCGCGGAGGTCCTCCGGCACCAGCCGCAGCATCTCCTCGGTGGACCGGACGACCGTCGGGATCATCAGCAGCGACAGCGCGACCGAGCCGGCGAAGCCGGAGCGGTACGCCGGGTCGAAGATCAGCACGAACAGCGCCAGCGCGAACAGGCCCGCCACGATCGACGGGATGCCCGTCATCACGTCCACGAGGAACGTGACGACGCGCGCGAGCCGGTTCTTCTTGCCGTACTCGACCAGGTAGATCGCGCAGAAGATGCCGAGCGGCACCGAGATCACCGTCGCGGCGAGCGTGACGAGCAGGGTGCCGATCAGCGCGTGGTAGAGACCGCCCTGCGCGTCGCCGAGCACGTTGCGCATCTGGAAGGTCAGGAAGTCCATGTTCACCGTGGACAGCCCGTTGTCGAGGACGACGTACAGCAGCCAGACCAGCGGGATCATCGCCACCGCGAAGGCCGACCACACCAGCGTCGTCACGAGCCGGTCGGTGGCCGCCCGTCGCCCCTCGACCGCGGCCGACCAGAGCGGCAGCACGACGAGGAACAGCGCGAAGGCGACCAGGACGGCCGAGGCGAGGCCCAGGCCGAACAGCCAGCCGAGGGCGCCGATGCCGACGGTGATCACGCCGAGCAGCGCCGGCGCCCAGCGCGGCAGCTGCGGCTGGACGAGCGGCACCGTGGCGACGTACGGCGCCTCGGCCGGCGGCTGGTCGAGCAGCGTCATCGGGCCAGCCTCCGCTCGCTGCGGCCGGCGATGTACCGGGCCAGGAAGTTCACGGCGAACGTGAACGCGAACAGCACCAGGCCGGTCGCGATCAGCACCGACTGCTGGGCCGGGCCGCTCTCCTTGTAGTTGACCGCGATGTTCGCCGCGATGGTGCGCGGGCTCTCCGAGCCGATCACGTTGAGCGTGATCACGAAGCCGGACGACAGGACCATCGCGACCGCCATCGTCTCGCCGAGCGCGCGGCCCAGGCCGAGCATGATCGCGGAGACGACACCGGAGCGGGAGTAGGGGAAGACCGCGTAGCGGATCATCTCCCAGCGCGTCGCCCCGAGGGCCAGCGCGGCCTCCTCGTGCAGCCGCGGTGTCCGGCTGAAGACCTCGCGCATGATCGCGGCGGAGATCGGCAGCACCATCACGGCGAGCACGATGCCCGCGGTGAGCATGGTGCGGCCGGACTGGGAGACCTGCTCGTCGGAGAAGAACGGCAGGAACGCGAGGTTGTCGGCGAGCCACCGGATGGCCGGCTGGAGGTACTCCGCGAGGTAGCGCCCGCCCCAGAGGCCGAACACGACCGAGGGCACCGCCGCGAGCAGGTCCATGACGTAGCCGATCGGCGCCGCCAGCCGCTTCGGGGCGTAGTGCGAGATGAACAGCGCGATGCCGATCGCGAACGGCGTGGCGATGAGGAGCGCCAGGACGGCGGCCATCGCGGTGCCGTAGATCAGCGGCAGGACGTACCCGGCGAAGTCGGTCGCACCGGATCCCTGGAAGACCTCCGGGTCGACCGACAGCGCGCCGTACCCCTGGATGAACAGGAACAGGAAGACGCCGCCGAGGGCGACCAGGATGCTGACGCCGGCACCGAGGGAGATGCCGGCGAAGACGCGGTCACCCACCGCGCGGGGCGGGCGGGCCTCTGGTTCGAGGACAGCCGTACGGCGGCCCGAGGAGGGGCCGCCGTACGACTCGTCGTTCTCGCTGTTCACCCGGCGCTGATGCCCTCGATGAGGCCGAGCGCCTGGTCCTGCAGGGCCGAGTCGAGCGGGGCCGACCCGGCCTCGGCGTTCGCGGCCTCCTGGCCCTCGGCGGAGATCGCGTAGGTGAGGTACGCCTTCACGAGCTCGGCCTCGGCCTCGTCCGCGTAGGTCTCGCAGGCGATGAGGTACGACAGCAGGATCACCGGGTAGGTGCCCGACTCGGTGGTGTCCCGGGCCAGGTCCACGGCCATGTCGGTCTCGGGCACGCCCTCGGCGGCCGGCGAGATCGCGACGACCTTGGCGGCACCCTCGGCCGACGGCGGGTTGAACTCCTCGCCGACCTGGACCGAGACGACACCGAGGTCGCCCACGGCGCTGGCGTCGGCGTAGCCGATGGTGCCCTCGCCGCCGGAGACGACGCCGACCACACCGGAGGTGCCGTCGGCGGCCTCACCGGACAGCGCGTCCGGCCAGATGCCGTCCGGCTCGTACGTCCAGGCCCCGTTGCCGGCCGCCTCGAGGTACTTGGTGAAGTTCTCGGTCGTGCCCGAGTCGTCCTGGCGGTGCACCGGGGCGATGTCGGTGGCCGGGAGCTCGACGCCCTCGTTGAGCGAGGCGATGGCCTCGTCGTCCCACTTCGTGATGGTGCCGTTGAAGATGTTGGCGATGACCTCGCCGGAGAGGTTGAGGCCGGTGATGTCCTCGCCGAGGTTGAACATGACCGCGATCGGGCTGACGTACGCCGGCACCTGGATGACGTTGCCGCCGCCGCAGCGCTCGCCGGCGGCGGTGAGCTCGCCCTCGTCGTCGTTGAGCGCCGAGTCGGTGCCCGCGAAGGCGTAGGCCTTGCTGATGAAGCCCTTGCGGCCGTCGCCCGAGCCGATCGGGTCGTAGTTCACCGTGACGTCGGGGTTGGCGGTCTGGAAGCCGGTCCGCCAGGCGTTCTCCGCCTTCTCCTGCGAGGTGGCGCCGCCGCCGTTGAGCTCGCCGGAGAGGCTGCTCGGCTCGGCGCCGTCGCCCTCGTCACCGGCGGCGGGGGTCTCGTTGCCGGCTCCACAGCCCGTGAGGGCGAGCGCGAACACGGCGATTCCGGGCACCACGGCCCGGCGCATAGTCATTCTCTTCATGACTCGGAAGGTAGGGAGCGCAAGTGTCCGGTTCCGGGGTCACCGGTGAACGCAGGGTGAACGACGGCAGGCCATCTCCGAGACCTCCGTGACCGCGCTCACGCGGGGGGTCAACCCCCCTGGTGCCGCTCCGTCGCGACCACGCGCCCGCGTCTCAGGTGGACGACCAGCAGCTCGCCCTTCTCCAGGCGCGGATCCTCGATCCCGAGGACGTCGAACACCATCGGCAGCACCGGCCGGTGGGTGCACACGACGGTGCCTCCGGAGTCCTTCGGGGTCTCCTCGAGCCGGTCCACGATCTCGCCCACCGCGCGCCGCACCCGCTTCGGCGTCGCGTCCTCCTCGCTGAGGGAGTCGTCGACCTCGAGCTTGGCGTCGACGGACCCGGCGTAGGGCTCGAGGCTCTGCACGCAGCGGGTGCTGCCCGAGCTCACGAGCCGCGAGACGCCGTACGCCGCGAGCACCGGTGCCAGCCGTTCGGCCTGCCGGTGACCGGCGACCACCAACGGCCGGACCCGGTCGTCCTTGGACCACGACTTCCTGGACCGGGCCACCGCGTGCCGCAGGACGACCAGGGTCTTCGTCCGCTTCCGGATCCGGACCGCCTCGTCGAGCGTCTCGACGTCGTGCTCGTACGACAGCACGTCCGCGGCATCCGCGATCCGCACCCAGCGCACGTCGTCGATCTCGGCGTTGGCCTCGTAGGTGCTGACGTCGTGGTCGCCGGCCGGCCGGCCGGTCCAGTAGAAGACGGTCTTCATGCCGCCCCGGATCGGGTAGCGCTGGCTCTCCAGCGGCGGCCCCAGCCGGACGTCGACGCCGGTCTCCTCGAGGACCTCGCGGACGGCGGCCGCGGCGGCCCGCTCCCCCGGATCCAGCTTGCCCTTGGGGAACGACCAGTCGTCGTACTTGGGGCGGTGGACCAGCAGCACGGTGCGGTCGGGGCCGAACACCACGACCCCGGCGGACAGGACGTCGCGCGCCACCATGCTCGGTAGTCTCACACCGTGGGTCCAGTGCTGAGGCGTCGCCTCACCCGCTGGGCCGGGATCGGTCTCGTCGTCGTCCTGCTGGCGGTCGCCGGTGTCGTCGGCTACCGCGCCTACCGGGACGCGACCCGCACCGAGCTCCAGCGGGCCCTGGCCTGGGCGCCCGCCGACAGCGAGCGGTTCAGCTGGACCGACTGGGCCGCCGTGCGCGAGGAGCTGGACTCCTCCGTGGACGACGGCTCGACGGGCCCGGAGGTCTCCGACTTCCTCGACGAGGGGTACGACGCCGACCTCACGTCGACGACGGCGATGGCCGAGTCCGTCGAGGTCCTCCAGGACCGGTTCGGGATCTCCCCGGCCACCGTGTCGTGGGAGCTGCTCAGCCAGTCACCCGGCGGCTCGGTCCTGTCGCTCGGCGTCCCGCACGAGTTCTCGTTCGACGACTTCGAGGACACGCTCGACGACCTGGGCTACGCGCGGCCGGACGACGAGACCGGGGTCTGGGTCGGCGGCGACGAGCTCGTCGCCGGCATCGCCGAGGGCGGCTCGATCTCGCCGCAGTACTCCCACTGGGCCGTCGACCGCGATCGGCACCTCGTCCTGGCGAGCGACGACGACGCCTACCTGGAGCGTGCGGTCGGCGCCGTGGGCGACGAGCAGGGCGGCGAGGAGGTGGCGGACGTCGCGGTCGCGGCCGGCACGCCGCTCTCCGCGGTGCTCCTCGACTCCGAGCAGGCCTGCCGCGGCCTGGCCATGGCGCAGGCCGACGAGGTCGACCAGCAGACCGCGGCCGACCTCGTCGCCGCGGCCGGGGACATCAGCCCGCTCACCGGCTTCGCGCTGGCGGCCCGGCCCGACGGCGACGTCCTGGCCGCGATGTCGTTCGAGTCCGAGGACCAGGCCAGGGCCAACGCGGACAGCCGGGCCGAGCTCGCGTCCGGGGCGGCGCCCGGGCAGGGCGGCGACTTCGCCGACCGGTTCACGCTCGGCGAGGTCAAGGCCGACGGCACCGTGGTGACGATGGAGCTGGCGCCGGTCGAGGGAGCCTCCGTGCTGTCAGACCTGTCCTCCGGACCGGTCCTGTTCGCGACCTGCTGAGGACGGCAGGGCACCGACCGCGGCCGCGGCGAGGGCGCCGGCCACGGCGAGGAGGACGAAGGCCCCGGCGTACCCGTCGACCGCCACGGCCAGCAGCGACCCGAGCCACGGCGCGAAGGCCGCGGCGGCCATGACGCTGCCGGTCAGCACCGCGGTCCGCGCGCCGAAGTTGCGGGTCCCCCACCGGTCCGACACCGCGGTCGCCTGGATCAGCGTGAAGATCCCCCGCGCGAGTCCCGCCGCGAACGACGCGGCCAGGGCCGCCAGCACCCAGCGCGACGTGAACGCGACGCCGAGGGTCGTGACGCTGGCGGCGGCGAGCACCGCCACGGTGCGGGGGCGGACCGGGACGCGGTCGAGGAACGGCGCGTAGAGCAACCGTCCGGCGACCTGGCCGGCCCCGCCGACCCCGAGGGCCACCGCCGCTTCGACGGTGCTCAGCCCACCCTCGCGCAGGAGGGGGACGAGGTTGATCACGACGGCGTACACGCAGAACCCCGCCACCGTGAAGGCCGCGACGACGAGCGCGAGCTCGGACCGCCGGGGTCCGCTCGGCCCCGCGGTCAGGTGCGCGCCGGGTCCGGCGGGCGTCACCGGCAGGTCCTCGGAGACCCACGGGTCACGGAGCCCCCACCAGTGCAGGGCGACGGTCGTCGCGAGCGGGACCGCGAGGACGAGGTACGCGCTCCGCCAGCTCCCGGCCGACTCCAGCACGGCCGCGAGCGGGGCGAACACCGTGGACGCGAAGCCGGCCACCAGGGTCACGGTCGTCAGCGCGCGCACGCGCGACGCCCCGGCCCAGTGCGTCAGGACGGTGAACGCCGGGGCGTAGAGCGTCGCCGACATGGCCAGCCCGGCGACCACCCACGCGGCGACGTACACCTCGAAGCGCGGAGCCAGCGCGATGCCGACCACCGCCACGACGCCGAGCACCGAGCCGCCGGTCATCACGGCCCGCGGCCCGACCCGGTCGAGCCGGCGACCCACCCACAGCCCGGCCGCGGCCGCCACGACCTGGGACATCGTGAACACCGCCATGAGACGGGTCAGCGGCCAGCCCTCGGCGTCCTCGATGGACGGCGCCAGCACGGTGAACGCGTAGAACACGACGCCCCAGGACACGATCTCGGTGACCGAGAGCACGACGACGACACGGCGCAGCCGCTCCGGGTCCAGGGGTGCGACCTGGACGTGGGCGGCCGGCGCCGCGGCCGTGGTCATCCGCAGGTGGCGCGGGGGGACCCGATGGTGACCAGCTCGGGTGAGTCCGGGACGCAGCAGGCGCCGCCGGTGGACTCGGTGGGCTGCCCGTCGAAGACGCCGGACCCGCCGCAGACACCGGACTCCGGCAGCACCAGCTCCACCCGGGCCGCCGCCTCGTGGTCGCCGGCGATGGCCGCGACGATGCTGCGCGTCTGCTCGAAACCCGTCATCGCCAGGAACGACGGCGCCCGGCCGTAGGACTTCATCCCGGCGAGGTACAGGCCCTGCTCGGGCTGGGCGAGCTCGGCCGCGCCGTGCGGGTAGACGGTGCCGCAGGAGTGGACGTTCGGGTCGATGAGCGGCGCCAGCGTCCGGGGTGAGGAGAGGACGGGGTCGAGGTCGAGCCGGACCTCGGTGAGCCAGGTGAGGTCGGGGCGGAAGCCCGTGACCACGACGACCTCGTCGACCCCCTCGACGCGGCGGCCGTCGGTGCTGGTCAGGGTCAGCCGTCCGTCGGGACCGGCAGTCACCTGGGACGTGCGGAAGGCGGTGACCACCTCGACGGGGCCCGCGGCCACGGCCTGCTCGGCCCGCTTGCCGAGCGCGCCACGCGCCTCGAGCTCGTCGTCGTCCCCGCCACCGAACGCGTCGTCGGTGCCCGGTCGGCGCAGTACCCAGACGATCTCGGTGCCGGGCTCCTCGGCGGCCAGGCCCACCAGGCCCACCAGGGTGTTCTGCGCGGAGGCACCACGGCCCGCGACGACGACGCGCTTGCCGGCGTACCGGCCGCGCACGGCGGGGTCGGTGACGTCCGGGATGCCGTAGGTGATCCGGTCGGCGGCCTCGTGCTCGCCGATGGCCGGCAGTCCGTCCGCGCCGAGCGGGTTCGGACCGGTCCACGTCCCCGAGGCGTCGACGACGGCGCTCGCCGTCAGCCGGTCGGTGCCCGAGCCCGTCTCGACGAGGACGCTGAACGCGGCCTCGTCGCGGCCGGAGTCGACCAGCAGGTCACGACCCTGCTTGGCCACCCCCACCACCCGGTGCCCGAGGCGGACCTCCACGAGGCCGGTGCCGGCCAGGGCCTCCGCCAGCGGAGCGAGGTAGAGGTCGACCCACTCCCGTCCCGTGGGATAGGCGTCGGGGTCCGGCCGGGTCCAACCCAGCCCGGCCCGCAGCAGGAGCTCCTCCGCGGCCGGGTCGACGAGCTCGCGCCAGGCCGAGAACAGCCGGACGTGGCCCCACTCGAGGACCGACGAGCCCACGGTGGGGCCGGCCTCGAGGACGATCGTCGGGAGGCTGCGCGACACGGCGTGCGCGGCGGCGGCGAGCCCGATGGGGCCCGGCGCCGACGACGACGAGGGGCGCGGAGGTGGTCGTGGTGGTGGTGGTGAGCGACATGGCTGGATCCTTATATCGATGACTGTCGATGGATAACATATCGACACTCATCGATGTATGCAACAGGTGACCTACCGGAACGACCTCAGGCGGAGGCTGTTGCTCACCACGAACACCGACGACAGCGCCATCGCCGCCCCGGCGATCATCGGGTTGAGCAGGCCCGCCATCGCGAGCGGCAGCGCGGCCACGTTGTAGCCGAAGGCCCACACCAGGTTGCCCTTGATGACGCCCAGCGTGCGCCGCGAGAGCCGGACGGCGTCCGCCGCGACCCGCAGGTCCCCGCTGACCAGCGTCAGGTCGGCCGCGGCGATCGCGGCGTCGGTCCCGGTGCCCAGCGCGATGCCGAGGTCGGCCTGCGCCAGCGCCGCCGCGTCGTTGACGCCGTCCCCGACCATCGCGACGACCCGGCCCTCGCCCTGGAGCCGCACCACCTCGGCCACCTTGTCCTCGGGCAGCACACCGGCGACGACCCGCTCGATGCCGACCTCGTCGGCCACCGCGCGCGCGACGGCCTCGTTGTCACCGGTCAGCAGGACCGGTTCGAGTCCGAGCGCGCGCAGCCGGTCGACCGCCTCGGCAGAGGTCGGCTTGACGGTGTCCGCGACGACCAGGAGCCCCCGCGCGCGGCCGTCCCAGCCCACGAGCACGGACGTGCGGGCGCCCGCGTCGAGCCCGGCCGGCACCGTCATCCCGCGCTCCGCCAGCAGGGCCGCGCGGCCGACCACGACGTCGCGGCCCTCGACCCGCCCGCTGGTGCCGAGCCCGTCGTGGCTGCGGAAGCCCTCGACGGGGACCCGGACGTCCCCGGCGACCGCGACCGCGACGGGGTGCAGCGACCCGGCCGAGACCGCGGCGGCGAGGCGTCGTACCTCGTCGGCGTCCTCGCCGTCGGCGGCCACGACCTCGACCAGGGCCATCCGCCCGGTCGTGACGGTCCCGGTCTTGTCGAGGACGACCGTGTCGACGCGACGGGTGGACTCGAGCACCTCGGGCCCGCGGATGAGGATCCCGAGCTGGGCCCCGCGTCCTGTGCCGACCAGCAGGGCGGTCGGCGTGGCCAGGCCGAGCGCGCACGGGCAGGCGATGATCAGCACGGCCACGGCCGTGCTGAACGCGAAGGCCGTCCCGACCTGCGCGCCGAGCCAGAAGCCCAGGGCGGCGGCGGCCAGCGAGATCACGACGGGGACGAACACACCGGACACGCGGTCGGCGAGCCGCTGCGCCTGGGTCTTGCCGTGCTGGGCCTCCTCGACGAGCCGGGCCATCTGCGCCAGCCGGGTGTCCCGACCGACCCGGGTGGCGCGCACCACGATCCGGCCGCCGGCGTTGACCGTCGCGCCGGTGACCGCGTCGCCCGGCCCGACCTCGACCGGGACCGACTCGCCGGTCAGCATCGACGCGTCGACAGCGGAGCTGCCTTCCTCGACGACACCGTCGGTGGCGATCCGCTCGCCCGGCCGGACGACGAACAGGTCGCCGACGACGAGCCCGTCGACGGGCACGCGGCTCTCGACGCCGTCCCGGAGCACGGCGACGTCCTTCGCGCCGAGGTCCATGAGCGCGCGGAGCGCCGCACCGGCCTGCCGCTTCGACCGGCGCTCGAACCAGCGCCCGGCCAGCAGGAACGTCGTCACCCCGGTGGCGGCCTCGAGGTAGATCGAGCCCAGTCCGTCACCGCGCTCGACGGAGAGCTCGAACGGGTGGGTCATGCCGATCTCGCCGGCGCTGCCCGCCAGCAGGGCGACCAGGGACCAGCCGTAGGCCGCGAGCACGCCGACCGAGACGAGCGTGTCCATGGTGGTCGCGGCGTGGCGCAGGTTGGTCCAGGCGGCGCGGTGGAACGGCCACGCGCCCCAGACCACGACGGGTGACGCGAGGGTCAGCGAGAGCCACTGCCAGCCGTCGACCTGGAAGGCGGGCGCCATCCCCATCAGGACCACCGGGACGGTGAGCACCGCCGAGACGAGGAGCCGCTGGCGGAGCGCGTCGAGCTCGGGGTCCTCGGGGCCGTCCGGCGACCCCTTCTCGGTGTCGGGCAGCGCGGCGGCGTACCCGGCCGCGGAGACCGTCGCCAGCAGGTCGTCGGTCGTGACCGGCTCGGCGTACTCCACGCGCGCCTTCTCGGTCGCGTAGTTGACGCTGGCCGTGACGCCGTCCAGCTTGTTGAGCTTGCGCTCGATCCGGTTGGCGCAGGACGCGCAGGTCATGCCGGAGATGTCGAGCTCGACCTCAGTGGCCATGACCGTCCTCCTCGCCCGACTCGTGGCCGGACTCCTCGCCGGCGTCGACCCCGACCGTGAAGACCGCGGTGTGGACGGCGCCGGCGTGCTCGAACTCGACGAAGAGCCGGTAGCGGCCCCCGGTGGGGAAGGTGACGTCGAACGGGACGACCGGGCCGGCGCCCGGGGTCTCGACCGGGTGCGCGTGCACGTACTCGAGGTCGCCGTCGCGGAGCACGACCATGTGGCCGAGCTCGCCGAGGTACTGGCCGAGGTCGGTGACCTCGTGCCCGCCCTTCATCACCGTCACGACGGCCCGGGTCTCGGCGCCGGCCCGGGCGTTGACACCGAGCGTGACGTCGTACCCGTCGACCGAGACGCCGAGCACGTCCTCGCCGAGAGGCTGGACGGTGGCGGCGCCCTCGACGACGACGTCGCCGGCGAGCACCCGCTGCTCTCCACCGGCCGGCACGAAGTCGGCGATGACGCGCCAGCTGCCGGGGTCCAGGGCCACGTCGGTCGTCCACTCCCCCGTGCCGGGGTCGAGCGTCGGGTGCACGTGCTGGAAGCCGGTCAGGTCCCGCCGGACGACGATGAGGTGCAGGTCGCGCTCGTGGCGCTCGTCGTACGCCGTCAGCGGCCCGTCCTCGCCCACGATCGTGAACGACAACGGCTGCTGCCCCGCGGTGAAGCGGATCTGCGGCAGCTCCAGGTGGTAGCCGAGGCCGTGGCTCTCCTCGGCGTCCTCCGAGGAGTGCTCCATCGACTGGCCCGTCGACGCCTCGACGTCGAGCGGTCCGACGAGCCGGCCGACGCCCAGGGCGCCGACCAGGACGACGGCGAGCGCCGCGACGAACGCGGCGGCGCGCACGGGTGCCGTGGTCTCGGTCATCGTCAGGCCAGGGCGTAGCCGGCTTCCTCCACCGCCGCGGCGACGGCCGCGGGGTCGAGTGGAGCCTCGCTCGTGACGACGACCGCGCCGGTCGGCAGGTCGACCTGCACGTCCTGGACGCCGGGGATCGCGGACACCTCCTCGGTGACCGAGGCGACGCAGTGGCCGCAGGTCATGCCGGTGACGGTCCAGGTGCTGTTCTCGCTCATGCGTGGCTCCTCGTCGATCAGGTCAGGCCCGCACCAGGCGGGCGATCGCGTCGACGGCCTCGGTGACCTTCGCGCGCCCCTCGGCGTCGCCGGTCTTGGCCGCGTCGACGACGCAGTGGTTGATGTGGTCCTCGAGCAGGCTGATGGAGACCGCCTGGAGCGCCTTCGTCATCGCCGAGACCTGGGTGAGGATGTCGATGCAGTACTGCTCCTCGTCGACCATCCGCTGCAGCCCGCGGGCCTGACCCTCGATGCGCTTCAGCCGGGCCAGGACGTCGTCCTTGCGGTGCAGGTAGCCGTGGTGGGCGTGCGCGTTGCCGTCCGTCATGGCATCTACCCTACCCCCCTAGGGTACTAAGTCAAGGGCGCGCGACAACAGGTGCCCGACTCGGGGGCGAGGGGGCCGGCGTCAGCGGGGGGCGACGCCGAGGATGGCGTCGATCTCGGCGAGCGTGAGGTGCTCGTCGGTCTCACTGGCCGCGATGATGAGGTTCGTGGTCAGCTCGACCTCGCCGAGAAGGTCGGCGTCCTCGAGGGTCACGTCGAACTGGTCGTGCATCCCCGATCACCGCCTTTCCGCACCCGAGTGACATCGACCGTATACGGAGCCGTCGACCCCGCGGTAACCAGCGTAGACCGCGGCACACCCCCGCGGCTCTAATCAAAACGGGTCATAGGTCCCTGGTCACACACCACCCGGACAGCACGCGAGGCCCCACCCGTGCGGGTGAGGCCTCGCGCTGAGACTCGGATGAGTCAGAGAGCCCGAACGTTCTCCGCCTGGGGGCCCTTGGGACCCTGCGTCACGTCGAACTCGACCTTCTGGTTCTCGTCGAGGGACTTGTAGCCCTGCGACTGAATCGCCGAGTAGTGCACGAAGACGTCGTCGCCGCCGTCCTCCTGCGCGATGAAGCCGAAACCCTTCTCGGCGTTGAACCACTTCACGGTGCCCTGAGCCATTGCTCTGTTACTCCTTAGTCGGGGCGTGAGGCCGTCACTTCGACAACCCCGCAAGAGATGCGGTGACACAACGCTCCGACCCGTGAGTGGCTGCCCACGAAGCAGAAACGCCTATGGATCACAAACTCCGTTGGCGTCAGACCAGCTGGAACTTTGCACGTCTTGCAGGGCTGACAGTACCAACAGATTCCCCAGGGCAAACCCGCCGGAGCCCCCGATTTCGGACTTCGGCGTGACAGTTCGGCGACGGGTCGATGACGGACCCGTGACGTCGGCCGGGAGCGGTCGTCGGGCCCCGCCGCCCCCAGGCGCTCCGGCCGGTCCGCAGGCCGTCGCTTGTTACTCCTTCGTGGATCTCGGGTGTCTCGCGCGTGGTTCATGTCTAGACCACCCGGGTGCGGCGAGACGCCTCTGACGTCACACCAGACCACTCGAGTCACAGATCGATGGGCCGTTCGTACTAGCCCGGAATGACTAGGTGCGCCGACATCGAACGACAAGCAACGAAGCCCGTTCACACCCCGTTACCCGGCAGCCACCCTGGTGGATGTCAGCTCCCCCGGCTGGCGCACCCCACCAGGGATACGGCCCGGTCCCCCGTCAGGCCGTCTCCCAAGACCCCCCACTGGATGGCCCCCCATGTCCACGACCCCATTCCCCCGCCCGCGCAGCACGCTACGTCGCCTGGCCGGCGCCGCCCTCGTGGCCGGCACCACGGCCGCGGTCCTGCCGCTCGCGACGGTCTCGTCCGCCGACGCCGCCGCCGGCCCGACGACCTACTACTTCGCCCCGGACGGCAACGACAACGCCTCCGGCACCAGTGCCTCCTCGCCGCTGCGCTCGCCGTGGAAGGTCGAGCAGCTGCCGCTGCAGCCCGGCGACCGCGTGCTGTTCAAGCGCGGCGGCTCGTACCAGGGCAAGGTCGGCATCTGGAAGAGCGGCTCCGCCGCCAAGCGGATCACGCTCGGTGCCTACGGCGCCACGAGCGCCCCGAAGCCGCGGCTCACGAACAACGTCGACGACTTCTGCGTGATGGTCGGCGCCTCGTACGTCACCGTCTCCGACCTGTTCGTCAGCGGCTGCCGCACCGGCATCTGGAGCCGCGGGACCGAGAACGTGATCACCAAGGTCGAGGCCACCAAGAACATGCACGGCATCGAGATCGACGCCGGCTCGCTGCGCAACCGGGTCGTGCGGAACTACCTGCACCACAACGACCGGATGGCGCCGAACACCCCCGGTGAGTTCGACGACTACGGCGCCGTCGGCGTGGTCGTGGTCGGCGACGCCACCGAGGTCGCGTTCAACAAGATCACCGACAACTGGGCGCCGTCCGCCGACTTCGGCACCGACGGCTCCGCGGTCGAGATCTACGGCGGCATCGGCACCGTGGTCCACCACAACGTCGGCCGGAACAACCGCACCTTCACCGAGCTCGGCAACAACCGCTCGGCGAACACGACCTACGCCTACAACGTCGCGACCAGCCGGCTCAAGGACTCGGAGTTCCTGATCACCCGCGGCGGCAACGACTACTTCGGTCCGGTGCGCGGCACCGTGGCCTTCAACAACACGGTGAAGCTCACGGGCAGCGAGTCCCGCGGCTTCATCTGCTACGCCGGCTGCACCAAGGACCTGTTCGCCATGTACAACAACATCTTCGACGTGGCCGGCACCATCGGCAACATCGACGGCGAGCGGGCCGGCGGCAACAACATCTACTGGAGGGGCTCCATGTGGAGCGTCACCCTCCTGCCCGGCGACCGCATCGTCAACCCGAGGTTCCGCAACGCGCGGCTGGCCCTCAAGGCCAGCAGCCCGGCGGTCGACAAGGTGGTCAGGGCCCGCTTCAAGAAGGACCTGCGCGGCCGCCGCATCGGTGTCGACGGCAACGGCGACGGCAAGCGCGGCGCCGACCTCGGCGCCTACGAGGCCAGGTCCACGAAGCGGCGCCACCACCACTAAGAGCCAGTCCGGGGACCCCGAGGGGTCAGGGTCCCCGGGCTCGGGTAGCCAACAAGAAAGAGGGGTCGGCTTCCCGAACGTGAGTCCCTGATTCCTGACACCAGCCCGGGGGTGCCAGGGGTCGGGGACTCGCGCACGTCCGGCGTCCTTCGGGCTCCGTGACCGTCACTAGACTGACGGCGCTCCACGGGCCCCTAGCTCAATTGGCAGAGCAGGAGACTTTTAATCTCTTGGTTGTGGGTTCGAGTCCCACGGGGCCTACTCGGGCGGCTGGGTACGACGGCGCTCGTGCCAGACGGCGAGCGCGGTCCGCGACGTCAGGTCGAGCTTCGTCAGGATCCGGCTGACGTGGTTCTCCACCGTTCGCTCGGACAGGGTGAGCCGCCGCGCGATCGCGGCGTTGCTCAGGCCGTTCGCCACGAGCGACGCGACCTCGGCCTCGCGCGGCGTGAGCTCCGGGTCATGGTCGCCGGCGCCGAGCTGCTCGAGCAGCTCGTCGACCAACGGGGCCATGCCCAGCCGCTCGGCGAGCTCGAGCGCGGCGGCGGCGTGCTCGCGGCGGGCCCGCGACCGGACGGGGGCGACGGCTGCCAGCTCGGCGAGGACGTAGGCCTTGGCCGGGAGCGCGTGGATCGCCTCGACCTGGGAGAGGGTCTCGAGCAGGTGCGACCTGGCCCCGGACGGGTCGCCGAGCGCCCGCGCCAGGCGGCCGAGGACGAGTCCGACCGGACCCTGGTACGGCGCCACCGCGTGCGCGACGACGTGCTGCCGCGCGAAGGGGAGCAACGCGTCGTACAGAGCGGCGGCCGCCGCGTCGTCGCCCAGCCAGAGACAGACGTCCGCGGAGTCGCTCAGCGCCATCAGGAACTCGGGCGCCTCGACCGGGACCCCGGTCACGCGGGAGGCCAGCGCCCGCCACTCGTCGGCGGCCTCGGCACGGAGACCGGCGCACCTGAGCGCCACGCACAGCCAGGTGCGCGCCACGAACGGGAGGTGCTCGACCTGCTGGCGCACCTCGGTGAGCAGCGACGCCCCGGTGCCCAGGTGGCGCGCTGCCTCGAAGGCGAACGGCAACCGGAGGAACGCGGCGTCACTGTGCTCCCCGCCGACTCCCGCAGCCTCGTCCGCCAGGCGCGTGGCGTCCTCGAACCTGCCGTCCAGCAGCGCCTGCGACGCCCGCACCAGCAGGACCCGCGACTGCCAGGCCGGACCGAGCTGCTCCGCGAGCACCGTCAGCGCCGCGAGCTCGCCCACCAGCTCCGCCCGTCGGCACAGCGCGGCGTGGACGTCCATCGACCACAGCCGGCCCCACGCCTGCATCTCCCGGTCGCCGACCGCCACCCCGAGCGACAGCGCCCGGCGGGCCAGCTCCAGCCGCTCGGCGGCGCGGAGGGGATCCTGGAGAGCGGCGACCCGCGCCTGGATCCTGACGAACTCGGCCTCCGCGTCGTCCCCGACCGCGATCTCGAGCGGCTGCTCGTCGCGGAAGACGTCCCGCGTCGCCTCGACCTGGGCGGATACGCGGGACACCAGCTCCTCGTCCCGTCCGGTGCGCACCAGCAGTCCGAGGGCCTCGCCGGCCAGGGCGTGGACGCGCGCTCGTAGCAGCGGGTCGACGGGACGCCGGACCAGGGTCGCGGCCGACGCCACGACCGACGGGTCGGTGCCCTCGTCGCAGGCCTCGACGACGCCGACGCAGACGCCCACCGCGTCGGCGACGGCGCCGGCGGCGTACAGCTCCCGAGCCAGGTCGAGCCGGGCCCCGAGTGGGTCCTGCATACCGGAACCGTAGTGCGGGTTGAGTGGTTCCACTCCTGTGCACCCGGCGCCCTTCTTCCTAGCGTCGCCCGCATGACCACCGAGACCATGCGCCCGGCATCGACCCCCACGCAGCAGCACCTCCCCCGCGGACTCGTCCCGGGTCTGCTCACGATCGTCGCCGCTGCCGTGCAGGGCGACGGAGCCCTCATCACCGCGGCCCACCGAGGCTCGTCCACGGTCTCCGACGAGCAGCTGGCTTTTCCGTGGGCGGGGTCGACGGCCGTCACGACGTCCCTCATCTGGGGCGCCACCCAGGTCCTCCTCGTCATCGGGCTGGTCGCGTTCGCGCGCAGCGGAGCGGCAGCCGGGCGGTCCGGCCGTGTCGGTGGCCGGCTCGCGGTGGTGGGGGCCGGTGTCTACGTGCTCGCCCACGGGCTGTCGGTCGTCGGGTACGACGCGGCACTGGACGATCCCATCGCTGTCGGCGTCATCGCGTGCTTCGGCGTCGGCACGGTGCTGAGCGCCGTCGGCCTGCTCCTGGCCGGGGCTGCGACCCGGCGGTCCGGCGTGTGGTCGGGCTGGCGCCGGAGTGCGCCGCTGTTCCTCGGGGTCTGGATGGTCGCCATGATCCCGCTGCAGTTCACCCCGGCCCTGCCCGTCGCCGTCGGGGTGTACGCCGTCGCGCTCGTGGCCCTGGGCGTGGCGATGCTCGTGGAGGGTCCTTCTCCTGCGCCGCCGGTGAGCGCCAAGATGGGCGGATGAGGCTCCGCTACCCCGACGTCCCCCTGAAGGCGGAGCACTACGAGAGCGTCTATGCCGCCCTGGTGCACCCGGACGAGCCGCGGGCGCTGTGGGTCCGCACCACCGTCAGGAAGCGGGCCGGCGAGGAGCCGACCGGGGCGCTCTGGGTGACCTGGTTCGACGAGAACGGGGTCCGGGCCGGCAAGCTCGACGGACAGCGGCTCGAGCCCGGGACGGACCGGCTCACCTGCGGCCCGGCGGCCCAGGGTCCCGACGGCTCCAGCGGCACCATCGCCCTCGCCGGGCTGTCGGCCGAGTGGGACCTCGCGTTCGCCGCCCGCACCGCGCCGCTCGAGCACCTGAGCCCGTCGTACCTCTACGGCGCGCCGCTGCCGAAGACCAAGGCCACCTCGCCGGCGCCGGACCTGGACGTGAGCGGCTCGCTCAGCATCGACGGCACGGGCGTGGACCTCACCGGCTGGACCGGGATGGTCGGGCACAACTGGGGGTCGCAGCACGCGGCCCGCTGGGTGTGGCTGCGCGTCTGCGGGCTCGGGGACGACGGCGCCGGCTGGCTGGACGCGGTGCTCGGCCGCGTCCAGGTCGGCCCCGTGCTCCTGCCCTGGAAGGCGTTCGGCGCGCTGAGCCTCGACGGCACCCGGCACCACCTGGGCGGACTGCTCCGGCGCGGGACCGAGGTCGACGTGCGAGCCGACGGCGCCCGGATCACGCTGGCCGGGCCGGGAGCCGAGGTCACCGTCACCGCCACGGTCCCGCTGGCGAGCACGGTCGGCTGGGAGTACGCCGACCCGAGCGGCCACCGGCACGAGGTGGTGAACTGCTCGGTGGCGTCGATGGAGCTCGAGGCGGTCCTCGGTGGCCGCCGCACGTCGTACGCCCCCACCCGTCGCGGCGTGCTCGAGCTCGGCGCCGACGAGCGCCAGCTCGACGTCGCCCTCCAGTCGTTCCCCGACTGAGCCCTAGGATCCGGGCATGACCCGGACGACCAGCACGTTCAGCGGTGTGGGCGGCACCACCATCGAGTACGACGTCTACGAGCCCGAGGGCGAGCCGGCGGGCCTGCTCCTGGTGGCCCACGGGCTCGGCGAGCACCGCGGCCGCTACGAGCACGTCGCCGCGCGGTTCACCCCGCTCGGGCTCCGGGTGGTGGTCCCCGACCACCGGGGCCACGGGAGGTCGGGCGGACCCCGCGCCGACACGCGGAACGTCGACGAGTACACCGCCGACCTCGAGTCGCTGCGCAAGCTCACGCTGGTCGACGGCAAGCCGACGTACCTGCTCGGGCACAGCATGGGCGGCCTGATCGCCCTCGACTACGCGCTCGACCACCAGTCCGACCTGGCGGCCCTGATGCTCTCGGGTCCGCTCGTGCTGCCCGGCGACGACCAGCCGCCGTGGCTGGTGGCCGTCGCCAAGGTGCTCGGCAAGGTCGTGCCGACGTTCGGCACCCTCGCCCTCGACCCCCAGAGCGTGTCCCGCGACCCGAAGGTCGTGGAGGCCTACGTCGCCGACCCGCTGAACAACCACGACAAGATCAAGGCCGGCATGGGCGCGGCGCTGCTCAACCGGCTCCAGTCGTTCCCGGACCGGCTGCCCTCACTCACGCTGCCGCTGCTGGTCATGCACGGCGAGCGGGACACGCTGACCAACCCCGAGGGCAGCAGGCTCGTCGACAGGCTGGCCGGCTCGACCGACAAGACCCTGACGATCTACCCGGGGCTGTTCCACGAGATCTTCAACGAGCCCGAGCAGGACCAGGTGCTCGGCGACGTGACCACGTGGCTCTCGAAGCACATGGCGTGAGGGGCTAGCGGCCCTTCCAGACCGGCGGGCGCTTCTCGGCGAACGCCGTCGCGCCCTCCTGGGCGTCCTCGGATCCGAACACCGGCATCATCAGCTCGCCCTGCTTCGCCCAGCCCTCGGCCACGCCCCAGTCCCGCGCCTCGAGCGCGATCTGCTTGGTGATGCGGACCGCCAGGGGGCC
This sequence comes from uncultured Actinomycetota bacterium, assembly GCA_963815335.1. GTDB lineage: Bacteria > Actinomycetota > Actinomycetes > Propionibacteriales > Nocardioidaceae > Nocardioides. Next base: position 259,627 of record CAWFGL010000006.1, read on the forward strand.
GTTCGCGGCGATCGTGGCGGCCAGCTCGAGGGCACCGTCAAGGGCGCCACCCTCGGGCGTGAGGCGGTTGACGAGCCCGAGGTCGGCGGCCCGCTGGGCGCCGATGGGCTCGCCCGTCAGCAGCAGCTCGAGCGCGATCGTGCGAGGGATCCGCTGCGGCAGGAGCACCGCGGCGCCCGCCCCCGCGACCAGGGCGCGCTTGACCTCCGGGACGCCGAACCTCGCCGTCTCGGCGGCGACGACCAGGTCGCACGCCAGCATCAGCTCGAACCCGCCGGCGAGTGCCCAGCCCTCGACGGCCGCGATCAGCGGCTTGGCCGGGGGCCTCTCGGTCAGGCCGCCGAGGCCGCGGCCCTCGATGATCGGCACCTCGCCGGTCAGGAACGCCTTGAGGTCCATGCCCGCCGAGAAGGCGCCGCCGGCGCCGGTCAGGACGCCGACCCGCAGGTCGTCGTCGCCGTCCAGCTCGTCGAGCGCGGCCGCGATGCCAGCCGCCACCGCGCCGTTGACGGCGTTCTTGGCCTCGGGCCGGTTGATGGTGACGACGAGGACGGCGTCGCGGCGCTCGACGAGGACGGCGTCGCTCACGGGTTGCTCCTCGGAGGCAGGGAGAAGGTGGGTTCGCGGGTCAGCTCGTGGCGCCCGAGCGAGGCGAGGTGCACCTCGTCCGGACCGTCGAAGAGGCGCATCGCCCGGTGCCAGCCGTAGAGCTTGGACAGCGGGGTCGCGTCGGAGATGCCGGCGGCGCCGTGGATCTGGATGGCGCGGTCGATCACGCCGACCACGGTGCGCGGCACCATCACCTTGGCGGCGGCGATGAGGTGGCGGGCCGCCTTGTTGCCCTCGCTGTCGACGGCGTACGCCGCGCGGTGGCACAGGGCGCGGGCGGCCTCGAGCTCGACCCGGCTCTCCGCGATCCGCTCGCGCGTCGCGGACTGCTCGGCCAGCGTCTTGCCGAACGCCGTCCGGGACTTCGACCGCTCGACCATCAGCTGGAGCGCCCGCTCCCCCGCACCGAGCGCGCGCATGACGTGGTGGATGCGGCCGGGACCGAGCCGCGCCTGGGCGTTGGCGAAGCCGCCGCCCTCCTCGCCCAGCAGGTTCGTCAGCGGGACGCGGACGTCGGTGAACTCGATCAGGCAGTGACCGTGGTGGTCGTTGCGTCCGAACACCGGGTAGTCGCGGACCACGCTCACGCCCGGGGTGTCCCGCGGGACGATGACCATCGACTGCTGCCGGTGGATGGGGGCGTCGAGGTCGGTCTTGCCCATCACGACGAGGACCCGGCAGCGCGGGTCGGCCGCGCCGCTGATCCACCACTTGCGGCCGTTGACGACGTACTCGTCGCCGTCGCGGACGATCCGCGTCTCGATGTTGGTGGCGTCGGAGCTGGCGACGGCCGGCTCGGTCATCGCGAAGGCGGAGCGGAACTCGCCCTTCGACAGCGGCTCGAACCAGTCCTTCTTCTGCTGCTCGGTCCCGACGAGGTGGATCAGCTCCATGTTGCCGGTGTCCGGCGCCGAGCAGTTGGTGGCCTCGGGGCCGAGCTCGAGGCACCAGCCCATGAGCTCGGCCATCGGCGCGTACTCGAGCTGGGTGAGCCCCGACTCGTGCGGCAGGAAGAGGTTCCAGAGACCGCGCTGCTTGGCCTTGGACTTGAGCTCCTCGAGCACGGGCGGCGGGTCGCGGTCCTCGAGACCCGGCCCGGTCCAGTGGCCCTCGAGCGAGGCCTCCGCGGGGAACACCTCGTCCTGCATGAACGCGTGCAGCGCGTCGTACAGCTCGACGGCCTTGGCGGAGGGTGCGGGGAAGCCGGGGTACATCGCGGAACCGGTCACCCGGGCAGCCTAAGGTCAGAGCGTGACGGCCAGACGAGTGCTCCCGACCGAGGAGGCTGCCGAGCTCCTGAAGCTCGTCCGGCAGATCGCGACCGACGAGCTGGCGCCGCGATCGGCCGCCGCCGAGGCCGACTCGACGTTCCCGCGCGACGTGTTCCTGATGCTCGGGCGGACCGGCCTGCTGGGGCTCCCCTACCCGGAGGAGTACGGCGGAGGCGGGCTGCCGTACGAGGCCTACCTCCAGGTCCTCGAGGAGATCGGTGCGGTGTGGGCCTCGGTCGGCGTCGGCGTCTCCGTGCACGCGCTCTCGTGCTTCGGGCTGGTCACGCGCGGCACCGAGGAGCAGAAGCAGAGATGGCTGCCGGACATGCTCGGCGGGGAGCTGCTCGGCGCGTACTGCCTCTCGGAGCCGCACGCCGGCTCGGACCCCGCCGCGATGCGGACGACCGCGCGGCGCGACGGCGACGAGTGGGTCATCAAGGGCACCAAGGCCTGGACGACCCACGGCGGCTTCGCCGACTTCTACAAGGTGATGGCGCGGACGTCGGACGACCGCAACGGGATCTCCTGCTTCCTCGTGCCGGCCGACGCCCCGGGCCTCTCGGCGAACCCGCCCGAGAAGAAGATGGGTCTCACCGGCTCGACCACGACCGCGATGAACTTCGACGACGTGCGCATCTCCGCCGACCGGCTGCTGGGTGCCGAGGGCGACGGCCTCAAGATCGCGCTGGCCGGTCTCGACTCGGGACGGCTCGGCATCGCCGCGGTCGCCACGGGCCTGGCCCAGGGTGCGCTCGACGCGGCGCTGGCGTACGCCCAGGAGCGCGAGACCTTCGGCCAGCGGATCATCGACCACCAGGGGCTCGGGTTCGTGCTCGCCGACATGGAGGCCAACACCCAGGCCGCCCGGGCGATCACGCTGCAGGCCGCCCGCCTCAAGGACGCCGGCCTGCCGTTCAGCCGCGAGGCCTCGATCGCCAAGCTCGTCGCGACGGACAACGCCATGAAGGTGACCACCGACGCCGTCCAGGTCTTCGGCGGCTACGGCTACACGCGCGACTTCCCGGTCGAGCGCTACATGCGCGAGGCCAAGGTCATGCAGATCTTCGAGGGCACCAACCAGATCCAGCGGATGGTGATCGCCCGGTCGCTGGACACGAGCCAGCCGGGTGGCATCTCGACCACGGCCCCATGAGGGGCGCCCTGTCCCTCGGCCTGAGCGCGGTCCGCGCGGCAGGCGCGATCGGCGTGGACGCGGTCGCCGACCTGGGCGGGCGATCACTGCCGTCCACCCCTGAGGAGCTGGCTCGGCCCGAGGTGCTCGGCCCGCTGCTCGGCCGTGACATCCGGGGTGCGCGCCTGACCGGAGTCGACTTCCCGAGCAGCAACTGCCGCAACTTCCTGGTCGAGGTCGAGGAGCTCGACGGCTCGCTGCGATCCGTCTACGCCAAGCTGCCGACCGGCGCCTTCGGGGCCCGGCTCTTCGCGAACACGGTCGGCTACTGGGACCTCGAGTGCCGGTTCAGCCGGGACGTCGCACCGGCGGTGCCGGTCCGGGTCCCCGAGGTGTACGCCGTCGCCCAGCGCCGGTCGCGCTTCGTGCTGCTGCTCGAGGACCTCCACCAGCTCCCGGGTGCCCGCCTCTTCGTCAACCACGACGTCGTCGCCGGCGCGGACGACGATCGGGCGCGGCGCTGCCTCAGCGGGTTCGCCGAGCTGCACGCCCACTTCCACGACTGGGACCGCGGACGGCAGGACGCCCTGGTCCCCTGGTCGACACACGCGTTCGCCTCACCTCGCGGCCGCGCGCTCAGCCCGGCGCTGAACAGGGCCGCCATCCGCCGGGCCGCCCAGCGGGCGCCCGAGGTGGTCGACGACCGGCTCGCGGCGACGTACCTGCGCACCCTCGACAACTGGGACGCGATGCTCGACCTCTGGTACTCCGGCCCGCTGACCCTCGTGCACGGCGACAGCCACCTCGGCAACGTCTTCGAGTACGACGAGGGCGGCAGCCCGCGGGTGGGGCTGCTGGACTTCCAGGGCGTGCACTGGGCGCCGGGCATCCGGGACATCGCCTACTTCCTGGTCAACTCGCTCGACCACGACCACCTGGCCACCGTCGAGCGGGAGCTCGTCGACCACTACCTGGCGGAGCTCGCGACCCGGGGCGTCGAGCTCGACCGCGACGAGACCTGGCGCCTCTACCGCTCGTTCGCCTTCCAGGTGCTGGTGGTCGGTGTCGTGGCGACCGGGCTCGGCGGGTTCACCGAGAGCGACACCGTCGTCGAGACCATGCTGGGCCGCCAGGTCGCCGCGATGACGCGGCTCGACTACGACGGGCTCCTCGACGAGGTGCTCAGCGCCGCTCGATGACCGAGCCGGCTTCCGCGTACGAGTGCTGGCTGTTGCTCGAGAAGTAGTTGATCCCGATGAAGTTGAACCACAGCGTCGCGGTGCCGACCAGGGCCAGGATCGCCGCGTTGCGGCCCTTCCAGCCGGCGGTCGTGCGGGCGTGCAGGTAGGCCGCGTAGACGACCCAGGTGATGAACGCCCAGACCTCCTTCGGGTCCCAGTTCCAGTACGACGACCACGCCTGGTGCGCCCAGATCGGGCCGGTGATGAGCACCGCGAAGGTCCACACCGGGAACGCGAACGCGTGGATCCGGTACGCCACCCGGTCGAGCACGTCGAGCGAGGGCACCCGGGACAGGACCGGGCCGGCGCCGCCGCGGCGCGCCTTGACGAGGTAGACGACCGACGCGAGACCGCCGACCGTGAACGCCCCGGTCGCCAGGATCGCGGAGACGACGTGGATGACCAGCCACGGCGAGTCGAGGGCGTCCGGCAGCGGGCCGACCGGGTCGTACAGCCAGATCACCGCGACCATGAGGAGCGTGACGACCGCGGCCACGACCAGCGGGCCCATCCAGGCCAGCGAGAACTTCCGGTAGAGCACGAGGTAGATCAGGGCGACCACGAAGGTGCCCGAGATCGTGAACTCGTACATGTTGCCCCAGGGCACCCGGTTCGGGTCCGCGCTCATCCCGCGGCCGAGCAGGCCGACGAAGTGCAGCAGGGCGGCGACCACCGTCAGCAGCAGACCGATGCGGCCGAACAGCGCGACGCGGTGCTCGTCGACCTCGGCCGGCGCGTCGGGACGGCCGGAGTCCGGGGCCTCGGCACCGACGGTCACCGCGACCTTGGTCTGCCGGCGGCCGACCACGGCGGACCACTCGACGAGGTGCGCGACCAGGGCCAGGAAGTACACGACGCCGGCCGCGGCGATGGCCTGCTGGCTGAGGTCGCCCCAGGACGCGTCGGTCATGACTTCCCCTCGTTGTCGTCGGGTTCCCCGGATCGCAGGTCGGCGACCAGGTCGTCGAGCACCGATCGTATGTCCCCGCCGCCGGACCTCTCGAGGGCGGCCACCTCCACCAGCGTCCCGTCAGCGGTGGCGGTCGCCCGGACCCAGACCCGGCGCGAGCGGATGAAGAGCGAGCCCATCAGCCCGAGCAGGGCGAGCACGACCCCGCCGAGCGCGATCCGCTTGCCGGGCGTCTGGCTGATCTGGATCCGCTGCCACGAGTACAGGTCGTCGAAGGTGACGGTCCCGAGGCCGTCGGGGAGCGTCGCCGTGTCGCCGACCCTCAGGTCGATCCGGAGCGGCTGGCCCGCCTTGCCCGGCAGCGCCTCGGCCTTCGACTTGTCCAGGACGTAGACCGACTGCGACTCGCCGGTGTCCATGTTGAGGTCGCCGGAGTAGACGTTCAGGGACAGCAGCGGGTTGGTCGCCGCGCCGTACAGGTTGGCGGGGTCACCCTCCGAGGTCAGCACGAAGCTGGGGTAGAGGAACCCCTCGAGCCCGATCTGCCGCCCGTCCTCGTCCGGGTTGGCGTCCTGGGCCTTGACCACGCCGAAGCTGAGCAGGTCGGGCCCCTGCGGCAGGAACGGCTGCGGTCCCCGCCAGACGACGTCGCCGTTGCCGTCGCGGATCGTGACCACCGGCGCGTACCCGTGCCCGATGAGGAACAGCTCCGTGCTGCCGATCTTCAGCGGGTGGTTGACCCGCAGGTCGTACTGCTGCTCCTCGCCGTCGCCCTGCTGGTACCGGACGTCGGCGTCGAAGTTGCGGGCCATGCCGCTGCGCGGGCCCGACGTCATCCAGTCGACGTCGAAGTCCTCGACGCGGAACCGGAAGTCGTCCATCCGGTCGGCCCGGAACAGGCTGCCCGGGACGAAGTCGTCGTACTGCGTCGGGTTGTTGGCGAACGTCGAGCCGGTCACCAGGACGACGCCACCCTTGTAGCCGAACAGCCCGCCGAGGGCGAAGCCGAGCAGCACCACCAGCACGGCCAGGTGGAAGAGCAGGTTGCCGACCTCGCGCAGGTAGCCGCGCTCGCTGCTCACCGCGTCGTCAGTCGCACCCTCCGCGGCGCGCAGCCGGTAGCCGCGCTTCTTCAGCACGGTGCGGGCGTGCTCGAGGACCGCGTCCGGCGCCACGTCCGTGGTGTACGTCGAGTGGTCCGGCAGCCGGGTCAGGTTGCGCGGCGTCGGCGGCGGCTCCTTGCGGATCGCCCTCGCGTACACGAGGGTGCGCGGCACGATGCAGCCCACGAGCGAGACGATCAGCAGGAGGTAGATCGCCGCGAACCAGGGTGAGCCGTAGACGTCGAAGAGGCCGAGCCTCTCGTAGACCGTCGTGAGCGTCTCGTGCTTGTCCTTCCACTGGCTGGCCTTGAACGAGTCGACCTGCTCCTGCGGGATGACCGAGCCGGGCACCGAGGCCAGTGCGAGCAGGAGCAGCAGGATGAGCGCGGTGCGCATCGACGTCAGCTGCCGCCAGGCGAAGCGCAGCAGCTCGCGCAGGCCGAGCTCACCGGTCCGGCGCGGGGCCGGCGCCTCCTCCTCGCTCACACGCTCACCTGGAAGTCGCTGATGAGATGGATCTGCAGCCACGCCACGGCCTCGGCCCACCAGCCCGTGAGCACCGCGACGCCGATGGTGATGAGGAACAGCCCGCCGACGCGCATCACCCACACCTGGTGGCGGCGCACCCAGGCGAACGCGCCCAGGGCGCGGCGCCAGGCCAGCGCCGCGGCGACGAAGGGGATGCCGAGCCCGAGCGAGTAGAACGCCAGCAGCAGCCCGCCGCGCGCGCTCGTCTCGTTGTAGGTGAGCGTCAGGATCACCCCGAGGGTCGGGCCGATGCACGGTGTCCAGCCCAGGCCGAAGAGGAAGCCGAGGAACGGCGCCGCCGCGAGCCCGACGGCCGGCACCCGGTGCACCCGCACGTCCCGCTGCAGCCACGGGACCAGGCCCATGAAGGCCAGCCCGAGCACGACGGCGAGGACCCCGAGCACGACCTCGAAGGTGCGCGCATTGGTGTTGAAGAACTGGAAGACGCTCGACGAGAGCACGCCGAGGCTGACGAACACGACCGAGAAGCCCAGGACGAAGAGCAGGGCCCCGGCCAGCATCCGGCCGCGGCGTACGTCACCGGTCGCCAGGTCGGCGCCCGACAGGCCGGTGGCGTAGGAGAGGTAGCCGGGCAGCAGCGGCAGCACGCACGGGGAGAAGAAGGAGACGAGCCCGGCCAGGATCGCGACCGGGATCGCGAGCGCGAGCGTGCCCGACCCCGCGGTCTGCTGGAACCAGTCGGTCACGTCGTCACGCCGTCTCGGCCGCGACGTCGCTGATGACGTCGCGCAGGGTGACGCCGCTGGTGATCTCTCCGGTCACGAGGGCCGCGAGCCGGCCCTGTCGGTCGAGGATCGCCGTGCTGGGGATCGCGGTGGGCTTCAGCTTCTTGAACGCGAGCAGCACCTCGCTCCCCGGGTCGTAGAACGACGCGAAGTCGACGCCGACCGCACGCTCGAAGGACCTGGCGTTGTCGGCACTGGCATCGCGGACGTTGACCCCGACCAGGACCGCGTCGTCGACGTCGCCGACCACGTCGACCAGCAGCGGCATCTCCTTGCGGCAGGGTCCGCACTGCGACCACCAGACGTTCGCCACGACGACCTGGCCGCGGTAGTCGGCGAGGTCGAGCCGGTCGCCGGTCGTCGTCTCCCCCGCCGCCTCGACCGGGGCGTCCCGGTCCTCGGGCAGGATCGTGATGATCTGGCCGTCTCCCCCGATGTAGTCGAGGTCGTCGTCGGTCCGCCCGAGGTCGGTGCAGCCGGCCACGGCGAGCATCCCCACCGTGGCCGCGATCGCAGCCAGACGCCTCACGACGGAGGCTGCTTCTCCTCCGGCGCACCGCCGGCCGAGAAGGGCGCCTTCTTGTCCTTGGCCGGGATCAGGTCGCCCGCCGGCTCGCTGTAGGACACCTGGGTCAGCTGGTCGCCGACGAAGTGGAACGACGTGAGCGAGCACAGGGTGCACTGGCGCTTGCGCGGGTCGTGCACGAACGAGCGCTTCTCGACGTGCAGCCGGGTCGTCCAGATCGGCAGCTGGTGGGAGACGAGCACCGCCTCGTGCCCCGCCGCGGCCTCGCGGGCGTCGTGCACCCCGGCCATCATCCGCGCCACGATCTCCTTGTAGGGCTCGCCCCACGACGGCTTCCACGGGTTCCAGAGGTGCCGCCAGGCCGACGGCTTGCGCAGGGCGCCGTCGCCGACGCCGAAGCGCTTGCCCTCGAAGACGTTGGTGGACTCGATGACGCGCTCGTCGGTGACGATCTCCAGCCCCCGCGCCGCGGCCAGGGGGCGCGCCGTCTCCTGCGCCCGCTCGAGGGGCGAGGACCGGACGTGCACGATGTCGCGGTCACCCAGGACCTCGGCGACGCGCTCGGCCATCCGGACGCCCAGGTCCGAGAGGTGGTAGCCGTCGCGACGGCCGTAGAGCACGCCCTCGGGGTTGTAGACCTCGCCGTGGCGCAGCAGGTGGACGGTGGTGTCGGGTGTCATGGGGAGCTCCTGGTCAGGCCTGCGCGGCGGCCGCGGCACGGGCCGCGGCAGGCAGGGCGTCGAGGACGGTGGTGACCGCCCGCTCGTCGTGGGCTGCGGACAGGAACCACGCCTCGTAGGCCGACGGCGGCAGGTAGACGCCGGCGTCGAGCATGGCGTGGAAGAACGCGGCGAAGGCGCCGGCATCGGTGCGGGACGCGTCGGCGAAGTCACGGACGGGGCCGTGGGTGAAGAAGACGGAGAACATCGTCCCCGCGCTCTGGACGACGTGCTCGACCCCGGCGACCGACAGCGCGTCGGACGTCGCCGCCTTGATGGTGTCGCCGACGCGGGTCAGGTGCTCGTACACCTCGTCGGTCGCCAGCCGGAGCGTGGCCAGTCCCGCGGTGGTCGCGATCGGGTTCCCGGACAGCGTGCCCGCCTGGTAGACGGGGCCCTCCGGCGCCAGCCGGGCCATCACGTCGGCCCGGCCGCCGAACGCCGCGGCGGGGAAGCCGCCGCCCATCACCTTGCCGAAGGTCATCAGGTCGGGGACCCAGCCCTCGACCGCGCCGTCGAGGCCCCACTGCCCCCGCCTCGAGGCGCGGAACCCGGTCATCACCTCGTCGCTGACGAACAGCGCGCCGTGGCTCCGGCAGGTCTCCGCGAGGAACGCGTTGAAACCCGGCTCGGGCGGGACCACGCCCATGTTGCCGGGGGCGGCCTCGGTGATCAGGCACGCGATCCGGTCGCCGTGCTCGGCGAAGACCGTCTCGACGGCGGCACGGTCGTTGTAGGGCAGCACGAGCGTCAGCGCGGTCGACGACGCGGGGACGCCGGAGCTGCCGGGGACCGCGAACGTCGCCAGGCCCGAGCCGGCCGAGGCGAGCAGCGCGTCGACGTGGCCGTGGTAGCAACCGGCGAACTTCACGACGACGTCCCGGCCGGTGAAGCCGCGGGCGAGGCGGATCGCCGACATCGTGGCCTCGGTCCCCGAGCTGACCAGTCGCACCCTCTCGACGGGTGCGCGGGCGACGATCTCCTCGACCAGCTCGACCTCGGGCTCGGTCGGGGTGCCGTACGACGTCCCGCGGGCGACCGCCTCGAGCACCGCCTCCTGGACCGCCGGGTGGGCGTGCCCGAGCAGCATCGGGCCCCACGAGCAGACCAGGTCGACGTACTCGCGCCCGTCGACGTCGGTCAGCCAGGCCCCGTGGCCGGACCGCATGAAGCGCGGGGTGCCGCCGACCGCGTTGAACGCCCGCACCGGGGAGTTCACCCCGCCCGGTGTGACCGCCTTCGCGCGCTCGAACAGCGCATGTGACGCGGGGGCGGCTGGAGGCACCGAATCATCATCCCCGAGGCCTCCCAACCTGCCCCAATTGGGTCATGCGCAGAACCCGGCCATCCGGCGTACCGTGGTCTGGACCGCAGGACGGAACCGGATGGTTTCCGCGTCACGTCTGATGGCCGGCGCCGTCAGACGGGTGACGGTGCCACACCGTTCGGCCTGCACCGCGATGTTTGCCCCCGTAACCTCGGGGATACAAGGGTCGTTGGTCGACCAGGATGCTCTGGAGGGGGCATCAGGGAGCAGCACAACCGGGAGAGCCAACCAATGTCCGATCGACGCAACGGCCGTCTGCGCAAGGCGACGGCTCTGGTGCCGCTCGCACTGCTGTCCGCCGCGTTCACCGCGAGCGTGGCCGGTGCCAACGCGCCCGCCGTGGTCTCCGCCGGCTCGTCGGCCGCCGACACGACGCTCCCGGACGGCACCGCGGTGCCGACCCAGGCCATCGAGGCACCCGCCAGCGTGTCGAACGGTGACGGCCTCGGTCTCGGTGACGGCGACGTCACCCGGATCGTCTCCACCGCCTCGACCTCCGGCATCCCGTCGGCCGCCCTGTCGGCCTACCAGCGCGCCGAGACCGTCATCAACTCCGCGGACAAGTCCTGCAACCTGACCTGGCAGCTCATCGCCGCCATCGGCCGCGTCGAGTCCAACCACGGCCGCGCCAACGGCAACGTCCTGGACAACACCGGCCTGGCCGTCCCGGGCATCTACGGCATCGCGCTCAACGGCTCCAACAAGACCACCGAGATCCTCGACACCGACGCCGGCCAGTACGACAACGACGCCGCCTACGACCGCGCGGTCGGGCCGATGCAGTTCATCCCCTCGACCTGGTCGGTCGTGGGCGTGGACGCCGACGGCGACGGGGTCCGCAACCCGCAGGACATCGACGACGCCGCCCTGGGCACCGCCGTCTACCTCTGCTCCGGCAGCGACGACCTCGGCACCGCCACCGGCCGCGAGGCCGCGGTCTACCGCTACAACCACTCGCAGTCCTACGTCGACCTGGTGCTCTCCATCATGGAGGCCTACACCCTCGGCGACTTCACCTCGGTGCCCAACTCGACCGTGGCCGCCGGCTACATCGTGAAGGACCCGACCCCGGTCGACACCGGCAACCAGGACAACGGTCCCGACCAGACGATCAAGGGTCCGGACGACGACGACACCGAGCAGCCGACGACCGACCCGACGCAGGAGCCCGAGGAGGACCCCGACGACGGGGGCACCACCCAGGAGCCGCCCGTCGTGCTGCCGCCGGTCGACCTGCCCGACCTGCCGTCGACCTCGGTCGACCCGGTCGACGAGGTCCTCACGCTCGCCCAGGCGACCGCCCAGTGCCTCCTGGACGGCATCAGCCAGCTCGACGTCGCGAAGTTCACGGCCTGCGTCAACGACTACATGACGCCGGGCAAGCAGGCGGCGCCGAAGGCCGCGCAGAAGGCGCGCCCGTCGGACCTCGCCAGCCCGGTCTGACCGGTCAGCGAGTCAGCAGGCGAGCGGCCTCGACGGCCCAGTAGGTCAGCACCACGTCCGCGCCCGCCCGGCGGATCGACGTGAGCGTCTCGAGGATGGTGGCCTCGCGGTCGATCCAGCCGTTCGCGGCGGCGGCCTCGACCATGGCGTACTCGCCGGAGACGTTGTACGCCGCCACCGGGACGTCGACCGCCGCCCGGACGGCCGCGACCACGTCGAGGTAGCCGAGGGCCGGCTTGACCATCACCATGTCGGCGCCCTCGTCGACGTCGAGGAGCGCCTCACGGACGCCCTCGCGCCCGTTGCGCGGGTCCTGCTGGTAGGTCCGCCGGTCGCCCTGGAGCGAGCTGCCCACGGCCTCGCGGAACGGGCCGAAGAAGGCGGAGGCGTACTTCGCGGAGTAGGCGAGCACCGAGACGTCGGTGTGGCTGGCGGCGTCCAGCGCCTCGCGGACGACCCGGACCTGCCCGTCCATCATCCCGCTGGGACCGACCACGTCGACGCCGGCGTCGGCGTGGGCGAGCGCCATCTCGGCGTACAGCCGGAGCGTCGCGTCGTTGTCGACCCGGCCGTCGGGGGTGAGCACGCCGCAGTGGCCGTGGTCGGTGAACTCGTCGAGGCAGAGGTCGCTCATCACGGTGAGCGCGTCACCGACCTCGCCGACCACGTCGGTGATCGCGAGGTTGAGGATGCCCGCGGGGTCGACGGCGCCCGACCCGACCGCGTCCTTCGACTCGGGGATGCCGAACAGCATCACGCCGCCCAGGCCCAGGTCGGCCGCCTCGGCGACCGCCTTGAGCAGCGTCCCGCGCGTGTGCTGGACGACACCGGGCATCGAGGACACCGGCACCGGCTCGTCGATGCCCTCGCGCACGAACAGCGGCAGCACGAGCTGACGCGGCTCGACGGAGGTCTCGGCGACGAGGTTCCGGAGGCCCGGGGTACGACGCAGGCGGCGCGGCCGCACCAGCGGCCGCGTCACCTCGACGCCGTCCTCGGACACGACTACTCGGCCTTGCGCCGGCGGGTCGACGGCTTGCGCTCGGACGGACGCGTCACCGGCTGGCCGGACTCGAGCATCTCGAGACGGCGGGCGGCACCGAAGTCGGCGAGCGCGTCGACCAGCACCTCGACGTCCGGCTTCGACGCCAGGACGTCGACGCGGAGGCCGTGCTCCTCGGCGGTCTTGGCCGTCGCCGGCCCGATCACCGCGATCACGGTCGACGGGTGCGGCTTGCCCGCGATGCCGACGAGGTTGCGCACCGTCGAGGACGACGTGAAGACCACGGCGTCGAAGCGGCCGCTCTTGATCGCGTCGCGCGTCTCGGCCGGCGGCGGGGTGGCCCGCACGGTCCGGTACGCCGTCACGTCGTCGCACTCCCAGCCGAGGTCGATCAGGCCGGCGACGAGGTTCTCGGTGGCGATGTCGGCGCGCGGCAGGAAGACCCGGTTGATGGGGTCGAGCAGCTCGTCGTACTCGGGCCACTCCGCGAGCAGGCCGGCGGCGGACTGCTCGCCGGACGGCATCAGGTCGGCGCGCAGGCCCCAGGCGGCGATCGACTCGGCGGTCTTGTCCCCCACCGCGGCGATCTTCAGCCCGGAGAACGCGCGAGCGTCCAGGCCGTACTCCTCGAACTTCTCGCGGACCGCCTTGACCGCGTTCACCGACGTGAAGGCGATCCACTCGTAGCGGCCCTCGACGAGACCGCGCACGGCCTTGTCCATCTGGAGCGGGTTGCGCGGGGGCTCGACCGAGATGGTCGGGACCTCGTCCGGCACGGCGCCGTAGCCGCGGAGGCGCGACGCCAGCGGGCCGGCCTGGTCCTTGGTGCGCGGCACCAGGACGCGCCAGCCGAACAGCGGCTTGGTCTCGAACCACGACAGCGTCTCGCGCAGGTCGACGACCTTGCCGACCACGATGATCGCCGGGGGCGTCATCCGGGCGGCACGGACGTCGGCGGCGAGGTTCTCCAGCGTCGACGTGACCGTCTCCTGCGACGTGGTGGTGCCGACCCGCGTCATCGCGACGGGGGTCTGCGGCGACCGGCCGGCCTCGATGAGCGCCTTGGCGACGTCGCCGCACATGTTGACGCCGGAGAGCAGCACCAGGGTGCGCTCGTCGGCGTACTGCGCCCAGTCGACCGACGGGTGGCACGTCACCACGGCCACCTCACGGTGGTCCTTCGTGGTCAGCGGGATGCCGGCGTACGCCGGGACCGCCGACACCGACGAGACGCCGGGGACGATCTCGAACGGGAGGCCTGCCTTGGCGCAGGCCTGCGCCTCCTCGGGCCCGGACGCGTAGAGGAACGGGTCACCGGTCATCAGGCGGACGACGCGGCGGCCACCCTTGGCGTGGCGCACCACGACCTTCGCCCGGGCCGCGTGGGTGAGCGGCTGGCCGTCCTCGCCGAAGCCGCCGTCGACGAACACCGGGCCCTCGGGCTCGGGCACCTCGGCGTCCTCGTCCACGTCGGCCGCGGCCGGGGGCTCGGCGATGCCGAGCAGCCGGCGGACCATCGCCGCGTGCTCGGGGGCCTCGGTCACCACGACGTCGGCCTGCTTCAGCAGCTCGACAGCACGCACCGTGAGCAGGTCGGGGTCACCGGGGCCGGAGCCCACGAACGTGACCCACCCGCGGGTGGAGGTGGAATCTGTGGTCTTGCCTCGCGTCATGCGTCGTGCACCCTGTCTGTCTCTGTTGGGTCGGACTGGTGGATCGGTTCAGTGGTCCTCGAGGTCGCCCGCGCCGTCGGCGAGCATCTCCTTGGCGAGCCGGGCGCCGACCTCGACGGCGTCGGCGGGACTTCCGGTGGCGGACATCCGGACGGACAGGCCGCCGTCGGTCGACAGCGCGACCGCGCGGAGCCAGAGCTCGTCGCCGTCCTCGCCCTCGACGACCTCGGCGAGCGCGCCCACGGGTGCGGAGCAGCCGCCCTCGAGCGTGGCGAGCACGGCGCGCTCGGCGTCGGTGGCGGCGCGGGTGGCGGGGTCGTCCAGGACGACCAGGGCGCCGGCCAGCTCGTCGCCGGCGCGGCACTCCACGGCCAGGGCTCCCTGACCGGGAGAGGGCAGCATCTGGAGCGGGTCGAGCACCTCGGTGACCTCCTCCAGCCGGCCGATCCGCGCCAGGCCGGCGCGGGCGAGCAGGACCGCGTCGACCTCTCCGGAACGGACCTTGCCGACGCGGGTGTCGACGTTGCCACGAATGCCGACCACGTCCAAACCGAGGCCGAGGGCGTGCAGCTGCGCGACCCGGCGCGGCGACCCGGTGCCGACGGTGGAACCCACCGGCAGCTCGCCGAGGGTCAGCCCGTCACGGGCCACGACGACGTCACGCGGGTCCTCGCGGACGGGGACGGCGGCGAGGACCACGCCGTCGTGCGGGTACGTCGGGAGGTCCTTCAGCGAGTGCACGGCGACGTCGACCTCGCCGGCCAGCAGCGCGTCGCGCAGCGCGCTGACGAAGACACCGGTGCCGCCCGACTGCTCGAGAGGCGTCCCCGCGGCCTGGCTGCGGTCGCCGTCGGTCGTCACCTCGACGAGCTCGGTCTCGCGGCCGAGGTGCTCGCGGATGAGCCCGGCGACGAGCTCGGCCTGCGTGGTGGCGAGCAGGGACGCGCGGGTGCCGATGCGGACGGCCGTCATGACAGCCCCTCCGGCCGGGTGACCGCGTCGACGGCGTCGGGGTCGAGCGCGAACAGCTCGGCCAGCGCGGCGGCGTACGACACGGCGCCCGTCTCGTTGGCGAGCTCCTTCACGCGGACGGTCGGCTCGTGCAGCAGCTTGTCGGCCACGCGGCGGACCGCCTGGAGGATCTCCTCGCGGGTCGCCTCGTCGAGGCCGGGGAGCCGCCCCGCGAGGCGGGTCATCTCGGCGTCGACGACACCGGTCGCCATCGAGCGGAGCGCCACCACGGTCGGCGTCACGCTCGCCTGGCGGCGGGCGGCCAGGAAGGCGTTGACCTCCTGGCCGACGATCCGGCGCACCTCCTCGACCTCGCGGCCGGCGTCCGACTCGTGCAGCTGGTCGGCGAGGTCGCTCAGGTCGAGGCGGACGACGCCGGGCAGCTCGGCCACGGCGGGGTCGACGTCGTGCGGCAGGGCCAGGTCGATGAAGGTCATCGGGCGCTCGTCGGAGCGCGCCTGCTCGACCATCGCGCGGGTCACCAGGACACCGGAGGCACCCGCGCACGCGATGACCACGTCCACGTCCGCCAGGGCGGCGGGCAGGTCGGCGAGGGTGGCGGACACCGCGCCGTACTCGTCGGCGAGCCGCTGGGCACGGTCCGGCGTGCGGTTCGCGACGGTGACCGAGGCGGCGCCGCGGCGGGAGACGGTCGCGGTGGCGAGGCCGGCCATCGCACCGGCGCCGACGACGAGCACCCGGCGGCCGGCGATGGCGTCCGTGTGGTCGAGCGCGGCGCTGACCAGCGTGGGCGCCACCGTGTCGATGTCGGTCTCGGCGCGCGAGCGCTTGCCGACCCGCAGCGCCTGCTGGAACAGCACGTTGAGGGCCGGGCCGACGGTGCCGAGCTCCTGGCCCAGGCGGAGCGCGTCGCGGGTCTGGCCGAGGATCTGGCCCTCGCCGACGGCCATCGAGTCGAGACCGGCCGCGACCTGGAACAGGTGGGAGACCGCGCCGTCGTCGTAGTGCACGTAGAGGTGCGGGAGCATCGCCTCGGTCGAGCCGCCGGCGCGCTCGACGAGGAGCATCGACAGCTCCTCGACCGAGCCGTGGAACCGGTCGACCTCGGCGTAGATCTCGACCCGGTTGCAGGTCGAGATCACGGTCGCCTCGGTGACGTGCTCGCTGGCCGCGGCCTTCTGGACGAGCTTGGGGACGCCGTCAGCGTCCGGGGCGACCTGCTCGAGCAGGTTCACCGGGGCGCTGTTGTGGGAGATGCCCACGACCAGGACGCTCATGCCGTCGCTCCATGGGCCTTGCGCTGCTCGTGGTACGCGAGGATCTGGAGCTCGATCGAGAGGTCGACCTTGCGGACGTCGACGCCGTCCGGCACGGCGATCACCGTCGGGGCGAAGTTGAGGATGCTGCTGATGCCGGCCGTGACCATCGCGTCCGCGACGTCCTGGGCCGCGTTGGCCGGGGTGGCGATCACGCCGATGGCCACCCCGTGCTCGGCGACGATCTCGTCGAGGTCGTCGAAGGGGCGGACGTCGATGCCGGCGACCAGCTCCTGGTGCCGCTCGGGGTCGGCGTCCAGCAGCGCCACGACCCGGAAGCCGCGGCTGCGGAAGCCGGAGAAGTTGGCCAGCGCGTGGCCGAGGTTGCCGATGCCGACGATGACCACGGGCCAGTCCTGGGTCACGCCGATCTCACGGGCGATCTGGTAGCGCAGGTAGTCCACGTCGTACCCGACGCCGCGGGTGCCGTAGGAGCCGAGGTACGAGAGGTCCTTGCGCAGCTTGGCGCTGTTGACCCCCGCGGCGGCCGCGAGGTCCTCGCTCGAGCACGTGGTGATGTCCTGGTCGGCCAGCGCGCTCAGGGCCCGGAGGTAGACGGGCAGCCGCGCGACCGTGGCCTCGGGGATGTCCCGGGCGCTGTGGGGCTGTGTCCGTGCGGTCACTGGTCTTCTCTCCAGCCACCGGAGGGGGGTCGAGAGGCCCGTCCTGACTCCGGAGGCGCGTTCTCACCGTAGGCGCTTGTGAACGAGAGAACAAAACCGATGAGAGGTGGGCAATACCACAGGCCCTGCGCTGGACAACGGACGGGCGTTGCGTCCGGGCCTCAACCACCCGGGTGGGTCAGCGCAGCACGGAGCCGGTCGGCGTCCACCCGCCAGAAGGAGATCTGCCGGCCGTCGACCATCGTCACCGGGATCTCCTCGCCGAACCGCTCCTGGAGCGCCGGGTCGTCGAGGATCGAGACCTCGTCGTACGACTCCCCCAGCTCGGCGCAGACCTGCGCGACCACCGCGCGGGCGTCGTCGCAGAGGTGGCAGCCCGGCTTGCCGTAGAGGACGACACGAGCGCTCACGGGGCCATCACTCCAGCAGGCCCAGCGCCCGTCGCCGTTCCATGCCCCGCAGCCGGCCCTTCTGGACCTTGCCCGTGACGCCGACGGGCAGCTCGCCGACCACCTCGACGCGGCTGGGCTGCTTGAACCTGGCCAGCCGGGTCTCGCAGTGCTCGCGGACCGCGGTCTCGACGCTCGCCGCGTCCCGGCCCGGCGCCACGACGTACGCCACGACGGCCTCGCCCTGGTGGTCGTCGGCCACGCCGATGACGGCCGCCTCGGTCACGCCGTCGACCTCGCGGATGACGTCCTCGACCTCGACCGGGTACACGTTGAAGCCGGAGACGATGACCAGCTCCTTGAGCCGGTCGACGAGGAACAGGTCGCCGCTCGGGTCGAGGAACCCGACGTCGCCGGTGGACCACCAGCCGTCGTTGTCCGGACCGTCGGACCCGTCCGGCCAGTAGCCGCTGAAGAGGTTGGCGCCACGGATCGAGATCTGGCCCGGGTCCTCGCCGTCCGGGGCGTGGCCGAGCTCGTCGACCAGGCGGATCTCGACGCCGGGCAGGGCCGCGCCGACGGAGCCGCTCTGGAGCTGCTCGCTCACCAGCGTCGAGGTCACCACGGGGGACGCCTCGGTCAGCCCGTAGCCCTGGTGGATCGGGATGCCGGTCAGCTCGGTGAACTCGTCGATGAGCTCGGGCGACAGCGGCGCCGAGCCCGAGAGCATCAGCCGCACCGGGCCGAGCCGCTCGCGGAGGTGCTCGACGTCGCGCCAGTAGGCGAACACCGGAGGCGCCACCGGGATGACGCTGCACGCCTCGTCCTCGATCAGGTCGAGCGTCCCCTGCGGGTCGAACCGCGCGGCCAGCACCACCTTGGCGCGGTGGTGGAGGGCGACGCCGAGGACCGCGTTCAGGCCGTAGACGTGGAACATCGGCAGCACGGCGAGGACGACGTCGTCGCCGTGGATCATCGGCGGGTCGACGGCCGCGACCTGGCCGATGTTCGCCAGCAGCGCGCGGTGGGTGAGCATCGCGGCGCGCGGCCGCCCTGACGTGCCGCTCGTGTAGAGCAGGGCGGCGAGCTTCTCGGGGTCCTGGAGCGGCGGGACGGCGTGCGCACGCTCCGCGCGCAGGTGGTCGTAGGAGCGCTCGTCCGGCTGGAGGGTCGCCCCCACCACGACGACGCGCGGCCGGACCAGGCGGGAGAACAGGTCCGCCTCGATCGAGCCCGCCGGGTGGTCCTGGCCCATCGCCTCGTCGAGCGCGGCGAGCGCGCCGCGGACCTCGGCCACGGCGTCGGCGTCGGTGATCACGATCCGCGAACCGGAGTCGGCGACCATCCGGGCGAGCTCGCCCGCGGTGGCGGTCGGGTTCACCGGCACCGCGACCGCCTGCGCCCGCAGGATGCCGAGGTACGACGCCACGAACTCGAGCCGGTTGCCCATCACGATCATCACGCGGTGGCCGGCGACCACACCGGCGGCACCGAGGCCCGACGCGAGGCGACCGACCTCGTCGTCCAGCTCGGCCCAGGTCACCGCTCGGCCGCCGGCCTCGACGATCGCGAGCTTGTCCGGGTTCTCGGCGGCAGCCCGGGTCAGCAGGTCGGCGACGTCGGTCGCGCGCGGTGGTGGCGCGAGGTCGTCGTCTGCCATGAGCGGATACTTCCACACGGCGATCCGCACTAGCCTCTGCTTCGTGCCTCCTCCCGAGCGACCGCGCCGCCTGGATCTCCAGCAGCGCTCGACGCTGGCGGGCGAGGCCGCGGCCGCGGCCGCCGAGGTGGAGGTGGCGCTCGACCACCCCGCCGACCCGACGAGGGCCGCGTTCTTCGACGTCGACAACACCGTCATGCAGGGCGCGAGCATCTTCCACCTGGCGCGAGGCCTGCACCGCCGCAAGTTCTTCACCACCCGGCAGATCGCGGGCGCCGCCTGGAAGCAGGCCTACTTCCGCATCGTGGGTGTCGAGGACCCCGAGCACGTCGCCGAGGCGCGCAGCTCGGCCCTCGCCTTCATCGCCGGTCACACGGTCGCCGAGCTCGAGGAGCTCGGCGAGGAGATCTTCGACGAGGCGATGGCGCACCGGATCTGGCCGGGCACCCGGGCCCTGGCCCAGCTGCACCTCGACGAGGGCGTCCGGGTCTGGCTCGTCACGGCGGCGCCCGTCGAGATCGCCGGCATCATCGCCAGGCGGCTCGGTCTCACCGGCGCCATGGGCACCGTCGCCGAGCACAAGGACGGCGTCTACACCGGTGCACTGGTCGGCGACATGCTGCACGGCCCGGCCAAGGCGGAGGCGATCAAGGCGCTGGCCGCCCGCGAGGGCCTCGACCTGGGCCAGTGCTGGGCGTACTCCGACTCCTACAACGACGTGCCGATGCTCTCGATGGTCGGCCACCCGTGCGCGATCAACCCCGACGCCAGGCTGCGCGCGCACGCCAAGGAGCACGGCTGGCGGATCCGGGACTACCGCACCGGGCGCAAGGCCGCCCGCGCCGGCCTGGTCGCCGCGGCCGTCGCCGGTGGCGTCACCGGAGCCGTCGCCGCCGGGGTGTCGCTCAAGGGCCGTCGGGACGGCTGACCGCGCGGGCCGACCAGTCGGGCCCGGTTGCGGCTCCGAACCCAGTGTGTCGAAGCGCACGTTCCGGTTCCACGGTGCGCGATTCCGCCTTACCATGAGCGTGTTTGACGGGGAGCACTGGGAGGACTCTCGGATGTTGCGTGGAGGGACCGATCTCGCGCGCGGGCTGAATGCTCTGCGCGACGCGGTCGCACGCGCCCTCGCCGAGGCCCTGGAGCCGCTCGCTCCCCAGGCTCACGTCGTG
Organism: uncultured Actinomycetota bacterium; assembly: GCA_963815335.1. Taxonomy (GTDB): domain Bacteria; phylum Actinomycetota; class Actinomycetes; order Propionibacteriales; family Nocardioidaceae; genus Nocardioides. The sequence continues at coordinate 279,990 of CAWFGL010000006.1, forward strand.
ATGACCACGGTCGACGGACGCCAGGTCAGCGTGCCCGCCGCCGCGGCCGGCTCCTGGCTGATGAGCGAGGCCCTGACCGGCGACAGCGTGTCCGGCGGGTTCGGCGACTCCGACCTGGCCGCCTCGTCCGAGGACTCCGCGGAGGAGCGCTCCCGCCTCATCGCCCTGGTCGAGCTGGCCCGCCAGGGCGACGCCGACGCGTTCGGGCTGCTCTACGACCACTACCAGGGCTCGGTCTACCGGTTCCTCTTCTACCGCACGCGCTCCAGCACGCTCGCCGAGGACCTCACGTCGGAGACGTTCTTCCGGGCGCTGCGGAGCATGCAGAGCTTCCGCTGGCAGGGCAAGGACTTCGGCGCCTGGCTGATGACGATCGCCCGCAACCTCGCCACGGACCACTTCAAGGCCGGCCGCACCCGCCTCGAGATGACCACCGAGGACATGGGCCTGCACGACGACGCGACCGAGGGTCCCGAGGTCAGCGTGCTCGCCAGCCTGACCAACGAGATGCTGCTCAAGGCGCTCACGGAGCTGCCGGCCGAGCAGAAGGACTGCCTGATCATGCGGTTCCTCCAGGGCATGAGCATCGCGGAGACCGCGGAGGTCCTGGGCCGCAGCGAGGGCGCCGTCAAGCAGCTCCAGCTGCGCGGCGTGCGCAACCTGGCCAAGCTGATGCCGGAGGGGGTGCGGTGAGCACGCAAGAAATCGTCCTCCACAACTCGGTATCGGCCGTAACCTCTCGCTCCCGCGACTCGTTCTGCATGGTGTCGGGGTCCGCTCACGGGGAGACGGTCACCGGCACGAACGGACGAGGACACAGCGATGAGTAGCCTGCACCCGGCGCGACGGAGCGCCGAGCGGTTCGACTCCTTGCTCCAGGGCGAGCAGGGTGGTGCCGGCGCGCGCGACGCCGAGCTGCTCGAGCTCGTGGGCGCGCTGCAGACCCTCCCCCGCGTCGAGGCCCGGGCCGAGTTCGTGTCCGACCTGCGCGAGCGCCTCCTGCTGGCCGCCCAGACCGAGCTGGTCGCGCCCGACCCCGCGCAGGCCGTCAACGACCGCCTGACCGTCCGCACCACCAGGACGCCGCGCGAGCGCCGCCTGGCCATCGCCCTCGGCGGTTTCGCGATCGTGGGCGCCACCACGTCGATGGCCGTGGCCGCGCAGACCGCACTGCCGGGCGACGTCCTCTACCCGGTCAAGCGGGCGATCGAGAACGCCGAGACCGGGTTCAGCGTCAGCGACGAGGCCAAGGGCAGCACCGTCCTCGGCAACGCGTCCGGCCGCCTCGACGAGGTCCGCGAGCTGACCCAGCAGGGCGGCGCGGACGCCGACACCGTCTCGCAGACCCTCGACACGTTCGCCGACCAGGCCAACGAGGCCTCCGAGTACCTCATCGCCGACTACGAGTCCACCGGCTCCGAGAGCTCGATCGACGAGCTGCGCGACTTCCTGGCCGACAGCATCGAGTCCCTGGCGGCTCTCGAGGAGTTCATCCCGCCGGCCGCCGAGGACTCGCTGCTGGCCGCCGCCAAGACGCTCTTCCAGATCGACGCCGTCGTGGCCACCGCGTGCCCGGTCTGCGACGACCTCGGGCTCGAGAACGGCATCCCGATCGAGCTGCTCGCCAGCGGCGACGCCGACCTCGACGACGAGGCCATCGTCGCCGGCGACGAGCTCGCTCCCGCCCCGGCCGCCAAGCCCGGCAAGGGCAAGGGCGACAAGCCGCCGATCAAGACCGACCCGGGCGCCGGCACGACGCTGCTGCCGACCGACGCGCCGTCGACCAACCTCCCCGGCACGGGCGGCACCGGCAAGCCGCCGAAGAACCCGGTCCCGAGCATCGACCTCAACACCGCGGTGCCGTCGATCGGCGTGCCCGAGGTGGACCAGATCGTCGAAGACGTCGTGCAGGGCGTCGACGACGTCCTCAACGGCCTCACCGGCGGCGGCTAGCAGCCGTCAGCGGAACACGGACTCCCGCTGCATCAGCAGGGAGTAGAGCGTGGACTGGATGGTCTCGCGCACCTGGTCGGTGACGTCGAAGACCAGCATCGGGTCGTCGGCCGCGCCGGCGTCGAACTCGTCGGTGCGGATCGGCTCGCCGAACTCCAGCAGCCACTTCGACGGCAGCGGCACGAGGCCGAGCGGTCCGAGGAGCGGGAAGAACGGCGTGATCGGGATGTACGGGATGCCCAGCGCCCGGGCCAGGCCCGGGACGTTGCCCACGAGCGGGTAGATCTCCTCGGCGCCCACGACCGACAGCGGGATGATCGGCACGCCGGTGCGCATCGCGGCCGCGACGAAGCCTCCGCGGCCGAAGCGCTGGAGCTTGTAGCGCTCGGCGTACGGCTTGCCGATGCCCTTGAAGCCCTCGGGCCAGACGCCGACGAGCTCGCCGCCGCTCAGCATCCGCTCGGCGTCCTCGTTGCACGCCAGCGTGGTGCCGCCCTTGCGGGCGATCTGGCTGACGATCGGCATCTTGAAGACCAGGTCGGCGCCCAGCGGACGCAGGAAGCGGCCGGTGTGGTCGTGGATCGAGACCATGGTCATCAGGCCGTCGACCGGGATGGTCCCGGAGTGGTTGGACACCACCAGGGCGCCACCGTCGGCGGGGATGTTCTCCGCGCCGCGGACCTCGATCCGGAACCACTTCTGCGCGATCGGGCGCAGCGCGGTCATGAAGAAGCGCTCGGTGATCTCCTGGTCGAAGCCGTACTCGTCCACGACGTAGTCGCCGCTGACCCGGCGGCGCAGGAACGCCAGGAAGCGGGCCAGCTGGGGCTCCCACTGCTCGCCGAAGAGCTCCTTGCCGGCGTGCTGGAACGCCGCCAGCCAGTCACCGACCGGGATGCCGGCGAGCGGACCGCGGTCCTGGGCGGTGACCGCCTCACGGAGGACGTCGCGGACCGGCTCGTCCCTGGCCTCGGGCACGGTCGCCTCGACCGGCTCGGGGGCGGGCCTCGGCTTCGGGGCGGTCTTCGGGGCGGCCTTCTTGGCGGGAGCCTTCTTGGTGGGCCCGGCGAGGTCCCGCGAGGCCGAGGACGGCTTGCCACCGCCCGAGGCGCTGCCGCGGCCGGGCCGGCCGCGCGTCCCGATCGGGATGATCTCCGCGTCACCCATCGAGGGCTCCCACGCGGTGCGTCGAGGGCAGCTGGTCGGCCACCGCGGCCAGGACGCGCTCCGTGCGGCCGCCCGTGGGCGTCAGCGACTGCGCGAACTCCGCGAACGCCTCCTCGGTCGTCATCGACGGCTCGAAGCCGAGCTCGTCGCGCATCCGGGTGGTGTCCACGCCGCGACCGTAGGTGAGGAAGCCGAGCTGCTCCGGGGAGAAGTCGGCCATCCGCGCCGAGCGCAGGAACGAGCCGACCTGGCCGACCGCGAAGCCGGGCATCGGCACCGTCGGCCGCTGCAGGCGACGCATCGCCTGGCTGAGCATCAGGATGCCGTCGCCGGCGATGTTGAAGGTCCCGGGGACCTCCGCGCAGACCGCGTGCCGGAGCACGTCGATGGCGTCCCGCTCGTGGAGGAACTGGAGCCGGGCGTCGTAGCCGAGCACCGTGGGCACCACCGGCAGCCGGAAGTACGACGTCATGGGGCTGACGACGTGGGCGCCGATGACGTTGGCGCAGCGCAGCGTCGTGACCCGGACGTCGGGGCGGCGGCGCGCGAAGCCGCGCACGTAGGACTCGATCTCCGCGACGTCCTTGGCGTAGCCCGATCCGGGCGCCCGGCGCGGCTGCATGTCCTCGGTGAACATCGCGGGGTCGCGGCTGCTGGCGCCGTAGACGGTGGTCGTCGACTTCACCACGAGGTGCTCGACCGACGGCGCCTTCTGGCAGGCCGCCAGGAGCTGCATCGTGCCGATGACGTTGAGCTCCTTCATCGTGTTCCGGCCCCCGGCGCTGCCGGGGGTGGAGATGACGCTCATGTGCACGACGGTGTCGACCCGCTCCTTGGCGATCACCTTGGCGATCACCGGGTTGCGGATGTCGGCGCGGATGAACGAGACGTCGCCGATGTCACCGCGCGGCGGGACGACGTCGACGCCGATGACCCGCCCGACCTTCGGGTCGGCGGCGAGGGAGCGCGCGAAATGCCGCCCCAGGTCCCGGGAGACCCCGGTGACCAGGACGACCCGGTCTCCGTTCGCCATCAGGTCAGCTCCGTGCGGGGAGGCTCGCCCGGGCTACTTGCCGAGCTTGCGACGCTGCACTCGCGTCTTCTTCAGCAGCTTGCGGTGCTTCTTCTTCGCCATGCGCTTGCGACGCTTCTTGATGACGGAACCCACGTGGAACCTCTCAGACTGGAGCTTCAGAGCCCACGAGTCAGGTGCCGCGGACCGGCCCAGCCTAACGGGCGGGTCTGCGCACGGCGAAACGGACGGACGTGAGGTCCGTCTCGACGCCTCCAGGGGCGGGACGCAGGCTCAGCCGGCGTTGTAGAAGCTCTTGCGGAGGTACTCGTTCACGTCCTCCTCGACCACCCGGAACGAGCGTCCGACGCGGACGGCCGGAAGGTCGCCGTTGTGCACGAGGCGGTACACGGTCATCTTCGAGACGCGCATCATCGCCGCGACCTCGGCCACGGTGAGGAACTTGGCGTCAGCCATGTCTCCAGCCATTACGCACACCACTTTCCCTGCGCTCCGTCGCCGGCTTCCCCACCGGCGAGCAGCGGAACGCGTTGTGGTGAGAATAGGGCTTCCTGTGACTCGTGGGGAAGCGGATCACAAAAGTCATGCGAGTGGTCTACGGCGTGTCGAGTTGCGCTTGACAACTCTCGGGTCCCGTTCCAGGCGTGAATCCGCCTCAGGGCAGCGGGTCGAGACCGTGCAGCGGGAAGACCGCCCGCCGGGTCGCGTTGATCTCGCGGTCCAGCCAGGAATCGGGGTCGTAGCCGTCCGTCCAGTCGCGGTAGCCGGGCTCGTGCCCGTCGCTGAGCGTGTGGGGCGCGGTCCCGCGGCCCCGCTCGGCGACGTAGGCCCGCCAGGCCTCCGGCGTCTCGGTCCGCGGGTCCAGCGGGGCGCCGGCGACGATGGCGAGGAGGTGCGTCCAGGCGCGCGGGACGACCTCGACGAGGGCGTAACCGCCACCGCCCAGGGCCACCCAGCGGCCGCCGGCGGCCTCGTGGGCCAGGTCGTGCAGGGCGAGGTACGTCGCCCGCTGCCCGTCGACGCTCAGCATCAGGTGCGCCAGGGGGTCGGCGGCGTGCGAGTCGCAGCCGTGCTGGGTCACCAGGACGTCGGGCGCGAACTCGCGGACCAGCGGCGGGACGACCGCGTGGAAGGCGCGCAGCCAGCCGGCGTCCGCGGTGCCCGGGGGGAGTGCGACGTTGACGGCGCTGCCCTCGGCCGCCTCACCGCCGACGTCCTCGGAGAAGCCGGTCCCGGGGAAGAGCATCTGCCCGGTCTCGTGCAGGGAGATCGTCAGCACCCGCGGGTCGTCCCAGAAGATCTGCTCGACGCCGTCCCCGTGGTGCACGTCGACGTCGACGTACGCCACGCGCTCGGCGCCCTGGTCGAGCAGCCACTGGATGCCGACCGCCACGTCGTTGTAGACGCAGAACCCGCTCGCCCGGTCGCGCATGGCGTGGTGCAGCCCCCCGGTGACGTTCGCGGCGTGGACGGAGTCGCCGCTCCACACCTGGCGGAACGCCTCGAGACTGGCGCCGACGACGTGGGCCGCCGCCTCGTGCATGCCGAGGAAGACCGGGTTGTCGTCGGTGCCCAGCCCGACCAGCTCCTCGGGCCGGTTGGTGCGCCCGCAGCTCTCGACCGCCTCGATCAGCCGGGCGTCGTGGACCGTCGCGATCTGCTCGAGGGTGGCGAACGGCGCGTCGACGAGCCGCAGCCGCTCGCCGGTGACGCCGAGCTCCGCGGCCAGCCGCATGGTCAGGTCGACCCGGATCGGGCTCATCGGGTGCGACGGCCCGAAGTCGTACTCCGTCAGCGACGGGTCGAAGACGACGGTCGCCGGCCCTGCGCACTCCACAACCAGACGCTAGCCTGTGGGTGTGCCGACGATCACTCACGTCACCTGGTGGACCGCTTAGGCGGCCCACCTCTCCTGCACACCCACGGCCGCCCACGGGCGGCCGTTCTGCATCTCCGCGGTCACTCGTGGGCTCTCACCCCAGGAGCTCCACCATGACCAGGACCCTCTCCCTCCTCACCCCGTCCGGGCGCCTGACGCTCGGCAACCTGCTCGGCGCTCTGCGCCCGATGCGGGAGCACCAGGACGACGCCTTCTACGGCGTCTCCGACCTGCACGCGATGACGACCGAGCACGACCCGGCGGTGCTGCGCGACCGGACGGCCGAGATGGCGACCCTGCTCCTCGCCGCCGGGCTGACCGACGCGACGGTCTTCCGGCAGAGCCGGGTGCCGGCGCACTCCCAGCTGGCGTACCTGCTCGAGTGCACGGCGACCACGGGCGAGCTGAACCGGATGGTCCAGTTCAAGGAGAAGGGCCGCGGCGTGGACTCGACCCGCGTCTCGCTGTTCACCTACCCCGTCCTGATGGCGGCCGACATCCTGCTCTACCGGCCCGAGCGGGTGCCGGTCGGCGACGACCAGCGCCAGCACGTCGAGCTGACCCGGGACCTGGCCCTGCGGTTCAACCGCCGCTACGGCCCGGTCTTCACCGTGCCCGAGGTCGCCACTCCCCCGGTCGGGGCGCGGGTCATGGACCTCCTCGACCCCACGCGCAAGATGAGCAAGTCCGCGGACGCCGCCGGGTCGGTGTTCCTGCTCGACCCGCCCGACGTCGTCCGTCGCAAGATCGCCCGGGCCGTCACCGACTCCGACGCCGGGACGGACGCCGTCCGCCGCTCTCCCGGCAAGCCGGGCGTCGGCAACCTGCTCGACGTGCTCGAGGCGTGCGGCGGGTCGGCCGAGGGCATCACGACGTACGGCGCGCTCAAGAAGTCGGTCACGGACGCGGTCGTCGCCGTCCTCGAGCCGCTGCAGGCGCGGTACGCCGAGCTGACGGCCGACCGGGCGGCCGTCGCGGAGCGGTACGCCGCGGGCGAGGCGCGCTGCCGGGAGGTGACGGCACCCGTCCTGGCGGCCGCCGAGGCGGCGATCGGGCTCTGACCCCCTAGTTGAACGTGTTCAAAACACCTGCTACCGTCTCGTCGTCAGCAGTTTTGAACACGTTCAAAGGAGTTTCGCATGGACTGGACCGTGACGACGTACGTCGTCTACCTGCTCGTGGCGGTGCCGCTCACCATCTGGGTGGCGACGACGCTCTCGCGCAACGGACGGGTGTTCCTCGAGGACGTCTTCGCGGGCAGCGAGGGCCTCGCCGACGCAGTGAACAAGCTGCTCGTGGTCGGCTTCTACCTGCTCAACCTCGGCTTCGTCAGCCTGTACCTGCGGGTCGACGCCCCGGTCTTCGACCTGCGCGGCCTGTTCGAGGAGCTCAGCCTCAAGATCGGCGTCGTCACGATCACCCTCGGCCTCATCCACTTCTGCAACGTCTGGGTCTTCAACGCGATCCGCCGCCGGCACCGCCTCGAGGCGCTGCGGACCCCGCCGCTGCCCCCGCAGGCCCAGGTGCCGGCGTACGCCCCTCCCCCGTACCCGGCATGAGGCTGACGGTCCTGTACGACTCCGGCTGCCCGCTCTGCTCGCTCTTCCGCGAGTGGCTGGCCGGCCAGCCGACGCTCGTGCAGCTCGACCTGGTCCCGGCCGAGTCGGCCGAGGCGCGGATCAGGTTCCCCACGCTCGACCACGACCGGACGATGGAGGAGATCACCGTGGTCGGCGACGACGGCGCGATCTGGACCGGCGAGCACGCGTGGGTGGTGTGCCTGTGGGCGCTGGCGCCGTACCGGCCCCTGGCCGAGCGACTGGCGACACCGGCCGGCCTGAGGATGGCGCGGGCCATGGCGCTCAGCGCGGCCGGGCTCCGGCACCTGCTCGGTGCGGGAAGGAGGATGGACGGTGGCTACCCTGACCGCTGTGTCGGACCTGCCTGCGAAGCGGTCAGCGAAAGCTGAGGAGACCCGCGCGCGGATCCTCGACGCGGCCATGACGCTGTTCCGCCGCGACGGGTACGACCGGACCACGATGCGCGCGGTCGCGGAGAAGGCCAAGGTCTCGACCGGCAACGCGTACTACTACTTCTCGTCCAAGGAGCACCTGGTCCAGGCGTTCTACGACGGGCTCCAGGTCGAGCACGCGGCCGCCGCGGCGTCGGCGCTGGCGAAGGAGACGGCCTTCGGGCCCCGGATGACGGCGGCCCTCGAGTCGTGGCTCGAGGTGGCCGGCCCGCACCACGAGTTCGCCGGGCAGTTCTTCCGCAACGCCGCCGACCCGCGCAGCCCGCTCTCCCCGTTCAGCGAGGAGTCGACCCCGGCCCGCGAGGCCAGCATCGCGCTGTTCGAGGACGTGCTCGCCGGGTCGGACCTCAAGCTCGCGCCCCAGCTGCGCCGCGAGCTGCCCGCCCTGCTCTGGCTGGTCCAGATGGGGCTCGTCCTGTTCTGGGTCTACGACGAGAGCCCCGGACAGGAGCGCTCGCACGCCCTCGTGGCGTCCGCGGTGCCGATGCTCGACAAGATCGCCCGGATGACCCGCCTCCCCGTGATCCGCGGCCTCGTGGACGATCTCGTGGGGGTGCTGGGCCAGGTCCGCGGGGGTGGGACTACCCCGCCGCCGCGGTCCGCTCGGCGAGCTCCTTGAGCGTCAGGAGCTGCTTGCGCATCATCACCAGGTCGCCCCAGGCCAGCGCGTAGGCCTTCGCACGGCGGACCGGGCTGCCGCCGGCCGCGGCGAGCCGGCAGACGATGCGGCCCGGTTCGGCGGCGTAGGTGATGGCGACCGGCCCGAACAGCCGCTCACCGCGCGGGTCGGTGAGCGCCGTCCAGTGGTGACCGTCCTCGAACGAGGTGAGCCGGAAGACGAGCGCCATCGTCTGCCCGAGCTCGAGGTGATCGGCACCGGGGGTCAGCTCGCGGGGCGACCGGCGCCCGCGGTTGTCGATCCAGTCGTAGGAGTACGGCGCGACCGCGATCTGGCAGAGCCAGCGCCAGACGACGTCGACCGGGGCGTCCACGGAGACCGCCCGGGTCATCAGCACCGGCGACGGGACGAGCGAGTCGGCCGCGTACGGACGCTGCCGCTCGTCCGGGGTCGCACCCCAGACGAGCGGCAGCTCGGTCGCGCCGGCGATCACGCAGCGAGTGTCGCAGCCCTCCGCCGGACGGCCAGGCCGGCCACCGCCGCGACGCCGGCCAGTGCGGCCATCGTCGCCGAGGTCAGGAACGCCGCCTGGGCGCCGGGCAGGAACTCCCCGGGCACCGAGCCCGCGGCGTACACGCTGACGATCACCGCGAGGCCGACCGCGCCGCCGAGCTGCTGGAACGTCTGCAGCAGACCCGACGCGGCGCCGGCGTGCTCCGGCTCGACGCCCCCGAGGACGATCGAGGTGATCGGCATGAACATCAGCCCGGCCGAGAGACCGTTGAGCAGCATCGGCCCGAACACGCCGCTCAGGTAGCCGTCGCCGGCGGAGAGCATGCTCAGCCAGGCGAAGCTGGCCGAGAGCCCGACCGCGCCGATCGCGACCATGGGCAGCGGTCCGACCGCGGCCATGATCCGCGGGGTCACCCGGGACATCCCGAAGATGCCGAGGGTGAGGGGCAGGAACGCCAGACCGGTGGTCATCGGCCCGAAGTCGAGCACGCCCTCGAGGTACTGGACGGCCAGGAAGAACATCGACAGCTGCCCGCCGACGACCAGGCCGATCGCGGCCAGGCCACCGATGCGACGGCGGCTGCGCAGCAGCGCGGGACGGAGCAGCGGGTGGGCGACCCGGCGCTCGGTCGTCGCGAGCAGCGCCAGGAGCGCGGCGGCGGCGACGAAGCCGAGGATCGTGCGGACCGAGGTCCAGCCGTGCTCGGGGACGCCGATCAACGTCCAGACGAGCGCGACGGCACCGCCCGTGGCGCTGAACGCGCCGACGAAGTCGAACCGGCCCGGACGACGCGGGGTCTCGTCGACGTAGCGCCGGGTCAGGGCGAGGATCGCCAGCCCGATCGGCACGTTGATGAACAGCGTCCAGCGCCACGAGCCGAGGTCGGTCACGGCACCGCCGAGCAGGAGTCCGAGCGACATGCCTCCGGAGGAGACCGCGCCGAACAGCGCGAGCGCCCGGAGCCGGGCCGGCTCGTCGGGAGCGCTGGTGGTGAGGAGGGCGAGCACGCCGGGAGCGGCCATCGCCGCGCCGACGCCCTGCGCCGCACGAGCGGCCACGAGCATCTCCGGGGTCTGGGCGAGCCCGCCGACGAGGGACGCGAGCGTGAAGAACGCGACGCCGCCGAGGAACAGCCGCCGCCGGCCGTAGACGTCGCCGAGCCGGCCGCCGAGCAGCAGCAGGCCGCCGAAGGCGAGCGTGAAGCCGCTGAGGACCCACGAGAGCGAGGCGGTGCTGAAGCCGAGGTCGGCGTCGATCTTGGGGAGCGCGACGTTCACGACGGTCGCGTCGAGGATGAACATGAGCTGGGCCGAGAGCACGATGGCGATGCCGAGCGCGGCACGGCCGGCGTTCTCCGGCAGGTCGACCGGCGTGTCCGGTCGGGTGAGGGTGGATGTCACTGGAGAGGTCCTGTTCTGGGCGGGTGGCCCGAGGTACTCTTGATCCGGAGGGTTTCTCCGCTTCCTCCGCTACGATACGGAGACTGTCTCCGTTTAGCAAGCCTGATTGGGAAAATTCGCATGCGTGCCGATGCCAAGCGCAACTACGACCGGATCGTCGAGGTCGCGCGCGAGGTCTTCCGCGAGCAGGGGTACGACGCCTCGCTCGACGAGGTCGCCAAGCGCGCCGGGGTCGGCCCGGGCACCCTCTACCGGCACTTCCCCACCCGCGACGCGCTGCTCGACGCGATCATGCAGAGCTGGGTGCTGCGCGTCGACGAGGCCGTCGAGAAGACGCTGGTCCACGAGGGCTCGTCGCGCGACCTGCTGCTCGCCTGGTTCCAGGAGTACGTCGCGCTGATCAGCATGCACAAGGGCGGCCCCGCCAAGATCACGTGCGCGATGGGCGATCCCGACTCCCCCATCTCCACCAAGTGCCAGGTGCTCCGCGGCGCGCACGACAAGGTCATCGCGCGTCTCCGTGAGGACGGCGCCCTCCGCGATGACGTCGAGACCCTCCAGGTCATCCGCCTCGTCGGCGGCGTCGCCACCGTCGCGGACCAGGGCAACCTCGACTCGTCAGCGGTGCTGCCGCTGCTCGAGGTCGTCGCCGACGGGTTGGTTCGGGCGTAGCCCGCCGGGCGGCTACGGACCGCTAGGAGCCCTCGGCCAGCTCGCGAGAACGGTCCCGCGCGGCCTCCATCGCGGCGAGGAACGCGGCCCGCACCTTGTGGATCTCGAGCTCGCGCAGCGCGCTCGCCGTCGTGCCGCCGGGCGACGTGACCTGCTCGCGCAGCACGGTCGGGTGGGTGCCGGTCTCTCGGAGCATCTTGGCCGAGCCGACCAGGGTCTGGATGACGAGCTCGGACGCCGTCGTGCGCGGCAGCCCGAGATGCACGCCGGCCTCGATCATCGACTCGACGACGAAGAAGATGTACGCCGGACCGGAGCCGCTGATCGCGGTGACCGCGTCCTGCTGGCGCTCGGGGATCCGGATCACCCTGCCGACCGAGGCGAGCAGCGACTCGGCCTCGGCGAGGTGGGTGTCGTCGCAGTGCGACCCGGGCGAGATGGCGGCCATGCCCTCGTCGACGAGGGCCGGGGTGTTCGGCATGACCCGGACGACGGCGACGCCCTCGGGCACCCGTGACTCGATGAACGCCGTGGTGATGCCGGCCGCGAGCGACACGACGAGCTGGCCGGCTCGCAGCGACGGGGCGATCTCGTCGAGGAGGTCGGCCATGTCCTGCGGCTTGACCACGATCGCGATGGTGTCCGCCTTGGCGGCCGCCTCGACGTTGCCGACCACGGCGACGCCGTACCGCTCCTCGAGCTCGCGGGCACGCTCGGGCCGCTTCTCGCCCACCAGCAGGTGGTCGACGCGGCGCCCGGCACGGACCAGACCCGAGAGGAGGGTCTCGCCCATGACGCCGGCGCCGAGGATGGCGGTCTGGCGTGCGTCGTTCATGGAGGTTCCTACTTCTTCGAGACGAGGCTTCTCACGAAGAATGACAGGTTCTGCGGGCGCTCGGCGAGGCGACGCATCAGGTAGCCGTACCACTCGGTGCCGTAGGGGATGTAGACGCGCACCGTCTCGCCGGCCTTCACCAGGCGGCGCTGCTCCTCCGGCCGGATGCCGAACAGCATCTGGAACTCGTAGCTGCCCGGCTCGCGGCCGTAGCGGCTCGCCAGCGACGACGCGATCTCGATCAGCCGCGGGTCGTGGGTGGCGATCATCGGGTAGCCCTGGCCGCTCAGCAGCACCTTGAGGCAGCGGACGTAGGACTTGTCGACGTCGAGGTCGTCCTGCCAGGCGACCTCCTCGGGCTCGTTGTAGGCGCCCTTGCAGAGCCGGACGCGCGAGCCCTCGTAGGCCAGGGCGCGGCAGTCGTCCTCGGTGCGGTGCAGGTAGGCCTGAAGGACCGCGCCGGTCTCGGGGAAGTCCTTGCGCAGCTCGCGGAGGATGCCGAGGGTCGAGTCGGTGGTGGTGTGGTCCTCCATGTCGAGGGTGACCGTGGTGCCCGCGTTGCGGGCGGCCCGGCAGATCGTGCGCGCGTTCTCCAGCGCGATCTTCTCGCCGTTGTCGGGCAGGGCCTGGCCGATCGCGCTGAGCTTGACCGACACCTCGGCGCTGCGGGTCAGGCCTCGCGCGGCGAGCTCCTTGAGCACGTCGACGTACGCCGCCACGGTGGCCTCGGCCTGCTCGACGTCGAGGGTGTCCTCGCCGAGGAAGTCGAGGGTGACCCGGACGCCGTCGGCGACCTCGCCCGCGCTCGCGTCGACGACCGACGCGGTCGTCTCGCCGGGCACGTAGCTGCGGACGATCCCCGCCGAGACCGGCATCGTGCTGACGAGCTTCTTGACCTGGTTGCTGCGCGACAGGAGCAGCAGCGGCTGGCGGAGCAGGGCCATGCGCTCCAGGCTACGGGTCCGCCTAGGGGGTGCGCCGGGGCAGGGTCGCCGCGCCGAGGCCGAGGCCCGCGAGGGCGAACGCGACGACGACCCCGAGGTCCCTCCACACGTCTCCGGTGGCGGTGGACAGCGTGAGGTGCTGCATCGCGTCGACGGCGTACGACAGCGGCAGGGCGTCGCTCACGACCTCGAGCACGTCGGGCAGCGCGGTCCGCGGGACGAACAGCCCGCAGAGCAGGATCTGCGGGAACACGATCAACGGCATGAACTGGACGGCCTGGAACTCGGTGCGGGCGAACGCGCTGACGAAAAGGCCCAGGGCGGTGCCGAGGACGGCGTCCGCGACCGCGACCAGGCCGAGCAGCCAGACCGGCCCGGCGACGTCCAGGCCCAGCAGCCCGACGCTGACCGCCACGGCGAGCGCGGCCTGGGCGGCGGCGATCACGCCGAAGGCGATCGCGTACCCGAGCAGGAAGTCGAGCTTGCCCATCGGCATCGCCAGCAACCGCTCGAGGGTCCCGCCCGACCGCTCGCGCAGCGTGGTGACGCTGGTGACCAGGAACATCACGATGAACGGGAACATCGCCAGGATGGCCGGCCCGAACCGGTCGAACATGTCCGAGGGCAGGTCGTCGAACATCCACCACAGCAGGCTGGTCAGCAGGCACGGCAGGACGAGCAGCATGGCCAGCGTCCGGCGGTCGCGCCGGACCTGGGTGAGCACCCGGGCCGCGACCGCGACCGTGATCCGGGGCGTCACGCCGCACGCTCCACGAGCCCGAGGAACGCGGTCTCGATGTCGCGTCCGCCACCCTGCTGCTTGATCTCCTCCGGCGTGCCGTGCGCCAGGATCGCGCCGTCGCGCATGAGCAGGAGCCGGTCGCACCGCTCGGCCTCGTCCATGACGTGGCTCGAGACCAGCACCGTCGCGCCGCTGTCCGCGAGCTCCTTGAAGAGCCTCCAGAGGTCGCGGCGCAGGACCGGGTCGAGGCCCACCGTGGGCTCGTCCAGGACCAGGACGTCGGGGCTGCCGAGCAGCGCGACGGCGAGGCTCGCCCGCGAGCGCTGGCCGCCGCTGAGCTCGCCGACGACGGCGTCCTGGTGCGAGCCGAGGTCGACGGCGGCCGTGACCCGGGCGACCTCGTCGTCGGCGACGCCGAGCACGCGCGCGAAGAACCGGAGGTTCTCCGTCACGGTCAGGTCGTCGTACACGCTCGCCGCCTGGGTCACGTAGCCGATCCGGCTCCGCAGCGACGCACTGCCGGCCGGCTCGCCCAGCACGGCGACGTCGCCGCCCCGGGTGCGCTGGACGCCGACGATGCTGCGCAGCAGCGTGGACTTGCCGCACCCGCTCGGACCGAGGAGTCCCGTCACCAGGCCGCCGGCGATGTCGAGGTCGAGCCCGTCGAGCACCGCCCGGCCACCTCGGTGCACCGTGAGCCCACGCACCTCGATCGAGTTATTCATCATGTGATGAATAGTAGGGCTACGGCAGCGGACCCGCCAGGTAGCTCTGGAGCACCGGCGCGTACGACGCCACGAGCTCCTCGGCGGGCGCCGAGGCGAGCGGCTCGATGCCGACGACGTACCTCGCCATCACGATGCCCATCAGCTGCGACGCGACGAGCCCGATCCGCCGCTCGGGCTGGTCGACGCCGAGCCCCGCCGCGACCGGGCCCAGCACCACGCGCAGGAAGCCGTCGCGGACCAGCCGCTCGCCTCCGGGCTCGAGCACGCCGCGGACCAGGGCGAGCAGCGGCAGCCGGGTCTCCTCGGAGTCCCACACGGTGAGGAAGAGCCGGACCAGCCGCTCCCCCGCGCCGTCCAGGCCGCCCGCCGCGATCGGCGCCAGGACCTCGCGCGGGTCGACCGGCGGCTCGAGGACCGCGACGAAGAGGTCCTCCTTGGACCCGAAGTAGTGGTGCACCAGCGCCGGGTCGACACCGGCGGCCGCCGCGATGCCGCGGACCGACGCACCCCCGTAGCCCTTGGCGGCGAAGGCCTCCCGCGCGGCCACCAGGATCGCCGCGCGGGTGTCCGGCGACCCGGGTCGGCGTCCACGAGGGCTGGCGGTGGGCATGTGCCGAGGCTAGGCGGTGAGACCTCCGACCTCGCGTCCTCCGCGCTCGGCGTACTCCTGCGGAAGTACACCGCTCTGCGCGAAGCCTCCCCCGGGCGGACGCCAGGGCACGCCGTCCCGACCGAGCATCGGGTCATGACGATCCAGCTCACCCCTCCCAGCTCGACCCCCGACCATCCGTCCGCCGATCCGGACCGGGCCGGACGGGTCACCCGCGCGCTCAGCGCCCACCCGAGGCGGAGCCTCCTCGCGGTCTTCCTGTTCGTCCTCGTCGCCGGCTTCTTCGGCGGCCCGGTGGCCGGCTCGCTCGAGTCGTCCGGCGGCTTCGCCGCCGAGGACGCCGACTCGGTCCAGGCGATCGAGCGTCTCGAGGCCGCGAGCGGCCAGGCCCCCGGCGCCGGGCTCGTCCTGCTCGTCGACACCCCGGACGGGCTGCCGGCCGACGCCGCGCGGGTCGCCGAGGTGACCGACCAGCTCGCGGCCGAGCCCGACGTCGCCGAGGTGACCTCGCCGACCACGACCCGCGGCAGCCCCGAGGGCGCCGGCCTGGTGTCGGCCGACGGCACCCAGGTCCTCGTCCTCGGCACGCTGACCGCGTCCGCCGACGACGAGGCCGTCGCCGAGTCGGTGCTGGACACCTTCGACGGGCAGGACGACGTCGCCGTGGGCGGCGGCGCGGTCGTCGGCTTCCAGCTGGGCAGCACCATCGGCGAGGACCTCGCCCGGGCCGAGCTCTTCGCGTTCCCGCTGCTCATCGTCCTGTCGCTGATCTTCTTCCGCGGCCGTGCGGCGCTCATGCCGCTCGTCGTCGGTGTCACGACCGTCCTCGGCACGTTCCTGGTGCTCACCGGCATCAACGCCTACTACGGGCTGAGCGTCTTCGCGCTCAACCTGGTCATCGGCCTCGGTCTCGGCCTGGCGATCGACTACACGCTGTTCCTCGTGACCCGCTACCGCGAGGAGCTGGAGGCGCAGGGACCCACGCTCGGGGCGATCGCCACGACGATGCGCACCGCCGGCCGCACCGTCGCGTTCTCGGCGACGACCGTCGCGGTCGCGCTGATCGCGCTCACGGCGTTCCCGCTCGGGTTCATCAAGTCGATGGGCATCGCCGGCGCGGTGGTGGCCGTCGTCGCGGCGACCGCGGCACTGGTCGTCTCACCCGCCGTGTTCGCCCTGTGGGGGGCCAAGCTCGGGCGCAAGCGCCCGGCAGCCGCCGAGGACAGCGGGCGCTGGTACCGGCTGGCGCACGGCGTCATGCGCCGCCCCGGCGCGATCGCGATCGCGACCGGCGTCGTGATGCTGGCCCTGGCCGCGCCGGCCCTGCGCGCGGAGTGGACGCCCGTGGACAGCTCGGTGATCCCGACGGACAAGAGCTCCCGCACGGTGGCCGACGCCGTGGCCGCCGACTTCGGCGGGACAGGTGGCAGCCCGATGACGGTCGCCATCACCACCGCCGACCCCGGCGGGGACGCCGACGTGGCGGCGTACGCCGACCGGGTCAACGCCCTGCCCGGCGTGATCGCCCCGGGCGTCCCGGTCCAGCTCGACGCGACGACGTGGCAGCTGGACGTGACCGCCGAGGGCGAGCCCGACGGGCCGGTCGCGCAGACCCTGGTCGAGGACGCCCGGGCCATCGACACGGGTGCCGGGATCGACCCGCTGGTCTCCGGCCCGGCCGCGGACTTCGTCGACCAGCAGTCCGCCATCGGCAGCCGGCTCCCGCTGGCGGTCGGCCTGCTCGTCATGCTGACCCTGCTGGTCCTCTGGCTGATGACGGGCTCGGTGGTGCTGCCGCTCAAGGCGGTGCGTCATGAACGTCCTGACCGTGGGCGCGTCCCTGGGTGTCCTCACCTTCATCTACCAGGACGGCCGCCTGACCGGGCTGCTGAACTACACGCCCAACGGCGGGATCGAGCCCACGGACTTCCTCGTCACCGCCACGTTGATCTTCGCGCTGTCGACGGACTACGGCGTGTTCCTGCTGGGCCGGATCAAGGAGATCCGCGACAGCGGGCTGGGCGAGCGGGAGTCGGTCGCCGTCGGCGTCCAGCGGACCGGGGCCGTGGTCACCGCGGCCGCCATCCTGCTCGCCGTCGCGATCGGCTCCTTCAGCACCAGCTCGATCAGCTTCATCCAGCAGATCGGCATCGCCACCGCGTTCGGCGTCCTCATCGACGCCTTCGTGGTGAGGTCGCTGCTGGTGCCGTCCCTGATGGGTCTGCTCGGCAGGTACAACTGGTGGGCGCCGATGCCGCTGCGCCGCCTGCACGACCGGATCGGGCTGTCCGAGCGGTGACATCCCCCTCCACCGCGGCCTACCGTCCTCGGGTGCGACTGCATCCGAGGACGGTGGGCTTCGACCTGTTCCTGGTCCTCGCGCTCGCGGCGACCATGCTGGTCGAGCTCTGGCAGAGCGAGAAGCCGGACACGCTGATCACGCCGCTGTCCGTGGGCGTCGTCGTGCTCGCGGCCCTTCCGGTGCTGCTGCGGAGGACCCGCCCGATCCTCGCGCTCGTCCTCGCGATCGCCACGCTGTACGTCGTGATGGGGACCGTCGACATCTACCAGACCGTGCCGTTCCCGAGCATGGTCGCCGGCTACAGCATCGCCCTGGCCCGCGACCGCCGGACGACGATCATCACCGGGCTGGCCCTGGTCCCGCCGGTCATCGCGGCCATCGCGCTGTTCGGCCACGACGACGTGCTGTTCCGGACCGCGGAGATCCCCAAGAACCTCGCCTTCGTCGCGGCCCCGCTCCTCATCGGCTCGGCGGTACGCGAGCGTCGGGCCGCCCACGACGCGCTGGTCGAGAGGGCGGAGACGGCCGAGAGGACGCGCGAGGAGGAGGCGCTGCGTCGCGTGGGCGAGGAGCGGCTGCGGATCGCCCGCGACGTGCACGACGTCGTCGCGCACGCGATGGTCGCGATCAACGTGCAGGCGGGCGTGGGCGCCCACCTGCTCGACCGCGATCCGGAGCGGGCCCGACGGACGCTGCAGGACATCAAGAAGCTCAGCGGCGAGGCGCTCGACGACCTGCGCGCGACGCTCGGTGCGTTGCGCACCGACGAGGACGAGGTGGCGCCGGTGCGGCCGGCCCAGGGGCTGCGCGACCTCGGCGACCTCGGCGACCTCGGCGAGTCGTTGCGGTCGGCCGGCGTCGAGGTCGAGGTCGACATCGCCCCCGCCACCCGGACCCTGCCCGCCTCGGTGACGACCGCCGGCTACCGGATCGTGCAGGAGGCGCTCACGAACGTGGTCCGGCACGCCAGCGGCTCGCGGGCGCACGTCCGGGTCGCGCGCGAGGGCGACCAGGTGGTCATCGAGGTCCGTGACGACGGCCGGGGCGTCGTCCCCGCCGGCGCGACCTCGGCACCGGGCACGGGGAGCGGCGTCCGCGGCATGCGCGAGCGGGCGCTGGCCGCCGGTGGCACGCTCGAGGCGGGACCGCTGGACGACGGCGGCTGGCGCGTGCTGGCGACGCTCCCGGTCGGGGCGACGTGACCATCCGCGTGCTCCTGGCCGACGACCAGACGCTGGTGCGGGCGGGCTTCCGCGCCCTGCTCGAGTCCGAGGCCGACATCGAGGTCGTCGGCGAGGCCGTCGACGGCCTGGAGGCGGTCGCCCTCGCCACCGAGACCCGGCCCGACGTGGTGCTCATGGACATCCGCATGCCTCGGCTCGACGGGCTCGGAGCGACCACCCAGATCACGTCGGACCCGACGCTCCGGGGGACCCGGATCCTGGTGCTGACCACCTTCGAGCTCGACGAGTACGTCTTCGGGGCGCTGCGCGCCGGGGCGTCCGGCTTCCTGCTCAAGGACGTCGAGCCGGTCGCCCTGATCGATGCCGTGCGCGTGATCGCGGACGGGCAGGCCCTGCTCTCGCCACAGGTGACCGGGCGGCTCATCGAGGCGTTCGTGGCCTCCGGACCCACGCCGACCGACGCCGGGACCGACGGCGACGCCGCGGTCCTCACCGACCTCACGCCGCGCGAGCGGGAGGTCCTGGCCCTGGTGGGACGAGGGATGTCCAACCAGGAGATCGCCGAGCACCTCGTGCTCTCCCCGCTCACCGCCAAGACGCACGTGTCGAGGCTGTTCCTCAAGCTGGGCGCCCGCGACCGCGCCCAGCTCGTCGTGACGGCGTACGAGTCAGGACTCGTCGGCCGACCGTCGTGACGGCTAGCCGGGTCGCGCCGCGAGGAAGTGCTCGCGCGCGAACTCCAGCGACGCGCGCAGGTCGTCCTCGCGCTCGGTGCGGGACGACGCCTTGCGGGTGTTGATCTCGACGACGATCTCGCCGGCGAACCCGGTGCGCGCGAGGTGCTGGAGGAACTCGGCGGCGCCGACCGTCCCGCGGCCCGGGACGAGGTGCTCGTCCTTGGCGTTGCCGGTGCCGTCGGTGAGGTGCACGTGCCGCAGCCGCGACCCGAGCCGGTCGGCCATCTCGATCGGGCTCGAGGCGGCGATGGCTGCGTGCGACAGGTCGATCGTGGTGTTGGCGTAGGGCTCCTCGGACGGGTCCCACCCGGGGAGGTACATCTCGACGCCGCGCTTCGACGAGGCGCGCCAGGGGTACATGTTCTCGACGGCGAACGCGACGCCGGTCGACTCCTCGAGGGCGGCGATCCCATCGACGAAGTTGGCGGCGTACTCCTTCTGCCAGCGGAACGGCGGGTGCACGACGACCACCTCGGCGCCGACCGCCGTGGCCATCTCGGCGGACTTCTCGAGCTTGCCCCACGGCTCGGTGCCCCACACGCGCTGGGTGAACAGCAGACAGGGCGCGTGGATCGCCGAGACCGGGACGCCGTGGTGCTCGGACAGCTGCCGCACCGTCGAGATCTGCTGGCTCAGCGCGTCGATCACCATCACCTCGACGGCGTCGTACCCGACCCTGGCGGCGTAGGCGAAGGCGTGCGCGGTCGACTCGGGGTACACCGAGGACGTCGAGAGGCCGACCCGCGTCAAGAGCCGAGCACCGAGATCTGGTCGAGCCGCTCCAGGATGACGCCCTCGCGCAGCGCCCACGGGCAGATCTCGAGCTCGGTCAGGTCGAAGATGTCCATGCAGCCCTCGGCCACGAGGGCACCCGGGACGATCTGGTGGGTCCTGCTGGGCGAGACGCCGGGCAGCGACGCGAGCTCGTCGGTCGGCATCGCGACGAGCTTGGGGATCCACTCCCGCAGGTCGGCCAGGGTCAGGGTCCGCGGAACCAGGTTGCCGTCGCCCGCCGGGGCGGCCCCGCAGATGCGCGCGAGCGAGCGGAAGGTCTTGGACGTCGCCGCCGCCCGGTCGGGCAGCCCGGCGCGCAGCAGGTGACCCGCGTCGCGGGCGATCTCGGCCCGGATGACGCGGCGGATCTGGCGGACGCCCTCCTCGCTCGGCGAGCCGTCACCGAAGTACGTGCGGGCGAGCCGGGCCGCACCCAGGGGCAGCGACCACGCCACGTCGGGGGCCTCGTCCGCGCCGCCGGCGATCTCGAGCGAGCCGCCGCCGATGTCGAAGACGGCCAGCCGACCGGCGGACCAGCCGAACCAGCGCCGGACGGCGAGGAAGGTCAGCCGCGCCTCGTCCTCGCCGGCCAGCACGTCGATGCGGACGCCGGTGCGCTCGCGGACGTGCTCGAGGACGGCCTCGGAGTTGACCGCGTCGCGGACCGCGGAGGTCGCGAACCCGATCATGTCCTCGCAGCCCTTGTCCTCCGCGACGAGCAGCGCCTCGGCGACGAACGAGGTCAGCGCGTCGATGCCGACCTGGTCGACGGCTCCGTCCGCGTCGAGGTGCTCGGCGAGGCGCAGGGGCTGCTTGTGGGAGTACGCCGGGAGCGGCGCGGCGCCGCCGTGGGCGTCGACCACGAGCAGGTGACCCGTGTTGGACCCGATGTCCAGGACGCCGACGCGCATGGGTCAACGGTACTTGTCGCCCGTGACCCGCCTAGGCTGAACCGGTGCCCGAGGTCGACCTGGTCTTTCCCCGTGCGTGGGTCGAGTTCGTGAACCCCGCGGACGAGTCCGAGATGATGCGCTGCGACCTCACGTGGCTGACGTCCCGCTACTCGTGCATCTTCGGCCAGGGCTGCCAGGGCATCTACAAGACCTCTCCGGACGTCGGCTGCTGCACGCTCGGCGCGCACTTCGCCGACAAGGAGGACGAGACCCGCACGGCGTCGTACGTCAAGCAGCTCGACGAGACGCTGTGGCAGTTCCGTCCCGACCGCGCGAAGGTCAAGAAGTCCGACTGGGTCGACGTCGACGAGGACGGCGAGCGCAAGACCATGGTCGTCGAGTACGACGGCCAGGAGGCGTGCATCTTCCACAACCGCGAGGACTTCCACCTCGGTGCCGGGTGCGCCCTGCACGCGCTGGCGTACGTCCTCGAGAAGAACCCGCTCGAGACCAAGCCGGACGTCTGCTGGCAGCTGCCCATCCGCCGCACGTTCCGCACCGTGAAGCGCCAGGACGGCAGCGAGTACACCGAGGTCTCGATCCAGGAGTACGACCGTCGCGGCTGGGGCCCGGGCGGCCACGACCTCGACTGGTACTGCTCGGGCAACACCGAGGCGCACGTCGCCGCCGAGCCGCTGTACATCACCTCGGCCGCCGAGCTCGTCGCCCTGATGGGCCAGGAGGCGTACGACGAGCTCGCGCGGCACTGCGAGGAGCACCTGGTCTCGCGGTCGCGCCTCGCGATCCACCCCGCCGACCCCTCTTGACGTCAAGACACACCGACCCCGATGCACGGGTTCGGAAGTCGCTTGTTCACAATCTCTGCATGCGCCTCGACCATCTCTCCTTCGCAGCCGGCCCGGACGGACTGCGCGGCACGGCCGAGAGGCTCGGCGCACTCCTCGGGACGTCGTTCACCGACGGCGGTGTGCACCCGCGCTTCGGCACCCGCAACATGATCCTTCCGCTGACCGACCAGACCTACCTCGAGATCGTCGAGGTCCTCGACCACCCGGCCTCCGACAAGGCGCCGTTCGGCCAGGCCGTGCGCGCCCGCTCCGCCCTCGGCGGCGGCTGGCTCGGCTGGGTCGTGGCGGTCGACGACGTCGCCGGGCTCGAGGTGCGCCTCGGCCGCGAGGCCGTGCCGGGCAACCGGCACCGTCCCGACGGGACCGAGCTGCGCTGGCAGCAGATCGGCGTCAACGGCCTGATCGCCGACCCGCAGCTCCCGTTCTTCATCAAGTGGGAGTCGCCGGCCGAGCTGCACCCGAGCGCGGGCGCCGACGGCCAGTACTCGCTGGCGACGCTCGAGATCGCCGGGGACCCGCAGCGCGTCAGCGAGTGGCTCGGCGAGCCGGTCGAGGCGCCGCTGGAGGACGTCAAGGTCGAGTGGGTCGCCCCCAACGGCACCCCCGGCATCAACGCCGTGCAGATCCAGACCCCGTCGGGTCTCGTCCGGCTCTGAGCACTCCGCTCACCGGGGCACGGCCGAGCCCCAACATCTGGCACCACCCGGCGACGTACGAGATCGAGAACCGCGCCGCGGACCCCGACGGCCGGCTCTGGTCGGCGATGTCGGCGCTGGCCGACTGGTCCGGCCGCGACGTGCTCGACCTCGGCTGCGGCACCGGCTTCCACCTGCCGCGGTTCGCCGAGACGGCCCGGTCGGTGGTCGGTGTCGAGCCGCACCCCGACCTGGTCGCCCTCGCCCGGCGCCGTACCCGCGCGCTCGCGCACGTCTCCGTCACCGCGGGCCTCGCCGAGTCGCTGCCGCTGCCCGACGCGTCGGTCGACGTCGTGCACGCACGGTGGGCCTACTTCTTCGGGCCGGGCTGCGAGCCCGGCCTGGCCGAGCTCGGCCGCGTGCTGCGTCGCGGCGGCGTCGCGATGGTGGTCGACAACGACCCGACCCGGTCGACCTTCGGCGGCTGGTTCCGGCGCGGCTACCCCGAGGTCGACCCGGTCGCCGTCGAGAGGTTCTGGTCGACCCGCGGCTGGACCCGGACGCCGGTCGACCTGGGCTGGCGCTTCGGTGCGCGCGCCGACCTCGAGGCGGTGGTCCGGATCGAGTTCGACCGGGCGACCGCCGACGCCGTGCTCGCCGAGCACGAGGGGCTCGAGGTCGACTACGCCGTGAATCTTTGGTCGAAGCGGTTCTGACGGCGGTCGGAGTCCCCGGATATCCGGGGACTCCGTCACTTCTGCACCGAGATCTGGGTGCAGAAGTGACGGACTGGGTGCAGAAGTCTGAGCGGCCGGGTCGGCTAGCTGGAGCCGCGCACCACCAGCGTCGGCGTGAGCAGCACCCCGCGCGGGTCGGCGGTGGGCGGGCCGAGCAGGTTGGCGAGGGCCTTGACCACCTCGACCGCGACGTCCTCCAGCGGCTGGCGCACGGACGTGAGCCCCGGCGGCACGACCTGCGCCACCTGCGAGTCGTCGAAGCCGGTGACCGCGATGTCGGCTCCGGCCCGCAGGCCGCGCTCGGCCAGCGTGTGCAGGACACCCATGGCCAGCGTGTCGGACGCGCAGACGAACGCCGAGGGCTTGGCCTCGTCGAGCAGGACGGCGCTCGCCTCGCGGCCGGACGCCACGGTGTCCTCGACGCGCGAGGCCAGGCCGGTCGTGGAGAGACCCCTCGACCTCAGCGCCCGCGACCAGCCGGAGCGGCGGTCCTCACCGAGCAACGACTCCTTGCGCCAGCCGATCCACGCGATCCGCTCGTGGCCCTGGTCGATCAGGTGCGTGGTGGCCAGGTCGGTGCCCGCGGCGCCGTCGACGTCGACCCAGTGGTGCCGGGCCTCGGGGTCGTTCCACGGCCGCCCGAACGCGACGAACGGCGCGCGGCGGTCGTTGAGCCAGTCGGCCTGCGGGTTGCCGAGGTAGGTGTCGGTGACCACGAACGCGTCGACGGCGGTCGACCGCAGCAGGTCGTCGTAGCCGGGCAGCTCGTCCTCGGGGTCGCCCGTCGTCGTCCCGGTGAACAGCAGGACGTGGTAGCCCGCCTCGCTCGACGCCTCGACGAGCGAGTGCACGAAGCGGTCCATCTGGGCGTTGGCGGTGCCCTCCTCGACCGCCTTGATCGGCAGGCCGATCAGGTGGGACGAGCGCGTGCGCAGGTTGCGGGCGGCACGGTTGGGCAGGTAGCCGAGCTCCGCGATGGCCTCCTGCACGCGGTGCAGGGTGTCCGCGCGGAGCAGCTCGGGGTTGTTGACGGCGTTGGAGACGGTCTGCCGCGACACCCCAGCGCGCTCGGCGACGTCGGCGAGGGTCGGCGGGGTCACCGGGGGACGACTCAGGATCCGGGACATGACCACCTCCTCGGTGAGTGCACTTGATCGTTCCAATCGTGTCAGCAGCAGGATAACCGGAGCACACCCTGACAGGTGGCGGAGCGGCTCCCTGGCGTTGTCGGCGGCGCCGCCTAGCGTGCGGGGCATGCCGAAAGCCGTCCGACCTCCGCGCCCCGCCTACCGCTGCAGCGAGTGCGGCTGGGAGGCCGCGAAGTGGGTCGGTCGGTGCGGCGAGTGCCAGGCCTGGGGATCGGTCGCCGAGGCGGCCGCCCCGACGATGCGCGCGGCCGCCGGCCCGGTCACCACGCCCGCCGTCCCGATCGGCGAGGTGTCGGTCGAGGAGTCCCGGTTCCGCAGCAGCGGCGTCCCCGAGCTCGACCGGGTCCTGGGCGGCGGCCTGGTGCCGGGCGCGGCGATCCTGCTCGCCGGCGAGCCGGGGGTCGGCAAGAGCACGCTCCTGCTCGAGGTCGCGTCCCAGACCGCGCGCTACCAGCACCGGGTCCTCTACGTGACGGGCGAGGAGTCCGCGTCCCAGGTCCGGCTGCGCGCCGACCGCACCAGCGCCGTGCAGCCCGAGCTCTACCTCGCCGCCGAGAACGACCTCGGCGCGGTGCTCACCCACATCGAGGAGATCCGCCCGACCCTCCTCGTCGTCGACTCCGTGCAGACCATCGGCGCGTCCGGCATCGAGGGCGTGCCCGGCGGCGTCACCCAGGTCAAGGAGGTCGCCGCCGCGCTGATCCGGGTCGCCAAGACCCGCAACATCGCCACCGTGCTCGTCGGCCACGTCACCAAGGACGGCTCCATCGCCGGGCCGCGGGTCCTCGAGCACCTCGTCGACGTCGTGCTGCACTTCGAGGGCGACCGCAACTCGCGCTTCCGGATGGTCCGGGCGATGAAGAACCGCTTCGGCCCCGTCGACGAGGTGGGCTGCTTCGACCTCGGCCCCGAGGGCATCACCGCGGTCGCGGACCCGACGGGCCTGTTCGTCGAGCACCAGTCCGGGCAGGTCCCCGGCACGTGCGTGGCGGTGACCATGGAGGGCCGCCGGCCGATGCTGGCCGAGGTCCAGGCCCTGGTGACGCCGTCCCCGCTCGAGCGACCGCGGCGGACGACGTCGGGTCTCGACGCGTCGCGGGTCGCCATGGTCCTCGCGGTGCTCGCCCAGCACTGCGGCCTGCGCCTGCACAGCCACGACGTGTTCGCGTCGACGGTCGGTGGCGCCAAGCTCAACGAGCCCGCCAGCGACCTCGCGGTCGCGATCGCCCTGGCCTCCGCGAGCCTCGACACGGCGCCGCCCGCGGGCGTGGTCGCGATGGGCGAGATCGGGCTGGCCGGCGAGCTGCGCCGGATCCGCGACCTGCCCCAGCGACTCGCCGAGGCGTCCCGCCTGGGCTTCCGGGTCGCGGTGGTCCCCGCCGAGCGCGTGGTCGACGGCCCGCGACCGGCCCGCACCCGGGAGATCGACGGGATGCGGGTCATCGAGGTGCCCGACGTCACCTCGGCCCTGCGCCTGCTGAACCTCACCCGCGAGAACGGAAAGCTGCGAGCCGTCGAGGACTGAACCCCTTAGAGTCGGGGCGTGGCCGAGCGGACCGAGGAACAGCTGCGCCTGCGGGCGACGCTCGCCTCCATCGCGCCCGGGACCGCGCTCCGCGACGGCCTGGAGCGCATCCTCCGCGGCCGCACCGGCGCCCTGATCGTCATCGGCACCGACCGCACCGTGGAGTCCATCGCCACCGGTGGCTTCGACCTCGACGTGCCGTTCACCGCCACCGGCCTGCGCGAGCTCGCCAAGATGGACGGCGCGATCATCGTCGACCGCGACATCACCCGGATCCTCAAGGCCGCCGTGCACCTGATGCCGGACCAGACGATCCCCTCGGAGGAGACCGGCACCCGGCACCGCACCGCGGACCGCACCGCCCGGCAGACCGGCTACCCGGTCATCTCGGTGTCCCAGTCGATGCAGATCATCGCGGCGTACGTCGGCGAGACCCGGCACGTGCTCGAGGAGGCCGGCCAGATCCTGGCCCGCGCCAACCAGGCGCTCGCGACGCTCGAGCGCTACAAGCTGCGTCTCGACGAGGTGTCGAGCACGCTGTCCGCCCTCGAGATCGAGGACCTGGTCACCGTCCGGGACGTCGCCGTGGTCGCCCAGCGCCTCGAGATGGTGATCCGGATCGCCGCCGAGATCGAGGACTACGTGCTCGAGCTCGGCACCGACGGCCGACTGCTGTCCCTCCAGCTCGAGGAGCTCATCACCGGCGTCGACGCCGAGCGCGAGCTGGTCATCCGCGACTACGTCGTGAGCGGCCGTCGCGCGCGGGACCCCGAGCGTCTGCTCCAACGGCTCGAGTCGCTCTCCCCGACCGAGCTCGTCGACCCGGCCTCGACCGCCCGCGTGCTCGGCCTGGCCAGCGGCGAGCTGCTCGACGCGCCGGTCGCACCGCGCGGCTACCGGCTGCTGGCCAAGGTCCCGCGGCTCCCACCGGCGGTGGTCGACCGGCTGGTCGAGCACTTCGGGACGCTGCAGAAGCTCCTGTCCGCCGGCATCGAGGACCTCCAGGTCGTCGAGGGCGTGGGCGAGCTGCGGGCGCGGTCCGTGCGCGAGGGGCTGTCCCGGCTGGCCGAGTCGACGATCCTCGAGCGGTACGTCTGAGCGGGCTCGTCCTAGTTCTGCTGTTCTTGCCCGGGCTTCTGGGTGGGCTTCGCGGTCTGCGTGACCACCTCGGCGGTCGGCGTGGTCAGCTCGACGTCGACCACGGTCGGCTCGCCCCCCAGCGCCGCGCCGCCGAGCTGGTAGACGCCGGGCAGCACCCAGGCGGTGCGGACCGTGCAGTACTCGTCGGAGCGCTTCGCGTTCCAGGTCACGGCGACAACGGTCGGCTCGGCCTGGCGGATGACGATGTCCTGCGACGGGATCGCCGTCGGGCACTCCTCGCTCGACCAGACGTCGTCCGGGCCGGCGCCGACGGTGAGGGTCACGGTCTCCGCGGACACGTGCCAGGTGCAGGCCGCGGTCGTGCCGGTCTGGAAGTTGAGCAGGATCGTGACGTCCCGGCCGGCCACCGGCGACGGGACGCTCGGGGTCACCAGCACGTCCGAGTCGGGGCAGGGGCCGGTCGGCTGGGCGGGCGGGGTCGGCGTGGGCGTCGGTGACGGTGTCTTCTTGCCCTTGTCGCCCTTGCCCTTGTCCTTCTTGCCCTTCTTCTTGCTCTTCTTGTCGCTCGGGTCCGCGGACGGCGACGAGTCGGCCGCGGCCTGGACGGCCTGGTCGTCTCCCCCGCCGGAGGCGTCGCTCCCCCAGCTCAGCACCCGGCCGATGCCCAGCACGAGCAGGACGGCCACCGTGATGACCACGAGACGGCGTCGCCGGTACACGTGGGCAGGCAGAGGTCCACGCGTCGTCGACGGCATGCGCAAACGGTAGGCAAGAACCGGGCCTCCGCCGCGGACCCACGCCGAGTCCCACCCGTCACAAGGAACACTGATCCGCGATGTCCGACCTCACCGACGCGCTGCTCGCCTGGTACGACGAGCACGCCCGCGAGCTGCCGTGGCGCGGCCCCGCGGCGACACCGTGGTCGGTGCTCGTGTCGGAGTTCATGCTCCAGCAGACGCCGGTGGCGCGGGTGCGTCCGGTGCACGAGGAGTGGCTCACCCGCTGGCCGACCCCGGCCGCCCTGGCTGCCGAGACCACGGGCGAGGCGGTCCGCGCCTGGGGCCGGCTGGGCTACCCGCGCCGGGCCCTCCGGTTGCACGCGGCCGCGGCGGCGATCGTCGAGCGCCACGACGGCCAGGTGCCGTCCGCGTACGACGACCTGCTGGCGCTGCCAGGCGTCGGCGACTACACCGCGGCCGCCGTGGCGACGTTCGCGTTCGGCCGGCGGCACGTCGTCCTCGACACCAACGTCCGGCGGGTGCTCGCGCGGGTGCTCGGCGGCCAGGAGCTGCCGGCCCTGTCGGTCACCCGCGCCGAGCGGGACCGCGCCGCCGCCGTGCTCCCGGAGGACGAGCCGACCGCGGCCACCTGGTCGATCGCCCTGATGGAGCTGGGGGCCTTGGTCTGCACGGCACGCTCCCCGCGCTGCGAGGCCTGCCCCGTCAGCAGGGAGTGCGCGTGGCGCCTCGCCGGCTACCCGGCGTACGACGGTCCGGCCCGCCGCGGCCAGGCCTGGGACGGCACCGACCGGCAGTGCCGGGGGCGGCTGATGGCGGTGCTCCGGGACAGCGACGGACCGGTGCACCGGAGCAGCCTCGACGCGGTGTGGCCGGACGCGACCCAGCGCGAGAAGTGCCTGGACGCCCTGCTGGCCGACGGGCTCGTCGCCCGGGTGGGTCCGGAGACCTACTCGCTGCCCTGAACGCTGCCCTGGTCGCTGCCCTGGTCGTCGGCCAGGTCGACCTCGCCCTGTGCGTCGTGGGTGCGGAGCAGCTCCTCGGGCAGCGTCCAGCGCGGCCGCACCCGCTCGGCGAGCGCAGGGTCGAGCCGGCCCCGGGCCTCGTCCAGCCGCGCCACCATGTTGCCCGCGGTGCGGCCGGTGTGGAACGCCCACTTGTTCTCGGGCTCGACCGCCGCGAACAGGGCGCGCAGGTCCGCGTCCACGTCCGGGGCGAGGCGCACCGGTGTGTGCGAGCCGGCCAGCGGGTCGACCCGCTCGAGCAGGTCGAGGTCCCGCAGCGTCTCGAAGTCGTCCTCGGTCGTGCGCTCGAAGATCTGCATGAGGTACTTCCGCATCGTGCGCTTGGGCAGCTCGCGCCGGATCAGGCTGCGGAGCGCCACGGCGGTGGGCTCGCGCACCGGGCGGAAGCTGACCTTGCTGCCCGACTCCAGGATGTTCATCCACTTCCGGACGAACTCGTCGCCGGACCAGGACTCGTAGTGCAGCATCCGGCCGACGCCGATCTCGGCGTCCACGGTCCTCTGGTCGGCGTCGTGGACGGTGTGCAGGGTGATCCAGAGGTCGAGCACCGGCCGGAGCCCGGACTTGCCGTCGCAGTGACCGTGGAAGTAGTGCCCGTTGGTCGGCTCCTCGAGCACCCCGAGCACGTGCAGGAGGGTGAGCTCCTCGGGCGCGAGCATCTTCTTGAAGTGCGTGACGTTGCCGCCCGGCCACTTCTTGCGGCTCACCGCCTCGAGCGGGGGCATCCGGACGACCCGGGCGTCGGCCGGCAGCGCGGCCAGGGCGGGGCGGTCGACCTGGAGGGCCTCGTCCCCGTCGATGTGGAAGATCCAGTCGTCGTCACCCGCCACCCCGGCGAGCATCGCCTTGGCGACGTTCGCGTTGATGCGCTGCCGGACGTTGAGCTGGCGCGGCCGCTTGCCGTGCCACCAGTTCGGGCCGGTCGAGATCGCGGTGACGTGCGGGTGCTGGTCGAGCGTCGCCGCGACCGAGGTGTCGAGATCGTCGACGAACAGGAAGAGGTGGTCGACGCCGCCGGCCAGGTTGCGGGCCACGAACCGCTCCAGCCCGGCCACGGACTCCTTGACCGTGCTGACCGTGAACAGCATGAGCCGACCCTAGTGCGAGCCGAACCAATCACCGCGGGGAGGCATCACATACCCTGTGCCAGCCTGTCGAACTCTGTTGGAACGGGGATCCACCGCGTTGACCGCTCGTCTCCGGACGCTCGTCGTCCTGCTCACCGTCGGCCTGCTCGGTATCTCCGCGCCGGCGTCCGCCGCCGACCCCGACGGGACCGACGGGACCGCCGCGAAGGGGAGGTACTCGCCGCCGCTCGGTGCCATCTTCGCGAACCCGCTCAACGGCCACGGCCGCGACATCCTGAGCCAGGTCTACCAGTCGATCCAGGGGTCCCCGAAGGGGTCGGAGATCCGCCTGGTCGTGTGGAACTTCGACGACCCGGCGATCACCAACGCCCTGATCGCTGCCAAGGACCGTGGCGTGCAGGTGCAGGTCGTGGTGGCCGAGAGCGTGGCCAACCGCAACTTCTTCCGGCTGCGGGACTACCTCGGCCGCAACCCGGAGGACAAGAGCTTCGCGATCCGCTGCCACAACTCGTGCCGCAGCAACCGCTTCGTGATGCACGCGAAGATCTTCCTGTTCAGCCACGTGGGCAAGCGCCGGAACATCAGCATGTTCGGCTCGACGAACCTGACGAAGGCCGCCGGCAACCGGCAGTGGAACGACCAGACCACGACCACCAACGAGGGCCTGTACGACTTCTTCGTCCAGACCTTCAAGGAGTACGCCGCCGACACCCCGGTCGCGACCGGCAAGGACATCTTCGAGAACGACCGCTACCGGGTCGTGCTGTTCCCGGTCCCGGACTTCAACCCGATCGCGGACGCGCTCGAGAAGGTCGGCTGCTACAGCAGCCGCGGCCGCACCGTCGTCCGCATCGCGATCGCCGGCTGGTTCGACGAGTTCGGCATCCGGATCGCGCAGCAGGTGCGCCGGATGTGGGACAACGGCTGCGACGTCCGGATCGTCACCACCCTGGCCGGTCGCAAGATCAACCGGATCCTCAAGCGCACGTACGGCCGGGGGCGGGTCCCGATCCGGCAGGTCACCATCGACAACGACAAGGACGGCGTCCCCGAGCGCTACCTGCACATGAAGTCGATCGCGATCGACGGCAAGTACGACGACGTCCCGGGCAGCCACATGCTGTTCACCGGCTCGCCCAACTGGAGCGGGGAGGCCCGCGCGTCCGACGAGGTCTGGGTCCAGATCCGGAACGCCAAGGACCTCGTCAAGGCCTACAGCAGGTTCACCGACCAGATGTTCTTCGGACCCGCCTCGCACGGCCGGCTGGTACCGCTCGACCGGCCCTCGACGATGCGTACCATCGACCCGGAATCGGAATGGGAGCTCTACTGAGACGCCGACGACCCGAGACGATCGTGGGATCGGACGGGCAGACTTACCCGAAGGCGCCGCCGGTCGTGATCGGCAAGAACGGCGCCGTCCTACGGCCGTTCCCTCGACCTCTTCTCCCGACGGCGCCCGCCGCGACCTGCGCTGATCACTCCTCGGTGGCGGCCTTCGGCACGTCGATCGGGCCCTCGGAGTCGTCAGGACCCTCGACGGGCGCCTCGGAGGCACCCACGTCGGCGGTCTCGAACGGCGGCAGGTCGGGCAGCTCGCCCATCTTCTGGCCCGCGAAGGTGAAGGTCGCGGTCGGACCCTCGCCCTCCACGTCCACCAGGACGATCTGACCGGGGCCCACCTCGCCGTACAGCATCTTCTCGGCGAGGATGTCCTCGATCTCGCGCTGGACCGTGCGGCGCAGCGGCCGGGCCCCCAGGACCGGGTCGAACCCGCGCGTCGCGAGCAGGTTCTTGGCGTTCTGGGTGAGCTCGATCCGCATGTCGCGGTCGCGCATCCGCAGCTCGACCGACGCGATCATGTTGTCGACCATGTGGACGATCTGCTCCTGCGTCAGCGGCGGGAACACGATGATCTCGTCGACGCGGTTGAGGAACTCCGGCCGGAAGTGCTGCTTGAGCTCCTCCTGCACCTTGTTCTTCATCCGCTCGTAGGAGCCGGCGGCGTCGCCCGACTGCTGGAATCCGAGGTTGATGCCCTTGGCGATGTCCTTGGTGCCGAGGTTGGTCGTCATGATGATGACGGTGTTCTTGAAGTCCACGACCCGGCCCTGGGAGTCGGTCAGGCGACCTTCCTCCAGGATCTGCAGCAGGCTGTTGAAGATGTCCGGGTGGGCCTTCTCGACCTCGTCGAACAGGACGACGGAGAACGGCTTGCGGCGCACCTTCTCGGTGAGCTGACCGCCCTCCTCGTAGCCGACGTAGCCGGGAGGCGAGCCGAACAGCCGCGAGACGGTGTGCTTCTCGCTGAACTCCGACATGTCGAGCTGGATGAGTGCGTCCTCGTCGCCGAAGAGGAACTCGGCGAGCGTCTTGGACAGCCAGGTCTTACCGACGCCCGAGGGGCCGGCGAAGATGAACGAGCCGCCGGGACGCTTCGGGTCCTTGAGGCCGGCACGGGTACGGCGGATCGCCCGGGAGAGCGCCCGGACGGCCTCCTCCTGGCCGATGACCCGCTTGTGGAGCTCGTCCTCCATCTTGAGCAGCCGCGTGGACTCCTCCTCGGAGAGCTTCACGATCGGGATGCCGGTCGCGACGGCGAGGACCTCGGCGATGAGCTCCTCGTCGACCTCGGCCACCTCGTCCATGTCGCCCGCGCGCCACTGCTTCTCGCGCTCGGACTTCTTGAGGATGAGCTGCTTCTCCTCGTCGCGCAGACGCGCGGCGGCCTCGAAGTCCTGGCCGTCGATCGCGGCCTCCTTGCGCTGGCGCACGTCGCCGATCTTGTCGTCGTACTCGCGCAGGTCGGCGGGCGCCGTCATCCGACGGATCCGCAGCCGCGAGCCGGCCTCGTCGATCAGGTCGATGGCCTTGTCCGGCAGGAACCGGTCGGAGATGTAGCGGTCGGCCAGCGTCGCCGCGGAGACCAGGGCCTCGTCGGTGATGGTCACGCGGTGGTGCGCCTCGTAGCGGTCGCGCAGGCCCTTGAGCATCTCGATCGTGTGCGCGATCGACGGCTCGGCGACCTGGATCGGCTGGAAGCGGCGCTCGAGCGCGGCGTCCTTCTCGAGGTACTTGCGGTACTCGTCGAGGGTGGTCGCACCGATGGTCTGCAGCTCGCCGCGGGCGAGCATCGGCTTGAGGATGCTGGCGGCGTCGATCGCGCCCTCGGCCGCGCCGGCGCCGACGAGGGTGTGGATCTCGTCGATGAACAGCACGATGTCGCCGCGGGTGCGGATCTCCTTGAGGACCTTCTTGAGGCGCTCCTCGAAGTCACCGCGGTAGCGCGAGCCGGCCACCAGGGCGCCCAGGTCGAGCGTGTAGATCTGCTTGTCCTTGAGCGTCTCGGGCACGTTGCCCCGGACGATGTCCTGGGCCAGGCCCTCGACGATCGTCGTCTTGCCGACGCCGGGCTCGCCGATCAGGACCGGGTTGTTCTTCGTCCGGCGCGAGAGGATCTGCATGACCCGCTCGATCTCCTGCTCGCGGCCGATGACCGGGTCGAGCTTGCCCTCGCGGGCGTCCTGGGTCAGGTTGCGGCCGAACTGGTCGAGGACCAGCGAGGACGACGGCGCATCGCCGCCGGTCGCGGCGGCGGCCGAGGCCGTCGACTCCTTGCCCTGGAACCCGGACAGCAGCTGGATCACCTGCTGGCGGACCCGGTTGAGGTCCGCGCCGAGCTTCTGCAGCACCTGGGCGGCGACGCCCTCGCCCTCCCGGATCAGGCCGAGCAGGATGTGCTCGGTGCCGATGTAGGAGTGGCCGAGCTGCAGCGCCTCGCGCAGGGACAGCTCGAGCACCTTCTTGGCGCGCGGGGTGAAGGGGATGTGACCGCTGGGCGCCTGCTGGCCCTGGCCGATGATCTCCTCGACCTGGGCGCGCACGGCCTCGAGCGAGATGTCGAGGCTCTCCAGGGCCTTGGCGGCGACGCCCTCGCCCTCGTGGATGAGCCCGAGCAGGATGTGCTCGGTGCCGATGTAGTTGTGGGACAGCATGCGGGCCTCTTCTTGCGCCAGCACGACCACCCGTCGGGCACGGTCGGTGAACCGCTCGAACATGCTCGTCTCCTCGCTTCAACGCCTATGGGGTCACAGGGAACAACCCCACACCCAGCCTAGTCGTTCCCCCACGGTGCTCAGGAGTATCTGCTCACAGCGAACAGGGGATCTGCGGTCAGCAACGCCGGCGGACGTCCGAGGGTCAGTGAGCGGCCTCGAACGCGTCCGTGACCTCACGAGGCACGCGGCCGCGCTCGGACACCGCGTAGCCGTTCTGGCGCGCCCAGTCTCGGACCTCACGGGCGCTCGTGCTCGACGTCCTCGCCCCCGATGACGAGGACTGCCGGCCACCTGCCTTCGTCCTGGCCGCCTTCCGCCCGTGGCCGATGTACGGAGCGAGCGCCTCGCGAAGTGCGGCCGCATTCTTGTCGTTGAGATCAATCTCGTAGCCCACGCCATCGACGGCAAAAGCAATGGTTTCGCTCGCCTCGCTGCCATCGATGTCGTCTTCGAGAACAATGTGCACCTTCTGGGCCATGAGCGTCCTTCCGATTCACGTGTGATTAGTCATTTAGGAGGTTCTTTTGGACATCATTGCCTACGGCGCCACCCGGAATACCGATGTACTGCGAGATTGTGCTGGATCCGGCTCGCTCCCGTCTGGGCCTTGGGGGTATGCGCTGGCTGGGCTTGTCGATAGCCGGGCTTTCATGAATACCCGCAAGTCAAGCATTCGGGCCCGGCGGAGCGGTCCTCCCCACCAGCTGGACCTACTACCCTGCCGGGGTGGATGACGATGGTTCACGCGGAACGACCACAGGCGCGAGCAGCGAAACGGAGGTGGGGGTCGCCGCCATGAGCACCAGCGAGGGTCCGATCGACTTGCGGAACGCGAACGACGTCCGCACTCTGCTCGTCTCCATCGTCGGGGAGGGCATGACGGTCCTGCACGTCGGACGAGGTCAGTGGGATGTCGCCGAGGCCTTGGTCGGGCAGCAGTGTCGGGTGAGCGGCGTGGATGCTCGCGCGGCGGAGTCATCCTCGCCACCGACATGGCTGGACTCGATGGTCTCCGCGGACCTCGACAGTCAACCGTTGTCCGTGCACTTCAAGCCAGAGAGCTTCGACGTCATCATCTTCGACGAGGTCCTAAACGACCTGCGTGACCCAGTCGAGGCTGTGCGAGACGCGGCGGCCGTGCTGGTTGCCGGGGGACGCCTGCTCGTGTCGATTCACAACGGGGCGCACGGCTCGGCCAGGTTGGCACTCCTGCAGGGGCGCCCATCGACACCGCCTGGGCTCACGGAAGGCACGGACGCACGCCGGTCCTTCACACACGAGACCTTGTGCGACCTCCTTGACGAGGCCGGGCTGGTGGTCGAATCGCTGCACGCGACCGTGCGCGACCCCTTGGATGCCGGGGCGAGAGCAGATCCGGAGCACCTGCCGGCCCTCGTGGTCGAGTGGGTGCGGCATCAACCGGATGCCTTACACCATCGATACGTGGCCGTGACTCGGACCTCCACCGACAGCACGACCCCCGGCCCTCGACCTCGAGTCCGGTCCGCCGTGGCGCTCTCGACGGTTCGGCGTACCGATAAGCACACGGAGCGGATGCTCGCCGACCAGCAGGAGCGGCATCGGATGCTCACCCTCCGCGATCACGTCCTGGGTCTGGAAGCGATCGCCGCCACTGCACGGGTCCGGGTGACAGAGGCCACGACCCGGGAACGGAAGGCGGTGAGGCGGATGAAGAGGCTGAGGACTGAACGCGACGCGCTGACCGCGGCCATCGAGCGAATGGCGAGCTCGCCGCTGCGCCCGTCCCGCGCTGACATTCGCCGACTGCTCGACCTCGCGCGAGCACGCTCCTACGGCTCGGGCCCCGTCCCGTGAGGGACTCGGACGAACACTCGGGCACCCGGAGCCAAGCGCAGCCCGCCTTCTCGATCGTCACCCCGGTCTTCAACACGCCCACCGGCGTCCTCGAAGCAATGATCGCCTCGGTCAGGGCGCAGACCTTCGAAGCTGGGAGCACATCCTCGTCGACGACTGCTCGCACCGAACCAGGCGTCCGCGAGGTGCTGCGCGAGGCCGCTGCGCGAGGACCCGCGCGTGCGCGTCATCGAACGCGCGGAGAACGGGCACATCGTCGCGGCGTCCAACGACGGCGTGGACGCCGCCCGGGCGGAATTCATCGCTTTGCTGGACCACGACGACCTGCTCACGCCCGAAGCCCTCGAGCAGGTCCGGCGGGTGGTCATCGCCGAGCCGGACGTCGACTACATCTACTCCGACGAGGACAAGATCGACGAGGCCGGAGCGGCTTCGCCGAGTTCCGCAAGCCGGCCTGGTCGCCGGAGAGGCTGCGGGGGCACATGTACACGTGCCACCTCTCGGTGCTGCGCACGTCGTGCGTCCGCGAGGTCGGCGGCTTCCGGCCGGGCGCCGAGGGCTCGCAGGACCACGACCTCGTCCTGCGGGTGACCGAGCGGGCCCGCAAGGTCGTGCACATCCCGAAGCGTGCTCTACCACTGGCGGGTCCTCAGGGCTCGGCCGCCGGTGACCCGGACGCCAAGCCGTACGCCTGGCTCGCCGGGCAGGGCCGCGGTGCAGGCGCACCTCGACCGCGTCGGCATCGACGGCACCGTCGCCCTGGGCCCCGGACGGGGGACCTACCGCATCCACCGCCGGCTGGACCCGGACGTCCGGGTCAGCGTCGTGATCCCGACCCGCGGGGCGGACGGGCTGATCTGGGGCGAGCGACGGTCGTTCGTCGTCGAGGCGGTGCGGTCCCTCCTCGAGCGCGCGGCCACGAGAACGTCGAGATCGTCGTCGTGCACGACGCGGACACGCCCGCGCGGGTGCTCGACGCCTGGCCGCCGGTCGGCGGTCCGCGTCTCGAGCTGGTGCCGCACGACGGGCCGTTCAACTTCAGCGAGAAGTGCAACCGCGGGGTCACCTCGTCCTACGGGGACGCGATCGTGCTCCTCAACGACGACGTCGAGATCTCGTGCGACGGCTTCGTGACCCAGCTCGTCGCACCGCTGTACGAGGAGGGGGTCGGCATGACCGGCGCCAACCTGACGATGGCGGACACGACCGTCCAGCACGCCGGGCTGGCCTGGACGACCGGCTGGCGCACCTGTTCGCCGACGGGCGTCGTCGGAGCCTCCGGACCCCGGACCGTTCCTGGTGCGCAACCACCTCCGGCGCCTGGTCGGCAGCGTCATGGCCGTCAACCGCGAGGTGTCCGGCGTGTCGGCGGCGGCGCTGGCGATCCGTCGCTCGACGTACGAGGAGGTCGGTGGCATGTCGGAGGTCTTCCCGGTCAACTTCGGCGACGTCGACCTGTCGATGAAGGTGGCCGGCGGCGGGCTACCGGATCCTCTGGATCGCCGCGGCGACGGCCTACCACTTCGAGGCCGGGTCGCGGGAGCCGAGCGTCGACGCCGCCGAGGTGCAGGCCTTCATGAAGCGCTGGCGCGTCCTCCCGACGTACGACCGGCACCTGCCCACGCCAGCCGCTGCTGAGCATCGGCGCACGGGTGCCGGCGCGGTTGCCCTACCAGTAGTCAGGTGTTGCGCGCGAAGACGAGCTCCAGACCGCGCAGCGTGAGCCAGGGCGCGTCGTGGGTGAAGCACCGGCACTCGTCGCGGACGAGGTCGGCGAGGTAACCGGTCGCGATCACCTTGACGTCCGCCGTCTCGGCCCCGAGCTCCTCGATCATCCGGGCCACGATGCCCTCGACCTGGCTGGCGACGCCGAAGACCATGCCCGACTGGAGCGCCTCGACGGTGTTCTTGGCGATCACGGAGCGCGGCCGGACCAGCTCGACCTCGCGGAGCTGGGCCCCCCGCCGGCCGAGCGCCGCCAGAGAGAGCTCGATCCCCGGGCTGATCGCGCCCCCGACGTACTGGCCCTGCTCGCTGACCACGTCGAACGTGGTCGCCGTGCCGCCGAAGTCGACGACGATCGCCGGGCCGCCGAACTCCGTCGCGGCGGCCAGCGCGTTGAGGATCCGGTCCGAGCCGACCTCGCGCGGGTTGTCCATGAGGACCGGGACGCCGGTCCTGATGCCGGGCTCGACGACGACCGCCGTGACGTCGGCGAAGTGCCGGCTCAGCATGTCCCGCCACTCGTGCAGCACCGAGGGCACGGTCGAGCAGACCGCGATCCCGTCCACGTCGGCGAGCGCGTCCCCGAGGAGGCCGCGGAGCACGACGGCCCACTCGTCCGCCGTCCGCCGCTCGTCGGTGGCGACCCGCCACTCGGCATCGACGGTGCCGTCGTCGATGAGCCCGATGACGGTGTGGCTGTTGCCGATGTCGGCGGCGAGCAGCGTCATGTCTCGTCCAGGTCCAGCCCGAGGTCGAAGACCTTCACGGAATGCGTGAGCGCGCCGACCGAGATGAAGTCGACGCCGGTCTCCGCGACCTCGCGGGCGCGCTCGAGGGTCAGCCCTCCCGACGCCTCGAGCGTGGCGCGGCCGGCGGTGATGGCCACCGCCTCCGTCATCGTGGGCGAGTCCATGTTGTCGAGCAGGATCTCGGTGCAGCCCGCGTCGAGCAGCTCGCGCAGCTGGTCGAGGTCCGTGACCTCGACCTCGACCCGCAGACCGGGGTTGGCCGCGACCACGGCCTCGTAGGCCGGGACGACGCCACCCGCCGCGACGACGTGGTTGTCCTTGACCATCGCCCGGTCGCTGAGGCTGAACCGGTGGTTCACGCCGCCGCCGCAGCGCACGGCGTACTTCTGCAGGGCCCGCCAGCCGGGCAGCGTCTTGCGGGTGTCGAGGACCTTGGCGCGGGTCCCCGCGAGCGCGTCGACCCAGTGCGAGGTCGCCGTGGCGACCCCGGACAGGTGGCAGGCGAAGTTCAGCGCCGTGCGCTCGGCGGTGAGGAGGTCCTGGAGGAGTCCCGAGACCCGGAGCACCGTGTCGCCGGCCCGGACGCGGGTGCCGTCGGGGACCCGGTCGGTGACCTCGACGGCCTCGCCCATGGCGTACACGAAGGCGAGCTCGGCGACCGCCAGGCCCGCCACCACGCCGGGCTCGCGGGCGATGAACCCGCCGGCGCCGACCACGAGGCTCGGGATGGCCGCGCTCGTGACGTCGAGGGCGCCGCCCGGCAGGTCCTCGTCGAAGGCGTCCGCGACCATCGCGTGCACCCGCTCGGGGTCGAGTCCCCCGGCCGCGAGCTCGGCGGTGAGCGTGACCGGGAGCTCGTCGTACGGCAGCCGCGTGATCATGACGCGGTGAGGGCGTCGGTCGCGGGGGCCGGGACGAACTCGCAGCTCGTGACGCCGTCGCGCATCGTCACGTCGAAGTGGCCGGCCCAGCGCACGTCGTCGCGGTCGGGGAAGTCCTCGCGCCAGTGCGACCCGCGGGTCTCCTCGCGGAGCAGCGCGGCGTCGGCGAGCGCACCCGCGACCGTGAGCAGGTTCGTCGTCTCCCACGACGTGAGGTCGACCGCGTCGGCGGAGACGCCACCGAGCTTGTCCAGCATCGTCGCGGCCTCCTGGAGACCGGCGGCGGAGCGCAGCACGCCGACCCGGGAGCTCATCGCCTCCTGGAGGTCGGCCCGCACCGGGCCCGCCACCAGGCCGGGCGCGCGGGCGTCCTCGACCGGGTCGGCCCACGGCCGCAGCTCGTCGGGCAGCACCGTGGCGATCCGGCGGGAGAACACCAGGCCCTCGAGCAGCGAGTTGGAGGCCAGCCGGTTGGCGCCGTGCACCCCCGAGCAGGCGGCCTCGCCCGTCGCGTAGAGCCCGGGCAGGTCGCTGCGGCCCCAGAGGTCGGTGCGGATGCCGCCGCTCGCGTAGTGGCAGGCGGGCGCGACCGGGATCAGCTCGGTGACGGGGTCGACGCCGTGCGACCTCGCGGTGGCCAGGATCGTGGGGAACCGGTGCTCCCAGAACTCGGCGCCGAGGTGCCGGGCGTCCAGCCACATGTGGGGGCGGCCGGTGTCGATCATCCGGCGCATGATCGCCTTCGCGACCACGTCGCGGGGAGCCAGGTCGGCGAGCTCGTGCTGGCCCTGCATGAAGCGGGTTCCCTCGTCGTCCACCAGGAAGGCCCCCTCGCCGCGGACCGCCTCGGAGATGAGCGGCTGCTGGCCGGTGGAGTCGGGGCCGAGGTACATCACCGTCGGGTGGAACTGGACGAACTCGAGGTCGCGGAGGGTGGCGCCGGCGCGCAGGGCGAGCGCCATGCCGTCGCCGGTGGAGACGGCCGGGTTGGTGGTCTGCGAGAACACCTGGCCCAGCCCGCCGGAGGCGACCACGACGGCGCGGCAGTGGACGGCGCCGACGCCGTCCCGCTCGCCCTCGCCGATCACGTGCAGGGTCACGCCGGCGACGCCGCCGTCCTCGGCGCGCAGCAGGTCCACCGCGAGCGCGTGCTGGATGACCTCGATCTCCGGGGCGCGCTCGACGGCCGCGATGAGCGCCCGCTGGATCTCGGCACCGGTGGCGTCCCCGCCCGCGTGCGCGATCCGGTCGCGGTGGTGGCCGCCCTCGCGGGTGAGCGAGAGGACGCCGTCGGGGCTGTGGTCGAAGTTGGTGCCGAGCGCGATCAGCTCGCGGACGGCCTCGGGACCCTCCTGGACCAGGACGCGCACCGCCTCGAGGTCGCACGCGCCCGCTCCCGCGACGAGCGTGTCGACCTCGTGCTGGTCCGGGGTGTCGCCAGGGCCGAGCGCCGCGGCGATGCCGCCCTGGGCCCACTGGGTGGAGCCGGCGGCGAGGACGTCCTTGGTGACGACGAGGACCTTGTCCACGTGCTCGACCAGCCGCAGGGCCGCGGTGAGCCCGGCGATCCCGGAGCCGATGACGACGACGTCCGCCCGTGTGGTCCAGCCCGGCTCGGGAGCCGTCAGGCGCGCCGGCACCCTCCGGGTCGTCGTTGACATTGAGGCAGGCTAGCGGCCGGCAGTGAGGTCGCCGCGCACGAGTCCAGCGCCGTCGAACGTCTCGGCCGGGTCGAAGCCGGTCGCCATGATCCTGTTGTCGGCGTCGACGAAGACGACGTGGGGCTGGTGCTCCTTCGCCTCGGTGGTGTCCATCTGGCCGTAGCCGATGAGGATCACGACGTCGCCCGGGTGCACGAGACGGGCCGCGGCACCGTTGATCCCGATCACGCCGCTGCCGCGCTCGCCGGCGATCGTGTACGTCTCGAGCCGGGCACCGTTGGTGACGTCGACGATGTGCACGAGCTCGCCGGCCAGCAGGTCGGCGGC
Source organism: uncultured Actinomycetota bacterium (assembly GCA_963815335.1). GTDB lineage: Bacteria > Actinomycetota > Actinomycetes > Propionibacteriales > Nocardioidaceae > Nocardioides. The sequence continues at coordinate 321,110 of CAWFGL010000006.1, forward strand.
GTCGAGGAGGTCCTCGTCGACGGTCACCGAGCCGACGTAGTGGAGGTCCGCCTGCGTCACGGTGGCGCGGTGGATCTTGCTCTTCATCATGGTCCGCAGCATCAGGCCGTCCCTCCGAGAGTGAGTGGTGCGTTGTCGATCAGGCGCGTGCCACCGACGCGGGCGGCGACGAGCATCCGCGCCTCCGTGCCGGCAGGTACGACGGCGGGCAGCTCGCCGAGGTCCGGGTCGGTGACCACCAGGTAGTCGAGGTCGACCTTCGTCGCGGTGCGCAGCTCGGCCCGGGCCGCGCCCAGGGCCCGCTCGACGCCGTACGACGCGTCGACCTGGGCCCGGGCCAGCGCCCGGTGCAGGACGGTCGCCTCGAACCGCTGCTCCTCGTCGAGGTAGCGGTTGCGGCTCGACAGCGCGAGGCCGTCCGGCTCACGCTGGGTCTCGGCGCCCACGACCTCGACGGGCAGGCACAGGTCGGCGACCATCTGCCGGATCAGCACGAGCTGCTGGTAGTCCTTCTGGCCGAAGACCGCGACGTCGGGGCGGACCAGGCCGAACAGCTTGGCGACGACGGTCAGCACGCCGCGGAAGTGCCCGGGCCGGACCCGGCCCTCCAGGACGTTCGCGAGGGGGCCGGGCTCGATGGTCACCGACGGCTGCGCGGGCCAGCTCGGGTAGACCTCCTCGACGGCCGGCGCGAACACGACGTCGACGCCCTCCCGCTCGCAGATCTCGAGGTCCTGGTCGAGGGTGCGCGGGTAGCGGTCGAGGTCCTCGCCCGCGCCGAACTGGAGCGGGTTGACGAACACGGAGGCCACGACGACGCCTGCGCGCTCGCGCGCGACGCGCATCAGGCTGGCGTGGCCCTCGTGGAGCGCGCCCATCGTGGGCACGAACCCGACCCGGCCGGCCCGGTCCGCGAGCAGGCCGGTCAGCTCCGCGCGGGTGTGCGCGAGTGCTGGGGCGCTCATCGGACCTCGCGAACGCTCTTCCTGGCAGCGGCCGCGTCGAGCAGCCGGAGGATCTTCACGGCGCGGATCGGCAGCACCCGGCCGTCGGTGACGGCCCGGTCGAGGGTCGCCCGGCCGAGCGCGACGTACGACGGCACCGACTGCGGCGCGTTGGCCTGGAGGTCGGCGAGGTGCGCACGGACGGTGCCGACGTCGCCCCGCACGATCGGGCCGGTCAGCGCGGCGTCGCCGTGCTCGAGCGCGTTGTCGAGGGCGGCGGTGAGCAGCGGGCGCAGCGTGCCCGCCGGGTCGTCGACGCCGGACGCCGACAGGATCTCCATCGCCTCGGTGACGAGGGTGACGAGGTGGTTGGCGCCGTGCGCGAGACCCGCGTGGTAGAGCGTGCGCATCTCCTCGGGCACCCACGTCGGGCGGCCGCCGAGGTCGGCGACGAGCTGCTCGGCGAGCTCGCGCTCGGAGGCGTCGGCCGTGAGGCCGAAGACGGTGCCCGCGAGGCGGTCGAGGTCGACCTCGGTCCCGGTGAACGTCATCGCAGGGTGGATCGCCAGGACGTGGGCGCCGACCGCGCGGGCCGACTCGAGGACGGCGAGGCCGTGGCGGCCGGAGGTGTGCACGACGTACTGGCCCTCGCGGATCGCGCCGGCGGCGGCCATCGTCGAGACGACGTTGTCCAGCATGTCGTCGGGGACGGTCAGCAGCAGGAGCTCGCTGGCGCGGGCGACGTCCGTCGGCTTGAGCGTGGGGACGCCGGGCAGCAGCGCGGCGATGCGGGCACGAGAGGCGTCCGACTCACCGGCGGCGGCGACGATGTCGTGGCCCGAGCGGCGGAGCGCGGCGGCGAGGACGGCGCCGACGCGTCCTGCGCCGACGACACCCACCTTCAGGTGAGTCATGTGAACCCTTCTTCGTTCCAATCCCTCCGACCACTCCCCCGTCTGCACGGCGGAGCCGGTGTGGGTACCGGACTACTGGTTAGTTCAACGTCAACGGTACGCAGATGTTCCGTTCCTGTAACCCGTTGCCGGGGTGACGTAGACCTCAGTCGAGGCCGACCTGCAGGGGCCGGGGCGCCCGCGGCAGCCACTCGCGGGTCACGAAGTCGACGATGTGGACGCCCTCGGGCGCCTCGATCTCGTGCACGCCGGGCAGCACCTCGCCGTTCTTGAGGGCGTTGTAGACGGTCCACTCGCGGCGCTTGCGCTTGTTGCGGTACGACGTCGCGAACGACTCCGGGTCGGTCCAGTGCGCGAACTCGTCGCCGTCGAGGTACTTCAGCTCGACACAGAGCCCGTGCGGGAGCCCGATCGAGCGCACCGGCTCGGGCGTCGTGCGGATCTCCCACTCGAAGGCCTTGGTGAACACGAAGTCCGGGCCGATCGGGAAGCCCCACTCCTCGGCGTTCCGCAGGCCGAGGTCGAGGAACCCCCGGCGCTCGCTCTCGAGGTAGAGCCCGTGCCGCGGCACCCGGATGATCGACTGCACGTCGCCGACCTGCCAGCCGAGGTCGGCGATCGAGACCTCGCCCTCGGTGGTCAGCACCATGTCGCCGTCCCACTTCCACGAGTAGCGGGTGCCGACCTGGGCGAAGCACCAGTTGTAGAAGTAGGCCAGCGAGTGCACCGAGCGCTCGTGCACGGCGAGGTGCTCGGCGCCGGCGCGGGCGACGGAGAACGGGTACGACGTCTGGGTCAGCTTGTGGGCGAACCCGGCCTTCTCTGCGGTGGCGGCGGTGACCTCGGGCGTGCCGTCGGTCGAGCCGTTGTCCACGACCAGCACGTGGTCGCAGGCCCGCAGCAGCGGGGGCAGCACGAACGGCAGGGACGGCGCCTCGTCCTTGACGCGCAGCACCGCGGTCGTCCCGGCGCGCAGCCCCTCGGGACGGGTCCAGGGCCAGACGATGTCGTACTCGGTGTGGCCCTCGAGGTTGCTGACGCCCGAGGTCGTGACGGTCACGGCCGCTCGCGGCCGAAGGTCTTGCGCAGGCCGCGCCGGAGACCGGGCGGGACGGCGGCGCGCACCCCGTGCGGCAGCCGGTCGGCGCCGCGGCGCTCGTCGGCGGGCGGGGCCGGCCTGGCCTGCCGCTTCGTCCGCTGCTCGGCGGCGACGACCGACGACCGGGAGATCGCGGCCGACTCCTCGTAGAGGTCGACGTAGGCCTCGCGCAGCTCGTCGAGGGTGGCGTGCACCTCGGTGGTGTCGCCGCCGGGGTCGGCCAGCCTGTTGAGCTCCTCCCACGTCGCCGCGGTGAGGTCGTGCAGGCGGGTCGGGAGCTCGAGGTCCGCGAGCGTCTGCTGCATCCGCCGCAGACCCGGGTCGACGAACCGGTGGCCGTCGCGGATCTGCTCGCTGTCGCAGTGCAGGACGTGCTGGAGCTGGAGGGTCTCGGCGACGTGCATCGTCGTCCTCACCCAGTCGTCGAGCAGGTCTCCGTAGCGGACGAAGACCCGTCCGCCGTCCGCGACGGACTCGCGGGTCGCGCGCTCGGTGTGCAGCATCATGTTCAGCCAGCTGGCGACCAGGTGGGCCGAGCCGAGCTTGTTGGCGTAGTAGGTCTGCTTGCTGCCGACGACCTCGGCGGGCGGCCGCAGCATCGTCGCGAAGACGGGCTGCGCGCCGGTGCGGATGGCGGCGACCCGCCACAGGCCGATGAACCAGCTCAGCCGCGGGTCCTTGACGACCAGCTCGGGGTTGACCTCGAAGTGCCCCTCGAGCCACGCGGCCGTCTGGATCCGCTCCGGCTCCCGCGTCGAGACCCGGCCGGTCTCGAACCAGGCCTCGGGACGCGCGTCGCTCACCTGGACCAGCGCCTCCTTGAGGAGGCGGTCGTGGTGGTCGACGACCCACTGCGGCTCGCCGAACCCCTTGGGGTTGGTCTCGTCGGCGACGACCTCGGGCTGCGGGACGTGCAGGCCCATGATCCGCATCAGCCCGGCCATCGTGCTGGTCCCGCTGCGGCCGGCACCGGCCACGAACAGCACCTTGCGCGGGTACGACGCGGCGTCGATCAGCGCGTCCTCGCCGGAGGGTCCTGGGGCCGGGTTGCTCACGGGTGGCAACGATAACGGCCCGCCCGCTGGCAGTACGTTTCGTCGCATGGTGTTCGGGAGGCGGCGCGGAGTCGCGCCGACGCTCGGGATCGTGGTCCCCGCCTACGACGTCGCGGACTACCTGCCCGCCTGCCTGGACTCGATCCTGGACTCGTCGCACCGGGAGCTCGACGTGGTGGTCGTCGACGACGGCTCATCGGACGCCTCGGGCGACATCGCCGACGAGTACGCCGCCCGCGACCCGCGCGTCCGGGTCGTGCACATCGACAACCGCGGCCTGGGCGCGGCCCGCAACGAAGGGCTGCGCCACGTCGAGGGCGACTACGTCGGGTTCGCCGACTCCGACGACGTCGTCCCGACCACGGCGTACGCCGCGCTGGTCGCATCGCTGGAGCGCAGCGGCGCCGACCTCGCCACCGGGTCGATCGTCCGCTGGGAGGGCGGGTCGCTCGACGAGCCACCGTGGATGCGCCGGCTCCACCACCCGCCGCGCACCGACCTCAGCATCCTCGACCACCCGGAGCTGCTCGGCGACGTGTTCGCCTGGAACAAGGTCTACCGGCGATCGTTCTGGGAGGACTCCGGGCTGTCGTGGCCCGAGGGCGTCCGCTACGAGGACCAGCCGACGACGACGAGCGCGTTCCTGGCCGCCGACGGCATCGACGTGCTCGCCGACGTCGTCTACCACTGGCGGATCCGGCGCGACGGCTCGTCGATCACCCAGCAGCGGGCCTCCCTGCGCGACCTCGACGACCGGTTCGCCACCAAGCGGATGTCCCTCGCGAGCGTCGACGAGTACGTCGCGAGGTCCGACGACCCGCGCGCGGTGGCGCTGCGCGACGTGTTCGTCGACCGGGTGCTCGCCGGCGACCTGCACCGGTACTTCGCGGAGATCCCGGGCTGCGACGACCCGTGGTGGGATGCGCTCCGCGTCGGCATCGCCGGCATCTGGGGCGACCGGTCCCTGACCCGCAGCGGCCTCTTCCCCGCGCACCGGCTCATCGCCTGGCTCGTCGAGCAGGACCGCCGGGACGACGCGGCCGCCGTCGCGGCGTACGTCCGGGAGCGCGGGCGTCCCCTCGACCGGGTCGCCACCGACCACGGGGTGCGCATCGACCTGCCCGTGCTCGACCTGGCCACCGTGGCTCCCGAGGCGCTCGCCCTCCGGGACCACGAGGCCTAGTCGGTCGCTCGGGGTACCGTCCCCGACGTGACCCGGTCCGCGGACGGCGCGAGCTGCTACAGCTTCGTCGAGAACCACTGGTTCTGCGGCTCCTACTGGTCCGACTACCGGCAGGAGCTCACCGACGCCACCGTCCAGCACGTCTGGATCACCGTCGTCTCGGTCCTGCTCGGCCTCGCCCTGGCCGTCCCCCTCGCCCTGCTCGCACGCCGGAGCCCCGCGGTCGAGTCGGTCGTCGTCGGGAGCACGACGATCATCTACACGATCCCGTCGCTGGCGCTGTTCTCGCTGCTGCTGCCGGTCACCGGCCTGTCCGCGACGACGGTGATCATCGGACTGGCGCTGTACTCCCTGACGATCCTGGTCCGCAACGTCCTCGCCGGCCTGCGCGCGGTGCCCGACGAGGTCGTGGAGTCGGCGCGCGGCGTCGGCTACTCCAACGTCGCGCTGCTGACCAAGGTCGAGCTGCCGCTGGCGCTGCCGGTGATCATGGCCGGGCTGCGGGTCGCCACGGTCTCGACCGTCGCGCTGGTGACGGTGGGGTCGATCGTCTCCAACGGCGGGCTGGGCAACCTGATGCTGCGCGCGGTCAACACCCAGTTCAAGGCCCAGATCCTGGCCGCCAGCCTGCTCTGCGTGGCCCTCGCCGTCGCCCTGGACCTGGTGCTCGTCGGCGTCCAGCGGCTCCTCACCCCCTGGACGCGCCATGCTCGGTGACGCCTTCGACTACCTGACCGACGGCGCCAACTGGTCGGGTGCCAACGGGATCGGCGCGTTCGCCACCCAGCAGCTCCTCCTGACCGTCACCGCGCTGCTCGTGGCGCTGCTCGTGGGCCTGCCGATCGCGCTGTTCCTCGGCCACCACCAGCGCGGCGGGTTCCTCGCCGTCAACGTCTCCAACGTGGGGCGGGCGGTCCCGGTGTTCGCGGTCCTGCTGATCCTGGCCCTCGGCCCGGTCGGCTCGGACGAGTTCGGCCCGTTCGGCCGTGCCGGCCTGGCCACCCTGATCGCGCTGGTGCTCTTCGCGCTGCCGCCGATCATCACCAACGCCTACGTCGGCATCACCGAGGTCGACCGCGACATCGTCGAGGCCGCGCGCGGCGTGGGCATGAGCGGGCGGCAGGTGTTCCGGTCCGTCGAGCTGCCGCTCGCGATCCCGGTCGTGATGACCGGGATCCGGATCGCGCTCGTCCAGGTGTGGGCGACCGCGACCATCGCCGCCCTGGTGGCCGGTCCCGGCCTGGGCCGGATCATCACGCGGGGGTTCGCCAACCAGGCGACGTACCAGGTCGTGGCGGGCGCGCTGCTCGTCGCGGTGGGGGCGCTGCTCCTCGAGGGCGTCGCCGTCGTCGCCGAGCGCTCCGCCGACCCCATGCGCAGGGCCGGCCGGCCGACCCGCCGTAACGAAGAGCCGGTCGCCACGCACTGACCTGCATGACCGACATCGACCTGGACTTCTCCGGCCTCAAGGCCACCTTCGTCAACTGCACGCTCAAGCGCAGTCCCGAGCCGAGCCACACGCAGGGTCTCGTCGACGCCAGCGCGGGGATCATGCGCAAGCACGGCGTCGAGGTGGACGAGATCCGGCTCATCGACCACGACGTCGCGACCGGCGTCTACCCGGACATGCGCGAGCACGGCTGGGAGACCGACGCCTGGCCGGACCTCTACCCCGGGATCCTGGCCAGCGACATCCTCGTGGTGGCGGGCCCCATCTGGCTCGGCGACAACTCCAGCGTCACCAAGCAGCTCATCGAGCGGATCTACGCGCTGAGCGGCGAGCTCAACGACCAGGGCCAGTACCTCTTCTACGGCCGGGTCGCGGGCTGCCTGATCACCGGCAACGAGGACGGCATCAAGCACTGCGCGCAGAACGTCCTCTACTCGCTGCAGCACGTCGGCTACACGATCCCGCCGAACGCCGACGCGGGCTGGATCGGCGAGGCCGGGCCGGGTCCGTCGTACCTCGACGAGGGCAGTGGCGGCCCCGAGAACGACTTCACCAACCGCAACACGACGTTCATGACGTGGAACCTGATGCACCTCGCCCGGATGCTCAAGGACGCCGGCGGCGTGCCCGGCTACGGCAACCAGCGCTCGGAGTGGAACGCGGGCACGCGCTTCGACTTCGAGAACCCCGAGTACCGGTGACCCGTGGGTCTACGCTCCCCGTGTGGGGGCCGACCAGGAGCTCGTCGACGCGCTGCGCGCCGGCGACGAGGCGGCGTTCTCGCGCATCGTCTCGGAGTGGTCGCGACCGATGCTGGCCCTCGCCCGCGGGTTCGTCTCGACCGACGCCTCCGCCGAGGAGGTCGTCCAGGAGACCTGGCTCGCCGTGATCAAGGGGATCGACCGGTTCGAGGGCCGCTCGGCACTGCGCACCTGGGTCTACCGCATCCTCGTCAACACCGCGAAGAGCCGCGGCGTCCGGGAGCACCGGACCCTGCCCTGGAGCAGCGTGGCCGGCGACGACGCCGGCCCGAGCCTCGACCCGGCGCTGTTCGAGTCCGGCCACTGGCGCGCGGCCCCGGCCGCCTGGCCCGAGGACGTCGCGGTGGAGGCCTCCGCGCTGGCCTCGGAGGTCCGCGGCGAGCTCAAGACCGCGCTCGAGGCGCTCCCCGAGCGCCAGCGGACCGTGATCACCCTGCGCGACGTGCTCGGGATGAGCTCGGACGAGGTGTGCGGCCTGCTGGAGATCTCCCAGGCCAACCAGCGGGTGCTGCTCCACCGCGCCCGCACCGCCGTCCGGGGCGACCTGGCGACCTACCTGGCGGGGGCGTGACATGGCGTCCGTGAGCTGCCAGGAGATGGTCGAGCTGGTGACCGCCTACCTCGAGGGAGGGCTCGGCTGGCGGGATCGACGACGGGTGGCCCGGCACCTCGACGAGTGCGAGGACTGCGAGATCTACGTCGAGCAGATGCGGCAGACCCTCGGCCTGCTGGGGACGGTGCCGGTCGAGACGCTCTCGCCGGAGGCCCAGGACACGCTGCTCGACGCCTTCCGGGAGCTCCGGCGCTGATCTGTAACGGCTGCCCGGTTCCTGAGACGGAACTGGGTCCACCGGAATAGTGATGTCGGTGGGTCAAGTTAGGGTTCCCAGGCGGGTGCCGCTGGGTACCCATCGGACACGCGCGAGCCCGGCTCGCGGGACACAGAAGGTGGTACACCCATGCGGATGCTCCGCACGTTCAGCCTGGCCGCGGCCAGCGGTCTGCTCCTGCTCACGGCCGCCTGTGGCGACGACCCGCTCGAGGACGGCGACCAGGGCGACGACACCAGCGACAGCGGTGACAAGGGCTCGGTCGTCGTCGGCGGCCAGGACTTCACCGAGAGCGCCGTCCTGGCGGCGATCTACGCCGAGCTCCTCGACAGCGAGGGCTACGACGTCGAGACCCAGCTGGTCACGACGCGCGACGTCTACATCCCCGAGCTCAGCAAGGGCAACGTCGACATCGTCCCCGACTACCTCGCGGGCATCACCGACTTCCTCAACACCGACGCCAACGGCGAGGACGCCCCGCTCGTGTCGAGCAACAGCAAGGACGAGACCCTCGCGGCCCTCGAGCCGCTGGCCGAGGCCAAGGGGATCTCGATCCTCCCGCCGTCCGAGGCGACCGACCAGAACGCGTTCTTCGTGACCACGGAGTTCGCCGAGGCCAACGACCTCACGACGCTCTCCGACTTCGCGGCGCTCGGCAAGCCGATCAAGCTCGCGGCGCCCGAGGACTGCGCGGGCCGCGCCGACTGCCAGGGCGGCCTCGAGGACGTCTACGGCTTCACCATCACCGAGCTCGTCCCGCTCGGCTTCGGCAACCCGCAGGTCAAGGACGCCGTGACCAAGGGTGAGGTCGACCTGGGCGAGACCGGCACGACCGACGGCACCCTGGGCGAGCTCGGCCTGACCCTGCTCGAGGACGACAAGGGCATCCAGCCGGCCCAGAACCTCACGCCGGCGGTGAACTCGGACTTCCTGGCCGACAACCCGGACCTCGAGGACCTGTTCAACGAGCTGTCGGCGGCGCTGACCACCGAGGACCTCGCGGAGATGAACGTCGCGGTCGACCTCGAGCGCCAGAAGCCCGAGGACGTCGCCAAGAAGTTCCTCGAGGACAAGGGCCTGATCTGACCCTCCGGGGTCGGACCACCACATGATCACCCTGCGCGGGGTCGGGAAGACCTACGAGGACGGCACGGTCGCCGTCCAGGAGCTCGACCTCGACGTCGCGCAGGGTGAGATGGCCGTGCTCGTGGGGCCCTCGGGCTGCGGCAAGTCCACGACGCTGAAGATGATCAACCGGCTGATCGAGCCGACCACCGGGACGATCGAGATCGACGGCACGGACGTCACCCGCTCCGACCCGGTCGAGCTGCGCCGCAACATCGGCTACGTCATCCAGCAGATCGGGCTGTTCCCGCACCAGCGGATCCGCCAGAACGTGATGACGGTGCCGCTGCTGCACGGCGAGACCAAGGCGACCGCCCGGGCCCGGGCCGACGAGCTCCTCGACCTCGTCGGCCTCGACCCGGCGCTCTACGCCGACCGCTACCCGCACCAGCTCTCGGGCGGCCAGCGGCAGCGCGTCGGGGTCGCGCGGGCGCTCGCGGCCAACCCGCCGGTGCTGCTGATGGACGAGCCCTTCGGCGCGGTCGACCCGGTCGTGCGGGTGCGGCTCCAGGACGAGTTCCTCCGGCTCCAGCGCGAGCTCGGCAAGACCGTCGTGATGGTCACCCACGACATCGACGAGGCCGTGAAGATGGGCGACCGGGTCGCGATCTTCCAGGTCGGCGGCAAGCTCGCCCAGTACGGCACGCCGGCCGAGATCCTCGCCCACCCCGCCGACGAGTTCGTCGAGGACTTCGTGGGCGCCACGAAGGGGCTGCGCCGGCTCACCACGACCCGGATCGACACCGCCCACGTCGAGCCCCTCGACGGCGTGGCCGCGGGCGACCTGTCCACCACCGTGGACGTGAGCGCCAGCCTCGAGGAGGCGCTGGCGGCCATGCTGCGGGACGACAAGGGCATGGTCGGCGTCACCGACGGTGCGCGCTTCGTCGGGGTGCTGACGCCCAACGGGATCCACCAGGCGCTCAGGGCGTCGCTGGCTGCTCCCGCACCGGCACGTCCCGGTGCCACGACTCCGTGACGTAGGACGTCGTCCACCCCATCGACTCGTAGAGGTGGTGCGCGCCGGTCGAGCTGTCGGCGTCCACCTCCAGCCCGACGCGGTCGCGGCCGCGCGCGGCGGCGTCGGCGACGATGGTGCGCAGCAGGTTCTTGGCCACGCCGCGTCCGCGCGCCGCCTCGACGACGCCGATGTAGGCGACGTACGACCCGTTGCCCGAGGCGGTCCCGACGAGGGCGCCGACCGGGCTCCCGTCGTCCAGCGACGCGAGCCACCAGTGGTCCCAGCGGTGACCGGGGTCCTCACGGAGCCGGCCCAGGAACTCGTCGAAGGTCTCGGGCTTGGAGTTGAAGTGGTCGGTGAACGCCTCCTCCAGGACGTCGTGGACGGCACGCAGGTCGCCCTCCACGTCGGCGTCGACGAGGCGGAACCGCACGCCACGGTCGGTCCAGTCCCGGGGTGACGGCACCAGTCCGGCCTCCTCGGGGGTGACCGGCCGCGACATCTGCCACCAGCTGCGCACCCGGTCGAACCCGGAGGCGGCCAGCCACCGGTGCTGCCGCTCGTCGTCGGCGAACGCGCCGGTGTCGATCTGCTGCACCTCGAGCCCTCGTGCCGCCCCGACCTCGCGGGCCTGGCCCACCGCCCACTCGACCAGGACGTCGGAGCAGGCCCGGCCGGCCGGCTCGGCCAGGTCGCGCTCGACGACGTGCACGAAGAGCATCCGGCCGCCGGCGCGGTCGTGGACGCTCCCCCACGCCCGGACCTCGCCCGTCTCGTCGCGGACCACGACGTTCTGCCGGGTCCGCAGCGCGGCGTCGGAGATCTCGGCGAGGACGTCCTCGCGGTCGGCCCCGGCCCACCCGCGGCCGCGTCGCTCGTGGTCGCGCAGCAGCGTGGTCAGCCGGTCGACGTCCGACCCGCCGGGGTCCGGCGAGTCCACGACCCAACCGCCCGGCAGCCCCGCGACCTCGTCGGGGTCGACCAGCTCCTCGGGATCGGACTCGAACCTGGACGCCCCGTCGTTCACGCCCCCATCATCGACGCTGACCCGCCTGAACAGGTCAGGCGGGTCAGCGACGTCGGGTCAGGCCCGGGGGTCAGGCGTGGCGGCGCATGCTCTCCGCGGCGTGCCAGGCGGCGGTGACCGAGTCGAGCTCGGCGCGCAGCGTGACCAGCTCCTGCTCGAGCTCGTGCACCTTCACCATCGCATCGGTGGCGCGGTCCTCGGCCTGGACGAGCTGCACCTGCATGCCGGCGGCCCTGCGGCTCTCGGCGTTCTTGGTGCGGGTGGCGTTCGCCGCGCGACGCTGGGCCGCCGAGAGCGCCATCTCGAGCTGCTCGAGGGTCTCCTCGCGCTCGGTGATGCGCGACTCGATGGTGGAGACGTACGCCTGGTGCTCCGTCGCGCGCTGGGCGGTCAGGTGCGAGTAGCCCTGGGCGAGCTGGGCCCGGTCCATCGCGGCCTGGCGCCGCGAGTCGGCCAGCTCGGTGTGGGTGACCCGGGTAGCAGCGGCACCGAGGGCCACCGCGAGCGCGCCCGCGCCGGCGAGGAGCAGCCACGAGGCGCCCGCCGACTCGACCGCGAAAGCCGCGCTGGAGACACCCAGCGCGGCGAGCAGGAGCAGGCCGATGGCGACGGTGATGCGCGTGCCGCGCCGCCGCCTCCGTGTGGCCTGTGTGACTGATGGGGAAGACATGAGGCCAAACTAGGCCTCCGGGGGCCCCTTTCGGACGCGACACGCACGCTCGAGAATCAGCCCTCCGACGACCACCAGACCGCCCGCGAGGGCCGCCAGGGCCGATCTGAGCATCCGCTCGCCGGCCAGCTCGGCGTCGGAGCCGACCCAGCTGAGCGCGTAGCCGGCGTAGCCGCCGGCCACCAGCGCGCCCACCAGCGCGGCCGCCCGGCCGAGGACGAGACGGTTCACGGCCTGGTGCGGCTCGAGGTGCTCGCGGCGTACCTGCACGGCCCGCCAGGTGTGCCAGGCGGTGATCCCGACCGCGACCGCGAGGAGCAGCAGCGCGGCGGGCTGCACCCACTGGACGAGCAGCGCCTGGCCGCGCCAGGACTCGGAGAGGGGGTGCAGGAGCCAGCCGCCGACCAGGCCGGCGACGCCCCAGGCGGTGACCACCCCGGGCGAGGTCGGCCGCAGCGTGCCGGTCGGCTCCTCGTCGGGAGCGTCGTTCACTCGGTCTCGAGCGCGAGGTCGTCGCGTCGCTCGACCCCGTCCTCCCCCACCGCGGCGAGGAGGTCCGCGACCGGGCCGACACCCAGCAGCTCGGCCGACGGGTCGACGTCCAGCCACGGGCGCAGCACGAACGCCCGCTCCTGCGCCCGCGGGTGCGGGAGCTTCAGGAAGTCGTCGTCGCTGCGGCGGTCGCCCAGGACGATCAGGTCGACGTCGAGGGTGCGCGGGGAGTTCTTGACCTCGGACCGCTGGCGGTCGAAGGCGTCCTCGATCGCCATCGCCCGGTCCATCAGGCGGGTGGCCGCGAGCGTGGTGTCGGCCAGGATGATCGCGTTGAGGAAGTTGTCGGAGCCGTCGGGTGCGTCGACCGGCGCGGTCTCGTAGACCGGGGACACCCCGGTCACCCAGACCTCGGGGGTGTCGGCGAGGGCGCGGACGGCGCCCTGGAGGTTGTCGAACCTCTCGCCGAGGTTGGAGCCCAGCGAGACCACCAGCTGGCGGATCGGCCGCATCTCACCGGTGAGGGTGTCGGCGTCGATGATGTGGGGGTTCGGGGTCTCGGTCACGGGGAACCAGCCTTCCGGGTGATCGTCAGGGCCACGTCGGTGAACGTCGCCTCGATGGGGGCATCGGGCTTGTGGACCGTGACCCGGCACCAGTCAACACGATGGTCGGTGAGACAGATAGCCGCGATCCGTTCGGCGAGCGTCTCGATGAGGTCGACGGGGTCCCGTTCCACGGCGGACTTGACCGCCGTCGCGAGGCCTCCGTAGTCGACGGTGTCCGCCAGGTCGTCCGACGCGGCCGCGGCGGCGGTGTCGATCCCGAGCACGAGGTCGATCACGAAGGTCTGGCCGTCCCGGCGCTCGTGGTCGAAGACGCCGTGGTGCCCGAAGCACTCCAGGCCCAGCAGGGCCAGCTCGTCGGTCACCCGGGTCCTTCCTGTCGCAGCTCGTCCAGCACGCGCAGCGCGTCGCGGCAGGAGCGTACGTCGTGCACGCGCAGGCCCCACACGCCCGCCTGGGCGAGGACCACCGTGAGCGCGGTGGTGGCGTGCTCACGCTCGTCGACGGGCCGGTCGACGCCCTGGGCTGACGCCAGCAGCCGGCCGAGGAACGACTTGCGGCTCGCGCCGACCAGGAGGGGGTAGCCCAGCGCGGCGATCTCGTCCAGGTGCCGCAGCAGCGCCCAGTTGTGCGCCGCGCCCTTGGCGAACCCGAGCCCCGGGTCGAGGACGACGCGCTCGGCGGCCACCCCCGCCGCCAGGATCTCGTCCACCCGGGCGGACAGCTCGTCGCGGACGGCCGCGACCACCCCGCCCGGCCCGTCGTACGTCGCGTGGTCGGTCATCCGGTCGCTGTGCGCCCGCCAGTGCATGGCGACGTACCGGACGTCGGCCGCGGCGGCCACCCGCAGGATCTCCGGGTCGGCCAGGCCGCCGGACACGTCGTTGACGATCGAGGCCCCGGCCTCCACCGCGGCGGCGGCCACCTCGGCGCGCATGGTGTCGACGCTGACCACCGCACCCTCGGCCGCCAGCGCGGTGATCACGGGGACGACGCGGGCCAGCTCCTCGGCGACGAGCGGCCGGGTCGCGCCGGGTCGCGTGGACTCGCCGCCGATGTCGAGGATGTCCGCGCCGTCGGCGAGGAGAGACAGGCCGTGGGCCACCGCGGACTCGACGGTGTCGTAGCGGCCGCCGTCGCTGAACGAGTCGGGGGTGACGTTCACGACGCCCATCACGAGGGTCACGGCGTGGCCAGGCCCAGGTCGTCGCGGAGGTCGCGGACGATCCGGCCGAACGGCGCCAGGCGGAGCACCTCCGGCTCGCGCTCGAGCGCGTCGAACGGCAGCCCACCCACGTCGGCCAGCAGGCGTTCGGGCACCTGGTCGCGGCGGTGCCGCCAGATGACCGCCTGGCCGTGGTTGTTGGCGATCACGCGGTGCGTCAGCTGCTGCAGGAAGGTGTCGACGAACCACACCAGCCGGAAGACGTCGCCCATCCACGCCTTCTCGTCGTCGCGGCCGGCCGCCCGGCGGACGTCGAAGAACTCCTGGCGGTCGCGGATGGACGCGAGCTCGGTCGGCGGCCGGACGTCGTCGACGACGATGACGCCCCGGGGCTGCAGGTACGGCAGCGCGTTCAGCAGGTCGCGCAGCGTCTGCTCCACCGTGTGCAGGCCGTCGAGGTAGATCACGTCGAACTGCGTGCCCGGCTCGACGACGCTGCCGAAGTACTCGTCGCTCGTGATCTCGTGGTACGTCGTCCCCGGCTCGTCGCGGGCGGCGTGGTCGAAGCGGAACTCGGGGTCGACGGCCACCCGGGTCGTGGCCGAGACCCGGTCGAAGGTGCGACCCGTGCACACCCCGATCTCGAGGTAGCGCGGCTCCTCGTAGTGCGCGAGGAGGCGCCGGACGACCTGCGCCCGGCCGACCCTCTTGGCCGGCTCCGGTGTCGTCATGCCGCCAGCTCCTTCAGCTCGACGAGGAGGTCGTCGAGCGACAGGTCGCCGCGGACGAACGCGTGCTCGTGCCCGCAGGCCGCGTCGATGATCATCTGCATGGCGACGGGACTCCCGGGCGAGCGGCTGTCGCCGATCTCGAGGACACGCGTGGTGGGTGGTGCGAACGCGGAGAGGTGCAGCGCCGACCCGGATGCGCCCGCGACCAGGGGCGCCCCGGTCACGAGGTCGAGCTGCACCTCGACGGGCAGCGTCTCGGGGTACACGACGAGGAACCCCGCCTCGTGGAAGGCCTCGTCCACCCTGGCGTCCCACTCCGCGGTGCTGCGGCCGGCGGACCGGTGCCCGGCCTCACGTCGTACCGCGTTGTGGGCCGATCGGGAGAGGAACACCTTCCTGGCGCTGCCGCGCCCGCGGTACGGCGCCGCGACCCGGTCCCAGACCTCGCGCGCCTGCGGGTGCGCCCAGCCGTGGGCCACCACGGCACGCCCGGGCACGACCAGCTGCTCGACGCGCAGCGGCGCGCGGCCGTCCACGACCCGCACCGGCAGCCCGCCGTACCCCGCCAGCTCGAGCAGCCGCAGCTGCCACGGGTCCTCGGCCCACGGTCGCTTGAGGTACTTGTGGAACACCAGCCCGTCGACCTGGCCCAGCGACTCCGGGGCGGGCCACAGGGTCGTCAGCGTCTCGGCCAGGAAGTGCCCGAAGTGCTGCATCCAGTGGCCGCCGTAGAGCCAGCGCCCCTCGAGCCGCTCGGACCTCTTGGCGACCCTGACCGTGCGCGGGTCGGCCGGCGCCCAGGTGTTGGCACCGGTGCAGAGCTTCTGCGACGTCTTGACCAGCAGGCCGTCGGCGTCGTGGACCGCCCCGCGCAGGAAGCGCGGAGGGCCGACCGTGGTGGCGATCGGGCCGTGCTCGACGCGGGTCAGGAACGCGTCGTCGACGGTGGTCGTCGACGGTGGTTCCGCGTGCTCCCCGTCGGGGGTCACGGGGAACGCGGGCAGGGACCAGCGCACTCCGGAAACCTACTCAGTGAGGACGCTGTCGAGGAACTGGCCCTCGCGGCGCGCGTCGAAGTAGAAGTCGGACTGGAAGGACTCGCGGGTGAACGTCGCCCCGGGCCGCGGGAGGTCGGGCCGGCACACCACGATGTCCAGCCGGTGCCCGAGCAGGGCCGACATGAGGTACTCGTTGTGGCACGGGTAGTTCTCGGTCGTCACCAGCACGACGTGCTTGGGGCCGCCGGCGAACGCGATCTGGAAGACGCCGCTGCCGGCGAAGCCGCCGACCTCGTCCGCGGACCGGACCATCGCGACCTGGTCGGCGAGCGGGTGCTCCTCGGGCAGCACGATCCGGAACCCGGCCGCGGCGAACCGGGACTCGACCTCCTCGGCGTTGCGGCAGGAGCGCCGGCCGATGCGCCGGGTGAAGAAGACCTTCGTCGGACGGTCGGCGAGGGCCGCCCGGCTCTCGAGGCCGCGGCCGATGCCGTCGTACGTCGTCGCCAGCCCGGGGTGCACGTAGCCCGGCCGGCTGAACATCGGGGTGCTGCCCAGGAGCCTCTCGACGCGCACCGGACCCGTGGCCACGTGCAGGTCGCCCGCCGGGATCCCGGCCGCCTCCAGGAGATCGGCCTGCCAGGAGGGGAGCCGGGCCCGCGGGTCGAAGACGAGCACCTTCGCCCCGGGATGGGTCTCGCGGGCGGCGTGCCAGGCCCACACGTGGGAGACCTGCTCGCTGAGCGCGTGCCCGAAGTGGCGGGGCACGACGTTCTCGAGGTGCACGAAGGCTCCCTCGAGCGGCTCGGGCTCGGCGTCGAGGACCGGCGGGCGTGCGAACGACGGCGACAGCTTGTCGACGCTCGGGTTCACCTGCCGGTGGCCGTCGGCGGTGCTGAAGCTCTCCGGCAGCAGCAGCCTCCGGCTGAGCACCGCCTGCCCCGGAAGGGCCACCGCGTCGCGCCACTCCCGCAGCACCATGGGGGGCGCGTCGTACGACGCCGGCATCGGGTTGAGGTCGAGCGGGTGGCTGGTGCGGACCGTCGCCCGGGAGGGCCACGAGGCGCCGGGCAGGGTCCGGACGACCCGGCCGCGGCTCGGGTCGGCGTCGAGCACGGCGGTCACCTCGTGCTCGCGGACGATGGCCACCGCGTCGACGTCCTGGGGGTGACCGACCACCCCGGGACCGTCGGCGCCGCCCTCGCGGTGCACGTAGACGCCGCCCGGGCGCACGTGCAGCGCCAGCCGCTCGCGCCGGTCCTCCGCCCCGCCCGGCGCGAGGTCCACGACGGCGTCGACGGGACCGGTCGCCGCCAGCTGCACGTGCAGCTCGCGGACCGGTCGACGGAGGTCCAGCACCGAGACGTCGGCCGTCAGACGGCGGGACAGCGCGTCGACGAGCTCCGCGTGCTTGGGCCGCCCCAGCAGCACGACCTCGCGGCGGTCGCCCACGAGCGCCACGACCTCGTCGAGCAGGGTCGGGGGTGCCGGCACGTCAGGCCCCGCCCGCGGCGTACCCGAGCAGTGCGAAGTCGTCGGCGTAGAAGTCCAGGAGGAGCCGCTCGAGCTCGCCGGAGACCGGGACGGTCGCGCTGGAGGCGCCACCGGACGGTTCACGCGGACGCAGGCGCGGCGCGGGGCAGCCGAGCCGCTGCGCGACGTCCTCGAGTGCCGGCTGCAACCCGTCCTCGTAGCGGTGCACCTGCGCCCCCGGGAGCAGGAACTGCGACTGGGGACGGATGTGGTTGTCCCGGACGAACGGGTCCTCGGCGTACTTGTCGAGCACCCGCCGCCCCCAGCGGGTCACCGTGTCGGCGTCCGCCTGGGGTTCGCGGCGGTGTCGCCAGAGGAACTCGGAGCGGAACCGTGCCATCGGCTCGCGGACCACGACCAGCACGAGGTCGATCCGCTCGAGCCGGACGAGCTGCTCCAGCAGGTCGGCGTGCAGGTGCTGGGGCGAGCAGCGGCGGAACCGCTGGGAGGGGTGCCGCGCCGACGTGCGGTCGAGCAGGTGCGTCTGCCACCCGGCGTCGGCGAAGGCGTCCTCGATCGCGGACCCGCCCGTCTTGGGGACGTGGGCGTAGAGCACGCGCACGTCGTCCCTGACGAACACCGGCACGAGCGGACCCTATCCGCCGCGTCGGCGGCCGAAGAACGCCCACCTGGGGCCCGGGGTGCGCTCCTGCCGTGCCTCGCGGGCCCGGAACCGGGCGCGCACCTTGGCCGAGGCGGTGCGCGCCCCGAGCTTCTTGGCGTAGCGCTTCTCGTCCACGCTGATCGCCGAGGCGTCGGTGTACAGGGCCGCGTAGCCCGCACGGGACCGGTCGAGCGCCGCCAGCGCCTCCGCGTCCCGGGGATCGGCGAGCAGCCTGGTCGAGGCGGTCCACGCGTCGTCCGCCAGGGCCTGCAGCGCCGGGGGCACCGCGACGTCGGCCCAGGTCAGCGCGGTCCGCAGCTCGGCGTCGAGCCACTCGTCGAGCTCGTGCGGCCCCGGGTCGATCGACAGGCCGAGGTCCAGCTGGCCGGAGATCCGGCCCAGCTCGGTGCGCCAGTCGGTGATGAGGTCCTCGAACCGCACGAACGCCCGGCGCAGCGGACGGCCCGCCTCCTCCGTCACCGCGAGCACGTTGAGCCAGGCCGCGACGTTGGCCGTCTCGCGCATCCGGGCGTCGGCCTCCTCGCGTCCCGCACCCCACGCCCGGTCGCGCGACCCGACGACCTCGGCCGGGTGCCGCAGCGAGGTGAGCAGCAGCAGCTCGCGGCCGGCGGCGGCGGCGACCTCCTGCCACAGGGGGAGGAACCAGCAGGCCTGGTTGTCCTTGATGAGGACCAGGTCGTGCGAGTCGTGGGCGGCGAGCCACTCCGCCAGCCGCCCGGCCGCGGCACCGTCGGCGAGCACCGTCTGCACCCGCCCGAACGCGTGCGGGCTGCCGTCGCTGGAGCGCACCATCGCGGTGCGCAGGAGGTCGCGGTGGAAGTCGACGACCCAGACGTTCTCGAAGAACCCCTTCGGGTTGATCGGCCCGGGCGGCACGACCGGCCCCGGCAGGTGCAGCCCCAGCTTCTGCAGGCTCCCCGCCAGCGAGCTGGTGCCGCTGCGCCCGGAGCCGGTCACGAGCATCAAGGTCTTGGTCATGGGGGGTCCTAGTGCCGTGCGTCGGAAGTTGTTGAACGTTTGGCGTGCTCAGGGTGTGTGCAGCGCAAGGCGCCGGAGCGATGCCATACCTGGCCGTCTAGCGAGCTCCGGCAACGCAGCGAGGTGCGTGCCGTGTGTGCGCGAAGCGCACAAGAACTTCCGACGACGGCACTAGCATCGCCCTCCACGGGTCGCCCGCCAAACCCATCCCGCGGCTGGATAGGTTGACGTGGTGCATCTCGTGATCGGTCCCACCTGTGCGGGCAAGTCGACGTTCATCCAGACGCTCGTCGCCCGGGCCGCGGAGGACGGGACCACGGTCGACGTCCACTACGCCTTCGAGGTGGACCGTGCGGGGGGTGAGCCTCCCGCGGGCCCCCACGACGTCGTGCACCTCAACCTGCTGCGCGGCCACCGCGGCGGGGCACGCCAGGTCACCGTCGACGGGTCGCCGCTGCTGGCGAGCCTGCTCGAGCGCGCGGACGAGGTCACCGTGCTGGCCGCGCCCCGATCCGTCCTCCAGCAGCGTGCGGCCGGCCGCACGGAGGTCGAGCCCGACGAGACCCGTCTCGCCGGTGCCGAGTACGACGCCGACAAGTGGACCCAGCGGCTGGGGACCCCGCACCTCGCGCAGCTGTACGAACAGCTCGCCCTCCGGCTCGACGAGGTCGGGACACCGCACCGCTACCTCTGCTCGCACGACGACGGGCACGAGTCGTTCGCCGAGATCTCCCGGTGGGAGCTCCCCCTGCTGGCCCGGGACGACGCCGAGCAGCTCTGCGCGGCGGGTCACCGCATCTCGATGCCGGACCTCGGCAACACCTACCAGGCCGACTACCAGTCCGACAGCGGCCGCTCGGCGCGCTCCACCACCCTCGGGCGGATCCTGCGGATGCCGCTGGCGGGGAAGCGGCTGCTCGACATCGGCTGCGCGGAGGGCGCCGCGTCCCTGAGCGCCGCCCGGATGGGTGCCCGCGTCACCGGGATCGACATGCGGGCCGGCCGGCTGCGCAAGGCGAAGGCCATCGCGGCGGCCACGGGCGTCCCGCTCGACCTGCAGCACGCGATCCTCGACGACTTCAGGTCACCGGCGAACGCGTTCGACGTCGTCCTCGCGCTGAACGTCATCCACCACGTCCTGGAGCCGTTCGCCTTCCTCGACCGGGCCGCCCAGCTCACGTCGTCGCACCTCGTGCTGGAGTACCCCGGCGTCTCGGACCCCAAGTTCCGCCGCACCGTCGAGGGGGCCTCTCCTGCGGAGTCCCTGCCCTTCATCGGCGTCAGCAAGCCCGACGAGAACCAGAGCTTCGTCTTCTCGCCGTCGAGCATCGAGCGCTACCTGATCGACTACCGCGGGCTGTTCGGCCACCACGAGGTCATCGAGTCGCCGATCGAGGCTCGCTGGATCTCGGTGTTCTCGGGCAAGAAGCGGACGGCCGAGCTGTCGACCTCGATCGGCAGGCAGCTGAAGCTGACGCGCGAGAACGAGGCGCTCCAGCGACGGCTGGACGACCTCGAGCGCAGCCGCTCGTGGAAGCTGACCGCGCCCCTGCGCCGCTTGCCGACCAGGCGCCGCTGACCGGTCAGTGGGCGGGGCGGTTGATGAACGCCATCGCCTCGGCCCGGGTCGTGGCGTTGGTGAGCATCAGGCCCCGGACGGCCGACGTGATCGTGCGCGCACCGCGCTTCTTGACGCCGCGCATCGTCATGCAGAGGTGCTCGGCGTCCATGACCACGATCACGCCGCGCGGCTCGAGGATCTCCATCAGCGAGTCGGCGATCTGCGTGGTCAGCCGCTCCTGGACCTGGGGTCGCCGGGCGTAGACGTCGACGAGCCGGGCCAGCTTGGAGAGGCCGGTGATCTTGCCGGTGGTGCTCGGGATGTAGCCGACGTGGGCGACGCCGGTGAACGGCACCAGGTGGTGCTCGCACATCGACCAGAACTCGATGTCACGGACGAGGACCATCTCCTCGTGCCCGATGTCGAACGTCGTGGTGAGCACGTCCTCGGCCCGCTGGTGCAGGCCGGCGGTCACCTCGGCGTAGGCGCGGGCGACACGCGCAGGGGTGTCGTGGAGACCCTCGCGGTCCGGGTCCTCGCCCATCGCGATCAGCAGCTCGCGGACCGCCGCCTCGGCGCGCTCGTGGTCGAAGTCCGGGACACTGCCCGGGTCCCGGGGCGGTCCCTGGCTGATCTTGTCGATCACGTGGGACCGGCCGCACCGGGAGCCGGAGGCTCCGGAGCACCACCGGGCGTCAGACCCGGGTCGCCGTGCACGTCGCCACCGGGGCCGGGCGGGGTGATGATGACGCCGCCCTCGCCCTCGGGGTGCTGGCCGTTCGACCCGACGGCGGCCAGGTTGGCGGCCGCGCGGGCGCGGACCTCCTCGGGGATCTCGACGGCCGGGATCTCCGACGGGCGCCGGTCCGGCGAGCCGGTCCACGCCGGCCGCTCCGGTCGCATCCGGAGCGGCACGAAGATCTCGGCGATCTCGGCCTTGTCGAGCGTCTCCTTGTCGAGCAGGGCGAGGACCAGCGAGTCGAGGACGTCGCGGTTCTCCTCGAGGATGTCGAAGGCCTCCTGGTGCGCGGTGGCGAGGAGCTTCTTGGTCTCCTCGTCGACGATCCCGGCGACGTCCTCGGAGTAGTTGCGCTGGTGCCCGAAGTCGCGGCCCATGAACGGCTCGGAGTTGCCCTCGCCGAGCTTGATCGCACCGAGGCGCTCCGTCATGCCGTACTGGGTGACCATCGCCCGGGCCACGCTCGTGGCCTTCTCGATGTCGTTGCCGGCGCCGGTGGTCGGGTCGTGGAAGACCATCTCCTCCGCCGCCCGGCCGCCCAGCATGTAGGCGAGCTTGTCGAGCATCTCCGAGCGGGTCTGGGAGTACTTGTCCTCGTCCGGCAGCACCATCGTGTAGCCGAGCGCCCGGCCGCGCGGGAGGATCGTCACCTTGTGCACCGGGTCGTTGCCGGGGAGCGCCGCCGCGACGAGGGCGTGGCCACCCTCGTGGTAGGCGGTGATGAGCTTCTCCTTCTCGCTCATCAGGCGCGTGCGCCGCTGCGGGCCGGCGATCACGCGGTCGATCGCCTCGTCGAGGGCCTCGTTGGTGATCATCTTCTGGTTGCTGCGCGCGGTGAGCAGCGCGGCCTCGTTGAGCACGTTGGCCAGGTCGGCGCCGGTGAAGCCCGGCGTACGCCGCGCGACGCCGAGCAGGTCGATGTCCTGGGTCATCGGCTTGCCGCGCGAGTGGACCTGGAGGATCTTGTGGCGGCCGGCGAGGTCGGGCGCGTCCACCGCGATCTGGCGGTCGAAGCGGCCCGGGCGCAGCAGCGCCGGGTCGAGGACGTCGGGCCGGTTGGTGGCGGCGATCAGGATGACGCCGCCGCGGACGTCGAAGCCGTCCATCTCGACGAGCAGCTGGTTGAGCGTCTGCTCGCGCTCGTCGTGGCCGCCGCCCATGCCGGCGCCGCGGTGCCGGCCGACGGCGTCGATCTCGTCGATGAAGACGATCGCGGGGGCGTTCTCCTTGGCCTGCTCGAACAGGTCGCGCACGCGGGAGGCGCCGACGCCGACGAACATCTCGACGAAGTCGGAGCCGGAGATCGAGTAGAACGGCACGCCCGCCTCGCCCGCGACCGCGCGGGCGAGCAGCGTCTTGCCGGTGCCGGGCGGGCCGTAGAGCAGCACGCCCTTGGGGATCTTGGCGCCGACGGCCTGGAACTTGGCGGGCTCCTGGAGGAACTCCTTGATCTCGCCGAGCTCCTCGATGGCCTCCTCGCAGCCGGCGACGTCGGAGAACGTCGTCTTCGGCATGTCCTTGGAGATCAGCTTGGCCTTGGACTTGGCGAACTGCATGACGCCGCGGCCACCGCCGCCCTGCATGGAGTTCATCAGCCAGAGGAACACCACGATCAGCACGATGATCGGGAGGAAGGAGAAGAGGAACGAGCTCAGCAGGCCGGGGCGCGAGACCTCGCTGGTGACCTCCTCGATCGTGCCCTTGTCGACCTGCTCCTGGGCCGCGGCGAAGATGTCGGCGCTGGGTGCCGGCGATCCACTTGGTGGTGACGTCGCGGCCGCCCTCGCGGTCGACGTCGTCGTCCAGCGTCGCCTTGATCTGCTGGTCGCCGTCGACGAAGGTGATCTCCTTGATCTCGCCCTTGGCGATGTACTCGTTCATCCGCGAGGCGCTGATCTCGTCGCCGCCGCCGGAGGGCGCGAGGAACTGCAGGGCGATCAGCACGCCGATGACGGCGACCACGATCCAGAGCCAGGGGCCCTTGAACAAACGCTTCACAGGCTTCTTCCACGACTGCCGGGTCCGTCACTGAGCGGGCCCGGGTGAATCGACAACGGTACCTAGTGTCCCTCAGGAGATAACATGCGGCGACAAGGTGCCGATGTCGCGCAGGTTGCGGTAGCGCTCGCGGTAGTCGAGGCCGTAGCCGACCACGAACTCGTTGGGGATGTCCCAGCCGACGTACTTCACGTCGACGGGCATGGTGAGCGCCTCGGGCTTGCGCAGCAGCGTGCAGATCTCGACGCTCGCCGGGTTGCGCGAGGCGAGGTTGCGAGGTGAGCCACGACAGGGTCAGGCCGGTGTCGATGATCTCGTCGACGATGATCACGTCGCGGCCGGAGATGTCGGTGTCGAGGTCCTTGAGGATCCGGACGACGCCGCTGGACTTGGTGCCGGAGCCGTAGGACGAGATCGCCATCCAGTCCATCTCGACGTGCCGGGCGAAGCTGCGGGCCAGGTCGGCCATCACCATCACCGCGCCGCGCAGGATGCCGACGATCAGGAGCGTCCCGGCCCTCGTAGTCGCTCTCGATCTCGCGGGCCAGCTCGCTGAGCCGGTCCTGGATCTGCTTCTCGGTGAAGAGCACCTCGACCAGGTCGTCCGGCACGTCGGCAGCGTCCATGGCGTCAGCATTCCACAGCGGTCGGCCGGAACGGTGAGCAGGTCCCCGTCCCGGACCGCGGTGACGCGGCCGGGCAGCTGGACCTCGCCCGGCCGCGGCTGCGGACCGAGCAGCGCGGCCAGGGCGAGGACGTGCACCCGGAACAGCTCGGCGGGCGGGGCGCCGGCGTCGAGCGCGGCCAGCCGGAGGACCCGGTGGGCGAGGGCCGGCGGGCTGGTCGGCGAGCCGCGCGGCGTCCACTCCGTCCGGCCATCGCGCACCTCGTCGTACGCCGCGCGGCGAGCGCGTCGAGCAGCTCGGCGTCCTCGCGGAGCTGGTCGGCGGTGCGCGCCAGGGTGGCGGCGACGCCGGGCCCGAGCTCGTCCTCGAGGACCGGGCAGCACCCGGGTGCCGCACCCGGACCCGGGTGAACGCGGGGTCGCTGTTGTGCGGGTCCTCCCAGAACTCGATGCCCTCGACCTGGCAGGCGGTGACCGTGTCGGCGCGGCTGACGTCGAGCAGCGGACGCCGGTAGCGGTCGAACGCGCGGCGCATCCCGGCCAGGGACCGCCCACCCGAGCCGCGGGCCAGTCCGAGCAGCACGGTCTCGGCCTGGTCGTCCAGCGTGTGCCCGAGCAGCACCGTGTCCGCGCCGAAGTGGTCGGCCATCTGGCTCGAGCACGGCGTACCGGGCCTCCCGCGCGGCCGCCTCGGTCCCGCGGCCCGCGGCCTCGACGGTGACCCTCGCCGACGCGGTCTCGTCGGCGCCGAGCGCGGCCATCTGGCCGACCACGCGCAGCGCGTGCTCGGCCGAGCCCTCCTGGAGGCCGTGGTCGACGGTCACCCCGATGACCCGGAGGCCGAGCTTGTGCCCCTCGAAGACCGCGGCCGAGAGCAGGGCGAGCGAGTCGGCTCCGCCCGAGCAGGCGACGAGCACGGGGTCTGCTCGCGGCCGCGAGCCGGTCGGCGCGCGCGGCGTACCTGCCGGACCGCGGCGACCGACGGGTGCAGGCTCATGCTGCGTCGGCTCACGACAGGACGCGGGACATCCAGGCCTTCGGATCGGTGATCTCGGCCTTGGACGGCAGGTGCTCGGGA
The DNA here is from genome assembly GCA_963815335.1 of uncultured Actinomycetota bacterium. Lineage (GTDB taxonomy): Bacteria > Actinomycetota > Actinomycetes > Propionibacteriales > Nocardioidaceae > Nocardioides. The sequence continues at coordinate 346,218 of CAWFGL010000006.1, forward strand.
CGCTCCCAGACGGCGTTGAACTGCTCCATGCCGGCCTCGTCGACGACGTGCCGGACGAACTTCGCGCCGTCGCGGTACTGCGCCATCTTGGCGTCCAGCCCGAGCAGCCGGCGCAGGACCTTGTCGAGCACGCCGACGCCCTTGCGGCGCTCGTTGAACTTCCCGCGGATCTTGCCCACGGACGGGATGACGCTCGGCCCGACGCCGTCCATCACCACGTCGGCGTGGCCCTCGAGCAGCGACATCACGCCGGTCATCCGGTCGATGAGCTCCTTCTGCTCCGGCGTGCTGATCACGTCGAGCAGGCTGGGCCTCCCCCAGATCCAGCCGAGCCCTTGGCGCCCTTCAGACCCGTCCAGGATCCGGCTGAGGCCGTCGTCGAGCAGGCTGGACGGCTCCATCGTCTCGGCGAGCTTGCCGATCTCGGCGAACAGGTGGTCGCGCATCCACGGCACCGCCGTGAACTGCACCCGGTGGGTCTCCTCGTGCAGGCACACCCAGAGCCGGAAGTCGGTGGGGTCGGCGTCGAGCTCGCGCTCGACGTGGACGATGTTGGGCGCGACGAGCAGCAGCCGGCCGGCGGGCTCGTGGAACGGGTCGAACTGGCCCAGCACCTTGCCGCCGAGGAAGCCGAGCAGCCCGCCGACCTCCGCGCCGGTGACCTTGGAGCCGATCGCCGCGGAGACCCGGCTGGGGGCTTCTTGTCGCTCAGCTTCGTCGACCACCGGGCCGAGCAGCGTCGCGAACGCGTCCGCGTTGGCCTGCACCCACCCGGCCCGGTCGACCACGAGCACCGGCGCGGTGCGCTCGGCGGCGGCCAGCCCGGTGAACTCGCGCACCAGCCCGGTCGAGCGGTCCGCACCCTCCCGCAGCTCGGCGACCACGGCTGCGGCCTCGTCCCGGCCGACGGTCGGGCCGTCACCGGCCAGCCGGGACCCGATCCGCACGGCCAGGTCCCAGTCGACCATCCCGGCCGGCCCTGGCCGTCGGTTCCTGGCGCATCCGTCATGGCCCCGACCGTATCCGGCGGGGCCATGACGGCTGCGGTCAGCGGGTCAGCCCGAGCAGCCGAGACCCTCCCGGTACCACTCCGGAACCTCGCCGGACTGCACGGTGTCGGCGAGCTGCCACAGCACCTCGGGGTAGTCGCCGCTCTCGTTCATGTCGTTGAGCACCGGCCAGTCGCGCGCCGTGCCCAGGACCCTGGCTGCCTCGGCCGCCCGCGCGGCTGGGCGTGGGTCGTCGGCGTTCTCGTAGGCCTCGAGCCAGGCACAGGCGTAGGCACCGGCGACGGCGGCTCCGAGCTGGTAGGGGTCCTGCTGCTCGGAGCGGACCCGCACCGCGCGGCCGTCCGGGCCCTGGGCGCCCGAGTCGCCGCGGTGATGCCCGCGAGCATCGAGTCACGGTCGCGGCCCGCTCGTCGGAGGTGACGAACTCCTCGGGCAGCGAGGCCTCGTAGCCCTGGCTGCCGACCATGGTCAGCTGACCGAGGAGGGCGCGGTAGCCGGCCTCGTCCATGCCGGAGCCGCGGAACTCCATCCAGAAGCCGTCCTGCACCTCGCGGATGACGGTGTGGTCGTTGTGGAGTAGGCCCACAGCTGGCCGGGAACGCCGAGCACGTCACCGGCTCGCCCGCGGCGGGCGGGTCGACGATGTGCTCGCGGTCGACGACGTACGACTCGTAGGAGTCGGCCGGGTACCAGGTGATCGTGAGCTGGGCCTGGCCGTTCTCGTAGTTGACCTCGCCGTAGCCGTCGTCACCGCTCTCGGTGCTGGTGGCCTCCCAGCCGGGGACGTCGAGCACGGCGTGGTTGCCCGGCTGGGTGCCCGGCTGCGCGCCCGGCTGGGTGGCCACCGAGGGGCGTCGTCCGGGAGCAGGCCCTGACGCCCACAGCGTGGCCGGCGGCGATGCCGGCGACCGCGGCGGCAGCGGCGACTGGGCACCAGCCAGCGGGACCGGCGCGAGGGCCGCGTCCCGGTCTCGGGTGTGGGGGACGACAGGACGGGTGTGCTCATGATCTCCTCCAGGAGCTCGGCCCGCCCGGCCTCGAGCGGCAGCAAGGAGACCGATTCGTCTGTGAGCTTCGCCCTGCGGAACTGCTCGGGATCTGGTCGGTCATGTCATCGCTCCTTCCGGGTGAGCTCGGGGGTGGTGCTCGGTCGTGCTGAGGAGATGTCCGGGCGGCGACGGATCGTTGCCGAGAGGTCCCGGAGCCTGGCCCTGGCCCGGGACAGCCGGGGCCGCACGACGGTGGCCGTCAGCCCGAGCACCTCGGCGATCTCGCGCGGCTCGAGCCCCTCCCAGAGGTGCAGCTCGAGAACCTCCTGGTCGCGGGCGCTGAGCCTGTGCATCGCTGCGGTGACGTCGGCCTGCTGGACCACCTGGTCGCTCGTGTCCGGGACGATGTCGCGTCAGCTCGCGGCTTGAGCCGGTCGCCGAGCGCCTGCGGCGGCGGTCGCCGCGGCGGTGGTTGGCCAGGACCCGGCGTGCGACGCCGTAGAGCCACGGCCGCGGTCGTCGGGTCCGGGCGGCACGTGCGCCAAGCGGCGCCAGGCGACCAGGAACGTGTCGGCCGTGACGTCACCGGCGTCCTCGGCACGGTCGACGCGGCGCAGCGCGAAGCCGAGCACCGCGTCGAAGTGGTCGGCGTACAACGCGCGGAAGGCCCGCTCACGGTCGTCGAGGGAGAGGGCCACGTCAGTCACATGTCCGGCAGGAGCCACGAGCGTTGCAGGCTCGGGCTACAGGATCGCGCCGGGCGAGTACGCCGCCGCCTCGGGGTGCCGCGCGGTGACCTCGGCCACCCGGCGCACGACCTCCTGGGTCTGCGCGACGGCCGCGCCGGTGAACGTGATCGGCTCGGCGACCAGCGAGTCCAGCTGGGCCGCGGTCAGCCCGAGCCGGTCGTCGGCGGCGAGCCGCGCGAGCACGTCGTTCTCGGCCGCGCCCTTCCGCATGTCGAGGGCCACGCCGACCGCCGCCTCCTTGATCGCCTCGTGCGCGGTCTCGCGGCCGACGCCGTTGCGGACCGCGGCCATCAGCACCTTGGTGGTGGCCAGGAACGGCAGGTAGCGGTCCAGCTCGCGCTGGATCACCGCCGGGAAGGCGCCGAACTCGTCGAGCACGGTGAGGAAGGTCTGGAACAGGCCGTCGGCGGCGAAGAACGCGTCGGGCAGGGCGACCCGGCGGACGACCGAGCACGAGACGTCGCCCTCGTTCCACTGGTTGCCGGTCAGCTCACCGGTCATCGACAGGTAGCCGCGCAGGACGACGGCCAGGCCGTTGACCCGCTCGCAGGAGCGGGTGTTCATCTTGTGCGGCATCGCCGACGAGCCGACCTGGCCCTCGGCGAAGCCCTCGGTGACCAGCTCGTGGCCGGCCATCAGCCGGATCGTGGTCGCCAGGTTGGCCGGGACCGGACACCAGCTGGACCAGCGACGAGACGACGTCGAAGTCCAGGGACCGCGGGTAGACCTGGCCGACCGTGGTGAGGACGCGGTCGAAGCCGAGGTGCTCGGCGACGCGGCGCTCGAGCTCGTCGAGCCGGGTCGGCGTCGCCGTCCGAGCAGGTCGAGCATGTCCTGGGACGTGCCCATCGGGCCCTTGATGCCGCGCAGCGGGTAGCGGTCGAGGAGCTCCTCGACCCGCTCGACGGCGACGAGCAGCTCCTCGGCGACCGTCGCGAACCGCTTGCCGAGCGTGGTCGCCTGCGCCGCGACGTTGTGCGAGCGGCCGGCCATCACGGTCGCCTCGTGCTCGGCGGCCAGCCGGGCCAGCCGGGCCAGCGCGGCCACGGCCCGGTCGCGGAGCAGCGCCAGGGACTGCCGGACCTGGAGCTGCTCGACGTTCTCGGTCAGGTCGCGCGAGGTCATGCCCCCATGATGAATGCAGGGTGATGTGCTCGTGGCCCGCCTGTGCGCAGGCGTTGAACTCCTCGATCCGCGCCTTGACGTCGTGACGGGTGACCCGCTCGCGCGCCGCGATCGAGTCGAGGTCGACCTTGTCGACGACGTCCTCGTAGGCCTCGACCACGCCGTCGGGCACGTCGACGCCGAGGTCGCGCTGCGCCCTCAGCACCGCGACCCAGAGCCGCCGCTCGAGCACGATCTTGTGCTCCGGCGACCAGATGGCGGCCAGGTCGGCGCCTGCGTAGCGCGTGGCCAGCACGTTGGGGACGGTCACGGCCCCATTCTCTCCTACGGGGCCGGTCTAGTTCCCGGCAGCGATGTCGGTGCGGTGCTGGGCGCCGTCGAAGGAGATGCGCGCGACGCCGTCGTACGCCGCGGCGCGGGCGGCCTCGACGTCGGCGCCGGTCCCGACGACGGCCAGCACCCGACCTCCCGCGGTGACGAGCGAGCCGTCGCGCAGGGCGGTGCCGGCGTGGATCACGTGCACGTCCTCGAGCGCCTCGGCGTCGTCGACCCCGGTGATCACGTCGCCGCTCGACGACGACTCGGGGTAGCCACCGCTGGCCATCACGACCGCGACCGCGGCGCCGTCCGACCACGCGGGCGGCGGCACCTCGGCGAGGGTGCCGGTGGCCGCGCCCATCAGCAGCGCGCCGAGCGGCGACTCGAGCAGCGCCAGCAGCGGCTGGGTCTCGGGGTCGCCGAACCGGGCGTTGAACTCCACGACGCGCACGCCGCGGGAGGTCAGGGCCAGGCCGACGTAGAGCAGGCCCTTGAACGGCGTGCCCCGGCGGGACATCTCCTGGACGGTCGGCTGCAGCGACGGTGTCGAGCACCTCGTCGACGAGGTCGGCGGGCGCCCAGGGCAGCGGCGTGTAGGCGCCCATGCCGCCGGTGTTGGGGCCGGCGTCGCCGTCGAAGATCCGCTTGAAGTCCTGCGCGGGCTGCATCGGGTAGACGGTCGAGCCGTCGGTGATCGCGAACAGCGAGACCTCGGGCCCGTCGAGGTACTCCTCGATCACCACCCGCCCGCCGTCGGCGCAGCAGGCCGCCGCGTGCGCCAGCGCCTCGTCGCGCGACGTCGGTCACCACGACGCCCTTGCCGGCGGCGAGCCCGTCGTCCTTGACGACGTACGGCGCGCCGAGCTCGTCGAGCGCGGCGGCCGCCTCCTCGGCGGTCGTGCAGACGAACGCGCGCGCGGTCGGGACGCCGGCCGCGGCCATCACGTCCTTGGCGAACGCCTTGGACCCCTCGAGCTGCGCGGCCGCCCGGGACGGCCCGAACACCGCGATGCCGCAGGCCTCGGACGGCGTCGGCGACGCCCGCGACCAGCGGCGCCTCGGGGCCGACGACGACCAGGTCGACGCCCGAGCGACACGGCCAGGCGCGGCGACCGCCGCGCCGTCCAGCGGGTCGACGTCGTGCAGCGTCGCCACCGCGGCGATCCCCGGGTTGCCCGGGCGCGGCGTGCACCTCGGTGACCGCCGGGTCGAGGGCCAGCGCCCGGGCCAGGGCGTGCTCGCGCCCGCCGGTGCCGATGACGAGGGTCTTCACGGACGCGGACGTCACGTGGCGGCCGTGCGCCGGGACACCGACTCCGAGTAGGCGCCCGGCCGGTAGCGCAGGATCGGGTCGTCGGAGAGCTCGATGCCGTCGACGACCCGGGTCGGGTCGAAGACCACCGGGGTCGCGCTCATCGGGCCGCCCTCGGGGTCCGGGCGCCTCGGCGGTGACCACGATCCGGCCGGCGAGGAGCTCGCGGCAGCCGTCCCAGACCGACATGGCGCTGTGCGGGTCGTGCCCCTCGCCGGCCACCTGGACCCACACCTCGTGGGTGACCGGTCCGCGGGCGAGCCGGGCCAGCATCTCCTCGGGCAGCCGGTCCGGCCCTCGAACCTCTCTCCAGCCGGTCGGCCTTGGTCGCGGTCGGCCGGAAGATGTAGCGGACCCAGGTGCGGGTGCCGTCCGCGGCCAGCCAGCCGTAGGCGTGGATCGGGTAGAAGGTCACCTCGGCGAAGGTGATCGGCGAGCCGATCGCCTTGGACCTGAAGCTGGCCACGCGTCGCCGGCAGCGACGTGCGGGTTGCGGGCCAGGAAGAGCGGCAGGAGCCACGGCTTCTCGGCCGCCTCGGTGAGCTGGACGAAGACCTCGGGGCTGTCGGTCGGGAACCGCGGCGAGGTCTGGCCGAGCAGGTCGGTGGCCGAGCCGTCCGGCTGCCGGAACTTCACGGCCATGCCGCGGATGTCCGGCTTCGGGTCCGGCACCTTCGGGTTGCCGCCGGCGTTGGACCAGCGCACCGTGACCTCGTGCGGCTGCCCGTCGAGGTGCGCGGCCCGGCACAGCGCGGTGGCCTCCGGGGTCGCGGTGAAGGTGCCGGTGTAGAACCGGCCCTTCGCGTGGAGCGACCGGTAGCCGGGCGGGGGCCCGAACGCCTTCCGGATCCGGTCGATGGCCTGCACGGGACTCAGCGCACTCAGCACGAGCGTCAATCTAGGGCCAGACGCACGGGTGCCCCGGTCCGCGTGGCGGACCGGGGCACCCGGGTGCGAGTCAGGCGGCTCAGGCCAGGTTGGTCCTGACCTTCACCATCGGCGGCCTGACGCCGTTCTTGAACACGACGACCTTGTGCGGTGCCGGTGTCCTTGCGCGAACGCGTAGGACAGCTTCGACGATCTGGCCGGCGTTCTGGTCGAACGTGGCGACGGTCGTGCCGTCGACCACGATCCTCCAGGTCAGAGCCTTGCCCTGCGTCGTGTTCGCGGGCAGCGCGTCGGCCTTCAGCCACAGCTTGGCGACCAGGTTCTTCTTGACCTTCGCCTGTCACGGTGCCGGTGACGTCCTTGGTGACGACGGCCGGGGTGTCGGTGAAGCTCGTAGGACGGTGTCGCCGTAGGTCAACGGCCGGAGCACGCCGTCGCCCTTGAAGCCGCTGCCGAGCGAGAACCGCCGGCGTAGGCGAGCGTTCGGGTCAGGCGCGGCCGTCCACTGAGCCAGGGTGCCGAGCCGGTCCGAGCCGTCGGCGCCGCCGAGTGCTCGCGGAGCGGCGAGCGTCGGCCGCCGCGGCTCGGGGCCGTGGTCGATGGCCGACCAGTGGCCGCGCGTAGACCGGCTCGCCGACGAGCACGTCTGCGTCGTAGCGGTCGCCGGTCGTGTGGTCGATGTCGACCACCGGCCTGGGCGCCAGGCTGGTTCGCGTGCCGTACCACTCGAGGCGACCGTGGTCGGCGAGCGTCGCCGGTGACCGAAGTACTCCGCGACCTTGTCCGGTGGCCGGTGTCGCTCGTCGGTCCACACGTGGATGCCCTCGGCCAGGAACTCGTAGTGGCCGCCGGCGCGGGTGTCGCTGCAGCGCCGTGACGAAGTCGGCCTGGCGGATCTGCTTGACGGTGACCGCGTGGGCGGCCGGCGCCATCGCGACGAGACCCAGCGCGGCGAGCGCGACCGGGATTGCGAGCTTGAACTTCAAGGAAAACCTCCCCGTGCAGTCGCCCGGACTGCCCGGGCGACCTGGCGAGCCTACGGCCAGCCCGGCGGACGTGCCAAACGGCCACCCCAGGGGGTGAGCGCGGTCTAGAGCAGGTCGTGGACGACGACCGTCTGCGTCGCGCGCCGGGCCGACGCCGATCGCCGAGATCCGCGCGCCGGACATCTCCTCGACCGCGCTGACGTAGGCGCGGGCGTTGGCGCGGCAGGTCGTCGAGGGTGCGGGCCTCGGAGATGTCCTCCCACCAGCCCGGCAGCTCCTCGTAGATCGGCACCGCGTGGTGGAAGTCGGACTGGTTGACCGGCATCTCGTCGTGGCGGACGCCGTCGACGTCGTAGGCGACGCAGACCGGCACCTTCTCGAGCCCGGTCAGCACGTCGAGCTTGGTGAGCACGAAGTCGGTGACGCCGTTGACCCGGGCGGCGTAGCGCGCGATGACGGCGTCGTACCAGCCGCAGCGGCGCGGGCGGCCGGTCGTGGTGCCGTACTCGGCGCCGATCTTGCGCAGGTGCTCGCCGAAGTCGTCGTGCAGCTCGGTCGGGAACGGCCCCTCGCCGACGCGGGTCGTGTAGGCCTTCACGATGCCGATCACCCGGTCGAGGCGGGTCGGCGGGATGCCCGAGCCGGTGCACGCGCCGCCGGCGGTCGCCGAGGACGACGTGACGAACGGGTAGGTGCCGTGGTCGACGTCGAGCAGGGTGGCCTGGCCGGCCTCGAGCAGCACGGTCTCGCCGCGGTCGAGCGCCTGGTTGAGCAGCAGCCCGGTGTCGCAGACCATCGGCCGCAGCCGGTCGGCGTACGACAGCGAGCTCCTCGACGGTCGCCTCGACCGTCGACCGCGCGGCGGTTGTAGATCTTGGCGAGGACCTGGTTCTTCAGCTCGAGGACGCCCTCGACCTTGGCCTCGAGGATCTTCTCGTCGAAGAGGTCCTGGATGCGGATGCCGATCCGGTTCATCTTGTCGGCGTACGTCGGGCCGATGCCGCGGCCGGTGGTGCCGAGCCGGCGCGAGCCGAGGAAGCGCTCGGTGACCTTGTCGAGCGTGCGGTTGTAGTCGGCGATGACGTGCGCGTTGGCGCTGACCTTGAGCAGCGAGGTGTCGACGCCGCGCGCCTCGAGGCCCGTCGATCTCCTCGAACAGCACGTTGAGGTCGACGACGACGCCGTTGCCGATGACCGGCGTGCAGCCCGGGCGTGAGGATGCCGCTCGGGCAGCAGGTGCAGGGCGTACTTCTGCTGCGTCTCCCCCGACCCGATGACGACGGTGTGGCCGGCGTTGTTGCCGCCGTTGAACTTCACGACGTAGTCGACACGGCTGCCGAGGACGTCGGTCGCCTTGCCCTTGCCCTCGTCACCCCACTGGGCACCGATGATCGCGATGGCTGGCACGTGCGACTAACTGGATAGGGTCACCGGCGATGGACCCCCTCCTCGTGATCAGCAACGCGGCGCCGGGCCGGCGGACGAGGAGTCGCTGCAGGCGGCGCTGGCGGTCCTCCGCGACGCACACCGACGTCGAGGTGCAGGCCACCTCGAACCCCGGCGAGCTCAACAGCGCCCTGCACCGCGCGGGGTCCCGGCGGATCGTCGTCGCCGGCGGCGACGGCAGCCTGCACGCGGTGGTCACCACGCTCTACCGGCGCAACGACCTCAAGAGCGCGGTGCTCGGCATCCTGCCGCTCGGGCACCGGCAACGACTTCGCCCGCGCCAACGACATCCCGCTCGACGTCGAGGAGGCGGCCCAGGTCCTGGTCGACGGCGAGCCCCGCGCCGATGGACCTGATCGTCGACGAGGTCGGCGAGATCGTGGTCAACAACGTGCACGCCGGCGCCGGCGCCCAGGCCGGCCGCCGCGGCGCGAGGTGGAAGGACCGGCTGCACTCGGTCGGCGTCGGCAAGGTCAACCTCGGCAAGCTCGGCTACCCGATCGGCGCGGCGCTGGCCGCGGTGAAGCCGCCGTTCATCCGGGTGCGCGTCGAGGTCGACGGCGAGGTCGTCGTCGACATGGACCAGCCGATCCTGATGGTCGCGGTCGGCAACGGCGCCAGCGTCGGCGGCGGCACCGAGCTCACCCCGCACGCCGACCCCGGCGACGGCACGGTCGACGTGATGGTGTCCCGGTCGATCGGCCCGCTGGCGCGGTTCGGGTACGCCGCCAAGCTGGTCGACCGGCCGGCACCCCGAGCGCGACGACGTGATCTACCTGCGCGGCGTCCACCGTCTCGGTGTCGGGCGAGGAGTTCTGGTGCAGCGCCGACGGCGAGATCTACGGCCCCGAGCGGCACCGCACCTGGCGCGTCGAGCCCGCGGCGTACTCCCTCGTCGTGCCCCGGTAGCGTCGTCCGAGTGGCCAAGAGCACGACGGCGAGCCGCACGACTGGGTGACCCGCGCCGCCGACGACGCCGTCCGGCACGCCGGCGGAGGGCGCGCGAGATCGTCACCGTCTCCTCGGGCGCCAGCCCGTCCGGGCCGGGTGCACCTCGGCAACCTGCGCGAGTTCCTCACCGTGCACTTCGTGGCCGAGGAGCTCGCGCCGCCGCGGGCTGAACACCCGGCACCTGCACGTGTGGGACGACTACGACCGGTTCCGCAAGGTGCCCGTGGGCGTCGACCCGTCGTGGAGCGAGCACATCGGCCGGCCGCTGACCGCGGTGCCGGACCCCGACGGCTGCCACGACTCGTGGGCCGACGCACTTCAAGGCGCCGCTGCGCGACGCGCTGCACGCCATGGGCGTCGACATGGAGGAGGTGTCCCAGACCGAGCGCTACCGGGCCGGCCACTACCGCGACGCGGTGCTCACCGCGGTCCGCGCAGCGCGACGCGCATCGAGGCGGTGCTGGCGCGGCACCGCACCAAGGCGGTCGAGCTCGAGTCGGCCGACGACGACGACGAGGCCGCGGGCAGCGGCGACCTCGCCCGGTTCCCCTACAAGCCCTACTGCCGCGACTGCGGCCGCGACACGGTGACGCCTGACGTCGTACGACGACGAGACGACCGAGCTCTCCTACACCTGCGACATCACCGGCTACGAGGGCGTCACCAACCTGACGACCGACTTCGAGGGCAAGCTGGTCTGGAAGGTCGACTGGCCGATGCGCTGGGCCTTCGAGCACGTCGACTTCGAGCCGGCCGGCATGGACCACGCGACGCCCGGCTCGTCGTTCACCGTCGGCCACGAGCTGGTCGAGAGCATCTTCGGCATGCCGCGGCCGGCGTGGTTCGGCTACGGCTTCGTCGGCTTCGCCGGCGTCCAGAAGATGTCGTCGTCCGCCGGCGGCGCGCCGACCGCGGAGGACGCGCTGCGGGTCCTCGAGGCGCCGATCCTGCGCTGGCTCTACGTGCGCCGGAACCCCAAGCAGACCTTCAACATCGACTTCGGCGCCGAGGTCGTCCGGCTGTACGACGAGTGGGACGCGCTCGGCCGCAAGGCCGCCGACCCGGAGAGGCGCGACGCCCAGGTGCTGGCCTACGAGCGGGCGGTCGTCGACCTCGACCGCCGGGCGCCTGCCCACCGCCGCCGGTCGTCGTGCCGTTCCGGCTGCTGTCCTCGGTCGCCGACGTCACCGCCGGCGTCGGCCGAGCTGATCAGCCGCGACCGTCGAGCGGGCCGGCCACCCGCACTCCTCGGTGGAGGACCTCGCAGCCGCGGCTCGACAAGGCGATGGACGTGGACGCGCGAGTTCGTCGACCCGGCGGACCGCACCACGGTGCGCACGAGCCCGACCGCGACGGCTGGCCGCGCCTGTCGGCGCTCAGGACGCAGCAGCGCGAGTGGCTCGACCTCGCTGCTGGACAACCTCCCCGACGAGCTCGACCTCGAGCCGACTGACCGCGCTGGTCTACGGCGTGCCCAAGCTCGCCCGCGGCATGGCCCTCGACGACAAGCCGACCGACGAGGTCAAGGCCGACCAGAAGGAGTTCTTCGCGCTCTCTACACCTGCTCGTCGACGCCGACCGCGGCCGCGTCCGACGCTCTGGCCCTGGCGCGGACGCTGCGATCCTGCGGCGCTGACTCGGCGGCGGAGCGCAGGAGGTCGGCCGCGAGGCGTCGCTAGCCCGTGACCGCCGTCCAGCTGACGCGTCAGCCAGCAGCGCGTCGTACGCCGCGGGGCTCGAGTCCCGCAGGAACGCCGAGCAGCGCTCCCACTCGTCGGTCTCGCCGATCGCGCGGGCCGAGCCGGCGAGCAGGGCGAGGCAGCGCAGGAAGCCGCGGTTGGGCTCGTGCTCCCAGGGCACCGGGCCGTGGCCCTTCCAGCCGTTGCGGCGGAGCAGGTCGAGGCTGCGGTGGTAGCCGACCCGGGCGTAGGCGTAGACGGTCACGGCGTCGGCACCCTGCGTCCTGGGCGCCGCGCGGCGAGCGCCGCCCAGGCGGCCGGTGAGGCCGGGTGGGCGCGGACGACGTCGACGCGGCGCGGCTCCGCGCCCGAGCTCGGCGTCGGCCGGGTCGGCGGGCAGGTGGGTCGGCGGCGGGCCGGCCATCAGGTCGGGATGGGAGTGGGTCACGTTCGCCGAGGCTAGTCCGCCTAGTAGTAGAGCTGGTTCTGCCGCCGCTTGTGCCGCCACGGGAAGCGCAGCCGGAGCGCGAGCACGCTGAGCAGGAGCAGCGGGCCCCAGACGAAGGCGCCGCGCAGCGAGTACGGCGCCGTCGTGGTCAGCGGGCCGGCGCTGTCCGGAGCGGGCGGGGGCTCGGCGGCCGCGACCGTGCCGTCGTCCGGCGGATGGCTCGGCACGGCGAGACCGACCTCCGGGGCGGGCAGCATCGACGGGAGCGACTCGCCGGTGACGACGCGGGCTCGTCGGTCGGTGCGGGTCGGCTCCTCGCCGGCGTCCGGGGTCGCCGGGTTCGACCGGCTCGGCGGGCGTGGGCTCGGGCGTCGGTGCTCGGGGGCGTGGGGTCCGGGCGTGGGGTCCGGTGTGGGCGTCGGGTCCGGGTCCGGCAGGACGCGGCGGCGTCTTGACCGGCTGCACGCTGTTGGTCACCGTGAAGCCACGCGGGTCGCGCTTGGCGACCTTGACCTTGGCCGGTGCGATGTCCGGCTGCGCCCAGTCCCAGCCCTGCGCCGGCGGCACCTCGAGCCGCTCCTCGACGAAGCACAGCGCCCCGACGGGGATCTCCTCGGACAGGACCCGCTCGTCGGCCTGCGCGCGCAGCTGCCAGGTGCCGTCGCCCGGGGTCACGTCCTCTCCGTCGAGGAAGCACGCGAAGGTGCCCTCGAAGAAGCGGTCCGGGTCCACGATCTTGCCCGGGTCCTCGAGCACGACGTCCAGCGTCAGGGCGCCGAGGTGCTTCAGGTCGGGCCCGCAGGTCAGGTCGGGGTCGCGGAGGAACGGGTAGCTGTGCAGCTCCCCCGCGCCGGCGTGCACGAGGTCGCCGGCGACGAGGACCCGGCCGTTGGTGCCGGCACCGCGGAGCGTGGTCGTGCTCGGCGCCGCTGCCGACCAGCAGGCTGCCCGGCAGCTGCGCCTGGCCGCCGATGTCGACGGTCGAGGCGCCGGGGACGTTCCACAGCAGGTGCGTGGTCGAGGTCGGCGAAGTAGGCGTCGGCCGACGGGTCGACGGTCGCGCCCGCCGGGCCGAGCAGGCTGTCGACGTCGAGGTCCACCGACGGGTCCGGTGAGGTTGACGACGACCGCGGCACCGTCGGGCACGCCGACGACCTGGAGCGAGCGGCCGGGCGCCCCGCCGTCGGTCGCCCCGAGGCTCGCGCCGTCCACGGTCGAAGACCTGGGGGTCGGAGACACCGTCGCCGGTGAGCGTGATCGCCGTGTCGGTGACCTCGACGGTGCCGGTGACCGGCCGGGCGGCGTACGCGCCCGACTTGGCCGCGAGGTCGGCGAGCAGCGCGTCGTACGGCGCGAGAGCGGTCGGCGACACCGGCGTCGAGCGTGCCGCCGAAGAGGTCCACGGGCGTCCCGTCGGCGACCGCGCCGCCGACCACGGCGTCGCCCCGAGGCCGCGCCCGACCTCGACGGCGTTGCCCGGCCCGGCGCCAGGTCGCCGCCGACGACGAGCATGTCGCTGTCCGGCGTGCGGCGGGACCTGCGACCCGGTGCCGGTGACGCCCGACCCGGTAGGGAGCGGCTTCGTCGCGCGCGAAGGTCGCGTCGCCCGCGCACCACCACGACACCCTCGGCGCCTGCGGCGCCGCCGGCGACGGTGAGGTTGCCGCCGACGAGCACGGAGACGTGGCCGTCGAAGTGGTCGCCGGGCGGGCCCGGTCGGAGGGCCGGCCAGGTCACCGGGCAGGCGTCAGCCACGACGAGCGCGGGGTCCGCGCTCGCCGTTGCCTGGTGTGCTGCCGCCGGCACCCACCCGAGCCCCACGGTCACCCCGAGAAGGCATGCGACCACGGCCCCCGAGAAGGTGCGGCGACCTGGGGTCGCCACGCGTTCATGCTGACACCGCTCTAGTCCGGTTCGCAGGAGAATGGCGAAAACTCCTACGAAAGTCTGGGGTTTCTGCTTCAAGGAGCCGGCGACCGGCTCAGCCGACCGAATGGCCCGCCGAGCGCAGGTTCTCGCAGGCCTCGCCGACCCGGGCGGCCATGCCCGCCTCGCCCGCCTTGCCCCAGGCCCGCGGGTCGTAGGTCTTCTTGTTGCCGACCTCGCCGTCGACCTTCAGGACGCCGTCGTAGTTGCCGAACATGTGCGCCGCGACCGGCCGGGTGAAGGCGTACTGGGTGTCGGTGTCGACGTTCATCTTGATCACGCCGTAGTCGACCGCGGCGCCGATCTCCTCCGGGGTCGAGCCGGAGCCGCCGTGGAAGACCAGGTCGAACGGCTTCGAGCCGGCTTCCAGGCCGAGCTTCTCGACGACCGCCTCCTGCGCGGTCTTGAGGATCTCGGGCCGCAGCTTGACGTTGCCCGGCTTGTAGACGCCGTGCACGTTGCCGAAGGTCAGCGCCGCCATGTAGCGGCCGTTCTCGCCGACGCCGAGCGCCGCGACGGTCGCGAGGGCGTCCTCGGGCGTCGTGTAGAGCTGGTCGTTGATCTCGTTGGCGACGCCGTCCTCCTCGCCGCCGACGACGCCGATCTCGACCTCGAGGATGATGTGCGCCTTCGCGCACGCCGCGAGGAGCTCCTCGGCGATCTGCAGGTTCTCCTCGAGCGGCACGGCCGAGCCGTCCCACATGTGCGACTGGAACAGCGGCGCCTCGCCCCGGGCGACGCGCTCGACGGAGATGTCCAGCAGCGGCCGGACGAACCCGTCGAGCTTGTCCTTGGGGCAGTGGTCGGTGTGCAGCGCGATGTTGACCGGGTAGTTCTTGGCGACCTCGGCGGCGTACGCCGCGAAGGCGACCGAGCCGGTGACCATGTTCTTCACGTTCGGGCCGGAGAGGTACTCCGCACCACCGGTCGACACCTGCACGATGCCGTCGGAGCCGGCGTCGGCGAAGCCCTGCAGTGCGGCGTTCAAGGTCTGGGAGGAGGACACGTTGATGGCCGGGAAGGCGAAGGCTCCCGCCTTCGCGGCGTCCAGCATCTCGGCGTACTTCTCGGGGGTGGCGATAGGCATGACTCGACCCTAATGGCTACTCGCGGGTCGCTTTCCGGGCGGCGTCCCGGCCGGATGAGCGGTCAGTACTCGCAGGCCGACTCGATTTCGGCGACGCAGCGGTCGTGGCCCGTCCGCCGACCGCGACGTCGTCGCCCGGACCGCCGACAAGGATGTTGGCGGCCCAGGCCGACGAGGCGGTCGTCGCCGCGAC
Organism: uncultured Actinomycetota bacterium; assembly: GCA_963815335.1. Lineage (GTDB taxonomy): Bacteria > Actinomycetota > Actinomycetes > Propionibacteriales > Nocardioidaceae > Nocardioides. The sequence goes on from CAWFGL010000006.1 coordinate 361,325, forward strand.
CGCCGCGGACGACCTGCTCGGAGTCTGGCTGAGGTAGCCGCAGCGACGTCGGGGATGGAGACCTCCTCGATAAGGTCGGGCCCGGGCTCCGTCGACGACGCCGTGGCAGCCGACGTACTCGATGTGGTCGGGTCCGGCCGACCCGATCACGTGGAGCTTGTGGGCCGAGAGCCGGAAGCGCTCGAAGCCGTGGACGGTCGCGCGCATCTGGCGATGCTTCTCGCGTCGGAAGAAGAGCCTGCCGCGAGGTACGTCGAGACGCACGCGCTGCGCCTTGTCGCCGGCTCCGGCGTAGAGGAACATCGCGTCGTCACCGGCACCGCCATCGATGGCAGCGCGGGCCGATCAGCTGACGTTGCACCTGCGAGGTCGAGCAGGTGAGTTGACGCCACCCAGGGACACGGACTTGAACGGGACGGACGTGAAGACAGTTCTCGGGGCCGTCGCCGCCGATGAATGGCGGCGCCTGTCCGACCGGCTGATAGGGCTGAACCGGAAGAGCTCGAACCCGCTCCACGTCATGGCGACCACGCAGGCATCGGTGGCCAGGCCGAGCGAGTTGTCGACCACCAGCTCGCGGCGGAGCGCCGTCCGGCCGAGCGTTGCATGTCGTCTCGCCCGTCGCCGCCTTGATCTCGAAGTCCGGCGCCACGATCCCCTGGAGCCACATCCAGTGCGTGGTGCCCCTCCGAGGTCGATGTCGTCGTGGTCGGGGAGCGCCGCTGAGCCTCCGGACTCGACGGCGTCGTCGCCGGCCCCGGTCCTGACCACGTCGGAGCCCTGGGCGGTCGGCGACTCCCACGGGTCGTTCGCGACCACGTGGTCGCCTCCAGGCCCGCCCAGGTAGACGTCGTCCCCGACATCGAGGTGCGCGAACGAGCTCCTGGCCTGGCTGGCTGTGGCGTCGACAGTGTCGTTGCCCTCTCCAGCCGAGACCTGCGCGCCATCGATGTCGGCGCCGCCCGTGACGCAGACCAGGTCGTCGCCGGCACCGGTCGACGTCCGGCTCGGCGCCGTTGGTGACCACGACGTCTTGTGCCGTCGGTGCCCTCGATCTCGCCGCCCGGCGTTCCGACGATCGTGGCCGTCTGGCCATGGCAGGTCTCCACGGCGCGCGGTCGCCGTCGCCGGGGCAGCTGCCGAGCCACGGAGACGGCGATGACGGTGAGAGCGAGACGTGGTGAACACGGACAGATGGGATCACCGAGCCGCGTCCTAGCCGACCTTGCGGTACTTGCGGTGCATGGTCTGCCGGGTCACACCTAGACGTGCCGATCTCGGCCCAGGACAGCCCTTGGTGACGGGCCCGGCGTACGGCGACCTCCTCGCGACGCGACAGGTCGCGCTTGGCCTCGCGGACCGCGGCCAGCCGGCGAACACACTGCCGTCGTCGTCCGTGCCCACCGACGTCCTCATGGTGTCAGCATATGCTGACAGTCAACGGCGATCGTGGCATCGTCATCATAATCGAACACCGGTTCGATAACAATGCGGACTCACGGTCCCTGTGGACTAGCCCCGCCAGGCGTCCTCGCCCGAGAGGTCCGCGTGCGTGCGGACCCAGGCGTGCATCGCGATCGCCGCGGCCGCCGAGGCGTTGATCGAGCGGGTCGAGCCGAACTGGGCGATCGAGAACGTGCCGTCGCACGCCTCGCGGGCGGCGTCCGAGAGGCCCGGGCCCCTCCTGGCCGAACAGGAAGCACACGCGGCGCGGCAGCTCGGTCGTCTCCAGGTGCGGCGGAGCCGGGCAGGTTGTCGATCCCCCACAGCTCGACCGGGACGCCGGCAGCGAGCGGAGGTACGCCGCCAGGTCCGCGACCGACGCGTGGTGCCGGACGTGCTGGTAGCGGTCGGTGACCATCGCACCGCGCCTGTTCCACCGCCGGTTGCCGACGATGTGCACCTCGGCGGCGAGGAACGCGTTGGCGGTGCGCACGATGGTCCCGATGTTGAAGTCGTGCTGCCAGTTCTCGATGGCGACGTGGAAGTCGTGCCGGCGGGTGTCGAGGTCGGCGACGATCGCCTCGAGGCGTCCAGTAGCGGTAGCGGTCGACGACGTTGCGCCGGTCGCCGTCGGCGAGCAGCGCCGGCGTCGTACTGCTCGCCCGTCCGGCCGCGGACCCTCCCACGGCCCGACGCCGACCTCCGGCTGCCCGTAGGGCATCGGGTCGTACGGCGCCCGCTCGTCCTCGCTCCGAGCCGGCTGCGTCCACGCTCGGCAGGCTACCCACGAGCCTTGGGATCGGCCGTTACGCTGGCGGCCGTGAACCTCGCCGGGGACCTGCTGCCCTTGCTGGCGGGCATCGACTACCTCGACCCCGACTGGCTGCTCGAAAGGTTCGGCGGAGCCTTCATCTGGGTCAGCGTCGATCATCGTCTTCGTCGAGTGCGGGCTGTTCTTCCCGTTCCTCCCGGGCGACACCCTGCTGTTCGCGCTCGGGCTGTTCATCGCCGGCGGCGACTACCAGGTGCTCGGCATCGAGAGCAAGGCACTGGGTCTCGTCGTCGCGATGTCGATGCTGAGCGTGGCCGCGTTCCTGGGCAACGTCGTCGGCTACGAGATCGGCCGCAAGATCGGGCCACCGCTCTACGAGCGCGACGGCCGGATCATGAAGCGCAAGTACCTCGACCAGACCAGCGCGTTCTTCGACAAGCACGGCAACAAGGCCCTCGTCATCGGCCGCTTCGTGCCCTTCGTCCGCACCTACATCACCGTGGTGGCGGGCGTGACGCGGATGGAGCGCCGCCGCTTCTTCACCTGGAGCGCGGTCGGCGCGGTCGCTGGGTGGTGTCGATCACCCTGCTCGGGTTCTTCCTCGGCCAGACGTTCCCGGCGCTGGGCCAGAACATCGACTACGCGGTCATCGCGATCATGCTGTTCTCGCTGATCCCGGTGGCCTACGAGTGGCGCAAGCACCGCCGCAACGGCAAGAAGCCGCGCCACGCGTCGTCGGGCCGACCGTCGACCCGGTCATCGAGCCAGCGGCAGCCCGCTGAGCAGGCCGAGCCGGACTCGTAGACGCCGCCGACAGGCCGGTGAACGCTCGCGGACGTTTCATCCGCGGTGGTGCTCGAACCACTCGAGACAGACTGACGCAGCTCACCGACTCGCGGAGCTAGTCATGGCCAGTTGGCGCATCGCCCGCGATCGTCGTCGCTCTCGCGGCGGCGCGCGTTTGCCCGCACCGGCGGCGCGCAGCGGCGACCGGTTCCTGGACGATCGACCTCGGCTGCGAACAGAGCAGCGGCGAGCAGGTCGACATCGTGATGATCGCAACTACAGCTATCGACGGCCTGTCTGCGAACAAGAAGCGGCGCAGCGTGGGCAGGCACACGTACGGCGCGGCCCATTCGACTGGGCCCAGGTGTCGAAGCAGCCTCCGACCGACGGCGCGGGCCACACCGCGAACACGTCCGACGTGACGCCTCGGCCCTCACCAACCGCTCGTATACCCGCACTGCGGGAGGACGACTTCGCCTGGCGGGTGAACATCCAGGGCGAGGGTGACGTCTCACCGGAACGGCCATCCTCGGCGGCGCGCCCTGCCGGATCGACCATGACCGCAGCGACGCCGACCATCACAGGGACGGCGAAGGTCGGCACACACTCACGGCATCGCCCGGGTCGTGGTCGCCGGCCGGTATCGCCTTCTCCTACCAGTGGTACGCCGACGGCGCGACGATCACCGGCGAGACGGGCACGACCCTTGCTCTCGAGGCCGACGCAGGTCGACGGATCAGCGTCGAGGTGACCGGCACGCAGGCCGGCTACACCTCTGTCGCCAAGACCAGCGGGCTCACGGCGGAGGTCGCGAGGGGACGCTCGCGCCCGCGCCCAAGCCGAAGATCACGGGCGTCAAGCAGGTCGGCAAGAAGCTGACCGCCGTACCCGGCATCTGGGGTCCGGGCGCGGTTGCGCTGAGCTACCAGTGGTACGCCGCCGGGCACAAGATCCCCGGCGCGAACGGCAAGAAGCTCAAGCTCAAGTCGGCACAGGTCGGGAAACGCATCACCGTGAAGGTCACCGGCACGAAGGCCGGCTACACGAAGGTCACCAAGGCCAGCAAGCCCACGGTGCAGATCCTTCCCTGACGGACCCTAGCCGCGCGCGGCGTCCAGGTCGGCCTTGGTGAGCACCGGCCGGACCTCGAGCCCCACGTCGGCGAGCGGGTTCTCGCCCTCCGGGCTGCGGTCGATCGCGCACACGACGACCTCGACGACCGCACCGGCCTCGCGGAGCGCGTTGGTGGCGTCGCGGACCGCGCCGCCGGTGGTGATGACGTCCTCGACGAGCGTGACCCGGACGCCGTCGACCGGCGGGCCCTCGGCGAGCTTGCAGGTGCCGTAGGTCTTGGCCTGCTTGCGGACGAACAGCGTGCGGTGGCCGGTGAGGCTCGAGAGCATGGTCGCGATCGGTACGCCGCCGAGCTCGAGCCCACCGAGCAGCCCGGTGCCCTCGGGGACCAGCGGCACCATCTGCGCCGGCCACCCGGGCGAGCAGCGCGGGGTCGGACTCGAACAGGTACTTGTCGAAGTACTCCGAGCTCACCTGACCCGAGCGAAGGGTGAAGGTGCCGGACAGCCGGCAGCAGGCGTCGACGTCGGCGGCAAGGCTGGGATCCGCGGTCACGGAGCAGACCCTACGGTGGAGCCATGACCCGGCTCGCGAGCAGGCTTCAGGGCATCGCGCCGACGATCTTCACGCAGATGTCGGCGCTGGCGGTGCGGACCCAGTCGGTCAACCTCGGGCAGGGCTTCCCGGACGTCGACGGCCCGCCGGAGGTCATCGCCCGGGCGGTCGCGGCCCTGGAGACCGGGCGCAACCAGTACGCCCCCGGACCCGGCGTCCCCGAGCTGCGCCAGGCGATCGCGAGGCACCAGCAGCGCCACTACGGGATCGAGCTGGACCCGGACGACCAGGTCGTCGTCACCACCGGCTGCACCGAGGCGATCGCCGCGGCGCTGCTCGGGCTGGTGGACCCGGGCGACGAGGTCGTGGTGCTCGAGCCCTACTACGACAGCTACGTCGCGATGATCCAGATGGCCGGCGGCGTACGCCGTCCGGTGACGCTGCGGGCCCCCGACTTCCGCCTCGACCTCGACGAGCTGCGCGCCGCCGTCTCGCCGGCGACCCGGTTCGTGCTGCTCAACTCGCCGCACAACCCGACCGGCACCGTCCTCACGCCCGAGGAGCTCCGGGGCGTGGCGGAGGTGGCGGTCGAGCACGACCTCGTGGTGATCACCGACGAGGTCTACGAGCACCTCGTCTACGACGTCGAGCACGTCCCGATCGCGACCCTGCCCGGGATGGCGGAGCGCACGCTCACCCTGTCGAGCGCCGGCAAGTCCTACTCGTTCACCGGCTGGAAGGTCGGGTGGGCGACCGGGCCCGCCGACCTGGTGGCTGCCGTGCTCGCCGCCAAGCAGTGGCTGACCTTCACCTCGGCGCGCGCCGCTCCAGCCGGCCGTCGCGCACGCCCTGGACGAGCTGCCGGACTGGCCGGCCGAGCTCGCCCGCGACCTGCGGGTACGCCGCGACCTGCTGTGCGACGGGCTGGCGGCGGTCGACGGGATCGACGTGGTCGTGCCGGACGGGACCTACTTCGCCACGACCGACGTGTCCGCCCTCGGCTGGGACGACGGCATGGCGTTCTGCCAGGCGCTGCCCGAGCGGGCCGGTGTCGTGGCGATCCCGAGCCAGGTCTTCCACGACGACCAGACGGGGACCCGGCCGGCACCTGGTCCGCTGGGCGTTCTGCAAGACGCCCGAGCTGATCAGCGAGGGGATCGAGCGCCTGGCCGGGGCCGACCTGCGCCGCTGAACGGTCAGCCGAACCGGCCGTTGACGTAGTCGGCGGTGCGCTGGTCCTGCGGGTTCTGGAACATCGCGGCGGTGTCGCCGTGCTCGACGATGACGCCCGGGGTGCCGTGCGAGGCGAGGAAGAACGCGCACTCGTCCGAGACCCGCGCGGCCTGCTGCATGTTGTGGGTGACGATCACGATCGTGACCTCCTTGGCCAGGTCGACCATCGTCTCCTCGATGACTCGCGTGGAGGTCGGGTCGAGGGCCGAGCAGGGCTCGTCCATGAGCAGGACCCGGGGCTTGATGGCCAGCGAGCGGGCGATGCAGAGCCGCTGCTGCTGACCGCCCGACAGGCCGCCGCCGGGTGCGTCGAGCCGGTCCTTGACCTCCTTCCAGAGCCCGCCCTTGACCAGGCAGGACTCGACCAGGTCGTCCTTGGCGGACCTGCTCGCCTTGGTGCCGGTGAGCCGCAGGCCGGCCAGGACGTTCTCCCGGATCGACATCGCCGGGAACGGGTTGGGCTTCTGGAACACCATGCCGATCGAGCGGCGCGCGTCGATCAGCCGCTTGCTGGGGTCGTAGATGTCCTCGCCGTCGAGCAGGACCTCGCCGGCCAGCTGCGCCGACGGCACCAGCTCGTGCATCCGGTTGAGGATCCGCAGGAAGGTCGACTTGCCGCAGCCCGGACGGGCCGATGAGCGCGGTGATCCCGCCCGCCGGCATGGTCAGCGAGACCCGGTCGAGGACCTTGTGGTCGCCGAACCAGGCGGTGATGTCGACCGCGCGCAGCTCGGCCAGCGCCGTTCGCGGGCGGGGGCGGTGGCGTCGGGTGTCATGACGGCGTTCATGGGTGTCTCGTTCCGGTGCTGGGGGTGCGAGCCCCGGACGGCGCACTGTGGGACGCCGTCCGGGACTCGCGGGGAGGGAGTGCTGCTCTAGTTCGCGGCTTCTTGACCTTCAGCTTGAAGGTGAGCGTCCCGGCGTTGCCGTTGGCGTCACCGGGCCAGCTGATGACCAGGGTGTGCTTGCCCACCTTGAGCTTGGGCAGCTTGAAGGTCACCGTGCCGTTGGCCAGCGTCTTCGGTCGCGAGGTCTTGCTGCCCTCCTTGACGGTGATCTGGCCCGAGGCCTTGGCCGTGGCGCCGGTGAGCGTCACGGTCACGGTGCCCTTGGCCTTCTTGCCCTTCTCGACCTTCTTGGCGAAGGTCTCGGTGATGGTGGACGCTCGCCTTCTGGACGGTGCCGGTGCCGGTGCCCTCGGACGTCAGGAACGCCGTGTTGGCGGCCGGGGTGAAGACGGCGCGGTAGGTGTGCGCACCCGGGGTCGGCCGGCTGGATCCGCGTGGCCGCCTGGCCCGACGACGAGCGGGACATCCGACTGCAGCAGGGTGGCGCCCTCGTAGAACGCGACGGTGCCGCTCGGTGCGGTCGAGCCCGTGACGGTCGCCACGATCCGGGCCGAGGAGGCGCTGGCGCTGGTCACGGCGACCGATGGTGCGTGGTCGGCACGTCGGCCACGGTGAAGTTGCTGGTCGCCGCCTGGGTCGGCTGCCCGCAGACGCCGCCCTTGCTCGGCGGGTAGAGCTGCTTGAAGCCGGCCTGCTCGATCAGCGGCTTGGCCGCAGCGGAGCAGAAGTAGCCGTTGCGTGCCGAACGCGGCGAGGACCTCGGCGTTGCCGACATCCGCGCCACGGACCACGTTGTAGACGGCGCGGTCGGCCTTGAAGCCGGTCTCGGAGCCGCAGGGTGGCGCCGAGCAGGCCGGCGCGGCCCACCGAGAACGGCGCGATCGCGTTCGGGTCGTTCTTGATCGGCGGTGTCGTCGTGCTCCTGCACCGTCGACGACGCTTGCCGCCGAGGACGACGGCCGACGCCGCCGTTGAGCGGCCGTCGAGCTGGGCGTCGAAGAAGCTACGGGTGCCGGAGCCGGCCTGCGGGATCTTCGGTGCGATCACTCCGGCGGTGCCGCCGACCTGGTTCCAGTTGGTGATGTCGCCCTTGTAGATGGACGACGATCTGCGCCGGTGGTCAGCGACGCCGGGGCGTTGGAGGCGACGTTGCTCGAGACCACCATCTGCAGCGTGTCGAGCGCGAACGGGAACGACTGCAGCCCAGCGTCGGTCTCGGCGGCGCTCTGCGCCGACGAGGACCGGGCGAAGTCGATGTCGGTGTTGTTGCCGGCGCCGTACAGCAGCTGCTTGCCCGCGCCGGAGCCGTTCGGGCCGGGTGATGTCGCCGCTGGGCAGGGTGATCGTGCCGCAGGTCGCGGCGACGCGCAGGCCGCGTAGGTGTGGATCGGGTTGCGTGGGTGACGTCGCGTTGTAGGCGTCGCCCACCAGCTTGACCGCGTGCTGGGTGGTGTCGGAGCCGACGCCGATCAGGCTGGCCGATGACCGGCGTGCCGGCGCGTGTCGTCGGGCTGGGGGTCGGTGGTGGCGGCGGCCGAGCCGGCCGTGAGGGCCACGCCCGACATGGCCACCGCGGCGGTGACCACGCCGGCGAGGAACTGCGTGCGTGCATCTGTTGTCTTCTCCCTCAGAGAGGCCGCGAGGGCCATGGATGGGTTTCCCGAGATGGGTGAGTGGTGGTGGTCATGCACGCGGTTCACATGACGTTGGGCAGCAGCCGCATCACCACGTCCGTGGTCGACCACGCCAGGGCGAGGGCGACCGGTGCGGCGACGACCCAGACCAGGGCGGCGGACCATCGCTGACGGGCGGCGACGACCCCGAGCGTCACCGCGAGGAGGAGGGCGAGGTGCAGCGCCAGGAGGGGGAAGGCCCCCGTGTCGCCGCGCCATCACCTGCTCGGAGTCGGGCACCGCGTCGGGCAGCCCGGCCGGCGGGACGAAGCCCTTCGGCGCGTCGGCGTCGACGTAGAGCACCTCGCTGGCCGTGAGCGCCGCGAGCCGGCCCTCGCCCTCGGCGGTCTCGCAGCGTGAGCCGCGCGGCCCCGGCGGCCAGCGGCTGGGAGTACGGGTCCCCGGCCCGGCGCACGTTGACGACGTCGAAGGACACCTCGCCCTGCGCCATGACGACCTTGATCTCGTCGCCGACCACCAGCTCGTCGAGGTCGCCGAACGGCGCGCCGTACGTCACGGCGCGGCCCATCACGACCGAGGTGCCGACCTGGCCCGGGATCACCGTCTTGCGCAGGTGCCCCGGGCCGGCGAGCGTGTCGCCCGAGGCGGTCCCCTCGACGACGACCTGCGAGATCCCGAGCCGCGGGATGCTGAGCAGCGCCACGGGCTCGCCCGGCGGCGTGGTCGGGCCGATCGACGCGGTCGCGCGCGGCGATGTCCTCGCGGAGCTGGCGTGTAGAGCAGCTCCTGGTCGCGCGCCTGGCTGAAGCCGCTCAGGAACAGCATCTGGACCAGCACCCACAGGCAGACCAGCGCCACCATGGTGCTCGCCGAGGACAGGACCGCGACGGGTCCGTCGGGCTGCCGCGGGCGGCCGTGGCGCCGCGGCGGCCGGCGTGGCCGCGGCGCGCGGCGCCTCGGCGCGCCGGGTCGCGGAGGCGCCGGTGCCGGCTGGCTCGGTCGGGCCGGTCTCGCCGGTCGGGCAGGGTCGCGGTCACGGCCGCGGTCCCCGCGGCGGCTGGACGAAGAACCGCACCGCGCTCGCCACGGCGATGCCGAGCAGCCCGATGACCAGGAGGCCCGGCAGCAGCCGCCCGGCGCCGAGCTCGGAGCTGACGGCCTGGGTCTCGGGCATCGCGATCGGCTCCGCCGACGGCGACTCCGTCGGCGCCGCGCTCGGGCGCCGCCGACGGGGCCGCCGTCGGCGGCTCGCCGGCGTCGGGAGCCGACGGGACCGCCCGTCCGCGGTGCCGCCGCCACCGCCGGCCGGTGGCTGCGTGGTCGGCGAGGCTCCTCGGTGGGCACCGGCGTCTGCTTCTCGACCGCCGTCGGCGACCTCGCTGGGCGACGTCGTAGCAGCTTGCGCCGTCGACGCCGTTCTTCTCGATCGGCAGGAAGCCCGCGGGCAGCTCGCCGTTGCCGGTGCCGGGCTTCTGGCCCTCGCGTGGTCGCGATCCGGATGAACAGGGCGACCTTGGCCGCGTCCTCCTCGGGCAGGTTGCGCAGCTTGGCCGCGGTGTAGACGACCATCGTGCCCGGGTAGGCCTTGCCGGACTTGCGCACGTCAGCCTGGTCGAGGACGAACGGCTCGTCGTCCTTCTTCTGCGGTCATCAGGGCGACCGCGGCGCCCAGCGACTCGTCGCTCGGGCGCGACGTAGTCCCGGACTTGGTCTCCAGCGCCGCGGAGCGGAGCCCGTAGCGCTCGACGTCGCCGAGGCTGACGATGCCGAGCATGAAGCGGGCGCCGTAGGACTGGCGGTCGATCCGGCCCAGCTTGTAGCTGCTGGTCGCCAGGTCGAAGTCGCAGCGGGTCTGCACGTTGGGCCACCCGTCGAGCAGCGCCTCGGCGATCTTGCGCAGCGTGGTGACCGGCGCCGCGAGCTGGGTGAAGTAGACCGCCGGGTTGTTCTGCCGGCAGGCGTTCTCGGTCTGCGGGATGTAGTCGTCCAGCAGCGGCCACTCCGACGCGCGGCAGCTTGATCTTCTTGTAGCTGGGGTTGACCTTCATCCCCCACGGGTCGGCCTTGCCGTTGACGAAGTCCATCGCGGCCTTGTCGTGGGCGATGTAGTCGGTGAGCTGCTCGATCACGTCGCTGGAGTTGGACAGCGACAGCAGCGTCGCCCCGGCCTCCTGCGAGATCTGGCTCAGCCCCGGGTTGAGCGCGATGAACTCGGGGTCGTTCATGATCCCCAGCGGGTTGTCGCCGATGCCCGGGGTGGCCGCGGCCGAGGTCGGAGCCGAGGTAGGACTGGGTCATCAGCTTGGCGATCAGCCGCGCGTTCAGCCTGCAGGTCGGTGTAGCTCGCCGGCGTTGTCCGGCCGGTCGATGACGTAGCCGATCGAGAAGCCGGTCACCGCGGTCGGCGCGTAGGCCGACCGGGTCGTCGCCGCGGCGCTCGTGCTTGGAGGAGACGCACGGCCGCCGCGCCGCCGCCGCTCTCCATCAGGTTCCAGCCGGCCTCGTCGGACATCTGGTTGTGCTGGAACTTGAAGCGCTTCTTGTCCAGGCAGTACGCCGGCGACCACTGCAGCGACGCCTGGGCCAGCAGCTCGGAGCCGTAGAAGCCGGTCGGCGGGCGCGGGTCGAGGATGTCGCAGGTGTCCGGCGGCAGGCCGAAGGTGATCGGGATCGAGAACCGGTTGGCCCAGTTGGACGCCGACCACCACAGCGCCGGGGACACCGCCTGGTCGACGCCCTCGTTGGCGAAGTTGCTCGAGCCCGGCCGGGAACCGTCCGCCCTTGCGGCAGGCGTCGTCGGCGATCGTCGGCGGGCTCGGCGGGCTTGTCGCAGGACAGCCCGTTGATCGGGATGACGACGATGGTGCAGGCGACCTTGTGGTTGCAGCCCAGCGACTCGTTCTCGACGTCGCTGCGCACCTCGAACTCGCACGCGACCGGCGCCGTCGTCGTCGCTGAACGCCGCGATCTCGGCGGGCGGGAAGGCGGCGTCGACCGCGGCCTCGGGCGGCATGTGCGCGCTGTCGCAGGCCGCGAACACCTTGCCCGACTGCGGCGACGAACGGGGTGAGCCGGGTGAAGAAGGGCTCCTGGTCGGCGGTCGGGCAGACGTCCTTGGCCGGGAACGGCGTGCATGCCCGAGACGCCGCTCCTTGTCGGCGGGTCGCGCGTAGAGGTCGTGGGTCCAGGTCGCCTCGCCGTCGGACCGGGTGATCTGGGAGCGCTGCGCCACCGAGCCGGTCCAGCAGGTCTCGGGCCGCAGCTGCTGCTCGACCGGGAGCGAGGCGTCGTCGCGGCCGCGGCACTGCATGATCACGACCGGGTACTCCTGCTGGAGCCCGTTCTCGCCGTAGGGGTTGCTGGCCCGGCCGCCGCTCGGCTGGGCGCCGGTCCAGCTGATCGGTGATCCGCTGGCGGCCGCGCAGGTTCTCGGTCTCCGAGGCGTTGACGGTCACCGTGTTGGTCGGGAACTCGTAGCGTCGTCCCGTCCGCGTTCTCGAACACCCGGGTCAGCGCCTTGGTCGGCGGTGAACGACGAGGCCTTGCGTCCGGTGACGTTGGCCGTCCCGCGGTCGTCCGCCGCCGGACCGGCGTCGCCGACGCCGGGGCGAACGCCGCGACGAGGCCCGCCAGCAGCAGGGCGACGGCGGAGACCGCGAGCGGCCGGCGGCTGCGCCGGAGCGCGCGCGGCCGCTCATCGCGGGCCGCCCTGCGGACGGCGTCGCCGGAACGACGAGACCAGCACGCCGGGCAGGAGCACCAGCGCGACCAGCAGGACCGCGGCGACCCAGCCGAACGTCGGCGGTGTCGGCCGGGCGGCCCGAGGCGAGCTCGGTCGGCGCCGGGAAGTCGGCGGCCTGCTGCCGCCGGTCGTCGTGGCGCCGGTCGCCGGCGGCGTGACGACCTCACCGGTGTCCGGGTCGACCACCGGGCGCGGCGCCGTCGGCCGGCGCCGCGGGAGCGCCGGTCGCCGGATCCACCGTGCCCGTCGGCGTGCCGGGCGTCTCGACCGTGACGTCGGGCGTCGCCCCGTCGTCGGTCGACGGCTCGCTGGTGCCGGTGTCGGTGCCGCACGGTCCCTCGCCCGGCCTTGTCGCAGGCGGCGGGCTGCGGCGCGATCTCGGCCAGCTTGTTCTTCGACAGGTTCTTGCCGTCGAACGTGGGGTTGTTGCACTGGGTGCACGTCGCGGTCGGTGAGGTCGACCGCCGGGTCGGCGACCTTGAGCTTGGCGATCTGCTCGAAGCCCGGCCTGCACCAGGTTGAGCGGCAGCGGCGAGTAGCCGTAGGGGCCGGCCTTGGTCTGCCCGGCGCACAGCGAGTAGTACATGAAGTCGGCCAGCGTCTGCCGCTTGGCGGTGGTCATCCGCTGGTCGGTCGCGCCGGTGGGGATGATCATGTAGCTGTAGGACGAGATCGGGTAGGCCCGCGGGTCCGGGTGCCGGTAGACCTCGTCGAGGATCTGGGTCAGGTAGAGCGGCGAGCTCTTGTCCGTGGTTGATCTTCGCCTTGGTCAGGGCGACCGCGACGTTGTACTGCGTCGGCTCGACGTAGTAGCCGCCCTTGTTGAGGACCTTGACGACCGGGTAGTCCTTGTTGACCGGGTAGGAGTACTCGACGTAGCCGATGGTCCCGTTGCCGGCGAACCCGGCGATCGTGTTCATCACCTGGTCCGAGCCGGCCTGGCCGATGGCCCGGCCCTTGCGCGGGTAGTAGGACGTGAGCCCGGACTTGCCGTAGAACGGCCGCCAGAGCGTCGGGTACTCCTTGTCCATCCACGTGCGTGAACTGCGCCGTCGTGCCCGAGCCGTCGGAGCGCACCACCGGGGTGATCGGCAGCGACGGGAAGGCCCGGCCGTTGTTGTCCGCGGTGATCGCCGGGTCGTTCCAGTTGGTGATCTCGTTGGTGAAGATCTTGGTGATCGTCTCGCCCGGACAGCCGCAGGTTGCGGACCAGCTGGTCGCCGATCTTGAGCTGGTAGGTGAAGGCCGTGCCGCCCGCCACGATCGGCAGGTAGGCGTACTCGCGGCCGTTGCTGGTGTCGGCGTTGCCCTGCTCGTCGGTGCCCTGGTAGGGGATCTCGGAGATCGCGAAGTCGGTGCTGCTCTGCGCGAAGTCCTTGCGGCCCTTGGACGAGCCACCGCCGGTGTAGACGACCTTCATGCCGTTGGCGTCCACGTCGGCGATCCACTGCTGGACGATCAGCTCCGACCAGGTCGAGCCGGTGCCCTCGATCTGGGCGTACGCCGCGCGGGCGCTCCGGGTCGCCGGTGCCGTCGGCGGTCCGCGCGGCACCGCCGGGGCAGCGACGAGGGCGGCCGCGCTCAGCACGCCGCCGAGCAGCAGCGCGCTGAGGGCACGGGGACGGGCGGTTCACAGGGACTCCTTGGCCGGGTTGTCGGGATAGGTCTCGTGGGCGGGGTCGCGGGCGGTGACCGGCCCCATCTCCGACGAGCGGGTCGGCGACGACGAGGTCGAGACCCGGGGCCGGGTCCGGCCGGCGGCCACGCCGGCGGCCACGCCGCGAGCGCCCGCCGGTGCGCTGGCGCGCCAGCAGCCGGGCGATGACGAAGAGGACGAGGACCAGGATCAGCAGCACCGTGGCGGCGCCGAACGCGCGCTCGATCGCGACCGGCTCGCCGCTGCGGACGGTGGAGTAGATGAACAGCGGCAGCGAGTTCATCGACGCCGTCGGTCGGGTTCGGCGACCATGAACGCCGCCGCGCCGGAGGTCAGCAGCACCGGGCTGGTCTCGCCGACGCCGCGGGCGACGCCGAGGATCACCGCGGTCGCGAGGCCGGGCCGGGCGGTCGGCAGCACGACGTGCCACACGGTCCGCCAGCGGCTGGCGCCGAGCGCCAGGCTGGCCTCGCGCAGGCCGCCCGGGCACGACGCGGAGCACGACGTCGGCGGCCCGGGCGATGATCGGCAGCATCATCACCGCGATGGCCAGGGACGCGGCGAGGCCCGAGCGCGGCTAGCCGAGCGCGACGATGAAGACCGAGTAGATGAACAGCCCCGCCACGATCGAGGGCAGCGCGGTCATCGCCTCGACGACGGTGCGCACGACGCGGGCGAACCGGCCGCCGACCTCGGTCATGAAGACCGCGGTGCCGATGCCGAGCGGCAGGGTGATCGGCCAGCGCGATGCCGAGCTCGATGCAGGTGCCGACGACCGCGTGCAGGATCGCCGCCGTTGTCGAAGCCGTCCTTGGGGCCGACGCCGCTCATGTCCTGGGTGAAGAAGTTCGGGTGCAGAGCGGCTGCCAGCCGCGCGAGGCCACGAAGACGATCGCCGCACGACGACGGCGACCACCACGACCAGCGCGGCGCCGGTGACGACCGACTCGGCGACCCGGTCCTTGACCTCGACGAGGCCGCCGCTCATCGCCGCCGTCACGGCGGTGACCGCGATCGCCGAGCACGAACCACGCGATCAGGAACCACGGGATCCCCTCGAGGGGCAGCAGCCGCTGGGTGACCAGCCAGGCGAGGCCGAGACCGCCGACCCAGCAGCCGATCCGGGCGAACCGCTCGTCGGGCGTCGGCTTGCCGAGGCGCCGCGCGCGGCACCGGCGGCGGCGCGTCGTCGTCGTACGTCGGCAGGCTGGTCGTCGCCGTCGCGACGACGCGGCTCGGGAGGAAGCTGTCATGCGTCATGCGTCGGTCCCGGCGCCGGAGCGGCTGCGGTTGACGATGACCGCGGCGAGCGTGTTGATGACCAGGGTGATCATGAACAGCACGAAGCCGGCCGCGAGCAGGGCGGACAGCTGGGCGGGGCTGGCCTCGCCGAACCGGCCGGCGATCAGCGCGCTGACCGACGACGTGCCGACCTCGAGGATGTTGGGCTTGATCTCGAAGGCCGGCGAGATGATGAGGACCACCGCGATGGTCTCGCCCAGCGCCCGGCCGAGGCCGAGCATCGTGCCGCCGATGATGCCGCCGCGGCCGAAGGGCAGCACGACGGCCGTGACCACGCCCCACTGGGTGGCGCCCAGCGCGAGCGCCGCCTCCTTCTCGCCGGGCGGGGTCTGGGAGAAGACCTGGCGCATGACCGCGCAGGCCATCGGCATCACCATCATCGCGACCGCGATGCCGGCGCAGAACGCGCTCGCGACGTAGCGGGTCGCGTCCCAGACCGCGGCGTCCGGGTCGGTGCCGCGGACGTCGAAGAACGGGATCCAGCCGAGGTTGCTGTGCAGCCACAGGGCCAGCTCGGCGGCGTGCGGCATGATCAGGAAGAAGCCCCAGAGGCCGTAGACGATCGACGGCACGGCCGCCATCAGGTCGATCAGCGACGACCAGGGTGGACTTGATCCTCGCCGGCGCGTACTCGCTGATGTAGAGCGCCATCAGCACCGAGGTCGGGAACGCGAAGAACATCGCGACCATCGCGACGGAGACGGTGCCGACGAGCACCGCCGCGATGCCGATGACGTCCTGGTCGGGCTGCCACTCGGACTCGGTGAAGAAGCTCCAGCCGTAGCGCTGCAGCGTCGGGTAGGCCTGCCACGCCAGGAACAGCCCCACGCCGCCGGTGATGACCAGCACCGACGCGCCGACCGCGCGGGCGCCGTAGGCGAACACCGCATCGGCGCCCGTCGCACGGCGCGAGATCTTGCGCGGCCGCACGTCCACCCCGGACACGGGTTCGGGCGCAGGCGTGATCGTCGTGGTGCTCACAGTGTGTGGTTCTCCCCCAGTTCGCCCGAGTTGGGCGCAGACGCTCGAAGTGTCGAGAAGCGCTCGGAACGAGCAGCCGCGCCAAGGTGAACGCAGGTGGAACACGCACCCCCTTCTGACCGAACGGGTCAGTGCGGACCACCCCGGCGTAGTCATTTCGGGCCAGGGGTCTGCGGCCGGCGGCGCCGACGCCGCGCCGGACCTGTTCAACCTGCGTTCAGCGGGCAGCCCCGAACGTTCAACCGGGCGTGTCCTTGCGGACCCTTCGGCGTACGCCGCGCTCCCTACCGTGCGCAGGGTGAGGTCGCGGTGAACGGTCGGTGAGCACGAGACGCGCGCACCGGTGGATCAAGGACGCGTGCACGCGCTGCGGGCTCCGCCGCCGCGAGACGTGGATCGTCGACCCGGTCGGCCGGCCGGTGATGGCACTGGTGTGGACCGACGCGACCGGCGACCGCAGGATCCAGCCGCTGCCGGTGTTCAAGGGTGTCGAGCCGCCGACCGTCGCCCGTGCTCACCGTGGCCGAGGCCTTCCCCGGTCTGCCGATCGGGCCCGAGCCGCCGTGTGACCGGTCGGCCCGGGCCCGGGCGGCCGGGGCGGCTCAGGGAGCCAAGCGGTAGGTCTTCACCGCGGTCGCGACGCCGCTCGGCGACACCCAGGTGAACCCCAGGCCAAGGTCCGTGGTCGGCGTGGGGCCCGCAGGGCGACGTCTTCCTGCGGTCGTCCAGCGGTCACCCAACCGTCACGTCGGGGACGGCTCGGGGTCGCGCGCCACTGAGACGTTGCGCGCGTCCACCCCACGAAAGGACCCACCTGTGCCCCACCGCAAGCGCACCCTCCTGACGATCGGCGCCCTGTCGGCGCTGCTCGCGCTCGGCGCCGTCGCCAGCGCGGCCGCACCTGTCGCGATGGAGGCCCCCGGCTTCACGACCGACAAGTCGGCCAAGCTCGCCTCGGAGATCGACCCCTCGAAGCCGCGGAACGTCATCCTGCTGATCGGTGACGGGACCGACGACTCGATGATCACGGCCGCCCGCAACTACCAGCTCGGCGCGGACGGGCGCTTCGCCCTCGACGACCTGCCGTTCACGGGCGCGATGACCACCCACGGACTCAAGGTCGGGCCCGGAGCCGGACTACCCGATCGCCTACGTCTCCGACTCGGCCCCGACCGCCAGCGGCTGGTCGACCGGCAAGAAGACCGTCGACGGCCGGCGTCTCGCAGGGCCCCAGCACCGCCGACACCGTTCCTGGCGTCGACTACCCGACCGTGCTGGAGATCCTCAAGGCCCAGGGCAAGCGGGTCGGCAACATCACCACCTCGGAGATCACCGACGCCACCCCGGCCGCCGCGGGCTCGCACATCAACGCCCGGGCCTGCCACGGCCCGGCCAACATGGCCAACTGCACGCCCGCCCGCAAGGTCAACGGCGGCAAGGGCTCGATCGCCGAGCAGCTCGTCGACAACAAGATCGACGTGCTCATGGGCGGCGGCAAGGCCCGCTACGACCAGGCCACCGACGCCGGCCCGACGGTGCTGTCCTACGCCCAGTCGGCGCACAACTACCGCCTGGTCCAGGACGCCGCGAGCATGAACGCGATCACCTCGCTCTCCGGCGGCCCGGTCCTCGGCCTGTTCGCCCCGGTCAACATGACGCCGATGTACAACCCGCTGGTCGCCGCGGCCGCTCCGGCCATCGCCGGTGGGCCGACGACCCGGTGCACCAACGCCGACCGCGCCAACCAGCCCGACCTGTCCTCGATGACCCAGAAGGCGATCTCGCTGCTGGACAACCCCAACGGGTTCTTCCTGCAGGTCGAGAGCGCGATGGTCGACAAGCAGGAGCACGCCTCGGACATCTGCGGCGCGATCGGCGACCTGGTCGAGCTCGACGAGGCGGTCCAGGTGGCGCTCAACTACCAGGCAGACCCACCCCGACACGCTGATCATCGTCACCGGCGACCACGCCCACTCGACGCAGATCGTGGGCGGCAGCGACCGACGACGGGAAGCAGCTCGCCCAGCTGCAGACCGCCGACGGTGACCCGATGACGGTGGCCTACTCGACCAACGCGGTCGGGTCGGACCACACCGGCACCCAGATCCGGGTGGCGGCCTCCGGGCCCGCAGGCGGCCAACGTCACCGGCACCATCGACCAGACCGACCTGTTCCTCACCATGCTGGGTCGCACGCCGAGCACCCTGCCCGGCACCCAGCCGGCGAAGCCCGCCGTGTCTGATCGCGGCGCCGAAGAAGATCGACGACGACGACCTCAAGAAGCGCGGCGTCACGGTCGCCGTCGCGGCCGCTGCGTGCCACCAAGGTCACGGTCCAGCTGCTCAAGGACGGCAAGGTGCTCGCCACGGCGACCCTCGGCTCGTCCGGCGGCACCGCCAAGCTCAAGACCGCAAGGACCGGGAAGCTGACCATCGTGGCCACCGCCACGGGCCCGGGCGGCACGAGCACCGACTCGCAGACCGTCAAGGTCGACTGACCACTCCGGCTACGACGGCAGCAGCCGGCGCGACGCACCAGTCGCGCCGGCTGCTGCCGTCTCGGAGATGGTCAGCGACGACGGCGCACGAAGGCGCGCACCTCGGGCCGCAGCAGCAGCGGGATGGAGACGCCGCACACGACCAGCGGGACGAGCATCGCCGGGCTGCCGATCGCGGCGAGCAGGCAGAGCAGCGAGGCGCTGCACGCGGAGACCAGCAGCGCCGGTCCAGGCCCAGGGCCGGCCGCGCCAGGCGAAGACCGCGAGCACCGACGCGACGACGGACCAGACCACGAGCAGCGAGCCCGCGACCAGCACGGTCGCGCGCAGCGTCGAGGCGCTGATGCCGTCGGCGCCCAGCTCCGGGTTCTGGCGGTAGAGCTCGTCGATCAGCATGTCGGGCGCGGCCAGGACGACCGCGACGCTCATCGAGCATCACCACGAAGGCGACCGCCGAGCCGGTCCAGGCGAGCGCGCAGGCCCACATCAGCGCGCGCGGGCGCGCCGGGCCCGCCGGCGCCGCGACGTACGCCGGGGGGCCCATGGGCCAGTCGAGCGGACCGCCCTGTCTCTCGCCGAAGCCCGGGTAGGCCCGCGGCCCGCTCGGCGCGACCGGCGGCTCCTCGGGTGGAAGCATCGATGGAGGCCGAGGTGGCGCCGCCGGGGCCGCCGGGACGGCCCGCGGCGTCTTGCCGTCGATCCAGTCCCGGGCCGGCTGGAACCAGAGCATGATGATCGAGCCGACGATGACGGCGGGCAGGAAGCCGCCGACCACCATCCCGGCCAGGAACAGCGGCACGGTGAGCAGGGTGAGCACGAGCCGCGCCGACCGGGACCGGCGCAGGACCTGGTAGCCCAGGATCGCCGCCGCCGTCGCGCAAGCCGCCGTGACCATGGTCATCACGCGCATCAGGCTGAGCATCCCCTCGACGCCCAGTCCCAGGTCCTCGCCCGGAGGCTTGCTGAGGAAGCTCCTCGACCGACTCCCGGGTCTCGAGCGAGTGCAGTCCCGGCGATCTGGTCGAACGCGGTGAGCACCACGACCACCGACCCGGCCATGACCAGCCAGGCGGCGACGGTCACCTGGGTGGGTCGGGGTGCGGTCTCGGGCATGGCTCCATTGTGATGGTCGGGTCCCAGCCACGGATCGTCAGGTTTCGGCACGCTCCCTGCGCTCGCGGCTCAACCAGCGGTGAGGGTGAGCCCGTCCTCGCCCTTGTCGACCGTCACCGAGCCGCCGTCGACGACCTCGCCCGGCGATCAGCATCCGGGAGAGGGGGTCGCCGATCGCCGACTGGATGAGGCGGCTTAGCGGCCGGGCGCCGTAGGCCGGGTCGTAGCCGGTGTCGGCGAGCCAGAGGCGGGCCGCGTCGGTCACCGTGATGGTGATCCGGCGGACGGCGAGGCGCTGCTCGAGCAGCGCGAGCTGGAGGTCGACGATCCTCGCCAGCTCCTCCTTGGTCAGCGCGTCGAAGAGGACGACCTCGTCGAGCCGGTTGAGGAACTCCGGCTTGAAGGACGCGCGGACGACGGCGAGGACCGACTCCTTCTTCTTCTCCGCGTCCAGCGTCGGGTCGACCAGGTAGCTCGAGCCGAGGTTGCTGGTGAGGATCAGCAGGGTGTTGCGGAAGTCGACCGTGCGACCCTGGCCGTCGGTGAGCCGGCCGTCGTCGAGCACCTGCAGCAGGATGTCGAAGACCTCCGGGTGCGCCTTCTCGACCTCGTCGAGCAGGATCACGGAGTAGGGCCGGCGGCGGACCGCCTCGGTGAGCTGACCGCCCTCGTCGTAGCCGACGTAGCCGGGCGGTGCGCCGACCAGGCGCGAGACCGAGTGCTTCTCGGAGTACTCGCTCATGTCGATGCGGACGATGGCGCGCTCGTCGTCGAACAGGAAGTCGGCCAGCGACTTGGCGAGCTCGGTCTTGCCGGTGCCGGTCGGGCCGAGGAAGAGGAACGAGCCCGTGGGCCGGTGCGGGTCGGAGATCCCGGCGCGGGAGCGGCGTACGGCGTCGCTGACCGCGGTGACCGCCTCCTTCTGCCCGATGAGCCGCTCGCCGATGACCTCCTCCATCCGGAGCAGCTTGGAGGTCTCGCCCTCGAGCAGCCGGCCCGGTCGGGATGCCCGTCCAGGCCTCGACGACGTCGGCGATCTGCTCGGCGCCGACCTCCTCGCCGACCAGCGGCTCGGACTCGCTCGATTTCGGCCTGACTCGACCTTCTCGATCTGCGTTCTCCAGCGCCGGGATGCGGCCGTAGAGGATCTCGCTGGCCTTCTCCAGGTTGCCCTCGCGGGTCAGCTTGTCGGCCTCGACGCGGAGCTGGTCGAGCTGGCGGCGCAGCTCGCCCTCGCCCTCGAGGGACGGACTTCTCCTGCTCCCAGCGGGCGTCGAGGGCGCGCAGCTCCTCCTCGCGGTCGGCGAGGTCGGCGCGCAGCTTCTCGAGCCGCTCCTTGCTCGCGTCGTCGGTCTCCTTCTCGAGGGCGAACTCCTCCATCTTCAGCCGGTCGACCTGGCGCCGGAGCTGGTCGATCTCCTCAGGCGAGGACTCGATCTCCATCCGCAGCCGGGACGCCGCCTCGTCGATGAGGTCGATCGCCTTGTCGGGGAGGCGACGGCCGGTGATGTAGCGGTCGGACAGGGTCGCCGCGGCCACCAGGGCGGCGTCGGTGATGCGGACGCCGTGGTGCGCCTCGTACTTCTCCTGGATGCCGCGCAGGATCTGGATCGTGTCCTCGACGCTGGGCTCGCCGACGAAGACCTGCTGGAAGCGGCGCTCCAGCGCCGGGTCCTTCTCGATCCGCTCGCGGTACTCGTCGAGGGTGGTCGCGCCGATCATGTGCAGCTCGCCTCGGGCCAGCATCGGCTTGAGCATGTTGCCGGCGTCCATCGCCGAGTCGCCGCCGGCGCCCGCGCCCACGACCGTGTGCAGCTCGTCGATGAAGGTGATGACCTGGCCACCCGCGTCCTTGATCTCCTCGAGCACGGCCTTGAGCCGCTCCTCGAACTCGCCGCGGAACTTCGCGCCGGCCACCATCGCGGCCAGGTCCAGCGACAGCACCCGCCGCCCCTTGAGGGAGTCGGGCACGTCGCCGGCGACCACCCGCTGCGCGAGGCCCTCGACCACGGCGGTCTTGCCGACGCCGGGCTCACCGATGAGCACGGGGTTGTTCTTGGTACGCCGCGACAGCACCTGGACCACCCGCCGGATCTCCGCGTCCCGGCCGATCACCGGGTCGAGCCGTCCGTCCTCGGCGGCCTGCGTGAGGTCGACGCTGTACTTGTCGAGCGCCTCGTAGGTCGACTCGGCGTCCTGCGAGGTGACCCGCCGGTTGCCGCGGACCGCGGTCAGCCCCTCCCGCAGCCCGGCCTCGGTGAGGCCGGCGTCGAGCAGGACCTTCTGCGCCGGGCTGTCGACCGCGGCGACCGCGATGAGCAGGTGCTCGCTCGCGACATAGTCGTCCTGCATGGAGGAGGCGAGCTCGAGCGCCTTGGCGAGCACCCGGGTGAGGGCCGAGGACGCGCCGGGCTGCTGGACGGTCGTGCCGCTCGCCCTGGGGAGCGCCGCCTGGACGGCCTCGGCCTGCGCGGTGAGGGTGCGCGGGTCGACGCCGGCCTTGGTCACCAGCGTCCCCGCGGTGCCGTCGGCGTCCTTCAGGAGCGCGACGAGCAGGTGGATGGGCTCGGTCGCGGTGTTGCCCGCGGTCGTCGCGGCCAGCTGCGCCGCCTCGATCGCGGCACGGCTGCGGGTCGTGAACTTCTCGGCGCCGAACTGGCTCATGGACTCGTCTCCTGCGAGTGGTGCGGTGGTCAGAAGGATGTCATCGGTTCAACGATCGCCAAGTTGAGTGCATTCCACTCAACTCTGTCCGATGTGGGGTTTCTCCACAGTTGGGTGACAAGTCGAACTGTCCGCAAAACGTGCACGTCAGTGCCCACCTAGTCTGCTGTGGCGAGGCGCCGGACCCCACGTCCGGTCGAGGGCCGCTCATTCTCGGGGAGGAGGATGCGTGACCGTCTTGTCCGCGACCGAGCCCGGGAGGACAACCCCATGAGCTCCGTCGCCCAGCGCACGCGACCCGTGCGGGTGGTCATCATCGACGACACCCACGACCTGCGCGAGCTGCTGCGCCTGGCCCTCACCCGCGGCGGCCTCGAGGTCGTCGGGGAGGCCGGTGACGGCCTGTCCGGCATCGAGTGCGTCCGCCTCGAGAAGCCCGACGTCGTACTTCTGGACCTGTCGATGCCCGTGATGGATGGCCTCGAGGCGCTGCCGACGATCCGTCACCTGGTGCCCCAGGCCAAGATCGTGGTCCTCTCCGGCTTCGGCGCGACCCAGATGTCGGAGAAGGCGATGACCATCGGGGCCGACGGCTACCTGCAGAAGGGCATGGCCCTGAAGCGGATCATCGAGTACGTCAAGGAGATCGTCGAGGCGCCACGGCCGGTCCGCAAGCCCGCCTCCGACCCGAGCGCCACAGAGGACCGCACCCCGACCGGCTGATCATCGACGGGCCCCGTCAGCGGTTGCGTCGCCAGATGACGATCGACTGGTTGGTGGACGGCGACGGAACGGCGGGAAGCCGCGACGGCGACGACGGCGACGGACGTCCGGACGCGGCCTGACGCAGCGCCTCGCGGGTGGCCTCGAGCTCGGTGACGAGCTCGTCGTTGCGGGCGGCGAGGGCGGCCAGCCGGTTCTCCAGCTCCAGGATCCGGCGTACGCCCTCGATGCCGATGCCCGAGGACGTGAGGTGCGCGATCTCCCGGAGCAGGTCGATGTCGCGAGGCGAGTAGCGGCGGCCCCCGCCACCTGTGCGGCCGGGGGTGATGAGCCCCATCCGCTCGTAGGTGCGCAGCGTCTGCGGGTGCAGGCCGGTGAGCTCCGCAGCGACGCTGATGACGAAGACGGCGGCGTCGGGCTGGGGCGGTCCGAACTGGCTCATCCGTCGAACAGCTTCTCGCGGAGCGGGCGGCCGGCGGAGGCGGTGCGGTAGGCCTCGATCGCCTCACGGGTGGTCGCGTCGACGACGGCAGGGACCTGGACCTCGACGGTGGCCAGCAGGTCGCCGTAGGTGCCGTCGGTCTTGCGGGCGCCCTTGCCGCGGACCCGGAAGGTGCGGCCGTTGGGGGTGCCCGGAGGCATCTTCACCGTCACGGGTGCACCGCCGAGGGTCGGGATCTTGATGTCGGCGCCCAGCGCCGCCTCGTCGAACGAGACGGGAACGTCGAGGGTGAGGTTGTCGCCCTTGCGCCCGAAGACCCGGTGCGGCGTCACCTTCACGGTGACGTAGAGGTCGCCGGGCGGCCCGCCGTTCTCGCCGGCCGCGCCCTTGCCGCGCAGCCGGATCCGCTGCCCGTCCTTGACGCCGGCGGGGATGCGCGCCTGGATCGCCCGCGACGACAGACCGCGGCCGGACCCGTTGCAGGTCGGGCAGGCGTCGTCGTACACCAGCTGCCGTCCACCGCAGCCAGGGCAGGTCTCCTGGAGGGAGAACCCACCGCCCGCCGTGCTGACCACGAACCCGGCACCCTCGCACTGCGAGCAGATCCGGGGCTTCGTGCCCGGCTTGCCGCCGGTGCCGGAGCAGTCGGGGCACGGCGCGTCCGAGCTGAGCCGCAGCGAGATCGTGACGCCCTGCATGGCGTCGTTGAAGCCGATCGTGGTGGTCGTCTCGGCGTCCGCACCCTTGCGCGGCCGGGTGGGCTGCTGGGCTCGGCCGCGGCCGAAGCCGCCGCCGAACAGGTCGCCGAACATGTCGCCGAGCCCGCCGCCGGCACCGCCGCCGGTGTTGCGCAGCAGGTCGTCGACGTTGAAGCCGCCGCCCCCGCCGCCGCCGCGGAACCCGCCTCCCCCAAATCCGGCAGAGCCGTAGAGGGAGCGCATCTCGTCGTACTTCTTGCGCTTCTCGGGGTCGCCGACGACGTCGTAGGCCTCGGCGACCGCCTTGAACTGTCTCGTGCTTCTTCTCGTCGCCGGGGTTGGAGTCGGGGTGGTTGGCGCGCGCCAGCTTGCGGTAGGCCTTCTTGATGTCGGCGGCGTCGGCGTCCTTCTTGACACCGAGCACGGCGTAGAAGTCCTTCTGCGCCCAGTCGGCCCGGAAGCCGTTGTCCTTGCTTCGCTCATGCGCGCACCTCCTCCCTACTCCTCGTTGTTGTCCTCGACCGGCGCCTCGGCCGGCGACTCGGTCGGCGCCTCGGTCGGCGCCTCGGTGGGCCCGCTGACCGGGTCGACCACCAGCACCTGGGCCGCCCGGACGACCCGGTCGCCGATCCGGTAGCCGGCCTTGGCGACGACCTTGCAGGTCGTCACCTGGACCTCGGGGTCCTCACCGATGTGGCTGAGCGCGTCGTGGATCGCGGGGTCGAACGCGTCGCCGACGGCCCCGAACTTGGTCAGCCCCAGTCCGGAGACGATCCGCTCCAGCTGCTCGGCCACGGTCTTCAGGCCGCCGTCCAGCTCACCCCCGGCTCGAGGTCGCCGTGCTCACGGGCCCGGTCGATCGTGTCGAGCACCTCGGTGATCGGCGCGAGCACGGCGTACGTCGCGTTCTCGCGGATCAGGTCCCGGTCGCGGTCGACCCGCCGCTTGTAGTTGAGGTACTCGGCCTGGACCCGCTGCAGGTCGGCCAGCCGTTCGGCCGCCTCGGCCTTGGCGAGGGCCAGCTCGTCGCCGTCCTCCAGGTCTCGTCAGGCGGGGAGGACGGCGACCGGCTCCTCCTCGACCTCGGTCTCGTTCGCCACTCTGCTCTCGTCCGGGGAGGCGGCCGAGTCCGGGAAGGAGCCGGGCTGGTCGGTCACTTCTCTCTCGGCGGCGTCGTCCGCGGGGCGCGGCCGGGCCTCGTCGGCCGGGCCCTCGTCGACGATCTCGGCGTCGACGACGTCGTCGTCGGCCTCACCGGTCGCACCGGTGGTGCCGCCCGCGGCCGCGGCGTCGGCGGCTGCGGCCTCGTACATCGCCGCGCCCATCTTCTGGCGCGACGCGTCGAGCTTGGCGATGCCGGCGTTGAGCTCGTCGGCCGACGCCTCGGCGTTCTCCAGGATGGCCTTGAGCGCGTCGACGTCCGCCTGGACCTCGGCCTTCAGCTCGTCGCCGACCTTGTCGCCCTCGTCGGCGATGAACTTCTCGGTCGCGTAGACGAGCTGGTCGGCCTGGTTGCGGGCCTCGACCGACTCGCGGCGGGCGGCGTCCTCGGCGGCGTACTGCTCCGCCTCCTTGACCATCCGGTCGATGTCGTCCTTGCTGAGCGCCGAGCCACCGGAGATGGTCATCGACTGCTCGCGGCCCGAGGCCTGGTCCTTCGCGCTGACGTGCACGATGCCGTTGGCGTCGATGTCGAAGGTGACCTCGATCTTCGGCACGCCGCGCGGCGCCGGCGGCAGACCGGTCAGCTCGAAGTTGCCGAGCGGCTGGTTCTGGCCCCACATCTGGCGCTCGCCCTGGGCGACCTTGATCTCGACCGACGGCTGGTTGTCGTCGGCGGTCGTGAAGATCTCCGAGCGCTTGGCCGGGATCGTGGTGTTGCGCTCGATGAGGTTGGTCATCACGCCGCCCTTGGTCTCGATGCCGAGGGACAGCGGGGTGACGTCGAGCAGCAGGACGTCCTTGACCTCGCCCTTGAGCACGCCGGCCTGGAGCGCGGCGCCGACCGCGACGACCTCGTCGGGGTTGACGCCCTTGTTGGGCTCCTTGCCGCCGAGCAGCTCCTTGACGACCTCGGTGACCGCGGGCATCCGGGTCGAGCCGCCGACGAGGACCACGTGGTCGATGTCGGCGATCGCGACGCCGCCGTCCTTGAGGACGGCCTTGAACGGCTCGCGGGTGCGGTCGAGCAGGTCGGAGGTCATCTTCTGGAACTCCGCGCGGGTCAGCTTCTCCTCGAAGTGCAGCGGGCCGGTCTCACCGTGGGTGATGTAGGGCAGGTGCACCGTGGTCTCGCTCGAGGACGACAGCTCGATCTTCGCCTTCTCCGCGGCCTCCTGGAGGCGCTGCTTGGCGATCTTGTCGGTCGAGAGGTCCAGGCCGTTGTTGTCCTTGAACTTCTTGACCATCCAGTCGACGACCCGCTGGTCCCAGTCGTCGCCACCGAGGTTGTTGTCACCGGAGGTGGCCTTGACCTCGATGGTCGAGAAGCCGTCGTCGTCCTTGCCCACCTCGAGGAGGGACACGTCGAACGTGCCGCCACCGAGGTCGAAGACGAGGATGGTCTGGTCGCCGTCGCCCTTGTCGAGGCCGTAGGCCAGCGCCGCGGCGGTCGGCTCGTTGACGATGCGCTGGACGTTGAGGCCCGCGATCTCGCCGGCCTCCTTGGTGGCCTGGCGCTGGGCGTCGGAGAAGTACGCCGGGACGGTGATGACCGCGTCGGTGACCGGCTCGCCGAGGTAGGCCTCGGCGTCGCGCTTGAGCTTCTGGAGCACGAAGGCGCTGATCTGCTGCGGCGTGAACGACTTGTCGTCGATCTGCTGCTTCCAGTCGGTGCCCATGTGCCGCTTGACCGACCGGATCGTCCGGTCGATGTTGGTGACCGCCTGGCGCTTGGCGACCTCGCCGACCAGCACCTCGCCGTTCTTGGCGAAGGCGACGACCGACGGAGTGGTCCGGGCGCCCTCGGCGTTCGCGATGACGGTGGGTTCTCCACCCTCGAGGACGGCGACGACGCTGTTGGTCGTGCCGAGGTCGATACCGACCGCTCGTGCCATGGTTGACTGCCTCTTTCGTTCGGGGACTGTGTGAGTGCCTGAGTTGAGTCCAGTCGACTCAACTTTGTTCACTGGGCTCAACGCTACTGCGTCGGCCGTGTGTTCCCGAACCCGGGGAGGAATTTTCCGGACCCGCCTACCGTCGAGACGTGCGAGTGCTGTCGGTGCTGGTCGGCGCGGTGTTCCTCGCCGGCTGCACCGGCGGCGACCCGGCGCCGGAGTCCGCCGCAGCGCTCGACGGCCGGCCCCACGTCAGCCCCTCGCCGGCGAACCCGTCCCGCCGACCAGCCCACCGAGCACCCCTCCGGCGCCCGCAGCCCGCGCGTGCCGATCCCGACGACGTGCGGGCGGCCACCGCGATGGCAGCGGTGCGCCACCTCGCGGACGAGATCGGCCCGCGGCCGGGCACCTCGCCGGCGTACGCCGAGGCGGCGGACTGGGTCGAGGGCCGGTTCGAGGCCTGGGCTGGCAGGTGGAGCGGCAGTCGTTCCCGGTGCCGGCGGGTCGTCGGTCGCCGGTCCCACCGAGGGCCTGCCCGTCGAGGCGGGCGAGTCGGTCAACGTCATCGCCACCCGCGGTGACGTCGTGCGGGGCGAGCCGTGGCTCGCGGTGGGGGCGCACCTCGACACCGTGCCGACGTCGCCGGGCGCCGAGGACAACGCGTCGGGCATCGGGGCGCTGCTGGCCGTGGCCGAGGCGACGGCAGGACGCCGGACCCGGCTCCCGGTGGTGCTGGTCGCCTTCGGGGCCGAGGAACCCCGCGGGCCGTCCGACGACGACCACCACTACGGCTCACGCGCGTACGTCGCGTCGCTGACGTCCGCCGAGCGCCGGGCACTGCGCGGCATGGTGGCCATGGACCGGGTCGGCGTCGGCAGCGTGGTCCCGGTCGGCAGCTGGGAGGACGGCGACCCCCTGCGGGCCGAGCTCCTGCGCGCGGCCGAGCGCGCCGGCGTACCGACCGTCGCCGAGACCGGGCAGCGCTCCAGCGACCACTGGTCGTTCGTCCGCGAGGGGCTGCCGGGCGTCCGGCTCGGCAGCACGCCGTACGCCGGCTACCACTCGCCGGACGACGTGGTCGCGGTCGTCGAGGCGGAGCAGCTGGCCCGAGTGGCGCGGCTGGTCGTGGCGTGGTTGCGTTGAGCGTGTGACCCTCGACCCCGCGCTCGCCGCAGCCCTCGCCGCCGCGGACGAGGCAGGGCTGACGCCGGCCCAGCTGCAGCGCCGGGTGCGCACCGCGTTCCGGACCATCGCCCGGCGGACCGAACCCACGGTGACGCTCGAGATCGGGGCATTCGAGGCGAGCTTCAGCCGGTGGGTCCGAGCCGAGCTGCCGTCGGCCCGTGCGGTCGCGTTCGAGGCCAACCCGATGGTGTGGGCGCACCACCGCGAGGAGGTCACCGCGGCCGGCGTCGAGTACCTCAACCTCGCGGTCGGGCCCGAGAACGGACCGGTGACGCTCCACGTCCCGCGCGACTTCGACGGCCGGGCCCGCGACCCGGTCAACCGGATGGCGAGCCTCGGCAGCAACCTGCGCAGCGAGGAGGAGGTGGCGGTCGAGGTCCCCGGCGTACGCCTCGACGACGCCGTCCCGCTGGGCGCCGACGACCGGATGGTGGCCTGGATCGACGTCGAGGGGGCCCTGGGCGCGGTGCTGCCGGGCGGCCGCGAGACGTTGTCCCGCGCGGCCGCCGTCTACGTCGAGGTCGAGGCCGAGCCCATCTGGGACGGACAGTGGCTGGACCGCGACGTCCTCGAGTGGTTCGGCGGGATCGGCCTGGTGCCGCTGCTGCGCGACCGGCAGCGTCGCGAGCAGTACAACGTGCTGTTCGTCCCCGAAAAGCTGGCCGGCACTCCTGAGGCACAGGAGCTCGTGCGCCGGGCCCTGCGCCCGGCGCCGCCGGGTTAGGGCGCGAGACCCGCGCACTCCCGAAGCCGCAGCCGGTCGGCGTCGAAGGCGTCCGCCGCGCCGCCGGTGGTGGCCTCGGGCAGCCCGTCGAGACCGATCCGGGCTGGCTCCCACGCGGCATCGGTCACGGTGGCCACCCCGTCCCCTGACGGCGCCGGCTGCACCGTCAGGCTCAGGACGCCGGTGACGGCCGTCGTCTCCGGGGACTGGGTGTACCAGGCGTAGTTGCCGAGGCCGTAGGCGACATAGCCCTCACCCACGCGCCCGTCGCCCTGGAGCCGGTGCGTGTGGCTGCCGACCACGATGTCGGCGCCGGCGTCGACCAGCCGCGTCGCGAGGGACCGCTGCCCCTCGTTCGGGCAGCGCTCGCCCTGGACGCCCCAGTGCATGTAGACGACGACCACGTCGGCCGACCTGTCGGCGGCCTCGACGGCAGCGAGCAGGCGCGCCGGGTCGACGGCGTCGGCGGTCCCGGCGCTGTCGTCGGTGGCGGCCCACTGTCCGGTGGGGTCGGCGGTGGGGTCCGTGCCGGCGATCGTGGCGCCGATCGTGGCGACGACCGTGCCGTCGACGTCGGTCCGCGCAGGCGCTGAACGCGTGGTCGGCGTCCTGTCCGAGCCCGACGACGGCGAGCGGCGGGTCGGCGGCCGCGGCGGCGTCGATGGCCGCGAACGTGCCGGGCAGCGGGTCCCGGCCGAAGTCGAGGGCGTGGTTGTTCGCCATGGTCGCCACGTCGATGCCGGCGGCGGCGAGCGCGTCGAAGCGCACTCGGCGGCGCCTGGAAGGTGTACCGCTTGCCCGGCTCCGGGTCGGCCGCCGCTTCCGACCGACGTCTCCAGGTTGACGATCGCGACGTCGGCGGCGGCCAGGGTCTGCGTCAGCCGGAGCCAGGGCCGTCGCCGGGTCGTCGAGCCGGGCCCGCAGCACGCCCTCGAAGTGGACGTCGCCGGCCACCGCGATGGTCACCGACCGCGTCGGCGGTCGGGTCGGACGCCGGCGCGGCGTCCCGGGGGCGGCGTCGGCTCCGGCGAGGTCGATGGACGTCGTCGGCGGCGCCGTCGGACGACCGCCTCCGACTCGGGAGCAGCCTCGTCGCAGGCACGGCCAGCAGCAGCGCGGCCACCAGACCGGCTCCCGCCGCGCGTCCGAGCCTCGCTCGATCGTCACCGGCCCCTTCGCGCTCAGCCGATCTGGACTCGGACCTCGTTGGAGACCTCGTCGGTCTTGGCGTCCCGGACCCGCCAGGTGTTGGTGCCCGTGCGCTCGGTGAGCACGTAGGTGGAGAACGTCTCGTTGCTGACCGTCGGCGGTCACGTCGCCGTCGGCGAAGTCGACCCACTCGCCCTCCTCGAGGCGCTGGACCACGAGCGTGGCGCCCTCGCCCCCGGGATAGACGCCGGAGAGGTCGATCGGCTCGCCGGGGCGGACCTCGGTGACCGCCGCGGACAGCGAGATCGCGTCCTCGGGCTCGGGCGCCTCCTCGGACTCACCGCCGCCCTCGCTCGAGGGCTTGGGCTCCAGCGTGATGAGCGCGCCGGTCTGGCCTCCTCGGTGGGCTCGGGCTTCGGCACGTTGATCGTCTGGTCGCTCGAGGCCTGGCCTCCGCCGTCGCTCTCGCCGAGGCCGAGCACGGAGGTGCCGGCGAGGGCGGCGCCGCTGACCAGCAGCCCACGGCCAGCCCGACACCGACCAGCGCGAGCAGGCCGGCGACGACCGGGTGGCCCTCGGACTCCCGCTGCGGCTCAGCCATGCCTGCATTGTGGGCCAGGGGCCACAACCCCACCAATCGGACCGATGCTGGGCACGCTCGCAGGGGCCCGGTCGGGCTCAGCCGTGCTTCGGGCTCGGGATCTTGTCGGTCGCGAGCTCGCCGCCGGCCGCCAGCCAGGCGCCCGACCACGCGGGCCGCGTCGCGGCTCGGGTTGTAGATGTCCTCCTCGGACGACCAGAGGTTGTCGCCGGCGTAGACGAGCCGGGTCCAGTTCGGGAACCAGAACGGCTCGCCGTCCGGGTCGGTCGGGTGGTCGAGCAGGTTCTTGATGTGGATGACGACGGCGCCGTTCTCCTCGTCGTACGCCTGCCACTCCGACGGGAAGCGCATGTGCGGGAACGGCGCCATGACCTCCTGGATCCAGGCCCGCACGGTCTCGCGCCCGTCCATCTCGCCGTAGGCGTGCTCGACGTAGTGGACGTCCTCGGTGAACAGGTCGGCGAACGGCGCCCAGTCGCCGCTGGCCGAGCAGCCCTCGACGACCGTCGTGTAGTGGGCGAGCGCGGCCTTCAGCTCGGCCTTGGTGAACGCGGGCATCAGGCGCTCCTCGTCTACTTCGCGGGGTTCGAGCACGACGACCGGGATGGTCCGCTCGGTCCACTTCTGGTACTTGGCGAAGTCGGCGTAGAGGTCGACGAGCCGCGGCCACAGCGCCTCGCGCTCGTCCGGCGTGGCGGTCCGGGCCCGGACCGGGCGGTTCTTCTCGCCCTTGAGGCTGATCCGGGTGTCGCGGGTGCTCGGCGAGGTTGGCGTACCACTGCGGGTTCTTCGGCAGGCCGCCCTGCGAGGCGACCACGACGATGTCGGCGCCGTCCTGCATGTAGAGCAGCGGCGTCACGAAGGTCTTGCCCGACTTCCGGCCGACGTGCTCGAGCAGCAGCGTCGGGACCGGCTTCTTCCAGCCCGCGCCGATCCGCCACTTGTTGCCGACCCGGCCGTTGGTCGCCTTGAACGCCGCGACCTGGGCCTTGGCCATGTACTTGATGACCTTGACGGTCACGCGGCGAGTCCAGGCCGTCGGGTCGCTCCTCGGGAAGACCCATCGGGCCATGTCAGATGTTGTGCTTCCAGACGACCTCTTCGTGCAGCTTGCGGCTGCGCCAGCCGTCCGCCGTCCGGGTCATCGTGTGGTGGTAGTAGCCGCCGATCTCGACGATCTTGGTGCCGCCCTGCCCGTCGTCCATGGGCATCGGGTTGTGGAAGTACGCCGTCACGTCGGCCTCGTCACCGCGCAGGTCGACGTCGATCTGGCCGATCGTGTGCATCCGCTTGGGGAAGAACGCCGGCAGCACCTCGGCCAGCCACGGCTTGACCTTGTCGTAGCGTCGCCGCGATGCCCTCGGACTCGGTGTAGTCGATGTCGGCGTCCGGGGTGAAGACGGTGTCGAGCTTGTCCCAGTCCCCCGTGTCGATGGCCCGCGTGTAGCGCGTGATGACGTCGGCGATCTCGACCCGGTCGCTGATCTGCTGCAGGTCCACGACGCGCACTCTGGCACAAAACTGGAACACGTTCTAGTTTCACTGTGCGCTCGCTCGATAACAGCTGAGGTTCAGCTACGCCGAGGCGATGACCCAGGCCAAGTACTACGCCCCGCTGGCCCAGGCCGCGAGGCCGCCGGCTACACGTCGATGACCGTCGCCGACTCCCTGATCTACCCCAAGGAGTCGGACTCGAAGTACCCCTACACCGACACCGGGGACCGCGAGTTCCTCGACGGCAAGGAGTTCATCGAGACGATGGTGCTCTGCGCGCACCTGTTCGCGGTGACCACCACGCTGCGCCTGACGCCGTTCGTCCTCAAGCTCCCCGTGCGCCCGCCGGTGCTGGTCGCCAAGCAGGCCTCGTCGCTCGCGTTCCTCTCCGACAACCGGCTCGGCCTCGGCGTCGGCATCTCGCCGTGGCCCGAGGACTTCGCCAACCTCCAGGTCGACTGGGCCAGGCGCGGCAAGCGCATGGACGAGTGCATGGACATCCTCAAGGGGCTGACCAGCCGGCGAGTTCTTCGGCTACGAGGGCGAGTTCTACGAGATCGACGAGCTCAAGCAGTGCCCGGCGCCGACCGAGCCGATCCCGCTGCTCGTCGGCGGCCACGTCGACAACGCCCTGCGCCGCGCCGTGCTCAAGGGCGACGGCTGGATGCACGCCGGCGGCGACGGCGAGGAGCTCGACCGGCTGCTCGTCCGGCTCGCCGAGATCCGCAAGGAGGAGGGCGACACCCGCGACGACTTCGAGGTGCACGTCATCTCCTACGACGCCTACACCGTCGACGGCATCAAGCGCCTCGAGGACAAGGGCGTCACCGACTGCATCGTCGGCTTCCGGGTGCCCTACATCAAGGGCCCGGACACCGAGCCGCTCGAGACCAAGATCAAGAACCTCGAGCAGTACGCCGAGAGCATCATCCACAAGGTGAACGGGTGAGCGAGAGCCTCGACCTCACCGGGCCCCTCCAGGCCGCGATCGCCGAGGCCGAGGAGCTGATCGCCAACGCGCCGTTCATCCGGACCGAGCAGGACCGGCTCGAGGGCTACGACTACCTGTCCGGCCGGATCCGGATGGCCATGCAGATGGCCTTCGACTACGACCTCGACCGGCCGCTGTTCGTGAACCCGACCCACCAGTTCTCCCGCCAGGGCCTCGACAACCCGGACGCCATCTACTTCAACGCCTTCCTGCGCGAGGGCGTCGAGTACGTCATCCGCGGCCGCCGCGGCACCAGCGCCGACCTGTCGTTCCAGGTGATGGGCGGCATGTACTCGGCCGACTCCGCGGCCACCTCGCTGATGGCCTTCGACGACCGCGAGCTCGAGAAGGACGCCGAGGGCAACTTCGAGTTCACCTACGTCGCCGAGCCCGGCGCCAAGTCGATGATCGTCCGCGAGGTCTTCAACGACTGGGACACCGAGGAGCGCGGCACGCTCACCATCGAGCGCCCGGACACGGTCGACCAGCCGGCCAAGCCGCTGACCGAGGCCACCCTGCGCAAGAAGTACGAGGTCGCCGCGCGGTCGCTGACCGGGTCGATCCAGACCTGGTTCGCCTTCCCGCAGTTCTTCGAGCGCAAGGAGCCGGTCAACACGCTGACCGTCCCGAGGTCGACGCCCGGCGGACTGGAGTCACAGCGCTCGTCGATCGGCCACTACGAGCTCGAGGACGACGAGGCGCTGGTCATCAGCGTGCCGGAGTGCACCGACTGCACCTACCAGGGCGCCCAGATCGGCTCCGACTGGTACGCCTCGACCGACTACGAGACGCACCAGACCTCGCTCACCAAGGCCCAGGCCGTCACCGACCCCGACGGGGTCATCCGGTTCGTGGTCTCGGAGCGCTCGCCTGCAGGAGAGGGGCAGGCGATCGCGAACTGGCTGGAGACCACCGGCCACCGCACCGGCTCGATGATGCTGCGCTGGCAGCGGCTCGAGCGCGACCTCGGCCCCGAGGACGGGCCGACCGTGGAGAAGGTCAAGCTCGCCGACGTCCCGGACCTGCTCCCGCACTTCACACCCATCACCACCGAGGAGTACGCCGCGCGGATCGCCGCCCGGCAGCGCTCCGTTGCCAGAAGGATGATCAGTTGAGCGAGCTCGGATACGCCGAGGCCCACGACACCTCGATCGAGGACCGCTACCAGGCGGTCCCGCTGCTCCAGGGCAAGGTCGTCGTGATCTCCGGCATCGGCCCCGGCCTGGGCCGGTCGCTGGCCGTTCGAGGCCGCCAAGATGGGCGCCGACCTGGTGATCGCGAGCCGCACCGAGGAGCGGCTGCTCGAGCTGCAGGCCGACCTGGCGCCGTACGGCGTGAAGGTCGTCCCGGTCGTCACCGACGTCCGCGACGAGGACTCGCGGGTCAACCTGCGCGACAAGACGCTCGAGGCGTTCGGCCGCGTGGACTGCATCATCAACAACGCGTTCGCGATCCCGCCGATGGACCCGATCACCCAGATCGACCCGGCCAAGCTGGCCAGGGTCAACGAGACCAACGTGTTCGGGCCGCTGCGCCTCGCCGCGCTGTTCGCCGACGCGCTGTCGGAGAGCAAGGGCTCGATCATCATGCTCAACAGCTGCGTCGCGTTCAGCTCGCAGCCCGAGTACGCCGGCTACAAGCTGTCCAAGGGCGCCCTCGAGCACCTGGCCTCGTCGCTCGCGACCGAGCTCGGCCCGCGCGGCATCCGGGTCAACAGCGTCGCGCCGTCGTACATCTACGAGGACGTGAACCGCGGCTACTTCGACTTCCTCGCCGCCGTCGAGGAGAAGACGCACGAGCAGGTGTACGCCGACAAGGCCGGCCCGACCGACCTGAAGCGCCTCGCGTCCTCCGAGGAGGTCGCCCGGGCGACGCTGTTCCTCGCCTCCGACCTCGCCTCCGCGGTCACCGGTCAGATGCTGACCGTGGACTGCGGCGAGTTCCACGACTAGCCGTTAGGCCACGCCATGTCGGACAACATCATGACCCGGGAGCGCCCGGACGTCGGCTCGTACGAGGACATCGTCGCTGCCGCCGAGCGCACCACGGGCATGTCCGACATGGGCGGCACGGCGCACGAGGAGGGGCTGCGGATCCTCGTCGAGGACCTCGCGTCTCCGGAGGCGGGCCTGACTCCGCGAGGCAACTACTTCCACCGCTCCGAGGTGAAGGCCGCGCTGGTCGGTCGGCTGCTCACCCAGCAGGCGCTCAACGCCCGCCCCGAGTGCGCGCGACGTGCCGATCGAGCGCCCGATCTTCGTGATGGGCCTGCCCCGCACCGGGACGACCGCGCTGCACCGGCTGCTGCACGCGGACCCGATGGCGCAGGGGCTCGAGCTGTGGCTGACCCAGGTGCCGCAGCCGCGGCCGCCGCGGGAGACCTGGGAGCGACGACCCGATCTTCCAGGCCATGCAGGCAGGGTTCGCCGCGCACCACGTGGAGAGCCCGGAGTTCATGGGGATCCACTACATGGATGCGACCTCCGTCGAGGAGTGCTGGCGGCTGCTGCGGCAGACCGGCAAGTCCAAGGCCTACGAGTCGCTGGCCAACCTGCCGCGCTACTCCGAGTGGCTCAACGGCCAGGACTGGACCGACGCCTACGCCCGGCACAAGGAGAACCTCCAGCTGCTCGGCCTCAACGACCAGGACAAGCGCTGGGTCCTCAAGAACCCCTCGCACATCGCCTCGCTCGACGCGCTGATGACCGTCTACCCGGACGCCCTGATCGTCTACACGCACCGCGAGCCGGTCGTGTGCATCGCGTCGTCCTGCTCGCTGTCGGCCGAGACGACGGTCGGCCAGTCGGAGACGTACGTCGGCGGCGTCATCGGCCACACCCAGCTCGACCTGTGGTCGCGCGGCTTCCACGCGTTCTGGGACGCGCGGCCGAAGTACGACCAGTCGCAGTTCGTCGACGTGGCGTTCAAGGACCTGCGCGACGACCCGATCGGCGTGACCCGGGCGATCTACGACCAGTGGTCGCTCGACTGGACGCCCGAGGTGCAGACCGCGATCGAGGAGATCGACCGCGAGGCCAGGACCGGCCACGCGGCGCCCAAGCACGACTACCAGCTCAAGGACTACGGGCTGAGCGAGCAGCAGGTGCTCGCGGCCTTCGACCGATAGGACCCTGATGACCAAGAAGCGGATCGTCCTGTGGGGCACCGGCGTGGTCGGCTCGATGGTGATGGCCGAGATCCTCGACGGCCACCCGGCGTTCGAGCTGGTCGGCGTCGGCGTCTCGAACCCGGCCAAGGTCGGCAAGGACGCGGCCGAGCTCTGCGGCCGCACCGAGCCCTCCGGCGTACTCGCCACCGACTCGGTCGAGGACCTCATCGCCCTCGCACCCGACGCGCTGGTCCACTACGGCCCGACCGCGCAGTACGCCGACGAGAACATCCGGGTGATGACCGCGTTCCTGCGGGCCGGGATCGACGTGTGCTCGACCGCGATGACCCCGTGGGTCTGGCCGCAGATGACCCAGACGCCGTCCAACTGGCTCACGCCGATCGAGGAGGCGTGCGCCGAGGGCGGCGCCTCCTGCTTCACGACCGGCATCGACCGGGGGGACCCCGGCTTCGCCAACGACCTGTTCCCGATGACGCTGATGGGCCTGTGCGGCCGGGTGCGACTCGGTGCGGGCGTCCGAGCTGCTCGACTACACCGACTACGAGGGTGACTACGAGGACGAGATGGGCATCGGCCGCTCGCCGGAGTTCACCCCGCTGCTCGAGATCCCCGACCTGCTGATCATGGCCTGGGGCGCGACCGTGCCGATGATCGCGCACGCCGCCGGCATCGAGCTCGACGACATCACCACCACGTGGGAGAAGTGGGTGACGCCCGAGGACCGCAAGACGGTCAAGGGCGTCATCGAGGCCGGAAACGTCGCCGCGATCCGGTTCACGATCAACGGCGTGTACCCGGGCGCGACGTCATCACCCTCGAGCACGTCAACCGGATCGGCCTGGACGCCGCCCCCGACTGGCCCACCGGCTCCGGCGACGACGTCTACCGGGTCGACATCGAGGGGTCGCCCTCGATCGTCCAGGAGACGGCGTTCCGCTTCACCGACGGCTCCGGCCGCGCGCCCGCCGTCGCGGGCTGCCTCGCGACCGGCATGCGTGCCCTCAACGCCGTGCCCGCGGTCAACGACCTGCCGGCCGGCTGGGTGACTCCCGCTCGACCTGCCGCTGATCGCGGGGGTCGGCACCATCCGCTAGCGCGACGGCTCTGGGGCGGACGCCTCATGTGAACGTCTGAGCGGGGCGCTCGCGTAGGCGGCCCGTATTGAGCTCATGACCGATGGTGATCGGTGCTGGCCGCACTGGGCTCCTAGGCGCCAGCCGTCAAGGTAGGGCCGCGGGTCGGCCTTGTCGAAGTCCGCTTGTGCCCGCGGTCCACAGGGCGCCGACGGCCAGCGTGCGCCGGACGGCGGCGAAGGTGATCACGTGCCCGATGGTCCCGCCGAGGGTGTGGCTGGCCGGGGGCTCGCAGGTCGTGTCCACGAAGGTGTCGGCCATCGCTGTCGTCGGCGATGGCCCGGCGACCAACGTCCCGGTAGTCCCGGCCGGCCGCCTCGTGCCGGGCGGCGAGGCCGGCCACGGACTGGTCGCTCTCGTCGGGCCAGCCTCCGCCGCGCAGCGCGGAGAGCCAGTGCTCCTCCTGGGTCACCATCGCGTTGATGACCGAGCGCAGGGTCGGGTCGTCGTCGATCCCCTCCACCGACTGCTCGATGGGCTGCGTCGAGGACGGCGTCGTCGCAGATCGGCGGCGGCCGCGATGAGGGCGGTGAACGAGTCGACGTGGTGGTCGACGAGGTGCTGGATGACGTCCATGGCTGCTCTCCTTGCGGGTCGCCGGCAGCCGGAGGCCGCCGGGTGGGTGGAAGTGGACGCCGCTCGGCGCCGGGCAGCTCGAGCTCGCGGAACGTCAGCGGCGGCGCTCGTCGCGAACCGCGGTCGGCGTCGCGCCGTACGCCTTGGCGAACGCGCGGGTGAAGGCCTCGTGCGAGCCGTAGCCCGCCTCCACCGCGATGTCGAGGATGGTGCGGTCGGCCCGGCTGGTCAGGCGGTACGCCGCTCGCTCGAGCAGCACCCGGCGGCGCAGCGCTCCTGGAGCCTCGCCTGCGCTGGCCGAGACCAGCCGGTCGAAGTGGAAGCGCGAGAGGTACGCGCGGCTGCGCGAGGTCGTCGGCACGTGCGGCTCGGGTCGTCGAGCCCGGCCTGCGCCAGGTCGAGGATCCGCGCCATCGCGTCGCTGGACGCGCGCGCCTCGGGAACGACCATGACCGCCACGTCTCCCGGGCCGCGCTCGAGCACGGCGGTTGTGATCGGGCTTGCTCAGCCTTCGCCGGCCGCCTCCCGCACCGCCGCTCGGCGACCGCGTGCTCGTCGGTGCGGGCGTCGTAGCCCCAGAAGTCCCGCAGCCACAGCGCCGTGAGGCCGACGCCCGGCGACGCAGGCGAAGCCACCGCTGGAGATCGCGCCGCGCACCGACCACAGGTCGGCGGTGACGCCGGCGCGGACCTGGCCGGCGAGCGGGCCGAGCGAGTACGACAGCATCTCGATGCCCGCGAGCCGGCCGCGCATGGCCTCGGGGATCGTCTGGCTCCAGACGGTGCCGCGGAAGATCGCCGAGATCATGTCGGCGGCGCCCGCGAAGGCCAGGAACAGGCCGACCAGCCAGATGCTCGGCATCAGCCCCGCGAGCCCGATCATCAGGCCGTACAGCGCCGCGGCGATGACGATCGCCCGGCCGTGGTGGTTGATCCGCGCGGTCCACCCGCTCAGGGCGGTCGCCACCAGGGCGCCGAGGGTCTCGGCCGAGTAGAGGAGGCCCAGAGCTCCGGTCGCTCGAAGACCGTCCTCGACGAGCGCCGGGAACAGCACGACCGGGATGGCGAGCATCATCGCGGCGATGTCGACCAGGTAGGTGCCGAGCAGGTCGCGGCGGTTGAACGCGTAGGACAGGCCCTCCCGGATGCCCTGCAGGCTCGGCGGGGTGGTCTCGTCGCGGTGGGCGTAGGTGCGCATCAGGACGTAGAGCAACGTGGCCACCGCCAGGCCGCCGATGTCGATGACGAAGCACCAGCCGATGCCGACGTACGCCACCAGCAGGCCGCCCACCGCGGGACCGACGAGCACGCCGAGCTGCATGCCCAGGCTGGACAGCGCGTTGGCCGCGGGCAGCTCGTCGTGCCGCACGGTGCGCGGCATCAGCGCCTCGCGGCGACGGCCGCTGCAGGGACGACGTCGCGGCCAGGAAGAACGCCGCCACGAAGATCAGCCAGACGTCCGGGGCCTCGCGGAACGCGTTGACCGCGAGCACGCCGGTGATGCACGGCCTGGGCGACGCCGGTCCAGATGAGGAGCTTGCGCCGGTCGACGTGGTCGGCCAGCGCGCCGCCGTACAGGCCGAAGACGATGATGGGCAGCAGCTCGACCAGGCCGATCGCGCCGACCGCGAAGTTGGAGCCGGTGAGCGTGTAGATCTGGTACGGGATGGCGACGTAGCTGACCATCCCGCCGAAGTAGAAGACGGTGCCGGCCCAGAACAGCAGCCGGAAGTCGCGGGACGTGCGCAGCGGCGTGAGGTCGACGCGCAGCGCGCGCAGCCGGTCTCGCCAGGTCACGGGCGGAGAGGCTCGCACCGGGCCGCCCGCCCCGCGCATCCTTTAGTCCTGGACCGCCTTCGCCGCGGTGATGTTGATCGTGATCATGTCCCGGTCCGGGGCCGTCTCCTCGAGCTCCCACAGCACGTTGAGGAGCATCCGGACGACGACCCAGTCGCGGGCCCGGTCCTCGTCCAGACCGGCCGCGTCGACCACGGCGTGGAACCGGCGCCGTACGCCGCCGCGCACGTCGCCGGCGAGCTCGTCCCAGCGGTTCCAGAGGAGCGGGGCCACCTCGTAGTGCGGGTCGCCCGACATCGGCTGGGGGTCGATCACCAGCCACGGCTCGCGCTCGGCGGCGAGCACGTTCTCGTAGTGCAGGTCGGCGTGGATCAGCCGGCCGTCCGTGCCGGGGTCGTCGGCGAAGGCCCGGCCGAGCGAGACCGCCTGCTCGACCAGGCGCCGCGGCACGGGCGCGTCCCGGGGCAGCCCGGCGAGCCGGTCGAGATAGCTGCCGACGTACGCCGACAGGCGCATGAGCTGCGGCGGCGCCGGCTTGTGCAGCCGGGGGTAGAAGCCGGCGACGATCTCGCAGGCCTCGATGTCCCAGACGTCGGTCAGGTCGGCGTACGACAGGCGCTCGAGCAGCAGGGCCATCCGCCTCGGGTCCGCGCGCAGCAGGAGCACCGCGCCGTCGCCGTGCCAGTGCTGCAGCGCGAGGTGCTCGTGCTCGGTCTCGGGGTGCCGCGTGCCCACCTTGAGCACGGCCGGCTGTCCCTCGTCGGTGAGCACCGGCAGCACGGTCGCGGTGTGACCGGACCGCGGCTCGCCGTCGGGTCGGAGGTCCCACTCCTCGAGGAGCTCGGCGAAGAGCTCGGCGGCCGATCCACTAACGGCGAGTGACGTGGATGCGCGCGCCCAGGTCCGGGACCGAGGTGATGTTGCGGACCCGCGGGCTGTCGTCGTGCTCGGTGTGCACGTTCCACGCCAGGAAGACCTCGCGCAGCACGGCCGCGCCCTCCATCAGCGCGAAGCCGGCGCCGATGCAGCGGCGGACGCCGCCGCCGAACGGGATCCAGGTGTTGGTCGGCGGGTTCTGGCCCAGGAACCGGGTCGGGGTCGAAGACCTCGGCACGGTCGTAGTTGGCGCCGCCGTGCGCGACCACGATCGACGGCCCGACGGTCGCGCCGGCCGGGATGTCGATGCCCGGCGATCGTCGCCGGCTTCTGCAGGGTGCGCAGCACGATCGGGATGACCGGGTGCAGCCGCATCGACTCCTTCATCACGGCGTCGAGCCAGGCGTCGCCGTCGGCGTCCCCGAGCCGGCGTCCGCGGCCGCCTGGGTGCGCCGCACGAGCTCGGGGTCGCGGCCGAGCTCGTAGAGCGCCCAGGCCAGCGCGGTCGCCGTCGTCTCGTGCCCGGCGAGCAGCAGGGTGACGAGCTGGTCGCGGAGCTCGGTGTCGTCGAGACGGTCCGTGGGGTCGTCGGAGTCCTGGCCCTCGCGGATCAGCCGGGAGAGGACGTCGGTGCGCTCGGCGAGGTCGGGCGCCGTACGCGGCGTTCGCGGATCTCG
The DNA here is from genome assembly GCA_963815335.1 of uncultured Actinomycetota bacterium. Lineage (GTDB taxonomy): Bacteria > Actinomycetota > Actinomycetes > Propionibacteriales > Nocardioidaceae > Nocardioides. The sequence goes on from CAWFGL010000006.1 coordinate 402,877, forward strand.
GCGTAGATCAGCCGGTCGAGCGCCTCCTGGTTGGCCACGACGTCGCGGTACGCGGGCAGCCGCTGCAGCGAGCGGGTAGGTGCCGACCAGCATGACCGCCGGGTTGACGTCGACGGTCGCGTTGACGCACGGCCGGAGCGCGGCGAGCCGCTCCTCGTCGGTGACGCCGAAGACGACGCGCAGGATGACCTCGAGGGTCAGCGTGTTCATCCGGTCGAGCGACGCGAACGTGCGGTCCTCGGGCCAGTGGGCCACCTCGTCGCGCGCCAGGTCGGTGACCAGCGAGTGGTAGCCGCGCAGCGCCTGGCCGTTGAACGCCGGCATCAGCAGCTTGCGGGCCCGCTTGTGCGTCAGCTGCCGTCCTGGAGCAGCAGCGAGTGCTCGCCCATGACCGGGCCGAGGATGGAGTTGCCCTTGCCGGCGTGGAAGACCTCGGGGTCGCCGGCGAACATCTCCTTGATGTCCTCGGGCCGGGTGAACAGCACGAAGGGCCGGCCGCCCGGCAGCATCCGGACGGTGAACGTCGGCCCGTAGGTCTTGCGCAGCCACGGGTGGAACCAGTGGCGGAACCGGAACAGCGCGACGGTCTGCACCAGCGCCGGCCACGAGGGGCCCGGGCGGGAGACCCGTGGTGTCGACCGGCGGCAGCTTGGCGACGCCGTCGAGGCTCATCCGCTCGAAGCGCTGGGCGGTCAGCGCCTGCGGGTGCGTGTCGGTCGGCTCGTGCTCGAGGAGTGCCACGTGCTCGACGTTACTGAGCCGGTTCGTCCCTCGGCACCCGACTGTGGTCGGAGATGCCTGGTGAGGAACGGCGACCTGGTGGGCCAGCGCGGGCTCGAACCAGTCGGAGCCGGGCCAGACGTCGAAGTGGTCGCACGGGTAGTGCCGCACCTCCGCCCGGCCGGCGAAGGCGGCCTGCGCGGCGGCCTGCGGTGGGGCGCTGCGGTCGAAGTCGGCGATCTGGACCAGCAGCGGCGCGCGGACGTGCTCGGCATTCTTGCGCTGGCCTGAGCCCGCCGAGCTCGAGGCCGACCGCGGCGTCCACCTCGTTGCGCCAGGTGGGCCCGGCGATCGCGAGGTAGGACTCGTAGTGCCCGGGCAGCGTGAGCGCGCCCATCTCGCCGGGACGTGCGACGAACGGCATCGTCCGCGCGTCGCCGCCTCGCGGCCGTGGCGACCTTGCTGCGCACGCCTTCGACGGTCGACTCAGGATCGCGCGGCGTGTGGTGCTTGCGCCGCCAGGCGCGCCCGCGGCCCTGCCGTTGACGAGCGGGGTCAGCGAGACCACCGCGGCGACGTCGTGCGGCGGGCGGCGACGGCGAGCACGTGCCCGCCGGACAGGGAGACGCCCCAGAGGACGACGCGGCGCCGGTCGACCCCGGGAGGTCGCGCGGCCGCCGTCACGGCCGCGCGGTAGTCCTAGACCTGGTCGGCGACGCTCACTCGCTGGCGCGGCTCGCCCTTGCTGGAGCCGAAGCTGCGGTAGTCGAAGGCGAGGACGTCGAGCCCCGCCTCGGCCAGCCCGCCGCGAACGGCTGCGAGGCCGGAGTCCTTGGTGCCTCCGACGCCGTGGGCCATCACGACGACCGGCCGACCGGCCGGGGTCGCGAGGGTCCTCGCCCTCGCCGGTGAAGTGCCAGCCCTCGCACTCGACCCCGCCGGAGTCGAAGGTGATGGTCGTCGTACTTCATCGTTCGTCCGTCCGGTGCTGGTCCCGTAGATGGTTCGCACCCAGACTCGACGACCGCCGAGACCAGCTGCTCGCGCGGCACCGGCCCGCCGAGGGCGAGGCGCTCCAGCATCCGGTCGTTGAGCTCGAGCAGGACGCTGGCGACGGCGGTGGCGTCCGGCCCGGCCGGCGCGCGGCCGGCGGCCCGCTCCTCCTCCATGACCTCGCGCGACGACCGGCACGAAAGACTCGCGGTCGCTGTCCCAGAGCTCGCGGACGGTCGTGCTCGTCGCCCTGGCGTCGTACATCGCCCGGTAGATGTGCTCGTGCCGCTCCCACGCGCCGAACAGCCCGCGGACCATGCCCTCGACGCGCTCGGCCGGGCGAGCCCTCGCCGCGGAGCAGGTCAGCGGCGACCATCGACTCGTCGTACATCTCCTCCATCAGCGCCGCGACCGCGCTGGCCTTGTTGTCGAAGTAGAAGTAGAAGGCGGAGCGAGTGACGCCGGCCCGCCGCGAGATGTCGGCGATGTTGATCGAGTCGAGGCTGCCCTGTCCCGGGTCGACATGGCGCAGGTGGTGGTCGAGGGACTCGAGGAGGGCCGTACGACGCTCGTCGCCGCGCGGGGCGCGCTGGTCACGACGCGCCCGTCCGCTCGGCCGGCACGCCGCGCTCGCGGCCCGCTTGCGTCCCTGCGGCAGCTCCTGGTCCGCATCTGGTGCTCGTAGACGAAGTAGTCGAGCTGGTGGGTGTGCCGCGGCCGGTCGAGCATGTGGCCCATGTACTTCTCGTCGTCGGCCTTGATCTCCTCGTGCATCTCGGCGTCCGACGGCGGGGCGTACTCGCCCATCGCGTACGCCGCGATGAGCCGCGCCTGGCACTCCACGAACGGGAAGAGCGTCGGGCGTGGCCTGGGCGAAGCCGGCGAACAGCAGGTCGTCGATCCCGGGCTTGATGATCCGCCGGTAGAGGTCGATCCGGTTGTCCGGGGCGCTCAGGAACTCCGGGTCGAAGAACGGGAAGGTGAGGTTGTAGCCGGTCGCGTAGATGATCACGTCGAACTCGGCGGAGGTGCCGTCCTCGAAGTGCACGGTGTCCCCGTCGAGACGGGCGACGTTGCCCTTCGGGGTGACGTCGCCGGACTTGAGCCGCAGCGGCAGCTCGCCGGACTGGGTCGGGTGCGCCTCGAAGAACTTGTGGTTCGGCGCCGGGAGGCCGTAGAGCGTCGGGTCGGACGCCGGTGAGCTTCTGTCCCCACTGGGCGACCTTGCGCTGCCAGCTCAGCGGGAAGTGCGGGTTGGTGCGGTAGTTCATGTCGGCGGCCTTGCCGAACATCAGCTTCGGCACGATCCAGGCGCTGCTGCGCGTCGACAGCGTGACCTCGTTGCGGAACACCCGCTGCGAGAGCCGACGGTGACGTCGGCGGCGCTGTTGCCGAGGCCGACCACCAGGATCCGCTTGTCCATCAGGTGCAGCGGGGTCCACGGGTCGACGTAGTGGTGGGAGTGGATCGCCTCGCCGGTGAACTCGCCGGGGAAGTCGGCCGTGCGCGGGTCCCAGTGGTGCCCGTTGGCGACCACGAGCAGATCGAAGGGCCGGTCGTCGCCGGCCTCGCGGTCGAGCTCCCAGCCCCCACCGTCGAGCCGCCGCGCGTGCAGGACGCGTTCTCGAACTCGATGTGCTCGCGGAGCCCGAAGGTGTCGGCGTAGGCGTCGAGGTAGTCCTTGATCAGCGTGTGGTGCGGGAAGTCGGGGTAGTGCTCGGGCATCGGGAAGTCCTTGAAGGACAGCTGGTGCTTCGAGGTGTCGATATGCAGCGAGCGGTAGGCGCTGCTGTGCCCGTTGGGGTTGTCGAACGCCCAGTTGCCGCCGACCCGGTCGGAGGCCTCGAAGCAGGTTACGGCACGCCGTAGTCGCGGAGCATCTTCGTGGTCGTGAGGCCGCTGATG
>CAWFGL010000007.1:0-104493 GCA_963815335.1 uncultured Actinomycetota bacterium
ATCCCAGGAGGCACGGACGGCCGATCTGCCCGGACCGCTTGAACACGCCGTTGCTGCACGAGCGCATCGGGAAGACCCGGAGCAGGATGTCGACGGTCTCGCGGATCGCCCAGGCGTGGCTGTAGGGCCCGAAGTAGCGGGTCCCCTTGCGCTTGGCGCCACGGCCGACCATCACCCGGGGGAACTCGTCGCCGACGGTCACCGCCAGCCAGGGGTAGGACTTGTCGTCGCGGTACTTCACGTTGAAGCGCGGGTCGAACTCCTTGATCCAGGAGTACTCGAGCTGCAGCGCCTCGACCTCGGTGTTCACCACGGTCCACTCGACGCTGGCGCCGGTGGTGACCATCGCCGCGGTCCGCTGGTGCAGGTTGCCGATGTCCTGGAAGTACGAGGACAGCCGGGAACGCAGGTTCTTCGCCTTGCCGACGTAGATCACCCGGCCGCGGGCGTCGCGGAACCGGTACACGCCTGGCTGGGTCGGGATCGACCCCGGCTCCGGGCGGTAGTCGGCTGGCACCCTCTCAGCCTACGAGGACACGCCGACGCTCGACTTGGCGTGCTTTGTCACGTGACTTACTCTGCTTTCATGCTTCCGTGTCGCGACCCGTACGGGTATGCGCTCACCACCGGCCCGGAGGCCGCCGAGGCGTACTCGCGCGGGCTGGTCGACGTGCTCCGCCTCCGCGAGGGAGCGCTGCCGGCGATGGCGTCCGCGATCGCGCTCGACCCCACGTTCGCCCTGCTCACGCGGGGCTCGCCCTCCTCGGGCACGAGATGTGCGCCCGGGTCGACGTGAACGCACGGATCTCGGACGCCCGGTTGCACGCCCGCCGCGGCACGGAGCGCGAGCGGAGCCACGTCCACGCGGTCGCGTCGCACCTCAGGGGCGACTCGCTCCCCCTCGTCGCGCACCTCGAGGAGTACCCCCGCGACGCCCTGCTGCTGTCCGTGGCCGTGCCGACCATCGCGTTCGCCGGCGTCACCGAGGTTCCGGAGCACGCCTGGCAGATCGTCGAGCAGGCGGCGCCGGCGTACGGCAACGACTGGTGGTACGCCGGACTGCTGGCGTTCATCCGCCAGGAGCAGCTGCGCTTCGACGAGGCCATGGACCTCGCCTGCACCTCGCTGGCCGAGGAGCCGAGCGCCGGCCACTCGGCACACGCCCGGGCGCACGCGCACTACGAGACCGGCGACCACCACAGCGGGCTCGCCTGGATGGACGGGTGGGTCCGCGGGGACGGTGCCGCGTCCGACGGGCTCACCCACTTCGCCTGGCACGCCGCCCTGCACGAGCTGTCGCTGGGCGACCTCGACGCCGTGCGCCGGAGGTACCACGAGCAGCTGCAGCCGGATCTCGGGACCGGCTGCCGCACGCTGGTGGACACCGGCTCGCTGCTCTTCCGGTGGGCGCTCACGCCCGGCGCCACCGACGTGCCCGACATGGGCGAGGTCGTCCGGGTCACCGACACCCAGTCGCTCGAGCGGCCCGGGACGCCGTTCCTGGCCATGCACTCGGCGGTCGCGCTGCTCGCCGTGGGCGACGTCGCCGGGCTGGGCCGACTCGCGGCCTGGGCCGGCGCGCACAAGCACCCGACCCACCGCGAGGTGGTCGCGCCGCTGGCGCTGGCGCTCACGGCGATGGAGGGCGGTCGCTACTCCGAGGCCGCCGACGACCTGCGCGTCCTCCAGACCCGTCGGTTCGGCGGCTCGGACGCGCAGCGCGAGGTTCTCGAGGAGGCCCGGATCGCCGCGCTCGTCCGCGCCGGCCGGCTCGACGAGGCCCGGGACGTGCTGGACCGCCGGATCGACCGGCGGCACTCCCCGCGTGACGTGGGCTGGCGCGGCTCGCTAGGCGAGGTTGATGGCGTCGCCGTCGACGCTGAGCTCGACCTCGGGGAGCGCGGAGCCGGCCGGGCCGCCCTGCACTGAACCGTCCGAGATCGAGAACGAGCTGCCGTGGCACGGGCAGTGGATGGCGCCGTCCGACACGGAGCCGACCTGGCAGCCCTGGTGGGTGCAGGTCGAGCTGAAGCCCTTGAAGGTGCCCTCCTCGGGCTGGGTGATGACCACCCCGTCGTCGGAGAAGATCGTGCCGCCGCCGACCTCGATGTCCGAGGTGGAGGCCAGTCCGCCTCCCCCACCACCCGCCGAGCTCTCGGCCTGGCTCGGCGTCTCGCCGCCCGCGGAGGTGCTCGTCCCGCCGCCCGGGTCGCTGGCCGTGCCCGGGTCGTCGTCGCTGCTGCACGCGGCGAGGAGCGGGAGGCCGGCGCCGGCGGCGGTGAGCGCGGTGACGGTGCGACGGGAGACCTGGGTCATGGTTGAAACCTTAGCCAGCCGGGTCTGGCCGTCGATGAGTCACAGATGTGAGTTCGATGAGAAAGACCTCACGCGGTCTTCCGGGCCGCCCGCTTCTGCGTCTGCTTCTGCGTCTGCTTCTGCGTCTGCTTCTTCGGCTGCTTCTTCGGCTGCTTCTTCGGTTGGGCCGCTTCGCGCCCTTCGAGCAGCGGCTTGAGGAAGTGGCCCGTGAAGCTCTGCGGGTCGGCGGCGACCGACTCCGGCGTGCCCTCGGCCACGACCAGGCCGCCCCGGGAGCCGCCCTCGGGACCCATGTCGACGATCCAGTCGGCGGTCTTGATGACGTCGAGGTTGTGCTCGATCACCAGCACCGTGTTGCCCTGGTCGACCAGCCGGCCGAGCACGAGCAGCAGCTTGCGGATGTCCTCGAAGTGCAGGCCGGTGGTCGGCTCGTCGAGCACGTAGACGGTGCCGCCGGTCGAGCGCTTCTGGAGCTCCGACGACAGCTTGACGCGCTGCGCCTCACCGCCGGACAGCGTGGTGGCCGGCTGGCCGAGCCGGACGTACCCGAGGCCGACCTCGACCAGGGTCTTCATGTGCCGGGCGATCGGCGGCACCGCCGAGAAGAAGTCGACGGCCTCCTCGATCGGCATGTCGAGGACCTCGGCGATGGTCTTGCCCTTGAAGTGCACCTCGAGGGTCTCGCGGTTGTAGCGCGCGCCGTGGCAGACCTCGCACGGGACGTAGACGTCCGGGAGGAAGTTCATCTCGATCTTGATCGTGCCGTCGCCCGCGCACGCCTCGCAGCGGCCGCCCTTGACGTTGAACGAGAACCGGCCCTGGAGGTAGCCGCGCATCTTGGCCTCGGGGGTCGAGGCGAACAGCTTGCGGATGTGGTCGAAGACGCCGGTGTACGTCGCCGGGTTGGACCGCGGCGTCCGGCCGATCGGCGACTGGTCGACGTGGATCACCTTGTCGACGTCCTCGACGCCGGTGATGGAGCGGTGCCGGCCGGGCACGTTGCGCGAGCGGTAGATCTGCTTGGCCAGCGACGTGTAGAGGATGTCGTTGACCAGCGTCGACTTGCCGGAGCCGGAGACGCCGGTGACCGCGACGAACAGCCCCAGCGGGAACGTCACGTCGATGTCGCGGAGGTTGTGCTCCTTCGCACCCTTCACGGTGAGCTCGCGGCCGGGCGTGCGCGGCCTGCGCACGGCGGGCACCGGGATCTCCCGGCGGCCGGAGAGGTACTGGCCGGTGATCGAGTCGGGGTGGTCGTAGAGGCCCTGGACCGTGCCGCTGTGCACGACCTGGCCGCCGTGCTCGCCCGCGCCCGGGCCGATGTCGACCACCCAGTCGGCGGTCTTGATGGTGTCCTCGTCGTGCTCGACGACGATGAGGGTGTTGCCGAGCTCCTTGAGCCGGACGAGGGTCTCGATCAGCCGCTGGTTGTCCCGCTGGTGCAGGCCGATCGACGGCTCGTCGAGCACGTAGAGGACGCCGACCAGGCCGGCACCGATCTGGGTGGCGAGCCGGATCCGCTGGGCCTCGCCTCCGGACAGGGACCCGGACGGGCGGTCGAGGGAGAGGTAGTCGAGCCCGACGTCCAGGAGGAAGTTGAGCCGCTCCTGGATCTCCTTGAGGACGCGCTCACCGATCTGGCGCTCGCGCGCGCTGAGGTCGACGTTGCGCAGGAAGTCGGCGGTCTCGTTGATGGGCATCGAGCAGACGTCGGCGATGTTGAGGCCGCCGTTGTCCTTCGGGCCGAGCGTGACGGCCATGGAGACCGGCTTGAGCCGGCTGCCCCGGCACGCCGGGCACGGCACCTCGCGCATGAACCCCTCGAACCGCTCGCGGCTCGTGTCCGACTCGGCCTCGCGGTGCCGGCGCTCGATGTAGGTGCGGACGCCCTCGAACTCGGCGTAGTAGGCGCGCTTGCGGCCGTAGCGGTTGGTCGTGACGACGTGGACCTTGGTCGAGTGGCCGTCGAGCAGGGACTTCTGCGCCGTGGCGGGGAGGTCCTCCCAGGGCGTGTCGAGGTCGAAGCCGAGCTCCTCGCCCAGCGCCCCCATCAGCCGCAGGAAGTAGTCGGCGACGTGCGCCATGCTCCAGGGCTGGATGGCGCCCTCGCCCAGCGTCGCGCTCGGGTCGGGCACGACCAGCTCGGGGTCGACCTCCATGCGGGTGCCCAGGCCGTGGCACTCGGTGCAGGCGCCGAACGGGCTGTTGAACGAGAACGAGCGCGGCTCGAGCTCGTCGGTGTCGATGGGGTGGTCGTTGGGGCACGACATCTTCTCGCTGAACCGCAGCTCGCGGCCGGGGTCCTTGGCGTCGAGGTCGACGAAGTCGAAGGTGATCAGGCCGCCGGCGAGGTTGAGCGCGGTCTCGACCGAGTCGGTGAGCCGCCGCTTGCTGGACGCCTTGACCGCCAGGCGGTCGACGACGACCTCGATGGTGTGCTTCTTCTGCTTGTCGAGCTTGGGCGGGTCCTCGAGGCCGTGGATCTCGCCGTCGACCCGCGCCCGGGAGAAGCCCTGGGTCTGGAGCTGCTTGAACAGCTCGATGTACTCGCCCTTCCGGCCGCGGATGACCGGCGCGAGCACCTGGAACCGCGCCCCCTCCTCGAGCTGCAGCACCCGGTCGACGATCTGCTGCGGCGTCTGCCGCTCGATCGGGGAGCCGCACACGGGGCAGTGCGCCCGGCCGGCCCGGGCGTAGAGCAGCCGGAGGTAGTCGTAGACCTCGGTGATGGTGCCGACGGTCGAGCGGGGGTTCTTGGACGTCGACTTCTGGTCGATCGACACGGCCGGCGACAGGCCCTCGATGAAGTCGACGTCGGGCTTGTCCATCTGGCCGAGGAACTGCCGCGCGTACGCCGACAGCGACTCGACGTAGCGACGCTGGCCCTCGGCGAAGATCGTGTCGAACGCCAGGCTCGACTTCCCGGACCCGGACAGGCCCGTGAACACGATGAGCGAGTCGCGTGGCAGGTCGAGCGAGACGTCCTTGAGGTTGTGCTCCCGGGCGCCCCGGATCACCAGCTGATCAGCCACGTCCCCAACTCTGTCACGCACCGCCGACAGTCCTGCATCGCTGCCCGGTGACCGACCTCACCCGAGCGGGTGCTTTTCACGTCCGCCCAGGTCAGGGGCGGTAGAGCTCGGACATCTGGAGCAGCAGGCCGTCCCGGAACCACAGCGCCGAGGTCACCGGGTACTGCCGGACGGGTCGGTCGAAGAGCCGGCAGTCCACGACGTGGTCGTGGAAGGACGAGCGGCTCACGTGGACCCGGATCGCCGCCGTGCACACCGTGTCGGGTTCGAGCACCACCTCCACCGGCGCCCCCTCGGGCACCTGGAGGTAGTCGTTCGAGAAGTCGAGACCCCGGGCCTCGGCGTACGCGCGACCCTCGTCGCCCCAGTAGACGTGGAGCGGCTGCACCATGACCGCCACGCCGTCGTACGACGTCACCTCGCCGATGAGGGGGCGCTCGTCGGGACAGGTGGGGATCGGCTCGGGAGCGCCGAAGCCCGGATCGCAGGGCATCGGGGACTCGGTGACCTCCCGGGCGGGCATCGCGTGACCGGGAGCACCGAATGGCACCGTGCCGAGGAACACCGTGCCGAGGAGCACGAGCGCACTGACCAGGAGTCTCACGGCGCTGGGACGTACCGCTGACCCGCAAGGTTGTGTTGGATGGGGACATGCCCGACTCCGTCGTCCACCTGCTCGAGTCGGCGACCCGGCGGCTGGTGCGCTCGGTCGACGCGATGACCGACGCCCACTTCGCCGAGCCGAGCCTCCTGCCCGGCTGGACCCGGGGGCACGTCGTGGCCCACCTGACCCTGAACGCCGAGGGCCTGGCCGGGGCCATCGAGGGCGTCCGCGAGGACCGGTCGGTGCCGATGTACCCGTCGCAGGAGGCGCGGGACGGCGACATCGAGGACCTGTCCGGGCTGGCGCCGAGCGCCCTGCGCGAGCGCTTCCTGGCCTCGACCACGCTCGTCCACCACGCCGTCGCCGAGCTGCCCGAGGAGCTCCACTCCGCCCGGATCGAGCGGACGCCCGGCAGCGACCGGGTGTTCACGGCCGGCCGGGTGGGCGAGATGCGGCTGCGCGAGACCGAGATCCACCACGCCGACCTCGGTCTGGACTACACCTTCTCGGACTGGCCGGCGAGCTTCACCGAGCTGCTCCTGGAGTCGCGCACCCGGGTCCACGACGAGGCGCCGTTCACGGCCGTCGCGGCCGACCTGGGCCGGACGTTCACGTTCGGCACCGGCGACGGCCCCACGGTCACCGGCCCCGGGGCCGCCCTGGCATGGTGGGCGACGGGCCGGGACCCCGGCGATCTCCTCAGCAGCGACAGCGGCGAGGTACCGACTCAGGAGGCGTGGTGACATGGCTGACGACACTGGCGACACCGGCTACACGGGCGAGGTGAAGGTGGGCGGCGGCGCCGACGTCCGCGAGCTCGAGCACCTGACGATCACCAAGGTCGCCGTCGACGAGCAGATGTCGAACAACGCCTACCTGCTCACCTGCAGGAGCACCGGCGACCAGGTGCTGATCGACGCGGCCGCCGAGCCGGAGACGATCCTGCCGCTGATCGGCGACGCCGGCGTGGCCTCGGTGGTCACCACGCACCAGCACTGGGACCACCACCGCGCCCTCGGCGCCGTCATCGACGCCCACGCCGCCATCACGGTGGCCGGGGTCGAGGACGCCGACGCGATCACCACCCAGACCGGCGTCCCGATCGCCCGCGCCGTGACCGACGGCCACCAGGTCCCCGTCGGCGACTGCACCCTCGAGGTGATCGCGATCGCCGGGCACACGCCCGGCTCGATCGCCCTGCTCTACGACGACCCGTCCGGCCACCCGCACCTGTTCACCGGCGACTCGCTGTTCCCCGGCGGCGTCGGCAACACGTTCGGCGACGCCGCGGCCTTCCAGCAGCTCGTCGACGACGTCGAGACCAAGATCTTCGGCCGGCTCCCCGACGACACCTGGTTCTACCCGGGCCACGGCAACGACTCGACCCTGGGCACGGAGCGTCCTCACCTGTCAGAGTGGCGCGAACGGGGCTGGTGACCAGGAGGAGCAGTCATGGCCGCAGGCGCTCGGATCGTCGCGACGGCCACGCTGCTCGCACTCGCCCTCCCCCAGGGTCCGGCGGCCGCCAGGCCTGACCGCGAGGCGCCGTACACGGGACTGGCGACCATTCCCGGCACGAGCCTGCAGTCCCAGCCGGTCTCGGTGACGACTCCCGACGGGACCGACGCCGTCCTGTGGATCTCCGGCCCGAGCGGCGACCGCCGCCTCACCGCCGCCGTCCGGCCGGGCGGGCGCGCCGCCTGGAGGACGGTCCCGGCCACGATCGACAGCCCGGTCATCCAGCAGGTCGTCGTCGCCCCGGTCGGGGCCGGCGACCTCCAGGTGGCGTGGGTCGCCGACAGCGGTGCCGGGAGGGAGGTCATGACGGCCCGGTTGTCGACAGCCACGTCGAGGTGGTCGTCCCCCGTGCAGGTGTTCTCCGACGCGGCCTACCACCACGAGAACCCTGGGATCGCGGTCCGCCCGGACGGCACCCTCGTCGTCCTGGCCCAGGCTGTCGAGGTCGTCCCGTCCACACCCCACCGGGACCGCGCCGTGGTCGGGGTCCGGAAGCCCGGCGGCCCGATCGTGCCGACGTACCTGAGCGCGGTCGACGTGAACTCGTCGCCGCACTCGGTCTCCGCCGGCCCCGACGGCCAGGTGCTGGTGGCCTTCACCACCGGCACGACCCTGGGCAACGTCGTCGCCAACGCGGCCACGCTTGACACCGGTGCCACGGCGACCTGGCAGCTGAGCGCGCTGACCGCTGCCGGGGACGGAAACGTCCCCGCCGGTGCCGTCGGCGAGGGTGGCCAGGCCGCCGTCGCGTGGTACGACCCGACGGACTCGAGGACCATCGTCATGGTGACGGGCGCGATCGGACCCGGGCTGACGACATGGTCGCCGCACCCGGTCAGGTCCGGCGCGGGCATCGTCTCCGACCTCGCTGTGACGGTGTTCCCGAGCGGATCCACGAGCGTCGTCTGGATGGAGTTCGAGGTCAGCAAGTACGTCGTGAAGATGCGATCCCTCCGCCAAGGAGCGATGGGTCCGGTCGAGCCGGTCTCCGCCGCGGACACGAGCGGTGCGAACCACTCCATCACCGTCCGCCCGGACGGGCGGGCGCTGCTCGTCTGGCGTGACTACACCTCCGCCCCGGACCCGCACGACGGGGTACGCGCCGCGCTGCTGACCGACGGCGTGCGCGGCCCCACCATGCGGCTCGCCGACGCCGACGGGGCAGGCCTCTCCTACCGCGCCGGCTCCGACGCGGCGAGCCGGCACACGCTGATCGGGCAGACGTACGTCAGCGGCACCGGCTCGTCGTTCCAGTGGCTCGGCCAGGCGAACGTGAAACCGGCGGTCGTGAAGGACGGCTACTCCGGCACCAGGGTCAAGCGGGCCAAGGTCGTGCGAGTCTCGAGCAGGAAGCTGCGCTGCCGGACCGGCCTCTGGGTCGACTCGACCACCCCGAAGCACCGCTGGTTCCGCGACGGCACACCGATCCCCCACGCCCGCAAGCGGACGTACCGGCTCAAGCATGCGGACGCCGGGCACAGGATCAGCTGCCGGGTGACTGGCAAGAACAAGCTGTCCGGGAAGTCGCTGACACTGAAGAGCAAGGCGCGACGGGTCCGCTGAGCTCAGCCCAGCGCTCGACGGCCCACCAGCTCGAGGGTCGCCTCGGGCGTGAGCGGGTGGAACGGTCCGCCGCGGACGTCACGGTAGGCGCGCTCGATCGGCGAGCCGCGGAAGAAGGCCGACCCGCCGGCCACCTCGAGGGCGATGTCGACGACCGCACGGGCCTCGTTGACGGCGTGCCGCTTGGCGAGCATCACCGTCTCCAGCGTGGCCTCGTCGGCCGCCGGGTCCTCGCCGATCTCGTCGACGGCGGCGAGCAGCGCCCAGAGGGCCACCCGGAGGCGCGAGCGCATCTCCCCCACCTGGCGGGTCGAGCCGGGCTTGGCCAGCTTGATGGCCTGGTCGGCGGCACCGGCGGCGACACCGAGGTACGCCGCTCCGGCCAGCGGTGCGAAGTGGATGGCCGCGACCAGGAGCGGTCCGACCAGGTCGCCGTACGGACGGGTGCCGGCGACCTTCTCGGCCGGCACGAAGACGTCCTCGAAGACCAGGTCGTGGCTGGCGGTGCCGCGCATGCCGAGCGTGTCCCAGGTCTCGACGATGCTGACGCCGGGCGCCGACAGCGGCACCCCGGCGTGCAGGACGGTGGCGCCGGGGCCGGGCTCCCCGATCACGGCGGAGGTCGAGACCACGCCGGCGACGGGTGCCTGCGAGCAGAACACCTTGCGGCCGTTGAGCACGTAGCCGCCCTCGACCTCGGTCGCGACGGTCGTGGGGCACACCCAGTCCGAGCCGCCGCTGGTCGCCATGACGAGCCCCTCGGCGATCTTGCCGAGGACCCCCTCGGCGTCAGGAGCCCCGCGCCGGCGTCGCCAGACCTGTACGAGGGTCAGGTAGTGGTGCATCGTCGAGGACAGCGCGGCCGCGCCGGAGTGGCGGCCGAGCTCGTGCTGGGCGAGGACGAGGTCCCGCATGGTCGCGCCCCCGCCACCGAGGTCGGTGGGGACGGCGAGGCGGAGGTAGCCGCTGGCGTGCATGGCGTCGTACGCCTCGGTGACGAAGGTGGCGTCGCGGTCGTGGGCGGCGTCGTGCTCGGCGGCGATCCGGCCGATCTCGGCGGCGAGGGTCAGGGCATCAGTGGGGACGGCGGTGATGGTCATGCCACCAAGGTCCTCGGGACTCGGGCCGGGGCCTAGTTCCGAAACTGAACCGCCTGGGCGATGATCTGGTCATGACCCGGTACGGGCAGTACTGCCCCATCACGCGGTCCCTCGAGATCCTCGGTGACCGCTGGACGCTGCTGATCGTGCGCGACCTGCTCGTCGGCGCGCGCCGCTTCAACGAGATCGCGCGGGGACTGCCGGGCATGTCGCGCGCGATCCTGTCCAAGCGGCTCGACCAGCTCGAGCGCGCCGACCTGGTGCAGCGCACCGACGACGGCTACGAGCCGACCCTCGCCTGCGAGGAGCTGCGGCCGATCATCTTCGGGCTGGCCGAGTGGGGCGCGCGCTGGGCGTTCGGCGAGCCGCGGCACGACGAGCTCGACCCCGTCGTGCTGATGTGGTGGATCCGGGGCGGTATCGATCCTGAACCGTTCGGCGAGCGCCGCGTCGTGCTGCACGTCGTGCTCCCCGAGGGCCGCCGGACGCGGTTCTGGTTCGTCATCGACCCGCACGACGTCTCGCTGTGCTTCACCGACCCCGGACACGACGTGGACCTCGTCCTCGAGGCGCCACTCGGCGAGCTGTACCAGCTCTGGGAGGGCGTCTACGACCTCCACACCGGCCTGCGCGACGACCGGATCAGGCTCTCCGGGCCCCGCGACCTCCGACTCGTCTTCCCCGACACCCTCAAGCTCTCCCCCGTCGCGCCCCACGTGCGCCGGGCCCTCGCCAGGCGTGCCTGAGCGGGCGAGGCCCGCCGTCCTCGCTGCCGCGGCGTGCCTGGGCTGGCTGCCCTTCCTCTGGCGACCCCTGAGCCCGGACGAGGGCGGCTTCCTGATCGTCGCCTCGCAGTGGGCGCCGGGGTCGTCGCTGTACGGCGACTACTGGGTCGACCGGCCACCCGTGCTGATCGGGCTGTTCGCGCTGGTCGACGGGATCGGAGACCCGTGGGCCCTCCGCGTGCTCGGCACGCTGGCGGTGGTCGCCACGGTCCTGCTGGCCGGCGTCGTCGGCCGGCTGGCCGCTCCCTCGACCTGGATCGGGCCGGCCCTGGCCGCCGGGACGGCCGCGGTGTTCACCGCCACGCCGCTGTTCGGCGGCACGGTGGTGCACGGCGAGCTGCTCGCCCTGCCGTTCGTCCTCGCCGGCATCGCCGCCGCCGTGGCCGGGGCCGCGGCGCGTGCTCCGGGCCGGACCCTGGCCCTGGGTCTCGGCGCGGGGGCCGCCGGGATGCTCGCCGCGCTCACCAAGCAGAGCCAGGTCGACGTCTTCGTGGCCGTGCTGGTGCTCGTGCTCCTGACCCGTCGCTGGTGGCTGCTCGCCGGGGTCGTCGTCGGCTCCGGTCTGGTGCTCGCCGTGGCGCTCCAGGCCAGTCAGGGTCTCGGGACGTCGGCCACCGACCTCTGGAACGCGATGGTCACGTTCCGCGGCGACGCCGCGCGGGTCATCGCGGAGTCCGCGACCAGCACGACCACCCACCGCCTCGCCGGGGTCCTCGGTGCCCTGGTCGCCAGCGCGGCACCGTTCGTGGCGGTCGGGCTCCTCGTCCGGTTGCGCGGTCCGGCGACGTACGGGGTGCGCGACCTGCGCTGGGTGGCCGTCGCGGTGCTCGGGTGGGAGCTCGTCGTGGTGCTGCTCGGCGGCAGCTACTGGCTGCACTACCTGATGGGGCTCGTCCCCGGACTCGTGCTGCTCGCCGCCGCCGCGGCCCAGCGCGGTCCCCGGGCCGGGCCGACGCTGGTGATCCCGTACACCGCGGCGTTCGTGTCGTCGCTGGCCACCATCGTCTACGTCGTCGCCGTCCCGATCGACCGGCCCGAGGCGCCGGTGATCGACTACCTGCAGGCCGAGGGCCGGCCGGGTGACACCGCCGTGGTCGGCTTCGGCGGGGCGAACATCCTCCGTGAGACCGGCATGACCTCGCCGTACGAGCACCTCTGGAGCCTGCCCGTACGGGTACGCGACCCGGAGCTGGAGGAGCTCACCGCGATCCTCGAGGGGCCGGACGCCCCTGACTGGGTGATCTCGAACGGCGAGTCGCTCGGCAGCTGGAGCATCGACGCCACCGAGGCTGACCGCGTCCTGCACGACCGTTACCGGCTGGCGGCGAACGCCGGCACCTTCTCGATCTTCAGGTTGGCCGAGTGAAGCTTGCTGTCTACGTCGTCGCCCTCATCGCCTGGTCGGTGGTCGTCGGGATCCCCAACGACCCGCTCGGCATCCTGCTGTGGGGCTGGATCGCGCTGTTCCTCGTGCGTCGGCACGAGGGGTTGTGGCGCGACTGGCGTCCCTACATCGTCGGGCTGGTCGTCTACTGGTTCTTCCGGGGGCTGGCCGACGAGACGTTCCTCGACGTGCACTTCGACTACACCGTGCGCTTCGACCGCTGGCTCGGCGGCCTGCTCGGCGACGGCCGCACTCCCACGGAGCAGCTGCAGGACGCCTGGTGCGGCGACCCGTGTCTGAGGAGCGGCGACGCGGACGCGTGGGACCTCGTCCTCAACACCGTGTACGCGTCGCACTTCTACGTCGCCATCCTCATGGGGATCGTGCTGTGGGTCCGCAACCGGGAGGCCTGGCGCGACTGGATGCGCCGCTGGCTGACCCTGTTGTTCGTCGGGCTCACCACCTACGTCCTGCTGCCGACCGCGCCGCCGTGGATGGGCATCGGCGCCGCTCGCATCTCCAGCCGGGCCTGGGGCGAGCTGGGCCTCGACCGGCAGAACATGATCCTGCTGGGCATGCCCAACCAGGTGGCGGCGATGCCGTCCCTGCACTGCGGCACCGCCGCGCTCGTGGCGTTCTGGGCGGTCAGCCGGCTGCGCTCGCCGTTCAGGTGGCTGCTGCTGCTCTACCCGGTCGCGATGGGTCTCGCGCTGACCTACTTCGGCGAGCACTACGTGCTGGACGCGATCGCCGGCATCGCGGCCGCCGGGCTGGTGATGGTCGCGTGGGGACTGTCGGATCGCGCCAGGTCCGTTCGTGGACAGGATGAACGGCCGCCCGGCGTGGGCGCCGTCGCACACGAGGAGTGACTCGCATGCAGTACCTCATCAACGTGGTCTTCGACGACGAGACCGAGCTGGCGGACCAGGCCGAGGCGGACGCCATCGACGCCTTCAACGACAGGCTGCGGGCCGGGGGCCACTGGGTCTTCGCCAACGGCCTCGCCTCACCGGAGGCGTCCACCACCATCGACAACCGCGGTGGCAGGCAGATCGTCACCGACGGCCCCTTCGCCGAGACGAAGGAGTGGGCGGCCGGCCTCTGGATCATCGAGGCCCCGGACCTGGACGTCGCGCTCGCGCTGGCCGCCGAGGGCTCGCTGGCGTGCAACCGCAAGGTCGAGCTGCGGCCCTGCCACGGCTAGCCCTGCCGGGTGCCCTCCGCCGGGCCGAAGAACACCAGGACGGCCAGGTCCTCGGTGATGTCGTGGAACCGGTGCACCTCGTGGGCGGCCACGAAGAAGACCGAGCCGGCGGCGACGTCGATCGTCTCGCCGGAGCTGGTGAACCTCGCGCGGCCGGCCGTCACGACGTAGACCTCGTCCTCGGTGTGCGGCTCCTGGAGGTCCTCGGCGCCGGCGCGCAGCGAGTAGGTGCCCAGGCTGAGGTCCGGCCGGCGCAGGTGCTCGACGTATCCCGTGCCGCCGGCATCCAGCTGACCGAAGTCACCGGCGGCGTCGAAGGTCTCCACGAACGGAGAGGCTAGCGCCGACGAGGTCTAGTGGTACGTCACCTTCACGACGTCGGTCACCGGCAGGGACTGGCAGCCGAGCCTGATGCCCTCGGCGAGGTCCTCGTCGTCGAGGACGTCGTTGTGGATCATCTTGACCTCGCCGTCGAGCAGCCGGATCGCGCACGCGGAGCACTCGCCCTCGCGGCAGGAGTACGGCGCCTTGACGCCCTTCGACTCGAGGAAGTCGAGGAGCTTGGTGCCCGGCTCCCAGTCGTCGAACGCGTAGTTCTGGCCGTCCAGCTCGACCTCGACCTTGACCGGTCCCTCGGGACCCGGCTCGGGGGCAGACGCGCCGCCCTCGTCGAACGCCGCGTCGGACTCGGCCTCCTCGAGCTCGTGCTCGGCCTTCTCGACCTCGATCGCGTCGCCGAACGGGTTGCCGCCGAGCGAGACGAACTTCTCCTGGTGCCGGCGCTCGCGCGGGAACTCGAGCTCGCGCAGCGCGGCGATGGTCATCTTCATGAACGGCGCCGGGCCGCAGACGAAGGCGTCGTACGTCAGGAACGGCTCGATGAAGGACTTCAGCTGCTCCTGCGTCGGCAGGCCCTGGACCGACTCCAGCCAGTGGACGACGACGAGACGGTCGGGGTGCTCGGCGGCCAGC
The DNA here is from genome assembly GCA_963815335.1 of uncultured Actinomycetota bacterium. Lineage (GTDB taxonomy): Bacteria > Actinomycetota > Actinomycetes > Propionibacteriales > Nocardioidaceae > Nocardioides. Next base: position 14,479 of record CAWFGL010000007.1, read on the forward strand.
GCGGCCAGCTCCTTGGCGAAGATGACCGACCTCTCGTCGCGGTTCGCGTAGAAGAGGACGATCCGGCCGGAGCCGTGCGCGATCGCGGTCCGGGTGATCGACATGACCGGCGTGACGCCCGACCCACCGGCGAACAGCAGCAGGTCGGCGTCCAGCGAGGCGGGCGTGAAGATGCCCGACGGCGGCAGCACCTTGATGCTGTCGCCCTCGCGGAGGTTGTCGCAGATCCAGTTGGACGCGTACCCCTCGGCAGTGCGCTTCACCGTCACGGTCAGCGGGCCGCCGTCGTGCGGGGACGAGGAGAGCGAGTAGCAGCGGGCCGCGACCGGCACGCCGTCGAGGGTCGAGGGCACCGCGAGCGTGAGGAACTGGCCCGGCTTGTAGTCGAACTCCTCCTCGGCGCCGTCGGGAACGGCGAACGAGACGCTGTGGGCGTCCGTGGTCTCCTCGACCACGTCGACCACGGTCAGGTCGAAGACGTGGGTATCCATCGCGGCGGTGTCTACCAGCCGTCTTCCGCACCGATGGGGATCGGCCCCCTCGCGGGCCGCGCTCTCGATGCTGGCCGCGAGCCGCGGGCAGCCCGCGTGCACCGGCCGGCCCCCGGGCTGCCGGTCCATCCGGGAGAACTCGGGGCAGTGCTCGAGCGCCTCCTCGTTCCACTGGATCGAGGTGTGGTGCTCGCTGTTCTTCTTCACCGAGACCGTCGCGAGGCAGTCCAGGCAGGCGACCTCGGTCAGCCGGGCCGTGGTGTAGAGACGCTGGTCCTCCAGCGTCTCGGCGCTGGTGGGGACGAAGGACGCCATCAGTGGGCGGCCGCCTCTGTCTGGGACTCCTCCTGGGCCTTGCGGCGCAGGTTCTCGGCGACCTCCTCCTGCCAGTACTCGTTGGCCTTGGTGGTGTCGACCTCGAACTCGAAGCGGTCGGTCATCTCGGGGACGACGTCGGCCTTGTCGACGTAGAACTGCTCGTACCAGCGGCGCAGCTGGTAGACCGGCCCGTCCTCCTCGCACAGGAGCGGGTTCTGCACCGGCGCCTTGTTGAGCCAGATGTGCACGTCCTGCTCGAAGCCCTCCTTGAAGGTGTCCGAGTAGCGCTTGCCGATGTACTGCGAGGTCTCCTCGTCGACGCCCTCGGGCTTCTTCACGCACACGCCGTACTGCAGCTTGAACGAGTTGTCACCCGTCGGGACGTGGCAGTTGATGAGGATGACCTCGGTCTCGAAGCCCTTGTAGTCGACCCAGAGCCAGTTGATCATGTACGACGGCCCGTAGTACGACGCCTCGGACTTGAGCACGAGGTCGGCGTCGCCGTAGCCGCTGCCGCCCATGTCGGGCCGGCCCTTCGACTCCATGAACTGGGTCGCGACGTGGCCCTCGAACACGTTCCGGAACGACGTCGGGAACGCGAAGTGGATGTAGAAGAAGTGGGCCATGTCCACGACGTTGTCGATGATCTCGCGGCAGTGCGCGGACGGGACGTCGAGGACCTCCCACGTCCAGTCGGTGAACGCGTCGGTGCCGACGCCCTCGATGACCGGCGGCAGCACGTCCAGGTCGGGCTCGGAGCCCTCGACGTCGTGCCAGATCATCACCTGGCCGTTGCGGATCACGACGGGGTACTTCTGCGTGCGCGCACGCAGCGGGACGCGGCGCGCGTAGGGGATCGACTTGCACTTGCCGTCGCCGCCCCAGCGCCAGTCGTGGAACGGGCAGGCGATCTCGTCGCCCTTGACGGTGCCCTGGGTCAGGTCGCCGCCCATGTGCCGGCAGTAGCCGTCGAGCACGTTGATCTGGCCCTGCGAGTCGGTCCAGAGGACGAGCTTGGTGCCGAACGCCTCGATGGCGTGCGGCTTGCCGTCGTCGAACATCGACTCGAGACCCAGGCAGTGCCAGCCGCGCGCGAACCGCTCCGGCGGAGCGCCGTGGTCCAGTGCGCGGGTCGTGACAGCGGTGTCGCTCATCAGGGGTCGCCTCCCGTTCGGTGCATGAGCGGGTGCAGTCGCTCTCGACTAAGACTAGAACACGTTATAGTTTTGCGCCATGCGCATCGCCCTCGAGCCCGAGCAAGTGGCTCTCAAGGAAGAGCTCCAAGGCTACTTCGCCGAGCTGGTCACGCCCGAGGTCAAGGCCGCGCTGGGCGCGGCCACCGGCTTCGAGGGCGAGTTCGGCGAGGCCGGTGTCTACAAGAGCGTCATCCGCCAGCTCGGCACCGACGGCTGGCTCGGCATCGGCTGGCCGAAGGAGTACGGCGGCCAGGCCCGCTCGATGATCGAGCAGCTGATCTTCACCGACGTCGCGGCCGACTTCGGCGTACCGATCCCCTACCTGACGCTCAACACGGTCGGGCCGACGATCATGCGCTACGGCACGGACGAGCAGAAGGCCGAGTTCCTGCCCAAGATCCTCCAGGGCGAGCTGCACTTCTCGATCGGCTACTCCGAGCCCGGCTCCGGCACCGACCTGGCCTCGCTCAAGACCAAGGCCGTCCGCGAGGGCGACGAGTGGGTGATCAACGGCCAGAAGATGTGGACCTCGCTCATCCAGTACGCCGACTGGATCTGGCTGGCCTGCCGCACGGATCCCGACCTCCCCCGCCACAAGGGCCTGTCGATGATCCTGGTGCCGGCCGACGCACAGGGCTTCTCCTACACCCCGGTGCACACCGTGGCCGGCGTCGGCACGAGCGCGACGTACTACGAGGACGTCCGCGTCCCGGCGACCAACGTGGTCGGCGAGGTCAACGGCGGCTGGTCCCTGATCACCAACCAGCTCAACCACGAGCGCGTCTCCTTGACGTCGTCCGCCCCGCTGACGATGTCGCTCAAGCTGGTCCGCAGGTGGGCCCAGGAGACCAAGAACCCCGACGGCAACCGGGTGATCGACTCCGAGTGGGTCCAGATCGCGCTCGGCCGCGCGCACGCCAAGATCGAGGCGCTGACCCTGATCAACTGGAAGCTCGCCGCCGACGCGGACGCGAAGGTGGCGCTCTCGCCCGCCGAGGCGTCGGCCACCAAGATCTACGGCTCCGAGCTCGCCACCGAGGTGTACCGGTCGCTCATGGAGGTCGTCGGCCCCAACGCCGCGGTGTCCGCCGGCTCCGAGGGCGCCGTCCTCGCGGGCCGCATCGAGCGCTTCTACCGCTCGGCCCTCGTCATGACCTTCGGCGGCGGCACCAACGAGATCCAGCGCGACATCATCGGCTACGTGGGCCTGGGCCTGCCGGCAGCGAAGAGGTAGATCAGATGGACTTCTCCTTCACGCCCGAGCAGGACGAGGCGGCCGGACTCGCCGCGCAGATCCTCAAGGACCGGGCCACCAACGAGCGGATGAGGGCCGTCGAGGCCGACGGCTCGCGCTTCGACAGGGAGCTGTGGGCGGAGCTCGGCTCCGCCGGTCTCCTGGGCCTGCACCTCCCGGAGGAGTACGACGGCGCGGGTCTCGGCATCGTCGAGCTGTGCCGGATCCTGGTCGAGGTCGGCCGCACCATCGCGCCCGTGCCGCTCGCCGCCCACGGCCCGGCCTCGCGCTTCCTGGCCGAGCTGGGCGGGGACGAGCTCAAGGACCAGTGGCTGCCCGGCGCCGCCTCGGGCGAGCTGGTGCTGACGGCCGCGGTCGCCGAGGACCGCGCCTTCGCGCCGGAGCGGCCGACCACGGTCGCGACCCCCGACGCCGAAGGCTTCCGCCTGACCGGCACCAAGACGATCGTCCCGGCCGGCACCGCTGCCCACGCGTTCCTGGTGCCCGCCGAGACCCCCGAGGGCGTGGCGGTGTTCCTGGTGGAGCCCGGCGACGAGGGCGTCACGGTCACCGCCCAGCGGTTCTCCGACGGCGACGAGGTCGCCCGCCTGGACCTCTCGGGCGTGGCCGTCTCGACGGCCCGTCAGGTCGGCCCCGCCGACGGGTCGGCGCTGCAGCGGCTGCACCACCTGCTGCTCCTGGCCGGAGCCGCCGAGCAGCTCGGCATCACCGAGGGCGCGCTGCGGCTGACCGCCGACTACGCCAAGACCCGCGAGCAGTTCGACCGTCCGATCGCGACGTTCCAGGCCGTCTCGCAGCGGCTGGCGGACGGCTACATCGACACCCTGGGCCAGCGGCTGACCCTGTGGCAGGCGGCCTGGCGGCTGGACGACGGGCTGCCCGCGGACACCGAGGTCGCGGTCGCCAAGCTCTGGGCAGCCGACGCCGGCCACCGGATCGCGCACACGACCGTGCACATCCACGGCGGCGTGGGCATCGACCTCGACGGCGAGGCGCACCGGTACTTCACGGGCGCCAAGCGCTTCGAGTTCCTCCACGGCGGCGCGACCGAGCAGGCGCTGCACATCGGCCGCACGCTGGCGGCCGAGCCGGCCTGATGCCGGAGACGCTCCAGCAGCTCGTCCGCGAGCGCGGCGAGGACGACCGCGTCGGGGTCCGGTACGGCGACATGTCGTGGACCTGGCGCGAGCACGTCACGGAGTGCGCGGCCGAGGCCTCCGCGGTCATCGGGCTGGCCGACCCCGCGCGGCCGCTCCACGTCGGCGTCCTGCTCGGCAACACGCCGGACATGCTGCGCGCGATGGGTGCCGCGGCGCTCGGCGGCTACGTGCTGGTCGGTCTCAACACGACCCGGCGGGCGGACGCGCTGCTCGCCGACGTGCGCCGGGCGCACTGCCAGCTCGTGGTGGTCAACGGCGAGAACGCCGAGCTCCTCGAGGGCCTCGACCTCGGGGACGTCCGGGTCGTGGACGTCGACTCCGCGGACTGGCAGGAACGGGTCGCCGCCGCGGGGCCGCTGGTGCCGCACGCCGAGGTGACCGCGATGGACACCTTCATGATGATCTTCACGTCGGGCACCAGCGGCGAGCCCAAGGCGGTGCAGGTGCCGCACATCTTCCCGATCTTCTCCGGCGCCAACCTGGTCGACCGCTTCTCCGTCACCGGTGACGACGTCTGCTACGTGTCGATGCCGCTGTTCCACTCCAATGCGGTGGTCGCCGGCTGGGCCGTCGCACTGTCTGCCGGAGCGTCCATCGTGCCGGCCCGGTTCTCGGCGTCACGGTTCCTCGACGACGTCCGGCACTACGGCGCGACGTACATGAACTACGTCGGCAAGCCCCTCGCCTACGTGCTGGCCACCCCCGAGCGGCCCGACGACGCCGACAACCCGCTGCGCGTCGCGTTCGGCAACGAGGCGAGCGACCGGGACATCGAGGAGTTCGCGAAGCGCTTCGACTGCCTGGTCATGGACGGGTTCGGCTCGACCGAGTCGGCCGTGATCGTCACCCGGGTGCCGGGCACGCCGCGCGGCTCGATCGGCCAGGGGGTCGAGGGCGTCGCGATCTACGACGCGGAGACCGTGACCGAGTGCCCGATCGCCGAGTTCGACGACAACGGGGTGCTCACCAACGCCGACCAGGCGGTCGGCGAGCTGGTGAACACCCAGGGCGCCGGCATGTTCCAGGGCTACTACAACGACCAGGCCGCCAACGACGACCGGATGCGGCACGGCATGTACTGGTCCGGCGACCTCGCCTACAAGGACGCGGACGGGTTCGTCTACCTCGCCGGCCGCACCTCGGACTGGATGCGGGTCGACGGCGAGAACCTCGCTGCTGCCCCGATCGAGCGGATCCTCATGCGCCTGCCGGCGGTCAACCGGGTCGCCGTCTACGCGGTCCCCGACGAGAACGTCGGCGACCAGGTGATGGCGGCGGTGGTGCTCCAGGACGACGCGACGCTCGAGCCGGCCGACCTCGAGGCGTTCCTCGCCGACCAGGCCGACCTCTCGTCGAAGGGCTGGCCGCGCTTCGTGCGAGTCGCCCCCGACCTGCCCTCGACCGCCACCAACAAGGTGCTCAAGCGCGAGCTCGCGGCGCAGGGCCCGACCGCCGGCGACGGCGTGCTGTGGGTGCGCGAGGAGCGCGGGACGTCGTACGGTGCCGTCTGACGGGCGCGGCCCTGGTCAACCACACGTCGAGAGGAGCGGCACCCGCCTACTGTGGCGCATGCGTCGATTCCTCTGGCTCACGCTGGGCGTGGTGCTGCTGGGCGGCGGGCTGGTGCTCGCCCTGACCGCGCCGTCCCCGATGGAGACCGACTTCGGGTGGTTCGCCTACACGCCCCTCGAGGACGACGCCGACTGGTACATGGAGTGGAGCGACCCGGGCTACATCGTGTCCCGCGGTCTCCTCGCCGGCGTCGCCGTCGCGGGACTGGGCGTACTCGTCCTGGTCACCGGCGTCGCCTACCGGCTCGGTCGGCGACAGCGGCCCGCGTCGTAGGCCAGACTGCCCGCGTGCGTCGGTTCCTGTTCCTCGTCATCGGCCTCGGGCTGCTCGGCCTCGGTGCCTACCTGCTGCTCTACCTCGAGGGTTCGGTCGACTTCGGCTGGTACGCCTACACGCCCGAGGAGGCGGAGACGCGCGTGCTGGACGGCGACATCACCGTGCTCACGCAGACCCAGCTGCTCGGCGCCGCACTCGGCGTCGCGGGGCTGATGGTGATCGCCGCCGAGCTCGGCTTCCGCGCCGGCCGCAAGGGCTCGACTGCTGGATAGGCGGCAGATCGCACTCGCGGAAGTCGTGGGCGGGTCGTATGCCGCCTATCGCTGACGCCCGCCTCTGACAGCTCCGCGCCCTGACCCGTCGTCACCCGGCTCTGACGGCGCTGCTCCCACGTCCGCTGACCGAACGACTCCTCCGTCACTTGGCCAACAATGCCCGTGGCAGCCTGACGGCACCCTTCAGCGGGAACGTCCGCGAGTCGGGACCGACGAAGACCTTGTACGAACCCGCCTCGACCACCCAGTGGTCGAGCCTGGTGCTCCAGCGGGCGAACGAGCGCGGCGCCAGCCGCACGGTGACCCGCTTCGACTGGCCCGGGGCCAGCCGGACCTTGCGGAACCCCTTGAGCTGGCGCACCGGCTCGCCCGCCTTCGCCGGGAAGCCGACGTAGACCTGCGGCACCGAGGACCCGGCGCGCCTGCCGGTGTTCCTCACGACGAGGGAGACCTTCACGGTGTGGCCGCGCGGGGTCACGGTGAGCCTCTTGTAGGAGAACGACGTGTAGCCGAGCCCGAAGCCGAACGGGAACAGCGGCTTCCGCTTGAGAGCGTCGTAGGCCCGGTAGCCGACCAGCAGCCCCTCGCTGTACCTCGCGACGCCGCCGACGCCCGGGTACGCCGACGCCGGGAACGACGCCTGCTCCTCGTCCACCGGGAACGTCTGCGGGAGCCGACCGCCCGGCTCGGCGTTGCCGTACAGGACGTCGGCCAGCGCGTTGCCGTGCTGCAGCCCGGCGTACCACGGCACGAGGACGGCGCCGGCGTTCGCGAGCCACGGCATCCTCACCGGTGCGCCGATGTCGAGGACGACCACCGAGCTCGGGTTGGCCGCCGTGACCGCGGAGATCATCGCGGTCTGGTCGACGGGCAGGTTCTGGCAGAAGAGGGTGACGCAGATGCCCGGGTGCAGGCCGAGGTCCGGGCGGTCCGCGCCCTCGCTCGAGCCGTCGTTCGCCACGACGACCGCCAGGTCGGCGACGGCGGCCGCGGCGACCGCGTCGGCCTGGCTCGACCCGTCGACGTAGACGACCCGGTCGCCGTGCGCGAGCGCCTGGGACGTGATGCCCTCCAGCGGGCTGACGACCTTGCCGGGCAGGCCCGTCCTGGACGAGCCGCCACCCGAGGTCGAGTTGAGCGCACCGATCGGGCCCGCCGCCCAGCCGATGACCGCGATCGTCCGGCCGCCGGGCACCTTCGCGAGCGGCAGGAGGTTCGAGCGGTTCTTGAGCATGACCGTGGCCTCGGCGGCCGCCCTGCGGGCGATGCCCTGGTGCCGGCTGCTCACGTCCGCCGTGAAGCTCAGCAGGTCCTGGTCCGTGCGCCGGTCGAAGAGCCCGTGCTTGAACATCCGCTCGACGATGTTGTGCACCATCTCGTCCAGCCGGCTCCTGCTCAGCGCACCCTTCGCCATCGCCGCCCTGAGCTTGCCGGCGTCGAAGAACCGCCCGCCGGTGCCGGTCACCGGTGTGGCCGGGGCAGGCACCGCGAAGGCGTGCATCTCCAGGTCCAGCCCGGCGTTGGCCGACGCGGCCGTCGAGTGGACGGCGCCCCAGTCGGAGACCACGAAGCCGTCGAAGCCCCAGTCGTCGCGGAGGTACTCGGTGAGCAGGGTCGGGTTCTCGCAGGCGTACGTCGTGCCGACCTTGTTGTACGAGCACATCACCGAGCCGACGTCGGCCTTCTTCACCGACGCCTCGAACGCCGGCAGGTAGATCTCCCGCATGACCCGCTCGCTCGCGCGGACGTCGACCGTCATCCGGTCGATCTCCTGGTTGTTCAGCGCGTAGTGCTTGGCGTCGGCGATGACGGGGTTGTCCTGGATGCCCTTGATGACCGAGACGGCCGTCCGGGATGCGAGGTGCGGGTCCTCCCCGAAGTACTCGAAGTTCCGGCCGTTGTACGGCGTCCGGGCGATGTTCATGCCCGGGGCGAGCATCACGTTGATGCCCTTGGCGTGCGCCTCGGCGCCGATGGTGCGGCCGACGAGCCGCTGCATCCGCGGGTTCCACATCGACGCCTGCGCGACGCCCGACGGGAACGTGGTGGTGCCGTACTGCAGGCCCGCGACACCCGACCCGGCGTCGCTGAGCACCAGGTCGGGCACGCAGAGCGCGTCGATGCCCGTGACGTGCCCGGCGGTGCCGTAGTAGAGGAACCACGGTGGGTCGCTGAACGTGACCATGTGCAGCTTCTGGTCGGTGCTCATCGCCGCGACCAGCGCGTCGGCGCGCGCCTCCGGTGACGTGGTCCTGTCCATCCACGCCGCGCACGGCCCGGCCGCCCCAGCGGTGGCCGCCGGCGTCGAGGACAGCGCGATGGTCGACGCCGCCGTCACGACGACGGCCAGCAGGGCACCCACGCTTCGACGCATGCCGGACCAACGGCCGCGGGGGTGGCCGGTTACGTCAGACGACGGCGGTCATCCGGATCGAGACGAGCAGTCCGGGCATCTTGGCTCCGAGCTTGGCCGCGTAGCGGGTCGGCGGGTCCACCGGGAACCACCGGCCGTACTCCTCGTTCATGCCCGCGAAGTCCGCCGGATCCGTCAGCAGGATCCCCACCTCGACGATGTCGTCGAGGCTCGCGCCGCCGGCCTGCAGGATGGCCTCGCAGTTGGTCAGCGCCTGCCGGGTCTGGGTCTGGATGTCGTCACCGGCGAGGGCACCGGTGCTCGGGTCGACCCCGGTGGTCCCGGACACGTACACGTGCGACCCGGCTCTGACGCCCTGGCTGTACAGCGGGGAGCTCGGCGCGTTCGGGGTGGTGATGATCTGCCGTGGCACGACCGTCAGTCTGTGCTGAGACACGCCGGTTCGTCGATCCCCCGGCCCTCGAGGTGCTCGGACACGAGCGACTCGGCACGCGACCGGCCGAGGTTCCACTCCAGCCAGTCGTCGTCGATCTTCGTCCGGCCCATCAGCGAGCACGTCACGACGTCGGCCGGCTGACCCTCCAGGGCGGGCACCATGTCGGTCGACAGCCCGGTGATGTAGGCCCAGTCGATGTTGCCGGTCTCGGCGTACCGGTCCAGGTTGTGCTCGGCGATCCAGGCGTCCGGGTTGATCAGCGCGAGACCGAGCAGGGCGCCCGCACCACTGAGGACGGCCGCGCGCGGCAGCCACGATCCGCGCAGGGTGATGCCGGCGGCCATCACGGCCACCACCAGCACACCGAGCCAACCCTCGAAGACGTCGACGAGCAGCCGCAGCTCGGTGAAGCCGTACGCCTCCTGGTAGACGTGCATCCGGTACAGCGCCGACGCGACCACGACGAGCGTCAGCGCGCACAGCAGCCCGAGCGACGCCCGGACCCACAGCACGTCGGAGGTCGTCTCGCGCGGCGCCTTCCGCGCCGCGGCCCACACGACGAGCAGCGTCAGCCCGGTGGCGACGGTCAGCTGGCCGAAGCCCTGGTGCACGTACTCGGCGTAGGTCAGGCCGGTGGTCCGCTCGAGGTAGTCGTGGCCGCCGAAGAAGACGGTGGCCTGGGCGCCGATGAACACCAGGAACACCGCGTCGACGAGGAGCACCGGGACCAGCCACTCGTAGCGCTGGGCGACGGGCCGGGTGGGGGCGCCGGCGGGGTCGACCTTCGGCGGGTTCACCGCGAGGTACGCCGCCGAGACCACGACCCCGCTGACGAACGCGGCCAGGAACGCGCGGAAGACGAACGTGTCGATCTTCAGGTCAGGCACCACGACGTCCGCCCACTCGGCGAACAGCGCATCCGCCGAGGCGAACAGCAGGCCGAAGACGGCCACCCCGAGCAGCGAGAGCAGCGCAGTACGAACGGCGGCGCCGCTCCGACCGAGCCGGGCGACCGGCCTCAGGGACCGTCCCAGCCAGGGCAGGCCGCGCAGGGGTGCGAGCCCCCAGGCGATGCCGGACAGCAGGAAGCCCTGCACGGTCCGGCCGTCGACCACCCCGATGACGAACACGGCGGCGGCCGCCACGACGCAGAGGAACACGATCCACTCCGCGTCGCGCAGCACGAGCGTGCTGGCCAGCAGCACCGAGAGGGCCGAGCAGGCGAGGGTGAACGCCGATCGCCTGTGCACCGCGACCCCGAGCACCGCCGCGCCGCACGCGAGCAGCACCACGAAGGTGCCGATCCCGTGGTCGCGGAACGGCAGCACGATGCCCGCCAGGATGCCCGCCCCGAGCGCACCGAGGACGGCGGCCGCACTGCCCGGGAGTCCCTGCTCGGGCCAGAACCCGCCGAAGAGGGAGTCCGTGGACGACTCCTGCGGGCCGACGCGCTGCCTCGGGGCCGGGTGGTACGGGTTGGGCGCGGGTGGCGGCGGAGCCTGCTGTGTCATCACGGGCCTCTCGGAGTCGTGGGGAAGGTCGACGCGCACGCGCGCGCCGTGGAGCCCCGGGTCGGGGTCGATGAACCTGATCGAGCCGGCGTGGAGGTCGGTCACCCAGCGGGCGATGGCGAGGCCGAGACCGGTGCCGCCACCGTCGTCGAAGGTGCCGAACCGCTCGAAGACGCGGTCCCGGTCCGACGGCGGGGATGCCCGGGCCCTCGTCGACGACCTCGAGCCGCCAGCCGGCGCCCTGGGTGGTCGCGGTGACCGCGACCCTGCCGCCGGCCGGGCTGTGCCGGGAGGCGTTGTCGAGCAGGTTGGCGACGAGCTGGTGGAGTCGCTGCGGGTCCGCCTCGACGGCCAGGTCGTCCGGCCGGACGAGGACGTCGTACGACGCCTCGCGGCCGGTGGCGCGCGCCTCGGCCACGCAGCGCTCGAGCAGGTCCCGGACGACGACGCGGGACGTCGCCAGGGTCACCGCGCCGGCGTCGACGCGGGCCAGGTCGAGCAGGTCGGACACGAGTGCCGACAGCCGCTCGGCCTGGTCGAGCGCGGTCCGGAGCGCGACGGGGTCCGGTCCTCCGACCCCGTCGACGACGTTCTCGAGGACGGCGGTGAGCGCGGCCAGGGGCGTGCGCAGCTCGTGGCTGACGCTGGCGATGAGCTCGCGGCGCTGCTGGTCGACCGCCTGGAGGTCCTCGGCCATCCGGTTGAACGCACGGGCGAGCTCGCCCACCTCGTCGTTCGAGGTCGCGGTCACCCGGCCGGAGTAGTCCCCGCGCGCCATCCGTCGCGCCGCGGCGGTCATCTCGCGCAGCGGCGAGGTCATGCCGACCGCCAGGAGCTGGGTGACGCCGAGCGCCAGCACCACCGTGACCGGGATGCTCAGCCACAGCGGGACGTCACCGACCGAGCCGAGCGCGCCGACGAGCGCGGCCACGAGCACGCTCGCCGCGACCAGGAGCCCGAGCTTGACCTTGACGGACGTGACCTGGTCGAGGGGCTTCGCAGGCATCAGCCGCTCTCCAGCGCGTAGCCGACGCCGTGCACGGTCCGCACCCGGTCGGCGCCGATCTTGGCGCGCAGCGCCTTGACGTGGCTGTCGACGGTGCGGGTGCCGGAGGCCCCGGACCAACCCCAGACCTCGGTGTAGAGGTGCTCGCGCGTCAGGACCGTGCCCGGGTCTCCGGCCAGGCAGAGGAGCAGGTCGAACTCGGTCGGGGTCAGGTGCACCTCGTCGTCGCCGACCCACACCTTGCGGGCGCCGGTGTCGATCCTCAGGTCGCCCAGGTCCGAGACGACTCGGCCCGCCAGCTCGGCGGCCCGCTCGACCCGGCGGAGCAGCGCGGCCACCCGGGCGACGAGCTCCCGCATCCGGAACGGCTTGGTGAGATAGTCGTCGGCCCCGACGCCGAGGCCGACCAGGATGTCGGCCTCGTCGTCGCGGGCGGTGAGCATCAGCACCGGCACCGGCCGTTGGGCCTGGACCCGGCGGCACACCTCGTGCCCGTCGTAGCCGGGCAGCATCACGTCGAGCAGGATCAGGTCGGGCGACGTCGCACCGAACTGTGCGACCGCGTCCGGCCCGTCGTAGGCCTGGACGACGTCGTACCCCTCACCGGCGAGACGGTCGGCGACCGCCTGGTTGATGACGCGGTCGTCCTCGACGACCAGGATCCTGGGCACGGAACGAGACTAGGAGTGCGACCGGTCAGGACGCGGGGACGACTCGTGAAGGTTCTGTGCAGATCACCGGCGCTGGGAGTGCCGCTTCTTCAGGAGCAGCCGGCCCACGTGGTTGGTCAGCGCCACGACGTAGAAGCCCTTGTTGGCGTCGGTGTACCAGGCCGCGCGGCGGCGGATGTCCCACGCGGGAGCCGACATCGCGAACGCGCCGAGGGCCGTCGGGTTGAGCGAGCCCGAGCCCGGGACGGACACGTCGTTGAAGTACGCGACCTCCTTGGGCTTCCGCACGTCCCGGATGTCGAAGAAGCGCAGGCCGGACAGGATCATCGAGCACCCGACGATCTTGGGGTTCTTGCGCTTGGGCAGCGAGCAGTAGTGGCCCGCGTAGCCCTGGACCGGCAGCGCGGCGCCCGGGTCGAGCATCTGGTCGCCGGCGCGGGCACCGGGCTGGTGGACGGCCAGCCGGAGGTTGGAGACGACCTGGGGGTGCCGGGGGTCCTCGATGTCGATGATCCGGGCGGCGCCGACGGGCGCCGACGCCTGGGTCGGCCCGCCGTCGAGACCGAAGTCGGCGAACTCGTCGATCTCGAGCAGGTAGTGCCGGCCCTTGCTCGTGAAGGGCTCCGCGACCTGCGGGAGCGAGCCGTTGGCCCAGTCGAGGTTCGCGACGACCTTGACCTTCGGGTCCTTCTTCCGGGCCTGGATCTCGGACACGTCGAGGATCCGCAGGCCGCCCGAGGAGAGGCGGACGCCGGACGGGTTGCCGATGTTCGCGACGTACAAGGTGTTGCCGTCGTCGGAGACCCGCATCCCGTGGTAGTTCACGCCGACCTGGAAGAAGATCCGCTTCGGCTTGCGCGGGTCCTTCACGTCGATCGCGGCGAGCGTCTGCCCGCCCGTGCTGGAGGCGTAGAAGGTGTTGCCGTCCGGGGCGAAGCCGCTCTCGTGGCCGAGCACCGCGGTCGTCGTCGAGCTCAGCAGCTTCGGGGCGCGGCAGTTGGTGCGGACGTCGTAGAGCTCGAGGACGCCGACGTTGGTGAACGGGTTGCCGAGCACCGCGCCGAGGATGCCGCGCTTCTGGTTGACCACCAGTGACTCGTGCGGGCTCAGCATGGCCGGCGTCGAGAGCGTCGCGACCTTGCGCGGCTTCCGAGGCCGGTTCATGTCGAGCACGACGACGCCCAGGCCCTCGGCCGCGTTGTAGAGCACGTCCTTGGGGAAGATCAGCGTCGAGTCGTAGAACGCGCAGACGTTGCCCCGGGAGTCCTTGTAGCGGAGCACCTTGAAGCCGCCGGTCCGGCCCTGGTGGGCCAACGGCCTCGTGTTGCAGCGGTAGTCGTCGTTCACCCGGCCGGAGACGTAGTCGGCCAGCGGGACCCGGCCCTGGACACCCGTCTCGGGTCTGGCGCCCTTGCCGCACGTCGCGGCCGGCGTGACCGCCGGCACCGAGTCGCCCTCGGCGGACACGACGTCCGAGAGGGTCAGACCCACGACCCCGACCGCCAGTGCGACCAGGACGACGAGCAGGCGTCGTACAGCAGAAGTCCCCGTGATGACCATCAACCGAACCTAGTGCCGATCCACTCCGTCAGGCGATGGTGTCCAACCGCTTCACGGTCTCCTCGAACTCCGAGACCAGCGACGCGACGACCTCGGCGACCGGCCGGACCTCGTTCATCCGCCCGACGATCTGGCCGACCGGCATCGAGATGACGTCCGGGTTGTTCGACGCGCTGATCCGGTTGTGCGCCTCCGCGACCAGCAGGTTCTGGAGCGGCATCGGGAGCGGTGCCGGAGCGCCCTCCTCCGCCCAGGCCTCGGTCCACTTGGTCTTCAGCAGGCGAGCCGGCTTGCCGGTGTAGACCCGGGTCCGCACGGTGTCGCTCGACGTGGCCCGCGTGAACGCGGTCTCCCACGCCTCGCTGTTGGCGCCCATGCCGCGGTACTCCTCGGTACCGAGCCAGATGGACCCGGTCCACACGCCCTGCGCGCCGAGGGCGAGCGAGGCGGCGACCTGGCGGCCGGAGCCGATGCCCCCGGCGCCGAGCACCGGGACGTCCGGTCCGACCGCGTCGACGATGTCGGGCGTCAGGACCATGGACGCGACCTCACCGGTGTGACCGCCGGCCTCGTAGCCCTGGGCGATGATGATGTCGACGCCGTTGGCGACGTGCGAGAGCGCGTGCTTGGCGGCGCCGGCGAGCGCGGCGATCTTGATGCCGTGCTCGTGGCACTTCTCGATCACGTCGACCGGCGGCGAGCCGAGCGCGTTGGCGATCAGCACCGGGCGGTGCTGGAGCGCGACGTCGAGGTGCGAGCGCGCGACGGAGTGCAGCCAGCCGAGCACGCCCTCGCGGCCCTCGCCCTCCGCGAGCGGCGGGACGCCGAGCTTGAGCAGCGTCTCGTCGACGAACTTCTTGTGCTCCTCCGGGATGTACGTCGACAGGTCGGCCGACGTGCCCTCGGTGGGGATCTTCATCGGCATCACGATGTCGACGCCGTACGGCTTGCCGTCGGTGTTGTCGTCGAGCCAGGTCAGGACCCGCTCGAGCTCCTCGGTGTCGTTGAACCGCACGCAGCCCAGGACGCCGAGGCCGCCGGCACGGGAGACCGCGGCCGCGACCTGCTCGGACGGGGTGAAGGCGAAGATCGGGTACTCGATCCCGAACTCCTCACACAGTGGCGTGCGCAAGAGCGATCTCCTTGGCTGCGGGGTACTGCGCCTTGCCGGTGGCGTTGCGCGGGACCTCGTCGACGATGGTCAGCGAGCGGGGCAGCTTGTAGCCGGAGAGGTGGTCGCGCAGGAAGGTGCGCAGCTCGTCCAGCTCGAGGGTGGTGCCCTCACGGATCGAGACGACGGCGGCCACGGCCTGGCCGTACTTCTCGTCGGGGATGCCCACCACGAGGGTGTCGTAGACGGCGGGGTGGTTCTTGATCGCCATCTCCACCTCCTCCGGGTAGACCTTCTCGCCGCCGGTGTTCACGCAGTTGGAGCCGCGGCCGAGCAGCGTGACCTTGCCGCCCTCCTCGATCCGGGCGTTGTCACCGGGCACCGAGTAGCGGGCACCGTCGACCTCGATGAAGGTCTTCGCCGACTTCTCCGGGTCCTTGTAGTAGCCCAGTGGCACCGAGCCGCCGCGGGCGATCCGACCGATGGCGCCGACGTTCTCGGCAGGGATCGGCACGTTGTCGTCGTCGAGCACGAGCGTGCCCGGGCCGAGCCCGACGACCGGGCCGTCGGTGCTGATCTTCTGGTCCTTGTCCTGCATGCCCATCCCCATGAAGCCGGTCTCGGTCGCACCGATCGAGTCGGTGAAGACGGCGTTCGGGAACGCGTCCATCCAGCGCTTCTTGACCTGCGGGCTGAAGATCGCGGCGCTGCTGGAGATCGCGAACAGGCTCGATCCGTCGTACGGCGTGCCCGTGGCGGCCTTGCGGTCGAACTCGTCGATGAGGGGCAGCGCCATCGCGTCGCCGGTCATGAAGATGAGCTGGACCTTCTCCTTCTCGATGATCTCCCAGGTCCGCTGCGGGTCGAACTTGGGCTCGAGGATGGTCAGGTGCCCCGCGAACAGGTGCATGAGGAGGCCGGACTGGGCACCCCCGTGCATCAGTGGGCTCAGGGGCAGAGTGACCATCCGCGGGTCGTTCGCCTGCTTCGACTGGTCGTACTCCTCCAGCGGCACCCCGGTGTAGAAGTCGATGCCGCCCCCGAGCACGCGCCAGAAGTCCTCGTGGCGCCACATGACGCCCTTGGGGAACCCGGTGGTGCCGCCGGTGTAGATGATGTGGACGTCGTCGGCGCTGCGCTCGTCGAAGTCGCGCTCGGCGCTCTGGTCCTCGGTCGCCTCGGCCAGCGTCACGCCACCGAAGGACGCGATGTCGGAGTCGTTGTCCGGGTCGGTCACGTCGGGCACGGAGACGAGCGTCCTGAGCTTGGCGTGCTTGGGCGCGCACCTGGCGACCAGGTCGGCGTACGTGCGCTCGAAGATCAGCGCGACGACGTCGGCGTTGTCGAAGAGGTAGTCGAGCTCGGCCTCGACGTAGCGGTAGTTGACGTTGATCGTCACCGCGCGCACCTTCAGCGTCGCCAGCAGTCCGATCACGTGCTCGACGCTGTTCTTGGCGTAGAGCGCGACGTGCTCGCCCGGCTTCACCCCCTGCGCGAGCAGGTAGTGGGCCAGCTTGTTGCTCTCGCGCTCGAGCTCGGCGAAGGTCGCGGTCCGGTCACCGACCTTCACCGCGGGGTTGTCCGGGGCCGCGTCGACGGCGTGCTCGAAGAGGTCGGCGATGTTCACAGCCACGGCGGCAAGACTAGAACACGTTCTCGTTTTTGACTACGCTCCCCGCGTGACCAGCGAGAACGCAGAGACCGGACCCGACTGCCTCGTCGAGCAGGACGGCCACAAGCTCATCGTCACGATGAACCGGCCGCACGCCCGCAACGCGCTGTCCGGGGAGATGCTCGCGATCATGAGCGACGCCTGGGACCGGGTGAACGAGGACCCGGAGATCCGGGTGTGCATCCTCACCGGAGCGGGCGGCTACTTCTGCGCGGGCATGGACCTGAAGGCCGCCGACAAGAAGCCGCCGAGCGAGTCGTTCGAGGACGGCTCCTACGACCCGACCATCATCAAGCCGCTGCTCAAGGGCTTCCGCCTGACCAAGCCGCTGATCGCCGCGGTCGAGGGCCCGGCCATCGCCGGGGGCACGGAGATCCTCCAGGGCACCGACATCCGGGTCGCGGGCGAGTCCGCGAGGTTCGGCGTGGCCGAGGCGCGCTGGTCGCTCTACCCGATGGGCGGCTCCGCGGTCCGGCTCCCCCGGCAGATCCCGTACACGGTCGCCGCCGAGCTGCTGCTGACCGGGCAGGCCGATCCTGGCGGCCGAGGCCAAGGAGATCGGGCTGATCGGGCACGTCGTGCCGGACGGCGAGGCGCTCGCCAAGGCGCACGAGCTCGCCGACATGATCGCGGCCAACGGGCCCCTCGCCGTGCAGGCCATCCTCAGGACGATCCGCGACACCGAGGGACTCCACGAGAACGACGCCTGGGCGATGGACGCGAAGGTCGGCGCCGCGGTGTTCTCGTCGAACGATGCCAAGGAGGGCCCCAAGTCCTTCCTCGAGAAGCGGCCTGCCCGCTACACGGGGTCCTGACTCAGAAGTTCGCGTCCTCGAGCCTCGGAGCGCCCTCCCCGCGCCACGTCAACCGGATCATCCGGTCGCCCCGGTGACCTCGGCCAGGCGCGATGAAGTAGTGGTAGAGGTTCCGTCCCTCGTAGGACACGTCGAGGAGTGAGCACATCTCCAGCGGCAGCGGGTCCGCGGTGCTCGGCAGAGGCGCGTTCCACGAGGTCTCGTCCGGGGCCGCCAGCTGCACCTGCAGGTCGCAGGCCGTGACCGATCTGACCAGGCTGCTCAGCGCGTAGGTCCCGTCCGAGAGCAGCGACAGCACCGCGCCCTGCGGCACCGGCAGATCCACGCGCTGAAGTCCGCCGTCCGGCGTCCAGCGGTAGCTCGGGGTGCCGCGGAAGACCATGTCACTCCCGACGCGGATCCCGTCTTCATCCGCGACGAAGCTCTGCCAGGTGACGCCGTCGTCGGTCACGGCTGTCGGGTATGTGTAGACCCAGTCAGCACCGCTCGCCGGGCGGTGCCGGCACTTGAGGCTGACGTAGAACGGGTCCTCCTCGTCCCATGTGTACGTCGGCTTGTTCACGATCTCGAGGCACTCCGAGCCCGCGGGTGCCTGGACGACCAGCTGCGGCGGCCCCCACCGTTCTGCTCCCGGCCGATGCACCTGGACCACGAGGCTGAGGCCGTCGGGAGAGCTGGCAAGCACGCGGCTCCAGTGCCAGAAGCCACTGATGTCGAACCGTCCCGCGATCTTCGAGCCGCCCGTGCGCGGGTAGCGGACCTGACCGCTGGGGTCCTCTGACACCGTCTCCCAGCCGTCGCCGGACCGGGTCGCGTACCACGGGCGGTACTTGCTGCTGCCGGCCACCACGACGTAGTCGGAAGCGAAGCTCTCGACCGTCGTCGAGCACTCGTCCCTGGTGTCGGCGGCGTCCCGGTGCGCGGCGGCCGGCGTGAAATCGCTCCCCCCGGGCTCCGTGGTCAGGAGGGTGAAATCGCACCCCCCGGGGCCGGCCTCGCCTCGGACCGCCCGCAACGAGCCGTCCGGGGCCAAGAGGGTCTGCTCCGTGCCGTAGTCGCCTGGAGGCAGCGCGGCGGCGTGCTCCTCGATGCGACCGCCGTTCCAGGTCACGACGACGTCGTCGCGCGCCGCGAAGAAGACGTGCTCGCCGTCCGGCGTGATCTGTGGCGCCCTGTCGACCGTGCCGTCGTACTCCTGACTGGTCGCGCAACCTCCGTCGCGGCACACGGTGAAGACCGTGGTGCCCACGCCCGCCGGGTAGCCCTCGAAGTCCTCGGAGGGATCAGGCAGTGGGACGAAGGTGGCGAAGAGCGCGAGCGTCGGTCCGGCGACGCGGATCCGCATGAAGTCGTACATCGCGTCGTCGCCAGCGTCGTAGACCGTCTCCGGATCGGTCCACGTCTTCCCGTCGGCGTCCCGCCAGCGCACGGTCACGTAGCGGCCGTCCACCCGGCTCACGCCGATCTGGGCCTCCCCGTCGGGGAGGTTGAAGTAGCGCGCGGTCTCGGCGTCGAAGCCCGCATCGTCGTCGGCTGGTCCGGAGTCGGACCGCAAGGTCCACCCAGCCACGAGGAGCGCGGTGCACACGGAGCCGACCAGGACTGTCCGTGCCGGTCTCGTCACGTGCACGCGACCATGATGGGGCACGGCGACGGCCATGGATGGCGTGGCAGACAGACCTGCACGGAACATTCACACGTAACCTTGCGGCCGTGATGGTGGGCAGCGGGTTCGTGTTCATCGCCGTCCTCTTCGTCTTCCTGGTCATCGGGATCGGCGTCTTCAGCTACCTGCAGGCGAAGAAGCGACGTGAGGAGATGGCGGCCTACGCGCTGTCGCGTGGCTGGCGCTACGAGGAGTACCAGCCGCTGCTGGTCGACCGGTTCCAGGGCGCGCCGTTCGGGATCGGGGACGACCGCCTCGCCCAGAACGCGGTCTACGGCCAGCACGACGGCCGGGACTTCGTGTCGTTCGACTACCGGTACGAGACGACCACCGGCTCCGGCAAGGACCGGCGGACGGACGACGCACAGCTTCTCCGTGCTCGCGCTGTCGATGGGGGTGTCGCTCCCCACGCTCACCGTGGACCCGGAGAACTTCCTGGAGCGGTTCGTCGGGCGGCTGACCAACTCCGACATCGACCTCGAGCTCGAGGACTTCAACCGGGCCTTCACCGTGACCTGCGCGGACCGGAAGTTCGCCTCCGACGTCCTGCACCCGCGGATGATGGAGTTCCTCCTCCAGCACCGGGACGTCGGCTGGCGCTTCGAGCGCGACTCGATGATCGTCGTCGCGTCCGGTCAGCGGAGCATCCCGGAGATCGACGCGACCCTGGCGCTGATGGACCAGATCGCGGAGCACATCCCGGAGTTCGTGTGGAAGCAAGTGAGGGGTGAGTCGTGATCGTCGTGTACGTCGTGCTCGGGGTGGTGGCCCTCCTCGCGCTGTCCCTGGTCGTCATGTACAACCGCTTCGTCCGGCAGCGGACGCTCGTCGACGAGTCGTGGGGTGGTATCGACGTCGAGCTGACCCGGCGGCACGAGCTGATCCCGAACCTGGTGAAGGCGGTCCAGGGGTACGCCGACCACGAGCGCGCCGTGCTGGAGAACCTCACCCAGGCCCGTGAGGCCGCGACCGCGCACAAGGGCGGCGGGCCGGCCGAGCGCCAGCAGTACGAGGAGTCGGTCGGCCGCGCACTGACGGAGGTCCTCGCCCGCGTCGAGGCCTACCCGGACCTCAAGGCGAGCCAGAGCTTCCTGGACCTCCAGGACGAGCTCACGAACACCGAGGACCGCATCGCCGCGTCCCGGCGCTTCTACAACGGCAACGTCCGGGCCTACAACACCCGCGTCGCGACGTTCCCCTCGAACGTCGTCGCGGGGATGTTCGGGTTCGAGGCGCGGCAGTTCTTCGAGCTCACCGACGCCAACGCGCGGTCCGCGCCGGCCGTCTAGAGGATCCGGCCGACGTGCCGGTGGGCGACCTGCAGCACGATGTGCGCGCCCACGGCGGCGAGGAACGCGACCTGCGACACGACGTGCACGGCGAGCGCGACGTCGCCGCGGTACAGCAGCAGCCCCGAGACGGGCACGACGAACAGCAGCGCCAGCATCGCCTTCTCCAGCGCCCATTGGAGCGAGCGGGCGGCACTCCCGTAGCGCTCCGACCACGGCGGCAGGGGCGTGTACGCCCGCCACAGCACGCGGAGGCTCGCGAGCACCAGGATCGTCACGCCGAGGACGACGTGCAGGTCGGACGGCCGGTCCTCGTCCTTGGCGGCATCCTCCTCCCGGTCGACCTGGTCCTCGCAGCGCTCCTCCTCGGCCTCGGCGGCGTCGGAGTCGACGGTGGCCTCGCACGCGTCCTCGCGCCGGTCGAAGCCCTCGCGGTCGTCGTCGACGTCCATCGTCCAGCCCACGGCGAACTGGGCCACGACCACGAGGAAGGTCAGCCAGTGCAGCGTCTTCGTGACCGCGCCGTACCCGTGGTCCCCGTTCCTCAGCGCCATGGCTGAGCTGTACCCACCGCGTCCACGTCCCGCAGGATGGCGGCGGCTCGCTCCAGGTGGTCGTCCATGTGCCCGCGGGCGGCGAGCGCCAGCAGTGCCCGCGCCGCGCTGTTCCTCTGCTCGTCGAGACCCAGCCGGGCGCTGACGTCGATGTCGGTCGCGAGGACGGCGGCCTGCATCGCGACGTAGACGTCGGTCTCGCGGGAGATGCGGCGCCGCGCCTCCCCGATCCAGGACTGGGCCGAGTCCGGACGCCCCGCGGCCAGCTCCTGCAGGGCGAGGATGCGGGCGGTGCTGCCCTCCCAGCACGGGTCCGACAGCTGACAGCTCAGGGCGAACTCGTGGTGCATGTCCGGGCCGGCGCCGGGATCGCTCCCGAGGAGGTCGGTCTCGGCGAGCACCGAGGCCGGCCAGGGGCGGAACGAGATCCACCCGGCTCGGGTGACCACCTCGAGGCACTCCTGGGCCCAGGCGCGAGCACCGTCCGGCTGTCCCGACCGGAGCCGGGCCCAGCTGCCGAGACCGAGTGCCCAGGCGATCCGGCGCGCGTTGCCGGAGGTGCGTGCGAGGTCGAGGGCGACCTCCCACTCGTCGAGAGCCGACTCGTGCCTGCCCCAGTCGGCGAGGTTGAAGGCACGCACCGAACGGACACCGGCCAGCAGGTCGATGTCGCCCTGGGCGAGGGACTCGGCGGCGTCGAGGTGCGACTCCGCCGCCGGGCGCCGTCCCGCGAGCGCGTCGACGTAGCCGAGCTCCCGGTGCGCGGCGGCCGCGGTGGCCGGGTCGTCGACCTGCTCCGCGGCGGCGGCCGCCCGCGCGAGCAGCAGGGCTCCTTCGTCGTCGTGACTGCGTACCGAGTGCACCAGCGCGGTGCCGAGGGAGCGGAGACAGCCGGCGAGCACCTGCTCGTCCCCGGACCCCTCCGCGATGCGTGTCGCCTGGCGCAGCGTCTCGATGCCCGCGTCGACCGCGCCGGCCGTGAGTGCGGCCTCCCCCGCCTCCAGCAACGAGAGCGCCCGGCTCCTGGGCGGGACCCCCGGTGGGATGGCCGCGACGTCCCGGCGCGCCGCGCTCCGCAGGGCGGCCGTGGGAGGAACCCCGAGCTCGACCCGGAAGCGCTCCTCGATGGTCTCCACGGCGGCGGCGGCCGCATCGTGCATCCCTGCCTGGCGCAGGGTGGCGACGAAGAGGATCTGCGCGCCCTCGTCGAGCGGCTGCCGCCGGGCGGCCAGCTGCGCCAGGCCCAGAGCCCGGTCCACGTCCTCGCCCGCGGCGGCCGTCATGACCTCGCGACGCAGCAACGAGTCGACCTCGCTGGAGAGTCGCTGCCGCTGCACGAGCAGCCAGATCTCGAAGTCGGCGCCGGCCCGGGGCTCGGCCCCTTCGAGCAGGTCGCCGATCTCGTCCGGGTCGAGCCGACCGGCGAGCAGGTCGAGGACGTCGACGCTCACGTGGTCCGGCAGCTCCGGCCTGATGGGGTCTCCCGTCAGGGAGTCAGGAGCCTGGAGCGCCCGGCGCAGCGCCGCGAGGCACCAGCGCAGTGACCCCAGCGGGTCCGAGGTCTCCGGGAACAGCTCACCGACGAGCTCGCGGCGGGCCAGCGGCCGGTCGGACAGCAGCACCCGGGCCAGGACGGCCCAGGCCTGGAGCCCGCGCACCGGACGCACCTCCCCGTCGCTGACGATGTGGGGCGGCCCCAACAGCCTGACTCGGGTCACGGGACATCATGGCCCGAACGCCGTGTGACGGCGCGTGGGACGACGCACCGCGGTCGTCCCACGACGGCTTCCACGCGCACCTTCCAGCCTGCTCCCGACGGCCCGATCCGCGGGCCGACGAGAGAGGAACAGCCATGCCCACCTTCCTGATCGAGCGAGAGATCCCCGGCGCCAGCACCCTCACCCGCGAGGAGCTCGCGGAGATCACCGCCACGTCGAACGACGTCGTCGACGGCCTCGGGGTGCCCTACCGCTGGGTGACCAGCTACGTCGCCGGCGACAAGATCTACTGCGTGCACGAGACCGACGACGTGGACACGATCCGGACACACGCCCAGCAGGGCGGCTTCCCCGCCGACCTGGTGGTCGAGGTCGCCGAGCAGATCGACCCGAGCTTCCGGTAGTCCGCTCGGATCACACGGGGGTGATCGGGATCGACCGACGCGGCTGGAACGCGAAGGTCGTGCCGCTGCTGAACCGGGTGACCGCCACCTCGTCGAACACCACCGCCGGCCCCACGCGGTCGACGAGCGTGGCGGTCCACCCCGTCCTGGTGCCGACCACCTCGACGTCGAGCGTCGGGTCGACGGCCTGCACCGCGGCCTGGAGCGGCCGGAGGGAGTCCGGGCCGACCAGGGAGATCCAGGCGCCGTCCTCGTGGGCCGGACTCTCGGTCACGGCCAGGGTGCCGTCCTCGACGGTCGCCTCGACGTACGCCGCCGGGTTGAGCAGCGGGTGCAGCTCGAGCGTTCTCAGGACGTCCGTGCCCAGCGCCTGGTGGATCCGCTCGGCGGCGATGCCGGCGATCCCGACGAGCTGCTTGGTGGAGATGTCCACGAGCTGGTCGTCGTCCCGGGCGCGGGCCCGCACCGCGAGCAGGTAGCCGAGGTTGAGCAGGTGCATCTGGAGGCAGACCTCGTCGGCGATCCGGACGAGGGCCGAGTGGGAGAACGCGCTGAAGTCGAGGTCGGAGACGAGCGGGCCGCTGTAGTCGTCGTGGCCGTCGCCGCCGGGCCCGATCGCGTCGAGCACGACCGACGCCGCCCTGCTGGCCTCGACGACGGCCAGTCCCGGGGTCGGCTGCACCTCCGGGTACGACTCGTCGATGACGACCGTCCAGCGGCAGTGCGGGTGCTGGTCCGTGGAGGCCCGCGGGGGCCGGTGCACGGGCCGGACCTGCGCCCTCGGGTTGCTCGCGACGGCGGTCGCGTCGAAGGTCGGGTCCTCGATGTCGTGGCACATCGACCGCACGTAGTCCTCGCCCATCGGCTCGACGTCCATCAGGGCGCCGCAGTGGTCGAGGTGGAACTCGCCGTGCCAGGGGTCGTGGACGGTGTACCGGAAGTCCATGAACTGCGGTGGCGCACCGATGTCCAGCTGGAGGCCCTTGAAGATGGTGACGACGTCGCCCGTGCCCGGCGTGACCGGCGCGTAGCCGAGCGCCTTCTGCATCCGGCGCGTGTAGACCGGCGACGACGCGGCCCACTCCTCGATGGCGATCTGCGCCATCTCCTCGCGGCCGAACGCGGAGATGCACCACGCCATGCCCGACCGGTCGATCAGCTGCCCGATCAGCAGCAGCTCGGGGACGAGGGTCGCGAGCTGGTCGCGGGAGAGGTCGGCGTACCTGCTGGTCACGCGTCGGATACTAGACACGTGTCCGGTCAAGTGTCCATGACTAGCCGACCGAGCGTTCGCCCGTCCAGTACTGGGCCCGCAGCGCCTTCTTGTCGGGCTTGCCCAGCCCCGTCAGCGGGAGTGCCTCGGTGGCGATGATCTGCTTGGGCGCCTGGACCGAGCCCTTGCGCTCCTTGACCATGTCCTGGATCTCGTGGACGACCTCGTCGGTGAGCTCGTGGCCGGGGCGCAGGACGACGATGGCGGTGACGGCCTCGCCCCACTTCTCGTCGGGGGTGCCGATGACGCCGACCTGGGCGATCGCCGGGTGCTCGGCGACGACGTCCTCGACCTCGCGCGGGAACACGTTGAAGCCGCCGGTGACGATCATGTCCTTGGTCCGGTCGACGATGTACCAGAAGCCGTCCTCGTCCTCACGGGCGACGTCGCCGGTGTGCATCCAGCCGTCGCGGAAGGTCTCCGCGGTCTGGTCGGGCAGCTTCCAGTAGCCGCCGGACAGCAGCGGGCCGGCCACGCAGATCTCGCCGGGCTCGCCGCGCTCGACCGGGTTGCCGTCCTCGTCGAGGAGGGCCGCGCGGATGAACGCCGACGGCCGGCCGCAGGAGGAGAGCCGGCTGTCGTCGCCGGAGACGTGGTCGTCCTTGCCGAGGTAGGTGATCACCATCGGCGCCTCGGACTGGCCGTAGTACTGGGCGAAGATCGGGCCGAACCGGTCGATCGCCTCCTTGAGGCGGACCGGGTTGATCGCGCTGGCGCCGTAGTAGATGGTCTCGAGGCTGCTGAGGTCGCGGGTGTGCGAGTCCGGGTGGTCCATCAGCGCGTAGAGCATCGACGGCACCAGCATGGTGGCCTGGATCTTGTTCGTCTCGATGAACTCGAGGACCTCGCCCGGGTCGAACTTCGACATCACGTAGAGCGAGCCGCCCTTGATCACGACCGGGGCGAAGAACGCCGCGCCCGCGTGGGAGAGCGGGGTGCACATGAGGAACCGCGGGTTGACCGGCCACTCCCACTCGGCGAGCTGGATGTTCGTCATCGTCGAGAACGACTCGACGCGGCCGATCACGCCCTTGGGGTTGCCGGTGGTGCCGCCGGTGTAGGTGATCGAGGTCATGTGGTCGCGCGGCAGCAGCACCGCCTCGACGGGCTGCGGCTGGAACTGAGCCGCGGTCTCGATCAGGTCGGTGCCGACGTGGGCCAGCGCCTCCGGGACCGGGCCGATGGTGAGGACCTGCTTGAGGCCCGGGCACTTCTCGAGCAGCCCGAGGGCGCGCTCGACGAAGACCGGGTCGACGATCAGCGTGGTGATCTCGGCGTCGTTGATGACGTACGCGTGGTCGTCCAGCGAGCCGAGCGGGTGCAGCGACGTGCGCCGGTAGCCCTGGGTCTGGCTCGCGCCGATGATGAAGAGCACCTCGGGCCGGTTGAGGGCCAGCAGCGCGCCGGCCGTGCCCTGGCCGGCGTTCAGGCTCTCGAACGCCTGGATGTACTGGCTCATCCGCTCGGAGACCTCGCGGCCGGTCAGCGTGATGTCACCGAGGTGGATCACCGGCTTGTCGTGGTGCCGCCGGAGGGCGGCCAGCATGAGGTGCCCGTTGTGCGTCCCGATCCGCATCTCTTCGTCAGCTGAAGCCATGCGCGAAGACTAGAACGTGTTCCAGTTTCGGGCAACGAGCCTCTCGGCTAGCGTCGGGCCCATGGCGTTCGCACCGGTCGTGGTCAGTGCGGCCGACGGGCCCATGCCGGAGACGCTCGAGCAGCTGAAGTCGCTCCGGGCGCAGGGGGCCACCTCGGTCGACGTCGTCATCGACAACACCGGGCTCGTCGACGACCCGGAGATCCTGGAGCTCATCGAGATCGAGGTGCGGGAGCTGGCCGCCCAGAACGGTCTGACCGTCCACTCGGTCACGCGCGGCACGTACGACCCCGTCGACCCGGACGACCCACCGGTGCCGTACGGACCCGCCTAGGGCTTTCCGGCGTCGGCGTACGACTCGACGACCGAGATGTTCAGCGGGAAGTCGACCGGCATCTCACGGAAGACGAGCCCGGCCGCGGTCGCGGCGGCCGCGCGGGCCTGCTCGGCGACGGCGTCGGCCAGGGCGACCGGCGTGTGCACCACGACCTCGTCGTGGAGGAAGAACACCAGGTGCGGCCGCTCCTCGACCCGGCCGGTGCCGCCCAGGCGCCACAGCCGGTTCCGGAGGTCGGCGATCCAGCAGAGCGCCCACTCGGCCCCGGTGCCCTGGACCACGAAGTTGCGGGTGAACCGGCCGTAGGAACGCCGCAGCCGGGTCTGGCTGTCCGGGTCCGGCGGGTCGTCGGGATCGGGGTCCCACACCTCGCCGAGACCAGGCGACCCACGGCCGAGGAGGGTGCGGACCACCTGGCCGCGCTCCCCCGCCCGGGCCGCGTCCTCGACGAGCCCGAAGGCCTGCGGGTAGCGCTTCGCCAGGCCGGCGAGCATCCGGCCGCTCTCGCCACTGGTGGCGCCGTACATCGCACCCAGCAGACCGAGCTTCGCGTCCTTGCGACTGGCGACCGCGCCGTCGTCGACCATGCCCTGGTAGAGGTCGGCACCGCGGGCCGACCTGGCCAGGGCGCGGTCGCCGCTCATGCCCGCCAGCACCCGGGGCTCGAGCTGGGCGACGTCGGCGACCACGAAGGTCCAGCCGTCGTCGGCGACCGCGGCGGGCCGGACCTGGATCGGGATGGACAGCGCTCCCCCGCCGTTCGACGACCAGCGACCGGTGGTCGAGCCGGCCGGCTGGTACGTCGGCCGGAACCTGCCGTCGCGGACCCACTGGTCGATCCAGGCCCAGCCGTTGGTCGAGAACAGGTGCGAGAGCTGCCGGTAGCGGACCAGCGCGGGGATCCCGGGGTGCTCCAGCACGCGGAGCGACGAGGCGCGGGTGTCGGCGACGTCCAGGCCGGCCCGGCGCAGGACCGTCAGGAGCTCGGGCTGCGAGTCGGGGTTGAGGCCAGGAGCGTCGAACGCCTCGCGGACCTCGCTCGCCAGCGCCTCCAGCCCGACCGGGCGCCCGCCGCGCGGTGGACGCGGGCCGCAGAGGTCGGTGAGCAGCCGCTCGTGCACGTCGGCGCGCCACGGGAGCCCGGCGTGCGTCATCTCGGCCGCGACCAGGGCTCCCGACGACTCGGCGGCCAGCAGGAGGGTGAGCCGCGCGGCCTCGGTCGAGGCGGCGACGGCCGCGAGCTGGCGAGAGTCCTCCGCGTCCGCCCTGAGGTACTCGGCCGTGTCGTCGACCGAGAACAGCGCCGCTTCGGAAGCGGTGGCCGGGCCCAGTCGGTCCCAGTGCCCGGAGTCCTGCCCGTCGAGGAGCGACTGGTCCGTCGCCGGGGCACGCCTCAGGAGGTGGTGGCACAGCCGGAGGTCGTGGCAGCGCGCTACCCGGATCCCGGCCGAGAGGAGCGGCGGGTACCACCGGGCGGTGTCGTCCCACACCCAGCGCGGCGAGTCGGCCTCACGGGCGGCGACGTACGCCGGCAGGGCGGCCAGGTCGAGCGAGTCCTCGGTGTCGTGCTCGACCACGAGCACGCGGTCACCCGACTGTCGCGAGAGAGCGATCCGGGTCACGGGCACACCCTGGCACCCGCCGAGGACAGTCAGGTCCCGGCGAGCCGGACGTGCACGGCCTCGATGGCGCGCCGCATGCCCTCGAAGACGCCCTCCTCGTGCATCAGCTCGGTGAGCTGGGCGTTGCCGCCACCCGGCGGGGCGTGGTGGCTGACCAGCTCGGCGAAGTCGGGCTCCTCGGCAGCGGCCAGACCCTCCAGGACGCCGATGAACGTGTCCGCGACCAGCCGCTGGGCCGCTGCCGCCGGCACACCGTGGTTGCGGAGGAAGTCGGCGAGCACGCCGAGGTACTCGTAGAACGGCGCCACCGTGCCCATCGCGGTGAAGATCGCCTCGAACTCGTCGCCGTCCTCGATGGGCAGGGTGCCCCCGAGGCGCTCGAACAGGCCGGTCACGCCCGGCAGCGGGGGATGCACCGGTGTCACGCTGCTCCGCTGCGCCACCGCGGGCATGGCGACCGCTCGTGACACCTCGCCCGCGGGGGCAACCATCTCGCCCAGCCGCGCCACGGGCAGCCCGGCGACGGCGCTGACGGCCGCGTGGTCGGGTCGCCATCGCAGCGCGCTCAGGACGTCCGCGTGCGCGCGGCGCAGGCAGATCATCACCACGTCCGAGCCGTCGAGGACGGCCTGGTTGTCGACCGCGACGGTCACCGTGGGGAACCTGGCGGCGAGCGCCGCAGCCGTCTCGGCGTTCCGTGGCGAGAGCAGGACCGGCGGCGGGTCGTCGACGCCGTCACACAGCCCGGTGACGACGAACGACGCGAGCGAGCCGGCGCCGAGGACGCCGTACCTGGTTCCTGTCATGCAGCGAGCCTAGGCAGTCGCGGAATACGATCCGGCGGTGCAGGCAGGGGGGTTCTCCGTGCTGGGCCCGCTCGCGCTCGCGCCGGCCGAGGGACCGGTCGTGTCGCCGGGCGGGCCGAAGCAGCGCGAGCTGCTGAGCCTCCTCCTGCTGCACCGGGGTGCGCCGCTGTCCGCCGACCGGCTGGTCGACGCGCTCTGGGGGGACGACCCGCCCACCGGCGCCGAGGTGACGCTGCGCAGCCACGTCTCGCACCTGCGCCGCCGGCTGGCCGAGACGCTGCCCGGGTGTGCGATCGAGACGGGACCGCAGGGGTACTCGCTCGCGGCCGGCGAGCTCCGCGTCGACGCAGACGTCTTCGCCGAGCTGCTCGGCCGCGGTCAGGAGGCGTTCGGCCTCGGCCGGCCGGACGACGCCGCCGGGTTGCTGCGTGATGCTCTCTCGCTCTGGCGCGGTGACGCGTGGTCGGAGATCGAGCACCTCGACGCCGCGATGGCCGACGCGAGCCGGCTGGCCGAGCTCCGGCTGGTCGCGCACGAAGTGCTGGTCGCGGCCGAGCTCGCCCGCGGCCGGCACCGCGACGTGGTGGCGGAGGTCGAGGCCCTGCACGCCGCGCACCCGTTCCGTGAGCGGTTCGCCGGCCAGCTCATGCTGGCGATGTACCGCTCGGGCCGCCAGGCCGACGCCCTCGCCGTCTACGCCGCCACCCGCGAGCAGCTCGCCGACGAGCTCGGCCTCGACCCCGGACCGGAGCTCCAGGCCCTGTCGCAGGCGATCCTGCGCCAGGACCCGTCCCTCGACGCCGAGGCGACGACCGGCCCGCCGACCACGCACCCCGCACGCCCGCGCGAGGTGTCCGACGGCGTCCTCTCGGCGCTCGTGGGCTCGCCGCTGGACGGCCGCACGGTGGAACGCGACCTGCTCGTGGGCGCCTGGCGCTCGGTCGTCGACACGGGTGCTCCCCGGCTGCTGCTGGTCTCCGGGGAGGCAGGGATCGGCAAGTCGCGTCTCGTCGCCGAGCTCGTCGCGCAGGCCGTCGAGGACGGCGGCACGGTGCTCGTCGGCCGGTGCGACGGGACCGACGCCGCCTACCACCCCGTCACCGAGGCCCTCAGGTCGAGCCGGTCGGCCCAGGCCGCGCTCACGGCCCCGCTCGAGCAGCTGGTCGGCCGGGCCGCGGGAGACGACCCGGTGCCGGGTTTCGGGGACGGCCACCCACCGGCGTACGCCGCCATGAGGTCGCTGCTCGAGCGGCTGAGCGGCGCGGCGCCGACGCTGCTGGTCGTCGAGGACGCGGAGGGGATCGACCGGGCCAGCTCCCGGCTGCTCCGCCACCTCGCCGCCCGGCTCCCGGACCGGTCCGCGCTCGTCGTCGCCTACCGCGACCCGCCCGGTGGACGGCACCCGGCCCTGCTGGAGCTGCTCGGTGACGTCGGTCTGCGCGCGCTGACCGAGCACGTGGTGCTCGGTCCGCTGGACGAGGAGTCGACGGGAGACCTGGTCCGGCGCGCCCTGCCCGCTGCGGACGCGGACGCCGTCCGGCGGCTGTGGCAGCACACCGGCGGCAACCCCTACTTCGTGTCGGAGGTCGCCCGGTCCTGGGCCGGTGGTGACGATCTGGGGGTCCCGCCCGCCCTGCGCGACGTGCTCGTCCAGCGGCTGGCCTCGGCCTCCGGCGCGTGTCGCGACGTGCTCGCGGCCGCCGCCGTGCTCGGGCGGGACGTCGACCTCGGGCTGGTCACGCAGGTGGTCGCGAAGGACGAGGACGAGGTCGCCGCCGCCCTCGAGGAGGCCGTGGCCGCCGGGTTCCTGGTCGAGGCGGGCGGGTCCTGGACGACCGGCTACGCCTTCCCGCACGAGCTGATGCGCGAGGCCACGGAGCGCGATCTCACCGGCACCGCCCGCCGCCGGCTCCACCGGCGCGCTGCCGACGCGATCGCCGCAGCGGCCCCCGGCGCCGGACGGTCAGCGGTGGTCGCCCGGCACCTGCAGGCGGCGGGTCACCTGGCGGAGCCGGCGGAGAGAGCCGACTGGCTGCTGCGCGCCGCCCGCGAGGCCCGGGCCCTGCAGGCCTGGGACGAGGCTGTCCAGCACGCCGAGCGCGCGGTCGAGATGCTCGCGGGACTGCCGGAACGAGCGGCCTACGCCGAGGCCGCCGAGGAGACGGCCCGGCTGCGGATCCGGAGCAGCCGCGGGTACGACCGGGTCGTCGCGCTGCGAGAGGCGGCGCTGGCCGTGCACGTCGAGCTGGGCGACCGGGAGCAGATCGGCCGGGCGCACGGCCGCCTCGGGACCGCCCTGAGCCTGCACCACTCCGCGCTCGACGTCCCCCGCGCCCTCGAGCACCTCGACGCCGCCGAGCGACTCCTCGGGGACGCCCTGTCGGTCCACACCGGCCGGACCCAGGCGGCCATGTTCGGCGTCCGGACCACCCTCCTCGAGGACGCGAGCTCCGCGGTGCTGTCGGTCGCGGAGTCCAGCCGGCGGCCCGACCTCTTCGTGGCCGCGGGATGGGCCCGGGGGTGGGCGCTGTTCAACCGCGGCGAGCTCGCCGCCGGCCGCGCGTCGGACGACGAGACCTGGGCGCTGGCCCACGAGCAGGCCGACTCGTTCCTCGGCTGGAGCGCGGCCCAGGCTCCAGCCATCCGCGAGACGATCTACCTCCTCGACCCCGCCGCCGGGCGGGCCTGGTGCCGCCGTGCGCTGGGCCAGCCGCGCTTCGCGGCCATGGCCCACTCCCACGAGACGATCGTCGACCAGCTCGGCCTGGCACTGCTGGCCTCCGGGGACACGGCTGCGGCACGCGAGGTGACGGGTTCGCTGCCGGCCACGGCGCTCAGCAGCCGGCTTCTGCGGATGTACGACGGCCACTGGCAGGAGGCGGAGTCCGACTGGGCGACGGCCCTGGACGCGGACGAGTCGGCCGGCGACCTCCACGACGCCGCCGTCAACGCGCTCTGGCTCGCGGAGGTGCGCGAGCTGCTCGGCGACGAGGCCGGCGCCGTCGACACCCTGCGGCGGGCCGCCGAGATCGGCGCCGCCGGCCCGCAGGTCCCCGTCGAGCTCGCAGCCCGCGCCGAGCTGGCCCGGATCCTGGCGTCGCCGGACGAGCTCGAGCGCTGCTTCGAGATCCTGGCCGGCGGCGAGGACTACCGGGGCCGGGCCGGCCGCGTGCACCTCGCGGCCGCTCACGTCCGGCGGGACGACGCGGTCGCTTCGCTCGACGCGGCGGACGCGGTCTTCCACCGGTACGGCCTGGTCCGGCAGCTGGAGCAGGCGGCCGTGGCACGCGCCCGCCTGCTGCCTTCCACGCCGCTTCCACACCCACCCGCGAACCTCGTGCCATGACCAACGAGACCCTCGCCCGGTACGACGTGATCGTCGTCGGCGCCCGCGTCGGCGGCACGACCGTCGCGACCCGGGTGGCGGCGGCCGGGAAGCGGGTGCTCCTGGTCGACCGCGACACCTTCCCGAGCGACACCGTCTCCACCCACCAGGTCTTCCCGGACGGCCTCGAGGTGCTCGACGACCTCGGCGTCCTCGCCACGCTCGAGACGGAGCACGAGCTCCACCCGGTGCGCTACTCGTGGTCGGTCCTCGGCCACACCGTCGCCGGTTCGTTCACGCCGGTGGCCGGCCGCGACCGGATGGTCTCGGTCCGCCGCCACGTGCTGGACGCGGCCATGGTCCGCACGGCCGTCGCCGCGGGCGCCGACCTCCGGACCGGGGTCGCCGTCGAGTCGCTCGTCGGTGCCGGCACCGACGCGGACCCGGTCCGCGGCGTCGTCCTGTCCGACGGCTCCGTCGTCGAGGCCCCGTGGGTCGTCGGCGCCGACGGCCGGACGTCGACGGTCGCGCGACGGCTCGGTCTCGTCCAGGAGGACGAGCTGCGGGGTGACCTCGGCATGCTGTTCGCCTACTGGACCGGCCTGCCCACCTCGGACTGGTGCGAGATCGACGTCCAGGCGGGGTTCGCCCTGATGTCCTCGCCGTGCGAGGACGACGCCCACCTCCTCGTGGTCTCAGGTCCGGCGGACATCACGCGAGGCTCGGCGGCCGACCGCCGGTCGGCGTACCTCGAGGCCCTCCACCGCTTCCCCGCCGTCGTCCAGCCCGGGCTCCTCGAGCGAGCGACCCAGGTCGGCGAGGTCGTGAGCGTCCCCGAGACGATGCTGCGCGGCTTCCGGCGCCGGGCTGACGGCCCCGGGTGGGTCCTGGTCGGGGACGCCGGCCTCTACAAGCACCCCGCCACCGGCCAGGGCATCAGCGACGCCCTCGCCCAGGGCTGGCACGTCGGAGCCGCCCTCGCCGACGGCGACCTCTCGGGCTACGCGGAGTGGCGGGACGCCCGCGCCGCCGGGCACTACGAGTTCTCGTTCGCCGCCGGCACCCTGTCGACCCCCGGTGCCGACACGCTGTACGCCGGGCTCGCCGCCGACCCCGTCGCGTCGCAGGAGTTCCTCGACGTGTTCACCAAGCGACGCTCGCCCGTCGAGGTCCTCTCCCCCGAGCGGGTGGCGCGGTGGCGCACCGCGCGGACCTACGAGCTCGGCCTGGGCGAGCTCGACGACCTGCTCGAGGGCGTCGGCGACGAGAGCCTGGCACTGCCGGTGCCCGCCTGCCCCGACTGGTCGGTCGGCGACCTCCTCGCCCACCTCGTCGGCATCGCGACCGACTCCGTGGCGGGCGCGTTCTACGACGGCGCCATGCGGGCCTGGTACGAGCCGGACGCCGCCACGGCCCGGGACGCGTGGACGTCAGGGCACGTCGAGCTCCACACCCGACCGAGCCTTGCCGACCTGCGCCACGAGCTGGGCACCCGGGGCGCGCTGGTCGCCGCCGCGCTCCGGCGCGGGGACCCACCTGTTGCGGGTGCACCGGACTGGGGGCTCGCCGCACCGGTCGGGGACCTGTGCGTGCACCTCGACGACCTGCGCGAGGCCCTCGGGCGCGACGCCGTGCCGTCGTCGCCGGTCGGCAGGTGGGGGTTCGCCAGCTTCCGGGGCTGGCTGCACCAGCGCCTCCAGCAGACCGGGCTCCCCGCGCTCGTCCTGGCGGACGGCGACCGCGAGTGGACCGTCGGTGACGGTCCGCCCAGCGGGTCCGTCACCGCCGACCGGCACGAGCTGTTCCGGATGATCGCGGGCCGGCGGAGCGCCGCCCGGATCCTCGCCCTCGACTGGACCACCGACCCGGCGCCGTACCTCCCGGTCATCGCGCCGTACCCGCTGCCCGACTAGGGCGCAGCACCACCTCACCAACCCCACCCCGACACGGGGTGCCGGGCGTCGCTGTCGCGCGCCCGCCGACGAAGGAGAAAGTCCATGAACACCACTACCGTCCGCTCCAGGCTGCTGCTGGTCGCGCTCGTCGCCGCCGTCGCGGCGATCGCCCTGAGCACGCTGGGAGCCCGCGCGTTCGCCGACGACCGGGTCGCCCCCCGCGCCGACCGGGTCGAGCTCGTGACCTCGTCCGAGATCGTCGAGGAGCTCTCGGCGACGTCCCTGGAGGTCAGCTGTCCGGCGGGATCCACCGCCATCGACGGCGGGGCCTCCAGCACGAACCAGCCGTACACCCACGTCGCCGACTCAGCCGTCGACAGCGACGGCTCCGGCTGGCATCTCGCCGTCAGCAACCAGCACCCCGTCGACGACATCACCGTCCACGTCTGGGCGAGCTGCATCGCCCTCGGCTGACCCACCCACGACAAGGAAGACGACCATGACCAGCACCGCCACCACCGACCTCACCGACCTGCGGACCCGCCAGCAGCGGGTCTGGAGCAGCGGTGACTACAACAAGATCGCGGCCCTCACCGTCCCGGTGGCGGAGTCCGTGGTCGCCGCGGCCGGCATCCGTCCCGGGGACGACGTCCTGGACGTCGCCACCGGCACCGGTCACGCGGCACTCGCCGCCGCGCGCCAGGGGGCCCGCACCGCCGGCATCGACTACGTGCCCGCCCTCCTGGCGGTCGCCCGGGCCCGCGCCTCGGCCGAGCAGCTCGGCATCGAGCTGGTCGAGGCACCGGCCGAGGAGCTGCCCTACCCCGACGAGTCGTTCGACGTCGTCCTGTCCGCGATCGGCGTGATGTTCGCGGCCGACCACGCCCGGTCCGCCTCCGAGCTGGTCCGGGTGACGAAGCCGGGTGGCCGCATCGCCCTCGCCAGCTGGACCCCCGGTGGGTTCGTGGGCGGGATGCTCGGCATCGTCGGGCGGCACGTCGCACCGCCGCCGGGCGCGCAGTCGCCGGTGCGGTGGGGTGACGAGGAGACCGTGGCCGAGCTGCTCGGCGCGGCCGTCACCCACGTCCGCTCGACCCTGCACACGGTCACCCAGCGGTTCGCCGACGCCGAGTCGTTCGCCGACCTGTTCCTCGCCTACTACGGCCCGACCCACATGGCCGCGGCCGCTCTGAGCCCCCAGGGCCGCGAGGCCCTCCGTGCCGACCTGGTCGCCCACGCGGTCGCCGGCGCCCGTCCCGACTCCCCCGCCGACCACCTGGTCCTCGACTGGGAGTTCCGCATCGTCACCGCAGAGAGGAAGAACCCGTGAACCACCTCGTCGTCGACGTCGCCCGAGAGGTGAACGCCGAGCGGCTCCGCCAGGCGCGGACCGCGCACGCCCACCGCACCACCCACCTGAAGAGGAGCACCACCATGTCGCACACCGTCCGGCTCGCCCGCGTCGCCGCCCTGGTCACCGTCGCCTTCGTGCTCGCCTTCGGCAGCACCGCGTGGGCCGGGAAGCTCGTCACCGGGAAGCAGGTGAAGAACGGGTCGCTCACCAGCGCGGACGTCCGCAGGCTGAGCGGCGCCGACGTCGCCGACGGCTCGGTGACCCCGGCCGACCTCGCCCGGGTGATCCAGGGGCCGGCCGGTCCCCGGGGCCAGGAGGGTGCCAGCGGGCCCCGGGGTCCTCAGGGGCCTCCCGGGGACAGCCTGCTCACCTACGTCATCCAGGACCGCGCCGTCCCGAAGACCTCGAGCCGGACCTGGATCGCCGACTGCCCCGACCGGACCAAGGCCATCGGCGGCGGGTTCTCCAGCAACGACCCGACGTGGTTCTTCCTCCAGGCCTCCGGTCCCGACGGCGCCGGCGAGAACTGGGTGGTGACGGCGGAGAACACCCGCAACGTCGACCTCGTGGGCTTCGCCTGGGCCGTCTGCGCCGCCACGTCCTGACCACCGACCACACATCAAGGAGAAGAACAGTGAAGAAGGACAGCACCACCACCAAGCGCCGCCTCGTCGCGGCGGTCGCCGCCCTGGCCGGCATCGGCGCGGCAGCCCTGCTCTCCGGCGAGGACGCCTCCGCCGGACGGCTGCTCACCGGCAAGGACATCGCGAACTCGTCGCTGACGGGCAAGGACCTGCGGAACGGCACCGTCACCAGCCGCGACCTCACCGACGGCTCGCTGTCGGTGGACGACCTGCGGGCCGCTCCCGACGTCGCCCTCCTCCAGGACGGCCCCGGGGACTACATCGAGGTCGCCGGCCCGCCAGGGCCGCAGGGGCCTCGCGGGGACGTCGGCCCGGCCGGCCACACCGGGATCACCGACCTCGTGCGGCGGACGACGGCCAGCATCGTCGCCCCGGGCAGCTTCGGCACGGTGACCACCGGGTGCACCTCCGGCACGAAGGCGATCACCGGCGGCGTGCTCGTCGACGGCCCGGCCGCCGGCGTCCCGCTGAACGTCAGCGCACCGCTGGACAACGGAGCCGGCTGGCAGTCGATGGTCCGCAACACCAGCGGCACGGCCATCACCGTCAACGGCTGGGTCGTCTGCGCGACCGCGTTCTGACCACTCACCAACACGAAGGAGAATCCGATGAAGCGCACAGTCATGCTCGTGGTCCTGCTCGTCCTGGCTCTCGGCGGCAGCGCCGTCGCCGCCGGCAAGATCACCGGCAAGCAGGTCAGGAACGGCTCGGTCACGGGCGTCGACGTCCGCGACGGCTCGATCACGTCCACGGACGTGGCCGACGGCACCATCGTCGCCGAGGACTTCGGCCCGTTGCCGCCCGGCCCCACCGGGGCGGACGGCCCGACAGGTGAGCCGGGGCCGATCGGCCCGAAGGGCCCCAACGGCGTGATGGACGTCCGCTACGTCATGGTCGAGCGACTGGTCGACGGCAAGGCCCCGCTGGCCTTCGCCACCGCGCGGTGCCCCGACGACCACGACGTGCTCGGCGGCGGCGTCTCGACCCTGGACCCGACCAAGATCCGGATCGTCCAGTCGGCCGTCTCGCCCGACGCCAACGGGTGGTTCGGCCACCTCTACCTGGACGCCGAGACCCAGACGACGGCGTACGTCTGGGCGGTGTGCGGGCGACTCCTGTGAGCGCCCCTGCCTGACCTACGCGACCGCCACGGTCCCCGTGGCGGTCGCGTAGACCGTTCCGTCCGGGGACTCCACCCGGGCCTGGGCGAACGACAGGCGGCGACCGGCCTTGAGCAGCTCGGCCCTGGTGACCAGCACGTCGAGCTCGGGCGGCACGGGCCGGAGGTAGTGCACCGAGAACTCGACGGTCGAGTAGACCTGGACCTTCTCCACCGCGGTGAGCGCGGCCAGCACGAGGGCCGTGTCGAGGAACGTCGCCAGCACGCCGCCGTGGACGCCGCCGCGCCGGCTCATCGCCTGGGGCCCGGGACGCGAGGTCAGGGTCACCTCGCCGACCGACGCACCCGTCACCGTGGTGCCGAAGAGCTCGGCCACCGGGGACGGCGGCTCGTGGCCCTCGATGAAGGCCCGGACGAGGCGCAGGCCCTCCGGCTCGTCCGCGCTCAGGCCAGGACCTCGGCGATGCGCTTGACCTCGTCGCCCGAGTGCGCGGACAGCATCAGCGTCGTGACGCCCGTGCCCTCCCAGGCCTGGACGGTGTCCTTGACCTCGGCCTCGGTGCCGATGATGTGCATGTCGTCGACGAGCTCGTCGGGGATCAGGGCGGTGGCGGCCTCGCGGTCGCCGGCCAGGAACAGCTCCTGGACGCGGCCGGTGATCTCCTCGTAGCCCATCCGCTCGAAGACCTGCTTGTGGAAGTTCGCGTCCTTGGCGCCCATGCCGCCCATGTAGAGGGCGACGATCGGCTTCATCCCGTCGATCACCCGCTTCTTCTCGTCCGCGTCCTCGACGATCTGGACGTGGCAGGTCGCCGCGATCTCGAAGTCGTCGCGGGTGCGTCGCGCACCCTCCCGGGCGAACCCCTCGTCGAGCCACGGGCCGTACATCCCGGCCGACTTGGGCGTGTAGAAGATCGGGATCCAGCCGTCGGCGATCTCGGCGGTCTGCGCGACGTTCTTGGGCCCCTCGGCGCCGAGCCAGATCGGGATGTCCGGGCGCAGCGGGTGGGTGATCGGCTTGAGCGGCTTGCCCAGCCCGACGGAGTTCTCGCCGGCGTACGGCAGCGGGTAGTGCGGCCCGTCGTTCGTCACCGGCCCCTCGCGCCTCAGGACCTGGCGGATGATGTCGACGACCTCGCGGGTCCGGGCCAGCGGCTTGCCGAACGGCTGGCCGTACCAGCCCTCGACCACCTGCGGGCCGCTGACGCCCATGCCGAGCACCATCCGGCCGTTCGACAGGTGGTCGAGCGTCAGGGCGTGCATCGCGATGGACGTCGGCGAGCGGCCGGACATCTGCACGATCGAGGTGCCGAGCCGGACCCGGGTGGTCTCGCGGCCCCACCAGGCGAGCGGCGTGAAGGCGTCGGAGCCCCAGGCCTCCGCCGTGAAGATCGAGTCGAAGCCGGACTCCTCGGCCGCCGCGACGAGCTCCGCGTGGTTGGTGGGCGGCTGGGCCTGCCAGTAGCCGAGCTGGAGACCTAGCTTCATCCGGAAACTCCTCGTGTCGTCACTTGCGACATATTAGAACGTGTTCTAGTTTCGGGTCCATGTCTCGCACCCTGTCGGCGCCGATCACCGTAGCGTTCGACTACACCCGCTCCACCGGCCCTGTGCTGGGCCGGTTCCTCACCGGCCTGCGTGACGCCCAGGTCGTCGGCGGGCGTACGTCGGAGGGCAAGGTCGTCGTGCCCCCGCCCGAGTACGACCCGGTCACCCACCAGCAGATCGACGACTTCGTCGAGGTCGGGAGCCAGGGCGTCGTCACCAGCTGGACCTGGGTGCCGGAGCCGGTGAAGGGCCAGCCGCTCGACAAGCCCTTCGCGTTCGCTCTCGTCACCCTCGACGGTGCCGACACCCCGATGCTGCACGCGCTCGACGTCGACAGCCCCGACCAGGTGCACACGGGCATGCGGGTGAAGATCCGGTGGAAGGAGGAGCGCGTCGGCCACATCACCGACATCGCCTGCTTCGTGCCGGACACCGGCGAGGCCACCCTCGACGCGCTCGTCCACGAGAGCGACGAGCAGGTCACCGGGATCATCGTCCCGATCGAGCTCGACTACGTGTACGCCGCCTCGCCCGAGGAGTCGCTCTTCTACAGCTCGGTCGCCGAGGGCAAGCTCGTCGGCCAGCGCTGCCCGACCTGCCAGAAGGTCTACATCCCGCCGCGCAGCGCCTGCCCGGCCGACGGCACGCCCACCCGCGAGGAGGTGGAGCTCTCCGACAGCGGGACGATCACGACGTTCTGCATCGTCAACGTGCCGTTCCTGGGCCAGCGGATCACCCCGCCGTACGTCTCGGCGTACGTCCTGCTCGACGGCGCCGACATCGCGCTCCTCCACCTGATCCTCGACATCCCGGCCGACGAGGTCCGGATGGGCATGCGGGTCAAGGCGGTCTGGAAGCCCCGCGAGGAGTGGGGCACCACGATCGAGAACATCAGCCACTTCGCGCCGACCGGTGAGCCGGACGCGGAGTACGACACCTACAAGCAGCACCTCTGAGAGGGCCTGGTCAGACATCGTGAGAGACGTTGCCGTCGTTGGCTTCGCCCAGCAGCAGATGAAGGAGTTCGACGGGTCCCCGACCTGCGTCGAGCTGCTGGTCCCCCTCCTGGCCGAGTGCTACGAGCAGACCGGCTGGACCCGCCAGGACATCGGCTTCTGGTGCTCGGGATCCTCCGACTACCTCGCCGGCCGTTCCTTCTCGTTCGTCCAGGCGGTCGACGCGATCGGCGTCATCCCACCCGTGAACGAGTCGCACGTCGAGATGGACCTGGCCTGGGCGATGTACGAGGCCTGGCTGAAGATCCAGACCGGCGAGGTCGACACCGCCCTGGTCTACGCGTTCGGCAAGAGCTCGGCCGGCGTCCTGCGCCGCACGCTCTCGCTCCAGCTCGAGCCGTACACGATGACGCCGATCTGGCCGGACACCGTGTCGCTCGCCGGGCTGCAGGCGCGCGCCGGCATCGACGCCGGCGTCTGGGACGAGCGGGCGATGGCCGAGGTCGCGAACCGCTCGCTCACCGACGCTGAGTCCAACGAGCACGCGATCCGCAAGGGCGGCTCGTCGGTCGACGAGCTGCTGGCCCGGCCGATGTACGCCGACCCGCTGCGCAAGCACGACTGCTCGCCGGTCACCGACGGTGCGGCCGCCATCGTGCTCGCCGCCGAAGGCCGGGCCAACGACGTCCGTGAGCGTCCCGCCTGGATCACGGGTCTCTCGCACTACATCGACCAGATCAGCATGGGCACCCGCGACCTGACCCGCTCCCCCAGCACCCAGCGCGCCGGCGCGGCGCTCGACCTGAGCGGCGTGGAGGTGGCCGAGCTGCACGCGCCGTTCAGCCACCAGGAGCTGATCCTGCGCACCGAGCTGGGTCTCGGCGACGACGTCCGGATCAACCCGTCCGGCGGTGCCCTGACCAGCAACCCGATGTTCTCCGCCGGCGGCATCCGCGTCGGCGAGGCCGCCAAGCAGATCTGGTCGGGCCAGGCCACCAAGGTGCTGGCCCACGCGACGAGCGGCCCGGCCCTCCAGCAGAACCTGGTCGCCACGATGGAAGGTCGCTGACATGCCCGGCAAGAAGCACAACGCCGCGGTGATCGGCGTCGGCCAGACCCACCACCGCGCCAAGCGCGAGGACGTCTCGATGTCCGGCCTGCTCCGGGAGGCGATCGACCGCGCGCTCGAGGACGCGCAGATGACGCTCGACGAGATCGACGCGATCGTGGTCGGCAAGGCCCCGGACCTGTTCGAGGGCGTGATGATGCCCGAGCTGTTCCTGGCCGACGCGATCGGCGCGGTGGGCAAGCCGCTGCTCCGCGTGCACACGGCCGGCTCGGTCGGCGGGTCCACCGCGATCGTGGCGGCGACGCTCGTCCAGGCGGGCGTTCACCAGAAGGTCCTGACCGTCGCCTACGAGAAGCAGTCCGAGTCCAACGCGATGTGGGCACTCTCCGTGCCGCATCCCGTTCAACATGCCGGTGCACGCCGGCGCCGGTGGCTACTTCGCCCCGCACGTCCGCTCGTACATCCGCCGCTCCGGTGCCCCGAACCACATCGGCGCGATCGTCGCGGCCAAGGACCGGCAGAACGCGCTGAAGAACCCGTACGCGCACCTCAAGAACCCGGACACGACCGTGGAGTCGGTGCTCGCCTCGCAGATGCTGTGGGACCCGATCCGGTACGACGAGACCTGCCCGTCCTCCGACGGCGCCTGTGCGCTGGTCATCGTCAGCGAGGACGAGGCCGCCCGGTCGAGCAACCCGGCGTGGATCCACGGCACCGTGATGCGCTCCGAGGCGACCACCGCCGCCGAGCGCGACCAGGTCAACCCGCAGGCGTCCCGCGACGCGGCCGCGGCCCTCTGGAAGCAGGCCGGCATCACCAGCCCGATCGACGAGATCGACGCGGCGGAGATCTACGTGCCGTTCTCGTGGTTCGAGCCGATGTGGCTCGAGTCCCTGGGCTTCGCGGAGGCCAACGGCGGCGGCTGGCGGCTCACCGAGTCCGGCGAGACCGCGATCGGCGGCAAGCTCCCGGTCAACGCGTCGGGCGGCGTGCTCTCGTCGAACCCGATCGGCGCTTCGGGCATGCTGCGCTTCGGCGAGGCCGCCCTCCAGGTCCGCGGCGCGGCCGGCGAGCACCAGGTCGACGGCGCGCGCAAGGCCCTGGGCCACGCGTACGGCGGCGGCTCTCAGTTCTTCGCGATGTGGGTCGTCGGCGCGGACAAGCCCGGCAACTAACGAGGACCGTCGTGCGTTGGACCGGACATGGCTGAGCTGATCCGCACCAACGACGTCGCCCTGATCTCGGTCGTCGAAGGACTCCTGCAGCAGGCGGACATCCCCGTGCACGTCGCTGATCGCAACCTGAGCTCGATCGAGGGCAGCCTCAACTGGCTCCAGATGCGCATCCTCGTCCCCGACGAGGCAGAGACCGAGGCGCGCCAGATCCTCACCGACGCCGACCTCGGGGAGTGGCTGCGCACCTAGCCGAGGGTCAGACGACGCAGAACTCGTTGCCCTCGGGGTCCCGCATCACGACGTGGTCCAGCCCGCCGTTGTAGTCACCCTCGTCGAACACGGTCGCGCCCAGGGCCACGACCCTGGCGACGTACTCGCGGATCGCCGCCTCGCGCTCGGCCGCCGGCAGGTGCCGGCCGCCCGAGACCTGGAGGTCGAGGTGCAGGCGGTTCTTGACCGCCTTGCCCTCCGGGACCTTGAGGAACCCGATGCTCGGCAGCACGCCGTCCGGGTCCTCGATCTTGCCGCCGTCGGCCAGCTCCTCGACCGGGAGGCCGAACGACTGGATCCAGGCCTCCCACGAGTCCCAGCCCTCGGGTGGCGGCGCCTGGGCGTACCCGAGCGCCTCGATCCAGAACGCGGCCTGCTTCGTGGCGTCGTGGCAGTCGATCGTGAGCGTCCAGGAGACCGCCACG
The DNA here is from genome assembly GCA_963815335.1 of uncultured Actinomycetota bacterium. Lineage (GTDB taxonomy): Bacteria > Actinomycetota > Actinomycetes > Propionibacteriales > Nocardioidaceae > Nocardioides. Next base: position 57,225 of record CAWFGL010000007.1, read on the forward strand.
TCAGTAGCCCGGGAAGGCGAGGCGGAGCTCGTCCAAGGACACGTGGCCGTCGACCGTGGTGCCGGGCGGTGTGTGCTCGGGTGGGAGCCGGCCGGCGAGCAGCCTGACGGCGGCCTCGACGGGTCCCGCGAAGGTCGCGCTGGGATCGGTGACGCCCTCGGCCATCCGGATCCCGTCGTCGTCGACGACCAGGGTGTGCGTGCCCATCGCGAGCCGGGTCGGCGCGAGGGACGGCTTGCCGGTGAACCCGAGCAGGAACGACATCGTGCTCGCCATGTGCTCCAGCACCAGCTCGGCCGACTCCTCCGTGAGCCCGGCGCCCGGGTCGATCGCGACGTCGACGTCCCAGCCGTGCAGGGCGACCTCGTTGATCCGCATCCCGAGGACGGTGGCCAGCGGCACCGGCTGCGGCAGGAAGCCGAGATCGACCATCGTGCCCATCCGCTGCTCCGGGGTCAGGCCCTCGAGCAGCTCGACCAGCGCGGCGCTGCTGTCGACGAACGCCGTCGCCTGGTCGGCCGGAGCCAGCGCGTTCCACCGGTCCCACACCTCGTCGTTCGGCGGCGTCGCGCTGTCGTCGCCCAGGGACTTCTGCAGGGTGTAGCGGTTGATCTCGGAGCCGCTGCCGACGTGGGAGAGGACGTCGGCGACGGTCCACTCCGACGCCCCGCTCTGCCCTCGCAGCTGCTCGTCGGTCAGGCCTCGCGCGACCTCGGCGAGGTGGTCGTGGGTGTGGCGGATGGCGGCGATCGTGCGATCGGTCAGGGTCACTCTTCGAGCCTAGCCAGGGCCACCCTCAGGGCAGCAGGAGCATGGAGTCCCCCAGCTCGTGCCAGAGGTACGACGGAGCTCCTGGTCCGGTGACGTCGGCGTACGCCCGGTCGACCAGCTGCCGGCCGGCGACCGCCTCGAGGAGCCGCAGGTGGCTCGCCTCGGGCTCGTGGAGGCCCGTGAGCAGCCCGTCCACGACCCGCACCGGGCGCTCGGGCCCGAGGACCAGGTCGGTCCAGCCCTCGACCTGCCCGGTGGACGCGGTCTCCAGCGCGCGGACGACGGTGGTGCCGACGGCGACGACCCGGCCGCCGTTCTGCTTGGTCAGCTTCACCAGCCGGGCCGTCGTGGCGGGGATCGAGAACCACTCGGGCTGGGGCGGCTCGTGCGACTCCTGGCTCGCCACCCCGGTGTGCAGCACCAGCGGCGCCACGACGACGCCGGCGGCCATCAGGTCGACCAGGACGGCCGCGCTCACCGGCCGGCCGGCGCTGGGCATCTCCGCGCTGCCCGGGACCGACGCGTAGACGTTCTGCAGGTCCTGGAGCGCGACGTCGCCCTGGAGGTAGGAGTAGCGGATCGGCCGGCCGTGGGTGAACAGGTAGTCGACCCGGCACACGTGCGGCAGCGTCGTGGCGCGCCACAGTCGCTGCTGCCCCTCGGGGTGCGGGCGGTCGACCCGGAGCTTCAGGCCCCCGGGCAGGGTCACGACCTCGCCCGGTGCCGGCGTCCGCGGACCCAGCCCGTCGGCCCGGCGCAGCTCGACCACCCAGGCACCGTCGTCGAGCTCGGTCGACACGTGCACGGCGCCGTACGGCGTGTCGACGGCGGCGGGCAGCGTCGCGCTCGTGTTGACGACCAGGAGGTCGCCCGGCTCCAGCCAGCGCGGCAGCTCCCAGGCGACGGTGTGCTCGGTCCCGCCAGGGGTGACGACCGCCAGCCGGACCTCGTCGCGCGCCAGACCGCGCGCCTCCGGCGTGATCGTGGCGGAGGGAACGACGCTCACGCGGGCACCTCCCAGGAGTCCCGCACGAGCTCCGAGGCTCGGTAGCGGCCGCCGGGCAGGTCGCCGGCGACGAGCTCCAGCAGCGCGGGCACCACCGTCTCCGGCTCGGGCCGGTCCGAGATGTCCTCGCCCGGGAAGGCGTCCTGGTGCATCTGGGTTCGCATGTCGCCGGGGTCGACGGCGTAGACCCGCAGCCGCGGCTCCTCGGCGGCCAGCACCCGCGAGGCGTGGTCGAGCCCGGCCTTGGCCGACCCGTACCCGCCCCAGGTCTCGTACGCCTCGACGGAGGCGTCGGACGTGATGTTGAGGACGACGCCGGAGTTCCGGCGCAGCTGCGGCAGCAGCCCGGCCGTCAGCGCGAGCGGCGCGACCAGGTTGACCTCCAGCAGCCGCAGGTACGTCGCCGGGTCGAGGTCGGCGAACGCCGGGAGCGGGCTGGCCCCGAGCGTGCTGGCGTTGTTGACCAGCAGGCTCGCACCGCCCAGCTCGGCGGCCACGTCGACCAGCTCGCGACGGTGGGCCGGGTCCGCGACGTCGCCGGCGACGGCGGGGTGCGGCCCGCCGGAGAGGCCGGCCGTGGCCGCGGCGAGCAGGTCGCCGCGCCGGGCGTCGAGGACGAGGGTCCAGCCCCGGGAGGCCAGCTCGGTCGCGAGCGCGAGGCCGAGGCCCTGGGAGGCACCGGTGATGACAGCAACAGGAGAGGTCATGTCCTCAAGGCTCCAACTTGAAGCGAAGTTGAAGTCAAGGGCGATTCCTGGGGCGGCGGGACCTGGCCATAGGCTTGCCCGCGTGATCGAGCTCCGGACCCCTGCGCAGATCGAGCAGATGCGGCCCGCCGGGCGCTTCGTCGCCGACGTCCTGTCGGCGTTGCAGGACGCGGCCGACGTGGGCGTGAACCTGCTCGACCTCGACGCTCTTGCCCACCGGATGATCAAGGAGCGCGGCGCGGAGTCCTGCTACATCGACTACCACCCGTCGTTCGGCGCGTCGCCCTTCGGCAAGGTGCTGTGCACCTCCGTGAACGACGCGGTGCTGCACGGCCTCCCCCACGACTACACGCTCCAGGACGGCGACCTGCTCTCGGTCGACTTCGCCGCGAGCGTGGACGGCTGGGTCGCCGACTCCGCGCTCAGCGTGGTCGTCGGCACGCCGCGCGAGGAGGACCTGCGGCTGATCCAGGTCGCCGCGGACGCCCTCGACGGCCGGGATCGACGCAGGCCCGGGTCGGCAACCGGCTCGGTGACATCTCCTGGGCGATCGGCGAGGTCGCCCACCAGGCCGGACTCGGCGTCAACCTGCAGTTCGGCGGGCACGGGGTCGGCCGCACCATGCACGGCGACCCGCACGTCCCCAACGACGGCCGCGCCGGACGCGGGCTCAAGCTCAAGGCCGGCCTCGTGATCGCGATCGAGCCGTGGTTCCTGCACACCACCGACGAGATCTTCACCGACCCCGACGGCTGGACGCTGCGCAGCGCCGACGGCTCGCGGGGTGCTCACATGGAGCACACCGTCGCGCTCACCCCCGACGGCCCGCTGGTCCTGACGGCGCGGGACTGATCCACCGGCCAGCCGGTGGAAGCTGGTCAGCTGTACGCGACCTGCATCTCCTTGATGCCGTTGACCCAGCCGTGCCGCAGCCGGCGCGGCTCCGCCACCAGGTGGATGTCCGGCACGTGGTCGGCCAGCGCGTTGAAGATCAGCTTGATCTCCTGGCGGGCCAGGTTGGCGCCGATGCAGTAGTGCGCGCCGTGCCCGCCGAAGGCGAGGTGCGGGTTGGGGTCGCGCAGGATGTCGAACGTGTGCGGGTCCTCGAAGACGTCCTCGTCGTAGTTCGCGCTGCTGTAGAAGAGCCCGACCCGCTGGCCGGCCTTCACGAGCACGTCGCCGACCATCGTGTCGTTGATGGCGGTGCGCTGGAACACGATGATCGGGCTCGCCCAGCGGATGACCTCGTCGATCATCGTGTCGGGCCGCTCGTCGACCCACAGCTTCCACTGGTCGGGGTTGGTCAGGAACGCGTGCATGCCGTGCGTGATCGCGTTGCGCGTCGTCTCGTTGCCCGCGACGGCGAGCATCATCACGAAGTAGCCGAACTCGTCGTCGTTGAGACCGCGGCCGTCCTTGTCGGCGTTGATGAGCTTGGTGATGATGTCGTCCTGCGGGTGCTTGCGACGCTCGTCGGCCATGCCCATCGCGTAGACGAGCAGCTCGGTCGCCGCCGCCTGCGGGTCGCCCTCGAAGTCGGGGTCCTCGCTGGCGAGCATCGAGTTGGACCAGTGGAACAGCTTCTTGCGGTCCTCCATCGGTACGCCGATCAGCTCGGCGATCGCCTGCAGCGGCAGCTCGGACGCGAGCTCCTCGACGAAGTCACCGCTGCCCTTCGCCGCCGCCTCCTTCACGATGCGGACGGCCCGCTCGGTCATCACGTCCTCGAGCGCGCCGATCGCGCGCGGCGTGAACCCGCGGCTGATGATGTGCCGGGTGCCGGTGTGCTCCGGCGGGTCCTGGTTGAGCAGGATGACGCGCTGCAGCTCGATGTCGTCGCGGGTGATCTCCTTCCCGTACCGGATGATCGCGCCGTTCTCCGACGACGACCAGTTCTTGCTGTCCTTGGACACGGCGGAGACGTCGGCGTGCTTGGTCACCGCCCAGTAGCCGGTGCCGGCCTCGGGGGCGATGCCGGCTCGGGAGTCCGGCGGCTGCTCGACCCAGAACACCGGCGCGGTCTTGCGCAGCACGGCGTACTGCTCGTGCGGGATCGCGTCCCAGTTGAGGTCCGGGTCGGTGAAGTCGAAGCCCTCGGGGAGGATGTCGGTGGTCACTCGGTGTGCTCCTTGGTGAGGGTTAGCGGTACGCGACCCGGAGGTCCTTGACGCCGTTGATCCAGCCGTGCCGCAACCGGCGCGGCTCCCCGAGCTGACGGATGTCCGGCGCGTGCTCGGCGAGTGCCTGGAAGATCAGGTTGACCTCGAGGCGGGCCAGGTTGGCGCCGATGCAGTAGTGCGCACCGTGGCCCCCGAAGGCCTGGTGCGGGTTGTTCTCGCGCGTGATGTCGAACCGGAACGGGTCCTCGAACACGTCCTCGTCGAAGTTCGCACTCGCGTAGTAAAGACCCACGCGATCGCCCTGGGCGATCGGCACGCCGCCGATCTCGAGGTCGTTGAGCGCCGTCCGCTGGAACACGGTCACCGGGGTGGCCCACCGGATGATCTCGTCCGCGGCGGTCGCCGGCCGGGTCTGCTTGTAGAGGTCCCACTGGTCGGGGTTCTGGAAGAACGCGTGCATGCCGTGCGAGATCGCGTTGCGGGTGGTCTCGTTGCCGGCCACCGCGAGCAGCACCATGAAGAAGCCGAACTCGTCGTCGGTCAGGCCGCGCTCGCCCTCCTCGCCGGCCAGGCCCACCTCGGCGTTGACGAGCTTGGAGATGATGTCGTCCTGCGGGTGCTGGCGGCGCTCCTCGGCCAGGCCCATCGAGTAGGCGAGGATCTCCATGAAGGCGACGGCCTGGTCGCCCTCCACCTCCGGGTCGTCGTAGCTCATCATCTGGTTCGACCAGTCGAAGAGCTTGCCGCGGTCCTCGAGCGGGACGCCGAGCAGGTTCGCGATCGCCTGGAGCGGCAGCTCGGCGGCGACGTCCTCGACGAAGTTGCCCTCGCCCCGCTCGACGGCCGCCTTCACGATGTCGTGGGCGCGCTGCTCGAGGTCCTCGTGCAGCTGGGCGATGGCCCGGGGCGTGAACGCGCGCGAGACGATCTGGCGGAGCTTGGTGTGGTCCGGCGCGTCGTGGTTGATCAGCAGGAACCGGGTCTGCTCGACTCCCTCGCGGTCCATCTCCGGGTTGAAGCGGATGATGACGCCGTCCTGGAAGGCCGAGAAGTTCGTGGAGTCCTTGGAGACGGCAGCGACGTCGGCGTGCTTGCTCAGCGCCCAGTAGCCGGCGTGGTCCGGGAAGCCCCCACGGGACGCCGGCGGCTGCTCGATGAACGAGACCGGTGCCGTCCGGCGCAGCGTCAGCAGCTCCTGGTGCGGCACCCCCGCCTGCATCACGTCCGGGTCGGTCGGATCGAAGCCGGCCGGCAGCTCGACGGTGGGCTCGACGGTGCTGGTCACGCAGGATCTCCCTCACAACTGGAACACGTTCTAGTGCCCGAGGTTACATACCCGGAGTACGGAAGGGAAGCCTCCCACCCTTGTCGCAGCGTAGAACGTGTTCTAGTTTTGAGCCATGGGCAACCCCGTGATCATCGACGCCGTCCGCACCCCCCTCGGCAAGCGCAAGGGCTGGCTCGCGGGCGTGCACCCCGCCGTGCTGCTCGGCCAGGCCCAGGCGGAGGTGCTGCGTCGCTCGGGCGTCGACCCGAACCTCGTCGAGCAGGTCGTCGGCGGCATCGTCACCCAGGCCGGCGAGCAGTCCAACGGCACCGTGCGCCGGGCGTGGCTGCACGCGGGCCTGCCGCAGCACACCGCCGGCACCGTCGTGGACGCCCAGTGCGGCTCCGGCCAGCAGGCGGCGCACATGGTCAACGACATGATCACGGCGGGCACCATCGACGTCGGCATCGCCTGCGGCGTCGAGTCGATGTCCCGCATCCCGCTCGGCGGCAACGTGCCTCCCGGCCTCGGCGACCCCCGTCCGGACGACTGGGACATCGACATGCCCAACCAGTTCGAGGCGGCCGACCGGATCGCCAGGAACCGTGGGTTCACCCGCGAGTTCATCGACGAGTTCGGCCTCGCCTCGCAGCAGAAGGCGCGCGTCGCCGTCGACGAGGGCCGCTTCAAGCGCGAGATCTTCGCGATGGAGGCGCCCGTCCTCGACGAGGAGGGCAAGCCCACCGGCGAGACCCGCACCGTCGACGCCGACCAGGGCCTGCGCGACACCACCCTCGAGGGTCTCGCCCAGCTCAAGTCGGTCCTGCCCGACGGCCTGCACACCGCCGGCACGTCGTCGCAGATCTCCGACGGCGCGTCCGCGGTGCTGATCATGGACGAGGACAAGGCCCGCTCCCTCGGCCTCACCCCGCGCGCCCGGATCGCCAACCACGTGCTCGTCGGGTCCGACCCGTACTACCACCTCGACGGCCCGATCGACGCGACGCAGAAGCTGCTCGACCGCACCGGCATGTCCATCGACGACTTCGACCTGTTCGAGGTCAACGAGGCGTTCGCGTCGGTCGTCCTGTCCTGGGCGAAGATGCACGAGGTCGACATGGACAAGGTCAACGTGAACGGCGGCGCGATCGCGCTCGGTCACCCGGTCGGCTCGACCGGCACCCGGCTGATCACGACCGCCCTGCACGAGCTCGAGCGCCGCGACCAGTCGACGGCGCTGATCTCGATGTGCGCCGGCGGCGCGATGGCGACCGGCACCTTCATCGAGCGGATCTAGCCCGACCCACCTACTCGACGAGCGCCTCGGTCACGACCCGGGCGGCGTCGGCGACCGAGTAGGCCTCGGCACCGTCCGCCGCCCCGACGCCCAGGGTGCCGAGACGGACGACGACGGTCCCGCTGCCGGGGTCGACGAGCACGACCTGGCCGCCGAAGCCGAGCGCGGCGTACATGTCCGGCGGGCGCGCCGGGGACGAGCTGGCCGACGCCGGCCACACCCGGCGGGAGACCGGGGTTCTCCTCGTCCACGGGGTCGCGCAGGGGTCCGGAACGGTTGACCCACCACAGCAGGCCGTACGCCGCGTTCAGGTCCTGGGACGACCCGCCCGTCGCGTCCTTCACCCACGCCCTCGGCAGGAGCTGCTCGCCGTCCCACTCGCCCTTCTGGGCGAAGAGCCGCCCGAACCGCTCCAGGTCCGGGCAGGTCGACTGCATCCCGAAGAAGGCCTGGGTCGAGCTCTTGCTGGCGTCCTGCGTCATCCGGGTGCTCGTCATGCCGAGCGGCTCGAAGAGCCGGTCCGCGGCGAACTGGTAGGTCTCCTGGCCGGTCGCGTCGCGGATCACCGCGTCGAGCGTCTGGATCGCGGCGTTGTTGTAGGCCCAGACCGTGCCGGGCTCGGCGACCTGCTCCAGACCGATCGGCGTACGCCGTCCGGTCCTTCGCCTGGATGAGGTCGCCGTAGTCCGTCTCGGTGCTCCAGAAGCGGCCGCTGTCGTTGCTCAGCAGGTTGCGGACGGTCACGGCCTCGGACGGCGTGCCCTGCCACTCGGGGATGTAGTCCGACGCCGGGTCCTCGACGGAGAGGTCGCCGTCCGCCTGGGCGATGCCCACCAGCGTGCTGGTGACCGACTTGGTGACCGAGAAGACCTCCTGCGGCTGGTCGGGCGCGCCGTCGTTCCAGTACCACTCCCCCGCCACCTCGCCGTTCCGCGCGACCAGGAAGCAGGTCGAGCCGGCGTCCTGGGCTCGCTTCGCCAGCGCGGTCCAGGACCTTCGGGTCGAAGCCGAGCTCCGCCGGTGTCGCGGTCGGTGACGGCGTGGTCGAGGGAGTGACTGACGGGGCGGTCGTGGGGTCAGCCTCCGGCTCGCTCTCGGGCTCCGCGTCGCGACAGCTCGCCAGCAGCAGGGCCGCGCAGGCAACCGCGGCGAGCGTCCCTCTCACACCGGCGAGCCTAGGCGCCGTACACCGGCTCCGGCGTCGGGGCTTCCCCCAGGATGTCCCTGATCGCGGCCCCGACCTCGGTGGCCCTCCAGCGAGCGCCCGCGTCGCGCGACGGGCCGTGCGACCAGCCGTTCTCGACGGTGATCACGCTGCCGTCGATCTCGAAGACGCGGCCGGTCACGTCGCCGGCCTCCTCGGAGGCGAGCCACGCGACGAGCGGGGAGTTGTCCTCCGGCAGCGCCATCGCCGACGTGTCGAAGGCGCCCTCGGTCATCCGGGTCTTCGCGACCGGCGCGATCGCGTTGACGGTGACGCCGTAGCGGCCCATCTCCTGGGCGGCGACCAGGGTGAGGCCGGCGATGCCCGCCTTCGCCGCGGAGTACGTCGCCTGCCCGACCGAGCCCTGGAGCCCCGCGCCGGACGACGTGTTGATCACGCGCGCCGCGCGCTGGCGGCCCTCCTTGCCCTCAGCCCGCCAGTAGGCGCCGGCGTGCCGCAGCGGCGCGAAGTGGCCCTTGAGGTGCACGCGGATCACCGCGTCCCACTCCTCCTCGGAGGTGTTGACGAGCATCCGGTCGCGGACGAAGCCGGCGTTGTTCACGAGGATGTCGAGACCGCCGAACGTGTCGATCGCCTGCCTGACCATCGCCTCGGCCTCGGCGAAGTCGGCGACGTCCGCGCCGTTCGCGACGGCCCGGCCACCGGCTGCCTCGATCGCCGCGACGACCTCGTCGGCGGGCGACTCCCCACTGTCCTCGCCGGCCAGCGAGACGCCGTAGTCGTTGACCACGACGGCCGCACCGTGGGAGGCCAGCTCGAGCGCGTGGGCGCGGCCGATGCCGCGGCCCGCTCCGGTGACGATCGCGACGCGACCCTCCAACAGACCAGACACTGGACGCTCCTCAGTTGATGTGCAGGAAGACGGGTGGCTCGCCGCCGCCGTCGCAGGCGACGCGGGCGCCGGAGACGTACGACGCCAGGTCGCTGGCGAGGAAGACGGCGACGTGGCCGACCTCGAGCGGCGTCGCCATCCGGCCGAGCGGGATGGTGCCCTCGATCGCGGCCACCCGGGCGTCGTCGCCGTAGTGGTCGTCGGTCTGCTCGGTCCGGCACAGGCCGACGTCGATGGCGTTGACCCGGACCTTCGGGCCCCACTCCATCGCCAGCGAGCGGGTCAGCGAGTCGAGGCCGGCCTTCGCCGCGGCGTAGGCCGCGATGGTCGGAGCGGGTCGGTGCGCGGAGATCGAGGAGATGTTGACGATCGAGCCGCCGCTCCTGCTGCTGCATGACCGCGTTGGCGGCCTGCGCGACGAGCAGCGGGCTGAGCAGGTTGAGGCCGACGATCTTGTCGTGGAACCGCGGCGAGGCGGTGGCGGCGTCGGTGCTCGGGGCGCCGCCGGCGTTGTTGACCAGCACGTCGAGGCGGCCGTGCGCGGCGACGATCCCGTCGACCATCGCGCTCACCGAGTCGGGGTCGCGGACGTCGCAGACGACGTGCGTCGTACCCGCGACCGGTTCGACCTCGGAGCGGGAGCAGGTGACGACGGTGGCCCCGGACGCGAGGAACGCCTCGGTGATGCCGCGACCGATCCCGCGCGTGCCGCCGGTGACCAGCACGACACGGCCGGACAGGTCCAGGGCGAGCGCCATGCTGCTACCCTACCAAGCAAATGCTTGGTTTGTATGAGTGGAGGCCCCGTGCCCATCACCAGTGAGCTGCGCCCCGACGGCATCCGCGTCATCACCATGGACGCTCCCCCGGTCAACGCCCTGACCGTGCAGGGCTGGTTCGACGTCGCCGCGGCCCTCGACGAGGCGTCCGCCGACCTGGGCACGAAGGTCGTGATCCTCCGCGCGGAGGGCAAGGGCTTCAACGCCGGCGTCGACATCAAGGAGATGCAGAACACCGAGGGCTTCGACGCGCTGCTCGGCGCCAACAAGGGCTGCTTCGCCGCGTTCAAGGCGGTCTACGAGTGCTCGGTCCCGGTGATCGCCGCGGTCAACGGCTTCTGCGTCGGCGGCGGCGTCGGCCTGGTCGGCAACTGCGACATCGTGGTCGCCAGCGACGACGCGTACTTCGGCGTCCCCGAGGTCAAGCAGGGGGCGCTCGGCGCGGCCACGCACATGGCCCGGCTCGTCCCGCAGCACCTGATGCGCACCCTCTACTTCACGGCCCGCACCATCAAGGCGGCCGACCTCGTGCAGCACGGCTCGGTCTACGAGGTCGTGCCGCGCGAGGAGCTCGACGACGCCGCGCTGCGGATCGCCGCCGACATCGCCGACAAGGACACCCGGGTGATCCGCGCCGCCAAGGAGGCGCTCAACGGGATCGACCCGGTCGACGTGAACAAGAGCTACCGGTTCGAGCAGGGGTTCACCTACGAGCTCAACCTGATGGGCGTGAGCGACGAGCTCCGCGACGACTTCGCAGGCACCAAGAAGGCCGACACGTGAGCAGCAAGCCCCGCGACAAGCGGATGACCATCGACGAGGTCGTCGCCGAGCTCGAGGACGGCATGACGATCGGCATCGGCGGCTGGGGCCCGCGGCGCAAGCCGATGGCGCTGGTCCGCGCGATCCTGCGCTCCGACCTGAAGGACCTGACGCTGGTGAGCTGGGGCGGGGCCGACGTCGGCCTGCTCGTCCGCGCCGGCAAGGTCAGGAAGCTCGTCTACGCGTTCGTCTCGCTCGACACGGTCCCGCTCGAGCCGAACTTCCAGAAGGCCCGCCAGGAGGGCACCATCCCCGAGGTCGTCGAGCTCGACGAGGGCATGTTCCAGACGGGCCTGCGCGCCGCCGCCCAGCGGCTGCCGTTCCTGCCGATGCGCGCCGGTCTCGGCTCCGACGTCCTGGTCAACAACCCGTGGATCAGGACGGTCACCTCGCCGTACGACGACGGCGAAGAGCTGGTCGCCGTGCCGGCGCTGAACCTCGACGTCGCCCTGGTGCACCTCAACCGCGCCGACCAGCACGGCAACGCGACGTACCTCGGCCCGGACCCGTACTTCGACGACCTGTTCTGCATGGCCGCCGACCGCGCGTACGTCACCGTCGAGCAGGTCGTCGACACGGCCGGGCTCACGGTCGACACCCCGGTCCAGCGGCTGTTGCTCAGCCGGATGATGGTCACCGGCGTCGTCGAGACGCCCAACGGCGCGCACTTCACCACCTGCACGCCCGACTACGAGCGCGACGAGAAGTTCCAGAGGGCCTACGCCGCCGCGGCGTCCGGCACCGACGAGGACTGGGCGGCGTTCGAGGAGCGCTTCCTGTCCGGCGACGAGGCCGCCTACCAGGCCGCCGTCCAGAGCTTCCAGGAGGAGCAGTCATGAGCGACGCCACTCGCGCCGACGTGTGCGCCGCCGCGATCGCCGACGCGTTCAAGGACGACGGCGAGATCTTCGCCAGCCCGATGGGCATGCTGCCGATGCTCGGTGTCCGGCTCGCGCGCCTGACCAGCAACCCCGACCTGGTGATCTCCGACGGCGAGTCGCTGTTCCTCGCCGGGACTCCCCCGCTGTTCGCGAAGGCGGACGTCGTGGAGGGTTGGATCCCGTTCCGCGCGGTCTTCGACGTGGTCGCCTACGGCAAGCGCCACGTGATGATGGGCGCGACCCAGGTCGACCGGCACGGCAACCAGAACATCTCGGCGATCGGCCCGTTCGCCCAGCCGAAGCGGCAGCTCCTGGGGAGCCGCGGCGCACCGGGCAACACGGTCAACAACCGCACGTCCTACTGGGTGCCGAAGCACTCCCCGCGCGTCTTCGTGGAGAAGGTCGACATCGTCTCCGGTGTCGGGCCGGCGCTCGCCAAGCAGGCCGGACCGGCCGCCTCCCGCTTCAACGACATCCACCGGATCGTGTCCAACCTCGGCGTCTTCGACGTCAACGGGCCCGACGACACGGTGCGGCTCCTCTCGGTGCACCCGGGAGTGACCGTCGACGAGGTCGTCGAGAACACCGGGTTCGCGCTCGACCTCCCCGCCGACGTGCCGACGTCGCGTGAGCCCTCGATGGAGGAGCTCATCGTCATCCGCGAGGTGCTGGACCCGAAGGGCCTGCGCTTCAAGGAGGTCCCGGCGGATGCTTGAGCAGCTGATCAGGACTCCGCTGACCGAGCTCACCGGCGTCCGGCACCCGGTCGTGCAGACCGGCATGGGCTGGGTCTCCGGCCCGCGGCTGGTCAGCGGGACCGCGAACGCCGGCGGCCTCGGCATCCTGGCCAGCGCGACGATGTCGTTCGAGGAGCTCGAGCGGGCGATCCTCGACGTGAAGAGCCGCACCACGCAGCCGTTCGGCGTGAACCTCCGCGCCGACGCCGCGGACGCACCGGCCCGCTGCGACCTGCTGATCAAGCACGGCGTCAAGGTCGCGTCCTTCGCCCTGGCTCCCAAGCAGGAGCTGATCCAGAAGCTCAAGGACCACGGCATCGTGGTGATGCCGTCGATCGGCGCGGCCAAGCACGCGGTCAAGGTCGCCGGCTGGGGTGCGGACGCGGTGATGATCCAGGGCGGCGAGGGCGGCGGCCACACCGGACCGGTGCCGACCACGCTGCTGCTGCCGACCGTGCTCGACGCCGTCGACATCCCCGTCGTCGCGGCCGGTGGCTTCTTCGACGGCCGCGGCCTCGCCGCCGCGCTGTCGTACGGCGCCGCGGGCGTCGGCATGGGCACCCGGTTCCTGCTGACCCAGGACTCCGCCGTGCCGGAGGCCGTCAAGCAGCTCTACCTGGACACCGACCTGAACGGCACCGTCGTGACCGCCAAGGTCGACGGCATGCCGCACCGGATGCTGCGCACGGAGCTGGTCGAGTCGCTCGAGCAGAGCTCGACCATCAAGCGCCTCGGCCCGACGATGCGGCGCACGCTGGAGTTCAAGAAGGACTCCGGCATGTCCTGGGCGGCCCTGCTCAAGGACGGCCGGACCATGAGGAAGACCCAGGGCCGGACCCTGGGCCAGATGGCGCTCGCGGCGAACACGCCGACCATGCTCAGGTCCGGCCTCGTCGAGGGCGACACGAACGCCGGGGTGCTGGCGTCCGGTCAGGTCGCCGGCGTGATCGACGACCTGCCGACGTGCGAGGAGCTCATCGACCGCATCGTGCTCCGCGCGGTCGACGAGCTCCGTCGCTCCTCGTCGTACGTGGTCTAGCCGAAGAACACCTTCAGGTCCTCGGCGACCAGCTCGGGCACCTCGAGCGCGGCGAAGTGGCCGCCGCGGTCGTGCTCGGTCCAGTGCACGATGTTCGTGTTGTCGCGCTCGGCCAGCGGCCGGATGGTCTGGAAGTCGTCCTTGAAGACCGCGACGCCGATCCGGCCCTCGCTGACCACGGTCTCGCGAGCCGGGTGCTGCTCGGCGTAGTGGTAGCGGACCGCGCCGGCCGAGGTGTTGGTCAGCCAGTAGAGCGAGACCTGGGTGAGCACCTGCTCGGGAGACACCAGGCTCGTGCCGTTCCCGAAGTTCTCGAACAGCTCGTTGTAGGCGAGCTGCCCGACCGGCGAGTCCGACAGCGCGGCCGCGATGGTCTGCGGCCGGGTGCCGTTCATCGAGTTGTAGCCGCCGACGGACTGGAACCAGCCCATGAACTCCAGGGCGGCGTACTCCTTCGGCCCGAACTGCTCGAACTCGCTCGGGTCGCCCGACGGGAACGAGAAGAGCTGGAGGACGTGCGCGCCCAGGAAGCCCTCCGGGTTCAGCACCGCGAGCTCGCGGCCGACCATCGCCCCGCCGTCGCTGCCGTGCGCGCCGTACGAGTCGTAGCCGAGCCGGCGCATCAGGACGTCGTACGTCCGGGCGACCCGGTCCATCGTCCAGCCGCCGTCCACGACCGGCGTGCTGAACCCGAAGCCGGGCATCGACGGGATGACGAGGTGGAAGTCGTCGGCGAGCAGCGGGACCAGGTCGAGGAACTCCGCGAACGAGCCCGGGTAGGTGTGCAGGAGCAGGAGCGGCGTCGCCTCCTCGTTGGCCGACCGGACGTGGACGAAGTGGATGGTCTGGCCGTCGACCTCGGTGGTGAAGTTCGGGACGGCGTTGATCCTGGCCTCCTGGGCCCGCCAGTCGAAGGCCTTCCAGCGCTCGACCATGTCGGCGAGGTAGGACGTCGGGGTGCCGTAGTCCCACGAGTCGCCGGGGGCGGGCTGCGGGAGGCGGGTGCTCGCGAGGCGGCTCTGGAGGTCCGCGAGGTCGGCCTCGGGGATGGCGACGGTGAAGGGGCGGATGTCGGACTGCTGTGTGGTGGTCATGACAGCTACGCTAGGAACGGTTCAGGAACACTTCGTTCCTAATAATCCGAGAGATTTCCAGCCATGTGGGAGACCTCCGCGCGACTGCTCGCGCTGCTCGGCCTGCTCCAGTCCAGGTCCGACTGGACGGGGGCCGAGCTGGCCCGGCGACTCGGCGTGACCGACCGTACCGTCCGCAAGGACGTCGACCGGCTGCGCGCTCTCGGCTACCCGGTCGAGGCGGTGCGCGGCCCCGGTGGGCACTACCGCCTGGGCGCCGGGAGCAAGCTGCCCCCGCTGCTGCTCGACGAGGACGAGGCGGTCGCGGTCGTCGTCGGCCTCCGGTCCGGCACCGCGATGCCCGGCATCGAGGAGATCAGCGCGCAGGCGCTGGCCAAGCTCGAGCACGTGCTGCCGGACAAGCTGCGCCGCCGGGTCGACGCGGTGCGCGAGGCGGTGACGGCCGGTCCCGAGAACACCGGCACCAACGTCGAGGACCCCGTGGTCGACCCGGCTCTCGTGGCCGAGGTCGCGGCCGCGATCCGCGACCGCGAGGAGCTGCGCTTCGACCACCGTGGGGTGCGGCACCAGCTCGAGCCGTACCGCTTGGTGAGCTGGCAACGGCGGTGGTGGGTGGTGGCCCGGGAGTCCGCGACGGACACGTGGGCGCCGTACCGGCTGGACCTCATGCAGATCCGTCGGCCCGGCGGGCGCCGCTTCACGCCGCACCCGCTGCCGGGTGAGGACTACACAGGGTTCGTGCTCCGCGAGGTCGCGTTCTCCGGCTGGACCGTGCACGCCCGGATCGCCGTCGACGCACCGGCCGAGGACGTGATGGCCCGGATCAACCCGGCGGTCGGGGTGGTCGAGACCGTGGACGACGAGCACTGCGTCCTCGTGACCGGGGCCGACAGCGTCGAGATGATCGCGGTCTACATCGGGCTGCTGGGTCTGGACTTCCACGTGACCGAGCCGCCCGAGCTCGTCGAGCAGATCCGCGCCGTCGGCGAGCGCTACCGGAACGCGGTCCCCTAGTCCGACTTCTGGTACTGGTGCTCCCGGCCGAGGATCCGGTAGCCGAGCAGCTCGTTGACGCCGATCATGTGGTCGTTCGACTCGGCGTTCCAGGTGTCGACGGTCTCGAGCTGCGGCTCGGCCTCGTGCAGCCAGAGGTTCATCTCGGCCTTGAGCAGCAGCCCGAGCCGGTGACCACGGTGGGCACCGACGACCGACGTGTCGTGCTGGTCGGCGTGCTGCGGGTGGTGGCCGTCCACGACGACGACGGTGTGCCCGGCGAGGTCGCCCGTCGTGCGGTGGCGCGCGAAGACCCGGTAGAGCCGACCGCCGCGGACCTCCTGGGCGGTCTCGTAGCCCCGGATCCGCTCGGCGGAGTAGACCTCGTCCTCGATGTCGAGGTCGTCGGTGGGGGCGTCGTTGATCGCGACCGACATGTCAGCGACCGCGTCGAGCTCGTCCTCGGGGGTCGGCCCGAGTCTGCGGACCAGCTCGTAGTCGGCGGCGGACGGCAGCGCCGCGTCGTACCGTTGGGCGAGCTCGTCCCAGTCGAGGTCGGCGACGACCTGGCGCCGGTTGATCGCCCTGCTCTTGACCTCGAAGCCGTGCCGGGCCGCGAAGGCGGCGAAACCGTCGTCCTCCCAGGCGTCCGTGCCGAACGACGTGCGGCCGAGTGCCCTCGCCTCCTCGACCATCCGCTCGAGCAGCTGCGTACCGAGCCCGCGCCGGCGGTGCGCGGGGTGGATCTTCACGCCGAGCCAGGCGAGGTGCAGGTTGTCGTAGCCGCTGGTGAAGACCAGGCCCGCGCCCACCGGCGTCCCGTCCTCGACGCCGAGGAACAGCACGTCCGGCTCGCCGTCCCAGCCGTGGGTCATGTCGGCCAGCACGCTGCGGGCGCTGAAGTGGTGGAGCCAGGGCGCGTCGACGTCGGACGCCGCGTTGCGGACCTCGGCGTACGCCGCGGCGCCGGCCTCGTCCTCGGGGTCGATGCGCGCGATCTCCATGCCCGCACTGTGCTGCAGCGACGGAGCGGCCGCCACCGGATTCCCGGTGACGGCCGCTCCTGAGGGAGGGATCAGGTCAGCTGACCGTCAGTGCCGTGTCGTCGATGACGAACGACGTCTGCAGCGAGCTGTCCTCGGTGCCGGTGAACGAGATCGTCACCGTCTGGCCCGCGAACGAGGACAGGTTGAACGACTTCTGCGCGTACCCCGAGGCCTTGTTCAGGTTGGAGTACGTCGCGAGCGTCGTGGAGCCCGCCTTGACCGTGAGCTTGTCGTACTGCACCGACGTCGTCGTCTCCGCCGAGTCGATGTGCACCCAGAAGGACAGCGTCGCGCTGCAGCCCGCCGGGATGGTGACCGACTGGCTGAGCGAGTCGGTGTGGGTGCTGCCGTAGCCGTCGAGCCACGCCTTCCAGCTGCCGCCGTGCGCGGCCTGGCCGGCCGAGCTGTCGACGACACCGGCCGATGCCGACCACGGTGCGGCCGAGCCGGTCTCGAAGCCCGGGTTGCCGAGCTTCTGGCCGGGCGACGTGCAGCTGCCCGAGCCGCCACCGGTCACCGTGAAGGTGAACGTGGCCGCCCCGGAGCCGGACCCGCCGGAGCCCGTCGCCGTCGCGGTCACGTTGTACGTGCCCGCGGTGGTCGGGGTGCCCGAGACGGTGCCGGTGGACGAGCCGATGGTCACGCCGGCCGGGAGGCCGGTCGCGGACCAGGTGTACGGCGCCGTACCCCCGCTGGCTGACAGGGTGAACGAGCTGATCGCCGTGCCCACCGTGCCGGACCTGCTGCCCGGGTTGGTGACGGTGACCCCGCCGGACGCCGAGCAGGTCGGGTCGGCGGCCTGGGCCGGGACCGAGACCGCGTCCCACGCCGCCTTGACCTTGGCGAAGTCCGTGCAGCTGCCCGGGGTCAGGTTCTTCGCCGCGGTCAGCGTCCAGGTGCGGTACTTCAGGTACGACGACGAGGTCGTCTTCAGCAGCATCGCGTTGTACATGATCTGCATGGACTTCTGGATGCCGATGCCGGTCAGCGTCGAGCCGTTGCAGGTCGAGCTGGCCGGGCTTCCTCCGGAGCCGCTGGAGCCCTGCGAGAGCAGGTAGAACCAGTGGTTGCCCGGGCCGGCGGCCGCGTGCACCTCGGAGCTCGGGACCGAGCTCGAGTAGCAGTTCGGGTCGCCGACGGCCGACGGGTTGTACATGTTCCGGATCGGGCCCTGGCCGACCAGGTTGATCTCCTCGCCGACCAGGAAGTCGGGAGCGTCTGCCGGGTTGTTGGCGAAGTACTCCGTGGCCGCACCGAAGGTGTCACCCACGAACTCCTGGGTGCCGCCTCCGGAGATGCCGCCGGGCGTCCTGTCGTCGACGCCGTGGCCGAACTCGTGGGCGACGACGTCCATCGAGGCGATCCACTCGTTGGTGCCCTGGCGGTGACCGATCTGGACCTGCGTGCCGTCGTAGTAGGCGTTGACGTCGTTCAGGCCGACCCGGATCGGGACCCAGCCGCCGGAGCCGTTCATGCCGTTGCGGCCGAGCCACGTCGACATCATCTGGCGCATCTTCTCCGCCGAGTAGAACGCGTCGACGCAGCCGGTCTCGCGGTCGGTGCCGCTGCCGTTGCCCCACGTGTCGTCGGTGCCGGTGAAGGTGGCGTTGCCGGAGGAGTTCTGGCAGCGCAGGGTGCTGGCGTTGCTGTTCGTCATCGAGAACGACGTGCCGGAGCCGGTCGTCGGGATGGAGAGCCCGCTGCCCTCCCAGTTGCCGTTGCCGGTGCCGTTGAGCACGTGCTCCTTGGCGAGCAGCCGCTTGCCGGAGCGCGCGCCGACGTACACCGCGAGCCGGGTGGGCTCGCCGTGCTTGCGACCGGTCACCCAGGTCTCCCAGGCCAGCGCCGAGCGCTTCTGCTGGAGGACGACGAGGCGGGTCTTCCTCGCCTTGGCCTTCTTGACGCCGCGGGAGGAGACCTTCTTGGCGGTCGCCTTGGAGACGGTCGGGCGGATGTTCTTCACGCTCGTGGCCCGGGTCTGGGCCACCGAGGTGCTGAGCACCTTGCCGTGCGAGTCGGTGCCGATGACGAAGTCGCCACCGATCACCGGCAGGCCCTTGTACGTGCGCTCGTAAGGCACGTACATGAGACCGCCCGACGACAGGACCTTCCCGGCGCGGAACCGGTCGTGCCGGCTCGCCTTGAAGGTCGCCGGCTTGCTGGCGACGAGCTGCGCCGCGGCTCGGGCGGCGTCGGCCCGGCCGTCGGCGGAGGGACGGGATCCTGGGGATGTGGATCCCGGGCGGGAGTCCGGCGCCTGGGCGGCGGCACCTGTGGGTGCCAGCGCGGTCAGCGCGGAGACGAGGGCGATGGTTGCGCCCCCGATGACGATTCGTTTCACGGTCACCTCTCCTGGTTCTGCGGATGAAGGGATGGCTCCGCCCAGGACAGGTCAAGCAGCTGGATCGAGTGAGTCCCGAGAAGATCCGAGGTGACTCTCATCCCGCCGCAAGATCGGCGTCAATGCCCTCGGTCTGCGAAAAGGTGCACTGCGAGGTCGTGCAACTCCACCAGGTGATGGAACGGGTCAGAGCCGCTCGATGACGGTGACGTTGGCCTGGCCGCCGCCCTCGCACATGGTCTGGAGGCCGTAGCGGCCGCCGGTCCGTTCCAGCTCGTTGAGCAGCGTGGCCATCAGGCGGGTGCCGGTGGCGCCGATCGGGTGGCCGAGCGCGATGCCGCCGCCGTTGACGTTGACCTTCTCGTGCGGGATGCCGCACTCCTTCATCCAGGCCAGCGGGACGGAGGCGAACGCCTCGTTGCACTCGAACAGGTCGATGTCGTCGACGGTCAGGCCGCTCTTCTCGAGCGCCCGCTTCGTGGCCCGGATCGGGCCGGTGAGCATCCAGACCGGGTCGTCGCCGGTCACCGAGAGGTGGTGGATGCGGGCCCGCGGCGTGAGGCCGTGGTCCTGTACCGCCTGCTCGGACGCGATCAGCATCGCGGAGGACGCGTCGCAGATCTGCGAGGCGACGGCGGCCGTGATCCGGCCGCCGGGCGCGAGGGGCTCGAGTCCGGCCATCTTCTCCAGCGAGGTCTCCCGCGGGCACTGGTCGGTGTCGAAGGTCCCCCCGTCCACCTCGATGGCCTCGATCTCGTTCTTGAACCGGCCCTCGGCGATCGCGGCTCGCGCGCGGTCGTGCGACGCGAGGGCGAACGCCTCCATGTCCTCGCGGGAGATGTCCCACTTCTCGGCGATCATCTCGGCCGAGCGGAACTGGCTGACCTCCTGGTCGCCGAACCGCCTCTGCCAGCCGGGCGACTCGGCGAACGGCGTCGAGAAGCCGTACTGCTGGCCGACGATCATCGCCGCCGAGATCGGGATGGCGCTCATGTTCTGCACCCCGCCGGCCACGACGAGGTCCTGGGTACCGGACATGACGCCCTGGGCCGCGAAGTGCACCGCCTGCTGGGACGAGCCGCACTGCCGGTCGATGGTCACGCCGGGCACGTGGTCGGGCAGCCCGGCCACCAGCCACGCGGTGCGCGCGACGTCGCCGGCCTGCGAGCCGATCGTGTCGCAGCAGCCGAGGATCACGTCGTCGACCGCACCCGGGTCCACCCCGGTGCGGTTCATCAGCGCGCTGATCGAGTGCGCGGCCAGGTCGGCCGAGTGCACCGCGGCCAGCGCGCCACCCCGCTTGCCCACCGGCGTCCGGACGGCGTCGACGATGTATGCCTCAGGCATGGTGGATCCCTTCGAGCAGGATGGAGAGGTACTGCCTCGCGATCTCGGTGTGCGTCCGGCGCCCGCCGGGGCGGTACCAGGAGACCGCGACCCAGATGGTGTCGCGGATGAACCGGTAGGTGAGCTCGACGTCGAGGTCGTCGCGGAGGACGCCCGCGGCGATGCCGTTCCGGAGCAGCGTCAGCCAGACGTCGCGCGACTGCTGGTTGCGGTCGCCGAGGTAGGCGAACCGCTCGAACGTCAGCAGGTACGCCGCGTCGTTCTGGAAGATCGCGACCTCGTCGCGGTGCTTGTCGATCGCCTCGAACGAGACGAGCACGGCCCGCTCGAGCTGGGCCAGCGGGTCGGCGTCGCCGGCCAGGATCTCGTCGTACTGCCCGAACAGCTCCTCCTGGAACGTCGACAGGATCTCGTCGACCATCGACTCCTTGGAGTCGAAGTGGTGGTAGAGGCTGCCCGACAGGATCCCGGCGGCGTCCGCGATGTCGCGGACGGTCGTGTTGCGGAACCCCTTCTCGGCGAACAGGCGCGCCGCGATCGCGAGGAGCTCCTCGCGACGAGTACCCACCTGTTCCGCGGTCATCAGGCCTGCTGGCTCGAGACGGCGACGACCTCGCCGGTCATGTACGACGCGTAGTCGCTGGCGAGGAACACCATGACGTTGGCGACCTCCCACGGCTCGGCCGCGCGACCGAACGCCTCGCGCTGCTTGAGCTCGTGCAGCAGGTCGTCGGAGGTGACCTTGGCCAGGAACGGGTGCATCGCCAGGCTCGGGCTGACCGCGTTGACCCGGATGCCGTGCGGGGCGAGGTCCAGCGCGGCACAGCGGGTCAGGGCCATCACCCCGGCCTTGGCGGCGGCGTAGTGCGCCTGGCCCTCCTGGGCGCGCCAGCCGATGACCGAGGCGTTGTTGACGATGACGCCCTTCTTTCCGGCGTCGACGAAGCGCTGGCCGGCCGCCCGGACGCAGCGGAACGTGCCGGTCAGGGTGATGTCGAGGACCTTCGACCACTGGTCGTCGGTCATCTCGAGGATGCTCGCCGTCCCGCCGAGGCCGGCGTTGTTGATCATGATGTCGACGCCACCGAACTCGTCCGCGGCGTCGAGCAGCGCTGCGACCTGGGCGTCGTCGGTGACGTCGCAGACGCGCTGGCTCACGCGGTCGGCGCCGAACTCCTCGGCCAGGGTCGCCTCGTACTCCGCGAGCCGGCGCTCGTGGGTGTCGCTGAAGACGACCGCCTTCGCGCCCTCCTCGAGCGCGCGTCGGACGACGGCCGCCCCGATGCCGGCCCCGGCCGCGGCGGTGACCACCACGACCTTGCCCTTCAGCAGGTCGTGTCCCGGCACGTAGTCCGGGATCGGCTGCTCGGATCGCTGCGCGGTCATCAGGCGCCCTTCGGCTCACGGGGAAGACCGAGCACGCGCTCGGCCAGGATGTTGCGCTGCACCTCGTCGCTGCCGCCGTAGATGCTGTCGGCGCGCGAGAAGAGGAAGAGCCGCTGCCACTCGTCGAGGTCGTACCCCTCGCCGGCGACCAGCCCGGCCGGGCCGACGACGTCCATGGCCACCTCGCCGAGGCGCTTGTGCCAGTCGGCCCAGGCGAGCTTGAAGATCGACGCCGCTCCCCCGCCGGCGGACGAGTCCTCGCCGCCCTTGACGCCGGACAGGCTGCGCAGCGCCATGAAGCGCATCACCTCCAGCTCGGCCCGCAGGCCCGCGAGCCGGTCGCGCAGGATCGGGTCGTCGACGGCGCCGTTCCCCTTGGCCAGGTCGACCAGGGAACCGAGCTCACGGTCGAAGTCGACCAGCTGGGCCAGGATCGACACGCCGCGCTCGAAACCGAGCAGCCCCATCGCGACGCCCCAGCCCTTGCCGGGCTCGCCGACCACCAGGTCGGCGGCGGTGCGGGCACCGGTCAGGAAGACCTCGTTGAACTCCGAGCCGCCGGTGAGCTGCTCGATGGGCCGGACATCGACGCCGTCCTGCTCGATCGGGACGAGCAGGAACGACAGCCCGTGGTGCCGCTGCGAGCCGGGCTCGGTGCGGGCGATGACGAACAGCCAGTCGCTGAAGTGCGCGTTGGACGTCCACACCTTCTGGCCGTCGATCACCCACTCGCCGCCGTCGAGGGCGGCCTTCGTCTTCACGTTGGCCAGGTCGGAGCCGGCGTCCGGCTCGGAGTAGCCCTGCGCCCACAGCTCCTCGACGGCCAGGATCCTGGGCAGGAAGCGCTCCTGCTGCTCGGTCGTGCCGAACGCCATCAGCGTCGGGGCGAGCAGCTCCTCGCCGACGTGGTTCACGCGCGCCGGGGCGTTGGAGCGGGCGTACTCCTCGTGGAAGATCACCTGCTGCCACAGGCTGAGTCCGCGGCCGCCGTGCTCGGCCGGCCAGCCGACGCCGGACCAGCCGTGCTGGGCGAGGTGGCGGTTCCAGGCGAGCCGGTCCTCGATCGCCTCGTGGTCCTTGCCGGGACCCCCCAGGCCCTTGAGCTCCGCCCACTCACCGGCGAGGTTCTCCTCGAGCCAGCCCCGGATCTCGGCCCGGAAGGCCTCGTCCTCGGCGGAGTAGGTCAGGTCCACATCCGCTATGCTACCAAGCAAATGCTTGGTTTGGCCGCACAGGTGCACAGCCTGCCCGCGCTGGTCCGCGACGCCGCGGACCGGTTCGGCGCGCACCCGGCGTACGTCGAGGGCGAGACC
This sequence comes from uncultured Actinomycetota bacterium, assembly GCA_963815335.1. Taxonomy (GTDB): domain Bacteria; phylum Actinomycetota; class Actinomycetes; order Propionibacteriales; family Nocardioidaceae; genus Nocardioides. Next base: position 80,228 of record CAWFGL010000007.1, read on the forward strand.
ACCCTGTCGTACGCCGACCTGCTGGCCCGCGTGGAGAGCACGGCCGGCGCCTACGCCGGCCTCGGCGTGACCACCGGCGACCGGGTCGTCCTCTGGGGCCCCAACAGCATCGACTGGGCCGTCGCCGCGCTCGCGGTGTCGTACGCCGGCGGCGTGCTCGTCCCCGTGAACTCGCGCTACGTCGGAGCCGAGGTCGCCGACGTCGTCGAGCGCACGGCCGCCCGCGTGGTCGTCGTGCACGACGGGTTCCTCGGCCGGGACCAGGTCGCGGAGCTCGCGGACTCGGGCGTGACCGACCGGGTCGTGACGCTGCAGGACCTCGTCGCGCGCGAGGCAGCTGCGGCCGAGCCCGCACCGGTGTCCCCCGACGACGTCGCCGACATCCTCTTCACCTCCGGCACGACCGGGAGGTCCAAGGGCGCGATGAGCGCGCACCGCCAGACCATCGGCGTCGCCCGCGCGTGGGCCGAGCTGGGCGGTGTGCGCCAGGACGACCGCTACCTGGTGGTGAACCCGTTCTTCCACTCGTTCGGCTACAAGATCGGCATCGTGGTCGGGCTGCTGACCGGCTGCACGCTGTACCCGGTGGCGACGTTCGACGTCGAGGCCACGATGCAGCTGATCGAGGACGAGCGGATCACCGTCTTCCCCGGCGCGCCGACGCTCTACCAGTCGATCCTGGCCGCGCCCGGCCGTTCCGACCGCGACCTCTCGTCGCTCCGGCTCGCGGTGACGGGTGCTGCCGTCGTACCCGTCGTGCTGATCGAGCGGATGAGGGACGAGCTGGCGATCGACAACGTGGTCACCGCGTTCGGGATGACCGAGGCCGTGGTGGTGACGATGTGCCGCGAGGGCGACTCCGCCGAGACGATCGCGACCACGTGCGGGCGCGCGATCCCGGGGATGGAGACGCGGATCTCCGCGGAGGGCGAGCTGCTCGTCAGGGGCGACCACGTGATGCTCGGCTACCTCGACGACGAGGCCGCCACCGCCGAGGCGATCGACGCCGACGGCTGGCTGCACACCGGCGACATCGGCGTGCTCGACGAGGCCGGCAACCTGCGGATCACCGACCGGCTCAAGGACATGTACATCTCGGGCGGCTTCAACGTCTACCCCGCCGAGGTCGAGCAGGCGCTGATGAGGATGGACGGCGTCGTCGACGTCGCCGTGATCGGCGTCCCCGACGAGCGGATGGGCGAGGTCGGCAAGGCGTTCGTGGTCGGCTCGGTCTCCCCCGACGACGTCGTCGCGTACGCCAAGGACAAGCTGGCCAACTTCAAGGTGCCGCGGCAGGTCGAGCTCGTCGACGTGCTGCCGCGCAACCTGGGCGGCAAGGTCCTGAAGACGGAACTACGAGGAGCCTGATGGATCTCGACCTGTCCGAGAGCGAGCTGGCCTTCCAGGCCGAGGCGCGGGAGTGGCTGGCGGCAAACGTGCCGGCCGAGCCGCTGCCGTCGATGGACACCGAAGAGGGCTGGGCGCTCCACCAGGAGTGGGAGGCCAGGCTCACCGCGGCGAGGTGGTCCGTCGTGTCCTGGCCGAAGGAGTACCACGGCCGCGAGGCCTCGCTCATCGAGTGGGTGATCTTCGAGGAGGAGTACTACCGCGCCGGTGCGCCCGGCCGGGTCTCCCAGAACGGCATCTTCCTGCTGGCGCCGATCATCTTCGACCACGGCACCCAGGAGCAGCAGGACCGCCTCCTGCCGACGATGGCGTCCGGCGAGCGGATCTGGGCGCAGTGCTGGTCCGAGCCCGAGGCCGGCTCCGACCTGGCGTCCCTCAAGTCGACCGCGGTGCGGGACGACGAGCGGGGCGGCTGGGTGCTCAACGGCCAGAAGACCTGGTCCTCGCGGGCGACGTACGCGCACTGGGGCTTCGGGCTGTTCCGCTCCGATCCGGAGGCACAGCGGCACCGGGGGCTGACGTACTTCCTGTTCCCGCTCGACGCGGACGGGGTGACGGTGCGGCCGATCGCCCAGCTCGACGGTGAGGCGGGGTTCGCCGAGGTGTTCTTCGAGGACGTCTTCGTGCCGGACTCCGACGTGCTGGGCGGCGTCGGCGACGGCTGGTCGGTCGCGATGAGCACGGCGGGCAACGAGCGCGGCCTCTCGCTGCGCTCCCCCGGCCGGTTCTGCGCGGCCGCGGACCGGCTGGTCGACCTCTACCAGGAGTCGCCCGACCCCCGGCTCGGCGACGACGTCGTCGACGCCTGGATCAAGGCCCAGGCCTACCGGCTCTACACGTGGGGCACGGTCACCCGCCTGGCGAACGGCGGCGACATGGGAGCCGCGGGCTCGGTCAACAAGGTGTTCTGGTCCGAGCTCGACATCGCCCTCCACGAGACGGCGCTCGACCTGCGCGGTGCCGAGGCCGAGGTCGAGTCGCGGTGGCTGGACGGCTACACGTTCTCGCTGTCCGGCCCGATCTACGCCGGCACCAACGAGATCCAGCGCAACATCGTCGCCGAGCGGATCCTGGGCCTGCCGCGGGAGGTGCAGCGGATGAGGTTCGAGCTCACCACCGACCAGAAGGACTTCGCCGCCTCGCTCGAGTCGCTGCTGTCGACGTCCGACACCGCCGGGGCAGCCCGCGCCTGGGCGGACGGCGACCACGAACCCGGCCTCGCGCTGTGGTCCCGGCTCGCCCAGCAGGGAGTGACCGACCTCGCCGGCGAGGACACGATCGTCGAGCTCTGCGTGGCGTTCGAGGCGCTCGGCCGGCACGCGGTCCCCGGTCCGTGGGTCGAGTCGGCGGCCGTGCTCCCGCTGGCCCTGGGTCGCGACCTCTCGGCCACGGTGGCCACGCTGGCCGCGCCACCGCACGTGCCGTACGCGCTCGACGCGGACGTCGCCTCCGAGGTGTTCGTGGTCGTGGACGACCAGGTGCACACCGCGACCGTCGGCGAGCGGTTCCGGTCGGTGGACCGTGCCCGGCACCTGTTCGCCGTCACCCCCGGCGAGCCGGTCCCGGCCGCCGAGCTGCGCGGCGCGCTCGGCCTCGGGGTCCTCGCGACGTCGGCCCAGCTGCTCGGCGCCGGCGAACGGGTGCTCGCCGACTCGGTGACGTACGTGAAGCAGCGCAAGCAGTTCGGCCGCGAGATCGGGTCGTACCAGGCGATCAAGCACCAGCTCGCCGACGTCCGGATCGCGCTCGACTTCGCCCGGCCGCTCCTCTTCGGCGCCGCCATCTCGACCGACGCGCGCGACGTCTCGGCCGCCAAGGTGGCCTGCAGCGACGCCGCGTACCTCGCCTCCCGCACGGGCCTCCAGGTGCACGGCGCGATCGGCTACACCGCCGAGTTCGACCTGAGCATCTGGCTCACCAAGATCCGCGCCCTGGTCGGGGCGTGGGGCACGCCGCAGCTCCACCGGGCGGCACTGCTGCGTGAGCTGGTCGGCTGATGGAGTTCGGGTTCAGCGACGAGCAGCAGGAGCTCGCGGCCACCGTCCGCTCGCTCCTCGCCAAGCGCGCCGACAGCGGCGCCGTCCGCGCGTCCGTCGTGACCGACGCGGGCTACGACGAGTCGCTGTGGCAGCTCCTCTGCGAGCAGATCGGCGTCGCGGCGCTCGGCATCCCCGACGAGTACGACGGTGCCGGCTTCACGCTGTTCGAGTCACTGGTCGCCCTCGAGGAGATCGGCCGGTCGCTCGCGCCGTCCCCGCTGCTCGCCTCGCTCGTGGCGGCGGAGACCCTCCTCGCCGGTGCCGACGAGGAGGCCAAGAAGCGCCTGCTCCCCCGCATCGCCGCCGGTGAGGTGGCGACGGTCTCGCTCGACGAGGGCCCGACGCCGTTCGCGCGCCAGGCCACGGTCCTGCTCGCGGTCCGCGGTGACGACCTCCTGGAGCTCCCGGCGGCGTCGAGTGACCCGGATGGACGCGTCTCGATGGACCAGAGCATGCCGATCGGGTCACTCGACGCCTCCGGCGGCACCCGGATCGGCGACGGAGCCGCCGCGAGGGCGCGGGCCGAGCTGGTCGGGGCGGTCGGCGTCGCCGCGCTCCAGGCCGGCTGCGCGGCGCGGGCCCTCGACATGACCGTGCAGTACAGCAAGGAGCGCATCCAGTTCGGCCGCCAGATCGGGTCGTTCCAGGCGCTCAAGCACCGGATGGCCGACATGCTCGTCCTGCTCGAGATGTGCCGGTCGGCGTCCTGGGCGGCGTCGTACGCCGTGTCCACCGGCGCCGACAACGCCGAGCAGCTCGCGCACGTCGCGAAGTCGTACTGCTCGGACGCGCTGGACCGGATCGCCGCGGAGACCGTCCAGCTGCACGGGGGCATCGCGATCACCTGGGAGCACGACGCCCAGCTGGTGTTCAAGCGCGCGCACGCCCTGTCGCAGCTCTTCGGCCAGGCTCATGCCCACCGCGCCATGATCGACCTGTGACGACACCGGTCCGCGTCTACCGCTTCGACGACCTCGAGGAGGCCGACCCCACCTCCGGGATGTTCCGGGAGCGGGCGTTCGAGCTGCCGATGCTCTGGGCCGGACGGGTGACGACGGCTCCCGGCGCCGTGAGCGGCTGGCACCACCACGACGTGAACGAGAGCAGCCTCTACGTCGTCAGCGGCGTGCTGCGGCTGGAGTTCGAGGGTCACGACGGCTACGTCGACGCGCGGGCCGGCGACTTCGTCCACGTACCCGCGCTGACCGTGCACCGGGAGTCCAACCCGCTCGACGAGCCGAGCGTGGCCGTGATCGCCCGGGCGGGTGGCGGGGTGCCGACGGTCAACGTCGACGCGCCTCCCGGACGCTGGCTGGACCTCTAGGTCGCCTGGTCCGTCAGTCGGCGGTGGTGTCGTACTTGCCCTGGAAGAACAGGAGCGGCTTCTCGACCCCGGGTTCCGGGATCGCCAGCTCGAGCACCCGGCCGACCACGATGTAGTGGTCGCCGGCCTCGTGGACGGCGTGGATCTGGCAGTCGACGTAGCCCAGCGTGCCCTCGAGGACCGGCGAGCCGGTCTGGTCGCTGGGCGTCCACGCGACGCCGGCGAACTTGTCGGCGTTGCGGCTCGCCATCTGGTTGGAGAGCTCCGCCTGCCCGTCGGCGAGGAAGTTCACGCAGAAACGTCCGGACCGCTGGATCATCGGCCACGCGCGCGAGGTCCTCGCCGGGATGAAGGTCACGAGCGGAGGGTCGAGCGACACGCTCGAGAACGACTGGCAGGTCAGGCCCACGGGCACGCCACCGCTCATGGCGGTCACCACGGTGACGCCGGAGGCGAACCTCCCGAGCACGTCGCGGAACAGGCGCGCGGCGGCGACGGCCTCGGGGTCGTCCGCGTCGACGACGACGTCCTCACCCGGGCGCAGCTGGAAGTCGTACATCGAGTCACCGAGCCAGGACTCGATGAGGTCGTGGCTCGGCCAGGTCTCGCGGGCGTCCTGCTTCATGCCCTCGGGGATCTCGGCCTCCATGCGGTTCACGCTATGTCCTACTGGGCTCCGCCGAAGACGTGACCCCAGTACGAGACGGCCGTGGACTCGCGGGCGACCCAGCGGTCGTCCTCGACGGTCAGGCCGTCGGTGCCGAACTCGATGTCGAAGCCGCCGGGCGACCTCACGTAGAACGAGATCATCTCGTCGTTCATGTGCCGGCCGAGCGTCGCGGACAGAGGAGCCTTGTGCTTGCGGACCCGCTCGAGCGCGCGGCCCACGTGGTCCAGCTCGTCGACCTCGAGCATGATGTGCACGCACTTCGACGGGTTGGGCATCGGCAGGAACGCCAGCGAGTGGTGCCGCGGGTTCACGCCGAGGAACCGGAGCCAGACCTTGGAGCCCGGCTCCTTGCCCACGAACTCGCCGGGCATGCTCATCGAGTCGCGCAGGCGGAAGCCCAGGACGTCGGTGTAGAACGCCAGGGCCTCCACGTCGTCGAGCACGGGCAGCACGATGTGGCCCATCCCCTGGTCGCCGGTCACGAACCTCGCGGCGTACGGCGTGACGACCGGTCGCGACTCGTAGGTGATGCCGTGGAAGAGCTCGAAGACGTTGTCCCACGGGTCGCGGAACCGGATCAGCTCCTGGACGCGCCGCTCGCCGAGCTCGTCCGCGGTGCCCTCCTCGAATGCCACGCCGGCCTTCTGGAGGTGCTCGCGGGCCTCCTGCAGCGCCCGCGGGTCGGCGACCTCCCAGCCGACGCAGTCGAGCTGGTCGACGTCGGACGGGAACACGACCAGCCGGGCCGAGACCTGGTCGATCCGCCAGTACTGGTTCTCGGGATCCGGGCCGCGGCCCTCGGCGAGGCCCAGCACCTTGCCGGCGAAGGTCTTCCACGCCTCCAGGTCGGTGCTGGCCACGCGGACGTAGCCCATGGACTTGATGTCGATCATGACCGCTCTCCCATCGATCGTTCACGGTGTCGAGCCAGGAAGCTCGTGGCGACCTCGGCGAACTCGTCGGCCGCCTCGATCTGGGCCCAGTGCCCGCACTGCGGGAACACGTGCAGGGTGGCCCTCGGGATCGCCTTGAGCGCGACCATCGCGCCGTCGAGCGGGTTGACGCGGTCCTCGCGGCCCCAGGTGAGCAGGGTGTGGGTGCGGATCCGGTGGGCGTCCCGCCAGAGCATGCCGTCCTCCGCCCACTCGGGGTGGTAGAAGGACATGCCCATCGACACCATCGCCTCGTGCGCACCGGGCGCCGTGGCGTCCGCGAACCGCTCCTCGACCAGCTCGTCGGTCACGAGGTCCTGGTCGACGACCATCGTCGAGATGAACGCGCGCAGCGCCTCGCGGGTGGGGCTCGCGTTGAACTCCATGAGCCGCTTGACGCCCTCGGTGGGGTCGGCGTGGAACAGGTTGAGCGACAGCCCGCCGGGACCCATGAGGACCAGCCGGCCGACGCGGTCGGGGTGCTCGATCGCCAGCCGCGCCGCCGTACCGCCGCCGAGGCTGTTGCCGAGCAGGTGCACCTTGTCGATGCCCAGCTCGTCGAGCATCGCCACGACGTGGTCGGCCGAGAACCGGAAGTAGTTCCCCACCACGGGCGGCTTGTCGGACTGGCCGAACCCGGGCTGGTCGACGAGCAGGGTGCGGAACGACGAGGCGAACCGCGGCAGCGCCGAGCCGAAGTTCGACCACGCCGACGCGCCCGGGCCGCCGCCGTGCAGCATCAGCAGCGGCAGGTCGGCACCGATGCCGGTCGGTGCGTCCGGACCGGCCTCGTAGTAGTTGAGCGTCAGGTCGCCCGCCTTGGCGGACTTCCTGACGTCCTCCTTGGCGAACGACATCTAGTACATCCCGGGGTCGATCTTGTGGCCGAACTCGTGGGCGCCGAACATCTGCAGCGCGCGCTCGGGGTCGTTGGCCGCGTGCACCCGGCCGGCGTGCGCGTCGCGCCACGCCCGCTGGAGGTACGTGCCCTCGGCCAGGGCGCGGCCACCGGACGCCTCGAAGAGCTCGTCGATCGCGTCGATCGCGCGCTGGCTGCCGATGACCTGGTCGCGGCGGACCTTGAGCCGGAGCCCGAGCGGGATCTTCTCGCCGCGGGCGACGTGGTCCATCTCCTCGCGGATGTTGTTGGTCAGCAACGCCCAGGCGGCGTCGATCTCCGAGCTGGCGCGGGCGATGCGCACGGCGGCGAACGGGTCGAGCGACGCCTTCTCACCCAGGTACGCCGCGCGGCTGCGCTTCTGCTGCATCTCGACGTGCTCGGCGTACGCGCCCATCGCCATGCCGATGATCGGCGTGGTGATGGTGCCGGTGAAGACCGAGTGGAACGGCAGCTTGTAGAGGTCGGAGGTGTTCTGCTCCTGGCCCGGGCCGCGGCACTGGCCGGTCTCGCCCATCGAGAGCGTGAACGCCTCGGGGATGAACACGTCGTCCACCACGATGTCGTTGGAGCCGGTGCCGCGCAGGCCGACGACGTTCCAGACGTCGACGATCGTGTAGTCCTTGCGCGGGACCATGAAGGTCTTGAAGTCGACGACGTTGCCCTCGTCGTTGAACACCAGGCCGCCGAGCAGCACCCAGGTGCAGTGGTCGCAGCCGGAGGAGAAGCTCCACTTGCCGGACAGGGTGTAGCCGCCGTCGGCGATGGTGGCCTTGCCGGTCGGCGCGTACGACGAGCTGAGGCGGGTGTTGGTGTCCTCGCCCCACACCGCCTGCTGCGCCTCGTCGGCGAAGAGCGCGACCTGCCACGGGTGCACCCCGACCACGCTGGAGACCCAGCCGGTCGAGCCGCACGCGCTCGCGATGTCGCGGACCGCGGTGTAGAAGTCGATCGGGCTCGACTCGAACCCGTCGAAGCGCCGGGGCTGGAGGAGACGGAAGAAGCCGGTCTCCTCGAGCTCCTTGATGTTGGCCTCGGGGACGACCCTCAGCCGCTCGGCCTCCTCGGCCCGCTCCCGGATGGTGGGCAGCAGGTCACGGACCCCGTCGAGCACCGCTTGCGACATCGCACTCTCCTCCTACGTGTGAGATGTCTAGATACTAGAACACGTTCTAGTTTCCTGTCGATGCGAGCGCGTGTCGGTCCTGTTACGCCGTCCCGGCGGCCTCGGTCGCGGCCGCCTCGACCCGGGCGACGTACGACGGCCAGTCGTACGACGCGTCCATGTTCAGGTCCTCCGCCTTGCGGCCCGCCCGTCCGTCGATCAGCTCACGGACGATGTCGGCGTGGCCCGCGTGCCGCTGGGTCTCGGCGACCATGTGGACCAGGACCTGGTGCAGCGTCACGTCGCCGTCGTCGCCCCACCACGGGACCCTGCCCGGCGCGTCCAGCTCGAGCTGGGCGAACGTCTCGGCCGCGTGCGCCCACGCGGTCCGGTACAGGTCCAGGACCCACTCGCGGGACTCGTCGGCGGTCAGGAACAGGTCGTCGTTCATGTCCGCCCCGTCCGCGTGCCAGGGCAGGTCGATGCCGTGCGGCCGGCCGAACGTGTCGCCGAAGTAGCCCAGCTCGATGCTGGCGAGGTGCTTGACCAGGCCGAGCAGGTTGGTCCCGGTCGGGGTCATCGGCCGGCGGGCGTCGTACTCGCTCAGTCCCTCGACCTTCCAGACCAGCGCGTCCCGGGCGGACTGCAGGTAGGTGATGAGTGTTTCCTTGGGATCGGTCACCGGCTCATCATGTGTCACATGCCCCGTCGCCTCGCAGCCCTTTTGATGGCGCTCGTGGGCCTGGCCGTGGCGCCGCTCCCGTCCGGCCCGGCCGCCGCGGGCTGCGTGGCACCCGAGCTCACCATCGGAGGCGACCATGGCAGCAGGCAGCAGCCGGTCGAGCTGCGTCGCGGCCAGGAGGTCACGGTCGAGGGTCGTTTCTTCCACGAAGGCTGCGACGACACCGGCGGAGGAGACACTCTCGGCTGCACCACGGAGCAGCCGGAGCCGACGCCTCCGATGGAGGACGTCGAGCTGGTGCTGCTGGAGAGGCAGTCCGACGCGGCGGGCCTGCCTCTGGGCGTCGCTGACGCGAACGCCCACGACGAGGCGACGTGGACGTTCCGCGTGCCTGCCGACGCGCCGGCCGGTCGCGGCGTCCTCCGGACCCAGACCTCAGGCGTTCTGTTCGTGCACGTGAACTGACACCGACGGGGCAGTCAACCCCGCCGACTTCTAGGCGAGCAGCAGGAGACAGGCCCGCCGGACGTCGGCTTCGGCCTGCCCGGGAGCGATCTCGCCGGCCGCGGCCCAGGTGAGGACGCCGTACGCCGTCTGCTCGACGATCCGGGCGAGGGCGAGGTCGTCGGTGCCCGCCACGTGCGCGATCAGGTCCCGCAGCGTCGTCTCGCCCTGGGCGCCCTGCCCGGCGCGGACCACGTTGACCGAGGTGATCATCGCGCTGGCGAGCAGCGGCCGGGCGAGGAGAGCGCGGCAGGCGTCGCCGAGCAGGTCGGCGACGGCCTCGGCTCCCCGGCCCTGCGGAGGCGCGAGCTCGGCCATCCGCGTCATGAGCAGCCCGGCGAAGAGATGGTGCTTGGAGGGGTAGTAGCGGTAGAGCGTGCCGAGGGCGACGTCCGCCTCGGCCGCGACCTCGGACATCTGGACCCGCTCGAGCGGCAGCCGGGAGCCCAGCCGCGCCGCGGCCCGGAGCATCCGCTCCTGACGGGCGTGCTGCTCGTCCGTGCTCGGCCGCGCGGGTGGCCGGGCGACGCTCAGGCGGGGCATGGGGCCATGGTCGCAGAAAACTAGAATCAACTCTAGAAATGTCGCTCTCCGAGCCTTACCGTGCGAGGCGTGACCGACGTGGAGAGGTACGGGCCGTGGGCGGTGGTCGCCGGCGGCTCGGAGGGCGTGGGCCGCGCGTTCGCGACCCAGCTGGCCGATGACGGGTTCAACCTCCTGCTGCTCGCCCGCAAGCCGCCGCAGCTCGAGGAGGCCGCGGCGCTCTGCCGCGAGCGCGGCGTCGAGGTGCGCACGCTGTCCGTGGACCTCACGGAGGCGGACGCGGTGCCACGCGTCGTCGCGGCAGCGGAGGCGATCGACGTGGGGCTGCTCATCTACAACGCCGGTGCGAACACGCACGGTGAGGAGTTCCTCGACGGCGACCTGGCGGAGTTCCAGAAGGTCATCGACCTGAACATCACCGCACCCCTCGCACTGGTGCAGCACTTCGGCCGGCCGATGCGCGACCGCGGGCGGGGCGGGATCCTGCTGGTCGGGTCCAAGGCGAGCTCGGTCGGCTCGGTCCGGCACACCGTGTACGGCGGGGTGAAGGCGTTCGGCAAGACCTTCGCCGAGGGGCTGTGGGTCGAGCTGCGCGACTCCGGCGTCGACGTGCTCGAGCTCGTGCTGGGCGTGACCCGGACCCCGGCGATGGAGCGGGTCGGCCTCAACCTCGACGTCCCGGGCTTCGAGGGCGCGGACCCGGAGGACGTCGCCCGCGAAGGGCTGGCGCACCTCCCGCACGGCCCGGTCCGCTTGGCCGGCGAGGAGAACCAGCGGTCCCGCGCCGACGTGGTGCTGGGCGTGCACCGGATGATGCAGAAGCTCTGGGGAGGCCAGGAGTGACCGACGACCGGCTCGCCCGTCTCGAGGAGCGCGTCCAGCGCCTGGAGGACGAGCTCGCGATCATCCGGCTCGTGGCGTCGTACGGCCCGCTGGTCGACGCCGGCGAGGCGGATGCCGTGGCCGCCCTGTGGGCCGAGGACGGCAGCTACGACGTCGAGGGCTGGCGGATGACGAGCCGCGAGGACGTCCGGGCGATGGTCCTCAGCGAGGGCCACCAGCACCTCATCGAGGGCGGGTGCTCGCACTTCCTCGGACCGGTCACCGTCACGATCGACGGGGACTCCGCGGTCGCGGTGTGCGAGTCGATCCTCGTCCGCCACCGGGACGGCGGCTTCAGCGTCCGGCGAGCGGGCGCCAACCACTTCCACCTCGGCCGCGGGGCCGACGGCTGGCGGATCAAGGACCGGAGGACACGCGCGCTCGACGGCTCCGCCGAGGCGCGCGACCTGCTGGCCAAGGGAGCGAGAGGAGAGACGTGGTGAGCGGACAGCTGGAGGGCCGGGTCGCCCTGGTCACCGGGGCGGGCGCCGGCATCGGGGAGGGCATCGCACGCCGGTTCGCCGACGAGGGGGCGAAGGTCGTGGTCGCCGAGTTCGACGCGGCGTCCGGGCAGGCGGTGGCGGACGCGATCGGCGGCACCTTCGTCGCCTGCGACGTCTCCGTCCGCGAGCAGGTCGAGGCCGCGGTGGCCGCGACCGTCGCGGCGTACGGCGCCGTCGACATCCTCGTGAACAACGCCTGGGGCGGCGGCTCGATCGGACGCCTCGAGCGCAAGACCGACGAGGCGCTGCTCGACGGGATGAAGGTCGGCTACCTCGGCCCGTTCTGGGCGATGCAGGCCGCGCTCCCCCACATGAAGGAGCGCGGCTGGGGCCGGGTCGTCAACATGGTCAGCCTCAACGGCGTGAACGCCCACATGGGCTCGCTGGAGTACAACGCCGCCAAGGAGGCGCTCCGCGCGCTCACCCGCACCGCGGCCCGGGAGTGGGCCCCGACCGGCATCACCGTCAACGCGATCGCGCCGGCCGCCAAGAGCCAGGCGTTCTTCCGCGCCATCGGCGAGTACCCCGAGCTCGAGGCGCTCGCCGACGAGGCCAACCCGATGCTGCGCATGGGCGACCCGTACGACGACATCGCCCCGGTCGCGGTCTTCCTGGCCAGCGAGGGCAGCTCCTACCTGACCGGCAACACGCTGTTCGTCGACGGCGGCTCGCACATCAACGGCTCTGCGTGGGCACCGGACCTCGACGCCGAGTGACCGACGGGCCAGCGCGACGACGCCCCACCCGACGCCGGCGAGCAAGGACACGATCACCGTCACCACCACGTGGAAGACCACGTCCTCGCGGTTGACGACGTAGTCGGTCCAGATCATGTTCACGCCGGCGCTCGCCCAGGTGAGCACGACCAGGAGCAGCGGGACCCGACGTGACGCGGCGATCGCCCGGTGACGAGGGGCCCGACGAGGACGAGCGGGATGAACAGGGGGTCGAACCAGCCGAGCAGTCCGACGAGCTGGCCGATGACGAGGGCACTGATGATCTTCATGGCTCCGAGCCTGTCGCGCGTCCGTGGCCCGCGCGCACGTCCGGCTGACCGCTGATCCGTCTCCCCCTCAGGTCGGAGGCGCGCTCCGACCGCGCGTCAGTACGTTCAGGGCCATGGACGCGGCGCGCGACCGGCGGCCCGACGCCGTCGACCTGGTGGTCGCCCTCGCGTTCACGCTCGCGCTCCAGGTCGAGATCTGGGCGCCGCACCTCACCGGCGCCGACACCGACCTGGTCCAGCGCCCGGCGCTGAGCGCGCTGAGCCTGGCCATCTCGCTCCCCCTGGCATTCCGCCGTACGCGCCGTGGCCGGCGGGCCTCGTCGTCGCTGGCCGCGGCGGCAGTGCTGGGCCGGCTCGACACACCGCCCGAGGGACTCGCCAACCTCGCGGCCATGCTCGTGGTCGCCTACTCGCTCGGCCGGTTCACGCGACCGTCCGCTCGGCTACGCGGGCGTCGTGCCGGTCCTGGTCTGCGCGGCGACGCTCGGGCGACGACGCCGCCGACAAGGCCTTCGTCGGCATCGTGCTCGGGCCGCGTGGGCCGCCGGCGCCGCTGGTCGGGCCGACGCAGCGACGACGTACGGCGCTCGGAGCGGCAGCGGCTCGACGCGGCCGCCGAGGGCGCGGAGGCGGAACGCCACCGGATCGCGTCCGAGCTGCACGACGTCGTCGCGCACCGGGTCTCGATGATCGTGGTGCAGAGCCAGGCCGCCGACGCCCTCCTCGACAGCGACCCGTCGCGGCCCGGCGGGCGGTCCGCGTCGGTGGAGGAGGCGGCCCGGCAGGCGCTGGCCGAGCTGCGCCAGGTCGTCGGCGTGCTGAAGGAGGAGAGCGACGGCGACCCGCAGGCGCTCGACCTCGCCGGCTCGGCACGCGTGGTCGACGACGCGCGCTGCGGCGGGTGTCGCGCGCCACCCTCCACGTCGCCGGCGACGCCCGGCCGGTGGCCCCGGTCGTGGCGCTCGCCGTGTTCCGCATCGTCCAGGAGTCCTTGACCAACGCGGCCCGGCACGCCGCCGGGCGCCGGCGTCGACGTGACGCTCGACGTACGGCGCGGGGTCGGTCGACGTGCTCGTCGAGGACGACGGCCCGGCGGTCGACGCGCCCGACCGCGGGCCACGGTCTGTCCGGCATGGCGGAGCGCGTCGCCTTCGTCGGCGGCGCGTTCACGCGCTGGGCCCGGACCGGACGGTGGCTTCCGCGTGCACGCCACGCATCCCGACCGCGGAGGCCGCCACGTGATCGACGTGCTCGTCGCCGACGACCAGGCGATGGTGCGCGACGGCTTCGCCGCGATCCTCGGCGTCGAGGACGACGTCGCGTCGTCGGTGACGGCCGCCGACGGCGTCGAGGCGGTCGAGGCCGCGGTCCGGCTCGCGCCCGACGTCGTCGTCATGGACGTGCGGATGCCGCGGATGGACGGCATCGAGGCGACCCGTCAGGTCGTCGCCCGCACCGCGGCCAAGGTGCTGATCCTGACCACGTTCGACCTCGACGAGTACGTCTTCCGCGCGGTCGACCGAGCGGCGCGTCGGGCTTCCTCCTCAAGGACGCGCCTCGCGGTCGTCTCGTCGAGGCGATCCGCCAGGTCGCACCGTGGCGACATGCTCGTCGACCAGGCCGTGACGCGGCGCCTCGTGGAGCGGTTCGCGCGCGCACAGACCAGCGGCGAGCACGAGCTCGAGCAGCTGACGGCACGCGAGCGCGAGGTCTTCGCGAGCTGGCCCGCGGCCTCAGCAACGTCGAGATCGGCGCCGCGCTCTTCGTCGGCGAGGCCACGGTCAAGACCCACGTGACGTCGATCCTGCGCAAGCTCGGCCTGCGCGACCGGGTCCAGGCGGTGGTGCTCGCCTACGAGGCCGGGCTGGTCGTGCCGGGCGTGGAAGAAGGGCCCCGTAACCCGGCTCCGCTGTGAGGGCAGACGCGTCCGACACGCCGCTGGAACGACCCTCTCCTGGGCCGTCAGTCTGCCCGCCACAGCGGTACGACCCGTCGGCCGATCGCGCTGACAAGCGACGTCCCTCGCTCGACACTGGCCGACATGACGCTGCAGTGGAGCGAGTGCGGGGAACGTGACGCGCTCGTCCTCGAGAGCGCGCGCGTCGCCGTTCGCGAGGGAGAGCAACCTCGTGGCGCTCCGCTGCGAGATCGCCGACCGCGAGGCGGTCATCGGTCACGACGGTCGACGCGGGGCGAGTCGAGTACGCGGTCTCGCGCTCAACCAGCACCTGCGCAGCGGTCGAGGACGAGCTGACCCTCTACTGCCTCGGTCCTGGATCCACTACTACGGCCACTAACCAGGGAGCGGCGCTGCCGATGGCTGGGCGTCGACGCAAGCGCACGGGCCGGCGGCATCGAGCGAGTGGCGGCCTCGCGGCTCGCTCGAGCAGGAAGCGCGAAGACCTGGCGAGGACGTGCAAGGCCGCGGGAGCTCAGGGTGCGGTCGAGGTGGCCGTGGTCCGCAACTCGATGCTCCACGGTGGCCGCGTGCTCGATGAGCTCGGTGCGAAGCGCTTCACGTCTGTCGGAGGACTGACCCGGTCGACCGGGGACCCTGTCTCGCTCACCTACGCCGACCTCGTCGATACCGCAGCCGGCTCCGCAGCCTGCTCAACAAGGGCGGACTCGGCAACAACTAGATGTACCCGGCCAGGACGTTGGTAGGGCTAGGAGTTGGCGGCTTCCTTGTCCTGCTCGGCCTTGAGCATCAGCGCGATGTCGATGAGCTGGTCCTCCTGGCCGCCGATCAGCTTGCGGCGGCCGGCCTCGAGCAGGATCTTGGCGCCGGAGACGCCGTAGCGGTCGGCGGCGTTGCCGGCGTGCTTGAGGAACGACGAGTAGACGCCGGCGTAGCCCATCATCAGCGTCATCCGGTCGAGCTGGCACTCCTCGGGCATCGCCGGCTTGATGACGTCCTCGGACGCGTCGACGATCTGCGAGGAAGTCGACGCCGGTCGTCCAGCCGAGCTTGTCGCAGACGCCGATGAACGCCTCGAGCGGGCGTGTTGCCGGCGCCGGCGCCGAAGCGGCGGACCGAGCCGTCGATCTGGGTGGCGCCCGCGCGGGCGGCGATGACGGTGTTGGCGACGCCGAGGCCGAGGTTCTCGTGGCCGTGGAAGCCGACGTCGGCGACGTCGCCGATCTCGGCGACGACGGCGGCGACCCGGTCGGCGGTCTGCTCCATGATCAGCGCGCCGGCCGAGTCGACGACGTAGACGCACTGGCAGCCGGCGTCGACCATGATCCGCGCCTGCTTGGCGAGCACCTCGGGCGGCTGGGTGTGGCTCATCATCAGGAAGCCGACGGTCTCCAGGCCGAGCTCGCGGGCCAGCCCGAAGTGCTGGATCGAGGTGTCGGCCTCGGTGCAGTGCGTGGCGATCCGGCAGATCTGGCCGCCGTTGTCCTGCGCGGCCCGGATGTCGTCCTTGGTGCCGACGCCGGGGAGCATCAGGAACGCGATCTTGGCGCGCTTCGCGGTCTCGGCCGCGATCTTGATGAGCTCCTGCTCCGGCGTCTTGGAGAAGCCGTAGTTGAACGACGAGCCGCCGAGGCCGTCGCCGTGGGTCACCTCGATGACCGGGATGCCCGAGCTGTCGAGCGCCTCGACGATGTCGTGCACCTCCTGCGCGGTGAACTGGTGCCGCTTGTGGTGCGACCCGTCGCGCAGGCAGGTGTCGGTGAGCCGGAGGTCGAGCTTGCCCCACGGCTCGTCGCCGTGGGTGCCGGACCAGGTGCGCTGGCGAGGGTGTCGATGTCGGCTCACGCGATGGCTCCTCGCGATGTTCTCGCCGACCTGCGCGGCGGCGGCGGTCATGATGTCGAGGTTGCCGGAGTACGGCGGCAGGTAGTCGCCGGCGCCCTCCACCTCGACGAAGATCGAGACCTTGGTCTGGCCCTGGGTGGCGGCCGACGGCTCGTCGATCTGCGGCTCCTGGAGCAGCCGGTAGCCGGGACGTACTCCTGGACCGCCTTCTCCATCGCGAAGACCGACTGGACGATCGCGTCGGTGTCGGCGTCGGGCGGGACGGCGCAGAAGATCGTGTCGCGCATGATCATCGGCGGCTCGGCCGGGTTGAGGATGATGATCGCCTTGCCGCGGGCGGCGCCGCCGATCGTCTCGACGCCGGCCGCCGTGGTCCGGGTGAACTCGTCGATGTTGGCGCGGGTGCCCGGGCCCGGCGGAGACCGACGAGACCGAGGCGACGATCTCGGCGTACGACACCGTGGCCGCCCGCGAGACCGCGGCGACCATCGGGATCGTGGCCTGGCCGCCGCAGGTGATCATGTTGACGTTCATCGCGCCGAGGTGCTCGGTGCCGTTGACCGGCGGGATGACCGCGGGCCCGACCGAGGCGGGCGTCAGGTCGACCGCCCGGATGCCGGCCTCCTCGTAGCGCGGCGCGTACTCGCGGTGCACGTAGGCCGAGGTGGCCTCGAAGATCAGGTCGGGCAGCTCGTCCTGCTTGAGCAGCCAGTCGACGCCCTCGTGGGTCGAGACCAGCCCCTTGTCGGCGGCCAGCTTGAGCCCCTCCGACGACGGGTCGACGCCGATCATCCAGCGCGGCTCGATCACCTCGGCTGCGCAGCAGCTTGTACATGAGGTCGGTCCCGATGTTGCCCGGGCCCGACGATGGCGGCGGTCCTCTTGGTCATCGTCTACTCCTTGAACTCTGCGGTCGAGCGTCTCGAAGCCGCTGATCGACGCCTCCACCTTGTCACCGGGCGCGAACGGCACGAACGGGCCCAGCGCCCCGGACAGGACGAGGTGGCCGGCCCGCAGCGGGTCGCCGAAGCGGTAGCACTGGACGGCGAGCCAGCGCAGCGCCTCCAGCGGGTCGCCGAGGCAGGCGGCGCCGTTGCCGGTCGAGCGCACCTCGCCGTTGATGGTCAGCGACATCTCGACGTCCCGCGGCTCGAGCTCGTCGAGCGGCACGCCCTCGCGGCCGACGACGTAGAGCCCGCTGGAGGCGTTGTCGGCGACCGTGTCGGTGAACCTGATGTCCCAGCTCTCGATCCGCGAGTCGACGATCTCCAGCGCCGGGAGCGCGACGCTCGACGCGCGTCGCGGACCAGCGTCGAGCGGTGATCTCGTCCTCGGTCGGCGGGTCGACGTCCGCGGCCAGCACGAAGGCGACCTCCGCCTCGACCCGCGGCTGCACGCAGCCGGCGCATCGAGATCCGGCCGCGCCGTCGTCGCTGACGTCCATCTCGTCGAGCAGGTAGCCGAAGTCCGGCTGGTCGACGCCGAGCTGGTTCTGCACCGCCTCGGACGTCGCGCCGATCTTGCGGCCGACCACGGTCGCGCCCGCCGGCGAGCCGCTTCTGCACCAGCCCCTGCTGCACGGCGTACGCCGCCGGCAGGTCGTCGGTGCCGATCAGGTCGCGCACCGCGGCGCACGGGACCCGGGTCTCCAGGGCCGTGGCCAGCCGCTCCACGGCGGCCGAGATCGCGTCCTCCGGAGGTCACGGGCCGATACTAGAACCTGTTACAGTTTTGCGCCATGAGCGCCCCTCCGGCTCCCGGCCCTCTGCCGGACGAGGTCGACGTCGTCGTCGTGGGTGCCGGCGGCGCCGGGATGTGCGCCGCGCTGGCCGCCGCGCAAGCAGGGCCTGGACGACGTCCTGCTCGAGAAGAGCGGCTACTTCGGCGGCTCCACCGCGCGCAGCGGCGGCGGGGTCTGGATGCCCGGCAACTACGCGCTCAAGGCGGCCGGCCAGGTCTCCGCCGACGACCTGGCGCAGGCCAAGCTCTACCTCGACTCGATCGTCGGCGACGACGTCCCGAAGGTCCGCCGCGACACCTACCTCGACCGCGGCCCCGAGGTCCTCGACTTCGTCCAGCGCCAACACCCCGCTGCGGTTCGAGTGGGTGCCGGAGTACGCCGACTACCACCCGGAGGCGCCCGGCGGCCGGCCCGCGGGCCGCTCGTGCGAGCCGGTCCCGATGGACGCGCGCTTCCTCGGCGACGAGCTCGACCGGCTGCACCCGCAGTACACCAAGGCGCCGGCCAACATGATCGTCACGCAGGCCGACTTCCGGAAGATCAGCCTCGGCCTGCGCACCTGGCGCGGCCCGGTCGACGATGGTCAAGGTCCTGCTCAAGCGGGTCGTCAGCCTGGCTGCTGCGCCGCAGGATGTTCGCGATGGGCAACGCGATCGCGATCGGCCTGCGCAAGGGGCTCATCGACGCCGAGCGTCCCGGTCGCACTACGACACCGAGCTCACCGGCCTCGCGCTCGAGGACGGCCGCGTCGTCGGCGTCGAGGTGCACGCACGACGGCGAGACGCGCACCGTCCGCGCCCGTCGCGGCGTGATCCTCGGCAGCGGCGGCTTCGAGAAGAACCTCGAGATGCGCGAGAAGTACCAGCCGCACCCGACCTCGGTCGACTGGACGACCGGCTCGGAGTTCAACACCGGCGGCGGCATCCTCGCCGGCATCGCGGCCGGCGCCGAGACCGACCTCCTCGACGACGCCTGGTGGGGGCCGACGATCCCGCTGCCCAACGGCCCGTGGTTCTGCCTGGCCGAGCGCAACCTGCCCGGCTCGATCATCGTCAACCAGGCCGGCGAGCGGTACATGAACGAGGCGCTGCCCTACGTCGAGGCCGTGCACGCGATGTACGACGGCGAGGCCACCGGCGTCGGCCACGTGCCGTCGTGGATGGTCATCGACCAGCGCTACCGCAACCGCTACCTCTTCGCCGGGCTCACGCCGCGCCAGCCCTTCCCGGGCCGCTGGTACAAGAACGGCACCGTCAAGAAGGCCGCCATCGATCGAGGCGCTGGCCGCCGAGATCGACGTGCCGGCCGAGGCGCTGCGAGGCGACGCTCGAGCGGTTCAACGGCTTCGCCGGCGCGCGGCGTCGACGAGGACTTCCACCGCGGCGAGTCGGCCTACGACAAGTACTACTCCGACCCCACCGTGAAGCCGAACCCGTCGCTGCACGTCATCGACCAGGCGCCGTTCTACGCGGTCAAGATCGTGCCCGGCGACCTCGGCACCAAGGGCGGCCTGGTCACCGACGAGCGGGCCCGGGTGCTGCGGCCCGACGGCTCGGTCATCCCGGGCCTGTACGCCGCCGGCAACGTGTCGTCCGCCGTGATGGGCCACACCTACGCCGGCCCCGGCGCCACCATCGGTCCCGCGCTCGCGTTCGGCTACCTGGCCGCCGAGGACATCGCCGCCTCGGTAGGACGTCGCAGCAGCGCTCGACCGACGAGGAGACCGCCTGATGCCGATCGACCCGACCGTCGCCATCGGCGCCGCACCTCGGCAGCCAGCACGTTCACGTGGTCGTCGAGCGACGTCCTGCTCTACCACCTCGGCATCGGCGCGGGCTCCCGCCCGGGCGACAACCTCGACCCGGCCGTGCTGCGCTGACGACCGAGCACGACCGACGAGCCGAGCCTGCAGGTGCTGCCGTCGTTCGGCGTGGTCGCGCCGACGTTCCACGAGACCGACCCGCCGCCGCTCGACCTGCCCGGCTGCGACATCAACCTGGCGCCAGGTCGTGCACGGCTCGCAGTCGATCACCGTGCACGCGCCGCTGCCCGACGTCCGGCACCGCCACCCTGACCACGACGCTCACCGACGTCTGGGACAAGGGCAAGGCCGCGGTGATCTGGCAGGAGGGCGTCGCCACGTCCGACGACGGGCGAGGCGCTGTGGACCGTCCGGTCCTCGATCTTCGTGCGCGGGCGAGGGCGGCTGGGGCGGCGACCGCGGCACGCTCCGAGCCGGTCGTGCTGCCGGACCGCGCGCCCGACGCCGACGACGACGTACGCCGATCACGCCGCAGCAGGCCCTGCTCTACCGCCTCTGCGGCGACCGCAACCCGCTGCACTCCGACCCGGCGTTCGCCAAGGCGGCCGGCTTCCCGGCGCCGATCCTGCACGGGCTGTGCTCCTACGGCATCGTGCTGCGCGAGCTCACCGACGCCCTGCTCGGCGGCGACGCCGACGCAGGTCGGCGGCTTCGCGCGCGAAGTTCGCCGGCGTCGTCTTCCCGGGCGAGACCTCCGGGTCCGCGGCTGGCGCGAGGACGGCCGGATCGTCGGCGCCGCCACGCGTGGCCGACGGCGAGCGCGACGGCGCGCCGGTGCTCGGCGACGTCGTGCTCACGCTGGC
The DNA here is from genome assembly GCA_963815335.1 of uncultured Actinomycetota bacterium. Classification (GTDB taxonomy): domain Bacteria; phylum Actinomycetota; class Actinomycetes; order Propionibacteriales; family Nocardioidaceae; genus Nocardioides. The sequence goes on from CAWFGL010000007.1 coordinate 100,852, forward strand.
CTAGGCGGCCGTACCGCTCCACGAGCAGTCGGTCACCACGTCGCTCCGGCGACGGCATCGCGGCGATCTCGGCGGCGACCCGCTCGGCGCTCGCGCACGGATCGTCGTCGTCCGCCAGCAGCTGCTCGACCGCGTCCGCGACACGGACCCGGGCGAGATCTCGCGCCGGCATCAGCGCGAGGGCGGCTCCGGCGCGACGCCCGCCCTCGGCGTTGCGGAACTGGTCGGCGGCCTGCGGCAGGCACAGCTGCGGGACGCCCTGCGCCAGGGCACCGAGGAACGTGCCCGACCCGCCGTGGGAGACGACGACCGACGCACGCGCTCAGCACCCGTGCCTGGTCGACCCACGGCTCGACCCGGACGTTCGCCGGCTGGGCGCCGAGGTCCGGTCTCGCCGTCCTGGCCGACGGCGACCAGGACCGTCGACGGGCAGCGTCGGCGACGCGCCGCGACCAGCGGACCCAGGTCGAGGGCGCGGTTCTGGACCGTCCCCATCGTCACGTAGACCAGCGGCGGCTCCTGCCGGTCCGGCCGGGCGCCGCGACGACCGGCCGCAGCGGCTGGACGTCGGTGATGTGGTCCGTCGGGCTCGGACCGGACCGAGGCAGGGCAGATGTCGAGGTAGGCGGACTCGAAGCAGCCGGCGTACGGCGGCACCTCGAGCCCGTGCTCGGCCCACATCGGCGGCGAGTCGCTCACCGGCCTCGGAGAGGTGCCGCGCCGGCACGGCACCGCCGAAGGCGTGGGTCAGGCTGGGCACGCCGAGCACGGCGCCGACCAGCGGGCGAGGCGAGCTCGCCGTTCTCGTGGATGAGCAGGTCGGGTCGCCAGTCCCGGGCGATCGGGAGCAGGTCGGCGGCCATCGGCGGGGCGAGCGCCTCGCCGAACATCCGCGGGAAGACGAAGGCCGCGCGCTCGGCGCGGAGCGATCTGTGCGGCCGGCCGCAGCACGCTCGCCCCGGAGCCGGGCGTCAGCGCGACGCCGGTGGGCCCGCACGCGACGGTCGGGATGCCCGCGTCCTCCAGGACCGGGTGGACCTGCTCCCCGGCCGCCCAGAGCACGTCGTGGCCGGCGGCGCAGGAACGCGCGGGCGAGCGGGAGCATCGGGAGGACGTGACCGAACCCGGTCGTCGAGGAGAACAGGACGCGCACGCGACCCAGCATGACCCGCGGGGATGTGCCCGCGACGCAGGCAGACACCAACACCGGCCGAGTCCCGGGTGCTTTCCGTGTCGATCCCGGCCCCGTGGGGGTCTGCGGGAGAGCGGGCGGAAGGCTGTAGGTCTCGGCCGGCGTCGCGGTGGGGGGAAGTCGACTTCACGCCGGTGCGGCCTCAGGCGCCAGCGTGCGTCAGGCCTCCAGCGATGCGACCGCGTCGACGGTCACTGGTCCCGCGTGCGGACGAGCGGCACCGTCATCGGCGTCGAGGCGCAGCTTGCGCTCCATCCGACGGATGGACCGGGCGCGGCGGCGCTCGGTCACGCAGCGTCTTGAGGACCCGCAGGCCGTCGGAGACGGCGTGCAGGTTGGACTCGCCGAACATCCGCAGCTTCTCGACCGACGGCACCTCGGCGATCCGGGCACCGGCAGCGGCGAAGCGGCAGTTGATGACGGTCTCGATCTCGAAGCCGTCGCCCCACAGCCATCTTGCCGTCGGCGCCGGCGCGGGCAGCGTGTGGTCGGGCAGGTCGAGCAGCGGGATCATGTCCGCCCAGAACGCGTTGTAGCCGTAGCAGAGGTCGCGTGTAGCGGCGTCTTGAAGCCGACGTTGAACAGCGCGTTGAGGAACAGGTTGCCGAGCCGGCGGATCGGGGTGATGTCGGCGGAGCCGCCGCCCTCGGTGAAGCGCGAGCCCTTGGCGAAGTCGGCGCCGTCGGTCAGCGCCTTGACGAAGCGCTCGATCTCGTCCGGGTCGGCGGAGCCGTCGGCGTCGAACATCACGACGATGTCGCCGGTCACCCGGGCGAAGCCGGCGGCCAGGGCGTTGCCCTTGCCCTTGCGGGCCTGCAGGACGGTGATGATGCCGGGCAGCGCGCGGCGGGCGGCGGCGACGGTGCCGTCGACCGAGCCGCCGTCGACGAGGATGACCTCGTGGACCTCGGGCAGCTGCGGCAGGACGACCGACAGGTTCAGCGCCTCGTTGAGTGCCGGCACGACGATGCTGATCCGCGGCGACGGCTCGTCTCGGCGCGGCGGAGGACCTCGGTGGTGGCGTCGCGCCCCGTGGTGGGAAATGTGCTCATGCCTGTTGACCCCTAAGTTTCTGAAGCCGGACCCCCCCGACTTTCGACACGAGAAACATAGGGCCTTCCACGGGCCTTCCGCGACCACTCAGAACCGGCTTCAGCGGAGTAACTTTTCCAGCGTTTCCGCAGGTCAGAGGCCCGTTGCGACGTACCCCTAGGGGCATAGGCGGCGAAATCTGTGGGCCATTCGTGGACCGTACTCACGGCCTTGTAACTCAGCGTTGCCCGGGCCGTTCCCGAATCGCGTGACCGCGCCACGCTTCGGCCTGGCGACCGGTCTGGACCGTGTCCAGCCGTGGCGATCGCCTGCCCGACGGCCACGCCTCGCAGAGCCGCGATACTGCGCGGCATGGCCCTCCTCGACAGCTGGACCCTCGGCGACCACCGGGCGAGCGGCGTACGCCATCCGACCTATCGCAAGGGCAGCGGGCCCGGGCGTGATCGTGATCCACGAGATCCCCGGGCTGACGCCCGCGGTCATCGGGTTCGGCGAGGAGCTCGTCGCGGCCGGCTACACGGTGGTGATGCCGCACCTGTTCGGCGAGCCCGAGGAAGCCGATGAACGCCGCTGTCCGTCGCGGGATCGCTGCGGCAGGTGTGCGTCTCCAGGGAGTTCACCAAGCTCGCGACCGCGGCAGACCTCGCCGATCGCCGGCTGGCTGCGCAGCCTGGCCCGGGAGCTGCACGCCGAGCTCGGCGGGCCCGGCGTCGGCGCGCTCGGCATGTGCTTCACCGGCGGGTTCGCGCTGGCGATGATGGTCGACGACGCGGTCGCCGCGCCCGGTCCTGGCCCAGCCGTCGACGCCGTTCGCCGGTCACGCCCGTCGCGGTCCCGCGACCTCAACCTCTCCGACGCGGACCTGGCGAGGGTCAAGGAGCGCGCCGCCGGCGGGCTGCGAGGTGCTGGGGCTGCGCTACCAAGGGCGACCCATGCCGTCGGGCAAGCGGTTCGAGCGGCTGACCGAGGAGATCGGCGACACGTTCATCAAGGTCGAGCTGCCCGGGCCGCGGCACTCGACCGTGACCGAGCACCGCTCGCAGGAGGCGGTCGACGCGGTGCTGGAGTTCTTCGCCGAGAAGCTGCACGGCCTGACGGCAGGAACGGAGGCAGACGCCATGCGGACGTTGATCTACGGCATGAACCCGAGGCCTGGACGGCTACGTCGCTGCGCCCGGCGACGATATCGGCTGGGGCATACCCAGCGACGAGCTGTTCCAGTGGTGGTCGACCAGGAGCGTTGACGGGGCTCGCGCTGTACGGGCGCCGGCTGTGGGAGGCCATGAGCGCCCACTGGCCGACCGGCGACCAGCAGCCCGACGCCAGTCCTGCGCAGATCGAGTTCGCGCGGAACTGGCGGGACACGCCGAAGGTGGTGTTCTCCTCGGTGTTGAGGG